>JAXLXF010000049.1:0-49498 GCA_046328125.1 Chloroflexota bacterium
TGGGCGGGATCGTGGGAGTGCAGGCCGCCTCGCTGATACTCCGAGAGGCGGTCGAGCACCCGGCCGTCAACCACGTCGCGACCGTGCCGGGGATGGACGGGCCGGCCGTGGCGTTCCTGGCCGAGCTGTCGATCTCGTGCCTGCTGATGCTGGCGATCCTGACTGTATCGAACACGCCGCGAGTGGCCCGCTACACGGGGCTCTGCGCTGGCCTGCTGGTGATGACGTACATCGTCCTGGAGGCGCCGCTCTCTGGGATGAGCATGAACCCGGCCCGCAGCCTCGGGTCGGCGGTGGCGGCCGGCGCCTGGCACGATCTCTGGATCTACTGGACAGCGCCGCCGCTGGGGATGCTGCTGGCGGCCGAGTTGTACGTGCGACTACGCGGCCGGGCCTCGGTGCGCTGCGCGAAGCTGCACCACCCGAAGCGTGGATCATGCATCTTCGCGTGTCGCTTCGGGGAGGCGAGCCACCTGGAAGCTCGGGCGCAGGTAGCTGCCTGACGCCGCAACCGTGTGGCCCGACTTCGGAATGACACTCCTTGTAGGGGCAGGTTTCCCAGGTGTCTGTCTTCCCGACTCGCCACCCTAACCTGCCTGCCTCGACAACCCGTCCCGGCCCATCGAGATTTTGCGGGGGTCGTATGTGGAGGCGGGCAGGTTAGGAGGGGCAGTTGCGAGGATGGTCAGTCGGAAACCTGCCCCTTCGTCACCGTTCGCGAGCATTGAGCCGTCAACATCCCTGTCATCCCGAGCGGCCTTTCACATGCTCTCGCCGCGACTCACCGCCGCGAGGGATCTCACGCTCACGATCTGGTCAGCGTGAGATCCCTCCCTGCGCTCGCAAGCTCGCTCCGGTTCGGGATGACACTCCGGAGGACGGTTCAAGCTTCCTACAGTTCGCTGGAAGTGTCAGCCCAGTCCCAGCGGGCACAGGCACGCGGAGCGAATCGCGTTCAGTACCATGGCCATCGAGTTAGTCCAGTGAGTAGCCACAAGATGAGAAGCAGCGGCAGATGCACAACATAGAGGATGACCGCGACGCGGGTCACCAGCTTGACGTCCGGTGGAGTTGCGCCGAAACGGCGCTCTGCAATGCGCATTACGGCTGTGCAGATTCCTATCGGCACGGCAAAGAGACCAACTGCTTGAAAAAGGGAATGAAGTAGCCCGGCAAGGATGCCGATTGTACCCCAGTTTTCCATTGTGACGTGGAGATAGCTTGTCATGAAGATCAAGAGAATTGTCGTTGCCACACTGCCCACGCCGGCGATGGCTCCAAGACCACCCCATCCGCCAGGTGGAAAGGGGACGCTCTCTGGGTCACCAGTCGTCACGGCAAGTGCCCTTTGGCATGGTCGCTGAAGAGGGTCACTCTTGGTGAAAGACGTGTTCCATGCCGTTGCAGAGGACCGAAGTCCGTGTTAGCGGCATGGTGGCTTACTGCATTCGCTGTCAATGACGGTGCCCCTCGCCAATTCAACGACCGGAAGATGGGTGTTGGGACCGTCAAGAAGACATCTCGTATGAGTCCTGTCATCGCATGGATGCGGCGGGCATTTCAGCGTGCGGCGCGCTTCGAGCAATGGTATCAGTGGCGTCCAGGCAGCGGCGCGACGGGGCTGGGGCTACCGCTTGAAGATCCGCTGGGCCACCACCGTGCACAGCGCCCCGATGACGGCGGCCGGGATCGTGGCGAGGAAGCCCGGCGCGAACGTCCCGAACTGGTCGTGGATGACGGCGGTGCCCCACGGCCCTAGGAACGCCCCGGTCCCGAAACCCACGTCCAGGATGCCGGTCATCCGGCCCAATCTCGGCCCGGCGAACGTCCGCGTCTGGGCCGTCCCTAGCGAGACCCCGAGCAGCCCTCGTCCGGCGCCACCCAGCAGCACGTACACCAGCAGCAGCCAGAGCGAAGTCGGGGCGCTCACGATCAGGCCGGCCGTGCCAACCGAAAACAACACCACCGCCGAGAACAGCACGTTCCGCAGCCCGATCTTGTCCACCAGCCAGCCGCCCCCCACCGAGCCGACCGACATCATCGCGCCCCAGGCGCCGGCCGCCGTCGCGGAGAGGGTCGCCGCGAAGCCGAGATCCAGCATGTACGCCACCTGATGGGTCGGGGCCAGCATGTGGAAGCCGAGCGCCATGTTCCCGACCAGGAAGATCCAGCAGACCACGCTTAGCGCGCCCGGTGCCTCGCTCTTCCCGTCATCTGAGGTGCCGGCCGCGTGCTTATGCTGCGGGCCGGGCGCCAGCCAGGCCGCCAGCGGCAGCAGCACCGCCGCCACCACGATCGCATACGCCAGGGTCGCGGTGCGCCAGCCAGAGGCGTCGATGATGAGCTGGACGGCCGGACTCACCAGCAACGACCCGACCCCATTCCCCATGAACGCCAGCCCGAACGCCGTCGCGAAGCGGGCGCCGTTCCGCGTGGACAACACCTTGATCTGGGTGATGAAGCCGATTCCGCACGAGCCAAGCCCGACCACCATGACGTAGCCGACGTACAGCTGCCAGACCTCGGAGGCGAACGAGACGATGGC
The DNA here is from genome assembly GCA_046328125.1 of Chloroflexota bacterium. Taxonomy (GTDB): domain Bacteria; phylum Chloroflexota; class UBA6077; order UBA6077; family JACCZL01; genus JADZEM01. Next base: position 2,546 of record JAXLXF010000049.1, read on the forward strand.
AAGCCCGAGAGCCATCACCGAGGCGCCGGCCAGCATCATCGTGCGCGTGCCGAGGCGATCCACGCCCACACCCACCAGGATCGCGAGCAGCGCGTACACCACCAGCCCCGAGGAGTAGGCGCTGGTGACCTCGGAGACGCTCCAGCCGCGATCCTGGACCATCGCGGGGTAGATCACGGCAAACGACGACCGCGACCCCATCAGAATGAACATCGACGTGAACGCCAGGGCCACCGTCGGCCAGTGGAGTCCATGCTGCACGGGGACGGACGGAACGGTGTCTGTCAGGTCAGGATGTGCGGATGCCGAGCGCACGCACGCAGTGTAGCCGGTCGCGCGGTCTGCCATCGTCTCGCTGGGAGCGCGGCCATCCTGGCCGCTTCGTCCTGTGGCAGGGCCGTCGGCTGGCGAAGTCTCCGGCCCAATCCCTGGGGTGACCCAAACGGGGGCGGCCAGGATGGCCGCGCTCCCAGGGGGCTAGGACGGCGAGGCGGTCGGGCTCTCGGCAGCGGTCAGGCCGTGCAGGTCGTCGAAGATCTCCAGGAACGCGTCCACCACGCTCGGGTCGAAGTGCGAGCCGCGCCCCTGCAAGATCTCGACACGCGCCTCTTCCCAGGTCCGAGCCGGGCGGTACGGCCGGCCCGTCGTGATGGCGTCCAGCGCGTCGGCGACGGCGAAGATGCGCGCCCCGAGCGGGATGGCAGTGCCCCGCAGCCCGAGCGGGTAGCCCGCACCGTCGAAGCGCTCGTGATGGAAGCGGACGATGGCGAGCGCCGCGCCGAGGCCCGGCACGTGCTGGAGCAGCCGCACGCCGTGCTCCGGGTGCATCCGAACCAGCGCCCACTCGCCCGGGTGCAGCTGGCCGGGCTTCATCAAGATCACGTCCGGCACCGCGATCATGCCGACGTCGTGGAGGATCGCTCCCCAGCGCATCTGCTCCAGCTCGTCGGCCGGTACGCCCAGCCGCCGGGCCGCCGCGACGGTGTACAGGCTGACCCGCTGGGCGTGGCCCTCAGTCTCGGCGCCGCGCAGCTCGAGCGCCGTCGCCAGCGCCTCGATGGTCGAGAGGAACGTGTCGCGCAGGTCGCCGTAGCGCTGGCGAACCGTGCCCAGCGAGCGTTCGAGGTCGGGAATCGCGGGTGTTGTCGTCGGCGCGAACAGATCCGCTGTCTCGGGCTCGTCGGACAGGACCATCGCCGTGCGAGCCGTCCGCGTAGGCGATGCGATCGAAGCGGCACCGGGGTCGGACTGCGCCACCGTCCGAAGGTCCACAAGGTCCGGTGCGTGCAGACGGTTGGCCTCCAGCAGAGTCCGGATCGTCTGCTCCAGCGCCAGCGGGCTGAACGGCTTGGTCAAGAAGCCGTTTGCGCCAGCCGTCTCGGCGCGCTCGCGAGTCTCGTCGTCGCCGTAGCCGGTGAGCATCACGATCGGCGTCTCGGCGGTCTCAGGGTCAGAGCGGATGGCGGCGCAGACCTCGACGCCGTGGAGGCCGGGCATCGCGTAGTCGAGCAGGATCAGGTCCGGGTGGAGGCTGTGGGCGGCCCGCAAGGCACCGGCGCCGTCCTCGGCGAAGGACAGCTCGTACTCCTCGGAGGGCAGCGTCAGTCCGACCAGCTGCCGAACGCGTCGGTCGTCGTCGACGAGGAGAATGCGTGGCCTGTCCATACCTGTGTCCGTTCTGCTGAGCGCGCGTCCTGGTGCTGTTGCGTCTGTGCTGACCGCTCCAACCGCGACCTGGACGCCGTTTTCACTCAAATCCGACCAGTGTAACGATGGCGACGACCTTCCTGGGGACGGACCTATAATGCGGTCGGCCGGGCGGGTCACGATCTTGCGAGGATCTGGCCGGTCGATCTCTGTGGAGAATCGAAGTGAGGCGGAGCTGATGCCCGAGCCCGACGAGCGCAGCCGTGCGATCATCGACGGCCTGGAAGCGATCGACCCACGCTACGTGCTGCACCTGCCGAGCAGCACCCTGACCGAGATCATCAACCACATGCTGGCGCGCCCGAACACCACCACCTTCCCGATCCCGCGCGAAGAAGAAGGCGTCGGTATCCTGGCCGGGCTGGAGCTGGCCGGCAGCCGGGCCGTCGCGATCATCCAGGACAACGGCATCGGCAACCTGTTGACCGCGCTCACCACCTTCCCGATGGCGTACCACATCCCGCAGTTCTACATCGTGTCCCGGCGGGGCGGTCTCAACGAGTACAACTCGATGATCCACACGATCTGCGACCGCGTCCCGGACGTCTTGAACGCGGCGGACGTCCGCTATTTCGACCTGGACGGCCGCACGCCGATCGCGCAGTGGGCGCCGACCGTCCAGAAGGCGTACGACTACAGCCGCATTACCCATCGGCCGGTGATGCTGCTGATCAACCTGATGGGGGGCTGACCGTGACCGAGATGACGCGCACGGACGCCCTGGTCGCCGTCGACGCGGCGTTCCCGAACGAGCCGATCGTGGTGAACGTCGGGGCCGCGATCCGCGAGATGGTGGCAGCGGTCGGCTACAAGCCGAACCACCTGCACATCCTGGACTCGATGGGGCTGCCGCCGGCCATCGGCCTCGGGCTGGCGATCGGTCTGGCCGAGTCGAAATTCGAGAAGATCGTCACCATCGAGGGCGATGGCGGCCTGCTGATGGGGTTCTCGGTGCTCAGCACCATCGGGATGCTGAAGCCGGAGAAGCTGGTGCTGGTGATCCTGGACAACGGCACCTACGGCTCGACGGGCCACCAGCCGACGGCCGCCCACACCACCGATTTCGCCGGCGTGGCGAAGGCGTGCGGAATGCGCTCCGACGAGGTCAGCACGGTAGACGATCTTCGCAAGGCGCTGGACGAGGCGAAGACCACCCCCGGACCAACGCTGATCCGCGCAAAGATCAACCTCCAGGGGCAGAAGACCCCGTACTTCCTGGAGGACCCGGTCGTGCTGGCGGACACGTTCCGGCGGTACCTCCAGGGGAACGGCTAGAGCACCCCTCATGAGGCGGTCAGGAGGGTGGGCATGGAACCGGCCGACGCCTTCGCCGAGCTGATGCTGCTTGACGACGAGGAGCTGCCGCTCGACCGGGCGGCGCTCCTGCTGGCGGCCGTCGAGTACCCGGACCTGGACGTGGACGGCGCCATGATCCTGCTGGACGGCCTGGCAGACGTGGTGCTGCGCCGGCTGGGCGGCAGCCGTCAACCGGACGACGTGGTGCGCGTGATGGCCGGCGTCCTCCACGCCGAGCTGGGGTTCCACGGCAACGCCGACGCTTATTACGATCCCCGCAACAGCTACCTGAACGAGGTGTTGAACCGTCGCCTGGGCATCCCGATCTCGCTCTCGGCGCTGTACCTCGCCATTGGCCAGCGCCTGGATCTGCCGTTGGAGGGGGTGGGGATGCCCGGCCACTTCCTGGTGCGGCTGCGCGATCAAGCCATGCCGGTCGTGGTCGATCCGTTCGCGGACGGCGCCGTGCTGACCGACGCCGATTGCGCGGCTCGCCTTCGTGGCCTGTACGGTCCGTCCGCGCGGTTCACCCAGGCGATGCTGGCGCCGGTCAGCACCCGCCAGATCGTGTTCCGGATGCTGAACAACTTGAAGGGCATCTACTCCAGCCAGGAGGACTGGCGGCGCGTCGTGCGCACCATCGACCTGATGCTGCTGACCCAGCCGGGCGCCAGCTCGGAGTACCGCGACCGCGGCATGGCGAACATGCGGGCCGGCAACTTGCGCCGCGCCCGCGCCGACTTCGAGCACTACCTGCTGAACGCCGCCGAGATCCACGACGCGGGCACGGTTCGTGAGCAGTTGGCGCTGGTGGAGCGGCTGGAGACGATGCGGAACTGAGTAGCGAGTGGCGAGTAGCGAGTAGCGAGTAGCGAGTAGCGTCGTCCACCGACACGAGAGGACGCGTAGGACATGGCGATGGGGACGACGACAGATGGTGGCGGGGTCGTGTACGGGGCGGTGGCCGCCGAGCACCTGGAGCACCCGCGCAACCTCGGGAAGCTGGCCGATGCGAACGGCGTTGGACGGGTGGACGAGCCGGCCACGGACACGCTGGTGACGGTCTACCTGAAGCTCGGCTGTGACCGAGACGGTCGCCGGGTCGTGACCGAGGCGCGCTTTCGAGCGTTCGGCTGCGGCGGATGCATCATCGCCGGCAGCATCGCGACCGAGCTGGTGCGCGGCCTGACCCTGGCCGAGGTGTCGCGATTGGATAGCCCAACCATCCTGCGCGCCCTGGAGGACGGGCTCCCGCCCGACCAGCGCTACTGCGCCGATCTGACGGCGCGCGCCGTCAGATCGGCTGCCGAGGCGGCGGGCAGGTCGACAGGCTCCGGTGGCTCGTCGGGATAGACAGGGCGGGGACGGCACCGGTCTCCTGTCGTCGGGGCTTGAAAGCCCCGCCTACAGTCATGGCGTCGCTCTGCGACGCCGAAGCACGCCAACCTTTCGCAGCACGACGAGATGACTGTAGACATGGGCTTCAGCCCGCGGACGCCTTGACGGTCGCCCTGCCGGCCCCCTGCTACTTCTCGACCGGGTAGCCGTGTGTGCGCCAGGCGCTCATCCCGCCTTCGAGGTTGTACAGGTTCTCGTAGCCCAGTGACGCCGCCACCTCAGCTGCCACGCCGCTACGCTGGCCGACCTCGCAGACGAACACCACGTTGTCCACGTCGATCACGGCCGGGTTGCCGATGATGCGCGCCAGCGGGATCAGCCTGGCGCCCGCGATGTGGTCGTTCTGGTACTCCCACGGCTCGCGCACGTCCACGACGGTCACCTGACCACCGTCGATCAGCGACCGCGCCTCCTCCGGCTGAATGCGTCGAAACGGCTCGGCATAGCCCTGGTCGTCAGCAGCCATCAGTGCCCCTCCTGCGATGCCCAATGTCGACGTAGTTGATGTTTCGTCGAGCTCACGATGTGGAGGAAACCATACCGCCGCGCTCGAAGGGGCGGCAATACGACCTCCCCTGCCCCCCGTCGCGTAGCGACGGTCCAGCGGTAGACGTGGACTTCAGTCCATGGCGTGCAGATTGGGCGCGATGAATCGCGCCCGTACAAGGAAGCGTCCCGGTACGGCGCGATTCATCGCGCCCCCAAAGATCTGACGCACACCCTGCAGCTCTGCAGCTCTAACGGCGTTGCCCTGCGCGCGGACAGGCCGTATACTGTCTACCACGTTGGGCGATTAGCTCAGTTGGTTAGAGCGCACGGTTCACATCCGTGAGGTCCCGGGTTCGAGTCCCAGATCGCCCACCAGTCACCAGACGGCCCCGCCGGTGCGCGGGGCCGTTCGACGTCCTGGCCGGTCTTCAGGTGGCGGACAGCACTTCGTCGAGTTTCGCTGCCAGGATGAAGTCGTTCTCGCTGAGGCCGCCGATGGCGTGGGTCGTCAGCTCGACGCCGACCTTGCCCCAGGTCAGGAACAGGTCCGGGTGATGGCCCTCCTCCTCGGCGACCGCGCCGGCCCGGTTGACGAACGCCAGCGCCTGGACGAAGTCCGGGAACGTGTAGCTCTTGGTCACCTTGTTGCCGTCCTGCACGGTCCAGCCGTCCAGCTGGGCCAGCAGCGGCGCGATCTCGGCCGGGGTCAGCGCCGGGATACCGCCCTCGCAGGGGACACAGTGCTTGCTCGTGAGCGCGTCGGCCATCTTCGAACCTCCCCACGTCGTATCAAAGGGGAGTCTACCTGTCGGCAGGCTCGACCCGAGCAGCGTCGGACGGACCAGTCTCGGGCGAATCGGGGAACGGAGGCAGGCGCTCGGCGACGCCACTGGCGGCCCGCAGCCAGATCCGATCCCCGCTCTGGAAGCTGCGCGTGGCGCCGTGCGCGTTGGTGATCGCCGGCAATCCGATCTCCCGCAAGACGATCGAGCCGTGCGACAGATCGCCGCCCGTCTCCACGACGACGCCGGCGACCAGCCCGAACGTCGGGATCCAGCCGGCGTCCACCGACCGCGCGACCAGCACGGTGGTACGCGACTCGAAACCGGGCGGGAGCGCGGTGCTCGGCTCGGACAGCACCCAGGCACGGCCCTGAACGTCGCCGCTGGTCAAGCTCAGACCCCGGACCCGGCTGCTGGCGTCGGCAGTCTCCCGACCGGCGCGATACGCCTCCAGGTCGTCAGAGCGATGAATCAAGTCTGGCAGATGGTACTCGCCGAGATGGGCGATCTCGGCGGCGCGCTCCTGGAAGAAGTCCGGGTCGGGCTGCCAGCCGGCGTCGAGCTGGCAGACCTCGGCCACGTCGAGCATCCACAGGGCGTCACGCGATGGCAGGGCGCCCCGCGCGACAGCGTCGTCCGCCAGCGTCAGGAGACGGCCCCGCACACGCTCGAAAGCGACCATCGCGGCGGAGCGGAGACGTTCGCGAGCGCGCATCGCCCGGCTGGACTGCCACCAGAGCAGCAGCACTCCCGTCCCGACGAGGGTGCGCGGCGGCCGAGCCGGGCGGGCTGACTCGGGATGGGCGATGGCGGCCAGCAACGGGGCGGGCTCCTCGCGAAAGCGGGGGCGGGCGATGTCGCTCTCGAAGATGCCGCGATGGCCGTGTCGGTCGAGGTAGCACCGCCAGAGCGCCTGAAACTGGGGGTCGGCGGGCGCCTCGCCACGCCGGACGCAGGCGAGCAGCTCCGGCCGGGACTGAACGAGCGTACGCAATGGCCCCAGGTCGTCGTAGATGGCAGTCGCCACGGTCCGATGGCGGCTCGAATGCTCCTCCAGAACGCCGACGGCCCGCAGCGCGGCCAGCGGACCGCTCATCGCCGCCGTCAGCGACATCATGCCGCCGACCAGCGCGGTATAGAGCCAGGCCAGCGTCTCGACGCACTCCGCGAACGAGTCGCCGGGGCGCTCGGCACGCGCCAGGATCTCGTCGATGCGGTGGCGCGCGGACTCGACGGCGGTGAGCTGCGCCATGCCCATCCGAGCCAGGATCGGCGCCTTCCGCAGCAGGCGGCGTGGGTTCGGGCCGGCAGCGCGGATGGCCGCGCCGCCAATCGAGTCCGTCACCAGCCTGGTCGGCAGCCCGAAGACGCGCATCATCTCGCTCAGCAGCGACAGGTTGATGTACGGTCGGCCCAGAAACGACTCGATGAACGGGCGATGGGCCGGGAGCGACGTGTCGAAGTGGCGATAGTTCGCGAACAGGCGGTCGGCGCACGACTCGACGAGGCTCGCCATGAAGCGAGACGGCAGCTCCGGCAGAATCTCCTTGTGGTTGGCGAGCGTGAACGCCTCGTCGCGGCGGGTCGGGCGGGTCACCGGCCGGAGCTGGATCAACCAGCAGCGGTCGCCGTCGTCGGCCCACTCGACGTCCCAGTCGCCCGGCCCGAACACGCGCCGCAGATCGCGGAGGAGGCGCTGGAGCCGCGTCGCGAACGGATACGCGGGGACGAGGCTGGCGGCGCCGGGCGGCCGCTCCCACGGTCTGAGCTTCGGCAGGAGCAGCGTCTCGCCGGCTACCTCGCCGGAGACGAGACGGTCGGCGGTGCCCTCGGCCACGTTGACGAGGTCGTCCTCGTGCTCCTGCTCGCTGAACGCGACGCCAGCCCAGCGCGCCGAGACCATCTGGAGCAGCAGAATGTCGCGGCGGAAGGTGCCAGAGGCACGCTCGGCGGAGCCCCAGACCGTGGCCAGGGCGGCCGTCAGCGCGTCGTCGTCGCGCGGGTCCACGTGCAGCAGGCTGGTGAAGTAGCCGGCCAAGGACTGGCTGGGAGCGTCCTCGAGTGCGAACGCCGAGCGCACGGCGATCGGGCGCGCGAAGGCCGGCAGGTCGAGCTGGGCGAGGAGGCGGGTGGGGTCGGCGACGGCGACAGCACACCCGCCACCGGCTGCGCCAACGGACGAATCGCGCCTGAGATGACCGAGGCTGAGGGCATCGTGCCAGGCGTCGTCCAGCACGATGACGCCGGCCGGCACCGGCAGGCCGGCCCGCGCCGCCAGGTCGAGCAGGCGGGCCTTGTTCCCGACGCCCAGGTTCGCGGAGCGCCCGGACCCGAGCACGACCCAGCGGGCATTGCTGAAAGTGGCGCTCACGACGGCTGCCCACCCAGGACGATGGCACGCGCGAGCGCCGCGACCTCCTCGGCGTAGCTCTCCGGCTGCTCGATCATCGGGAAGTGGCCCCAGCCCGGCACGCGCCGAATCACCGCCCCAGGCAGGAGGCGGCGATAATCGTCGAGCTGGTCCACGGTCAGCAGCCGCTCGTCCTCACCCCAGAGCAGGGCTGACGGCAATTCGACCGGGCGAAGACCGCGAAACCACGTCGGCGTGATCGAGTCGAACATCTGGCTAAACACCGAGCACTGTCCGTACTCCTCGAAGAAACGGTCAAGATAGGCACGTGGTATCGCGCGCGAGAACAGCAGGCGGCGGAAGAGCGGACGGAGCGCACGCGCGGCGAACAGGCGCTTGCCGAGTGCGCGCGCACCGGGTATCGCCATCAGGCGGGGGAAGAGGCGTTTGTCGAGGCGGGCGCCGACCGGCGCGTGCAGGATCAGGCCGTCCACCAGCTGCTGGCGGTCCTGCACCAGCTCCAGCGCGACCGAGCCGCCGATCCCGTGGCCCAGGACGACGCGCGGACGCGGATACTCGCCGACCAGGGCGGCCAGGGCGTCGGCGAAGCCGGCCAGCGACGTGATGGCCGGGTCGGCTGGCCGGTCCGCGAAGCCGGGCAGCGTGACGGCTTCCAGTCGGACGTCCGGCGGCATGAGCGGCACGGCACGCGCGAACCGGTGCGCACCGCCGCCGTTTCCGTGCACGGCGACCACGGTGACGGCATCGGTCGGGCGCATGGGCAGTCCTGAGGCAGTCACGCGCTGTCGGGCCGAGATGTTTGGCGCCAGAGCGGAAGCGGGGTCACGAGAGAGACGGTAGCCGCCCCGGCACTCCGCGGCAAGGTGGGCCGACGAACGCTCGGGTGCCTGTGTCAGGCGGTATCATCTTCTGTGAGCCGCAGCGTGCTAACGGTGCGTGCCAACTGAGCGCGCGAAGGGAGGTGACGTCAGATGGATGTACGTGATGATGTCGAGACAGTCACAGACACCAGCATGCGGGTGACACCACCCGGGTTCAAGCTCCACGAAACGCCCGAGGAGCGCGACGAGCGCATTCGCCGGACGCTAGCCGCGCTCGATGAGGACCAGCAGAGCGAACCAGACGAGCTCGATGCGCTGATGCACGAGGAGATGCTGGCCCGATTGGATCGAGATTACACGATGTCCGTCGTGCCGGTTGGCTTCCTGCTGCATGAGACTCCGGAGATTCGAGAGGAACGAATCCGTCGGACGCTCGCCGGCCTCGCCGAGCGCCGCACGGGAGACCCGATCGAGCATCGTGAGACGCTGGAAGCCCTGCTCGCGGCGCTTGACGGCGTTCCGGAGTGCCCCGAGACGGATCAAACCGAGTGATCGCGATTCTCGACAGTGGCCCAATAGGAATCCTGTCGAACCCCTTCGCCAATCCTGAGGCAGTCCAATGCGATGCCTGGCTCGATGCGCTTGTGGCGCGTGGAGATCGTCCGTTCGTACCTGAGATCTGCGACTTTGAGGTACGCCGGGAGCTGCTCCGACTCAACAGCGTCGCCAGTATCGCTCGCCTCGATCTGCTGCTCCTCCGAGTCGAATTCATGCCGATCAACCGGGGAACGATGCTGAGGGCGGCTCAGCTCTGGGCGGAGGCACGTCGGCGCGGGAGACCCACAGCCGATGCCGCCGCTCTGGACGTCGATGTGATTCTTGCAGCGCAGGCTCAGCTCCTTGCGGAGGAGCTGCGTGAGGAGGTCGTCGTCGTGACGACGAACGCGCGGCACCTGGCGCAGTTCGTGGACGCGCGGCGCTGGCAGGAGATCGACGGGTAGGGCTGACCTCCCAGCGTGCTGGTGTCGGTCATGCTGCCAGAATGCGAACGCTTGTTCTGTACGTCAAACCCTGCTACCATGCGCGAAGCGTGGGAGAGGCTGCGATGCTCACCGACAGGTCTGCGACGATTCTCCGGCTGGTCGCCGGCGGCAGAAGCTACGATCAGATCCTCGGACGACACCCGGATCTGACCTATCTCGACATCTTCGGGGCGGCCCGTGAAGCGCTTACCCTGCTGGGGCGCCAGCCGTCGATCGATCCTGCACCGGCAGCCGAAATCGCGACGCGCGGCGCTGACACCGCCATCCCCGGTGAGATCGATCCCGCGCACCTGAACCAGATTCCACTAGCTGAACCCGATGCTCAGGCGAGCTCAGGCAAACTGCCGTCGTACATCGAACGGGCCAGGGAGAAGCACCCACGGGCCTGGGCGCGCTGGACCCGCGACGAAGACGCGCAGCTTCGGCTCCTCTTCGACGAGGGACGTCAGATCGCGGAGATGGCGCAGGAGCTCGGGCGCCACGACGGCGCGATCCGCAGCCGCCTGCTGAAGCTGGAGCTGCTGACCGAGGACCACGCATCGACGCCGGCCGATACGGAACCTGATCGTCCCGTGAGGCCGTCGAATGTGGAGGCGCCCGTTGCCGGATCGACGACTCAGACCCTCAACCTCGTACCGGGCTGGGACGCGATTCGGAGCAGGCTGTCGGGCGATGCCTGACGGGCTCAGCAGCTGCTCTCGGGTCGAGGCGGCACATCGCCCCGGCCCGCGAGCGCAACAATGAACGCGTCACCGAGCGGCGGCAAGCTCACCCGCGTCGGAGGTCGCCACGGTCGTCAGCGCCGACCAGCGACCCCACGCGACGAACGCGTCGAGCAGGCCGAGCACCAGCGGGAGCAGCGCCGGCATGACGCCCATCGTCATCACGGTGATGACCACCGCGCCAACCATGACGATCGTGAGCCCAACCGCCGCCAGTGGCGTCAGCATCGGCCGGATCCCGAGCATCCACGGCAGGATCAGGCCGAACGCGCCGAGAACTTCGCAGACGCCGATGAAGCGCATGAACGTGACCGGCACCGGCGAGCCCGCCGCGAGCTGTTCGGCAGGCAACATCAGCTTCATGCCGCCGAACCCGAGATAGGCCAGCGCCAGCAAGATCTGCACGATCCAGAGCGCGACGTTCACATCGACCTCCTTGTGCGGATACACGGCGTGCAAGATGGGTGCCGCCAGACCGACAAGGAGGCACACTCGTCCAAGATCACGATGTGTAGACGGCGTCCGGCTCGAACGGGTACAGCGGGTGGCGACGCCGATGGTAGGTGAAGAACGACAGGTCTGACGTGGTCACGCCGGGCGTGTTGACCAGCACGATCTCCTTCGCGATCCGCGAGTAGGCCGGGCGCGGCGAGACGACGCCTTTCGCCACCACGACCTTGAAGCGGGCCGGGTCCACGCCGACCGAGTAGTGCTGCTCCAGGCTGGTGTTGCCGGTGCGCCGACTGTTCAAAACCAGCGTGCGATCGTCGTCGGTGTCCAGGACGGCGGTCGGGCCGGCGTCGAAGAAGCGCCAGCCGCCGTGGGTTGGAAGCGGATCCTCGTAGCGGCCATCCGAAAGCGCACGGACCCGCCCGCTTACAGTCACCGGCGAGCCGTGCAGGTTGTCGGTCTTGCCGCCCACCGCCAGCGTGACCTCGGCGCCGACGCCAGCCGCGATGCAGGCGGTCACGGCCTCGGGATCGTAGAGCGTCTGGAGGAAGCTCCGCACGCCCAGTCGCTTCGCCTCGGCCAGCAGGTAGGTCGAGTCAGCCGAGGAGCCGCCGCCAATGTTGTCGCCGACGTCCATCAGGACGATCGGACCTTCCGGGGCAGCGTCGGCGTACTGGAGCGCCTCGGCGACCGAGAGCACGTCGCCCTGGAGCGCCGCCTTCCGTTCCCAGGCCAGGCCGGCGAGGTAGCGGGCCGCCTCGCGGGCAGCGGCCGGGTCGCCGTCGCTCACGGCCAGGAACGCCATGCCCATCTCTTCGACGTCGGCGTACGGATACCCCTCGGCGACGCTGGCGGAGAGGATGCCAGGCCGCGCCATCACCTCGGGGATGCCGGCCACGATCGACTTCATCGGGTCTTCGCCGGTGAACTGCTTGACGATGTTCACCACCAGCGGCGGCATCTCGAGCGCCTGGACCGGCTGGATCTCGCCGTTGACGGTCCGCACGATCAGCTCGGTGCACTGCTCGGCGCGCTCCTTGGCGTCCAGGTGCGGATTGGTGCTGTACACGACCGTCACGGTGCTGTGCTCGACCAGCTTCTGGCTGAGGTTGGCGTGCATGTCCGGTGTGACGCCCACCGGCACGTCCGGGCCGACGACCTCGCGGGCGCGCCGGACGATCTCGCCGTCGGCGTCAGGGTACTCCTCCGAGACGGCGGCGCCATGCTGCGCCATCAGGACGGCGTCCCACGGACCGCCATCTTTCAGCAGTTGCATCATCTCGCCGACGATCCGGTCGAAGGCGTCCTTCGTGATGGTGCCGATCGGCCCGGTGACGGCGAAGAGCAGCGGCACGACCTCCACGCCGAGCTTCTCGCCGGCGGCCAGCATCCCGGCCATGCTGGTGGTGGCGGTGGCGTGCTTCTGGCGGATCTCGTCGCCACGCAGGATTTCCCACATCTCGTAGGAGGCCGGCACACTGGAGAACGTGTTCGTCTCGTGAGCCAGCCCGAGCGCCGCTATCCGCATCACCATCACTCCATATCAGCGAGTGGGGAGATGGTAGCCCGACGAGAGGGCAGAGGGCAGAGGGAGCGGGGGAGCGCGCCGGGCTACCATAGGAACACAGAGCGGGGACAGGCGACGAGGAGGCATGCGACGATGGCAATCACCCAGACGCGCACGATCGATACGAGCGAGCTGTTCGATGGGCCGCGCCAGACGCGGCGTCCCAACGTGCGTGGCCGGCGCGGCGCCATCAGCGCGGGCCACCATCTCGCCGCGCTGGCAGGTCAGCGCATCCTCGACAAGGGCGGCAATGCCATCGACGCTGGCGTCACCGCTGGCATCTGCATCGGGATCCTGCTGCCGGATCTGGTGAACGTCGGCGGCGTGGCCCCGATCATCCTCCACCACGTCAAGTCTGGCGACACTCAGACGATCAGCGGCGTCGGGCGCTGGCCGAAGGCAGCGACGGTGGACAGCGTGCGCGACCCGAAGACCGGCAACATGGCGCGCGACCTCCGCCAGTGCGTGACTCCGGCCGCGATGGACTCCTGGCTGCTAGCCCTCAAGAAGTACGGCACCATGACCCTCGCCGAGATCCTGGCCGACCCGATCGACCTCTGCGAGAACGGCTACGTGATGTACGACCTGCTCGCGACGGCGGTGGCCGGCAAGGCGGGCAAGTTCCGCGAGTGGCCGGGCGCTGCAAAAGCGTTCATGAAGGACGGTCGGCCGCTCGGCGTGGGCGAGGTGGTGTACCAGAAGGATCTCGCGACCACGTTCCGGCGGCTGGTCGCGGCATATGAGAGCGGCGTGCTCCAGGGCGGGCGCGAGGCCGGCTACCAGGCTGCCCGCGACCTCTTCTACACCGGCGAGATCGCGAAGGAGCTGGCGGCCTTCAGCGAGGCGAACGGTGGCCTGATGACGTACGACGACATCGCCGGATTCGGGGTCAGGCTGGAAGCGCCGATCAGGATCACGTACCGAGACTACGAGCTCTACGGCTGCGGGCCGTGGTCGCAGGGGCCGACCCTCCCCATCGCCCTGAACATCATGGAGGGGTACGACGTCAAGGCGCTCGGCCACAACACGACGAAGTACCTTCATCTCGTCACCGAGGCGCTGAAGGCGGCGTTCTCGGACCGGCACCACCACATCGGCGATCCGGACTTCTACCCGGTCCCGATCGACCGGCTGCTCTCGAAGGAGCACGCGGCAGCCTGGCGCGACCGGATCGACCCGAATCGGGCCTGCCCAGAGATGCCCGCGAAGTCCGACGTGGGAACGGGCAACGGCCGCGAGCCGCGCGCCACGAAGGGCGGCTTCACGACGCTACCGCCAGACACGAGCTACGTAGCCGTGGTGGACGCCGAGGGCAACGTCTTTTCCGCCACCCCGAGCGACGGCTTCAGCGTGCCGATCGTGCCGGGGCTCGGGTTCATCATCTCGGGCCGGGGCAGCCAGTCCTGGCTCGATCCGGAGGCGCCGGCGTCCGTGCAGCCGGGCAAGCGCCCGCGCCTCACCACCAACCCGTTCATCCTGTTCAAGGACGGCAAGCCGATCATGCCGTTCGGGACGCCCGGCGCGGACGTGCAGCCGCAGGCGATGCTCCAGTTCGTGATGAACGTGGTCGAGTTCGGGATGGACCCGCAGGAGGCCGCCGAAGCGCCGCGCCTCTCGACCTACAGCTTCCCGCTGACCTCGGACCCGCACCCGTACAACCCGAACCTCCTGAAGGTAGAGGAGCGGATGGGCCGTGATGCGATCGAGGGGCTGGCGGCAAAGGGCCACGACGTGGTGACCTGGCCGGACTGGCACCCGGCAGCTGGCTCGGTGTGCGGCATCTGGATCGACCGCGAGAACGGGACGCTGACAGCGGGAGCTGACCCGCGCCGGGTGGCGTACGCGCTGGGCTGGTAACCGGCCCTCACCCCTCAGCCCCCTCTCCCGCAAGAGGAAGGGGGGCACCGGAGCGTAGACAATCCGCTCATATACCGTTTCGTGTACTATGATAGTACACGAAATGGTATATGAGGCTTGGCGAGATGACGCACGGTCGTTTGACGCCGTTCCTGGTGACTGGCGGCCCGGTGCCGCCGGAGGACGTCGTCGATCGCGAGGCCTATCTGGAAGGCACGACGGCCCGGCTGAGGGATGGTCACAGCATCTACATCTCAGGGCCGCGCCGAACGGGTAAGAGCTCCGTTGCTGGAGCGCTGCTGGACGGCTTCCGGCGCGACGGCTTCTACACCTGTCAGCTCGATCTGTTCGCGGTCACGGATCAGGCCGATTTCGCCCAGCGCCTGGCCGAGGCGGTGCTCGCGAACCGGCGGGGTGGCTGGCATCTGGCGAGACGTCCGCTGTCACTCGAACCGTCAGTCTCGGCGAAGGGGTTTCCGCCTGAGATCAAGGTCGCGCTCGGGTTCAAGGTCGGATCGCCCGATCCCGAGCCGGCGACGATGCTCGACCGCGCACTGGAGCTGCCGGAGCAGGTGGCACAGCAAGACCGACGCGGCATGGTCGTCGCGTTCGACGAATTCCAGGAGGTCGAGAAGCTTGGGGGCATCGAGCTGCTGAAGCGGATGCGTGCCCATTTTCAGCGGCATCGCTCGGTCGTGTACGTCTTCCTCGGATCGCAGGGCAGGAAGCTCCGTCAGATGTTTGGCGCAGCCGCCGAGCCGTTCTTCCGATTTGCCGAGCCGAGCCGGCTGCCAGATGTACCACGCAGGAGCTGGTCCGCCTACCTGGAAGCACGGTTCGCCGACCGAGGGCTGACGATTCCGGTTGCCATCCTGAGTGACCTCCTCGATGCAACAGGTGGACACCCAGCCGACACGATGCTCGTGGCGAGTCATGTCTACTACGCCGCGCGAGACAGTCGATCGACCGAGGTCACGTCGGCGCTGCTGCAGGCGGGCTATGGCCAGGCACTGGACGACGTCGGCCAGTACTTTGACGTGCTCTGGGCTGGTCTCGGGCGTGGTGAACGGACAGTGGCGCACAGCCTTGTCGAGACCGGTCAGCCGTACGCCCGCAGCCAGGTTCCACCTTCAGGAGTGGCGCGGGCGATGCGGACGCTGGAGGATCTTGGCCTCGCCCATCGGCTCGGGCCACGTCGCTGGGGTGTGGCCGAGCCGATGTTCGCGGACTGGCTGCGCCGAGCCTGAGACCGGGTCCGCGCCGCGACGCTCGGCTACGGCCCTGGCTGTGTGAAGTCGAAGGTGTTGGCCAGGTCATTCGCGGCCGCGTCGCGCGTCCCGAGCGGCTGCAGCCCCCAGCGGCGCTCGATCAGCCGCAAGATCGACGTGGTGTCGTACGTAATGTGGTCCACGTAGCCGCGTTTCGCCCAGGGTGAGACGATCACCGTCGGCACCCGCATGCCCGGTCCCCAGCGATCGACGACGGGCGGCGCCACGTGGTCCCAGTAGCCGCCGTTGTCGTCGTACGTCACGATGACCGCGACGTTGGCCCAGTAGCGACTCTCCTGGATCGCCTGAATCAGCGCCGACAGGTGATCCTGCCCGCGACGGACGGTTGAGGTGGCGGGGTGCTCGTTCTCCTGCCCGATCGGCTTGACGAAGCTGACGGGAGGCAACGTGCCGTCACGCAAAGCTGCCAGAAACTCGCGCTCGTCCTTCAGGTGCTGCGCCCGCTCCGCCGTGTCGTCCGCGTACCGCTCGAAGTACGCGAACGGCTGATGGTGGAACTGGAACTGCGGATCCGGAGTGCCGGCCAACGCGTCGTTCCAGCCGCCGGAGTACCAGGCCCAGTCTACACCAGCCTCTGAGAGCCGGTCGCCGACGGTCGGCAACGTCTGGCTCGGAACCAGCTGCTCGGGCGGGACGTTGCACGGGTGCGGGCGGTTGACCGAGTACGACGTGTTGACCGCGAAGCCGTCCGGGCTGACGTTCCGGTCCTGGAGGTGCTCCGGATCGTCAGGGTACGGCACCGCTACGATGGCTGCAGGTGCGTTCGGAAAGACCAGGGTGCAGGCACAGATCAGCCAGAAGTGGTTGAGGAACGAGCCGCCAAACGCTGCGTGGAAGAAGTGATCGGCCAGCGTGTACTCGTGGGCGAGGCGCTGGATCGGCAGGTCTTCCAGGTCCCAATAGCCCATCACGAGGCCGCCCGCGTCGGTCCAGGCGACGAACTTGTCCATCTTGCCGCCGTCGATCTGGTACTGCTGCCGGTAGAAGACATGTGCCTGATTGCCGAGCGGCTCGCCCGGTTCGACGAACTGATTGAGCCGGAACGGGCCGTTCGGCAGGTCGGACGGGAACCGGGGGTCGGGCTGGCGGACGGTCGCGCCCGGCTCGGGCCGCCCGAGCGGCGCCGGCAGCACGGCGTACGGCTGATCCTGCTTGTTCACCTGGACGGCCGTCGCGCCTGCGTTCGCCAGACCATCAGCGCCGGGGAACGACCCGAAGTAGTTGTCGAACGCGTGGTTCTCCTGAAAGATGACGATGATGTGGTCGATTCGGTCGAAAGGTCCCGCTGCGTGGACCGGTCGTTGCGCGATCGGCCCGGCCAGGCCGGTCAGCGCGACGATCAGCCCCAGATGGGCCAGGCGGAAGCGGCACAGGAAGCGCTCGGAACGGGCTGCGAGAGGCAGGCCGAGAATGACGTCAGGGTCCGCGATCTGTTCGGGCCGCTCTTGTCGCGCTTCTCGTCGATTGTCGGACAGACGGTCGGCTGTCTCGCCGATGCGGACGACGGCGGCCTGGCGCAGCGCACGACGACCGGCCTGCTCTACGCGCGCCCCGAGGATGGCAGACCGGTCCGCATCATTGTCTTCACGGACGGCTACCGCCACTGGGCAGTGGACGCAAACGCGCGGCGCCAGACAATCTATTGGGAGGGACCGTCCGCGTATCCGCCACCTGACGGCCTGAGCCGCATCCCGCTCGGGGAAGCCGAAGCTCAGGCGGAACGTCCATGGCCCCCGACTCCGCCACCCACGGTCGGACGGGCGGCACCAACGCCTGCTCCGGCGCAACGGCCTGCCACCGGCGAGAACCTGAGCCCTCCAACCTACAGTGGTGGACGCAGCACCTTCACCATGAAGAACGAGCTCGCGACAGATATCGCGTTCAAGCTTCGCGACGCCGACGGCGCGCGCGGGACGAGAGCGTTCGTCTACGTGCGAGCCGGCGAGGAAACGGTACTCGAAGGCGTCGCGCCGGGGTCGTATCTCTTTCAGGCCGCGATCGGCTCGGACTGGGACGGCGAGGCCCACATCTTCCGTCGCGTCGTCCAGGTGATGCAGGCTGATAACGAAGTGACGCTGTCGGAGCAAGCAACGGACGAAGGGACGACCTGGACGACCTACACCATGCGGCTGTTCACGACCGGCGGCGAGCGTAACCTGGGAGTCCCGATCGACGTCCGGGAGTTTCTGCGGGACTGACGAGAGGAGTGGAGCAGGAGCGGTGGCGGCGCTGGGACGGGAAGATGCCACAGATCGTGCTTGGCACCGACCCGGTGCTACAACTGCCCGTGCCGGGACAGTGAGGCGCGCGTCAGGCGGGAATGGCAGCAGACTGACAGTACGTGACAGGTCGCTGACAGACGTCCTCTGGTAGGCTCGTCACAGCTGGTGGACTCGCGCGATGCTGCGCGCAGGCTTGACGGAGCGATGACGTGGTCGGGCTCAGGCCGCAACGGTCCCATCTTGTCGGGGGCATCGTCGTCCTCTGGATCGCGTGTATGGCTGTCGTGTTCATGCTCGCGAGCTCGCGCGAGACGGTCGTGGTCACACATTGGGCCAACGGCCACATGACGAGCGATGCGCTGCTCCCAGGCTTCGCTCGCCGGTTCAACGCCGACCGGCACTTCACCTCGTCCGGCAAGCCGATCGAAGTCCGTCCGATCGAGGCTAACTCCGGCACGATGACGTGTCAACTGGTCAAGCGCACCAGCCCCGGCGCTGCGTGCCCGGAGAACCAGGGCACCGGGGGCCAGAACGGCGACGCCCTACCCGACCCGACCATCGTGACGCCCGCCGCCGACCACTGGCTCGGCGACGTCAACTACTCCGTCGGGCGCGATGTGATCGACCTCGCGAACACGGCGGTCCTGGCCCGAACGTTCCTCGGGATCGCGACGCTCCGCGAGATGGCTCAGTGCCTCGGCTGGCCCGAGAAGCCGATCGGCTACGCCGACATCATCGCGCTACGGAACGACCCGCGCGGGTGGTCCACCTGCCCCACCGCGCGCGCCGAGTGGGGCAAGACCCCGCTCATCTCGTTCACCGACCCGGACAGCTCCAGCACGTCCCGCAGCATGATCTACACGCTGTACGCCATCGCGGCCGGCAAGTCGCCCGAGACGCTTACGCAGGCCGACGTGACGGACCCGAAGGTTGTGGAGTACGTGCGTCAGTTCCAGCGTGGCGTGGACCACTACGTTCCCGACACGCTGATCCTGAACAGCAAGATCTACCTGGGGCCGCGTTACGGTCATTTCTTCTTCATCGCCGAGGACAATCTCGTCAAGCTGTACCAGGGCAAGGTCGAAGTCGAAGACACCAACGGCAAGAGCCGGCGCGCGCTCGACCGCGACATGGTGTTCATTTACCCGCGCGAGGGCTCGCCTCAGCACAACCACTCGGCCGCGCTGGTGAACGCCGATTGGGTCACCACCGAGCAAGCCGAGGCGGCCCAGCAGTGGATCGCCTACCTGCTGGCCGACGCTCAGCAGCAGGCATTCATGCAGGAAGGCTTCCGCCCCGGCCCGAGTGTCCCGTACACCCGTCCAGCAGGTAGCCGCTTCTGGCCCGATCCGAAGCTGCCAGCCACCAGGCTGAATCCAGATCGCGTTGAGCCAGCTGCCGCGAGGTCTATTGTGGACGCCTGGGGCAACGTCAAGAAGCCCGGCGTCGTGACCCTGATGGTGGACACATCTGGGTCAATGACTGGGGAGAAACTCGAACAAGCCCGTCAGGGTACGATCCGGATGGTGGACAACGTCGATCGAGCTACCCATGTCGGCCTGCTGACGTTCTCCGATGCGGTGAACCAGCGGATCCCCGTCGCGCCAGTCGCCGACACTCGCTTCGCCATCGCCGACGCGGCCAACCGGATGACGGCGACCGGCAACACCGCCTTGTACACGGCGTTGCAGGAGGCGATCCGCATGACTGACGAGGCAGATGCCGACGACGGCGCGATCCGTGGCGTGGTCGTCCTGACGGACGGGAAGGCGAATCGCGGCCTGCCGCTGCACAACCTGATCCAGACGATGTCTCGGGACGAGACGGTACTACCGGTCTGCTGGGGCTTCGAGACTGTCGATGGCTGTGGCACGACCGCCGCTCCGACGAGCGTGCCACGGAAGGACGTGCTGGGTACGAGCATGGCGGTGCCGACGAAACACCCGATCCACGTCTTCTACGTGGGCATCGGGAAGGACGCCGACCTCGAAGTCGGACGGATTCTGGCCGAAGCGACCCACGCCGCGTTCCAGGCGACGACGACCGAGAAAGGGCAACTTGCCTCGGTGCTGGCCGTGTTCGGGAAGTACTTCTAGGCCACGGTCGCACGTCTCGACCGACGACTTTCGAGTGGCTGCGAGCGGCTGGCGATGGTAGCGACGATCTTTTCCTTCGGCGACGACGATTCCCCCAGCCCAGACGATGTCGTGGCGTTCCGCCTGGACGTCGATCTTTCCGAGCCTCTGGTCCGCCTCTATAATCCGCTCCTGACGGCCGAGGTCTCGACGAAGGGAGCTGGCGTGCGGGCGTCCATCCGGGTCGCGTTGACGCATCCGGTCGGGCTGGCGTTGCTCGGTATGAGCGTGGCGCTGGCCGCCGCGCTCTGGCTCGCGCCGGCGCTTCGGCCCTGGTCGGATCGGGCGGTCTGGGTGCTCGTGCTCGGCGTCGCGGCGTACGCGGCGATTGTCGTGGTGGCATACTGGCCACGCGCCGCGTCGTCGTCACCACAGATGCGCACGCTCCTGAAGATCCGTCAGGGAATCGCGTCACTTCTGGCGGAACGACAGCGACAGCCAAAGGACCGACAGAATCCGGTCTTGATCGGCACGCTGAAGGATGCGATCCGATGCCTGGACGATCAGCTCATACCCGTCCTTGGGGAGCTCCTCGAGCGGTGGGCCGCCGTGCAAGAGACGCTGCATCAGTACGACCGGGGGGAGCTGCCATCGCCGGATGAGGAAGGCTTGGAGCGGCTGCGCGCGATCTCGGCACGGCAGCAAGCGGCGATCGACGAGTGCGTGCAGCAGGCCGCGAATGCCTACGCCGCACTCGTTGCGCTGCTCCAGAGGGGCGACGATTCCAGCGTCGGCGACCGTGCGCGCGATTGGGCGAACGGCTTGCTGACGCTCTACGACGCATTGGACGAGGTCTTGCGCGGCGCCGACGAACCGGAGCAGCCGGCGGACGCACCGGATGACGTGCCCGTCCAGGAAGTCCTATTTGCCCAGGAAGACCCACAGGTCCAGGATGATGTACTCGTCCAGGAAACGGCCAAGAGTGAGACGACGGCGGCGGAGCAACAGCCAAACGTAGAAGTTGAGCCGGTCGCCGAGCCGTCAGCCGCGACGCCCCACCAGGATGACGAGCCTGGCGAAGAGCCAGCGTCGCTGGCCCAGCAGGCGCTGGAGCCGCTGGTCGAACAGGCGCTCGAACAGCTGCGGGCGCCAGCCAGGCTAGCCGGCTGCGAGCTGACCACTCACCTGCCACTGACGATCGCCGCCGCGCGTGCCGAACAGCGCAACGGTCATGTCGGTGGTTCGACCCCACTGGAGCAGGCACACGTACTCCGGGAGGTGCTGGTCACGGCGATCGAGCGACTCAAGCCGCCGGACCAGAATGGAAGATCCATCGACCTGATCCACGCTGTGATCGAGGCGAGGTACGTGGCAGGGATGCAGATTCCCCGCATCTCGACTCGGTTCGCCATCAGCGACAGAACCGTTCACCGATATCGGAAGCGGGGAGTCGAGGCTCTCGCGAGCGAGCTCGAGCAGCAAGAGGAGCTATTGCGGAAGCGGCAGTCCGCTGGAAGCACCGATTAGCGGACTAGACGAGGCCCGTCGGGTGGCTCAGAGGGACGGACGCAGGGCGAGCCAGCCATAGAGCACCGTGAAGCCGAGGAACAGCACCGTCAGCAGGTGGTAGCCGGCCTTCAGCCACCACGTGGTCAGGTGCTCCTTCACGTCGAACACGACTTGCAGGCAGACACGGACGCCCCAGAAGACCGCCACGTAGCCGCAGAAGCCGCGCGCTAGTCCGCTGCCAGCGGCGATCTCCTGGGCGTTGAGCGTCGAGATCAGGCCGAACGAGACGATCGCCAGCACCACGTAGCCGCCGTACACCCAGTACATCTGGCGGTGGAGCGTCGAGAGGACGGCCAGCTCCTGGCGCCAGCCGAGCCGGAACGGCACCAGCGCCGACGCGATCAGGATGCCGAAGTGGACAATGCCGGCCAGGAACACCAGCGTTGGCAGGTCGTTGGCGAGTTGCATGGTCGGCTCTCGCTCCCGGACAGACAACAGGATCGACGAGCATCAGATCGCCCCGATGGCGTGCATAAACGGCACGACGATCCCCAGCACGAACGGCGGATGGAACAGGAGCGGGGCAGGCATCGCCAGCATCAGCACGACAAAGGTCCAGCCGCGCCAGCCCGCGCCCAGGCCGATCCGCTTGCCGAGGCGGCTCCGCTCGGCGAGGATGCCGAGCGCTTGCAAGATGAAGAACACGGTCGGGCCGCCGTAGCCGCCGCCGGCCGGCACCGAGATGACCGCGTCGTGAACGATGCCGCTGAACAGGAAGCCGGCGAAGACTCCGCCCCGCGCGCCGAACCGCGCCGTCAACGGACGAAACAGGTACGTATGGGTCAGGTCGCGGAAGGCGGTGTTCCAGCGGCGACCCCACAGCTCGCCGAGGCTGACCGACACCAGCGGCGAGTACATCAGCGGGCGGGCGTTGACCCCGATGCTGCGCCAGAAGCACGAGAGCAGGTGGAACGACCCAAAATGGAGCACCATGATCGTGCCAACCATCCCGACCCAGCCGACGACGTACGGATGCTCTGGCGGAATCAGCCGGGTCAGACCGTAGAGGATCAGCACGCCAGCAGCGAGCTTGCCCGCCCCGAGCAGCCACTCACGGCGAGTGGGGCGGCGGGCAGCAGGTGACGGTCTCGGCGCCAGGAACGCGGCAGGGTCAAGGCCGGGCCAGAGCAACAGATAGGACGCCTGCTGCCAGAGCGGCGCACGGGTCGGTGGGCAGCGGCGCCAGGTCAGCCACTTGCAGCCGCAGAAGATGACCACCGCGAGCGCCCACATTGCCGCCCAGCGCGGCAAGGTCATCGGCCCGACGAGAGCCGCCGGCCACGGCAGGATCATCAGCGGGAGCCAGCCATACCACCACGGCAAGTGCGGCGCGGACGGTTGTGCTCGGGCGGGACGCGAGGCGAGATCAGCCATCAGCAGCTTCGATCCAGGGCGGATCGTCTGAGTGCACGATGCGGGAGTGAGTCACCTCAATTGTACGCCACTTGTGATGCCATGAGCTGACACCCACGCCTACACTCTGTCGTCGCTCTCCGACGAACGGGCAGGCCCCGGCGTGGCGTAGCCACACACCACTGGTAGACGTGGACTCTCCCGTCCATGGCCCACTCTGGGCGGCCTCGGGCAAGGTCGCTGGCTGGCCGGACGGCGGGGCAGTCGCCCGGCCAGCAGCGATACGAGCATACGGGCTCAGCCCGGGACGCCTGGTCCGACCAGTGCGCCGGCCGGGTCGCCGGTCGCAAGCATGAGCGCGTAGGCGGCCAGCACCATGCCCAGCAGCACCAGCAGCGACCGCACCAGTCGCTCGAAGAGCTAGGCGGCCATCGGGCGAACGGGCTCCCCGAACGAGAGTGCCCCATGATAGCGGTGCCGACTGGTGACTGACGACCGACCCGTCTTGGACGTCGTGCACGAGAATTCGAGCCGCCGCCTTGGGAAGCTCACCGTGTGGGAAGACGGACATGACCGGTTAGCGGCCCAGCAGCACGGCCCGGCCTTCCGGCGAGGTGAACATGTCGCGGGCGCTATGCCCGACGCCGGGCACGCGCACCAGCGTCGTGTGATGGCCGCCGGGACCGTAGTTCTGGTTCAGGCTCTGGAAGAAGCGATGCCCTCGGCTCTGGCGGTGGGCGCCCTGGGCCATCGCCGCGCAGGTGTCGTCCTTGCTCGGGTCTTGCATCTGGAAGTCGAGGCCACCGAGCATCAGGATCACGTCCTTCTGAGCGTAGGCGGCGCGAATCCCGTCGGGACCAAGCGCGCTGAGGTATGTGTTGAGTCCGGTCAGGCCGTACTTGTACTCGTCGTAGCGGGGGCAGCGCTCGGTGAGGCGGTCTGGCTGGCGCGGGAAGAGATACATGTACGAGGATGGATTAGCCACGACGTAGCGGAACACAAAGCGTCGCCGCGCGACGGCCGGCTTCTGCTCGACCTGGGTGCCGGCCGCGTACCGCTGGACGAACTGGGCGCCGGCGCTGTGGCCGGCGATCGTGATCTCGCGCAGGTTGGGGTAGCGGCCGGGCACGGCAAGCTCCTCGACCAGGCGGTCCACGACCTCGAACGAGCTGAGGCGGTTGGGCGGCCCGTCCACGACCAGCTCGGAGCGGTCACCCTGGCTCCAGCCGCCCAGGCGCCAGAGGGCAAGCTCCGGCTCCGGAGCGCGATTGCGGAGATCGAGGGCGGTCAGGAACTGCGGCGCCAGGATCAGAGTGTCGGTGCGCGCGGCATCGCGAACGTCCTTCTCGACGGACTCATAGACGGAGACGGCAGTCCGCGAGCTGCCATGGATCACGACAATAGCGCTTCTGACGTTGCGCTCCCCGTCCGGCAGGCTGGCGGCGTTCGTACAGAGCGGGACCAGGCCGGTCGCGCCGTCGCGCATCGGCTGGAAGCGGCCGGGGCAGATGCGATCCACCGGAACGGGCACCGCTCTCGGCTTGCTCGCCTCCAGGTCGTACGAGCCGAGGCCGACCAGCGCCACGAGGATCAGGGCAAGGAGTCCGCGCACCAGGATTCGGACGAGGGTGCGCCAGAGTGCGCGAAGCGTTGGCCGGAGGACGGGCGGGCGCGGGCCTGACCGGACAGGTGGGACGAGATCCGGCGGCGTCGAGCGACGGCCGGTCTCTCGCCGGACCGGCGGTTTCTCGATGACTCCGACCGCGCGCCGCATCGTTCGCCGTTCCCTGCCTGTGGCCCGTGCCGCGACCGACTCGTCGGCGCCGCTTCCAGCAGGGAAACGAGAGCGGTCGGCCGGGCGGTGTCGCTGCAGCGAGTATAGGACCGGTGCAGAGCCGAGTGTTGTGATTCGAGAGACCCGGGGTGCCCGTCCCGCAGGAAGCGCAGGAGTCCATTCGGGTCAGTGCAGGAAGAGGACGGCCTCGGCGTGCGGCCACCCTTTCCCACCATCGGCGACCGCCCCTCCGACCGGCGCGCCAAGATCGGGGCGCTGCAACGTGAGGAGCTGGCGGGCGCGGGCACGATTATCGGTCTCGCTGGCCGGGCCGTGATTCAGGAGCAGGAGCGTGACTTGCGATCCCGCTGTCAGGCGCAGGTCTGGGAGGTCGGCGCGTAGCTCCAACTCGCCGTCCTCACGGGGGACGCCGCCCCCGATCCGGACGACCACGCCGGGCGGGTCGTTCCCGCGCAGGTCGACCAGGCCGCACGGACTCTGAGTACAGGTTGAAGGGCGGTCGAAATAGGCGAGCCAGCCGGTGTAGGCGTCGCCGGGCCAGAGGCTGCCGACGCGCAGGGTGCCGTGGACACCGCCGTCGTCCAGGCAGATGCCACCCCCACCCGTCACCTTTGAGGCCGCGAGTGGCACAACTGGTCCATCCAGGCAGCCGAGGACCGCGCCTGTCGGGTGGATGTCCCCCTCGGTGGACGGTCGAGCCAGGGCGACGTTCGCCGCGGCAAGCGAGGCAGCGATGACCGCGTTGACAACGAGGACGGTCGAGAGCTCGGCGAGACGGCGGCGCATCCGTGACCCCCAGCAGTGCGGATGTGACCACCGTAGGGCGAGACGGATCCTGGCGCTTCGGTGAGGCTGCCTACTTGGAATACCTAATCCATGGACTGACGTCGCCAGGCATCGGCAAGATGACCTACCACATAGGGCAAGGGCGCTCAGCGGATGGAAGCGAATCCCTGTCCGACAGTCCAGGCCGCCAGCTGGGCGCGCGAACTCAGGTCGAGCTTGCCGAGCGCATTCCGCACGTGCGCATCCACCGGGCGCTGTGAGAGGTCGAGCTGCGCGGCGATCTGGCGGTTGGTGAGGCCGCGCGCCACCAGAGTCGCGATCTGGAGCTCGCGGCGAGAGAGCGGCCCTTGCTGGGGAACGGTGGACACGGGCGGCGCAGGAGCTGGCCCGGGTTGCTCGGCGACGGCCAGCCCCAACTCGACGGCCGAGGCCAGGGGCATGGCGCGTCCGTCAGCCAGAGACCGGTCGAAGGCCACGTCACCCAGATGGTCGCGCACGATCTCGACATACCGGTCATAACGCTCGCGCTGGCCGACCCGCAGCGAGGTGCCAAGCGAGGCGCGCAACTCCTCAGCGGCGCCGTGGAGGCGAGCGGCGGTTTCGGGCTGGTCGCCGGTGACGGCGACGTTGGCAAGCTCGTACAGGCACTCGTACAGGTTCCAGCGCGCCCCGAGCTGCGCCGAGAGTCGCAGCGACTCGCCGAGACGGGCAGCGGCGCGCTGCATCTCACCCTGATACAGGTGAACCAGTCCGAGGTCTCGTATCGCCACCGCCAGCCCGTGATTGCGCGCGAGCGATGAGAAGATGTCGACGCTCTCGGTCATCCAGGCTTCGGCCTCATCGAGCCGGCCGAGCTCGCGTGCCGCGATGCCTGCATATTGAAGCATCGAGCCCGCAGCATTCGGATCGACGTGCGCCCGGTTCGCCTTCAGGTTCTCCTGGAAGGCGACGAGTGCGCCCGCATAGTCACCACGGCAGAACGCAAGATCGCCGGTCGGCATCAGGACTGAGTTTAGCGCTCGGTGACTCCCAACTCGGCGAGCGATCCGGAGGCCATCCGTGCAGAGTGCCTCGGCCTCGTCGTACTGTCCGAGGAACGTATGGAAGTGGGCCAGGCGGCCGAGCGCCATAGCGACGCCCTCCTCATCTTCGAGATCGCGCCAGAGCGCCAATGATTCCGCCTTCAGAGCAACCGCCCCAGGCAGATCGCCGAGCGGGCGGGTGAGCTCAGCTGCGCCGAACAGTGCGATGGCTCGATCGCGAAGTGACGCCGTCGAAAGGTTCGTGGGAGGGATTGCTATCGCTCGGTGGACCCAGTGGTAGCCCTCATCCCAGTGCCCGCGCAGGAACCAGAACCGCCACAGGGCGCCGGCGAGGGCAAGCAAGCGTGACGGTCCGGAGCCGGCGGGCTCGGCGGTGGCTTCCTCGGCGCAGAGGGTGAGCGCCGCACGGAGGTTGTCGTGCTCGCGCTCCAGGCGGTCGAGCCAGCGAACCGCATCTGGCCGCCAGAGCTCGTAGTGGGCCCGCTCAGCGAGCGTGCGATAGCAGTCGCGGTGGAGCTGCCGAGCGCGTACCCCCTCGCCGGCCTCCTCCAGGCGCTCGCGGCCGAACTGTCGCACCATTTCCAGCAGGCCGTAGCGTGTCGGATGGTCCACGCCCTGTCGCGCGACGACCAGCGATTTGTCAATCAGGCTGGTGAGCACATCGAGAGTGTTGGCGGTTGGGTTTTGGACGTTGGGGGACGACATGCCGTCCGACGTATCCTCAACACCCAACTCCCAACACCCGGCACCCCCCACGGCCTCGATCGCTTCGAGATGCGCGCCGCCGGCGAAGACCGAGAGACGGCGGAGCAGGGCACGCTCTGGCTCCGTGAGCAGGTCATAGCTCCAGCCGACAGCACCGGCGAGCGTCCGCTGACGCGGCAGCGCGGTCCGGCTGCCGCCAGTCAGCAGGCGGAAGCGGTCGTCCAGGTGAGCGGCGATCTCCTCCGCCGAGAGCGCGCGGACCTGGGCAGCGGCGAGCTCGACGGCGAGCGGGATGCCGTCCAGCCGCGCACACACCCGAGCAGCGGCGGCACAGTTCCGGGTGGTCAGCAAGAACGACGGGTCGGCGATCTGGGCGCGGTCCACGAACAGGCGGAGCGCTTCCGACTGCTCCACGAGGTCAGAGGGATCGACCGGGCCGGCGCGCAGCAGCTCGGATTCCGGCACAGTCAGCGACGGGACGCGGTAGGTGACCTCACCATCGATGGCGAGCGGCTCGCGGCTGGTGGCGAGAATGGTGAGGCCGGGGCAGGCGGGCAGCAGCGTGTCGGCCAGCGTCGCGACCGCCTCAATCAGGTGCTCGCAGTTGTCGAGCAGCAGGAGCAGCGCGCGGTCACGGAGCGCTTCCATCAGCGTGTCGGTGTACGCGCGGCGGGCGTGCTCGCGGACGCCGAGCATGTCGGCAATGGCCTGCGGCACGAGGCCCGGATCGGCGAGCGAGGCCAACTCGACCAGCCAGACGCCATCGGGATGCTCGCCAATCCGTGACCGGGCCACCTGCAGCGCGAGCCGCGTCTTACCAACGCCCGGCGCGCCGGCCAGGGTGACGAGGCGATGGGCGCGCACCAGCCCGCCGACGACCGCCACGTCGCGCTCGCGACCGACGAAGCTGGTCAGACGTGCTGGCAGGTTGTGCGACGGTTCGGGACCGCTTCGACTCTGGTCTGGCATCGTCGCCTCATCCGCGCAGCCCACGGCCGGCGCATCCTCTCCACGACAGCGGCCCGGTCGGCTCGATCGTCGGATTATCGCGAGAGGGCCGGGCGGCTACAAGCGCGGGCGCAGACTGCGCGGGCGAGGCGGGATCGAATGGACGGGGTACACTCGGAGAGACGACCACTCGACACGATACCTGGGATGGATGCTCGAAATGAAGATCACCGACGTTCGACTGACCCAGTTGCGCGGAACGATGCAGTTCCCTGGCGAGTTCTGGGAGGAGCGGCTGGTCCGCCCGATCGACATGTACCCGGAGCACCGCAACGAAGGCCCGGCCTGGCTCGAAAAGCTGAGCGAAGGCGCCTACAGGATGCAGTCGGTCTTCGTGGAGATCGTGACCGACGACGGCGTGACCGGCATCGGCGGTCCGATCACGCTAGAGTACGCGTTCATCATCGACACCCAGCTCAAGAGCCTGTTGATCGGGGCCGACCCGCTGGCGCACGAGCTGCTCTGGGACAAGATGTACCGCCACTCCGTCCACGGGCGGAAGGGCAGCACGATGATCGCGATCAGCGCGGTGGACTGCGCGCTCTGGGATCTGAAGGGGAAGGCGCTCAACGCGCCGGTCTACAAGATCCTGGGCGGCCCGACCCGCGCCGAGATCCCGGCCTACGCCAGCATGCTCGGCTTCTCGATCCACCCAGACCGGGCCGTGGACCGGGCGCGGGACGTGGTGCGGCAGGGCTACAAGGCGATGAAGTGGTTCTTCCGCGACGGCCCGGCCGACGGTCGGGAGGGGATGGAGCGGAACCTCTATCTGGTGCAGCAGCTCAGAGAGGGCGTCGGCGAGGGCATCGACATCATGCTCGACGCCTGGATGTCGTGGGACGTGCCGTACACCGTCAAGATGGCGGCGCTACTGGAGGAGCACGAGCCGCGCTGGATCGAAGAGCCGGTCATGCCGGACAAGATCGAGAGCTACGCCGAGATCCGGCGGCGGGTGAACGTCCCGATCTCCGGCGGCGAGCACGAGTACACCCGCTGGGGCTTGAAGCAGCTGATGGACGCCCAGGCGGTGGACGTGCTCCAGCCGGACATCTACTGGTGCGGCGGCATCACCGAGACGCTGAAGATCTGCGCCATCGCCTCGACCTACGACCTGCCGGTCGTGCCGCACGGCCACTCCTCCAACGCGACGGCCCACCTGATCGCCTCACAGCCGCCGAACCTCTGCCCGATCCTGGAGTACCTGATCAAGTGGAACACGATTCACCAGTGGTTCTTGAAGACGCCGCTGGTGCCTGTGAACGGGGTCGTGACGCTGACCGACCAGCCCGGTCTCGGCATGGAGCTGGACGAGGCGAAGATTGAAGAGCAGCGCCCGCTCTCCTGGTCGCCGACCCGCTGGTCGTAGGAGAGTTGCCGGCGCTGGTGGGAACGCTGCCGCGTTCCCACCGCCGGCCGGCCTCGGGTTTCTGCGTCGCGCGCGTGACGCCGACGAGACGCCAGAGCCTTGCATGGCGGAAGGAATCGCAGTACACTGACCAGGAGCGTGAGTTGCATAACTGCAATCACACACTGCGAGGTAGCCAGTGCAAAGCGAGTCCGTTAGCAGTCGCTGGCAGTCGTCTGTTAGCCCGTCCTGTTCGACCTCTGTTAGCCACCACTCAATCGACAAAACCGACGACCCAACCGACGAGGCCCATCACATGCCGGAGGGTGGCGACCCTGGCCGGTCGGGCAAGACCGTCTCATCCTTACGATTCATCGACGCCGATCTTCTTCGCGAGCTGACCGTCCCAATCGTCGTGGCGCTCGGCATCGTCGTCTACCTCGCGCTCCAGGCGCTCGGCCAGCCGCTTCCAGCTATCGCCGTAGCCGTCGGCGTGACGGTACTGGGCGGCTGGGGCCTCGTCGTGGAGACGGTGACGCTGCTGCTCAAGCGGCAGTACGCCCTGGACTACATCGCCGTCCTCGCCATCGTCGTCGGGTTGTGGGCTGGCGAGTACGTGGTGGCGATGCTGATCGCGCTGATGGTCTCCAGCGGGCGGACGCTGGAGGAGTACGGCGTCTCGCGGGCGAAGCGCTCGCTGACGGCGCTGGTGGACCGCATCCCGTCCGACGTGCTGCTCTGGGACGGCGAGCGCAGCGGACCCGGCGCCCGCGTACCGATCGCCGATGTGTCGGTCGGGCAGGAGGTGTACGTCCGCAAGGGTGAGGTGATCTCGCTCGACGGCGTGCTGGTGACCGCCGCCGGGCTGACCGACGAGTCGTCGCTGACGGGCGAGCCGTACGAGATCGAGAAGCGAGCCGGCGACCCGATCCGCGGCGGCACCGTCAACATCGGCGACCCGATCGTCGTCCAGGTGTCCCGGCCGGCCGGCGACTCGACCTACGCGAAGATCGTGGACATGGTCCAGAGCGCCCAGGACGAGAAGGCGCCGATGGTCCGGCTCGCCGACAAGTACAGCACGATCTTCACGCTGGTGACGCTCGCGATGGCCGGGGTCGCCTGGGCCTACGCCACCCGGGTGAGCGGCACGGACGGCCTCCGCGCGATCCTCTCGGTGCTGGTGGTGGCGACCCCGTGCCCGCTGATCCTGGCGACGCCGATCGCCCTGCTGGGTGGGGTGAACGCGGCGGCGAAGCGCAAGATCATCGTGAAGAGCCTCGCCAGCCTGGAGGCGCTGTCGCGGATCGACACGATCATCTTCGACAAGACCGGCACGATCACGCTCGGCCAGCCGACCGTCAGCGAGGTCGTGAATCTCTCGGAGCGGCCTGATGCCGAGCTGCTCGGCATCGTCGAGTCGATCGAGCGGAGCTCCCTGCACCCGCTGGCGAAGGCGCTCGTCGCGTACGCTCGCGAGCACGGCGCCACGCCGATGCTGGCCGAGCACGTGCGCGAGGAGATCGGTCGTGGGATCGACGGCACGGTTGACGGGAAGCAGTACACCCTGAGCCGGGTCCAGGACGGGCGAGGCATGGCGATCGAGCTGCGCTGCGAGGGTGAGCAGCTCGCCGTCTTCACGTTCGAGGACCAGATCAAAGACGATTCCCACGCGACGATCCAGGCGCTGCATCGACGGGGTCTCTCGATGCTCATTTTCACCGGGGACCGTCACGAGGCGGCCATGAAGGTGGCCGAGCGGCTCGGGTCGGACGTCGAGGTGCGAGCCGAGTGCTCGCCGGCCGACAAGCAGGCCGGCATCGCAGAGCTGCGGCGGCAGAAGAAGGTCACCGCGATGGTCGGCGACGGCATCAACGACGCGCCGGCCCTGGCGCTGGCGGACGTCGGGATGGTGTTCAGCAACGAGGAGCAGACGGCCGCCTCCGAGGCCGCCGACATCGTCTTCCTGGGCGGTGACTTCGCGCTGGTCGGCGAGGCGGTGACCGTCTCGCGGCGCACCGTGAACATCGCGCTCCAGAGCATCCTCTGGGGGATCGGGCTGAGCGTGGTTGGCATGGGATGTGCGGCGTTCGGGTTCGTGCCGCCGATCGTGGGGGCGGCACTCCAGGAAGCGATCGACGTCGGCGTCATCCTGAACGCCTTGCGCGCCAGTCAGGAGTAGTAGGCGATCGTGGGGGCGGCGCTCCAGGAAGCGATCGACGTCGGCGTCATTCTGAACGCCTTGCGCGCCAGTCAGGAGTAGACTCCCCCCTCTTGCGTTTTCCTGACGGGCGCTGTACGGTGATCCAGACGGCGCGACGGTGCGTCGATCCCTCGGCGGAGGAGCTTCGATGACGAAGTTGCGCGACATCATGGTGCCAGGGTTTGTGCACGCCGTTCAGCGCGGGGCGACTGTTGCCGACGCGGTGCAGACGATGACCGACCGCAACGTCGGCATCGTCGCGGTGCTGGAGGGCAACCGGCTGGTGGGCCTGGTCTCCGAGCGGGACGTGGTCCGCCGGGTGGTGGCGCTGGGCCACGATCCGGCCTCGACCAGCGTAGACGGCATCATGACCACCAAGATCGTGTTCGCGTCGCCGGACGAGGCGTTCCAGGACGCCGTCCAGTTGATGGACGCCGCCAACATTCGGCACCTGCCGATCGTGGAGGATGGGGCGCTCCTCTCGATGCTGTCGGTCCGTGACCTGCTCCGCGAGGAGCTGCACGCCCGCCGCGAGGAGATTCGCTACCTCAAGGAGTACATGTTCCAGGCGCCGACCGAGGCGTTGCAGGCATAAATCGCCCACCAGGAGCGCGGGCCGCTCAGGACGCCAGATGTCAGCCGCGACTGTTAGCGTGCGAACAGCGCGTCTACCGCGCGGCTGACATCGCGAATCACCCTCGTGCCCGTACGCTGTAGTCACACACACCACGATGACTGCCGCGAAGGAGCACGACAATGAAGACCAAGATCACGCGATCCCTCGGCGCACTGGCTCTCGCGACGGCCCTGTTTGCTGGCACGACGTCGGCTTTCGCGGCCACCCCGAGCACCATCAACCCGACCGTCTACGATGCGGATTCCCAGGAAGCTGGCAACACCACGGCGACCGGCCTGGACCTCGGCGGCGCCGGCCTCGGCGTCGGCTCGGGCATCGTCAACCTGGCCGGCGGCGACACGCCGGGCGGCAGCGCGACGGCGGCCGGCCTGGGCATCGGCAGCACCGTCCTGACGAACGTCGCCGCGCCGATCGTGCGGCTCGGGACGCGCTGACCGCGCACCTTCTGACGGGAACGGCCCCGGCTCTTCGAGAGCCGGGGCCGTTCGCGTTTCAGGCGAGGTACTCTGTCCCCCGCCAACGTCGCACCATCCACCAGGCGATACCCATCGCGAGCAGGACCGGGCCGAGCCACCACGGCAGTGCAAACGTCGAGAGCAGTGCGAAGAACAGCGTCTGCGCAGTGTCCTGGCTCGGGTCGAGCGGCAAGGTCACCAGCAGCGCGACGATCCAGCCGACGGCCAGCCCGACCGGCACGGTCAGCGCGGCCACCAGGGCGGTCGTGTGCGGGGCATAGCGCGGCACGGCGAGGCCGGCCAGCACGCCCGACAGCGGAAGACCGAGGAACGGCGAGACGATCCAGAACGCGTCGCCGCGCAGCAGCCCGAGCGCCGCCGCCAGCCCGAGCACGACCGGGCAGACCGCTGCCGCCGCCACGCCGACCAGCCATCCCCGCATCCGACTCGCCCCCTGTCCCGCATCCGCCTCGACGTTCTCAACGAGCGGGAGCAGGGCAGCGTGACGGACCGCGACGACGGCGACCTGCCAGCAACGCAAAGCTCGCCGGCCGAGGCATCGTGGCGGTCGTGGGCGCCACGATGCCCGAGCGGGCGAGGTTCAGAGGGAGGCGTCGGGGGCTACCGGTTGAAGGTGAGCACGTCCCGACGCAGCTCGAGCGTCTGGTTCGGGTTGGAGCGCCAGTTGAGGTAGTCGGCCACGCCGTGGCTCTCGATCGGCACGATCACCGGAATCCACGGCAGGCTCGTGTCCATGATCTCCTGCATCCGCCTGTAGGCACGCTCGCGGACGGTCGGGTCGAGTGCGAGCCGGGCATCCTGGCCGAGCTTGTCCCACTCAGCGTCGCGCCAGTAATCCTGCGGGCCGCCGGGCGCCAACAGGCGGTACATCATGCCGTCTGGATCCTGGAGGGTGGAGGTCGGGTCGGACCAGAACAGGCCCTTGAACGACTTGTCACGGTTCTTGGCCGCTCGCACCGACGCTTCGATACTCTCCATCCTGGCGTTGACGCCGATCTTCTTCCACATCTCGACGATCGCCTCGGACATCTGGCGGTCGTTGCCGACGATGGTGCTGCTCTCCAGCACGATCTCCTCGTCGTGGTAGCCCGCTTCCTGGAGCAGCTGCTTTGCCTTGTCGGGGTTGTACTCGAACGGCTTGCGGGACGGGTCGTAGAAGGTGTCGCCCGGCGCCACGAAGCCGTTGGGCACCGCGCCCTGGCCGCGCCAGAGACTCTTGGCAATGGCCTCGCGGTCGATGGCGAGCGAGAGCGCCTGCTTCACCAGCGGCTTCGTGAGCGGCTCCACCAGCGAGTTGACCACCAGGACGTACAGGCCGGCGTAGGAGGCGCCCTCCACCCGAACCTTCTCGTTCTTCTCCAGCGACACCACTTGATCGGGGATCAGCTTCAGGGCCATGTCGGCCTGCCCCGACAGGAGTGCCGCGATCCGAGGCTGGTTCTCCGGGATCGGCTTGAAGACCACGCGGTCGAAGTCCGGCGCGCCGCCCCAATACTCCTTGTTGGCCTCCAACACCAGGCGGTCGTCCTTGACCCATTCCTTGAACCGCACGGGGCCGCTGCCGATCGGCTTCATGTTGAATTCGTCCGCGCCGACCTTCTCGAAGTACGCCTTCGGGATGATCTGGCCGCCGTAGAAGGCGAGGCGGGACGGCAGGAGCGGGTCTGGCTGTTTCGTGGTGAACACCACCGTCAGCGGGTCTGGCGTCTCGACCTTCTCGACGGTCGTGAAGACGGTCGCCACCAGCGTCTTCGCGTTCGGATCGTACGTCCGCTCGATCGAGAACTTGACGTCAGCCGAGGTCAACGGCGAGCCATCGTGAAACGTCACGTCCGGGCGCAGCTTGAATTCCCAGACCTTGTCGCCAGTCGCCTTCCACTCGGTCGCGAGGCGCGGTACGAGCTTCAGGTCCGGGTCGCGCGCCAACAGGTTGTCGAACAGGTTGAACGTGACGACGATGTCCTGGAACGTCGTGCTCATGTGTGGGTCGAGCTTCGAGATGTCGGCGGCGGTGGCGATCGTCAGCTCGCGCTTGTCGGCCGGCGCCTTGAGCGTGGCACGGCCAGTACCGCGCGACTCCGGCGCGGGAGCCTGCCCGTACGACGACCGCCCTGCGCCTGCCTGCGCGCCAGCGGCGCTCGGCTGGCTGGAGGCCGTCGCGGACAGGCCAGCGCCACTCCCAGTGACGGGGGTCGGCGCGGGCTCAGGCGTCACCGACCCGGTGCCGCTGGCCGAACCGCCCGGGGCGGACCGCTGACCGCAGGCCGCGAGCGACAGTGACGCCACCACGACCAGCGCGTCCACCAGGAAGCCACGACGAGATCGTCGATGCATACACCACACCTCATCACTTCACGACGGCAGGGCTCGCCCCAAAGGGCGCGTCCTCGAACGTCAGCCACGACCCGGTCCCCCCGGGACCGGGCGTGGCTGTCCCGGCAATCGGTGGGGAGACGGCCTGATGGGCGGGTGTCCATCAACTCGGCGGGGGGCGCCGAAGGACCGTGGCGATCGCGGGATGATGAAAGCGTAAGGAGTGGCGCAGGGCGGTGGCATGTCCAGATCGGGACATTCCGCTGGACATCTCGCCCAATCGGTAGACATCCGTCGGGTGCTCCCGTGTCCTGGTGCTGAGCCAGCACACGTCGTCGGGAATGCCCGGGGCGGATCGTGGAGCGCGGCCATCCTGGCCGCTTCCGGGCTGACTGTCCCCGGACTCAAGGCAGCCGCATCGCTTGTCACCAACCGGGGCGGCCAGGATGGCCGCGCTCCACGGGCACGTTCGCTGCATTCCCGAATCTCTCGGCTGGATCAATCACGATGGGAGCCCGGCGTGCCGAGGAACGGGCCGGATCAGGCGGGCGGGCGTTGGGGGAGTCCGTGCTCGATGGCCCAGGCCGCGATCTGCACCCGTGACTCGACGCCCAGCCGCGCCAGGATGTGCTTGACGTGGTTCGCGGCGGTGCCCTCGGTGATCACCAGCTCTGCCGCGATCTGGCGGTTGGTCAGACCGCGCACCACGAGCGCCGCGACCTCCCGCTCGCGCTGTGTCAGGACGGCGAGTGGATCGGCGCCGACCAGCTCACCCGAGATGGCGCGCGGGGACCGGTCAGGTCCGTGGATCGGCGCGAGCTGCGTCACAGGTGCAGGCGGCGGCGCCGACACCGGCACATCCTGGTCAGACGACAGCGCAAAGGCGAGCAGGCTGGCCGCTGGAACCGCGAGCCGGGTTGCGGAGTCGTCCTCCGGGCTGTCCTGATCGGATGCCTGCCGGGCCGGCGCCATCCAACGCTCGAAGCGGTGCTGCCACGCGTCGGAGACGGTCTCGCCGATGGCATCGCGGATCGCGGCGGCGCTCGCGGCGAGGCGCAGCGCGCGCCGGGTCTCGCCTTGCATCGCGGCCACACCGCCGAGCGCCGCCAGGGCGTAGGCGATCCGCTCGCGATCTCCGATCTCGTTCGCGATCGTCAGGCTCTCCTGCTCCAGCCGCCGGGCTGCTTCGGGGTCACCCCGGTCCAGGGCGATCTCGCCGAGATCGTTGAGCGAGATCGCCATGCCCTGGCGGTTGCCGAGCGCGCGAAAGATCGCCAGCCCGGCCTCGTAGAACGACTGCGCGGCGCTCAAGTCTTCCTGGAAGTGCGCCACTACGCCGAGCGAGACGAGCGACTCGGCAATGCCCTGCGGGTCGCGCTCGGCCCTGAACAGGGAGAGCGCCTCCTGAAGGTGAACGCGAGCCGTGTCGTGCTCGCCGCGCATCCGGGCGAGATACCCCAGGCCGAACGCGCCAGCCGCCAGCCCGGCCCGGTCGTCGTGCGCGCGGGCGACCGCGAGCGCCTCGTTCAGCAAGTGCTCGGCCGCTTCGCGGTCGCCAGCGTTGACGGCGAGCCGCCCCGCGGCCTGGAGCGCACGGGTCCGCGAGCGCGCAGCCGTGGCAGACGCTGGCGCCTCCCGCCCCTGAGCCAGCAGCGCGTCCAGCCAGCGACGCCCCTCGCGGATGAAGCCGCGCGTCTCCCAGAATCGGTAGAGCGCCGCGCCGAGCCGGAGCCCATCACCGGTGTCACCAGCATCCACGGCCCGGCGGAGGGCAGCCCGCAGGTTGTCGTGCTCGGCGTCGAGCCGCTGGAGCCAGGACGCCTGGTCCGCCCCGACCAGTTCGGGCTCGGCGCGCTCGGCCAGCGATGCGCACCAGGAAACATGACGGCGCTCCAGGTCGGGCGCTTCGCCAGCGTCCCCAAGCTTCTGAGCCACGTAGGCGCGCACCGAGTCCAGGAGCGAGTAGCGAACGGCGTCGGCGTGGACGTCGGTCAGAACCAACGACTTCGCCACCAGATCCGACAGCAAGTAGAGCACGTCGTGAGGCTCCAGGCCGTCGCCGGTGCAGACCGACTCGGCCGCCTCCAGCGTCCAGCCGCCGGAGAAGACGGCCAGGCGGCGGAACAGCACGCGCTCGCGCTCGTCCAGCAGGTCGTAGCTCCAGTCCATCAGCGCCAGCAGAGTCTGATGGCGTGGCAGGGCTGTCCGGCTGCCGCCGGTCAGCAGGCGGAAGCGATCCGTGAGGCGGTCCGCGATCTGCTCGGGACTGAGCACGGCGATGCGCGCCGCCGCCAGCTCGATGGCCAGCGGAATCCCGTCCAGCTGGCGGCAGATCTGCTCGACGGCCACGGCGTTGCGGCCAGTCAGCGTGAAAGACGACACCACGGCCCGCGCCCGCTCGACGAACAGGCGGACCGCGTCAGAGGCGGCCCCATCCGCCATCGCTTGATCGTCGGGCCGAGCCTGGGTCGCCGCGAGCTCGTGCGCACGGCCGGGTCCGAGATGTGACGGCGATGCGTCGGCTGGCACGTCCGGGAGCGACAGCGACGGCACCCGAAACGTGATCTCGCCGGCGATCCCGAGCACCTGTCGGCTCGTCGCCAGGATCCGCAGCCCGGGACAGGCACGCAAGAGCAGATCGGCGAGCGCGGCACACCCTTCGACCAGATGCTCGCAGGTGTCGAGCACCAGCAGCAGGTGGCGACCGCGAAGCACAGCTGCCAGGGTCGCCACGAGCGGTCGCTCGCCATCGTCACGCACGCCCAGCACGTCGGCCACCGCTCGAGGCACCAGGCTCGGATCCGCGATCGCGGCCAGCTCCACCAGCCAGACGCCGTCCTCGAAGTCGGGCAGGTATGAGGCCGCCAGCTCATGGCCGAGCCGGGTCTTGCCGACTCCACCGGCCCCGGTCAGGGTCAGCAGTCGGGCGCTGTCCAGGAGCCGCCGAGCTTCGGCCAGCTCGGCCTCGCGCCCGACGAAGCTGGTCAGCGCGTGCGGAAGGTTGTGCGCCCAGGTCTCGGGTGACAGTCGCTCGGGACTGAGGTGCACCGGGCTCGGCCCACTCCGCTGTCCCGGCGGCTGCACGACGATGGGCGGCAATCCCCCGTCCACCTCGGCGTGCGAGGCGCGGTTGCCGGCCATCCAGCGGGCCGGCAGTCGCACGTCGTCCACTCGTCTTCTGGCCGGACCGGTCGCGGCCAAGTCCATCCTGGATCCTCCAGTACCGGCTGCGCCGGAAGCGTGCTCCGCGCGGATGAGACAAGCAGCGTCTCCGGAGCGGTTGGGAGGCCAGAATGGCCGCCACATGCGATGGGCGCAGCGTCAGACGTTCGCAGTATAGGGTTGCCCAGGCGACTTTCCTGACGGGATCCGTCATTGTGTCGGATATCAGCGACTTTGTCTGTTCCGGAGAGAACAGTGCGAAACGCGGGCCGTGGATTGAAGTCCACGTCTACCGTTGGTGCGTGGCTACGCCACGCCGGGCGGGGCGGATACGTCGCGATGCACCCCATCAGCTCAGCACCCTGTCGCGTAGCGACGACCCAATGGTAGACGTGGACTTCAGTCCACGGCCCGGTCGCTGTGTATGCGAGACGTGCTCGCCGATCCGTGACGTGGCAGGTCGCGCAGACGCCCGGCTCCGCAATGGATCGGGGCGTCGCTGATTGAGCCTGGCGACTACGAGCCAGCTCGTGCTTCGAGAAACGGGCCACGCTGCTCATCGTCCCGGATGTGCAGCCGCCGTGCGAGCCGAAACAGCAGCACGATCGTCAGTCCGAACGCCGCCGCCTGGTAGGCACGCGCGCTGGGGGAGCCAGCCGTCACGTAGGCCAGCCCGTAGCTCACGTGAACCGGCAGTGGACCGACCACCAGTGCCAGCCGGTGCAGGTCCGTCCAGCCTCGGCCCGGCGCCGACCAGCGGCGTACCGCGACCGCCAGCGCCACCAGGAGCAGCCCCGCGACGGTCATCGGGACGACGACCCACCCGCCCGCTTTGACCGGCCCCGGCAACACGAGCAGCCCGAACCAGGCGGCAGCGGTGACCAGGGAGAGCAGCCCGACCAGCCAGGCAGAGGGCGCCCGCGCCACTCCCACCCGCGCCGACGGCTCCGGCGGGTGGCCGGCCGGATCGGCTGCGGCCGGGCGCGACGCCGACACGGCTGACGGACGCGCGAGGGCCAGCGCCGCAAGCACCACCACCACCAGGCCAGCCACCACCGATGCCAGCAGCGGCGGCGCGTAGTCCGGCGTTACGGCCAGCCGCATGACGAGCGCCAGGAACACGGCCCCGGCCGCGAACACGAGGCCCGCCACCACCAGCCCGACCGTGCCAAGCCACGGCTCCTGGCGGCGCGCGTGGAAGGTCAGCTCGGCGAGCGCGATCGGGATCGAGATACTCCAGACCGCGTGATAGCCGAGCGTCCACTCCGTCCAGGTCCAGTTCACCCCGAACAGCCGGCCGCCCACCAGCGCGGCGTTGAACAGGGTGGGGCTGAAGAGCGAGCCGAGCGCCAGCCCCTCTTCGACGATGCCGAACGCCACGCCGAGCATCGCGATCTGGAGCCATCCTGATCGACGCCGGCGGGCCAGCTCGCGGATCACGACGGCGCCGCCAGCGTAGATCGGCATCGTCGCCAGAATGCGCCCCGGCTCGGTGAGCGGCGTCGAGCCGAACAGCACCTCCGGCACGACCGTCGCCAGGACGGCCAGCACTAGCACGGGAGCGAGTCGTTGCATCAGAACGTGCCCTCCAATCGGCTGAGCGCCTCGGGAGATCCGCTGCCCGCGCGGGCAGCGCCTCGGCCCGATCCTGCACACCGGCCGCTCTGGCGGCAACTTGGACCGGGTCAAACTTTAGAGCTTTGACGTTGACTCAGTCAAGAGTTATGATTGATCTACGAATCGCGATGTGGTGACCGCTGATGGGCTTGCGCGAGCGCAAGAAGCAGCAGACCCGGCAGACGCTCTCCGACGTGGCGACCCGCCTGTTCGCGATTCGCGGCTTCGACAACGTGACCGTCGCCGAGATCGCCGAGGCCGCGAACGTCTCCAAGATGACCGTCTTCAACTACTTCCCGCGCAAGGAAGACCTGCTCTTCGACCGGCAGGAGGAAGCGCAAGACCTGTTGGCTCGGGCGATCCGCGACCGTCGTCCAGACGAGACGCCGGTGGCTGCGCTGCGGCGGCTGGCCGTGGAGCTCCTGGCCGAGCGCCACCCGTTCTCCGGCCTTCAAGACGGCAGTCAGGCGTTCTGGCAGGTGGTTGAAGACAGCCCGACCTTGATCGGCCGCGCTCGCGAGATGCGCGAGGAGCTGGAGCGGTCGCTGGCGGCCGCCCTGGCCGACGACGCGCGGCTCGGGTCGGACGATCCGCGCGCCAGGCTCCTGGCGACGTCGGTCATCGCCGCGTTTGGGATCGTCCACGCCGCTGCCCAGCGACGGCTGCGGGCCGGCGAGCACTCAGACGCGGTCTATCCGGATCTCGTCCCGGTTCTGGGCGTCCTGTTCGACCAGATCGAGCACGGCACCGCCGCTCCAGGCCAAGATGTGAAGAAAGACACATGCCGTGGACCGGATTGCGGGATATCGTGATGGAGGGGACGAGGGGCCGATCGGAGGCGTTTAATGGCGAAGCGCATCCTCCTGGTCGAAGACGACAAGACCGTCGCCGAGCTGATGACGATGGTGCTCGACGACGAGGGCTACACCGTAGACTGGGCGTCCACACCGGAGGATGGAATCAGGTCCGTGCGGGAATACCGGCCGGACCTGGTCCTGCTGGACTTCACCATGCTCGGGTCGAGCGGCCTGGCGTTCTTCCAGCGGTGCCGCCAGGATCCGATGTGGTCACAGCTCGCCATCGTAGTGATGTCCGGCGTCTCCGTCTCGTCGATGATCTGGTCAGACGGCTTCATGCCGGACGCCGTGCTCGCCAAGCCGTTCGACATCGACGAGCTGTGCCGGGTGGTGGCTCGGCTCGTCGGGGGCAGTACGGCCCTGGCTGACGGAGCCACGGTATGAGTCAGCCGACCTCCCCGAGCGCCGACTGTCCCTCCTGTAATGCGCCAGCGTCGCGGATCTACTCGCTCCCGACGCATCGAGCGCGCGGCCGACGGGTCGCGGCGGCCTGTTACTTCTGCTACATCCGGATCACCGGCATCAAGCCAACGCGCAGTCGGCTGGTCGCACTGGGCCGTGACGAGCTCCTGGCCGACGGTTCGGACGGCGCCGCCGACTAGGCCGAGTCGGGACGAGGTGGCGGCCGGGGGTGTGCGACGAGTCGCGCGCCCTTTCGGCGATGCGCGATAGAGCCTGGGCCGTGCCGTGGGGCTCGGTCACGACGTGGCGGCGACCCCGAAGCAGACCTGGCACACAGACTGCGTCCTGAGAGGCCGTGACGCCGCGCGCGTCGAGCCCCATTCAGGAGTAAGTGCATGGCCACCAGAAAGACGGCCACGAAGACACCATCGAAGGTCAGTGCCCGTTCGCGCTCCAAGACACCCGCGACGGTCGAAAGCAAGACCGAGAGATCGAGCGCCAGGAGCGACGTCTCGAAGTCGGCGTCGAAGAACAGCACGGCGCGCACCGCCAGGGACCCGCTCGCGCAGAAGGCCGCCGAGGCCCAGGAGCTGCTCGAAGCCATGAACCGGACCTCGTTCGCCGGCGACGAGCGCGAGGTCGCCGACGAGCTGTCGGCGCTGGATCAGCATCCGTCCGAGCACGCCGACATCACCCTCCAGCGCGAGTTGGACTACACGATCCGCGACATCGTGGACGACG
This sequence comes from Chloroflexota bacterium, assembly GCA_046328125.1. Lineage (GTDB taxonomy): Bacteria > Chloroflexota > UBA6077 > UBA6077 > JACCZL01 > JADZEM01. The sequence goes on from JAXLXF010000049.1 coordinate 44,644, forward strand.
ACCTGGCCCAGATCCGCGAGGCGATGCAGCGCAAGGCGGACGGCACGTACGGCACCTGCACCGACTGCGGAAACGAGATCCCGAAGGCCCGCCTCGAAGCCCGGCCCGAAGCGACCCGCTGCATCGAGTGCCAGCGGCGGTTCGAGGGCGTGCGGATGTAAGCCTTCAGAGCGCGTGGTCAGACCGTTTCCAGGCCGACGTAGTTCTCCGCCAGCGACGCGGCGGCGGCGTGCGAGCTGACCACGTACCGCAGCTGCGAGAGCTGGATCCGCTGCTGGAACGCCGCGTCTTCGCCGGGGAAGCGGTGCAGCATCGAGGTCATCCACCAGGAGAAATGCTCGGCGCGCCAGACCCGCCGCAGGCAGGTCTCTGAGTAGGCAGCCAGCAGGTCCGCGCGGCCGGTGTGGTACCGCTCCACCAGCGCTTCGGCGAGGACGCGCACGTCGGCGATCGCCAGGTTCATCCCTTTGGCGCCGGTCGGCGGCACGATGTGGGCGGCGTCGCCGGCCAGGAAGAGCTGGCCGTACCGCATCGGCTCCACCACGTAGCTGCGCATGGCCGTGACGCCGGTTTCGAGAATCGGGCCGGGGACGATCTCATGGCGGTCGCTGCCGCCCAGACGGACGTTCAGCTCCTCCCAGATCCGCGCCTCCGGCCAGTTGGAGAGCGGCTCGTCCGGCTCGCACTGGAGGTAGAGGCGGCTGATCTCACGGGAGCGCATGCTCTGGAGGGCGAAGCCGCGCTCGTGAAAGGCGTACGTCACCTCGTCGCTGGCGGGCGGCGTCCGCGCCAGAATGCCGAGCCAGCCGAACGGGTACTGCTTGTCGTACACCGACAGCGCGTCGGCCGGGATTGACGGTCGGCAGACGCCCCAGAAGCCGTCGCAGCCGGCCACGAAGTCAGCTTCCAGGGTCTGCTCCTGGCCGTCGTGGCGGAAGCGGACGCGCGGCACGTCAGACAGCAGATCCTCGACGCCGAGCGCCTCGGCCTCGAAGTGGATCGTGCTGCCGGCCGCGAGCCGGGCGGCGATCAGGTCTTTGACGACCTCCTGCTGGCCGTAGACCATGATGGAGCGCCCGCCGCTCAGCTCGGTCAGCGGGATGCGGTGGCCCTGCCCCTCGAAGCGGAGCTCGATGCCGTGGTGGACCAGCCCCTCGCGCATCATTCGCTCGCCGACGCCAGTGCTGCACAAGAGATCGACCGTGCCCTGCTCCAGCACGCCGGCCCGCACGCGCCGCTCGACGTACTCACGAGAGCGGCTCTCCAGCACGACCGACTCGACGCCGGCCCGCGCCAGCAGGTGAGAGAGCATCAGTCCAGCCGGCCCGGCGCCGACGATGGCGACCTGCGTACGCATCGGAGCTACCCCAGTCTGTGTGTGCTGCGCCCTCGCTGCTGGTGACGATGCCTTACCGCTGAGCTCTCGAAGCGAGGCTTTCTGAGAGATCGGTCAGCCCCTTGACGCGGTTCCGGCAACGTGCTACTGTGCCGTCCTCGCGCCGCTTCGTAGCCAGTCGCCTTGTTCGTCCACCAGAAGGGGAAGAAAGGGCCACGCGGATGTCGAACGACGATGGTGCTCGCCTCAACGACGAGGTGCTTGCTCGCTGGGAGTGGTTTTACCGCAAGGGCATGATCGGCCGGAGAGATATGCTCCGGGCGATCGCGGTGGCAGGAGGAGGCGCGGCACTGTCCGCCTGCGCGCCGGCTGCCCCAGCCCCATCCAAGCCGGCCGAGTCCAAGCCGGCCGACGCCGCGGCCGCCAAACCGGCGTCGGCGCCGGCAGCTGACCCGTATGGCGCGGCCAAGCCAGCGGCCCCGGCCCCTGCCGCGAAGAGCGGCGGCAAAGACATCATCAACGTGGCCTTCAACTCGGACCTCCCGACGCTGGACCCGCAGATGCACAACCAGCGCAACGGGATCATCTGGCAGTACCACGTCAACGACAACCTCGGCGTGCGTGACCCGAAGACGAACCGGATCGTGCCCCACCTGGCGACCTCCTGGACGCCGTCCTCCCCGACCACCTGGGACGTCGAGCTGCGCAAGGACGTCAAGTTCCACAACGGCGACCCGTTCAACGCGGAAGTGGTCAAGTGGAACTGGGAGCGGGTGATCAACCCGGACCAGAAGAGCCAGCAGAAGGGCAACCACGAGGCGATCAAGTCCGTCGAGGTCGTCAGCGAGTTCAAGGTCAAAGTCATCACCAACGCGCCGTACCCGGTCTTCGTGGAGCGGCTCCAGAACTTCCAGTTCATCTCGCCGAAGGTGGCGAAGGAGAAGGGCGACGGCTGGCTGGCCGAGAACCTGATCGGGACCGGCCCGTACAAGTTCGTCGAGTGGAAGCGGGACCAGTACATCCTCTCCGAGCGCAACGACGACTACTGGGGGCCGAAGGCGGCCTTCAAGCAGTTCAAGTACGTGGTGATCCCGGAGCCGACCACCCAGATCGCCGAGCTGCTGAACGGCAACATCGACGTGATGCGCGGCCTGCCGACGGACCAGGTTGACGCCATCAACAAGTCCGGGCGGGCCAAGGCGACCAGCAAGGCGATCCTTCGAGTCGGCTTCGTTCGGCTCGATTCGATGGGTCGGACCGGCCCCAATCCGTTCCAGGACGTGCGGGTCCGCCACGCCGCGAATCACGCCGTCGACACGGACGGGATCATCAAGAGTCTGCAGCCGGGCGGCGCCCGCACACCGGCTCTGGTCAACCCGCTCCACTTCGGCTTCGACCCGAGCATCAAGGCCCACGAGTACGACCCCGAGAAGGCGAAGAAGCTGCTGGCCGACGCCGGCCACCCGAACGGCTTCGACATCACCTGGAACATGACGACGTCGAACATCATGCCGAACTTCAAGGCAGTGTTCGAGTCGATGCAGCAGCAGCTCACGAAGGTGGGCATCCGGGTCAAGTTCAACATGGTGGATGCCCGTACCGCCGACGAGCGCGGCCGAGCCGGCACGCTGGGACCGATGTTCGAGACCAGCTGGGGCTCGTACTCGGTCTTCGACGCCGACGGCATCCTCTGGGACATGCTCCACTCGTCGAGCCCGTTCACGTACTGGAACAACGCCGAGTTCGACAAGATCATCCTCGAAGCCCGCTCGATCCTGGAGGACGACAAGCGCAAGGCGCTCTACGCCAAGGCGCAGCAGATCGTCCGAGACGAGGCCCCGATGCTCTTCGGGTGGGGCTGGCATCAGCTCTGGGGTGTCAACTCCGGCGTCGCGTGGGAGCCCGACGCCGACGAGATCGACAAGTTCTATACCGCCAAGCCGGCGTAGCGCCGTGCTGAGGCATCTCGTCCCCCAAACGATCCAGCTGCTGATCGCGGTCTGGGGCATCTCGCTAATCGTCTTCATGGTCAACTTCGTGATTGGCGACCCGCTGAGCGGGCTCGTCTCACCGGAGACGCCACCGGCGACGCGGGAGCTCCTCCGCCATCAGTACGGCTTCGACCGGCCGATCGTGGTGCAGTACGTCGATTTTGCCAGCCGGGCCGCGGTCGGCAATTTCGGCGACTCGTACCTGATCCACAAGCCGGCCATCGACCTCGTCGTCGAGCGGATCCCAGCCACCCTCCAGTTGGCGCTGGCGGGCATGGGGATCGGCATCCTGATCGCGCTGCCGGTCGGGATCATCTCGGCGTACCGTCCGTACTCGGCGCTCGACAACATCGCGACCATCATCGCGGTGGCCGGTCAGGCGATGCCGGTCTACTGGCTCGGCCTGATGCTGATCCTGCTGCTCTCGGTGCACCTCCAGTGGCTGCCGGCCTCCGGCTACGGGACGCCGCAGCATCTGGTGCTCCCCGCCACCTGCCTCGGCGTGTTCACCGCGCCCATCGCCATGCGGCTGGTGCGCTCCGGCATGCTCGACGCGTTGTCCCAGGACTACGTCCGGACGGCGCGGGCGAAGGGCGTCAACGAGATGACGGTGCTGATCAAACACGCGTTGCCCAACACGCTGATCCCGGTCATCACGGTGCTCGGGCTGCAGTTCGGGCAGCTGATGGGCGGCGCGATCATCACCGAGACGGTGTTCGCGTGGCCGGGCGTGGCGTTGCTGGCGATCACGGCGCTGTACCGCTCAGACGTGCCGGTGATGCAAGCGTCGGTGATCATGCTGGCGATCGTCATCACCGTCGTGAATTTCCTGGTGGACACCGTCGTCACGATGCTCGATCCGCGTCTGCGAAGCGCGTAACGGAGGGCAGACATGGCGCAAGTGTCGCCCATCGAGGTCCGGGCCGAGGCGGCCCTTGTCGATCCGTCGCGTCCGACGTACGGGTCGTCCTCGCTCAAGAAGAGCCTGCGTCGGCTGAGCCGGATGCCGGTCGGCGTCGCCAGCGGGGTGATCCTGCTGGCGATCGTCGCCATCGCCCTGCTGGCGCCGTACATCGCGCCCCACGATCCGTACGACAGCGAGATCGTCAACCGCTTGAAGCCGCCGGTCTGGGATGCCGACGGCTCCTGGAACTACGTCCTCGGCACCGACCAGATCGGCCGGGACACCCTCACCAGACTCATCTACGGCGCCCAGGTCTCGCTCTCGGCTGGCTTTCTGGCGACGATCATCTCGGTCATCATCGGGGTGCCGCTCGGGATCGTCGCGGGCTACTGCGGGCGGCTGGCGGACACCGTCATCTCGACGGTCATCAACATCCAGTTGACGTTCCCGTTCGTGCTGCTGGCGTTGACCGTGGTGGCGGTGCTCGGCCCGAGCTTCGCCAACGTGATCCTGGTGCTGGGGATCGCGTCGTGGACGGTCTACGCGCGGGTCATCCGGTCAGAGGTGCTGAAGATCCGCGAGCTCGACTACATCCTGGCGTCGCGGGCGCTCGGCGTCAGCACG
>JAXLXF010000005.1:0-334675 GCA_046328125.1 Chloroflexota bacterium
CTGATCCAGGACGCCGACCTCGAATACGACCCGGCCGACTATCCGGTCCTGCTCCGACCGATCCTGGCCGGGCGCACGAAGGTCGTGTACGGCTCGCGGTTCCTCGGCGAGCACAAGGCGATGTACTTCTGGCACATGGTCGGCAATCAATTGCTGACGCTGATCACCAACATCCTGTTCGACAGCACCCTGACGGACATGGAGACCTGCTACAAGGTGTTCACGCGCGACATCGCGGATCGACTTACCCTCCGCTCGGACCGGTGGGGCTTCGACCCGGAGATCACCGCGCGGATCATGCGGATGGGCCACCGCATCTACGAGGTGCCGATCTCGTACGCTGGCCGCGAGCACTGGGAAGGGAAGAAGATCGTCGCCTGGAGAGACGGTCCGCGTGTGCTCCTGACTCTCCTGCGCTACCGCTTCTTCTCGTAGCCCCAGTGAAGGGCGTCGCCAGGCGTCTGCGCGCCGTCGTCGTGACTCGTGAGCTCGGGTCCGAGCTCGCCGTCGCGGGCGGCCTGTTGCTCCTGGTGGCAGCGTTCAACCCGGGCCTCTCGTTCGAGGGCCGGGTGCTCGGCGGCTACGACGCGTTCGTCTACTTCTACCCGCTGCGCTCGTACGTCGCCGAGACGCTTGGGCACGGGCAGCTCCCACTCTGGAACCCGTACCTGTTCGCCGGCTCGCCGTATCTCGCGAACCCTCAGACGGCCGTCTTCTACCCCGGCACCTGGCTGTTCGCGGTCATGGACACTCCCCGCGCGTACGCGCTCAACTTTCTGACCCACCTCTGGATCGTGGCGCTCGGCCTGTACGCCTTCGCGCGGGTTTCGCTCGGGCTGGGGCGGCTGGCCGGGGTCGTCGGCGCGGCCGGCTTTGCGTTCAGCGGCTTCATGAACGGTCAGGCCGGCCACGTCAACCAGTTCAGCGTGGCGGCGTGGCTGCCGGCAGTCGCGCTGGCGCTCGACCTGGCCCTCAGGACCGGCCGCCCGCTGGCGCTGGCCGGGCTGATCCTCGGGCTGACGCTTCAGATCGTGGCCGGGCACCCGCAAGAGGTGTATATGACCGCCGTGGTGCTCGGGATCGTCGTGCTGTGGCGCGCCGGCTCCCAGGTTGGTGGCGTGGGGAGCCTCCAGAGCCGAGTTGGCGTGCTGGTGCGTGGCGGCGTGGCGGTCGCGGTGGGCGGCGGGCTGGCCGGTGGCATCTGCGCCGTCCAACTGCTGCCCACGCTGGAGCTCTCGGCCCTCTCGATTCGCGGTGGCGGCCTCGACTATCAGCTGGCCTCGTTCGACGCGCTGCCGTGGCCGCTGCTGCTGCCGGCTCTCTTCCCCGGCTACTGGTCCCATCTGCCGACCACCGAGTTTTTCGGTCATCTCGGGACGGCGCTGTTCGCCCTGGCATGGCTCGGGCTGCTCGGCGGGGCCGGTCGATCGGCCGCGCTCGGGGCAGCGCTGGTGGCGCTCGGGCTGTTGCTGGCCGTCGGCGACGCGACCTCGGCGTACCGCTTCCTGTTCGACTGGGCGCCCGGGTTCGCCTCGTTCAGGGTGCCGGCGCGCTGGCTGCTCGTCTCGACGTTCGGGCTGGCGCTGCTGGCGGCGGTCGGCGTGGACTGGCTGGCACGGGCGTGTGTCGAACGCGGACTGACCGTGCGGCAGCTCGTGGCGCGGATCGGCTCTGCCCGGCTCGTTCTGGTGGGCCTGCTCGTGCCGCTCGGGCTCGCGTCGCTGGTGGTGCTCGGCCAGCCCCAGTCAAAGTGGCTGCTGCTGGTCTGGGGGACGCTGACGGGTGCGACGGTGGCGCTCGCGGCGGCCGTCCTGCTGAAGCTTGCGCTCGCCCGGGCGGCGCTCGCGGTCCTGGTGGTCGGCGCGCTCGGAGACCTGTGGATCGCGGGCATGAACCTGGAGCATCGCCAGCCGGTCCCGAATGTCGCGTTTCGCCAGCCGCGCGAAACGACCGCCGAGCTTCGGTCCCGAGCGGCCGGCGCACCCGGATTTCGCTCGTTGAGCATCGCCACGCCAGAATACGTCGTGCGCGAGACCGGGGAGTACGAACGCCGCTACGGCTATCTCTCCCGGCTGAGCCTGGAGAACCTGCTGGTGACCGTCAAGTGGAACGAGACGCTCTGGCCGAACGTGCCGCTCGAGTATCGGCTGCGCTCGGCGGACGGTTACGACGGTGGCGTCTTGCCGCTCCGGACGTACTATCAGTTCAGCCAGTCGATGCTCGGCGCGGCGCAGGCCCGGCCGGACGGCGTGCTGGCGAGCCGCCTCGACGCCGCGCCGGAGCCGCGCTGGCTCGACCTGCTGGCGGTACGCTGGCTGGTGACGAGCCGCGTCAAAGACGACTCGCGCGGCGCCGTCTACTACGACCGTGGCATCACCGCGACGCTCGAACCCGGTGAATCGCTGGTGCTGAGCTCGCTGCCATTGGGGGAATTCACGAAGCTGGGCATGATCTCTTCGACCAGCCACCGGCCGGGGCCGGCGACGCCAACGTCTCGCCGCGGGCCGGCAACCGGCGAGACGGTCGGGACGCTGCGTTTGACCGCCGAGAGCGGCGACGTCACGGAGCTGCCGCTGACGCTCGGGAGGCAGACGGCGCCCCAGACGTGGTCTCAGGAGCAGGCGCCGGACCTGGAGCGCGTCCAGAGCTGGAGCGTGCGCGACCCGGCCGGCCCCGCTGACTGGCTCACCGAGATCGAGTTTCCGCGCCAGTCCGTGGTGTCGATGACGATTGCAAACACCAGCGCCGATTCGATCCTGGACGTGCGGTCGCTCAACCTGATCGACGATGGCCGCCAGATGGCGTTCCCGATCACGCCCGACAGTCGCGTCGAGCGGACGGACTTCTTCGACCTCAAACTGTACGATCGCCAGAACGCCCTGCCGAGAGCGCACCTCGTGGATCGGGTGCACGTGCTGGACGACACGCGCGCGGCGGCGCGTCTCGCGGAGCCGACGTTCGACCCGCATGGCGAGGCCGTTCTGGCGCCGAGCGCCACGGCGGCCGAGCTGGACGGCATCTCGCTGCCCGGCTCGGTGGTACTCGAGATTGACGAGCCCGAGCGCGTGCGGCTGGCCGTCCACGCACCGTCGGACAGCTATCTGATCCTGTCAGATAGCTGGTACCCGGGGTGGGTCGCCACGATCGACGGTTCGGTGGCTCCTGTCGAGCGAGCGAACATCCTGTTCCGAGCCGTGCGACTCAGCTGCGGCGATCACGTTGTGGAGTTTCAGTACCAGCCGCGCTCCGTCTTCGTGGGCGCCGCGATCTCGGCGGCGAGCGTTCTGGCGATGGTGGTGGTACTGTCAGGTCTGACGTTCTGGCGACGGCGGCGATCCGCCCACAGCGCGGCATGAAGCTTCCGTAGCCAGACACGAGCGCGGAGTACCGTTGAGGACACAGGTGACGTGACCCACGACCCGGAGAGCTCGTCCCTCGGCCAGCCTGAAGACGAATCGTCCGGCGACGAGCCGTTGGTACTGTCGGACGAGGAGCTGGCCGGCCATCTGGTGGCGATCCTGTTCGCCGCCGACGAGCCGTTGCCGCTCGCGGATCTGGCCCGGCTGCTGGAGATCCGGCTCGGCGTCATGCGGCGGGTCGCCGCGCTGGTGGCCGAGTACCCGCCGGCGGGGCTCTTGCTCCAGCGCGACGAGGATCGGCTCCAGCTCGTGACCGCTCAAGCCTCGGCGCGCTACATCCGCCGACTGCGCGGGCTCGAAGACCACTCCCGGCTCTCGCGCGCGGCGCTGGAAGTGCTTGCCGTAATCGCGTACCGACAGCCGGTGACCCGCGCCGAGGTCGAGGCGATCAGGGGCGTCAACGGCGACCGCGCGCTGGCGACCCTGATCGCGCGGGGACTCGTGGCCGAAGCCGGGCGGCGCGAGACAGTCGGTCGGCCGGTCCTGTTCGCGACGACGCTTGGCTTCCTGGAGCATCTCGGCCTGGGCTCGCTCGACGACTTGCCACCGGTGGCGGCGACCGCCGCGAGCGATTCGCCGGCTGAGGCGCCGCCGACGCAGGCGTCGGGTGGCAGTGCGTAGCCACGCTGGACGCTAGAAGCCGGCTGCCGTGCCGCCGCCCACCAGGGTCTGCCACGGCCCACAGCCGTCCGTGATGGTGATCGGCACGGTGACGGGCAGGCCGGGCTGTTGCCGTCGGACGTAGAAGGTGTACGAGACCGGGCTGCTCGGGATCGCGAACGAGAACGGCTGGGAACGTCCGGTGCCAAAACCCGGCAAGTCCAGCAAGGCGTTCGTATTGGGCATCCGAGCGTCCGTCCCGTACTGAAGATTTGTCAGCCGATTGCCGAGCTCCGGCGATCCAGCCGTGATGGTGACGCTGAGGCGCCCGTCCCCGGTCGGGACCGCCTGCACCGAGATCTTCGGACGCGGCGAGCAACTTAGGCCAACCTGAAACGAGATCTGCTGGCTCTGGCCGTTCGCGGGCAAGATCTGCCAGAACGCGTTCGAGTCGTTGTTCCAGAGGCTGACGCTGTTGGAGGTCCAGGTGCCCAACGAGTTGAGCGTCACGTGCAGCGCGAAGGAGACGGTCTGTCCTGGCTGGATCACCGCCGAAGCTGGCTGTGAGCCGTCCGCGTGCCAGGCTTGCCCGGCCGTGTTGCTGCCGTCCACGTACGGGTGGGTCGCGGGCGTTGGCGCGCCGCCATAGTTCTTGACGGCGACGGTGAGAGTCGCGGTCCCGCCTGCCTTCAGGTCGCCGGAGACCTGGATCGCCCCTTCCTGTCGCGGATCTGGCTGGAGTGGCGTCAGCGCGACGTTGAGGACGCCGTCGCCGCTGTCGCCGTCGTACCCGCCGAGCTGGACGCGGTAGCTCACGCCAGCCTGGGCGTTGAACTGCACTTGCGACGTCAATGCCGAGCCGATGTCGTCGCTGCAGCCGACGAGCGTCAGGCCGCCGACCGAGCTGCCGGTGTAGACGGCCAGAACGGTGTCGAAATCGCTCCCAGCCGTCGTCAGAGTGACCTGAGACGCCACCTGCGGCGTGACGGTGTACCAGGCCGTGCGCCCGATCGGGGTGGTGGCGCCATCACACGCGACGGAGGTCGGCTCGGCGGTCTGGACCGTAGCCCCACTGGTGGTGACCGTCTGCTGGCCGGTGCTCACGGTTGCACCGGGGAAGGTGTCGTTCGAGGGCGGTGGGGCGCAGGCGCTGTCGGTGAAGACCGCCTCGAGGGTCCGGTCACCGCCTACCGCGAATGTATACGGGTTGGTGAACGTCTGAGTTGCGCGGTTCTCGCGCCAGCCGACGAAACAGTTGGCTGGCGAGGCGGCCAGGGTCACACTCTGACCGGCGGTGAACGTGCCGCCCCCGGAGACCGTGCCGGCCCCCTCCGGATAGACGACGGTCTGAATGGTCGGGTGGGGCGTCGAGTACGTGACCGAGACCGTGGCGCCCGTCGAGGTGGCCGTGACGACCTGGATCGTGACCCCGGCGCCGCTGTCGGTGTACGTCTCGCCGGCGACGAGGGCGGCGTCTCGGAAGTCGTTCGACCCGGAGATGGTGCCCGGCTCGGTGTCGATCAGGTTGGAGTCGCCGCCGCCGCCCGCACCGGAGAAGTCGGGGTTGCAGAGCGACGTGCAGTACGGCATCGCGCCCGAGGTATGGACCAGCACACCGTCGTCGTACGCCTGGTGCCCGGACAGGTAGTCGTCCCAGGTGCTGCTCGGCTTGCGGTACTCCAGGTAGTAGTAGCCGGTCACCGCGCCGTTCGCATCGCGGGTGCGGGGCAGCTTCAGGATCTTGACGTTGGTCGTACTGTCCTCGTACGGATTGAGGGTGTATGTGCCTGACGCCGTCGCCACCTGCGCCCGTGAGGACGTCCAGCCGAGGATGTCTTTGTGCACTCCGTTGAAGTGACCGTAGCCACTCGAGCTCCCCATCACATCGGCGGGATCTCCGTATTCGTCGCTGTAGCAGGCCGTGCCGCCGATCGCGGAGCTGCCGCATTCCAGGGCGTTGGCGTGCCAGACGCCGAGGTTGTGGCCGAATTCGTGGAGGGCTACGCCGCCGATCTTGCCGTTCAGGGACGTTGAACCGAGCGCGCTCCCGAAATCCCACGAAACGGACATGCGTTGGGTCGCGCCGTCGAAGCTGCCGACGCTTTGCGTACGAATCGTGCCGACACCGCCGTTGCCGCACGCCGAGTTGGCGATCGAGATGACGATTCGGTCGTAGCTGTTGAAGTTGAGTGTCGGGTCGGCGGCGGCGAGTGCCTGATTCTGAATGGTCGTGGTGTCGCAGTCTGACGTGGCGATCGAGAACGGGCCGTAAATGTCGCTGGCGGCGCCCTCGGCGCCGTTCGCCCCGACGATGGTCGTCTGTCCGTACGAGACTTCCTGGTAGAAGCGACGCGCACTCTGGACGTTCGTGGACGAGAAGAAGACGCTCGCCGTGACGTCTTTGCTGGCGTACGGATGGCTGGTGACGCCGGGCGCCATGACCAGGATGATGGCGGTACGCTGATTGCCGGTCGTCCCGACGCCGGTGGTGGACTGCACGACAGCAGGCTGGTCGGTCACGACGGTCGGGTCGCCGGAGAGCGCGACGCCCGATGATTTGACGTAATCCCCCGGCTTTGCCTGACCGAGCGAGGCGCCGAACCGGATCTTCGTCTCGCGGCCGCCCTTCGCCAGCCTGGCGTCGTAGTCGCTGTGGCCGTCCTCGAAGTCCACGTGCATCACGTGGAGCTCGCCGTCGAGATCGACACGCTCCTCGACGAACGAGCGGATCTGAGGTGGCAGCTTGGCACGCTCGGACGGGGTGAGCGCAAGCTCCAGCACCACGGACGGACTCGTGCGAGCCAGGCTGTTGAGCAAGTCGCGGCGACGTTGCGCCTTGCCGGCAACGGCGGCCTGGATCGCGGGTGTCTTGCTCGGTCGGCTGGCTTGAAAGCGGAGCTCGTCCGTCAGCTTCGACGCTTCGTCACGCTTGTCTCGATCCTGAGATTGAGGCGTTGACGGCGCGAGCGCGTCGTGGGCGTAGGCAGGTGAAGCCATGCCGATGCCAAGCATCAGCACGATGGCGCACAGCGAGCCAATCAGCAGTCGCCGCACTATCGCCCGTCCCTGTTGTCGTCAGCGCGGGAGACCTCACGGTGGTCTCCGTCGTCTGACACCGTCCTACTCGCAAGGGGTGAACGGAGCAGGGCGGCTCCAGGGTACGGCCCAGATGGACCAATTCCACACGAAAGGGTTGCAGAAGACTCACATACGGACGGGGCCGTCGCAGTCGAGCGAGGCAAGGGAGGGGCTCGGCTGCGCAATTGCGCAGCCGAGCCCCTGAGGCGGCGAGACGTTCTGACTAGAATCCGGGACCGACGCCGTGTCCGACGAACGTCGTCCAGGCGCCGCACAGGTCGGTGACGACAATGGGCAAGGACACCGGTCCGGGATTCTGGCGTTTCACCACGAACTGATAGCTCGCGGGCTGACCTGGCAACGCGAGCGTCGCGGCACTGGCCTGGACGTTCGTGCCGATGCCCGGCAGATCGAGCAGCGCGTTGGCGTTCGGCATCTGACTCGTCGGCTGGAAGCGCACGCTGACCAGACGGTTGCCCTGGGCTGCCGATCCGGCCGTCAAGGTCACCGTCAACTGGCCGGCTCCTGAAACGACGGTCGACACGACGACCTTCGGTCGCGGGTTACAGGCGTTGAACACCGGCGCCGTAACGTTGAGATACACGTTTCCGCTCGCGTTGACCCCGGCGTTTTGAACGCCGGAGACCTGGATACGGTAGGTGGTGCCGGCTACCGCGGCGAATGCAACCTGGGACGTGGCGGTGCCGGGAGCGGCATCGTCATTGCAGGCGACCAGCGTCAGCCCGTTGACCGCCGAGCCAGTGTAGACGGCGACCAGGGTGTCGAAGCCGCTGTTGTTGGTGTCGATGGTGAGCTGCCCGCTGGTGGGCGCGGTCATGCTGTACCAGACGCTGTTGCCGAACGTCGCGTTTCCGTTGCCGCAGTTCTGGACGACGGGCTCGCCGGCCTCCGTCGTCGCAGCCGTGTTGTCGGACAACTGCGTGCCAGCGGTCGCGGCGATCGAGATGCCAGGGAACGTGTCGTTCGCGGCCGCCGGGGTACACGCTCCGGCCGTGAACACCGCTTCGATGATGCGGTCAGCGGCGATGTTGAACGTCAGCGGATTGGTGCTCCCGATCGACTGCTTGTTCTCGCGCCAGCGGGTGAAGCAGAAGCCGGTGTTCGGCACGGCGGTCAGCGTGACGGGATCGTTGACATTGAAGTTGTTGCCCCCACCGCTCACCTGTCCCGCGCCGTTCGGAAACGCAACGGTGCGCACCGACCGTTTGGGGGTGGTGAACGCGACCTGCACCGTGGCGCTCGTAGCGGCCGTGGCCGTGACCTGGATCGTGACGCCAGCGCCCACGTCCTGGAAGGTCTGTCCGTTCATGAGCGGGGCGTCGTCGTAGTCGGTGAGTCCTGCACGACTGTTCGGGTGGGTGTCCAGCAGGTTGGTGTCACCACCACCGCCCAGGCCAGAGAAATCCGGATTGCAGTACGCCGTACAGAGCGGCGTCGTGCCGGCCGTGTGCACCAGCACGCCGTTGCCGTAGTCTGGGCGAAGCGCCAGGAACTGATTCCAGTTCGCGGTTGGCTTCCGGTACTCGACGTAGTAGAAGCCGTCCACGGCGCCACCGGCGTCGCGTGTCCGGGCCACGCGCAACACCTTGGTGTTGTTCGTGCCGTCCTCGTACGAGTTGATGGTGAACGAGCCGTTGGTGGTGACGGTCTGCGCTCGCGCGCCGGTCAGCCACTCGACGGTGTCCTTGTGTACGCCGTTGAAGTGGCCGTAGCCTCCGGCCCCGCCCATGATGTCGGCCGGATCGCCGTACTCCTCGCTGTAGCAGGTGCCGCCGGTGATGGCGTCATTTCCGCACTCCAGCATGTTCGAGTGCCAGACACCCATGTTGTGGCCGTACTCGTGGAGGGTGGTGCCGCCGACCCTGCCGTTGAGGGTGGTTGGGCCGAACGCCGTGTTGAACAGCCAGGAGATCGAGAGCTGCTGCTGGTTGCCGTCGAACGGGCCGAAAGAGTTGGTCCGGACCGTGCCGATGCCACCGTTGCCGCAGGCATTCGCGGGATTGTTGATGACGAAGACGACCCGGTCATAGTTGTTGTAGTCGACGAGGGGGTCGGCCGCCGTCAGTGCCTGGGTGGCGAAGGTGTTCGCGGTGCCCGGATCGCCGGCATCGCAGGCGGTGGAGGCCACCGTGACCGGTCCGTAGACGTCGGCGGCAGTGCCTTCAGCACCGTTGCCGCCGACGATCGACGTCTGGTTGTACGACATCTCCAGGTAGTAGTTGCGCCCGCTCAGCGGATTCGCCGACGAGAAGAAGACACTCGCAACGTTGGTCTTGTCGGCGTACGGATGGCCCGCCGGGTTGTTGCCGCCGTTCACCAGGACGATCGCGGTTCGCTGCGGCCCGGTCGTCCCGACGGCGGTCGGAGAGTGCACGACGACCATCCGATCGCTGACGACGGTGTTGCTGCCGGCCAGCGAGACGGCGTCGAAGCGGACGACGTCGCCGGGTCTTGCCTTGCCGATCGGCGCGCCGAAGTACATCCGGGTGGCCTGACCGTTCTTCAGCAGGCGGATGTCGTACTCGCTGTGGCCGTCGTCGTAGTCGATGTGGCGGACCTGGAGCTCGCCGTCGAGCGAGACGCGGTCTTCGACGTTGGCCTGCATGGCTGGCGGCAACTGCGCCCGCTCGGCCGGCGTGAGCGCCAGCGACAGCACCAGAGCCGGCTCGGTCTTCACGAGCTGGTTCAACAGCACGTTTCGACGCTGCGATTTGGTAGCGTACGCGGCCTGCAAGGCCGGCGTCCTGGGCGGTGACTTGGTGGCGACACGTAGCTCATCTGTGAGCTGAGACGCCTCGTCAACCGACTGCCGATCGGCACGTGGCGTCGATGTACTCGCCTGTTGCGCTTCGTGCGCTGAGGCCACGTTGGCCCCGCCGAACAAAAGAACCAGAAAGACGGTCACCGCCGTGACCGTCTGCCACCCCCACCTCGTATCCTGCTCCACGTGCCTGCCCCATCCACTCGGGCGACGTGAATGCCGCCCTTTTTTGCGACGCGGGCGGCACTCTAACAACGTAACAGATATATGTCAAGCGGCGAACATGGGCCGGGTCCGCCCCATGATTGTGGCGGTGGGGAAGCGGCAGGCTGACGCGGGGTAGACAGAAGTGGCACCCTCCCAGCGGGCCGAGCGCGGCAACGCTCGCGGACCGAGGGAGGGTACCGATGGACAGAGCAGAACTGTCCGAGGCGATTGTACGGGAGCTGGGCGAGCTGTTCGTGCGGGAGCTGACGCAGGTTGGGCCAGCGCTGGTGGCAGCCGACCTGGATGGGATCGAGCGCGGTCTCCAGGAGGTGAGCCGTCGGGTGCTGGGTCGCGTCGTGGAGGCGGTGGTGACAACGATCGGCGCCGGGCAGGCGGTCGAGCGGCCGAGCTGCGGGTCGTGTCAGCAGCCGCTGCGGGCGGTCGACCCGGCCCGGCCGCGTGCCTTGCAAGGGCTGGTGGGCGACTATCGGGTGCGGCGCGCGTACGTCGTGTGCGATCGGTGTGGGCGCGGCATCGCCCCGTTGGATGAGCGGCTCGGGCTCGGGCCGGGTGCGTTGTCGCCGGGGCTGGCTCGGGTGGCGTGTCGGGTCGGGATCGAGGCCGGGTTCGGGACAGCCGCCGACCTGTTGCACGAGACCCTGCGGGTCGACGTGGCGACCGAGGCGGTCCGGCGGGTGACCGAGGGGATTGGCGCGGTCGCCGAGGCCGAGCAGCAGGTGATGATCGCGCAGGCCCAGGCCGGCCAGGCCCCACCCGCCGACGTCGAGCCGGCCCCGGCCGCGCTGGTGGTCGAGGTCGACGGGGTCCACGTCCATGCTGGTGGGGACTGGCACGAGCTGAAGGTCGGCCTGGTCGCCCCGCTCGGGCCGGCCACCCGGACGGTCACGGAGACGGGCCGGGTCGCGCTCGCGCTGGGTCGGCAGAGCGCCTGCGCCGGGTTCGAGACCGCGGCCCGGTTCTGGTACCGGGTCTACGTCGCCGCCTGCCAGCGCGGGCTCGGCGGACCAGAGCTGGCCCTGGTGGTCGTGCTAGGGGACGGGGCTGACTGGATCTGGCGCTACGCCTGGCAATTCCTGGGGCGCACCGGGGTCGAGGTGATCGAGATCGTCGACGTCTTCCACGCCTGGGGGCACCTGTGGACCGTCGCCAACGCCGTCTTCGGGGCCGGGACCGCGCGTGCCGCGGCCTGGGTCGCGCCGCTCAAGGGCGACCTGCTCGACACCGGGCCGGCCCCGATCCTCGCCGCCCTCGCCGCCCTCGCCCCGGCCGCGAGCGACGCCGCTGGCGACACCGACCTCGACGCCAACGCGGCCGAGGAGATCCGCAAGGCCATCGGCTATTTCACCGAGCATGCCACCCGCATGGACTACCCGCGCTTCGTCGCCCGCCAGTTGCCGATCGGCTCGGGCGGCGTCGAGAGCGCCTGCAAGACCCTGATCCAGGCCCGCGAGAAGCAAGCCGGCATGCGCTGGAGCCGCGCTGGCGCCCAGGTCGTCGCCTCCCTACGCGCCGTCCACCGCTCCGGCCGCTGGGACGCCTTCTGGCAGACCCACCCGCAACGCCGCCGCCCACCCATCGTCCCGCGCCCACCTGCCTCCGCGTCAGCCCCACACCCGGACACCCGCGCCGCCTAACCTCACAAATCTGGGGCGGACCCACATGGGCCGCCTTTTGGTACCGTGCCTCTTGATGTCGTGGCCGTCAGGACGCCGAATTCAGCAGGGGGCGGGTGGGCTATCTGGCCGCTTTCGACGTGCAACAATGACGGTCCGACCTGTCCGAATGGGCATCCAGGCCGTGGACGACCGAGGCCAGCAGCGGCTACCTTCACGGCCATGACGAAGTCCGCGTCACGGGCGCCGGCCGGCTCGATCTGCGACGTGCCTGGGATCGCGGTCGGCCATGCCACGGACGAGGTGGCGGCGACCGGCTGCACCGTCATGCTCTGCGAGCGTGGGGCAGTGGGTGGGGTTGACGTGCGTGGCGCGGCGCCAGGCACGCGTGAGACCGACCTGCTCCGTCCGACCGCCACGGTGGAACGGGTCAACGCGATCTTGCTGACCGGCGGAAGCGCCTACGGGCTGGACGCGGCGGCGGGCATCATGCGCTATCTGGAGGCACGCGGCGCCGGGTTCGCCGTCAGAACTGGCGTCGTCCCGATCGTGCCGGGTGCCGTGATCTTCGACCTGGGGATCGGCGACAGCCGCGTCAGGCCCGATGCCGCGATGGGCCTTGCCGCCTGCGAGGCCGCGTCGGCGTCAGCGCCCGCCGAGGGGAGTGTTGGGGCCGGGACCGGAGCCACGGTCGGGAAGTGGGCCGGACCAGGGCGAGCCGTGAAGGGTGGCATCGGCAGTGCGAGCGTGCTCGTCGACGGGTTCACGGTCGGCGCGCTGGTCGTGGTGAACGCGGTGGGCGACGTGCTGGACGAGGCTGGCGTCGCGCTCGCCGGACTGCGCCAACAAGGGCAGCTGGCAGCCGACGCCGATGGGCCGCGACCCGGTGAGAACACCACGATAGGCGTGGTCGCGACCGACGCGCCGCTCGACAAGGCCGGCGCGACGCGGCTCGCGCAGGCCGCGCACGACGGCCTCGCCCGTGCCATTCGTCCGGTCCACACCGCGTTCGACGGCGACACCATGTTCGCGATCTCGACGGCCACTGGCGGGGCGCGCACGTGGCCGGTGCCACTCGCGCTGACGGAGGCCGCTGCCGAGGTCACCGCTCGGGCGATTCGGCGCGCGGTGTTGCTCGCGAAGGGGCTGGCCGGAGTACCGAGCCTCGCAGACCTGGCCGAGTCGGAACGGTGATCCGCGAGGCGTCGGCCTTCGTCGTGACGGGCCGGAATGTGGCCGTGTGAACCAGGAGTCCGGCCGACGGTGCGCGTGCTATACTCGGAAAAAGGCTGTACATGCTCGAGACCGCCGACGTCGCTACCCCCGTCATCGTTCCCTCAGCGCTGGTCGAGCAGGTCGCACGGTACCTGTCGCCAGCGGACGTGGAGTCGATCCGGCGCGCGTTCGAGTTTGCACGTGATGCCCACGAGGGCCAGTTCCGCGAGTCTGGCGACCCGTACATCACGCATCCGCTGGCCGTCGCTGAGACGATCGCCGAGCTCCAGCTGGACACCGGCACCATCGAGGCCGCGCTGCTCCACGACGTCGCCGAGGACACGGCGGTGACGATCCAGGACATCGAGACCCGGTTCGGCGGTGAGGTCGCGCGGCTCGTGGACGGGGTGACCAAGCTGTCGAAAGTGCCCTGGTTCCACGAGAACGGGGACGTGGTCGAGCAGCCAGCCGACAAGCAGACGATCTGGGCCGAGAGCATGCGCAAGATGTTCCTGGCCATGGCCGACGACATCCGTGTCGTGCTCATCAAGCTGGCCGACCGCCTGCACAACATGCGGACCCTGGATGCCCGCCCGCCGGAGAAGCGGCGCCGCGTGGCCCAGGAGACGATGGACATCTACGCGCCGCTGGCCGCGCGCCTGGGCATCGGGCAGATCAAGTGGCAGCTCGAAGACCTGTCGTTCAGGCACCTCGAACCGGCGATCTACAAGGACATCGCGCGCCAGCTGAACCACCGGCGTGTGGCGCGTGAGCGGTACATCTCCCAGGTGATCGAGACGCTCGACGCCGAGCTGAAGAAGGTCGGGATCGAGGCCGAGATCACCGGGCGCCCGAAGCACATCTTCAGCATCTATCGGAAGATGCGCGCGCGCCAGGCGGACATCTCGCAGATCTACGACTTGCTCGCGGTGCGGGTGCTGGTGGATTCCTTGCCGGAGTGCTACAGCGTGCTCGGCCAGGTGCACGCGCTCTGGCGACCGATCCCCGGCCAGTTTGACGACTACATCTCGAACCGGAAGGAGAGCGGCTACCAGTCGTTGCACACGACGGTCGTGGCGCTCGAAGGGCAGCCGCTGGAGATCCAGATCCGGACCATCGAGATGCACCAGGTGGCTGAGTACGGCGTCGCGGCGCACTGGCGATACAAGGAAGGCCGCAAGTCAGACGTCCAGTTCGACGCCAAGGTTGCCTGGCTCCGCCAGCTCATGGACTGGCAGCGGGACGTGTCGGCCGGGGCGCAGGCGTTCGTAGACTCGCTGAAGACGGACGTGTTCCAGGATCAGGTCTACGTCTTCACGCCGCGCGGCGAGATCAAGGAGATGGCTGAAGGCGCCACCCCGCTCGACTTCGCCTATCGCGTCCACACGGACGTCGGGCACAAGTGCGTCGGCTCGAAGGTGAACGGGCGGATGGTCTCGCTGGACCACCGTCTCCAGAACGGGGACATCGTCGAGATCATCACCGCGCGCGGCTCGAAGGGGCCGAGCCGCGACTGGCTGAACCCGAACCTCGGATACATCCGCACCGCGAACGCGCGCGAGAAAGTCCGACAGTGGTTCAGGAAGCAGCAGCGCGAGGAGAACGTCCAGCAGGGGCGGACGCTGGTCGAGAAGGAGCTGAAGCGGCTCTCGATCGACAACGTCAAGCTGGACGACGTGGCGGCCACGTTCAAGTACGACAAACTGGACGACTTCCTGGCGGCGGTCGGGTACGGCGACATCCACCCGCACCAGGTGACGATGCGCCTCTCGACGGAGCTGAAACCGCATCCGCAGGAAGACGAGGCGCCCGCGCTGCGCCCAGCCTCGGCCCCGAGCCCCAACAGCATTCGTGTCCTCGGCGTCGGCGACCTGCTCACGCGACTGGCGCAGTGCTGCAACCCGGTCCCCGGCGACGACATCATCGGCTACATCACGCGCGGCAAGGGCGTGACCGTCCACCGCCAGACCTGTCCGAACGTCGTCAACGAACAGGATCAGGAGCGCCTGGTTCAGGTGGACTGGGGCCGGACCGGGCAGCAGATGTTCCCGATCACGATCCGCGTCGAAGCGTGGGACCGCGTCGGGCTGGCGCGTGACGTCGCGGCGCTGCTCGCCGACGAAGGGCTGAGCATGACGGCGCAGACGGCGGTCGTCCACAAGGACCAGACGGCGACCGTCTGGGCGACCGTCGAAGTGAGCGGTCTGGACAAGCTGAGCCGGGTGCTGTACCGCCTCGAAGGCGTCAAGGACGTCTTCAGCGTGGCGCGCGAGGTCGGCAAGGGGCCAAACGGCCGCAGTTAGCCGCCCGGGTTACTCCGCGATCAGCCGCACGTCGGCGATGGTCGCGTCGAAGTCGTGGCCGGCCGACAGGATCTCGATCGACCTGATGAAGATCGGGCGGTCAGGGAGGTCGGTGAGCCGCCCGAGGAACGGATACCACTGCCCCTGCGCGATCAGCTCGCCGTTCTCGGTCGGGCGGTTCTCCGGGTTGGCATAGTAGAAGCCGTGCGTCCAGCCGGGCCGGCCGCCGCGCTCGTCGGTGTAGTTGACGCGGAACATGACCGGATACTCCGATCCGAGGTAGCCGCCGCCTGAGAGGCTGGCCTGGTTCACCTTCACCCAGGCCGTGACCGCGATGTTGCGGTACGCCGAGACGTCCCGGTTGATCTCCTGGGTGATGCCGGTCTCGTTGTGGGTGTCCTTGTCAGTGTCGCGGACGATCTGCATCGCGTCGATGGTGCGCCCGGCGATCGTCTCCTGAACGAGGCGCCGCGTGCCGCCCACGTCGGGACGGCCCGGTTCGTACTTGTCGAGCATCGTCCAGCCCTGGAACTGGCGTGCGAAATCGCCGTTCTTGAGCAGGTTCTCGGCGAGCGCGAACGGCCCGCGCGGGAAGCCGTCGATCGGGAGCAGCGCGCGCTGTCCGTCTCGGATGCGGACCGCGTGGTCGTCCACGCCAGCCTTGGCCTGCCCGACGTACGACGACACGCGGGTGCCGTCGTCCTGGACCCAGACGAGGTATTCGCCCTTGCTGAGGCTGACCTTGCCGTGCGGGGTGTTCAGCACGACCTCGCGACCATATGGGAGGCGCCCGGCGATGGCGAAGTGCGCGGCCCCCTCGATCATGCCGAGGACGAGGCGGGTGTGGTCCGGGTTGAACTTGCCGACCCGTAGCTGACTGAGCTCCATCGTCGTGTTGCCCATCAACCGCACGGTCGAGCCGTCGAACAGGTCGAGCGTCGCGCGGCCGTTGTCTCCGACCTCCACGACGCCCCCCTCGTCGGCGGTCATGCCGGGACGGGCGCGCATCTGGTCGGCAGCGGCCGGGCTACCGTAGAACACGGTGCCGCGCTCGACGGTCAGGTTCGCGGACGGCGACTCGGTCGCGTTCCGCCGATACGTCCAGCCGGCCGTGATGACCGACCCGGCCAGGACGCACCAGACAGAGAACGCGACGCAGAGCCAGACCCACGCGCGCCGACGCGCCTGAGCTGCCGCTAACGCGGGCTCGGCGGACGGGCGGGCCGGTCGCGTAGCGGCTGCCGAGATCTCCGGAGTGATGGTCGTCATAAGGAGAAGGCGCGCGACACCGCTGCCCGCCGCCAGTCTACCAGAGCGAGTGGATCTGGAGCCACGGTTGTCGCGTGATGTGACGTTCGCCGGCACGCCGCCTCGCGACCGGTCCGTGGGACGCCCGGCAGGTGGCATCCGGATTACCATCTTGCCGAAACCGAGGTGACGACCGTGAAGATCACCGATCTGAAGTGCGTGATTCTGGGGGAGAACCCTGTGATCCGCATCGTGACCGACGAGGGCATCGACGGCTACGGCGAGATCGAGTCGACCAAGCCGTACTGCGTGCCACACGTGCTGTTCTTCCGCGAGCACATCGTGGGCGAAGACCCCACGAACGTCGAGCGGGTCATGCTCAAGATCCGCCAGCGCGGCAGCTTCAAGCCGTGGGGCAGCGCGATCAGCGCCATCGAGTTTGCGCTCTGGGACATCGCCGGTAAGGCGGCTGGGGTGCCGGTTTACAAGCTGCTCGGCGGCAAGGTGCGGGACAGGGTCTGCATCTACAACGGCGGCCTGCGCTTCCCAATCGACAACTACACGCCCGAAGAGTACGCCGAGAGCACGCGTAAGATGCTGGCGGCGCCCGAAGGCTTCACCATCGTCAAGCAGCCGATCGGCTTTCACAGCCAGATGAAGCGGGTGCTGCCAGACTTCTACTACGGAGACCCCAGCCCGCCCGGCCTCCAGGGACGCCTGGATCGTGGCGCGCTGACCGAGCGCGGGCTGAAGCATCTGGTCGCGTGCGTCGAGGCGATGAAGGAGGTCACGGGAGATCGCGTCGGGCTGGCGTTGGACTGCGGCCCCGGCTTCTCGCCAAACGACGTGCTGCGCTTCGCACGGGCCGTCGAGCCGTACAACCTGATGTGGCTGGAGGACACGATCACCGGCGACTACACCCCGTACGTCCTGGCCGACCTGTATCGTGACGTGACCTGGGCCACGACCACCCCGATCCACACCGGCGAGCAGATCTACCTGCGCCAGAACTTCAAGGAGCTGATCGAGAAGCGAGCCGTGAACGTGGTCGGGCCAGACCCCGCCGACGTGGGCGGTATCGCGGAGCTCAAGTGGATCGCCGAATACGCCGACCTGCACGGGATCATGATGGCGCCGCACGGCGTCTTCGACGGTCTGATCGGGCTGGCAGCGCACGTCCAGCTGGCAGCAGCGTTGCCCCACAACTACATCGCGTTCGAATACCCGTACGGTCGGCCGGCCTGGTGGTACGACATCGTCAAGGGCTTGCCGGACCCGATCGTGCAAAACGGCCACATCTCAGTCTGGGACAGCCCGGGCCTCGGGATCGAGATCGACGTGGAAGCGGCTCGCGGCTATCTGCGGGAAGAAGATCGGGGCTTCTTCGACTAGACGTGCCGGGAGGACTGGCGGGTGGCGGCGTGCGAAGGGGACGACATGACTGAATCGCAGACGGTTCAGGACGACGGACGGCGGGATGCCCTGGCGGCTACGAATGACGTGAGGGTCGAGTCGATCAGCGCCCTGACGCTCGCCACTCACGACATGGCGCGCTCGGTCCGGTTCTACCTGGCGCTCGGTTTCGAGCTCCACTATGGGGGCGAGGACGCCGACTTCACGAGCTTCACCGTGGGGTCAAGCTTCCTGAACGTCGTGAAAGCGGCTGACGAGCGTGCCTGGTCATGGTGGGGCAGGGCGATCTTCCACGTCTCAGACGTGGACGCCTTCTACGAGCGGGCCGAGCGCCACGGGCTTCAGCCTCAATTCCCGCCTCGCGACGCTCCCTGGGGCGAGCGGTACTTCCACCTGACCGACCCAGACGGTCACGAGCTGAGCTTTGCGCGTCTGCTCCCGAAGCGCGAATGATGCCGATCTGAGGCGACTCGGCACGCCTCTTCGATTCCCGCGATTCGGCGCCAGTCCGGGGCGCTGCGAGGGGGGCACCCGGCCGGGCGCCCCCCTCGTATCGCTTGAGGTCAGAGGCAATGTCTCGTTCGGGTTAGCTGAACGTCACCGTGTTGGTCTCGCACAAGTTGACCTGATTCAGCTCGCCCTCGGCGCCGTCCGACGTCACGACCTTGACGTCGTAGAAGCAGTTGCCCTCGGTGAACCGCTTGAAGTGGATCGGCACCTTGTTGCCGGACGGCAGGTACTGCGTCTCGGTCAGCAGGTTGTCGCCCCAGTCGTCGAGGTTCGACGGCGTGACGTAGATCTCCGTGATGTCCCGGCCGGTGTTATTGACCAGCTCGAAATCTCGCGGGTCGGCAAACGCGGTCGCGGTGCTGAGCATCAGCACGCTCAGTGCGACCAGCACTCCGAAGAGCGAGCTCGAGAACAAACGACGCATGTGTCTCCCTTTCCTGGCGATGTGAGTCGAGGCAAGCGAAACATCGGCGTAACGTGCCCGATCGCACTCCATAACGCAGGTCAGGGGTTATAGGGTCGGGTGGGTTTCGAAATATGTAGATTCGTTCGTCTTCTGATGAACGTTCTGTAACAATCGCGATTCCCGGTGGGAGAGAACCAGTTCAGGTCGCCTTGCCATTCGCTCTTGCGAGCAGGCGTGCAGCGTCCACGACCGCGCGCTCGTGTGTGCCCTCGCCGATCTTCTCGACGGCGTCGAACGCCTCCACGGTGAAGCTCAGGCGGCGGCCGTCCACGGCGACCAGCTCCGCCCGCGCCCGCACGGCGATCCCGAGCGGAGACGGCGCCAGATGCCGCACGTCCAGCCTGATGCCGACCGTGGTCGAGCCCTCCGGCAGCAGATGATCGACCGCGTTGACGGCCGCCAGCTCGATCAGCCCGAGCATCGCCGGCGTCCCGAACACGTCGAGCCGCCCGGAGCCGATCGCGCTGGCGAGGTCAGCCTGCCGCACGACCGTCTCCGCCTCGCCGACCAGTCCGGGACGCAGCTCAGACGCCATCATCATCCTCCCATGCTGAGCCTGGGCCGTGGGTCGGTGTTACTGCCAGTCATAGCGCTCCTCGTTCCACGGGTCGCCGCGCATGTGGTAGCCGTAGCTCTCCCAGAATCCCGGCTTGTCCTCGGCCAGAAACTCGAAGCCGCGCAGCCACTTCGCGCTCTTCCAGAAGTAGAGGTGCGGCACGAACAGGCGCAGCGGGTAGCCGTGCTCGGCCGAGATGTCCTCGCCGTTGCGCTTCCAGGCCAGCAGCACGTCGTCGCGGTCGAGGTCGGTCAGGGGCAGGTTGGCCGTGAAGTTGTTCTCGGCGTGGGCCATCACGAACTTCGCCTCGGGCTTCGGCCGGACCTGCACCAGGACGTCGCGGAACGGGACGCCTTCCCAGTCGCTGTCGAACATGCTCCAGCGCGTGACGCAGTGAATGTCGCGCTTCACGACCTTCGTCGGCTGGGCCATGAACTGATCGTAGGTCAGATGGATCGGATTCTCGACCAGCCCCCAGACCTTGAAGTCCCAGGTCTTCGGGTCGAACGTCGGCACCGAGCCGTAGTGCAGCACCGGCCACTTCTCGGTGGCGTACTGGCCGGGCGGCAGCCGCTCACCGAGCTCTTTCGCGCGCTCGCGGCGGCCACGATTGAAGAAGTCGAACGCCATCTCACTCTCCTACCGACTCTCTCTTCTGGAACGCACGGCCGGCCGACTTCCTTCCCGGTCCGGTCTCAGGCGAACGCCGCGATCCCGGTCACGTCCTGGCCCAGCACGAGCGTGTGGATCTCGTGGGTGCCCTCGTACGTGATGACCGTTTCGAGGTTCGCCATGTGACGGATGATCGGGTGCTCCAGGCTGATCCCGTTGCCGCCAAGGATCGTGCGAGCGGTGCGGGCAACCTCCAGCGCGGCGGCGGCGTTGGCCCGCTTTGCGAGCGAGACCTGCTGGTGACGGAGCGTGCCGCCGTCCTTCAGCTTGCCGAGCTGGTAGGCAATCGTCTGCATCTGGGTGATCGAGGTCAGCATGTCGGCGAGCTTCGCCTGGGTCAGCTGGAACGCCGCGATCGGCTTGCCGAACTGCGGCCGGACCTTCGCGTACTCCAGCGAGCTCTCGAAGCAGGCCATCGCCGAGCCGACGACGCCCCAGGCGATCCCGAAGCGGGCCTCGTTCAGGCAGCGCAACGCCGAGCCGATTCCACGGCTGCCCGGCAGCAGGGCGCTGCTCGGCACACGCATGTCGTCGAAGTGGAGCATCGAGGTCACCGACGCGCGCAGGGACAGCTTCTTCTCGATCTTGGTGGCGCTGAAACCGGGCGTGTCGGCGTCCACCAGGAAGCCGCGAATGCCGTCGGGCGTCTTCGCCCAGAGGATGCAGAGGTCTGCCAGGCTGCCGTTCGTAATCCACATCTTGGAGCCGTTGATCACCCAGCCGTCGCCGTCCGGCACCGCGCGCGTCTCCATGCCAGACGGGTCGGAGCCGTGGTTTGGCTCGGTCAGGCCGAAGCAGCCGATCAGCTCGCCACGCGCCATTTTCGGCAGGTACTGGTCCTTCTGCTCCTCGCTGCCGAAGCTGTAGATCGGGTACATGCAGAGGCTGCTCTGGACCGAGACGAAGCTGCGGAGGCCGGAGTCGCAGCGCTCCAGCTCCTGGCAGATCAAGCCGTAGCACGAGTAGGGCATCCCGGCCCCGTACTTCGGCATGCTGGCGCCGAACAGGCCGAGCTCGCCCATCTGGGCGATCAGGTGGGTCGGGAAGGTCGCCGCCTCGAAGTGGTCGGCGACGATCGGCATCACCTCGGCTTCCACCCAGTCGCGGGTGGTCTGCTGGACGAGGCGCTCCTCGTCCGAGAATGGCAGGTCGAAGTAGTTCAACATGGCGGCTCCCTGTGCCGGGAATCGTACGCCACTCCGCCTCGGTTCGTCTCGACTGACATCGTGTGCTCACCTGTCATCCTGAGCCTGCGAAGGATCTCCCAACGGAGCACGACGACTCCCTGAGAGCCGGGCAGGGTGATGAGATCCTTCGCGAGCTCAGGATGACAAATGGGGGGAGGGGGCTCAGGACGACAGGGGGCTACTGCCCCGACGACGCCAGGGCCGGTCCCTTGCCCACCGCGAACGCTGCCTGCGAGAACTCGCCGTGCGCGCCCGACATCGCGGCGTCTAACTGCTCCGCCGTGATCAGCCTGCCGTAGCCTCGACCGTCGCTGTCGACGGGGTCGTTGTAGATGAAGCTGCTGCCGGCCACCCCGACTATTACGATGTAGTGGTCGCCGCCGTACGGCGACTTGAGTCGTCCTGGCAGCAGGTTGAACCGCACTTGCGGGATGACAACCCGACCCTGCCGAAGCTGCTGGCGGACGTCGTCCGTGGTCCAGTGGTGGAGGGCATCGGGCGCATCCTGGAGGCCGTACGTCGAGGCGCCGCGCATCTCGGCTACCTTCGCCAGGTGCCCGATGAACGTGCCGCAATCGTCGCAGCGACCGAGTCCCTGGAGTTGGAGTGCCGATGTCCGCAAACTGTCCAGCGTGTCGGTCTTGCCGACCGCCGCCAGCGCCATCGCGATGCTGGTCGGGCCGCAGTTCGCCTCGGCGTACGGGCTGCCGTCGAGCTGGGAGCGGTACGGCACCTTCAGCCAGACATCCGGCGTCGAGGTGAGCAGCATGGCGCGCGTGATGACGTAGTTGGACATCTCGGTCTGGTCGCCGCGCGTCGGCAGCATCAGGTCGAAGCCGTCCACCCAGCCCATCACCCACTCGCCCGGCTGACGATCCGTCAAGAAGAACGCTTTCGCCCAGCGCCCCTGGATCTCGCCGACCGTCTCGACGTAATTGCCGCGCGCGAGCGGCAGCAGCTCCTCGCCGCCGAGATCCGGGCTGCCGCGCAGCACGGTCGGACGACGCGCGCGCGCCCAGCGCGGCCACGGCAAGTCTTGAAGGTCCGTCTTGTCGATCCAGACCTGGCCCGGCTTGTGGCCGCGATTGTCGCCGGGGAAGTTGACGAACGAGCGCGGCCCACGAATCTCGACGACCTGGACGTTGACCTCGGGCGGGATCTTGCCAAAGTCGAGCGCTTTGTCGTCCCAGCCAGACCAGATGCTGGTCTCTTTCTTCGTCTTCGCCCAGATCGAGGCCGGCTCGATCGCCGGCATCGTGTCGATGCCCTGGGCAGATGCGGTCGAGACGCGCGGCCAGGCGAAGCCGGCCAGCGTGACCAGCACGAGCAGGGACGTCAGAACCGCTCGCACAGCGGTCACTCGAAGCGAGCGGTACGGCCAGCAGCTACGCACGCAAACGACTCCCAGATGACGCCCGGAGGCGCGAGCGGCGGACGACGAATCGCCCTCCAGTCCAAGGAACGCGCCCAACGATACGCCACGCGAACGGTTCGGTGTCAAGTTGACACGTTCCCGACTGGCGATCTTGACAGAACGAGTCGCGGAGGCGGCTCGGGTCGGGCCGTATTAGGAAACGACTGGCCCCCCCGCATCGTCGCGGACGACAATTCGCGTGTGGGTGACATGATGAGCGTGGCGTCGCGTGATCCGCGCTGAGGGCCTCGGCAAGCAGTTTGGCGAGCGCTGGGCCGTCCGCGACCTGACCCTGGAGGTCGGGCGGGGCGAGGTGTTCGGCTTCCTGGGGCCGAACGGCGCCGGCAAGACGACGACCACCAGGATGCTGGCCGGCATGATCGCGCCGACGACCGGCCGCGCCTGGATCGGCGGCGTCGAGCTGGCCGGCAGCTCGGACGGCGTGCGCGGACACGTCGGCTTGTTGACCGAGTCGCCGGGCCTGTACGAGCGGATGTCGGCGGCCCGCAACCTGGACTATCACGGTCAGCTCCAGGGACTTTCGTCCGGCAAGCGGCGCGAGCGTGTCAAGGCGTGTCTCGACCTGCTCGGCCTCTGGGAGCGGCGCGACGACCTGGTGGCCGGCTTCTCGAAGGGGATGAAGCAGAAGCTCGCCATCGCGCGGGCGGTCTTGCACGAGCCGACCGCCGTCTTCCTGGACGAGCCGACCAGCGGCCTCGACCCGGAGGCGGCCCGCGACGTCCGCGACTTCATCCGCGACCTGCGCGACGCCGGCCGCGCGATCTTCCTTTGCACCCACAACCTGGATGAGGCACGCCGCCTCTGCGACCGGGTGGCGATCTTCCGGGGACAGGTCTTGCGGCTCGGGACTCCCCGCGAGCTGGAGCAGGCGGTCGGGCAGCGACGGCTGGCGGTTCGGGTGGCCGGGCCGCCTGATCGGTTCCTGGAGCTCGTCCGCGCGCTCGACGACGTTCGCGAGGCGAGCGCCCAGGATGGCGAGCTGGTGCTGGTCGTGGACGATCTGGACCGCGACACGCCGGCCGTGGTGCGGGCGCTGGTGGAGGCCGGGGCGGCGGTGCAGCGGGTCGCGGCGCTCGACTCCGGACTGGAGGCCGCGTACCTGTCGATCGTCGGCGAGCGTCCGACCGGCGACGAGCCGTCGGTCAACGGCGCCGCATCAGAGGTCGGGGTCACGTCGGTCACTCGGACCGCGTCCAGATGATCGGGCGCATCCTGGCCGTGCTCGTGAAGGAGCTGGACGACGTTCGGAAGAGCCGGCTGATCCTGACGACGTTGATCGTGCCCATCGTCCTGTACTTCCTGGTGTCGGTGGTGGCGCTGGCGTCGGGCACGATGCCGGGCATCAACAACGTCTCGCGGGCCGAGCTGGAGGCGCTGGAGCGGTCGTTGCCGCGCGCGGGCGAGCTCTCGCCCACCGAGGCGTTCCAGGCGCTGATGGTGGACCAGATCCTGGTGCTGTACATGCTTGCGCCGCTGTTCATCCCGCTGACGATCGCGAGCTACAGCATCATCGGCGAGAAGCAGCTGCGGACGTTGGAGCCGGTCCTGGCCACGCCGATCCGAACCTGGGAGCTGCTGGCTGCGAAATCGCTGGCGGCCCTGATCCCGGGCGTGCTGGTGAGCTGGATCAGCTACGCGCTGTTCTTGATGGTGGCGGGGCTGTGGGCGAGCGGCACGGTGGTCCGGCTGGCGGTCGGGAGCGTCTGGCTGATCTCGTTCGGGCTGGTGGCGCCGCTGTTCGCGCTGCTGGCGGTTGGGATGGCGGTCATCGCCTCGTCGCGCACCAACGACCCGCGGGCCGCGCAGCAGGTGGGCGCCATCGTGATCCTGCCGATCTCGGCGCTGTTGTCGGCCCAGGTGTTCGGCTTCGTCCGCCTGGACACGAGCCACGCGCTGATGCTGGCCGCCGCCGCTGGTTTGGCTGACATCGCTCTGCTCTATGCGGCCGTCCGCCTCTTCAACCGCGAGACGATCCTGACCCGCTGGCGGTAGTACCGCATCGCCGGAGTCTATCGGTAGATCGGTGCTAGAGTGCCCTCACCCCCCAACCCCCTCTCCCTGTGCGCGGGAGAGGGGGCGGTAATGGAGCCGTTCTCCCCCTCTCCCGCGCACGGGGAGGGGTTGAAAGTGAGGGCTGCTCCTGACGGACTTCCGCCTCGCTGGCGCTAGTGCAACTCAGCCTCAGCCCGCCTGCCGTACGACCTCGATAATGCGGTCGGCGACGATCCGCTCCTCGCCGTCGGCCAGGGTCATCGGATTGACGACCAGGCCACCGCGTGGCCCAGGCCCTGCGAGACGAACACGGCCGGGTCGCCCGTCTGCAGCGCCTCGATGACGTCGAAGGCGCTCATGCCGAGCAGCTCGTGGTCGATCCAGACCTCCGCTTTCGGGACGCCGCCCGGAGGCCGGGTCAGGTTGCAGCGGACGCCGCGCAGGCCGTCCAATGCCTCGGCCAGCCGGTACACTCGCGCCGCCTGGGCCGCCAGCTCGGCCGCCTCGTCGTGCGCGAGGTACCGCTCCAGCGCCAGCAGCAGCCCGACCACCTGCTCCTTGCCCACCTTGCAGCTGCGCCCGATCCCGTGATGCGGCGGCCCCGGCAGCCGCCCCGAGCTCAGGTAGCCGCGCCCCGAGCGCCACACTTCGGGGTAGACGTCCATGTCGAGCATCTGGAGCCGCGCCGACTCGATCAGGTCGCGGCGCCCGACCAACAGCCCGGAGCCCTGCGGCCCGCCAATCGCCTTGCCGCCCGAGAACGCCACCAGATCGGCGCCCTCCTGGATGAAGCGGCGCAGGTTGGCGCGCGGCGGGAGCGAAGCCGCCGCGTCCACGATCACCGGCAACCCGTGTCGATGCGCGATCTCCACCACGTCTGGGAGCGAGACCGTGCCCGGCGTGTCCATCACCGGGCAGGCGATGGCCACCGTCTGAGGCGTGATCGCGGCCTCGATCTGCCAGGCGTAGTGGATCCCCTGGCCGGGCGCGCCCAGGTAGCCGACCTCCACGAACACCGCCCCCGCCGCCCGGATGCTGTGGTCGTAGGCGTTGCGATGCCCGCGCTGCACCACGATCTCGTTGCGGCCGTCGTGGACGAACGGCAGGTCGTCCATCTTGCGCGGGTCGAAGCCAGCCAGGCAGGCCGCCGTGCCGAGCAGCAGGCCGGCCTCGGCGCCAGACGTGACGAGGCCCGCTTCGGCGCCGGTCGCGGCGGCCAGCACGACGCTGGCTCGCTCCTGGAGCTCGTCGATCTGGACGTGCGATTGCGCGGCCTCGGCCATCGCGGCGGCCACTTCAGGCGCGAGACGGTTCCCGCCCAGCCGGGTGACCGGCCCGGCCGCGTTGACGATCCGACGCACACCGAACCGCGCGTAGACGCTGGTGTCCGCGCCGTTCCCCGAGCTCCTGCCGGCCGCCTCGCTCACGATTCTTCTGCTTCCAGGTTTCGTACGCCTTCAGCGTCTCCTCGTTCGGCGGGTAGATCCCGCGCAGCGACTCGCCGCCCGAAATGCGCTCGAACAGGTACACCTCCAGCTCGTCGTGGTGGACCGCCTCGTCGGCGATTCTGGCGGCGTACTTGCGCGGGATCACCACCACCCCGTCCGAGTCGCCGACCAGGATGTCGCCGGGCATGACCGTGACGCCGCCGCACTGGACCGGCACGTAGGCGTCGGCGGCGAAGTGGACCGTGTTCGATGCCGAGGCGTGGACGCCGCCCACAAACGCCGGCAGGCCGACCGCGCGGATGCCGGCCGCGTCGCGCACGGCCCCATCCGTCACCATCCCAGCCGCGCCGCGCGCCTTCAGTCGGGCCATCAGGATCTCGCCGAGCGTCCCGGAGCGCAGGCTGCCCCGCGCGTCGATCACCAGGATGCCGCCTGGCGCGATGTTGTCGATCGTCTTGCGCTGCGGGTGCTCGGGGTCCGCGACCGACTGCGCGGCGTTCAGGTCTTCGCGATACGGCAGATAGCGGAGCGTCACGGCCTCGCCGACCATCTTGTCGTCTGGCGAGAGCGGATCGACGCCGTCCATGAAGCTGTGGCGAATCCCGAGCTTGAACAGCTCGGCGGTGATCGAGGCGGTGCTGGCGCGCTTCAGGGTCTCGAGGACCGACGCGGGGACCGGCTCCAATCCATCGAGCGACATAACTGACCTCCCGTGTGGCGCCACCACGCGCCGGCCGGCAGTGTACCCCACCCTCTCCCTTCGGTCCGACACGGCTCACGTGGCCGCCCACGGACCTGCACGGGATGCATGGTGCTCCCGGGCACAGCATGCGCCAGAGGAGCGCTGGTATACTCCGGAACAGCCGACCGGGTTGTACGACCGCGTCGAGTGACCCGCTGCTGTGGAGCAGGTTCGTGAGCAAGCGCGTCGTCGTGACGGGCATGGGTTGCGTGACGCCCCTGGGCCTCGATCTCGACTCAACCTGGACTGCCATTCTGGCCGGCACGTCAGGCGTCGCCCCGATCTCGGGGTTCGACGCGACCGACCACGACGTCAAGATCGCGGCCGAAGTCCCGACCTTCGACCCGACGAAGATCATGAACGCCAAGGAAGCGCGTCGAATCGACCGCTTCATCCAATTGGGCATGTACGCGGCGCGCGAAGCCTTTGCCGACGCCGGGTTGACCGTGACGCCTGAGAACGCCGAGCGGATCGGCGCGATCTCTGGCTCGGGCGTGGGCGGCATCGGCAGCCTGGGCGCGGGCTTCAAGACGCTCTACGACAAGGGGCCGGACCGGGTCACGCCGTTCCTGATCGTCCAGATGCTAATCGACTTGCTGCCGGGCCAGATCTCGATGGATCTTGGCCTGAAGGGGCCGAACTTCAGCGTCGTCTCGGCCTGCGCCACCAGCGGCCACAGCATCGGAGAGTCCGCCGAGGTGATCCGCCGTGGCGACGCCGACGTGATGATCGCCGGCGGTGCCGATGCTGGCGTGGTCCCGATCGGGATCGCGGCGTTCAACGCGATGCGCGCGCTCTCGACCCGCAACGACGATCCGCAACGCGCCAGCCGCCCGTTCGACCGGGACCGTGACGGCTTCGTGATGGCGGAGTCTGGCGGGATGGTGGTGCTGGAGTCGCTGGAGCATGCCCAGGAGCGCGGCGCCACGATTCACGCCGAGCTGGTCGGCTACGGCCTGAGCGCGGACGCCCATCACGTGAGCGCCCCGTCCGAGGACGGCGAGGGCGCGGCCCGCGCGATGAAGATGGCGTTCAAGAAGTCCGGGCTCTCGCCGAAGGACATCGGCTACGTCAACGCCCACGCGACCTCGACGCCGCTCGGAGACCGCTCCGAGACGAACGCGATCAAGTCGGTATTCGGGAAGTCGGCGTACGACGTGGCGGTCTCCTCCACGAAGTCGATGACGGGCCACCTGCTCGGCGCGGCCGGTGCGATCGAGGCGATCTTCTGCATCAAGGCGATGCAGGACGGCATGCTGCCTCCCACCATCAACCTTGACAACCCTGACCCTGAGTGCGACCTCGACTACGTGCCCCACGTGGCGCGCAAGCGCCAGTTCGAGGCCGCGCTCAGCAACTCGTTCGGGTTCGGCGGGCACAACAGCTCGCTGATCTTCACGGCGTTTCGAGGCTAGGGCCGATGCCGTCGGGCGAGTGGCTGGACGAGGTGCGGCGCGTCCTGGAGCACGTCCAGGCGAGCGACGCCAGCGCCGTCGAGCTGGCTGCCGAGGGGTTCAAGCTGCGGCTGACCCGACGACCAGGGCGCCAGGTTGTGGCCGCCGGAGCGCCTCAGGGCGCGGCGACGGCTGGATCGACTGCGCCGTCCGCTGCCGTGGCGGGCACGCCGCTCGCGGCGCCGCTGACCGGCGTCTTCTATCGGACCGGAACGCCGGGCGCGCCGTCCTTTGTCTCGGTGGGCGACCGCGTGGAGGTCGGCGCGGTGGTCGGCCTGATCGAGACGATGAAGATCTTCAACGAGGTGCTGGCCGAAAAGGCCGGGCGCATCGCCGCGATCCTGGCCGAGTCCGGCCAGCTGGTTCACGCCGGAGACGCACTGATGACGATCGACGAGTCGGCTGGGGCCGGCAGCACGCAGGGGCAGTCGTGACGGGCGCCAACGTCCGAATCGCTGGGGTTGGCAAGTACCTGCCCGAGCGGGTGATGACCAACCACGAGATCGAATCGCTGGTCGACACGTCTGACGAGTGGATCAAGAAGCGGACCGGCATCGCCGAGCGCCGTATCGCCGCGCCGGACGAGACGACCAGCACGATGGCGGTTGCCGCCGCTCGGGACGCCCTGGCGATGGCCGGCCTCGCCCCGACCGACCTGGACCTGATCGTCATCGCGACCGGCACCCCGGATCATCTCGGGTTTCCGGCTGCCGGCTCGCTGGTGCAGGAGGCGCTCGGCGCGACGCGGGCGGGCGCGTTCGACGTGGGAGCTGGCTGCGCGGCGTTCGGCTACGGGCTGGTGGTCGGCGCGCAGTTCGTCAAGACGGGCGCCCTGAAGAACGTGCTGGTGGTCGGCTCGGACGTCATGTCGCGGATCATCGACTGGCGTGACCGTGGCACCTGCGTGCTGTTCGGCGACGGCGCGGGCGCGGTCGTTCTCCAGCAGACCGACCGCCCGGGCGGCCTGCGCTCGTTCGTGCTCGGCTCGGACGGCTGCGGCGCTCCCAAGCTGATCATGCCGGGCGGCGGCTCGAAGATGCCGGCCAGCCACGAGTCGGTCGAAGCGCGTGCCCATTTCCTGAAGATGGAGGGCGCAAACGTCTTCCGCTTCGCCACGAACGTGATCCCGGGCTCGATCCTGGAGGCGACCGAGAAGGCGGGCCTGACCCCGGCCGACCTGTCGCTGGTGATCCCGCACCAGGCCAACATCCGGATCATCGACCATGCCCGCGAGAAGCTCCGCCTCCCTCCGGAGCGCGTCTTCGTCAATCTCGAGCGGTATGGCAATACCTCCGCGGCCTCAATTCCCGTTGCACTATGTGAGGCCTTCGAGCAAGGCCGAATTCACGAGCGAGATATCGTCGCTATGTGCGCGTTTGGGGCCGGTTTGTGCTGGGCTGCCGCTGTCTGGGAATGGAACTAACGCGACTGAAAGCTCTTGCCCGCGCGTGGGGAATCATGCGAGGATGAGAGCGGGCAGCGTCGCCCACAAACCAGCCGACCTGCGTGGGTCGGCGCTCCGAAGAGGGAGGTCGTACGATGATGGGTCCGTTGCGGTGTGACCACTGCGACGCGGTGCTGGACGAGCACCGAACCGAGCGCGATCGCAAGAGGTTCTGCTGTGTCGAGTGCCTGCGGGCGTTCGACCGTGGAGAGCTGAAGGCGATCAGTCCTCATGTCCACACCCGGACGCCGGCACGCGTGCCGGTCGGGATGGCCTAGACACCGACACTGTCTGCGTTCCCTGAGGATGTCGTCATGAAGAGGGGGCGGCCCATGACGGGTCGCCCCCTTCTCGCTGCCTCTGACCTCGCCGGTGAAAGCTGACCGCCGTCAGCCAGTGGCTACCAGCTATGCAGGTGGCTGTCGGTGGCGTCGTACGCGCGCTCGGGGACGGCCTGCTCGTCGTCGCCGAGGTGCCGCCGGAAGACGTTCATCAGACGGTCGATGTCGAACGGCTTGCCGACGGTGTCCGTCACCAGTGCCCGGTCGTCCGGCGTCAACTGGAGCGCGTTGCCCGAGACGACCACGATCGGCGCCTCGACGGTGTCGGCGTTGCCGCGAAGCTCGCGCAGCACCTCGATGCCGTCACGATACGGCAGGCTGAGATCCAGCACGATCAGGTCCGGACGCCGGTCGCGGGCCATCTTCATCGCCTCGCGGCCGTCCCAGGCCCGCAACGCCCGATAGCCCTCCTCCCGCAGCAACGCCACCAGAAGCCCGCCGATCGTCGCGTTGTCTTCCACGACCAGCACGCATTTGCGGCGGGTGGCGACGGCGGTGGAAGCGCCGTTCTCGGAGGCTGACGGCGTCTCCTCGGTCTTCGGCCTGACGGTCCGTGGTCGAGCGTGGTGACCCTTGCGATGTGGTTTTCCTCGCATGCCTCGCCCTTTCCGTCATGAACGATACCACACCACCCCCGGACGGTCCTGGCTCGCGCGACGGGCAGTGGCGACCCCTATACTCCGTCAGCGCGTCTGACGCCCCGAGGCCATGGTGCCGCCGGGCACGCGGCAGCGTGCGAATTGGAGCACTGGCCTGTCTGGCGACCGACTGAACATCCTGATCGTCTCCGGCACGTTCCACCCCGACAGTGGCGGCCCGCCGACCTACCTGCGCACGCTCGGTCGCGAGCTGGTCGAACGCGGGCACGCGGTTCGGGTGGTGACGTACGGCGACGAGCCGTCTACGCGTCGGTATCCGTATCCGGTCCACAGAATCCCGCGCGGCCGGTCGGTGCCCGCGCGGCTGGGGCTGTTCGCCCGGGAGATCTGGCGGCTGGGCCGCGCGGCGGACGTCCTGTACGTCAACGACTACGGTGTGCCCGCCACCGTCGCGAATCTCGCGCTGCGGAAGCCGAGCGTCATCAAGATCGTGGGCGACTTCGCCTGGGAGTACTCGGTACGGCACGGTCTGATTCCACCTGACGAGCCGTTCGAGCGGTTCCAGGCAACACGGTACGGCCCGCGCGTCGAGGCGCTGCGGCTCATGCAGGCCACCTACGTGCGTGCCGCCGACCGGGTCGTCGTGCCGAGCAGCTTCGTGCGCTGGTACGTCGAAGGGTGGGGCGCGGACCCGAGCAGAGTGCGAGTCGTCCACAACGCGGTCGCCGACCCGACCGCCGGCCTGTCCGAAGACCGTGCCGCCACGAGGTCCGCCCTCGGAATCGGGCCTGATGACCGAGTGGTGCTGGTCGTCGCGAGGCTGGCGGCCTGGAAGGGCGTGGACACCGTCATCGGGGCGCTGGCCGAGCTGCGCCGGGCCGGACGATCCGACGCGCGCCTCGTGGTGGTCGGCGATGGCCCGGATCGCGCTCGCCTGGCAGCGCTCGCGTCCGGACTGCCGCCCGGCGCGGTCCGATTCACCGGCGAGCTCCCTCGCGCCGAGGTCGGCCGCTGGATGCAGGCCGCCGACCTGCTGGCGCTCTGCTCCGGCTACGAGGGGCTCTCGCACGTCCTGTTGGAGGCGCTGGCGGCCGGCCTGCCGGTCGTGGCGTCCGACGTGGGCGGGAACCGGGCGCTGGTCCGCCACCAGCACGACGGCCTGCTGGTGCCGTACGGCGACGTCGGCGCGACTGCGCGGGCGCTGGCGAGCCTGCTCTCGGATGGCGAGCTCGCCGCCGCGATCCGAGCGCACGCGCGCCAGGGCGCGGCCGAGCGGACGGTGACCCGCATGGTGGACCGGACCGTCGCGGTCTTCCGAGAGGCCATCGCGGCGCGTCGCGGCGAGGGCAGTGCGGCGGGATCGTCGTCGTGAGACTGCTCTTCATCACCCCCAAGCTCGACCCGACCGACGACCTGTTCGGGCACGTCAACAGCTGGGCCTGCGCGCTGGCGCAGCGGGTCGAGCGGCTGTACGTGGTGGCGCTGTGGCCGGGCCACCCGTGCCTGCCCGAAAACGCCCGATTCGCGACCCTCGGGAAGGGGTCCGACGAACGCGGCGCCGGATCGCTGACCGGCCGCTTCGGCTGGCTGTTGCGGCTCCAGCGGATCGTCGCGCGGCTCTGTCTGCGCGGCGAGGTCGATGCCGTGCTGGCGCACATGGGGCCGGTCTTCGCGGTCGCTGCCGCCCCGATCGCCCGCGCGACGGGCCGGCCGACCTTCCTCTGGTACGCGCACGGCCACGTCAGCCCGATGCTGCGTCTCGCGCATGCGCTGGTCGCCGGCGTCGGCAGCTCGACGCCGGAGGGTTTTAGGATCCCCAGCCCGAAGCTGACCATCACCGGGCAGGGCATCGCCCTGGCCCGGTTTCGGCCGACCGACGCGCGCCCCGCCCAGGAACGACTGCTGTCCGTCGGCCGGTTCTCGCCGATCAAGGGATACGACACGCTGATCGACGCGCTGGCGGCGCCGGCGCTCGCGTCGAGGACCGACCTCACCGCCGAGCTGGTCGGCGGCGTCCATTCGGCGAGCGAGGCGGCCTGCCTGGACGGCCTGCGGGCGCAGGCGCGGCAGCTCGGGATCGCCGAGCGTGTGCGGTTCGTTGAGGGTCTGCCGTTCGCCGAGATCGTGCCGGCCTACCACCGCTCGACCCTGTTCGCGACCGCCAGCACCACTGGCAGCCTGGACAAGGCGGCGCTCGAAGCGGCAGCCTGCGGCTTGCCCGCGCTCGTTTGCAATCCGGCCTTCCGGGAGCTGTACGGGGAGCGCTGGCCGGAGCTGAGCTTCGCGGCCGGCGACGTCCCCGATCTCGCGCGCCAGCTGACAGGCTGGCTGGACCGGTCGCCGGCTGAACGGCGCGATGCGGCTCTGGCGGTCCGGGCCGAGATCGCGCGCTCGCACAGCGTCGATCGCTGGGCGGACGCCGTGGTGGACATGGTTCGGCGAGGACTGCCGTCGTGAGTGCGCCGATACCGCCACAGCGACTGGTCTACGTCGGCGGCTT
The DNA here is from genome assembly GCA_046328125.1 of Chloroflexota bacterium. GTDB lineage: Bacteria > Chloroflexota > UBA6077 > UBA6077 > JACCZL01 > JADZEM01. The sequence continues at coordinate 33,246 of JAXLXF010000005.1, forward strand.
CGACTTTCCAACGACGCAGGCGCGCGGCATCCAGACGCTCCACACCGCGCACGCGCTGGCTCGGGCTGGCAGCAGCGTGCGTCTGCTGGTGCAACGACCCGAAACGCCCGGCAGCAGCATCGCGGATGGGCTGGCCGGCTACGGGCTCGCGCCGCACCCACGCCTGCGGATCGTGCCGCTCCGGGTGGCGCGCGTGGACCGGCTGAGCTGGCTGGAGATCCACAAACGGCTCGCGATCACCAACTGGTCGTACGCCCTCAACTGCCTGGCCGACGTGCTGCGGCTACGCACCCGCCCGACTGCCATCGTGACGCGCGATCCGCGTCTCGCCTGGGTCTTTCTGCGCGCTCGGGCGCTCCATCGGCGGCCGGTCGTCTACGAGGTGCACGAGATCTTCTCCACCCGCGCCCGTGAGAACCGCTCACTCGATCCTGGCGAGCAGCAGGGGGTGGCGGATCGGACGCGTGCCTTGGAGGCCGGCGTGTTCGCGGAGGTCGACCTGCTGCTGCCGCTGACCGAGGCGTGTGCCGAGATCCTGACCGAGAGCTACCGCGTGCCTGCCGAGCGCATCGCCGTGGTGCCGGACGCCACGATACCGCCAACGGGTCCGCTGCCGCCGCGCGATCCCGCTGGCCGCGAGGTGGTCTACGCAGGCCAGTTGTACCCGTGGAAAGGCGTCAGTACGCTGCTGGCGGCGATGGCCGAGCTGCCAGAGGCTCGGCTGATGGTATTCGGCGGGCGAGGGCGGCCGGACGATCCGGACCTGCTGGCCTGCCAGGCGCTTGCCGAGGAGCTCGGCGTGCAGGAACGGGTCACGTTCGCGGGGTTCGTGCCTCACGCCGAGGTGCGTCGGCGGATCGCCGGGGCCGGAGCCGCCGTCGTGCCGCTCCCCGACAATCTGATGGCGCGCTACTTCACGTCGCCGCTCAAGCTGTTCGACTACATGGCGGCTGGTGTCCCCATTGTGGCCACCGACCTGCCGACCATCCGCGAGGTACTGGCCGACGGCGACACCGGCCTGCTGGTGCCGCCCGAAGATCCGGCTGCACTGGCGGCGGCGATCCGGCGCTTGCTGGTCAACCCAGGCCTCGCGAACCGACTGCGCCGCACGGCGTTCGAGCAGGTGCGCGGGCACACCTGGGACGGTCGAGCCGCCCGTATACTAGAAGCGCTCGGGCGGCTGCCTCGCGGCTGAATGACGACGGAGTCGCCTGACCGCCGCCGTTCGGGCCGTCGCGTGGCCGGTATGGAGGGGGCCAGACTTTTGGAGCTCGCCGATGCGGCTGCTGTATCTCGGCAGCACTGACCTACCTCAAACGAAGGCTCGCGCGATCCAGATCGTGCACACCTGTCACGCGCTGGCGCGAGGTGGCGCGGAGGTGACGCTGGCCGTCGGGAAGCGCGGCCGGGGCGATGCGACCCACGCGTTGGCCCAGTACGGATTGGCGCCTCATCCGAGATTGCGCCTGCTCCGTCTGCCGATCGTGCGCATCCCGCCGACGGCTCCGCCGCGCGTGCTGGCCCAGTTCAGCCGCGTCTGGCAGCTGAGCTACCTGGCCGGGCTGGCGGCCTCCTTGCCCCTCCAGCTTGCGCGCCACAGGCCAGACGTCGTGTTTGCGCGCGACCTGCGCATCGCGCGGCTGGCGGCCGGACCGGCCCACGCCATCGGCGCCCGCCTCATCTTCGAGGTGCACGGCCTGCCGTCGTACGAGACCGAGCACGGCGCGGTCCGGGCGAACCGACCGCGCTCGGAGGTGGCGCGGCTGCGGCAACTGGAAGCGGACGTCTTCGAGCGCGCCGACCTGATCGTCACCATCACTGAGGCCGCCCGCCAGATCCTGCTCGACGAGTACGGGGTGGCGCCGGAGCGGGTCCGGACCGTGGCGGATGGCACGACGGTGAGCCCAGCTCCCCAACATACCGCCCAGCACCTGAGCGAGATCGGAGCTGACACGGCGCCGGGAGAGGAGGGCGCGATGCTAGCGGTGGGCGCGATGAATCGCGCCCGTACAGCAAGAAACCTGGTACGGGCGCAATTCATTGCGCCCCCCGCCGCCGATGCGCCCCCCGCCGCCGATGCGCCCCCCGCCGCCGATGCGCCCCCCGCCGCCGATGCGCCCCCCGCCGATGATGCGCCCCCCGCCACGCTTGCGGCCGCCGCCGATGATGCGCCCCCCGCCACGCTTTCGCCCCCCGCCACTGTGGCGTCCGTCCGCCGTGAGGCTCGCCCAGCCATCTACTACGTCGGGCAGTTGTACCCCTGGAAAGGCGCCGGGCTAGTGGTGGAGGTGGCCGCGCGGGTGCCGGAGGCCGAGGTGGTGGTCGTCGGGGGGCAGACCAACTGGACGTACGACGATCCGGACATCGCGGCGCTGGCGCAGCAGGCCAAAGCGCTCGGGGTGGCGGACCGGGTCCGATTCCGAGGCCACGTCCCGTACGACCGTGTGCCGGCCGAGCTGGCCCAGGCGAGCGTGGCGCTGCTGCCGCTGCCGGACGAGCCGGTCGCCCGTCTCTTCACCTCGCCGCTCAAGCTGTTCGACTACATGGCGGCCGGCGTCCCGATCGTCGCGTCCGACTTGCCGGCGCTTCGAGAGGTGCTCCAACACGAGCGGAATGCCTTGCTCGCCCGCCCTGGCGACCCGGACAGCTTCGCCGAGGCGGTCCGGCGCCTGTTGGGCGAGCCAGAGCTCGCGCGGCGCATCGGGCAGCAGGCGCGGGAGGACGTGCGTCAGTACCGCTGGGACGCCCGGGCCGCCGCGCTGCTCGATTTCATCGGAGAGCCGGGCGAGGCTTCCAGGACCCTCGCTCAGGCGCGAGGCGCTTCAATTCAATGAGCCGTCGGCGGGTGCTGGTCGTAACCTGGGAGCTCCAGCCGGACAGCGGCTGGGGGCGGTACAGCCTCGGGCTGGTGCGCGGGCTGTTGGAGCGCGGCGTCGAGCTGACCATCTTGACCGACCGTCGCGCCGAGTCGCCAGAGCTGGACGCGCGAGTCGTCCCGTGCCTGAGCTCGCCGCTTGCACCGCTCGACAGGCCGCTGCCGTTCGCCTGGAATCTGGCCCAGGTCTGGCGTCACGCCCCCGGCCACCAGCTGGTGCATTTCTTCGTGGAGCCGTACGCGCTTGCGGCATCCGGCGTATTTCCCTGGCCGTACGCGATCACGGTCCACGGCACCTACGGCCTCTCGCCGCTCCGGATGAACCCGGTTACGCGGACGCTCTGGGCGCGGACCATGCGGCGGGCGGCGGCGGTGGTCTGCGTGAGTGGCTACACCCGGCGGCGAGTTGCCGAGGCACTCCCGTTGAAGACGTTGGAGGTGGTCACCAACGGCCTGGAGCCGCTTCGGCCGCCCACGAGCACGTTCGACGGGGAGATCGCCGGTGGCCCGGTCCTGATGGCCGCCGGCGCGCTCAAGCCGCGCAAGGGGTACCACACCACGCTCGACGCGCTGCCGCGCATCCGCGAGCGGTTCCCGGACGTGCACTACTATCTGGTGGGTGACGACCAGGATCGCAAGTACGTGGCGGGCCTGCGCGAACGGATCGAACGACTGAACCTCGAACGGAACGCCACGATCACCGGCATCGTCGACGACGCGTACCTGGACGCACTCTATCGCCGCACCGACGCCTACGTCCAGCCAGCCGAGAACAGCGGCGGTGCCTTCGAGGGGTTCGGGCTGACTTACCTGGAGGCGAACGCCTACGGCAAGCCGGTCGTCGGGACGGTAGACTGCGGCGCGGAGGACGCGATCGACGACGGCGAGAACGGCTATCTGGTGCCGCAGCGCGATCCTGAGGCCGTCGCCGACGCGGTGCTGCGGCTGCTGGGAGACCCGACCGCCGCCCGCGCGATGGGCGAGCGCGGCCGGCAGCGGGCGCTGAGCCGCGACTGGAGCCACGTCGTGGACGAGTACCTGGCGATCTACGACCGGGTGCTCGCCCGATGAGCGTGCTGCCGATCGGCACGATGGCTCGTCTTACGCGGCTCGCGGACAGCCCGCTGCTGAAGCTCCAGGTCGGCTCGCTCGGGCTGACCGCGATCTCGTTCGTGGCGTCGGTGCTGCTAGCACGGACGCTCGGGCCGTCCACCTACGGCGCCTACACGTTGGTGATGTCCGCGGGCACTACTATCGGGCTGCTGCGCCGGCTCGGGCAAGACTACGCCGCGACCACCCAGCTCGCCGAGGGCCACACCGTCGGAGATCGGAAGAAGGTCCGCGACGCGCTGGTCTTCTACGTCTTCATGAGCGTGCTGACGTCGGTGGTGGTGCTGCCGGCCGCCATGCTGCTCGCGCCCTGGATCGCGGAGATGTTTTTCGACGGCCCGGAGGCGACCGTGCCGCTTCAGCTGTACCTGATCCAGGGATTCTGGGCCGTGGTGCCCGGCTGGACCGTGATCGCCCTCCAGGCGTCGAGGCGGATGGGCAATCTCGTCATCCTGGAGAACGCCAGCAGCCTGGCGACGGCGATCCTGCCGGTGGCGCTGGTGCTGGCCGGATTCGGGCTGCTCGGCGTGTTCACCGGGCAGGTGCTGGCGAGCCTGCTGGCCGTGGGGCTGGGCGTGGTGCTGTACCGGCGGCTGCTGACGGACGACCCGATCTTCCCCTCGATGGGCGAGCTGGCGCGAGGCATCATACGGCCGGGCATCCCGCTCTGGCCGTCCACCCGCTTTGGCCTGTCGATCGCGTTCGACAAGAACCTCGTCTCGCTGTACAACCTGGCCCCGATCCTGCTGCTCGCGCGGTTCGTCCCGGACGACCAGGTCGGGCAGCTGCGGGTGGCGCTGAGCTACATGGCGATCCCGGCCGTCCTGCTGACGCCGATCTCGCGCCTGCTGATGGTCGATCTGCCGCGCCTGCGGATGACCGAGCCCGACCGGGTGCGGCCGGCGTTCCTGCGAGTGACCTTGCTCGGGGCGGCGGCCTCGGCGGCCATCGCGCTGCCGTTCGCGGCAGTCTCGTCGCTCGTCATCCCGCTGCTCTACGGCGGCGCCTACGCCGATGCCCCGATCCTCGCGCTGGTGCTGCTGCTGGACGCGGCCACGCTCGGGCTGGGGATCGCGGCTGGCCCAATCTTCCGCACCTACGACCGCACCGACCTGCCGATCCGGACCAGCATCGTCATCCTGATCCTCGGGCTGCCCTCGACATATCTCCTGGCCCAGGCGGCCGGTCCGTTCGGCGCGGCGATAGCCTATGGCGCCATGATCCTGGCATCACGACTGGTCAGCTACGTCCAGTGCCTGCGCATCATCCCACGCGCCACGGCGAGGGCCTGATCCGATGACCGTTCAGCCTGCTGTACGACGACGCCTCCTCTTCATGGCCGACGCGTTCGACATGCGCGGCGGCGGCGAGATCGTGGTACACCACCTCTCAGGAGCGTTGCGCGAGCGCTCGGACGTCACGGTCCTGACCACGACGCGCGGCCCGGATACCGTCCAGCAGAGCGACGGCCTGACGGTCCACCAGCTCCACTCGACCTACCACCCGCGCCTGCGGCCGATCGCCTCGTTCTGCAACCCGCGCTTGACCGGCAAGATCGCTCGCCTGCTGCGGCAGCTGAGGCCGGACGTGGTGCACGCCTGGAACGTCCACGGCCACCTCTCGTACGACGCGCTGCGGCTGGCGCACGGCTCAGGTGCGCGGGTCGTGCACACGTTTCAAGACGCGGGGCCGTTCTGCTACAGCAAGTACAAGTGCTGGCTCGACCCGAACGCCCCGCTGCCCGAGCGCCCGGACTACCGAGCACGACCGCGCGATTGCCGCAGCTGCCGATTCCACTACTGGACGTTCCCGCCCCGCGCCGCGCTGATTCGGCGCTGGCTCTCTAGATACGTCCACCGAGGCGTGTCGGTGAGCGCCGAGCTCCAGGAGGCGCTGCGCCAGAACGGTGTGACCGCCCACGACGTCGTGCCGAACGGCCTGCCGCTCGACGACCCGGCCTTCGTCGGGGCGAGCGCCGAGCGAGCACGCGCGCGTCACGGCTGGGGCGACGATCCGGTCTTGATCACCGGCGGCCGATTGCACTTCTTCAAAGGGCAGAACCAGGCCGTGGACGCGTTCGCGAAGGTGGCGAAGCAGCATCCAACGGCCCGCCTCGCGATCCTGGGCGACAAGGGCTGGTTCCGCGACACCCTGGAGCAGCGGGTGGCTGGCTTCGGCCTTGCAGACCGGGTGAGCTTTCCTGGTTTCCTGGACCGAGTGGCGTATCATGACTGTCTGGCCGCATCGACGGCGTTCCTGAATCTCTCGACGTATCTCGACCCGTTCCCGACCGTGAATCTCGAATCGATGGCGCTCGGCGTGCCGGTGATCGGGACGCGGCTCGGCGGCACCCCCGAGGCGATCGTGGACCAGGAGACCGGCTTTCTGGTCAACCCGTTCGACGTGGACGACGTGGCTGCTAAGGCGCTCAGGCTGATCGAGGAGCCGGCCCTGAAACATCGGTTCGGTGAGGCAGGCAAGCGGCGCGTCGAGCAGCTCTACACGGTGCAGCACATGGCAGCAGCGTACGAGGCGATCTACCAGTGCAGATGATTCGCGTCGAGTGGCCGACTACGCCGAGCGCTGCCGAAACCTGGGAGCGGCTGCGGTCGGCCGCCCCGACGGAGAGCCTGTTCCTGACCCCTGAGTGGCTCCAATCATGGTGCCGGCACCTGGGCTCCGGGCATCCGCTGCTGTTCGCGGTGGTGGACGGCGACGAGGTTGCGGCGCTGGCGCCGATCGGCCGTACCTGGGTCGGCGGGCTGGCCGTCCTGCGTCCACTCGGGCTGGGCGTGACCGACTACTTCGACCTGCTGCTGCCCGACGACGCTGCACGGCGGCGCGCCTGCGTCGAGACGCTCGCCGACGCGCTGGTCGGGCGGGGCGCCGCCTGGGATGCACTCGACCTGCGCGGCGTGCCGGCCGAATCGCCGAGCGTCCAGGACTTAATCGCGGCGGCCTCCGAACGTGGCATGCGACACGCGGTCGTGCCCGGCTACGCGCGGCCGGGCATCACGCTGGAGGGCAGCTGGGACACGTTCATCGACGCGCAGCCGGGGCGGTTCCGTTACAACTTGCGCTCGCGACTCCGGCGGCTCGAAGGGCAGGGTGCGGTCCGCTTCCGGACGGTGAGCCGGCCGAGTGACGTGAGATGGGCGCTGGTGGCCCTGGCGGAGCTTCACGCGCGGCGCTGGCAGGGCCAGCACACTTCGACCATCTTCTCCTCGTCGTCCGCCGCGCGCCGCTTCTACGCCGACGCCTGTATCCAGTACGCCGAACGCGGCCTGCTCGACTTGACGCTCCTGGAGCTGGACGGTCGCCCGGTGGCGGGGAGTCTCGGGTTCGTGGATCGGCAGACGTACTACTACTACCTGCCGGCTTTCGATCCGTCACTCGCGGCCCTCGCGCCGAGCAGCCTGCTGCTGGCGCATCTCGTGGAGCGGGCGTACGAGCGCGGCCTCTCGCGATTCGACTTCATGCTCGGGGACGAGCCGTACAAGGCGCGCTGGGCGAACGAGGAGCGCGAGACGGTCAACGTCGTGATCGCGTCGCCCACCCTGCGCGGACAGGCAGCGTACGCGGCGCTGGTCGGCACGCAGCGCGCACGAAGGACGGCGCGCTCGTCGCCGCTGCTCCAACGCGCCCGCCGCCACTGGCTCGGTCGCGCGAAGGCGCTGGTGGCCAGGACGCCGCTCATGCCGCGCTCCGACGGCGAAGCCGGCTCCGCGTGACACCGCCGACGCGAACCGTGGCGTGCCCCGGTGGTGGATCAACCCTGAGGGGCCGTGGACTGAAGTCCACGTCTACCATTGGTGCGTGGCTACGCCACGCCGGGGAGGCTCGACGAGCCGCGCTCCCAAGCATCCGGTCGCGTAGCGACCGCCCAACTGTAGACGTGGGTTTCAACCCACGGCCCGGCAGCGACGTGCAGAATTGTGCACGGCATCCCTCCCAGGGGGTAGGCGGGCTCACCATTGCCAGGCCAGTCGGACTTTGCTCAGCGCGGGCGGCGATTCTTGCCGTGTGCTCGATAGCGGCGTAAGTAGGCGGCGTGGTGTACCTGGCTCCCGATCCGCCGCTGACGCTCGCCGATCTGATCGCCCTACGGCAACACCGTCCGTCCCCCACCGATGTACTGAGTGCCGGCGGTGTACTTGGCTCGCGTGACCGGTTCTTCGCGAGCGGTCGGGCGGCGCTACTGGCTGGCTTACAAGCACTCGGGATCGGGCCGGGCGACGAGGTCTTGCTGCCGTCCTACCTCTGCGAGTCGGTGGTCACGCCGGTCGAAGCGGTGGGCGCCCGCCCTGCTTTCTACCCGGTCGGGAAGCGGCTCGACGTGGACGTGGCCGATCTCCACCTGGCGATCTCGCCGGCCACGCGGGCGGTCGTGCTGATCCACTATCTCGGGTTCCCAGGCCCGCTGCAGGAGGTCTGGGAGCTCTGCCACCGCCTGGGCATCGCGCTGATCGAGGACTGCGCACACGCTCTGTACAGCCGCGACGGCGAGGTGCCGCTCGGCAGCGTCGGCGACCTGGCGATCTTCAGTCCGTGGAAGTCGCTGCCCCTGCCAGACGGAGGCCTGCTTCGGCTGAATCGGGAGGGGCTGACGGTCCCTGCGCCCGAAACGCAGCCGGCGCCACGAGAGACGGCGAGCCGTCTAGCGTATCGTGCGCTAGGGACCGTCGAGCAGCTCGTCGGGTGGTCGCCGCGGCTCATGCTGTTGCAGCGACAGTCCTTGCGCAGACAGATGCACGATCGAGTCAGCGCCGGGCCAGTGGAGATGCTGGCCGGCTCGGAGGTGTCGTGGCGGCTGCTCCAGGCCGCGCGTGGCCAGGAGGTGGTCGAGAAGCGTCGCCGCAATTACGCGCGCCTGCTGGATGCCTGCCGTGATCTCGCCTGGGCGACTCCAATCTTCAATACCTTGCCAGACGGCGTCTGCCCGCTCGGGTTGCCGCTGGTGGCGGAGAACCGGGACCATTGGCGGGACGTGCTCTTGCGGCGCGGGGTGAACGTGCGCACGTACTGGGAGCAGTTGCCGCCACTGGTGAACGTTCAGCGGTTCCCGGATGCGGCCTGGCTTCGAGACCGGATCCTGGTGCTCCCCGTTCACCAGGGGTTACCCTCCGCTGGCGTCGAGTGGCTGGCTCGGCTGCTCCCAACGCTGGACACACGGACCTGAGATGCAGAGATCGCTGATCGTAAACGCGGACGAGCTTGGCCTGACCGAGGGCATCAACGAGGGCATCATCGAAGTGCACGCGCGCGGGATCGTGACGAGCACGACGATGGTGGCGAACTTCTGGGCGTTCGACCACGCGGCGGCGCTCTCGCGGAAGTACCCGGAGCTGGCGGTCGGCGTCCATCTGAACCTGACCCACGGGATGCCGATTCTGCCGCAGGATCGCGTCCACACCCTGGTGGACGAGAACGGCTACTTCTTCCGGCGCCGGCCGTTCTTGCAGCGCATCGTCCTCGGCACGATCAGCATGATCCAGGTGTACGAGGAGTTCCGCGCCCAGATCGACAAGGTGATCGCGGCCGGCATCGAGCCGAGCCACATCGACAGCCACGAGAGCGTCTACATGTACCCCGACCTGTTCTTCAAGGTCGTGGTGCCGATTGCACGCACCTACCGGCTGCCGATCCGCCTCCAGCAGGAGCGAATGCACCCTGGCATGTTCTCGGACGGCGGCGCGTACAAGGCGTACCTGCGCAGCGAGGCGTTCTGGAAGAACCACGTCATGTCGGCGCTGGCTCACCGCTACCGAGCGTTCCTGAAGAAGCACCGGGTGCGGACGACCGACCATTTCCTCTCGACGTTTAGCTGCCTGCGCCGGTACCCGAACGACCTGACCGGCGGCCTGGCCCGCGACCTTCGCGATCTGGAGCCTGGCACCACCGAGCTGATGGTTCACCCCGGGTTCAGCGACAGCCGTCTGGAGGAGATGCTGGACGGCGGCCAGGTGGCAGCGCGATGGCGCGAGGAGGAGGTCCGCGTCCTGGCCGACGACGGCCTGCGCGCCCTGCTCGACAAGCTGGACGTGGAGCTGATCAGCTACCGAGCGCTGGCCGGGTGAGCTCGCCGGAGCCCGACGCGTGAGGACGCGGCGAACGCAGGACGGCGAGATCGCGTGGCCGTGAGCGAGCGGCGGCCGGCCCGAGTGCTCCACGTGTTGTCCGGTTGCACGATGGGCGGCTGCGAGCACCACGTCCTGGCGCTGCTCTCGCGGCTGGACCGGCAGCGATTCGAGCCGTGGGTGGCCTGCTTCGAGGCCGAGCCGGACGCGGCTGAGCCGATGATCCCGCGCTTCAAGGCGGCCGGCGTGCGGACCATCGACCTGCGCGCCACCCGCCGTGCCGATCCGTCTGCGATGTGGCGATTTGGGGAGCTGCTGCGGCGCGGCAAGTTCGACATCGTCCACGCGCACTCGTTCCGGACCGAGCTGGCGGCAGTACTGTGGGGGAAGGTGCGCCGGCTGGCCCCGCTGGTGGTTCGCACCGTCCACAACGTGGACGACTTCTACGTCAGCCCCAGGTATGGCCCCTTGTCCCGGCTGTCGGCGTACGGGCTGGACCGCGTCATCGCGATCTCAGACGCGGTGGCCGAGTACCTCCGCGACGAGGCCGCCATGCCGCCCGAGAAGGTCGTTCGGATCTACTACGGCATCGACCCGTCGCCATTTCAGCCAGACCGAGCGCCGCCGTCGCGCCGTCCCGAGGGCGATCCGCTGAAGCGCCCGACCATCGGGGTGGTGGCGAGACTGGCGCCGCAGAAGGGCCATCGGGTGCTGCTCGATGCGCTGCCGGCGATCCGACAAGCTTTCCCGAACGTCCGAGCGCGGCTGATCGGGCATGAGGAGCTGAGCACGGCCGCCGAGCTGTATGCCTACGCCGTCGAGCGCGGGGTAGACGATCTGGTCGGCTTCGAGGGCTTTCGCTCGGACGTGGCGCACGTGATGGCGGACCTGGACGTGTTCGTGCTGCCGTCGCTGTGGGAGGGGTTCGGGCTGGTGATCGTCGAGGCGATGGCGGCGGGCCGGCCGGTGGTCGCCTCCTCGGTCGGGCCGATCCCCGAGATCGTGGTTGACGGCGTTACTGGACTGCTGGTGCCGCCCGGAGACCCTCCCGCGCTCGCGGAGGCGGTCATCCGACTACTGCGCGACCCCGAGCTGGCGGCGGCGTACGGGCGAGCCGGACGCGCGCGGGTCGAGCGCGAGCTACGGGTGGACACGATGGTCGCGAAGACCGAAGCGCTGTACGACGAGCTGCTGGCGCAACCGGGGGCGCGATGAATCGCGCCCGTGCAAGGTTAGTTCTGGTACGGGCGCGATTCATCGCGCCCCCTTCGGGTTGTCTCTTGGCGGATGTGACGCGTGGAGCGGGTACACTTGGGGCCACTTCTTGGATCACCCCGGGCGGGAGAGCGACGTGAGTGCACGCGCAGCGGCGCTGACGACCAGAGACCAGTGGCAGGGCTCGAACCTGATCCACAACGGCCTGCGTCTGCTGAGCCTGATCGTGACGGCCATCGCGTTGGGCATCCTGGTCCGCCGCAACGAGCTCCAGATGGTGCCGATCGCCCTGATCGGGCTGGTGCTCGGCCCGGCGATCATCGTCGGGCTGTTCAAAGGGCCAGAGCGGCGCTTCTTGCTGACGCTGTTCCTGGTGGCGTTCGCCATGCGGGTGATCGGGGCGGTGATCGCGCATCCGCTGCTGATCACCACCTCCAAGACCAAAGACGGCGTTGTCACGGTCTGGACCGGGTTCCTCTTCGAGGACGACCGCGCGTACCACAAGGTGGCGTACAGCCTCCTGGAATACTGGGGCGGCACGGCCGGCGGCATCGAGAAGAGCGAGGAGTACCTGCTGCGCCTGTACACGTACATGGTGGCGTGGCTCTACACCTACGTCCGCTTCGTGACGCCGACCGACCTGTTGACGATGTCGAAGCCGGCCGCTGGCGCCATCGCGGTGATGGCCCCGAAGCTGATGAACTGCTTCGTCGGGGCGATTGCCGTTGCGCCGTTCTACGCGCTCGGCCGGGAGATGGGTGGCGAGCGGGCTGGCCGACTGGTCGCCCTGGCGGGAGCGTTCTGGCCGTCGCTGATCTTGTGGTCGGTGCTCAACCTGAAGGACATCATGGTCGTGGTGCTGATCGCCACGATCGTGTTCCTGGCGATCCGCTTCGCGCGCCTGCCGAGCCTGTGGACGGCCGGTGCGCTCCTGGCTGCGTTCGCGGCCACCGAGAACATGCGACTCTACGTGTTCTACGCCTTCGGCTGGCTGGTGCCAATCGGCTTCTTCTTGATGAACCGGGCGCCCTGGCGCCGACGCCTCGTGACTGGTGTCGCGCTCTGGGCGGCGATCATCGTCGTGATGCTCTCGATGAACCAGGGCACCCAGTGGCTCGGGCTGCGCTACCTGACCGACAAGCGGGTCGAAGCGCTGTACGGCAGCGCCGAGTTCGGGGCCGGTCAGTCGGAATCGGGCATCGAGCTGGGCGGCCGGCTGAGCCGCTACGAGGGCGGCTGGGCGATCCAGATGCGCAACATCCCGATCGTGATGCCGTACGTGTTGTGGGCGCCGTTCCCGTGGGCCGGCACGCGCTTCCGCGATCTCGCGGTGCTGCCGGAGACCATCGGCTGGTACGCGGTCCAGCTGCTCACGTTGCTCACGTTAGTGGTGTACGGTCGCTCGCGCTGGCGAGAATTCTTCCTGCCGGTGGTGTACGCCGGCGGCCTGGTTTTCGTGTTCAGCATCATCGAGAGCAACGTCGGCACGATCTACCGCCACCGGGCGATGCTGCTGCCGGCCACGCTGCCGCTGGCGGCGATGGGCGCGCTCTGGGTCTGGTCGTGGTGGCGCGGCACGTCGCCCGCGCCGGAGCCGATCCCGGCCGCCTCGACGCGCGCCGTCCCGAGTGGGGCCTGACATGTTCCGACATCCAAGCGGGAGCTGCCCGTGAAAGCGCTGTTCGTCGTTCCGTATCCGACTGAGGCCCCGTCCAACCGCCTGCGCGTGGAGCAGTACTTCCCGTACCTCGAAAAGCACGGCGTCGAGATCGTGCTGCGCCCGTTCATGTCGAGCGACCTCTACAACATCCGCCACGCGCCGGGCAGCATGATCCGCAAGGTGGCGTCACTCGGGTTCAGTACGCTGAGCCGCTTCCTGGACATCCGCCGTGCCGCCGACGCGGACGTGATCTTCGTCCATCGCGAGGCGTTCCCGGTCGGCGGGCCGTTCATCGAGGAGAAGCTGGCGGCCTCCGGCTCGCCGATGGTGTTCGACTTCGACGACGCCATCTACCTGCTCAACACGGGGTTGACCAGTCGGACGGTGGGGCTGCTCAAGCGGCCGAGCAAGACGGCGCGCATCGTGAACCTCTCCACGACGGTGATCGCCGGGAACGAGAACCTGGCCGCGTACGCGTCGGCGTACAACCGCAACATCGTGGTGATCCCGACGCCGGTGGATACCAGCAGCTTCGTGCCGCTGTCCGGGCCGCGCCCTGGCAGCGACAAGAAGGTCGTGATCGGGTGGCAGGGCAGCAACACGACCGCGCCGTACCTGAAGATGGTTGGCGACGCGCTGGCCGAGATCACCCGCCGCTACCCGGAGGTCGAGATCCAGGCGATTGGCGGCAGCTACGTCCCGCCGATCTCGGCCAACCTGACGGTGCGCCGCTGGAGCCTCGGCCGCGAGCTGGAAGACCTGCACGGCTTCGACATCGGGATCATGCCGATGCCGGACACCGAGTGGACGCGCGGCAAGTGCGGATTCAAGGCGCTGCTGTACATGGCGTGCGGCGTGCCGCCGGTCTGCTCGCCGGTCGGGATGACGACCGACATCGTGCAGGACGGCCAGAACGGCCTGCTGGCGACGACGACCCAGGAGTGGATCGACAAGCTGTCGCTGCTGGTCGAGAACCCGACCTTGCGGCGTCAGATGGGCGAAGCCGGCCGTGCGACGGTCGAGCAGAAGTACTCGCTGACGACCCACGCGCCACGCTTCCTGGAGACGCTCCAGAAGACCGCCGAGCTGGGGCGGTGGCGGCGGCGGGCACGCCAGCGGGCGACGCACGGGGCGGCGTTCGCGGCGTCAGCCGGCAGCTAGCTTCTCCAGGTACCGGCAGAACCGCTCCAGGACGGCGTCCTGGCTGTAGTCGATGGCAGTAGCCAGTCCAGCTGCTCGGAGCGTGCTTCGGCGCTCCGGATCACCGATCAACTGCTCGAGCGCCCTTGCCAGGGCAGATGGGTCGGCAGGCGGCGTCATCACGCAGTTCCGGCCATCCGTGGCGAACTGGCGCACCCCGCCCGAGTCGGTAGTGACGACTGGGCAGCCGACCGCCATCGCCTCCAGGGCCGGTAGACCGAAGCCCTCCCCGCGCGACGAGAAGACGAACATGTCGCAGCGCGCGTAGAACTCGGCCATCTCGCGCTCGGGCTTCGGATGCTCGACGGTGGACGGGAAGCGGCGTGGCAGCTCCACGTCGTCAGGGGCCGCGATCCGAATCTCGATGGGCAGCGAGGCCGGCAGCAGGTCGAGTGCGCGCAGGAAGTCTGGGTACCCCTTCGCCTCGCCGAGCCGCCCGATGGTCCCGACGACGAGTCTGTCGCCCGGCGGTCGGGGCGGTGCTGGCCGGAACACGCCCAGGTCGATGCCGTGGCCCACGACGTACGCCGACTGGTCGCGGGTCCGCTCGCGGAGCCAATTGGTGGTGCAGATCTTCTGGAGCGGCAGTCGGTAGCTGAGCCAGGCCAGGCCGGCGCGGATCAGGCGGCTTGGCAGGCCGGCGTCGGCGTTGAGGCCGTGGCTGAGCGGCTCGTAGCCGCGCACGTTGTACGCGAGCACCGTGCGGTCCCCACGCAGCCACTTCGAGGCGAGCGCCACGTACGCGGTGGTGAAGTAATTAGCGAGGCAAACATCGGCACCGGCCGTGGCGGTCAACGCGAGCCGCCCCAGGTGCACCAGCTTGCGCACCGACGATGGCAGCCGTCGAGGTCCACTGCTCAGGACGCACAGTCGAACGCCCGGGTGGAGCGCGGCCGGGGGCGTGGCGGCGTAGTCCGGCACCAGAATGCGAACCGCGTGGCCGCGCGCCGCCATCGCGTTCGCAACCCCGACCAGCGACTTGACGCCGCCGGAGAGATTGAAGCCGGCAAGCGGGATGGAGAGCCTGATTCGGTGGCGGCTCATCGGGGAGTCTCGCGGCCATCGCGTTTCAAGTGGATGCCGGCCATCTTGACCAGCCCGAGCGCGATCTTGCGGGCGTGGGAATCGGCGGTGTGGGCGTGGGCGGCACGGTTGCCGGTCGCGATCAGGCGGCGGCGCAGCTCCCCGTTCTGGATCAGTCGCTCGACGGCATCCGCGATGGCGAGTGGGTTGGCTGGCGGCACCAGCAGCCCGTTCACCTCGTGCTGCACGAGGGTCGGCACACCGGCCACGTTCGAGACCACGATCGGCAGGCCCGAGGCCATCGCTTCCAGCAGCACGCGTGGTACCCCCTCGCCGGGGAGGGTGGGCAGCACGAACAGATCGTGCTCGCGGGCCATGGCCAGCACTTCGGGGAGGGTTTTCGATCCAACCAGCTCGACGCGGTCCGCGATCCCGAGCTCCGAGGCCAGCGCCGTGACTCGATCACGCTCCTCCTCGCCGAGCTTGCCGACGGTCGGGCCGACCAGCGACAGTCGCACGTCGTGACCGCGCTCGACCAGCGCCGCGAGGGCCGGCGGCAGATGGCGCAATCCCTTGCGCGGGTCGATTCGGCTGACCGTCAGGATGCGAATCGGATGCTGTTCGGGGTCGCCCAGGCCAGTGTCCGGTCTGCTCACCACGTCGGCGTCCGAGATCGTGGAGGTCGTCGTGAGGAGGACGTTCCGGTCGGGCCGGTTGTACTTCGCGTAGAGCGCCTGTCCGTTGACGAACGACGGCGCCCCCGCCACCATCCGCTCTTGCAGCCACTCCTCCAGAGCCAGATAGACCTTGTACGCCGCGCGCTTCAGGCTGTCTACCTTCACGGATTCGGATACGCCGGCCAGGTCGCCCACGACGATGAGAAAGAGCGGGCGGCGCCGCAGCTTCGCAATGGCGTAGGCGTAGACGCCGAGCGGCGTCGGGATGCGCAGGTTGACGAGGTCGCAGACGGGGAGAGTGCGCCACAACTGGCCTAGCGCGCGCGGCAGCGCCTTGTAGAACGCGGGCAGACGGTCGTAGAACGGGAGAGGGCGCAGCACGACGTTCTCGGCGCGCAAGCGGTACGCCTCGCCAGGAAACGGTTGCGTCCTCCGTGGCACGACGAGGTACACCTCGTCCACGAACCGCGCCAGCGACTCGACATAGCGGCTGAACGAGCCTTCGGCCTCCCAGAGCGCACCAGAAGCGTCCTGGTAGAACGGCCGGTGGTAGACGATGGCGAGGCGCATAGCGGCAGGTTACCTGGACGTGGCCGCGTTCGAGAGCAGTGTGTCGTACAGGCGCAGCAGCTTCTCGGCGCTCTTGCGCCAGGAGTGTCGCTCCAGCACGCGTTGCCGCCCGTTCAGACCCATCTCGCGGGCACGCTCTGGCTGGTTAAGTAGCTCCAGGATCGCCTGCGCGAACTGCTCGGCGTTGCCGGAGTCGGCCAGCAGGCCATTCTCGCCCTCGGTCACGTAGCGTGGCACGCCGCCGACGCGGGTCGCCACGACCGGCCGCTCGCAGGCGTTCGCTTCGAGGACACAGTTTGGCGAGTTGTCGAACGATGAGGAGAGCAGGACGATCTCTGACGCGGCGTACAGGCCAGGCAGCCGCGACTGGGGCTGATGACCCAGAAACGTGACCTCACGCTCCAGCCCGAGGCGATCGACCTGTTCCCTGATCTGCCCTTCGAGCGCGCCCTCCCCGACCAGCACGAGCGCGGCATCCGGCTGGCGCCTTCTGACCAGAGCGAACGCGTCGATCAGCATCGGCAGGTTCTTGAGCGGCACGAACCGCCCGACATACAGCAGGACGCGACGGCCGGCGAGGCGGGCGGCCAGTTCGGAGTCGGGCGGCGCCGGGCGGAACAGCTCCGAATCGACGCCGCCGGTCACCTCGATCAGCTCGCGGCCAAGTGCCTGCTCGAAGTTGAGCGCGTCCCAGCCATCCCCGATGATGGCATCCGCGCGCGGCACGTACGGCCGGAGCCACTTGGCCGGCAGGCCGCCCTGATTGCGGATCACCACCGGCACCTGCCGACGCCGCTTCACATCTACGACGGGATACAGTCCGGCCGCTTGCAGGATGTCGATCGGATAGGCCGGGTCGGCGGCCAGGTCGATCACCTTCTTGCTGAACCGCTTGAAGTCCTGATTGAGCAGGAAGGTCGCCAGCCGCCCGGTCTTCGGCAGCACCATCAGCCGGTAGACGGCGTCGCGGAAGTACGGCGCTTTCAGCAGTCGGGAGGGCACGCCCTGGATCGGGTGGCGGACCCGCCCGAACAGCGGATCGACGGAGACGAGCGTGACCTCGCAGCCGAGATCGCGCAGGTGGGTGGCGAACGAGAGATCGCGCGTCTCGCCGCCACCCCGCATCATGCTGAGCGTGTAGTTCACGATCGAGACTCGCGGGCCGCTCATCCGCGCGCCCCGAGGAGGGCTGGCCGCCGTGCGCGCTCAGCGAGGCCCTGACGGTAGAGGGCTGCCAGATCAGCGACATGGCGCTCGATCGAGAAGCGGGCGCGGGCTTCGGAGGCGGCAGCTTCGCCCAGCGCGGCCCGTCGCTCGGGATCGGCGGCGAGCGATGCGAGTGCGTCCGTCAGCGCATCGGCGTCGCCGGACGGGATCAGCAGTCCGGTTCGACCGTCCGTCACCACCTCCGGATTGCCGCCGACGGCGGTGGCGACGACCGCCCGACCGGCGCCCATCGCCTCGACCAGCGCGAGTGACAGCCCTTCCCAGCGCGACGGCAGCACGAATGCGTCCATCGCGGCGTAGAGGGTGGCCCGGTCGCGGCGCAATCCGAGGAAGCGGACCCGGTCGGCGATGCCCAGAGCGGCGGCTTCGGCTTCCAGTTGCTCGCGCAGGGGGCCGATGCCGGCCAGGAACAGGTACAGGCTGGGGATCGACGGCAGCAGGCGCGCCACGGTCTGAAGCAGCGCTCGCTGGCCCTTCTGTTCGGTCAACCGCCCGAGCGTGCCAAGCACGAACGCATCGGGTGGCAGGCCGAGCGCGGCGCGGGCGGCACGCTGGTCGGCGGCGTCCGGGCGGCGCTCGAAGCGGACGGCGTTGTAGATCACCGCGACTTTCGACGGTCCGACGCCGACCTGTTGCTGGTAGAAGCGCGCGACCACCTCGCAGCAGGCGACGATGCGATAGGTGCGTAGCGCGAGCAACCGCTCCATCAGCGCGTGTCGTCGCGGTTTCTGCTCGTAGACGTTCTGCTCGGCGGCCAGCACGAGCGGCACACCGGCCGCGAATGCCGCCAGCCGCCCGTAGATGCCGGCCGCGATCAGAAACGTGTGAACCACGTCCGGGCGTTCGTGCTGGAGCAGTCGGACGAGCCGCAGAAACGCTCCGGGGTCGCGCGGGCTAGGCTGGCCTGTCACGAGTTGGACCGGCACGCCGGCCGCCGCGATCTCGTCGGCGACCTGGCCGCGCCGGGTCAGCGCCACGACGCCGGTCTCCACGCCAACTGATGGTAGGGTGGTGCTGGTGCCGAGGATCAGCTCCTCCGCGCCGCCGACGCCGAGGTTCTGGCAGAGGAACAGCGCTTTCACCCGCCAACCTCGGCGGCGATTGGCTCGTCTTTCGGCCGCTGGCTCGGCGCGGCGCCCGCTTCCGCGATCAGATTGGCGATCCGTTTGGCGGCGTGGCCGTCGTAGCGCGTGTACCGCTCCACGACGCGAGCCCGGTCGTGGGCCAGCGACGCGGCGGCCTCACGGTCGGTCAAGAGGCTACCGATCGCCTCCTCGAATGCCGCGTGCGTGCGGACGTGGAGCGTGCCGCCGATCGGCTCGAACTGGTCGAAGTGCGGCACCGCGTCGAAGTTGACGGTGACGATCGGGCGGTCCAGCATCATCGCCAGCAGCACGGTCGAAGAGGACGACGAGATGAACAGGTCTGAGGCGGCGATCAGCTCCGGCATCTCGGCCTGGGCGATCACCGTCACTGGCGGGTCCAGCGTCGCGCAGAACGCGTAGTCGGCCGGGTCCTCGCGCGGGTGGAGCTTCAGCACCAGCTCACAGCCCGGCTGGCGGGCGACCGCCGCCGCCATCGCCCGCACGTTCCGCTCTAGCGCCGCCTTCGTCAGCACCTTCCGCCAGAGGACCGGCTGGGTGGCGTACAGCACGAGGGTCCGGGCCATCGACAGGCCGTGCGTCGCCCGCGTCCGCCGTCTGGCCTCGGCGTCGAAGGTGGCCGCGCGCCGAAATACGGCGTCGTGCGTCGGGTGGCCGGTGACGACGATCCGCTTGCCCCTCACTCCTTGCGTGACGAACTGCTCGCGGAACGCCTCGCCCATCACCGCGAACAGCTTCGCTTCGCCCCCACCGTAGCTGTTGACCAGATCGAACCCGAGGCCGAGACCTCGCAGCGCCGAGCGGTAGAGCCCGCTGGTGAGCGGCGCGAGCAGCCGACGCGGCAGTCCGCGTACCGAGGTCTGAGACCGCGCGTACTGGATGGTCCGCAGGCGGTCGTACATGGTCTGGGGGTAGCTGAACGCCCACTGCACGACCAGCGTCGGGAGGCCGGCCTCGTTCGCCGCGCGGACCAGGAACCGTTCGAGCAGGAGGGTGTCCTGGATGACCACCACGGCGGACGGCTGATGGCGCGCGAGCGCTGCCCGGGCCAGTTCACGAGCCTGTCGCAGACGCCAGACTTCGTCCACGGTGCGGGCGCCCCTCGCCGTCGCGAGGCGTCTCGGCAGCAGCCCGGCCGTCAGCGTGACCTCATCGCATGGAACGCCACGTGTCGCGAGCTCGTCACGTGCCCACGCTCCTGGCGTGTGGTGAAAGAGCACCCGGCTCGTCAGCCGGTGCTCGTCGTGGAGGCTGTCGATGACCGGCAGAAAGGTGCGTAGTGTCTCGTCCGGCTCGCGCGCGACGAACAGGACTGGACGAGCGCCTGACGCGCCTGAGCTGGACGTTCCCATACGGTCGGCAAGTGTACCACCATCGCCGCCGATCTCCCCTGGATGGGCGGCTCGAGCTTACCGACGCGCGCTCAGGCTACTTGACGAAATCCTGACGTAGACGATGCTCCTCGTATCGAGACCGAGGTCGCGTGGAGCGCTCAGACCGTGTAGAATCGGGCGAGGGGTGGCGGCGGGATCCATCCTGGGGTGAGGCACCGTCCCGTGAGGAGTGGCGCGTGATCGGCCGGCGGGTCGTCGACTGGTTCGTTCGCTACCGAGCGCTGTTGTCGGCGGGGCTCATCGGGGCGGTCGTCGTGAGTCTGGCGGTGCTGTTCGTGCGCCGTCCCGAGCCGCCGCGCATCGTCGTGCAGCAGCCGGCCGCGCGGCCCACGGCGTCGCCGCCGATCCCGTCCCAGATCGTGGTGCACCTGAGCGGCGAGGTGATCGCGCCCGGGGTCTACCACCTGCCGGTCGGCGCGCGCATCGACGACGCATTGCGGGCGGCTGGTGGCGCCACCTCGTACGGTGACATCCACCGCCTCAACCTGGCTGCCCGGCTCGCGGACGGCCAGCAGATCGTGGTCCCGAAACGGGTCGATCCGGTGCTGGCGACGACCGTCGATCTGCCGTCTCCGGTGCCGCAGCGCGTGAACCTGAACACGGCTTCGGTGGCCGAGCTGGACCGGCTGCCAGGGGTCGGGCCGGTCACCGCCCAGCGGATCGTGGCGTATCGCGAACAGCACGGCTCGTTCGTGAGCGTCGAGCAGCTGCGACAGGCGAATCTGGTGAGCGCCGCCACGTTCGAGAAGATCAAGGAGCTGGTCGGCGTCTGAGCCAGCGACTCGCGGACAGTCGCCGATCAGACCGGGCTGGATGGCGGCACGCGCGGAAGGTCGTCCGGCAGGATCGCGCCTTCCATGCGAGCGCCGTGCCAGGAGGTGCCGCGCGTCGAGGCGCCGGTCATCCGGGCACCGGTCAGGTCGGCTCGCTCCAGGTCGGCGCCGTCCAGCGAGGCGTCGATCAGGCTGGTGTGACGAAGGTCGGCGCCGATCAGGGTGGCGCCGTTCAGGCCGGCTCGTTCGAGGTTCGCCCCCCGCAAGTTCGCGCCGATCAGGTCAGCGCTGTGCAGGTCAACTCCCTGGAGGAATGCCCCGTCGAGATCTGCCAGGTAGAGGCTGGCGTTGCGCAACACGGCGCCGCGCAGGTCGGCCGCCTGCAGCAGCGTGTGTCCGAGGTCTGCTTCGGACAGCGCGGCCTGCTGGAGCCGTGTGGAGGTGAGGTCGAGGCCGCGCAGCACCGCGCCACGCAGGTCAGCGGAGCTCAGATCGGTGCGCTGGACGCGCGCTCGTTGGAGGTCAGCCCGCGTCAGCGTGGCGCCCTTCAAGCTCGCGCCCTCCAGGTTGACGTCGTTGAGGGGTACACCGCTCAGGTCGGCCCCGTCGAGGACGGCGTCCGCCAGGATGGCGCCCGCGAGCGAGGATTCGCGGAGGTCGACGCCGCGCAGGCGCGCTCGGCGGAGATCGGCGCCTTTCAGGTCGGCGCCCCGCAGCACGGCCCCGGTCAGGTCCACGCCGGTCAGCCGTGCGCCGGCCAGGCTGGCCCCGCTCAGGTCCGCGCCGGCCAGACTGGCGTCGGCGAGCGTCGCATCCCGCAGTCGCGCCCGGCCGAGCCGCGCGCCGTTCAGCCTCGCGCCCGCCAACCGAGACTCGGACAGATCTGAGCCGATCAGGCTCGCGCCTTCGAGGTCGGCGCCCCAGAGCGCGGTCCGCCGCAAGTCGAGACCCTCGACGCCGCCCCGGCCGAGCACAGTCAGGATCGACTGGATCTCGACGTCTGCCTCGATACCGGTGTGTCCGACCGGCGCATGCTGTCGGACGTAGGCCGCCAGCAGCTCCATCGTCGGGCCGCGATACGGCGCCGACTCCCGCGCGATCTGCTCCAACGCGTAGATCCCGCCGAGGCGCGTTTCGACGCTGGACGGCTGGGGAGCGCCTTCGCGAGCCAGAAACGAGACGGCGGAGGCCCAGCGCTCGGCGACCGTCGTCCCGGACGTGCCGGCGAGTGCGCGAGCGATAGTGCCCTGAACTCGCCAGGTCAGGATCAGCGTCGCGACCAGGCCGACGAGCAGAAGGGCGTCGAAGAGGAGCTGAGCCTCAGCCGTCACGGTCACTCAGACACCTGTCCGCAAGACGGTAAAAGGCACGGTCTGGCGGATGAGCGCACGGCGCACTGGCGCGGAGGCGGGCTGAACGACGACGCGAGATTCAGACACATGACGGCTGACGTATCCTACCGCGCGAGACATGCAAGTGTCTCTACCTTCTGCCTCATTCGACTGCCCATTGTCGCATGAACGAGCAGAGTTTGTCCACAGTGGGAGAAGTTGACAGAAGATATAATGTCGCACTGATGCATCACTTCTCGTGTCGATCAGCTTGACATACTGTTTCTTAGGTCACAGTTTAGCGACGACAGGGGTTGGCGGCCGTCCGGCCGACGTTGACAGGGGTGCACTGTGGATTCCTCGCTCTATTGGATCTAACAGTCGCTCTATTACGAACCAAGGTCGAGCGCGCCGCGCTGGAGCGGAGAGGTGCGGACGGACTGCTCCACACTACTGTGCGGCGTCGAGATTGAGGCCGGGTATTCGGGCGGGCGAGATCCCGTGACTGACCTCTTGGGTCACTTGACGACCGTTCGGCGGTCACCTATCCTCGCGTCGTGACCGCTCCGACCACGCCGGTGCAGGCCGCGACCGCCGAGCAGGCTGGACTCGGTGGTTCGGGCTTGGGTGGGTCAGCAGTCGGCGCCGGAGTCGTGGTGGCCGCGAGCTGCTGGTCGGTTGGCATCGCCCTGGTGGGCATCTGGGATGTCGCGCCGGCCATTGCCGTGCTGGCCGCCCTGGTCGCGCTGCTGGCGGCCGGGCTGGCGCCCTCGGCGGGCCTGCGACTGCTGGCGCTCGGCCTGGCGGCGCTCGTGCTGGGCCAGGCACGTGGGGTACTCACGCCGGGCGCCTCACCTGACGACCGACTGGCGGCGTTGGCCGGCCCGGTGGTGCTGACGGGTCGCATCGTGGACGAGCCAGTGCCGCGCGGCGCTCGCGTCGAGGCCGCGGTCGAGGTAGACGGCATCTCCCGTTCTGGTGGGGGCGTCGTGCCGGCGTCGATAGAAGCGCCACGCCCGCGTATCCTGCTGCGTGCGCCGACGATTCGGGCCGGCTACGGTGACCGGATCGAGACGCGCGGTCGTCTGAGCGCGCCGCGCGAGCGGCCGGGTTGGCCGCTCGCGGAGATGCTGGCGCGGCGTGGCATCGGCTGGGTGGTGGATGCCGGTGGGGTCAGGGTCGTGGAGACGAGTGAGGCGAGCCTGACGCGGTGGCTGCTCGCGGCGCGGAGTGCCATCGAAGCGAGCATCCGCGCGGTGGTGCCAGAGCCGCAGGCGTCGCTCGTGGCCGGCATCGTGTTTGGCGCCCGGGCCGGGCTCCCGCCCGACCTCAAGTCCGCCATGTCCGCGACCGGTACCTCCCACCTGACCGCCGTCTCGGGCGCGAACGTCGCCATCGTGGCGGGCGCGCTGCTCCTGGTGGTTGGACGGTGGCTCGGACGCCGCGCGGCGAGCGTGACGGCTATCGGAGGCGTCTGGCTCTACACGCTGCTGGTCGGAGCTCCCCCCTCGGCCCTGCGCGCGGCGGCGATGGCGACCGTGGCGCTGGTGGCGTACGGTCTGGGCCGGCAACCGGACGCGCTCGCTGGACTGGCCGTGTCGGTGGCGCTGCTGCTTGGCTGGGACCCGGGCCTGGCGTTCGACGTGGGCTTCCAGCTGTCGGTGGCCGCGACGGCCGGGCTGATCCTGTTCGCGCCGTCCGTCGAGCGCCGCCTGTTCTGGCTGCCGGCTTTCATTCGCGGCCAGGTCGCCATCGCCATAGCAGCGCAGATCGCCACGCTGCCGATCGTCCTCGGGACGTTCCAGCGCGTGTCGCTGGTTTCCCTACCGGCGAACGTCCTGGCCGCGCCGACCATCGTCCCGATCATGGCGCTTGGGGTCGCGCTGGCGGTGTTCGGCGCACTGCCCGGCTTCGACGCCGTGCTGGGCTCGCTGGCGTGGCTGGTGTCGAGCGGCCTGCTGTGGGTCATCGAGACCTGCGCGTCGCTGCCCGGCGCCGTCGTGGCGGTCGGTCGAGCGCCGGCCTGGCTCCCGTTCGTCTGGTACGCCGCGCTCGGCTGCTGGGCGTTGGGTGGCTCGGCTGACGCTCGCGCGCTGGGGATCACGCCAGGGCGCTTGCGGGCGACGATAGCAGGGACGGCGACGGCGGCGGTGTTGCTCGTCGGTGCGGTCTGGGTCGGCCAGCAGCGTTCGGAGCGCGTCCAGATCGCGCTCCTGGATCGGGAGCCGGCGGCCGCGTTCATCAGGACACCAGCCGGACGCAGCGTCCTGGTGACGACGGGGGAGGCGGGGCCGGGCCTCGTGGCGAGCGTCGGCGCGCAGCTCGACGTCTGGGAAAGCGCCGTGGACGTGCT
Organism: Chloroflexota bacterium; assembly: GCA_046328125.1. Lineage (GTDB taxonomy): Bacteria > Chloroflexota > UBA6077 > UBA6077 > JACCZL01 > JADZEM01. The sequence continues at coordinate 57,834 of JAXLXF010000005.1, forward strand.
GGTCGGAGCGAATGGCGTTCGGACCGGTGTGGATCTCGTCAGCCTCGGCGACGCTGCGCAGGATGTCGATGAGGCCGACCTGGACCGCCCGGAATCGGCCGGCGACGACGACGGCGATGCGAGCGCCGAGACCGAGCGAACGGAGGGCGTGCCACCTGACGGCATCGTGCCGGGCACCCGCGTCGACGTTGGCGACGGCGTGTCGATTCAGGTGGTCGATGCCCGTCTGGTGGGGGAGCGACGGACGCTCGACCTGGCGATCCAGGTGGACGGAGTCGAGGTGCTACTGCCCGGCCAGGGGCCGCCGAGTGCCCGGTGGGAGAACGCGTCGTCAGAGGCAGCTACCGTGGTGGCGCTGCCGATGAGCGCCGTCTCGTGGGCCAGAGCTGTGCCGCCGCGACCGTGGCTGCTGCTGGTGGGACCGCCGGCCCGCGAGTGGCTCGGCGCCGTCTCGGGGGTGACGTATCTGACGCACCGTGAATACGGCATGGTCGAGCTCTCGGTCGAACGTGGCACGGTGTCGATTCAGACGGAGCGATGCTCGGCGGGGCGTGACTGCCAGCTCGACCTCGCCCGTCCCACCGTCCGTCGCCTGAGCCCTGAATCGTAAGGTGGCATTCACCATCGTGCTGCCGCGTGACGGATACAATCGAGTCGCGTCGATCTGGCTCGTCGCGCGGCGACGAACGGCAGCATCGACGGCCCACCATCTGGCGAGCGTGAGAGATGAAACGCTGGCTCGTCGCGCCGGTCCTGGTCGGAATGCTCCTGTTGAGCGGCTGCGACAGCCTGCCAACGCTGCCGCCACTCCCGCCAAACCCGTTCGCGGCCACGCCGGAGGTCGCCGCGACGCCCCTGCCCATCTCGTCGTCGCCGATCGTGTTCGCCACGCCGTCGCCGCCGCCATTCAGCCCGTACTGGGTGAAGAACCATCGTTTGACCGAGATGTGGAGCGGCCCGCCCAATCAGCCGGGTGTCATCAGTTTCGGGACGACGTCGTCCCAGTTCTGCGTCTTTCAGGTCGTGCGGCCCCAGGAAGCGACCCGCCTGTACGTGCTCAACCCGTACTCGAAGAACTACTTCTGGATCGACGCCGACGCTATCGGGCCGGTTTCCGAAGCGCCACAGCGCGCCAGCGGCCCGAAGCCGGACGACAAGAACTGCGCCGAACAGCTGTACGACTGAGGACGCGCTGCCCCGGACGTACAACGGCCCGCCGTGTGGCGGGCCGTTCTCAATGATGCTGAGTCCTGGTGTCTGGCGCTCAGGTCAGTCCGGTCCACTTCTGGAGGATGACCAGACCGATGAGGTTCGCCAGGATGACGAGCAGGACGATGATGAGCTCCATCCCCTCGCTGACGACCACGTGTCCACACTCCTCGTGAGATCCGCTGGCTGATTGTAGGCGCCGTCAGACGGCAGCCGCCAGCCGTGTGCCGAGTCAGTCGGCGACAGCCCGGCCGTTGCTCATCTTCAGATTGCCCTCGAAGAAGGCGCCCTCCTGGATGACCAGCGTGCCAGCCGTGACCTCGCCGGTCACGCGGGCGCTGGACGCGACCTCCAGCCGGCCACTGCAGACGATCGAGCCGTTTACCTCGCCCAGCACCGTCACGTGCTCGGCGGTGATGCGCGCCTGCACCTTCGCGTTCTCTTCGACGATGACCCGCTGCTGGCTCTCGACTTCGCCCTGAACCGCTCCCCGGATCCGGATCGACCGCTCGGAGCGGATCGAGCCGTCGATGCTGGAGCCGTCGCCGAGGACCGTCTCGTCGCTCTCTAGCCGCGGACTCGGGGCAATCGTCGAGCTCATCGGCGCCGCGACCGGTGCTTGCGCCACCGGCGGCTCCCAGACCGGCTCTGGCTCGGGCTCAGGAGCTGGCGGTGGCGGCGGCGCCATGTACACCTCGGGCTGGGACGCGGGTGGCATCTGGACGAGGGTTGGCGCGTCCCCCGGCTCGTCCTCCAGCGTCGGCTCGGCCTCTGGCGCCGACGCCGGCGGATTGCCACCGAGCGCCCGGGAGAACCGAGTCCACTCGGATTCCTCTTGCTTCTTGAACATGCTTCCTCCGGCGCGAGCCTGGCTGTCCTCGGCCGTGTGCTCGACGGCGCGGGCCAGTATACCACCCGGCCCGTCATTCGAGGGGATCGTCTTTCGAGTGCGCTCCTACCAGCGAGGCTTGAGCGGCAGCCAGCCGGCGTGGCGCGCGCGCATCGCCGACACGTCGTCTCGGGCGTGGCCGCGTCGGCGCTGGTACGCTTCGGCGAACTTCGCGAGCTTCTCCTCGTCCAGCTCGACGCCCAGGCCAGGTCCGGTCGGGACGTCGATGCAGCCGTCCTTGATCTCGAACATCGGGCCTTTGATGATGTCCTCGTCGTTCCACGGGTAGTGCGTGTCGCTGGCGTACAGCAGATTCGGGACCGCCGCTGCCAGGTGCGTCATCGCGGCCATCGTGATCCCGAGATGGCTGTTCGAGTGCTGGCCGACACCCCAGCCGAGCGCCTGACAGAAGCGCGCCATCTTGACGCACCCGGTCAGCCCGTCCCAGATGTGGTGATCGGCCAGGATCACCGAGATCGCGCCGCAGCGGAACGCCTCGGGAATGTGGTCGAACGAGGTGACGCACATGTTCGTGCTGAGCGGCGTGTGGGTGGCGCGGGCGACGTCTGCCATGCCGGTGATGCCGGAGGTCGGGTCTTCGAGATACTCGAGATCGACGTCTCTCAGCTTGTACGCCACGCGCCGAGAGGTCTCGACCGACCAGATCGCGTTCGGGTCGATCCGGAGCTGCATGGACGGGCCGAACCGCTCCCGCAGCAGCCGCATCGTCTCGACTTCGTCGTCCGGGTCCAGCACGCCGCCCTTCACCTTGATGCACTTGAAGCCCCAGCGCTCGACCCACCGCTCGGCGAGCCCGACCATCGCCTCGGGAGTCAGCACCTCGCCCCACTCGTCTTCGCCCTCCTCCTTGTAGAAGAGGTAGGCCGACCACGGCACCCGCGTCCGCACCGTGCCGCCGAGCAAGTCGCTGACCGGGCGGCCGGTCGCCTTGCCGATCAGATCCAGGCACGCCTCCTCCAGCGCCGAGTAGAGGCGGGAGTTGCGGAGGATCACCCGCAGCGGCTCCAGCTGCCAGGGGTCCATCCCGATGATGTGACTGCGCGCGGACTCCAGCGATGCCGCCATCGCGCCGCCGCCGGGCGCTTCGCCCAGCCCCTCGAGCCCGTTGTCGGTCTTCAACTGGATGATGACTCGGAGGTAGACCGGCTCGTGGATGCCCCACGAGTTCCGCAACGGCGGGTCCGGCACGGCGATGGGCGTCAGCTTCATCTCGGTGATCTTCATCGTGCGACCTCCAAAGTTGTTGGCGAGTGAGCGGAAGATCCCAGTCGGCTCATGCGTTTTCTAGGGTTGTCAGTTCATGATGCGCGCTCGGGCGAGGGTCGTGCACCGGCCCGGCGGCTGCCACCGGCGCTTGGACGTGGGGTGCCCATGGAATGTCTGCAGTGCGATGGGACTGCATGGCACGCTCGGCGGAAACGAGGTGATCCGAGAAATTCCAAAGCACGTAGCGTACAAGGAGTACGCTCACACCGTGCGTGCCCGCAATCGTGGGCCGCGATCTCCCCGGGACGCTCACCATGGCAGCAGCTCAGCATTTCGAGTGTAGCGGTCGCTTCAAGGCTCCACCAGAGCGGATCTGGCCGCTCCTCGCCGACACGTCGACGATGAACCGCGCCGTGGGACTGCCGCCGGTCGAGTACGAAGCGATCCCACTGGCGAGCGGCGGCTCGCGGATCGAAGCCTCGATCAAAGCTGCCGGCGTCACGCTGGCGCGCTGGACTGAGCACCCGTTCTTCTGGCGCGAGCCGTACGGCTACACGGCGTTTCGCGACTTCCACGGTGGCCCGTTCAAGCGTTTCGTCGGCGGCGTCGAGATGTCGCGAGACGGCGACGAGACGCTCGTGACGATCTACGCCGACATCGAGACGCGGAACCCGATCGGCACGGCGATTCTGGCGACCGGCTTCGGGCAGCGCTCCTGCGAGAAGATGCTCGCCCAGGTCGGCATCTTCGACCGGTACCTGGCCGGCGAGGGCGACAACCCTTTCCCCGGTCTCGCGCCGAAGGACGTGCCCCCGGATCGGACCTGGGAGATCGCCGGCCGGCTCGTCTCGGCCGGTTGCCCGACGCAGATCCTCGACCTGCTCTGCGACCACATCCGGACCGCCCGCGACGAAGAGGTGGTCAGGATGCGGCCGTTCGAGCTGGCGGACCGCTGGAGCGTGGATCGGCGCGAGACGCTGGGCGTCTTTCTGAAAGCGACGGTGGCGGGCCTGCTGACGATGACCTGGGACGTGCTCTGTCCGGGCTGTCGAATCGGAAAGTCCGAGGTCGGCACGCTCAAGGACCTGGGCGCTCAGGCGCACTGCGACGCCTGCAACATCGTGTTCGACGCCTCGTTCGACCAGCTGGTGGAGGTGCGTTTCGCGCCGGCGCCGGCCGTGCGCCGGGTCGTTCCGCGCGAGTTCTGTATCGGCGGACCGATGCGGACACCGCACGTCGTGGCGCAGTTGCCGCTGGCGCCCGGCGAGCGTCGAGAGCTGCGCTGCCGAGTCGGGGCCGGCATCTTCCGGGCGCGGGCCGCCGGCGCCGCGACTGCCGCCGGTCTGGAGGTCTCGGCCGACGCCGATGACCGGACCGTCCGACTGACCGTTACGCCTGACGGCATCGAGCCGGGTCACGTGCGGGCCGGGCCGGGCGAGCTCGTCCTGGAGGTCGAGAACCGGCTCGATCGTGCCACGGCGTTCGCGCTGGAAGACACGCGCTGGCCGGACACCGTCGCGACGGCCGCCGTCGTCAGCACGATGCCGGAGTTCCGCGACCTGTTCTCCTCTGAAGTGCTGGCTCCTGGGCTTCAACTCGGGGTCACCCGTCTGGCGTTCTTGTTCACCGACCTGACCGGCTCGACGGCGCTGTATCAACGGGTCGGACAGGCACGGGCGTTCAGGATCGTCCAGGATCAGTTCGCGCTGCTCGGGGAAGCGATAGCCTCGCACAACGGCGCTATCGTCAAGACGATCGGCGACGCGGTGATGGCGACGTTCCCAACTGGCGGCGACGCGCTCTCAGCCGGCCTGGAGATTCAGCGCGCGATCCGCCGGCTCGACCTGCGCGGCGATGCCGACCCGTCCGAGCTGGTGCGGGTCGGCATCCACCAGGGGCCGTGTGTGGCGGTGACGGCAAACGACCGGCTCGACTACTTTGGCACGACCGTCAACATCGCCTCGCGCGTCGAGCACGAGGCGCGTGGCGGCGAGGTCGCGGCGACAGCAGAGGTCTGCGAGTCGCCGGACGGCCAGGCCGTGCTGGCGCAGGCTGGCCTGCGGCCGGAGCTGGTGCTCGCTCGCCTGAAAGGCATCGAGGAGCCAGTTCGGCTGTACCGGCTGCGCCCACTCGGCGACGCGCGAGCTATCGGCCCGGACGGACCGTAACCGAGTCAGCGGCGACGCAGATGGTCGTGCGGGCGGCTGGCCGTGACGGCCCTCTCTCGCTGGTAGAACAGCCAGAACGCGGGGAACGTCGAGATGACGGCGAGCCCGATCAGGGCCGGGTCGCCGAACAACCGACCGGTGACGGCCAGGGCGACGGTCACGAACGCGAGCGACGCCAGCGCAAGCGTGAAGAGGAACGGATCCCGCATCCAGGCGCGTTGGTGGCGAGACTCACGGCTCGGCATCAGGAGCTCCTATGACGTAGCGAGTCGCCCACCGATTGGCGATGAGGCTCATGCCATCACTGTACTGTCAAGCCGCGTGCCGGGGCACGCCTTCACCATACCAGTACGAACGAAGCGGCGCCGTGGATGCACGGTGACCGCTCAGATCCGTTCGGTCGCTCACCGAGGCGGAACCCGGGTGGCGTTGGGATTCACAGGCTGGACCGGCGGCGGCGGCGCGGTTGTCGCCCGAGTGGGCGGCGGCGCCGGAATGCGGGTCGGGATCGGGATCTGGGTGCGTGGCGGCACGACGGCCGGGCCGGTCCCAGAGGGCGGCGCCACGGCCGGCGGTGTTGTTGGACGAGCTGTCGGCGCTGTGACGGGCTGGCGGCCAGCGCCAATCGAGAACTGCCAGCGGTAGCCGCCCAACTGGCCGTGCTCGTCCCGGGCCTGAATCCGCACCTCGTGGGTACCGCTGGCGAACGTGCGCACGAAGCTGACCGTCTTCACTCGAATCGACGGCCCGCCGACCTCGATCGGGACTGCCTCGCCGTCCACGTACGCCATCACGTCCGTCAGGTCGCCGGTGCCGCTGATCCGCGCGCCGATCACGATGTCGCCGGCCGGCAGGTTCGCGCCTGGGGCAGGCTGGAGGCCGCTGATGATCGGGGCGACGCCGGGCGACGAGGCCGGGCTCGCGACGGCGAAGGCGTCCGGGGACGGCGACGGTGGCGCCGGGTCAGGCACGACCGGCGTCGGCGAAGGGAGCAGCGCCCCGGCCGCCGCGAGGGTGGGTGGCGGGAGAGCGCTCTCCAGGCGAACCGGCGTGCCACCAGCGATGGGCGGTGCGCCCTCGCGTGGTCGCTGGATCGCCGGAGGCGTGTTGCACGCAACCAGCAGCATCATGGCGGCGAGACACGCCCCACACGACCGCGGGAGCGACGGTGCAGATTGATGGCTTTGGGTCACAAACGCTCTCGGCGCCGTGCTGGCTCGCGGCAGGCGCTCTGGACACCGCGCGCGCAGCTACGGCGGCGCGATGATACGGGACGAGTGCGAGCGAACGTCAAGGTTTCCTCCTGGCCGGCGCGTCTGGTTGACCGGGTGTGACTCGATTGTGTGCCCGGAGAAACGCCGATTGGCTCCGTGCTCGTTCTGTACACTAGTTCCCGCTTCATCCCTGTCAGACCGCGGTAGGAGAGTGTCACCGTTATGGCGGTTCCAGCCAGGACACGCGCCCTGGTCACCGGCGGCGCCGGTTTCATTGGCTCGCACGTCGTCGACGCGTACGTCGCGGCCGGCCTCGACGTGGCCGTCGTAGACAACCTGACGACCGGCTCGCGGTCGAACCTGAACCCGGCCGCCCGCCTGTACGAGGTGGACATCCGTGACGGCGCAGCCCTCGACCGCGTGTTCGAGGCCGAGCGGCCAGAGGTCGTGAGCCACCAGGCAGCGCAGGCCAGCGTGCGCGCCTCGATGGAGGACGCGCCGCGAGATGCCGCGATCAACATTCTCGGGTCGGTGAACGTCCTGGAGGCGTGTCGGAAGCACGGCGTCCGCAAGCTGATCTACGCCGCGACGGGCGGCGCGGCGGTTGGCGAGCCGAAGTACCTGCCGGTGGACGAAGACCACCCGGTCGAGCCGCTCAGCCCGTACGGCGCCTCGAAGCACGCCGTCGAGCACTTCGTCACGCTGTACCACCACAACTGGAATCTCGACACGACCATCCTGCGCTACGCCAACATCTACGGCCCGCGTCAGGACCCGCGCGGCGAGGCCGGCGTCATCGCGATCTTCGCGGGGCTGATGATCGCCGGCGGACGGCCGGTCGTCTACGGCAGTGGCGAGCAGGAGCGGGACTACGTCTACGTGGAAGACGTCGCGCGGGCGAACGTCCTGGCGCTCCAGAAGGGCAGCGGGCGCATGTTCAACATCGGCACCGGCGTGCCGACGTCCGTGAACGCCCTGTTCGAGCACCTGGCCGAGCTGACGGGCTACGGCGAGCCGGCCCGTCACGAGCCGCCGCTGCCCGGCGAGGTGTTCCGGATCTTCGTCACCAACGACCGGGCGCGCGCCGAGCTGGGGTGGCAGCCGTCCGTCTCGCTGGACGAGGGGCTGCGCCGAACGGTCGAGTACGTTCGTTCGAAAGCCGCCGCCGATGGAGGGGCGTCTTGAGGCCGTCTTCGCTCACGGACGGCTCAGGCGAGGGAAGCGTCACGGCGGCGGCTCGGCGAGGTCGAGCTCGGTCTTGATCACTTCCCCCGCGCGACGGGAGCGCATCGGCAGGCCGGTCTCGCGCAGGAAGGCGAGCATTCGTCGGTTCTCGGCCAGCACGTCGGCGGTCATGGTGTGGATGCCGCGCCGGCGCGCGGCGGCCACCAGCGCCCAGAACAAGGCTGACCCGATGCCGTGGTGCTGGAGGCGGTCCTCGACAATCAGGGCAAACTCGGCGGCATCCCCGTCGTGGCGGTCGTAGCGGATCACGCCGACGATCTCCTCGGCGTCGGCCTGCCCCTCCACCGCCACAATCGCCAGCCGACGGTCGAAGTCCACCGTGGTGAAGTAGGCGGCGCGCTCGTCAGTCAAGGCCGGCAGCGGAGAGAAGAAGCGGAAGAAGATCGAGTCCCGCGAGAGGCGACCGTGGAATGCCTGGAGACGACCCACGTCGGCAGGGTTGATCGGGCGCAGCCGAATCGAGCTGCCGTCTGGCAGGATGGCCTCGCACTCCAGGTCGGCCGGGCAGGCCACGGGGTGGAGATCGCCGCTCATAACACCACAGTACACCACCACGACACGGTCTATACTCCTTCACTGGAGGCGGATGCGTGAACGAGGCTGGTCGCGGATACATCCTCGCGCTCGACAACGGGACGACGGGCTCTGCGGCGCTCGTGTTCGACCGGCGGGGCAACCCGGTCGGCATGGCGGACCGCGAGATCCGGCAGGGGTATCCAGAGCCCGGCTGGGTCGAGCACGATCCTCACGAGATCTACCGGACGACGCTCGCCGTCGCGCGGGAGGCACTCGACAGTGCCGGGGTCACCAGTAAGCAGCTGGCGGCCATCGGGATCACCAACCAGCGTGAGACGACGATCCTCTGGGACCGCAAGACCGGCGAGCCGATCGCGCCGGCGGTGGTGTGGCAGTGCCGGCGGAGCGCCCAGATCTGCCAGCGCTTGAAGCAGGCGGGCCTGGAGCCGATCGTGCGGGAGCGCACTGGCCTGGTGATTGACGCCTACTTCTCGGCCTCCAAGATCGCCTGGCTGCTCGACAACGTGCCGGGCGCCCGCGAGCGCGCCAACGCCGGCGAGCTGGCGTTCGGGACCGTGGACAGCTGGCTGCTCTGGAAGCTGACCGGCGGAGCCGTCCACGTCACCGACGTGACCAACGCCTCGCGCACCATGCTCTACAACATCCACGAGCGTCGCTGGGACAGCCTGCTGCTGGAGTCTATCGGCGTCCCGGAGTCGCTGCTGCCCGAAGTCCGACCGTCCAGCGGCATTCTGGGCGAGATCGCCGGCGAGGCGCGCGAGCTGCTCGGCGGCGCTGCCGTGCCGATCTCCGGTGTCGCTGGCGATCAGCAAGCCGCGCTGTTCGGACAGGCGTGCTTCACACCGGGCATGTCGAAGAACACGTACGGCACCGGCTCCTTTTTGTTGCTGAACACGGGTGACCGCGCCCCGAGCTCGCGGCTCGGACTGCTGACGACGGTGGCCTGGCAGGTTGGCGACCAGTACACCTACGCGCTCGAAGGGGCGGTGTTCGTGACGGGCGCGGCCGTCCAGTGGCTGCGCGACGGGCTCGGCATCATCAAGACCGCCGCCGAGACCGAGGCGCTGGCCCGGTCGGTTCCGGACACCGGCGGCGTCTACTTCGTGCCGGCGTTCGCGGGCCTGGGCGCGCCGTATTGGGACATGTACGCCAGAGGCGCCATCGTCGGGCTGACCGGCGCGACCCGCCGCGAGCACGTGGTCCGCGCGACCCTGGAGGCGATCGCGTTCCAGACCGCCGACGTGCTGGCCGGCATGCGGGACGAAGGCGGCGTCGAGGTGCCAGTCCTCCGAGTGGACGGCGGCGGCACCGCCAACAGCTTCCTGATGCAGTTCCAGTCCGACCTCCTGAATATCCCGCTCGAAGTTGCCGACGTCCAGGAGACGACCGCGCGTGGCGCCGCGTACCTGGCCGGCCTCGGCGTGGGGTTCTGGCCCGACGCGGAGGAGATCGAGCAGCAGTGGCGTCCGTCGCGACGCTACGAGCCGTCGATGTCGGACGAGCGGCGGGCCGAGCTGATGATGTCCTGGCATCGGGCGGTGGACCGGTCACGCAACTGGGCGCCGATTTGATCGTGCGCGCGATCCTCGTGCCGGCCGGGCTGGGTGCAGGGTTGACGATTCTGCTGGTGCTCGCCGTCATCCTGGCAGGGCGCGAGCTCGCACCGCCGCCGTCGATCCCGTGGGTCTGTGACGACACCCGCTTCGTGGCGACCGTGCCGGCCGGACGCGGCGTCGTGGGGCCGGCCGTCAGCGCCTCGCCCGGCTGCGGCGGCCAGGGCAGCTGATCGGGTGCCCGCTACCTCGCGACGGCCGACCGCGCAGCGCACCGAGCAGGCTCCGCCGTCGGCCTCCTGGGCCGAGGCCGCCTGCCAGATCGCCGGGTTCGTGGTGCCGCTGGTGTTTCACACCTTCGGCACGGTCGCCTTCGAGTCTACCAAGGTGCTGCTGCTGCGCCTGCTCGGCCTGATCCTGGCGGTTGGCTGGCTCGGCACGGAGACCGGCAAGATCGGGGCGCAGCCAGGGCCGTTCTCCTGGTGGCGCCGATTGGGACCGGTCTGGCACGGACCGCTGCAGCCGGTCGCACTCGGCCTGCTCGGGATCGTGTGCGCCACGGCCATCGCCATGGGCGCCTCGTTGACGCCGCTCGTGAGCCTGCTCGGCTCGTGGGATCGACAGCAGGGACTCTTCACGACCCTGTCCTGGATCGTGCTGGGTGTGGCGGCGGCGCTGACGGGCCGCGAGGACGCGCGCCGTCGCTCGCTGGTCACCGTCTGGGCGCTGGGCAGCGTGCCGGTCTGTGCCTACGCCGTCGTCCAGTTCGCCCATCTCGATCCGATCTCCTGGCTGAATCAGCCGCTCGGCGTCAGCAGCACGCTCGGCTCCTCGACGGCGTTGGCGACGTATCTCGCGATGCTGGTGGCGCTCACGCTCGCCGTCACGGTCGCCGCCGGCGAGGACGCGCTCGTGCCGAGGCCACGCCCGCGCCACTGGCGGGACTGGCTGACCGACGCGCGCGTGCGTCTCGGCGGCCTGGTGGCGCTGGTCGTCGCGCAGCTGGCGGCGCTCGCGATGACCCAGGTCCGGGGTGGCTGGCTCGCGGCGGCGGCCGGACTGTTGGCGATGTTGGCGTTCGCGCTCTGGCCGACCCGCCGGCGGCCGGTCATCGCCGGCGGCGTGGCAGCCGTGGTGGTGCTGCTCCTTGCGGGCGTCGCGTTCGCGGCGTTGCCCCGCCCAGACGTGGGTGACGGCGCGGATACGTCGGCGCGACAGCGTCTACTGATCTGGCAGGATGCCGTGCAGGCGCTCGCTGGGCCGCGCGTCCTGATCGGCTACGGGCCGGAGACGCAGATGTTGGCACTGGAGCCGCGCTTCCCGACCGAGCTGGCCCAGCGCTTCGAGGACGCCCGCTTCGACCGTGCCCACAACATCGTGTTGGACACGCTCCTGACGTCCGGCCTGCTCGGGCTGGCGGCGTTGCTGCTGACGGTGTATGGCGTGGTGCGCGCGGCGTTTCTGGGCAGCATCGCCGTGCTCGGGCCGAACCGCTGGCTCACGGCCGGGCTGCTCGGGGCGCTGACGGCGAATCTGGTGGCCGGGCAGTTCGCCTTCGACACATCCGCGACCGGCGCGCTGTTCTGGATGGTGGCCGGGCTGCTGACCTCGCCGCTGGTACCCCTGGCGCAGCCGCTCGACGTGCCGGTCGCCAGCGCACGACAGACTCGACGTCAGCGCCGCGAGCGGCGCCGAAACGAGACGCTGGCGCCGGCCGTTCGCCTGCGCGCTACCGGCTTCCTGGCAGCCGGCGCGGTCGGGCTGGCGCTCGTGCCGTGGCTGACGGCGCCGTTCCTCGCCGATCTGTATCACACCCGCGCGCTCGGGCTGCGGGCCGGCGAGGCGCCCGGCTCGAGCTCGCGCCAGGAGCTGGCTGCGATCCAGTCCGTGCCGTGGCTCGACGTGCCGGTGCTGGCGCTCGCGGACGTGTTCCTCGACCTGGCTCGCACCTCGACGCTGACCACCAGCGTGACCATCAGCTCGTTTGACGAGCTGTTCGAGAAGGCACCGTCGAACCGTGCCTCGCTGTTCGAAGCGGCCCGGCTGTCGTTGGAGCGCGCCGTCCAGCTCAACCCACGCGATCCGTACACCCACGCCGCGATGGCACGCCACTGGATGATGCGCGGCGACGCCAGCCGCGACCCGACCGAGCAGGCTGACCTGTACGGGCGGGCCGTCGAGTCGTACGACCTGGCAATCGAGGCCGGCCCGAGCCGCGTCGCGTTCTACGACGAGGCTGGGGTGGCGCTGACGCGGTGGGGGCGCTGGACGCTGGCGCTCGACCGCTTCAAGCAGGCCGATGCGCTCAGCCACCCGACCTCGGAGCGGCTAAGCCGGATGGCGGACGCGATGCTGGTGCCGGGCGACACGGCCGGCGCTCGTGCCCTCTTCGAGCAGGCGCTCCAGCTCGACGCGCGCTCGGCGCCGGCCGAAGCCGGCCTCGCCAGACTGGACCGCGCGGCCGGCAACCTCCCATCGGCGCTGGAGCATGCGCAGCGCGCCGCCCGCTTCCAGATGCGAAACTGGCAATATCAGCGAGACCTTGCGCTCACCCTCCGCGATCTCGGACAAAAACCAGAGGCGCTGGTGGCGGCCCGCGCGGCCCGCCGGCTGGCGCCAGCGTGGGAGCAGGACGATCTGACCGCGCTCGTTCAATCAGTGTCAAACTGACGGACGGACCCGGGAACATGACAGGAGCGAGCGTGCCAGCCTCGGATGTGCCACATCGGATCGTGGTCGAACGGATCGTGTACCGCCTCGAACCGACCGTTATCATGCCGCCAGACGTCGAGAAGCTCGGTCAGGACGCCGAAGGACGTACGGTGTACGTGGACCGTGGCCGAGCCGCCTCGCGCAAGTACGTCTACCTGCCGGCCGCCGAACCGTCCCTCGCCGCCTACGTCCGCGACGACCCCCCGCCGGGCTACGGCCTGGTGGACCTGCTGGCGGATGCCTTTCTGGAGCGACTGCCACGCCCGGAGGCACTGGGTCTGCTCGGCCTGCTGCGCACCAACCACGTGGTGCTCGCGGACGGCACCCGACTTGGCGGTCCGCTGCCACTCCTGGCCGAGGCGGTCACGACCGTCGCCCTGGAGCCGGGCGGATTCGCGGAGCAGGTCAGGCGCGTGCCGGAATGGGCGTTGACGGAGGCGCTCCGACCCCGCCTGGAGCAGTTGCGCGCACACCTGCTGAGCGTGCCGTTCGTGCGGGCGCTCAGCTCGCCCGAGCTTGGCTACGTCCGAGCCATCGCCAGGGCGGAGCTCGTGGTCGCTCGCACCAGCGCCGAATCGCTCGACGTTGGCTCGACGCTGGTCGTGCGGACGTCCGCCGGCCACGGACCGCTCGTGCTGGTACGGGTAGTCGATCTCACGGAGAAGGACGCGCGCGTCGTGCAGGTCGACGCCGGGCGTGACGACGGAGTCAGCCACGGCGATCCGGTCGAGCTGGTGGTCACGGAGCGCGGGCTGGCGTCCGACTAGCCCGAATCGCTGGCGGCGCCGCCCCTCGCCGCGACGACGAGGGGCGATGAACCGAACGTCGGCTCAGGCTCGGGCGACCGGCCTGACCCTGTCGAAACAAGAGCTACAGTAGACCGGGCGATCCAGGCGAGGCAGGAACGGCACCAGCGCCGTCGTGCCGCACTCATGACAGGGAACCTGATGCAGCTCGCGGGGGGACTCACCCTGCCGCTCCCTGCGGCGGTTGACGCGGCACTGATGGCACCGCTGTGGCTGGTTGATCAGACCGCGCTCGGCGAAGAACGCTTGCTCGCCGGCGGAGAAACTGAAGTCGGCTGCACAATCACGGCAGGTCAGCGTCTTGTCCGTGAAGCTCACCTGTGAGCCCTCCCTGACTGTGGCCCGCACGCCGGCATCGCAACCGTCACCACGCGACTCCGACGACCATGGCCTGCCACTGCTGCCCCGCCCGCACGCGGTTGCGCCCGTAGGGCATCACGGCGGGCAGTATAGCTTTGACGGGAACAATTGTAAAGCCCCCAGCGATTTTCTTTGCATATCGGTCATGACGCGCGCAGCACTTGACTGCCGCCAGACCGGACCCCTAGCCTTCGACAATGGAGAGCGCTGAGATCGCCTCGGGAGTGCCTTCGCTACCAGCAGCTTCCTGTCTCCCGTGGCGGGTCGAGATCCGAGCCGCCGGGCCGTCGCTGGCTATCGCGCTTGTCTGGATCGCCGTCGCGTCAGCCAATTCGATAGCCGAGCTGGCGACGTACAACAGCACCTCGCGCGACATCGGCGTCTACCTCCAGATGCTCTGGAACACCGCCCACGCGCGGCCGTTCCAGACCACGCTGCTCGAATCGAATCGGCTGCACCTGGCCGAGCACGTGGCGCTGCTGCTGCCGGTCCTGTCGCCGTGGTATTCGCTCCAGTCGGACCCGCGCTGGCTGTTCGTGGCGCAGACGGTGGTGTTGGCGCTGGCCGGCGTGCCGGTGTACGTGCTCGCTCGACGGAAGATCGGCGGCGTCATCGTGCCCACGCTGTTCGTCGCCGGCTACTTCCTGATGCCGACCGTCACCGAGGTCGCCTACGACGCCTTCTATCCGATCGTCTGGGCAGCGTTGCCGATCTCGTTCGCGGCGTACTTCCTGCTGACGGATCGCATGCGCCCGGGGATCGCGTTGGCACTGCTCGCGATCCCCATTGAAGAGGAGGCCGGCCTGGCCGTGCTCGGGCTGGGGCTGATGCTGGCGCTTCGACGCGGACACCGAAAGCTCGGTCTGGCTCTGGCCGGGGTGGCGCTGCTCTGGCTCGGTCTGGTGGCGATGGTCGTGATGCCGCGCTTCCACGAGCCGTCCACGCTCCCGCAGTCGGGCGACAACCGCACGGTGGACCATTTCGCGGCGCTGCTTCACAGCCCGGTCGAGACGGTGTCCGACCTGGCGATGAACCGGTTCCCGCGAGCCGCGCGCTGGCTCCTGGCCCCGACCGGCGGGCTCTCGCTACTGGCTCCTCAAGTCTTGATCGCGGATGTGCCGCAGGCGGCGACGCTGTTGCTGGCGGACAAAGGCGAGCGATTCCGTCGCCACTGGACGGCGCCGATGCTGCCGACGATCTGGCTGGCGGCGGTGGTCGGGTTCGCGGCGCTGCGGGGACGCCCGCTACGCATCCTCGGTCTGGTGCTGGTGGTCGTCGGGACGGCGGCGACGTTCCGGCTCGACAGCAACCTGCCGGGCGGCGGTGACTACGACCCGGACGACGTCGCGTGGTCCGACCGCGCCGAGCAGCACGCCTATCTGGTCGAGCGGGTGCCGGCCGGCGCGTCGCTGGTCGCCAGCCGCCGCTTCCTGGGCAACGTCGCCGACCGCGCCGATCTGTACGTCTACCCGCCGAGCTACCTCGGCAAGCTCTGGCCGCCCGACCGCCGCGCGCAGGCGTACTTGCTCGACCTGACCAACGACGGCACACGCGAAGCGCTCGGGCGGCGAGACAGTCCGCTCCGTGCGAATCGACCGTACGCGATCTGGCTGGCTGGATCGGACGCGATGATGCTGCTCGACGCTGTCCCAGAGCCGCAGCTCGTGCACGACCTCGACGCCGGCGGGATCCAGCTCCACGGCCTCGACGCCCGCCGGCACGGCGACGTGGTGGAGATCGAGCTGCACTGGCGGGCCGTGACGAAGCCGGCGACGCGGCTGATCCGGACCATCGAGGTCGCCAATTCCAGCGGCATGGTGTACGCCGCGTCGAACGAGACGGCGCTCGACGACCTGTTCCCGACCGACCAGTGGCCGGCCGGGCAGGTCGTGGTGGACCGCGTGCAGTTGAACACCGGCGTCGGCTTCCCGGACCGGGCGCGGATCGGCTGGCGCCAGCCCGGATCGCGTGGGGGACAGACCGTCGAGGTGTCGCTCGGCCTCACCCGTTGAGGTAGCGCTCGACGATCCGGACCAGCATCTCCACGCCCACCGGCAGCGCGTCCTCGTCGATGTCGAACCCTGGGTTGTGGTTGGTGACGGTGAAGCCCTTCGCCTCGTTGAGCACGCCAAGGTTGAAGTAACAGCCCTTTGCGCGCGAGATGAAGTAGCCCACGTCCTCGGACGCCATCGTCGGCGGCCGCACGATCGTCTTCTCAGGTCCGACCACCTCATGGGCCACCGACCGGACGAACTCGGCCATGTCCTCGTCGTTGACCAGCACCGGGTAGCCGAGCGAGTATTCGACGGTGGCGTCGCCGCCGAACGCGCGGGCGATCCCGACGACCGTCTCCTCGATGCGCTCCCGCAGGCGCTTGCGCACACCCTCGTCGAACGACCGCACCGTGGCCGACATCGTCGCCGTCGGGGGGATCACGTTCGGCACCGTGCCGGCCTGGATGCTCCCGACCGTGATGACGGCCGCCTGGAGCGGATCCACGTTCCGCGAGACGATCGAGTGCAGCGCCGTCACGACGTGGGCGGCGATCAACACCGGATCGACCGCTGCCTGGGGTCGGGCACCGTGGCCGCCGACGCCGATGATGGTGGCCCGGAACGAGTCGGCAGCGGAGGCTGAGGCGCCGCCTCGGGCGCTCACCGTGCCGACCGGGGCGCCGGTCAGGTGCAGCCCGAAGACGGCGTCCACCTTTGGGTCGTCCATCGCGCCGTCCGCGATCATGCCCAGCGCTCCGCCGGGCGGACGCTCCTCGGCCGGCTGGAACGCCAGCACCACGTTGCCGGCCAGCGACTCGCGGCGCTCGGCGAGGATTCGCGCGACGGACATGAGGATCGCGGTGTGGCCGTCGTGGCCGCAGGCGTGCATGACGCCCGGGCGGGTGGACTTGTACGGTTTGTCGCCCTCCTCCTGGACGGGTAGGGCGTCCATGTCGGCGCGCAGCATCACGGTCTTGCCGGGGCTGCCGCCGCGAATGACGCCGACGACGCCGGTCCGTCCGACGCCGGTGCGGGTCTCGATGTCGAGCGAGCGGAGCCGGTTGGCGACGTAGGCGGCGGTCTCGTGCTCCTCGAAGCCGAGCTCCGGGTGCATGTGCAGGTGGCGGCGGTCCTGAACCAGCTCGTCGCGCACGGCGAGGATGGTCGCGGTCATGGCACACATCAGGCTGAACCTCGCGGCCGGACTGAGAATTGCGCATGACGGTAACGCGATTCACGCTCCGAAGTCCACGTCACGTTGCCGGACTTCCGAGTACACTACTTCGAGGTTGGGCTGCGCGACGCACCGGCGGCTGGTGAGGCTCGCGCGGCCCGCGTCGTTTCGGGAAGGGGACTCCGCGCCGATGTTCGACAGAACGGTCCTGGAGAATGGGCTCCGCGTCGTCAGCAGCACGATGCCGCACACGCGCTCGGTCAGCGTGGGCCTGTACGTGGCGGCCGGCTCGCGCTACGAGCACGACGAGATCGCCGGGGTCTCTCACTTCCTGGAGCACATGCTGTTCAAAGGGACCACCCGCCGCCCAACCGCCCAGATGATCTCCGAGGAGATCGAGGGTGTCGGCGGCAGCATGAACGCTGCGACCGACAAGGAGCTCACCGTCTACTGGGCCAAGGTCGGACAGCAGCATTTCGAGCGCTGCATGGACGTGCTCTCCGATGCGCTCCTGGCCTCGACGTTCGACCCGGCCGAGATCGAGAAGGAGCGCCAGGTCATCATCGAAGAGCTGGCGATGACCGAAGACAGCCCCGGCGACCTGGCGGCGCTGCTGATCGACGAAGTGCTGTGGCCGGATCAGCCGCTCGGGCGGGACGTTGGCGGCTCGGCGCAGACGGTGGCGGCGATCACGCGCGACCAGATCGTCGGGTTCGTGGACCAGAACTACACGCCGGCGAACACGGTGCTGTCGGTGGCAGGCAATGTCAGCCATGAGGACGTGGTGGCGTTGTCGCGAGCCCTCCTGGGTGGCTGGCCTCGCGCGACGCCGGGCGAGTGGTTCAAGGCCGAGGAGAAGCCGTCGCCGCGCGTCGCCCTGAAGTCGAAGAAGTCAGAGCAGGCCCACGTCTGCGTGGGCCTGCCGGGCTATTCGAGCAGCCACCCGGACCGGTACGCACTCGACCTCATGAACACGATCCTGGGCGAAGGGATGTCGTCGCGGCTGTTCGTCGAGATCCGCGAGAAGCTGGCGCTGGCCTACGACGTTCATTCGTATGTGGCCCATTTCCTGGACGCTGGCGCGCTGGTGGTCTCGGCCGGGGTGGACCCGAAGCGGGTCGATCCGACCATCGAGGCGATTCTCTCGGAGCTGGCGAAGATGCGCCAGGGTGTGCCCGACACCGAGCTGCGCAAGGCGAAGGATCTGATCAAGGGGCGCCTACAGCTGCGGATGGAGGACACGCGGGCCGTCTCGTCGTGGCTGGGCACGCAGGAGCTGCTGCGGAACGAGATCCTGACGGTGGACGACGCGCTGGACGTCATCGAGAACGTGTCGCTGACCGACGTCAACCGGGTCGCCGACGAGCTTTTGCGGCCGGAGCGCATGTCGCTGGCGATTGTCGGGCCGTACCGGAGCCAGGCGCGGTTCGGGAAGCTAATGACGGTGTAGCTTCGCCGTCAGTCCGCCCGTCCGAGCGGCCTACGTCCGAATGGCGCGTCCGGCACGTCGGCGCGGGCTGGTCGGCTGGCAGGTCGGGCAGAACCACGTCCCGCGCTGCGCGATCACCTGCCGCACGATCGGCGTCTGGCAGGTATCGCGAGGACAGGGCAGGCCGGCCCGACCGTACACCATCAGGAACTCCTGGTTGGTGCCGGGCTCGCCCTCGGCATCGACGTAATCCGAGAGCGAGGTGCCGCGACGCTCGATGGCCGCCGCCAGCACCCGCTGGATCGCCTCGTGAAGCCGTCCACGCTCGCGGGCGGTCAGCGACTGGGCCAGCCGCTCCGGATGGAGCTGCGCGTCCCAGAGGATCTCGTCGGCGTACAGGTTGCCGATGCCGGCCAGGAAGCCCTGGTCGAGCAAGAGCGACTTGAGCCGGCCGCGCCGCTGCTCGATCAGCCGGTCCAGGTCCGAGCGCTCGATCTCCAGCGGCTCTGGTCCCAGGCGCTGATCCAGGAACTCGTTGAGATCGTCGCGCCCTCGGAACAGGTAGATCCGGCCGAACTTGCGCGGGTCCACGAAGTCCAGCCGCCAGCCGTCGTCCATCGTGACCGTCAGATGCGTGTGCGGCACGACCGGGATGTCCGTTGTCCGGAGCACCAGATTGCCGCTCATCTTGCGGTGCAGCACCAGGAAGACGTCGTCGGACAGCCCGACGATGACGTACTTGCCACGTCGGGCAATCGACTCGATGGTCTGGTCCACGACGGCGGCGCCGAGGTCGGCCAGGGTGGCGTTCGGCGCCATCCTCGGCCAGTCCAGCGAGCCGACCTGGACGATGGTCCGCCCGAGAACGCGCTCGCGCAGGCCGCGCGCGGTCGTCTCGACCTCTGGCAGCTCAGGCATGGCGCGCTCCGCGAGCTCTCACCCTACTGCCCTCTGCTCTCTGCATACCGCCCTCTCGGCTGGCACGACGGGCAGGTGTAGGTGCCGCGCCCGGCAAACTGCTCCTTCTCGATGGTGGCGCCGCAGACCGGGCACGGCTGGCCCTTCCGGCCGTGGACGCGCGGGAAGTCCCGCGCGAGCGACGCCTTGCCGTTCAGGATCTCGGCGACGCCCTTGTGCACAGCGAAGCCGAGGACGTGTCGAATCGCGGCGTGCAGGCGGCTCAGGTCGTCTTCGGTGAGATCGCCAACCTTCATCCAGGGAGCCAGTTTCGCCTCGAAGATCGTCTCGTCGGCGTAGATGTTGCCGATGCCGCTGACGACGCCCTGGTCGAGCAGGACCGGCTTGAGCGGCATCTTCTGGCGGCGCGCCAGCCGCTCCCTCAGCGCGTCCAGGGTGAAGCCGTCGTCCAGCGGCTCCGGCCCAAGCTTCGCCTGGTCGAGGAGTGGCTGGACGCCGTCCTCGGGCAGAATCCAGACCCGCCCGAACTGGCGGATGTCGGTCAGGTACAGCACGCTGCCGTCGTCCAAGTGGAAGAGGACGTGCGTCGAGCGGTGGGGGAGCGGCGCGCCGAACGCCGGGACCGGGTGGCCGCCCTCCGCCAGCGTGTTGCCAGCGGCGTCGCGGTGCACCAGTTGGCCGGCCAGCCGCAGATGGAAGACCACCGCCAGCCCGTCAGACAGGTCGAAGATCAGGAACTTGGCCCGCCGCCGCAGCGCCTCGATGCGCTTGCCCACGACGGCGTCAGGTTTCAGGCCGGTCGGGCCGACCACCTGCTTCGCCAGTCGCACGTCAACATTCGCGAAGGCGCGACCGACCAGGGTGGCGGCCAGATCGCGCCGGAGCGACTCGACCTCAGGGAGCTCAGGCACGCGCGCTCCCGACCGCCGCCTTCACGTCGAGGTGCTTCAGCTCTTCCCAGTTGTCGCCGTACCGCAGCTCCACGTCCAGCGGCACCGACAGGGACATGGCGTTCTGCATGATCGGACAGAGGTCGCGCGCGAACGTGTCCAGGTCCGACTTCGGCAGCTCGAACAACAGCTCGTCATGCACCTGGAGGACCATCAGCGTCCCGGGGTACTTCTGCTCGATCAGCTTCTGGACGCCGATCATCGCGATCTTGACGATGTCCGAGGCCGTGCCCTGGATCGGGTGGTTGACAGCCATGCGCTGGCCGGCCTGGCGTACGCTGTAGATCTTGTTGGTCAGCTCCGGGATGTAGCGGCGGCGCTCCAGCAGCGTGGTGACGTAGCCGCGCTCCTCGGCCTCCTTGAGCAGGCCGTCCTGGTACGCCTTGACCGTCCCAAACCGGTCGAAGTACCGCTTGATGAAGGCGCCGGCCTGCTCCTGGGGCAGCCCGCTCTGCTGCGCGAGGCCGTACTCGCTCATCCCGTACAGCACCCCGAAGTTGACCACCTTCGCGAGGCGGCGCTGGTCCGAGGTGACGTCCTGGAGGGGGATGTCCATCACCTCCGCGGCGGTGGCGGCGTGGATGTCCTGGTGGGCCGCGAACGCCTCGATCAGGGTGGGGTCTTGCGTGAAGTGGGCCAGCACCCGCAGCTCGATCTGGCTGTAGTCGGCGCTCAGCAGGCAAGTGTCAGGCTGGCTGGTGACGAATGCTCGCCGCACCCGCTTGCCGAGATCGGTCCGGATCGGGATGTTCTGGAGGTTCGGGTCGGTGCTGGACAGGCGGCCGGTCGCGGCGACGGTCTGGTTGAACGAGCCGTGCACGCGGCCGGTCCCAGGGTTGACCATCGTCGGCAAAGCGTCCACGTAGGTGCTCTTCAGCTTCGAGACGTGCCGGTGCTCCAGCACCAGCTCGACCAGCGGGTGGACGCCGCGCAGCTCCTCCAGCACGTCGGCGCCGGTGGACGCCTGCCCGGTCCGAGTCCGCTTCGCCTGGGGCAGCTTCAGCTCCTTGAACAGCACGTCTCCAAGCTTGGACGGCGAGGCGATGTTGAACTCGTGGCCGACCGATGCGTACGCCTCGCGCTCGATCTCGGCCAGCCGCTCGGCCAGCTCCTTCGAGAGCGCGTGCAAGTACGGCACGTCCACGGCGATGCCATTGCGCTCCATCGTCGCCAGGACCGGGATCAGCGGCAGCTCCACGTCGCGCAACAGCGACTCCAGCCCGGCCTCGGCGATCTCCTTCGCCAGCATCGGCACCAGCCGGCAGACCATCGCGGCCTCGTTGCGGGCGTACTCGCCGACCTTCTCGATGCTGAGGCGGTCCATCGTCGTCGCCGAGCGGCCGGTGCCGAGCAGCGTCGAGCCAGCCGGCATCTCCACCTGGAGCTTCGACCAGGCCAGGTCGCGCAGGGCGAACGCCCGCTGGTTCGACTCCAGCAAGTACGCCGCGATCATCGTATCGAACGCCAGCCCCTCGCTCTCGATGCCGTTGCGGGCGAGCACTAGCTCGTGGAACTTGGCGTTGTGCGCCCACTTGCGGATGCTCTCGTCGCCGAGGACCGGCGCGAGGCGCTGACGCACGTCCGCCCAGGCCAACTGCTCGACCGGCTCGTCCGAGACGTGCCCGACCGGGACGTACCACGAGGAATCCGGCCCGGTCGCCAGCCCGATCCCGACGATGTCGGCCTTCATCGGCTGGACGCCGGTCGTCTGGAGGTTGAAGGCGATGGTCTCGGCGGCCTTCAGCTGCGCCACCACCGCGTCCAGCGCCACGAGGTCGCGGATGATGCCGTCGCCCTCCTGGGTGGGCGTCGTCGGCGCGGCGCTGGCGGCCTCGTCCATCACGTCCTCGGCGGCGGCCTCCGCGAAGAGGGCAAGCTGACCGCTGGCGCCGGCCTCGTCGGGATGGGCCTCGCCCATCGAGCGCGCGATGTCGTCCAGCAGGCGGCGGAACCCGAGCTCGTGGAAGAGGCCGACGACGCGCTGGCGGTCGAAGTCCTTGAGCTGCGCGCTGGTCAGGTCGAGTGTGACCGGCGCGTCGCGGACGATGGTCGCCAGCCACTTGGCCTGCTCGACCTGCTCCTTGAGCGGCTCCAGGAGGGTCTTCTGCTTGGCGGGGAGCTGGTCGAGGTGCTCGTACAGCCCCTCGACGCTGCCGAACTGACCGACCAGCTTCGAGGCGGTCTTGTCGCCGATCCCGGGCACTCCCGGGATGTTGTCCGAGGTGTCTCCTCGAAGCGCCTTGAAGTCGGGGATCTTCGGCGGCTCGAAGCCGTACCGCTCGATCACCGCCGCCTCGTCGTACAAGACCACGTCGGAGAAGCCGCGCCGCGAGGTCAGCACCTTCGTGTGGGGGCTGACCAGCTGGAGCGCGTCCATGTCGCCGGTCAGGATGACGACGTCGAGGCCCTGCTGCTCGGCCTGGAGCGAGAGCGTCCCGAGCAGGTCGTCCGCCTCAAAGCCTTCGACCGAGTGGACCGGGACGTTCATGCAGTCGAGCAGGTCGCGGATGTGCGGAAACTGCGAGGCCAGACCTTCCGGCTGCGGCCCGCGCGTCGCCTTGTACGCGGCGAACTTCGCCTTGCGGAACGTCTTGGAGGAGTAGTCGAACGTCGCGATGACGTACTTCGGCTTCAAGTCGCGCCACGCCTTGAACAGCATCGACGTGAAGCCGTGCACGGCGTTCACGAGCTCACCCTTGGGAGAGGTGAGCGGTGGCACGCCGTAGAAGGCGCGGAAGACGAGCGCGTGTCCGTCGATCAGCACGAGCGTGTCAGTCATACGGTCCCAGCCTTCGGTCGAGCGCCTCGCGGTTGCGCAAGAGGGTTTCCTGAAACGTGTCCGAGTCGATCGGGTCGGTCCACATGACGAGCGCGTCCTCGCCGTTGTCGCTGTAGTAGCGGCGCCGAATCCCCATCTCTTTGAACGTGTACTTCTCGTACAGGCGTTGCGCGACGTCGTTGGTGACGCGCACTTCGAGCGTAAGCCAGCGCGCTCCGATCTGTTGCGCGCGGTCGATCAGCGCGACGACCAGCAGCTCGCCGATACCGCGCCCCTGGAAGTCAGGGTCCACGGCGATGGTCGTGATGTGAGCTTCGTCGGTCATCAGCCACAGGCCCGCGTAGCCGACGATCGAGCGCAGCTCGGCTTCGAGGGCTGGCGTGGGTGGCGGCTCCAGCGGGCCGCGCAGCAGTCGTGAGAGTCGGCCAAACAGGCCGTTGTCGGGCGTAGCAGGCGCGGGCCGAGTCTCAGGGGTAGCCGACCGCTCGTCGGACTCGACCATGCGAGCCACGAAGTAGTGCGCAGTCCGGTTCGACTGGATCTCGCGGCGATACGCGTTCTGCGGCCACGGCTGCGCGAAGCACCGCCGCTCGATGGCGCTGACCACGGGGATATGCTCGATCCGCATCGGGTCGATCCGAAACCGCTGCGATCTTCGCATGTCTGCGCTCGGTTCAGGCACCATCTTTTCGCATCCGCCGGCCGCCGCCGTCGTGGCAGACCGCCGTCCCTCCTTGCCGCCTCAGAGCGCGTCGTCCCCGCGCGCCAGGTAGATCGGCTCGCCGTCGTCAGGTCCGGGGAGCTGGCCCTGGCTCGTTACCTGCCAGGCGAGCTCGGCGAGGACGGCCGGCCGTCGCACGCACAACGCGGGCGGCGCGACCCAGACCCGTTCGCCGAGCGCTGCCAACCGCGCCCGGGCCTCGGCGTCGAGATCCCCGACGAGAACGCATCGCTCTTCAGCTAAGCGTACCAGGGAATCCAGGTTGACATTCATTCCAGCCGGATCTGTGTCCATGCTGTGGCCCGGCGGGAACAGGGCGGTCGCGTAGCGGCCTCGCCCGGCCGCCAGAACGGCCCGAATCGGGCGGTCCATCGGCGGCAGGCCAGCGGCGAGCAGCGTCAGCGAACCGACGCCGTAGGCCGGGATACCCAGCCCGACCGCCAGCCCCCGCGCGACCGCCAGCCCGACCCGTAGGCCCGTGAACGAGCCTGGCCCGCGCGCCGCCGCGACGGCAGCGAGATGAGATGGCTGGACGCCGAGCCGGCCCATCATCTCCTGGATCGCCGGCATCAGGTGCCGGCCGTGGTCGCGGCCGGCCTGCCAGACGCTCTCGGCCAGCACCTCGCCGTCGTAGAGCGCGATGCCAGCACGGGACGTGGATGTGTCCACGGCGAGGAGCATGTCAGGCGTTCTCGGCAGCGGCGGCGCGAGCGGCGTCGAGCAGGCGCGCGGACGACGATTGGATGGCGATCTCGCGCGTTGCGTCGTCGGGCGCGACGATGGTGACGACGGTGGCTCCAGCCGCGAGGTCGGGCGGGAGCGCGTCAGGCCACTCGACGGCGCAGACGCCGCCGGCATCCCGCGCGTCGGCCAGCGTCTCCAGCATCTCGGCATCCAGTCGGCCATCCAGGCGGTACAGGTCGAAGTGGTACAGCCGAAGTCGTCCTTGATGCTCCACCATCAGCACGAACGAGGGGCTGGCGATCTCCTCCTGAACGCCTAATCCCGCCGCGAGCCCTTGCACGAAAACGGTCTTGCCGGCGCCGAACGCACCCTGCAAGAGGAAGACGTCGTTGGGCGCGGCAGCCTCCC
Source organism: Chloroflexota bacterium (assembly GCA_046328125.1). Classification (GTDB taxonomy): domain Bacteria; phylum Chloroflexota; class UBA6077; order UBA6077; family JACCZL01; genus JADZEM01. The sequence goes on from JAXLXF010000005.1 coordinate 82,811, forward strand.
CGAGCGCCTGCCCGACCCGTCGCGTCTCCGCTGCCGAGCTGGTGCACAGCACGAGCTCGCTGACGGCGTCGGTCACGGTCGCGTCTCGGACTGGCGGAAGTGGTCCCAGGAGCTGCGTGGCGGCGTGACCGTCCGACCGTGCTCGTCCAGGACGGTCACTTTGCCAGGCGTGCCCTGCTCCAGCCGCCCGACGACGGTCAGGCCGCACATGGGCTGGCGGTCCCCGCTAGCGGCCAGGAGCGCCGAGGCGTGCTCCAGCGTCTCGGCGTCGCCAGCCACCAGCAGCTCGAAGTCCTCGCCGCCCGCGATCGCCATCTGGCGGGCAGTCTCGCCGCCGAACTGCCGCGTGAGCGCCGCCGAGGTCGGCAGCTCGTGAAGCAGGAGCGTCGCGCTCAGCCCCGATGCGTACGCTAGCTTGCCGGCATCTCCCAGCAGGCCGTCGGAGAGGTCCATGCCGCACCGCACACCGGCCTTTGCCAGGGTGAGCCCTTCCAGCACGCGCGGCTCGGGCCGGCGATGGAGCCGGGCCAGGACGGCCACGTCCGGATTCTCGAGCGGAGCGTCGCCCCGCTCCAGCAGCTCCAGCCCGCCGGCTGAGCCGCCGAGCGTCCCCGTCACGGCCAGCAGGTCACCGGGCTGACCGGCCGCGCGACGCAGGCCCGCGCCTTCGAGCTCTCCGACGACGGTGATGCTGATGACCGTGACCGGCGAGGAGACGGTGTCGCCGCCGGCCAGGACGAAGTCCACGCCGCGTTCGAGCAGGTCGAGCTCCAGGTCGGCGAAGCCACGGTACAGCTCCTCCAGGTCGGCAACCCGGGCGTCGCGGCGTAGGCCGAGCGTGACGAACGCCCTGGTCGGGACGGCGCCCATCGCGGCGATGTCGCTGACGTTCTGGGCCAGCGCCTTCCAGCCGAGGTCGCGCCAGGAGGACGTCGAGTGCCGGAAATGCACGTCTTCGATCAGGGCGTCGGTGGTGAGCACTTCGTGGCGGCCCGGCGTTGGCGTCCAGAGCGCCGCGTCGTCGCCGATGCCGATCGTGCCGCTCGCCTCGGGCTGGAGCGGATCACGATTGCCCCGCCCGACGATCCTCGCCAGCCGGTCGATCAGCCCGAACTCGCCGAGCTGGGCCACGGTGAGGTCGGCGTCTGATGGTCGGTCGGGCATCGTGGCTTCTCTCCCGAGCGGCGGTGGTTTCGGCAGCGCGGCCAGCCTCTCTAAGCAGCGAGCGTCTCTGGCGGAGCCGGGGTCAATTGTACTTCTGCTTTCATACACCCACACGACGGAGCGTCGGTCGGCTCTGCCCTACGCCTGTTACGATGTCCAGCATTCACCAACGGAGCGCCCTGCCGTGCGGATCGGCGTCGTCTCAGACATCCACGCCAATCTGGTCGCATTTGAGGCAGTGCTGCTCGCCCTCGGCGAGATCGACCAGCTGTGGTGTCTCGGCGACACCGTCGGGTACGGCCCGCGCCCCAACGAGTGCGTGGCGCTCCTGTCCTCCTGTAAGCACCTGGCCGTGGCCGGCAACCACGACTACGCCGCCACCGGCCGGATCGGCTTCGACGAGTTCAACACGTTCGCGGCGCTGGCGGCCTACTGGACGAAGCTGACCCTGACCGACGAGGCCCGAACGTACCTGGACGCGCTGCCGACGGTGCACACCTCTGGCGAGTTCACCCTTGTACACGGCAGCCCGCGCAACCCGATCTGGGAGTACGTCCTGAACCAGGAGATCGCCGGCGCCAGCTTCGAGCACTTCGAAGGGCCGTTCTGCCTCGTCGGGCACACCCACGTTCCGATGGTGTTCGCCCGTTCCCCGGACGGGGAGATTCACTCGGCGCAGGTGGACGGCGAGCGGACCGTCCCGCTGGACCGGCCCGGCTGGCGGTACATTCTGAACCCCGGCAGCGTCGGCCAGCCGCGCGACGACGACCCGCGCGCGGCGTGCCTGATCGTGGACACCGACACGAGGAGTGCGAGTTGGCGTCGGGTGGAGTATGATATCGCGGTGACGCAACAACAGATGCGTGACGTCAAGTTGCCTGACCGACTGGTGACGCGACTCGCGACCGGCTGGTGACCTTCCGAGAGGTGCCGGATGTCACTGGCACTCGACGGAACGTCAGGCTTGCGACGATTCAGCCAACGGTCTCGCAACCGCGCCATAAAAGTGATATACTCGCCCCGAACTGTCCGGCCGGAGGGATGCAATGTCTATTGGTAAGGCCGTCCGAGATCTCATTGAGGCGCGTGGACTGCGCCCGGCAGAGGTCGCCGATCGGCTTGGCGGCAAGCGAAACCGAGCCACGTTCTACCGCCTGCTCAGCGGCGAGACCAACGACCCGCGCGTCAGCACACTGCTGGAGATCTGCAGTGCGCTCACGACCAGCCCGAGCGAGCTGCTCCAGCTGGCGGGGCTGCTCCAGTACCAGGAGCGCTCGCTCAAGCTGATCGACGTCGAGCTCCGACAGGCGTTCGGCGAGATGCAGCAGCTGGACGAGGACGACAAGCGGCTTTGTCTCGCGCTGTTGCGTGGTGTCATCGACCTGCGCGCGCAGCGGTCTGAGGCCCGGCCGAGGCGGCGAGCGTCTCGCCTGCTCTCGAAGGTCTAGTTCGGCCTCGCGTTCGTTCTGTCGCTCGACGCCGATGTGTCGGGCGCCTGGACTTGCGAAGAGGCGAAAATTGATAGGCAGCCAGTTGGCCGCCGGTCCCGGTCCCGAGTCGTGTGGTGCTCGGGAGGCCGAGATCCCGGTCGTGCCTTCTGCCCGCCACGCTCCGGTCGGACTTCAGTCTACAATCTGACATGCCGATCTACGAGTACCGATGCGGCGCCTGCGGGCGCCGCTCGAACATCTACTTTCAAAGCTTCTCGTCCGCCGAACGGGCCGAGCCGCGTTGCGAGCATTGCCAGTCGGCGGACCTTTCGCGTCTCATCTCACGGGTCGCCATCCTGAAGTCCGAAGAGAGCCGGATGGACGACCTGGCCGACGACGCGGCGCTCGCCGACGTGGACGAGAACGACCCGCGCAGCATCGCGCGGTGGGCGCGCCGGATGGGCGAGCAGCTCGGCGAGGACGTCGGCGACGACTTCCGCGAGATGGTCGATCAGCTCGAGTCTGGCGAGATGCCGGACGACATGCCCGGCCCGGGCGGGGCCAACGACGGCGATTTCGCTGGCCTGGACGCCGGCTTCGGCGGCGGCGACCCGGACTGACGCGCTCCAACTGGCGGGCGTCAGTCCGTTGCCGAGACGTCTGTCGTCGGTCAGTCGCCGAAGCTGACCCCGAGGTAGCGCGCCGTCATCACCCGGTCGCCGGTCGGCGGCACCCGCTTCTGCGCTCGGACGGCGTCCTCGATCGGGACCGGCACGATCTGGTTGCCCTGCAACGCCACCATCTTGCCAAAGTCCCCCTGGCCGACCAGCCAGGCAGCGGCGCACCCAAGGCGGGTCGCGAGCACCCGGTCGAACGCGGTTGGGGAGCCGCCGCGCTGGACGTGTCCGAGCACGGTGGCCCGAACCTCGTGGTCGATGCGCTCGCCGAGCTCGTCCGCGAGCCAGACGCCGATGCCGCCCAGCCGTGCGAACCCGTCCGGGCCGACCTTCCGCTGGACGATGGGCGCCCCGCCGACCGGGAACGCGCCCTCGGCCACGACGACGATGCTGAACCGTCGGCCGGCGGAGACGCGGCGGGCGATGGCCTCCGCGACCCGCTCGACGCGGAACGGGATCTCCGGGATCAGGATCACGTCGCCGCCGCCGGCCAGGCCAGCCTCCAACGCCAGCCAGCCCGCGTCACGACCCATCACTTCCACGATCATGACTCGGTGGTGCGCGTCGGCGGTCGAGCGGAGGCGGTCGATGGCGTCGGTCGCGGTCGCCACGGCGGTGTCGAAGCCGAAGGTGACGTCGGTCGCGGCGAGGTCGTTGTCGATCGTCTTCGGGACGCCGACGAGCTTGACGCCGAGCTTCTGGAATTTGAGCCCGATGCTCATCGAGCCGTCGCCGCCGATGACGACCAGCGCCCCGATCTCCAGCTCCTTCATGCGGGCGATCACGTCGGCGGAGCGGTCCGTCACCTGGATCTCGCCGTTGACCATCGAGCGGATGGCGAACGGGTTGCAGCGGTTGCTGGTCCCGAGCATCGTGCCACCCTGCCCCAGGATGCCGCGCACGTGCTCGACCGCGAGCGGCTCGGTGCCGTCCGGCGTCAGGAGTCCCTCGAAGCCGTCGTGGATGCCGACGGTCTCCCAGTCGTAGTGGCCGCAGGCCGTCCTGACGAAGGCACGAATGACCGCGTTCAAACCGGGGCAGTCACCGCCAGCCGTCAGCACTCCGACGCGGCGCAGGCGATCTTCAGCCATGAGACCTCCCTGACACGGGACGATTATATGGTCGCGCCAGGCTACGCTGGGTGTGCGTCAGATCTTTGGGGGCGCGATGAATCGGGGCGCGATGAATCGCGCCCGTACAAGGCAGCGTCCCTGGTACGGGCGCAATTTATTGCGCCCCTCAAGTCATCGCGCCCCCGGATCTGGATGGGCACAAACCTCTGACGCACACCCGGCTACGCTCGGCGCCTGGAAAGCGACAGACTGATTCCAGATCCTGGTATGGTCGCTTGGTGGAACGTCGGCCACAGTCCAGATCGGGATGGGGGGACGATCGCGTGTCAGATCGTGCGACGCTGACAGACGAGGAGTGCCTGCAGGACGCCTGCGAGCGGCTAGCCGGGCTGCTGGCGTCGTCGCGCCGGATCGTGGCGTTCACGGGCGCCGGCATGAGCACCGAATCCGGCATCCCGGACTTCCGGAGCCCGGGCGGGATCTGGGATCGGTACGCGCCGATTCAGTTCCAGGAGTTCCTCGCCAGCTCCGAGGCTCGCCGCGAGACCTGGCGTCGTGGTCTCCAGACCTACCCCGTCGTCGCCGCGGCAGACCCCAATCCGGCCCACGAGTCGCTCGTCGAGCTGGAGCGGCGCGGACAGCTCACAGCGGTGGTGACCCAGAACATCGACGGGCTGCACCATAAGGCCGGCCACGAGCCCGAGCGGGTGATCGAGCTCCACGGCAACGCCCACGGCGTCCGCTGCCTGACCTGTGACGACCTGGCCACCCGTGACGTCGTCCAGGCGCGGGTGCTGTCCGGCGAAGAGGAGCCGCCCTGCCGGACCTGCGGCGGCATCTTGAAGCCGACGACCGTCTCGTTCGGCGAGCCGATGCCGCGCCGCCCCCTCGCACGCGCCGAGGCCGCCATGCGAGCGTGCGATCTCGTGCTGGTGGTGGGCTCCACCTTGATCGTGCACCCCGCCGCTGGTCTGCCGATGGTCGGCGTGCGGTCCGGCGCGAAGCTCGCGATCGTGAACCTGACGCCCACGCCGCTCGACGATCGCGCGACGCTGACGATTCGTGGCAAGGCCGGCGATGTCCTGCCGCCCGCGGTGGCGCGGGCCGCGCAGCTCGCCTGACCCGCGGCCACGGGACCGGGAGCGTCGTGCGCGTCGATGGCTACGACAGGGCCGTCGATGCTGCCCTCACAGTGGCGCGGGAAGCCGGACTGTACGTCATCCTGCGCATCCAGGACGCCGTCGAGCGCCGCCTGGTCGTGGTGGATGGCGGCGTCGAGCGACAACGCGTGACGCGCACGCTCGGGCTGGCCGTCCACGCGTTTGCACCGGATGGTGCGATCGGCTTCTCGTCCATCGACGACGTGACGCCGGATGGCGCGCGCGAGGCGGTCCGACGCGCCGGCAAGATGGCGAATGCCGCGCGGCGGGTGGACGCCGTCCGCTCCACGGCCCCATTCGAGTTGAGCGCCGCCGGCCGAGTCAGACTCGGCCAAGGTGACGGCGCGGATCCGATCTCGCTGACGAGTATCTCGTTGCTCCTGTCCGACGCGCAGAACGATCTGTCCGACCTGGACGTCGGGGCGGATCGCGCGATTCGGACGGCGCTGACGGCGACGGACGAGGAGTGGCGCGTGGTCCGTTCAGACGGCACCGATCTCGGTTTCAGCACGTCGCGCGCGAGCGTCCGCCACGAGGCGTCAGGCCGGCTCGACGGCAAGATCGTCCGGGCCGTCGCGAACGTCAACGGCGCGGACGTTGGGGCGTTGCTCGGCGCGACGGCTCTGGAGCGGCTCGCGCGCCGGCTGCGTCGGTCGGCATCCGACGTGGTCGCGGCGTCGTCGGCGCCGCCGCCGCGTGCCGGCAGCTACCGCCTGGTGCTCGACTACGCGCTGGCGAAGGGTCTGGCGCACGAGGCGATCGGCCACCTCTGCGAGTCTGACGTGGACGGCTCGGTGCTGATGCGCGGCGGGCGTCTGCGTGTTGGCGAGCGGGTGGCGCGCGAGACCGTCTCGATCGTGGACGGCCCGCTGCCGGGCGACTACGCCCAGCAGCCGTATAGTGCCAACGGGCTGATGCGTGAGACGGTCAGGCTGGTCGATCGTGGCGTTCTCGCGGGCGGGCTTGGCGACCCGTTCACGCCGGCCGAGTCCAATATCCCGATGCGCTCCGCCGACCGGGTGGGCGGTTTTCGTGACCGTCCGATGCCGCGCATGTCGAACATCCGCGTCGAGGTTGCGGACGCCGCGCCGCTGGCCGTCGATCCGAGCATTCTGACGCCGGAGGACGCGATGCTGGCGCTGCGTCAAGCCGGCTTGCTCGACGCCGGAGTGCCGACGCTCTACCTGCGCGGCTACCGAGGAGGTCAGGCTCACCCACGGCGCGGCGATTTCATCTTCGCCGCCGACGCCGCGTTCGAGCTGACCGACGGCGGCGCACCCAGAAGCGCTGCCTCATTCTCTGGACTGGCCGAGCGCGCCCTGGCGTCGATCGTGGCCGGAATCGGGCCGCTCTGCACCGACGGCATGGGCGCCTGCCAGAAGGAGGGCAGCACGGTGCCGTGCAGTGGCGGCTCCCACGCGCTGCTCGTACTCGATCCTGACCCTGAGTCGATCGTGACGGCCGCTCGATGATCGCCGCCGAGCGATTGTCGAGCCGGCTGGCCGGCCGCCCATCCATGGACGGCGCCGAGATCGTCGGATGGGCGGCTGAGATCGCCGAGACCGAGGCGGTGCGGGTCGGCGTGCGCGATTCCCGCTTTGGCGGGCCGTACGAAGGGCCGGACACGACGCTTCGCCTGGCCGGTGCGCTCGACCTCCACTGGTCGGACGGGCAGCGGTCGAGGGTCAGCCTCGACCGGCACGGATTCGCGGATCTCGACGGCGAGCTGCCCGGGTGGCGCGCGGCAGCGTACCGCGATCGGAGTAGCGGTCTGCCGCGGCTGGCCGGCCCCGCCGACCTGCCGGACGTGCAGACGCACGATCCGGATCTGGCGTTGGCCGTTCGCGATGACTCCGGCCGACTCCTCGACCTGCTCGACCGGATCAGGGAGCAGGCGCTGGCGGCTGGGGTTCGGCGGGTGGACGGCAGCTTGCGCGCCTTGCACGGCTGGCGGACAGTTGCGACGTCGGCCGGGTTTCGCTCCGACTGGGAAGAGACGGCCTGCCGCCTGACGCTCTGGGGCGACGAGATCGCACCGGCGCGCTATCGCCGCCGGCGCCTGCCATCGTCTGATGACCTCGGGCGGATGGTGAGCCAGGTTGCGAGGCTGGCCCCGCTGCTACGTCAGGAGGAGACCCTGCCGGTAAGTGCTCGCGGGGTCATCCTGGTGCCCGATCTGGTTGACGAGATGCTGGCTCGCTTGCTCCTGCCGAATCTCGCCGGTCGGGCGATCCGCGACGGCCGCTCGCCGTTCACGCCGGAGGACCTCGACCGAGGGGCACGGATCGTGTGGTCTGATCTGGATCTGGTCGTGGACACCACGCTGCCATTCGAGCTGGCGACCGCGCCGTGCAGCTCGGAGGGCGTGCCCGGTGGCCGCACGACGCTCGTGGACCGAGGCCGGCTCGTGTCGCCGATCGTCGATCTCGCGACGGCGCACGAGCTCGGCCGGGCGCCGACTCCCGTCCCCCGCGCCAGCCCGCGTGCGCTGCTGCTGTCGCAATCTCCACCGCTGGCGCTCGACGCGGCTGTCCGTCTCCTCGGCGAGGGTGCGATCGTGCGTGACCTGCCCGGATTGCACACACAGCAGGCGCGACGGTCACAGTACGCGCTCATCGCGCCGGACGCACAGGTCGTTCGTCACGGGCGGGCAGGTGGGCGCTGCGCCGTGCGGGTAGCTGGCAACCTCCTGGACCACCTCAACCGGCCGACGACCAGGCTGGTCGGGGTGCCGGGCGAGCTCGGAGTCGGGCTGCTCGTCCTGGACGGCTGCCAGCTGTTGCCGGCTTGATTTGTGACCTGGGCGGCTCGTGGCACGTGCGCTGCGATGCCGAGGATACAGGTTGGACGGCAGGCAGTGGTGGCGGCCGGGACCGTTGTCCCATATCATGCCGTTCGGGCAGACCGCGAGCCGCCAATCGGGCCGCCGACCAGGGGGAACGCGGACCGACGGTGCTATACTAGCGCTGGCGAAAGACAGCCCGGGTTTCGGGGCATGATTCACGCGAATCGCATCCTGGTTCCGATCAAAGGGAACCCCACGGACGTCGAAGTCCTGGAGCTCGCATGCCAGATCGCCGAGCGATCGAAGGCACAGGTCTACGCCATCCACGTCATCGAGGTGAAGCGAACGCTGCCGCTCGACGCCGAGCTGCAAGACGAGGCGGAGCGGGGCGAGGATCTGCTCAACCATGCCGAGCAGATCGGCGAGCGCCTGGGCGTGACGATCCACACCGACCTGCTCCAGGCCAGGGACGTGGGCTCCGCCATCGTGGACGAGGTGCTCGAGCGGGGTATCGACCTCGTCATCATCGGCATTCTGCTCAAGAAGCGGTTCGGCGACCTCGACCTCGGTTCGACGCTGCCGTATGTGCTCAAGAACGCGCCGTGTCGAGTCTGGGCGTGTCGGCAGCAGGTCTGACCGTCGCGCTTTGCTCGACGCCCGACCGAGTCGGCGTCTACGATGCTGTCTCTACTCTCGCGGATCGTCACTACTGAGGCTGAGAAGCGCGATGTACGTCATCATCATGGGCTGTGGCCGAGTCGGTGCCCGTCTCGCCCGGCTGCTCGTCGATTCAGGGCACGAAGTCATGGTGATGGATCTGAGCGCGACGGCGTTCGACCGCCTCGGCCGGGACTTTCCAGGCGCGACGATGATCGGGAACGGCATCGACCACGACGATCTCGTGAAGGCTGGCATCGAGCGGGCGGACGCCTTTGCTGCTGTGACGCAGGGCGACAATCGAAACATCATGTCGGCGCAGATCGCCAAGCACGTGTTCAAGGTGCCACGCGTCGTCACCAGAATCTACGATCCGATCCGCCAGGACACGTACCGGGCGCTCGGCCTCGACGCCGTTAGCCCGACCGTGATCGGCGCGCAGGTGTTCTTCGGCATGCTGACGGGCGAAGAGAGCCAGGAGAACGGATAGCCGTGTACATCATCGTCGCAGGCGGCGGGAAGGTCGGCTTCTACCTGGCGCGAGAGCTGATCGCGCAGGGACACGAGGTGCTGCTGATCGAGAAGAGCCGTGCCCGGTGCGAGACCATCGCCGCCGAGCTCGGCAACGTCGTGCAGCGGGGCAACGCCGACGAAGCATCCGTGCTGGCCGAGGCTGGCACCAACCGGGCTGACGTGATGGTCGCCGTCACCGGCGACGACGAAGACAATCTGGTGATCTGCCAGGTCGCCAAGCGGCGATTCAACGTGCCTCGCGTGGTGGCCCGAATCAACAACCCGAAGAACGAGGGGATCTTCCGCCTGCTCGGAATCGACGCGACGGTCAGCAGCACCGACCTGATCCTGTCCGTCATCGAGCAGGAGATCCCCGAGCAGGCGCTCGTGCCGCTACTCCGCCTCCGACACGCCGACGTCGAGGTGCTGGACATCACGCTGCCGAAGGACTCGTCGCTGGACGGCGTCGCACTGCGGGAGCTGCGCCTGCCGCCGGACTCGCTCATCGCCATCGTGATCCGGGCCGGCGAGGCGATCTTTCCGATCGGCAACACGGCGCTGCGAGCCGGCGACGAGATCCTGGCGCTGACGCGGCCAATCCACGAGGACGAGCTGCGGCGCCTGTTCTTCGCGCGCTCTGGGACGGCACCGGTCCCGCCGCGCCGCTGAACCGTGGCCGCGCAGCCCCGACGAGGGTGTGTGTCAGCGCGGTCGTTGGGCGCGGAATCCGCGATCTGGTAGACTCGTGCGACTCGACCCTCGACGGCAGATGCCCGCCAGCAACAGCCCCGAGGACCATGCGTGAAGCCGATGTGGACGTCCTACGGCGGGCGGGCTCGATCCAGAGGCTTGACTGACGTTCGCGACCTTCCAGCCGCGCTCGCTCGGATCGAGCGCTGGGCGCTCCCGGTCGCGATCCTGACGCTGTTTGCGTATCCGAATCCGCTGGTTCCTGCCGCGTTCGCGATCCCGATCGTGAGTGGTGGGCTGCGCCTGACCTACGGCAGGCTCCGCGTGCGTGCCGTGCCGGTGGATGCCTTCGTCGTGCTGCTTTCGCTGGGCACGCTGCTCGGGCTGGCCGTCGCGCACCAGCAGGACGCCGCGATGCTGCGGTTCACCGGCGTCGTCGGGGCGCTGGCGACGTTCTACGCGTTGCGAGGATACATCCAGACCGAGCGCGAGGTCCGCCAGGTCGGGCTGGCCGTGCTGGCGGCTACCGTTCTCGGCATCGTCGCGGTCCTGGCGTTGTTGCGCGGTGTGCTGCCTGACAGCCCCGTGACGAGCGCGCTTGGACCGTTGCTCGCCCCGTTCTCGATCTTTCCGGGCGTCAGCGGCGACACGCTCGACGTCAACGCCCGCTTCACAGTGCACCAGTACGGGCTGGCGCACGTGCTGCTGGTCGCGTCGGCGTTCGCGGTCGCCGGCATCGCGCTGAGCGGGCGGGGCAGCGTCACCCTCGTCAGCTTGCTGGCGCTGGTCGTGTTGATGCCGCTCTTGCTTGCGAGTCAGGCGCGGGGAGCTTTCCTGGCGCTCGCGCTGGCCTCGACCGTGGTGGCGGCGTATCGGACGCGGCTGGCGTGGATGATCCCGCCGCTGGCCGTCGGCCTGCTGTACGTCCTGCTGCAGCGCGGCACGATCTCCCGTGGCGTCGAGTCCGAGTGGCTGAGCCAGAGATTGGGCTACTGGACCGGCACCCTCTCGCTGCTCGGCGACGTCCCCCTCACCGGCGCTGGCCTCGGGATGCGGACGTTCGCCGAAGTGTTCGCCTGGTACCACCAGCTGCCGGACCCGTATCAGGTCTCGCACACCCACAACGTGGTGGTGCAGGCGTACGCCGAACAGGGCCTGCTCGGCGCGATCGGGATGCTCGGGCTGCTGGTCGTCGGGATCGTCGTCAGCTTCCGGGCGCTCACACGGGCGACCGGGCCGTCGCGCTGGCTGGTCGGCGGCGCGGCCAGCGGATTCCTCGGCTCGGCAGTGTACGGCATGACCGATCAGGTTCCGTCCAACAATCTCAGTCTGGCGTTGGTGCTGGCGATGCTCGCGCTGACGGTGAGCGCCGACCGGATCTGGGCGCCGAACGTGGACAAGACCCGAGCGAGGGCGGCCGCCTCGGCCCCGCGACGGCCGGCCCTCGTCGGCACCGCGCGGCGACGGGCCGCGTTGATGGCGGCCCTGGCGATCGTGGCGCTGGTCGGCCTGGGGGCGCTCTCTCCGCGCTGGATCAGCGGTCTCTACCTGAACGCGGGATCGAGCCAGCTGCTGGCAGCGGTGCTCGACCGCTCGCGCGACCCTGACCTCCGCGCGGCCCGCCTCCAGCGCGCCGAGGACTGGCTGGCGCAGGCCGTGAGCTGGAACGCGCGCAATGTCCCGGCCGCACGCAATCTGGCCTGGGCGAAGGTGCTCCGCCACGACATCGCCGGCGCCACCGCCACGATCCAGGACTCGTACCGCCCGGACCTGACCTCGTTCGAGCGGTCGCAGCTGGCGCGAGTGGCGGCGGATGCCGGCATGGTCGAGCTGACCATCCAGCTGTACAAGGAAGGCGGCGACGAGACCCGTCTGAAAGCGCTGGCCGAGAAGCTGTGGAGCGGCCGGCGCTACCACGATGCCGCGCTGGCGTACGCGGGCCTGACCGAGCTCGACCCTGACGAGGCCGAGTACGTCTCGAACTTTGCGAAAGTGATCCTCGAAGGCGGCGGTGACGACAAAGAGGCCGCCAACGCGCTCATCGTGGCGGTGCGGCGCAAGCCCGAGTCGGCGCGCAACCTCGCACGCCAGCTCGTGCTCTCGGGCGAGCCGTTCAGAGGAAACGAGAAGCGGCAGGGCGGCAACTTCGCAGCGGCGAAGTTCTGGTTCACGCTCGCGAGCCAGGTCGATCCGACCTATGACCGCCCGGAGGTCGAGCTCGGGTCGATCCACTACTACCGCGAGCTGTACCAGGAGGCCGCCGAGCACTTCCACGAGGCGCAGCGTCGCGATCCGCGCAACCCCTCGACGTTCAACCAGCTTGGCGAGACCTACTTCAAGCTGGGCAAAATCGACGAGGGGCTGGGCTACTACCAGCAGGGCATGGCGCTGCGGCCGGAGCGCGCGGACCTGCATCTCAACCTCGCACGGGCGTACCTGACGGCCGGCCGGCGTGAGGACGCGGCCCGCGAGTTTCAGGCGACCATTGACCGGGCCTCGGTCGGCTCGGAAGTGGACGTCGCGGCGCGCAACGAGCTGCGCCGCATGCAGGCGGGCGGCTGAGCGGCGTGGCGAGCACCGAGAGCGCGCGGGGCTGGGCCGGCGCGCCGTCGTTGGCGGTGCCGGTGCCGTGGACGGGCTGGCTGGAATGCGGGGCGGCGGCGATCCTGCTCGCGGTGGCCGTCGCGATGCGGCTGGTCAACCCTGGCGTCTACAGCGGCCTGTTCGACGAGGGGATCAGGACCGAGCAGCTCTTCCTGATGTCGTCCGGCTACCGCCCGTTCCGCGACATCTTCGCGGCCCAGGGACCGCTGCTGCTCGACCTGCTCCATCCGTGGTTCGTGCTGTTCGGGCAGGATCTGGTGGCGGCGCGCTGGTCGGTCGGCGTCTACTCGCTGGTCGGGCTGGCCGGTTGCTACTGGTTGGCGCGGCTGGTGGGCGGACCGCTGGCGGCTGTGACCGCCGCGACGCTATTGGTGCTCAGCCCGCTCTACCTGGAAGGCTCGCGGATCGCCCTGGCCGAGGTGCCGGCCCTGGCGCCGGCCGCGTTCTCGGTGGGCGCCGCCATCGTCTACGCACGGGGTGGGAGTCGGCGCTGGCTGGTGGCCTGCGCGCTGCTGCTGACGGTCAGCCTGCTGATCAAGCCGATCACGCTGGCGGCCGGCGTGCCGGCCGGGCTGGCCGTGTTGAGCCGCTGGCCGGCTGGTTTCAAGCGGATGGTGGCGGACGGGCTGATCCTCGGCCTGCTGGTCGGCGTGGTCGGCATCGTGGTGGTGGTCGGGGTCGGCGTGGCCGGCGTACTCGACCAGATCGTGGCGTACCGGCTGGAGAGTCGAGGCAGCGAAGGGTGGAGCCTCTGGAAGAACCGGATCGCGCTGGCCCGGGCACTCTCGTACGAGGCCGGGGCGCTACCCTGGCTCGGCGCGGCGGCCGGGGTGCTGCTGCTGAGCCGGCGCCGGATCGACGCGGCGCTGGTGGTGGCCTGGGCGGTCGCGAGCGTGGCGCTGTTGCTGTCGTACTCGCCGCTGCACGGCAAGCACGCCGTGGTCATGATTCCGCCAGTCTGCGTGCTGGCCGGCGTCGGCGTGAGCTACGCGGTGAGCCTGCTGAGAAGTCCCGTGCGCCTGCCGATGCGCGCGGCCATCGCCGTGGCGCTGGGGGCGCTGGTCATCTGGTACGCGACGGCTGCCCCCGCCATCGCCGCCCAGAGCGGCCAATTGCTGAAAGTGACCGCCGACACCGACGTCGATCCGGCCGTCGAGCAGTACGCCGACGCGGTTGCCGTGATTCGGACGCTGACGACGCCGTCCGACTTCGTGGTGACCGATCACCCGTACCTGACGTTCCTGGCTGCTCGGCGGGTGCCGCCGATGCTGGTGGACACGTCGAGATCTCGAATCAGATCCCGCTCCCTGCGCGGCGCCGACGCCATCTCGCAGGCGACGCCGTACAACCCGACCCTCGTCGTCTTGTGGGCCGACCGTCTGCGCGCCCTTCCCGAGTTCAAACGGTGGGTCGAAGAGAACTTCCGCCTGGTCAAGGTGTACAACCGCCGCAACGACCTGGACCGGGGCATCTACGCGCCCGAGACGCGGGATATGGCCGAGGTCCGCGCGCTGCTCGCCAACCCGGCCGCCGTGCCGATGCGGGCCGACTTCGCGGACGGGCCACTGCTCGTCAGCGCCCTGGTGGATCGCGCCGAGATTCGTCCCGGCGAGGGCGCCAGCGTCACGTTGGAGTGGGAGTCCACGCGCCAGCTTCGCGCCGACTTCCACGTCCTGACGGTTCTGCGCGGCCCGGACGGGCAGGCGTGGGACCAGCAGCAGGAGTCGTTGTCCGGCGGCAGCGACGGCACCACCGACTGGGAGGTCGGGCGCTGGCTCTTCCAGAGCACGTTCGTGAAGACCGACTCGACGGTGCCGCCCGGCGCGTACGAGATCGTCGTCTCGGTGTACGACTCGCGCGCTCGACAGAAAGTGAAGCTCTCGGACGGCCAGGATGAGATCGTGGTCGGGCGGCTGACGGTGCGTCAGGGGAGCTAGTGCAGCGGGGCGGAAGTCAGTCAGGAGAAGCCCTCACCCCCCAGCCCCCTCTCCCGCGTACAGGGAGAGTGGGCTGGGGGGTGAGGGCACGTCGGCGACGCGGTACTAGCGGGCGAGAAGCGCCGCCAGCAGGTCGAGCGGGCGGCCGAAGCTGCGCGGCTCGATCTGGATCGGAAACGCGACGCCCTCCTCGCCGGGCTGGCCGTTGGCGTCGAGGCGGCGCAGATTGGTGAGCGGCTCGACGCGGTACGGCAGCACCAGGATCTGGTAGCTGCCTGGCGCGAGCCGACTCCCGAGCGGCTGCTCGTGGTAGTCGCCCACGATCTGCCCCGGCGGCCAGCGGTCGGTCGGGGACGTGCCGAGGGCCGGGTGGCGCTCGTCCTGCGCGGCCAGGACTGCGCCGTTCGGCCCGATCAGTCGCACTGAGACGGCATACGCCTCGGCTAACTGACGCTCGGCCCGCCAGGTGAGCGTGAACGCGACCACGCCGCCCGGCCGCAGTGGCGGATCGTGGATCGCAATCGCCTGGAGCGTCAGTCCGCCTTCGAATCGTGCCGCCACGGAGGATGCGCCCGGCTGGGTCGTGGCTGGCGCGACTGGTGGGGGCGAGGAAGACACCTGGATCAGTGGCCCCGCCGACGATGTGACGCCGATTGATTCGACGCCGGGCAGGGTGCGTGAGAGGTAGACGGGCCGGCGCGTACCACGAGCTTCGGTGAGCGTCTCGTCCAGGCGCTCGATCGGGTAGCGAATCGTCAGGTCCGGACGCTGGCCCTCGACGCGCTGGAGGTACCAGAGCACCGTCGCCTGCTCCCAGTCGCAGACGATGATGCCGTTCTCGGCGGCGCTCTGAAAGGCCAGTCGCCCGAAACGCTCCGCCACCGGCGAGCGCTGGAGATCCTGGCGCCAGTCGTCCATCGTCTCGGCGCCGGCCTCGGCCCGAACGAGCAGGATGGCGCCGCGCACCCAGGCCGAGCCGGCCTGGACGGCGAGCAGCGCGACGATGACCAGGCACAGCGCGATCGACGGAGGAAGAGCCCTCACCCCCCGCCCCCCTCTCCTGTGCGCGGAAGAGGGGGTGAGGGGCTCCGATCGGTGACAGGATGCTAGCCGGCGCAGGGCCGCGTCCACGCCAAGCCCGAGCCAGACGCTCCAGACCAGGAATGCGGGCAGAAAGAAGACCCAGTGACGCGGGAGCGCGTAGTGCGACTCCAGCAGGTAGCTGGCCCCGAGGACGGCGTTTGGGAGGAAGACCAGCAGCAGGACGACGGCGAGCCGCCAGTCGCGCTTGAACAGCGCCACGACGCCGACGGCTCCCAGCAGCGCGCCGAGCGGCCCGAACGAGCGCACCAGCACCCACGCCTCCTCGACGAGACGCCCGCCGAACGCGGCGTCCGGCCGGATCTGCGAGGTGTAGCCGCGATCCATCAGGAACTCTGCGAAAGCGGCGGGCGTGTTCACCGGCCAGCTGCCGGGTGGAAGGCCGCGCGCGCCGGCCCAGGGGACGTACAGGTAGAGGAGGAGCGGCGCGAGGACGAGCAGGAGTGGAGCGACGATCTCGCGCGCGGCTCGGGGACGCCACCCAAAGAGGAGCAGTCCGAGTCCGAGCGCCGGGGCGGCCAGCAGCATGCTGCGGTGATGGGTCAGGCTGAGCCCGAAGACGAACGCCAGGAACAGGAATCGAGTGCGCGTCGGACGCTGGCGCCAGCGCACGAACAGCAGCAGTGTCAGAGCCAGAAACAGGCCGTTCAGCGTGTATTTGTCGCCTCGGACCGCTTGCGACCACCAGAGCTCGCTAAACGCCAGGCACCAGCCCGCCAGCGCCGCCGCTGCCCGACCGGCCCCGACGAGTCGGGTGACCGCCACGACCAGCCCGACCGCCGCCGCCGCGAAGGCGGCGTCCAGCACGTTCAGGCTGTACGCGACGCTGCCGCCGATTGGCAGCAAGCTCCAGAGGTAGTGCACCAGCACCTGGAGCGGATAGCCGGTCGGGTGGGTCAGGCCGAGGATCGGCGGGACGAACTGGAGCTCGCCGGCGTCGCCGCCCAGGACGCCGCGCGACAGGGTCGTCAGGTAGACGCAGAATGCGCTCAGCCCGACGGCTACCGCGAGAGCGGCGTCAGACCGTGGCCACGACCGCCGTGCACGGTCGGCGGGCGCAAGAATCCCCCCGCGCCCGAGGTCGGGTGGGGGGGATTCTCCAGATGTGCCACTCATCGTCGGGGCTGCTCCACGGCGGGAGCATGCCACGAAAGACGGGTCAGCCGCCCGCCTCGCCACTCACGGCTTCGGCGCCCTCCGTGACAGCGCCCGCGGGACGGCGAGTCCGGCGACGACGGGCCGGCCGAGCGGGTGCCTCGCCACCCTCGGAGGGTGCATCGGCGGCTGGCCCGGCCTCTGCGCTGGACGCGACCTCGGTAGAGGCCGACGAGCTGACGCTCCCATTGGTGTTGCCACTTGCCGGTGCTTGCCGTGGACGGCGCGTCGCACCCGATCGGCTCGACTGGCCCGATCTGCGAGATCGGCTTGGGCGAGCCGTCGGCCGAGCCTCCGAAGCAGCGGCTTCAGCGACCGCCGGGGCAGTATCGTCGCCTGCCGAGCCACCTTCGTCCACGACGGTCGGGTCGATGTCGGGCGCTACGGCATCCGGCATCGTCACGGCAGCGGCGATCTCCTCGAACGCCGTGGTGTCGGTTGACGGAGCTGGTGTCGTGATGGCAGCCTCTGGCTCGACAGCCCGGCTCGTCGGCTCGTCCGAATAGGTGCCGGCGAGTGGGGCGAGGGCCGGAGGCGGGGACTGGCGGGCCGGCACGTCCGGTGGACCGAACGAGCTGAACGAGGTCCGCGCGATTTTTGGCCGAGGCGAAGCCGCCTCCGAGCCAGTCGTGCCGGATTCTGAAGGCTGGACCGCACTGGACGGCTCAGGCGCCGCCGGAATCCGGGCTGACGAGACGACCGACGATGGCTGTTCGGACTCAGCGGGCGGCGTGACGGCCGGCGAGGACGGGCTCGTGTCCCGGTCGCGAGCGGCCAGCAGCTCCAGAACGGCCGTGTCGATGTCGTCAGGACTGCTGGCGACGGCCGCCGCGTCGCTATCGCTGTCGCCGTCCAACACGTCGTCGGTTTCCGACTCGTCGGGCAGCGACTCAACAGCCGCGTCCGACTCGCCAATTCCGCCGAGGCCAGTGCGTCGTCCGCGCCCGCCGCGTCGTCGTCGCCGCCGCGGAGCGAGCTCTGAGCCGAGACCTGACGCATCGGGCAGTGATTCGGCGATCGACGTCGGCGCGGCTGGCTCGGGAAGCGCGCGCTCGGGCTCGACCGGTACGACTGGCGCCACCGATTCGCTGATTCGTCGACGGATGGGCGGGGCCGGCGGCAACGGAGTGACCGGAGCAGGCGCGCCCGACAACGTGCCGACCGGTCGTGGTCCGCCTCGGCCGCCGGCGCCGATCGGGCCGCCACCGGAGCCGCCGGCGCTGCCGAGGTGGCTGCCATACGGCTCGCTGCTCGGTCGCCGCGACTCGCGAAGCCGACGCTCGCGCGCGGGGGCGCGTCCAACTGGCGCCTCCAGCTCGGAGACGCGGTCGAGCTCGCGGAGCAGCTGCCGGTAGGTGATGAAGACGTTCGACATCTCGACCAGCGGGATCGCCGTCAGGTCGCTGCCGAGCACCACCACGGCTGCGCCGCGCTGCTTCGCGATCCGGGCCAGCGGGATCATGTCCTTGTCGCTGGTCGCCAGCACGAACACGTCGGGGGCAACGGTCCAGAGCAGATCCACGCCGTCAGCCACCATGACCGTGTCGGCCAGGCTCTTGCCCTCACGCGGGCTGCCCTCGGGGCGCATCACCGGCGCGAAGACCGGTTCGATGCCGGCCTTGTAGACGGCCAGACGTTCGGAGAGCAGGTTCCACTCAGCGTAGGCGCGCGCCGAAACCAGGGTTCCGTAGCTCTGCGCCAGCGCGATCAGGGCCTGTAGGTCAAGCTCGGTACCGGGTGCATCGCGACTGTGGCAAATCTGGAGATTGTCCCAGTCGATCAGCATCACGACAGTCTTGGAGCGGTCTGTCACATGCATCCTCCCCCGATCCTTCTCGAAGTGTACCAGTCTGTGCGGCTCTCTCGAACGATTCGGGCATTGATGTGAGCGGCTCGCAACCACTGTTCGCGACGCGGTGTGCGTCAGTTGTCCGTCGCGTGCCGCTCTTCACAGTACTACAACGTGAAGTACCCCTACCTGGATTCCGGGCAGAATCTGGGCCAGGCACTACCAGGCCACGGAGCCGCCGTCTACGGCCAGCGTCTGTCCCGTCACGTAGGCGGCGGCGTCCGACGCCAGGAAGAGCACCACCCCCTTGATCTCGTCGGCCCGGCCGATGCGGCCCATCGGGCTGAGCGCGGCGTACCGCTCCTCGCCCTCGGAGAACAGGCCGCGCGTCATCCGAGTCGGGAAGAAGCCCGGCGCCACGGCGTTCACCGTCACGTTCTTCGTCGCCAGCTTCACCGCCAGGTCACGGGTCAGGGCGATGACGGCGCCCTTGCTGGCAGTGTAGCCGACGGCGTCCATCAGCGCCGGGTCCTGGCCCACCAGTCCCGCGACGGAGGCAACGTTCACGATCCGCCCGCCGCCCTGCTGGACCATGACCCGGCCGACCTCCTGACAACAGACGAAGGTGCCGGTCAGGTTCACGTCCAGGACGGCTTGCCAGCGGTCCAGGGGCATCTCCAGGGCTGGCGCGCCCCACGAGATCCCGGCCGCGTTGACCAGGACGTCGATCCGCCCGAGACGCGCGACGGTGTCACGGACGACGGCGGTCACCTGCTCTGGCCTGGCAACGTCGCAGGCCAGGGCCGTCGCGTCGATCCCGGCCTCGCGCAGCTCCTCCTCGGCCGGCGCAAGCCACTCCTGCCGACGTGCCGTCACGACGACCGTTGCGCCAGCCTCGCCGAGGCCGTGCGCGATCTCCAGCCCGAGTCCGCGCGAGCCGCCCGTGACGAGGGCGACGCGCCCTTTCAGGCTGAACAGCTCCTGAACGTGCATGAATCCTCCCGTACATGACCCGCCAACGGGGTATTGTTCGCGTTGACACGTTCCGGGGCCAGTGGTACGATCCCGGCTACGGTCGTCGGGCTGCTTGCTCGGCGCCGCCCCCGGAAGCTACGCTATCGCTCGAATCGCTCGGACGGCGCACGGCACCCTCGTGCTCGACGGGCAGATGCAGTGCAGTATCCCATCTTCTCTGCCGAGCCTCGGTCTGGTGTTGTCCACTAGCTGACCTCGGCGCCCCTACCCCCGCATCCGTCGATCCTCCGCCATATCGAGGTGCCGTTCCGACATGCACGAGATGCGTCCATTTCTTGACGATCTCCGCCAGGGGAACTTCCGTCGAGCGCTGACTGAGAACCGGGTCTTCAAGAGCATCATCCGCACCGGGTACCCGAGTACGCCTCGGAACCAGGCGCTGATCATGTTCAACAACGTCTTCCTGCACCTTCACCCGGTGCGGATCAGACGTGAGAGCCTGAAGATCACGTACACGTTCTGCCTGGGCGGGCTCTCGTTCTTCCTCTTCTTGCTCCTGACGGTGACTGGCGTCCTGCTCATGTTCTATTACCGCCCAGCTACTGCTGTGGCGTACTCGGACATGAAGGATCTGGAGACGGTGGTCACGTTCGGGCTGCTGCTCCGGAACCTGCACCGGTACTCCGCGCACGGCATGGTCATCACGGTCTTCTTACACATGGTGCGCGTCTTCTATACGGGCGCGTACAAGGCGCCGCGTGAGTTCAACTGGATCGTGGGCGTCATTCTGCTCACGCTGACGTTCCTCCTCAGCTTCACCGGCTATCTGCTGCCGTGGGACCAGCTAGCGATCTGGGCGGTCACGGTTGGCACGAACATGGCTGGCGCGACCCCGTTCATCGGCGACTCGGTCAAGTTCGCCGTCGTGGGCGGCTACGAGATCGGCGACAACACGCTGATCCGGTGGTACGTGCTCCATGTGATCGCGCTGCCGCTGCTCGCGGCGCTGTTCATGACTGTGCATTTCTGGCGCATCCGGAAGGACGGCGGCATCGCCGGTCCACTGTGATCGCGCGCTTTCGGAACCCGGGATTGAGGATGGGAGAGACGCATGCCTCCTGACGACAGCTCGAATCCGCTCGATCGAACGGCGGATATGGCGAACCTCACGCCCGCCGAGCGCGCGCGAATCTACAAGGAGCGGGCAGCTGCCGCCGGCATCGGCCGGGCGGGCGGGGGAGACGCTCCTACGCCGCCCGCCGCGCAGCCCCCGGCCCAAACCCCTGCCCAGCGGCCCGCGACGCCGCCGGCAGCCGCCTCGGCCGGCGGTGGCGAGCAGCCGCCGCGGCGCCCGGCACCCCCTGCTGGTGGCGGCGGCGCGGCAGGCGAGGGTCCGCTCGGACGCACGTCCGACATGGCGAACCTGACGCCCGCCGAGCGCGCGCGGATCTACAAGGAACGAGCGGCAGCCGCCGGCCTCGGTCGGCCGCCGGCCGCGCAGCAGGAAGGTGGGCCAGCTCCGGCCGCGCCGGCACCCGCGGAACGGCCTGCCGCGGCGGCCAGACCGGCCGCGGCTGCTGGCGGCGGTGCTGGCGCGCTCACGCCTCAGCAGCGCGAGCGTCTCGCGGCAGCAGTCCAGCGCGGCGGTGGAGCCACCGCGACGGCTGCTCCGGCGGCAGCGGCGGCCGCGCCAGCCCGCGCAGCTGCCCCGGCCGACACCTCGCAGAATCGGCTGGTCTATGTCTGGCCGCATCTGGTGACGATCGAGTTCCTCGCAGCGGTGCTGATGCTGATCTCGATGATCGTGATCTCGATGGTGATTCAGGCGCCGCTCGAAGGACACGCCAACGCCGATCACACCCCGAATCCGTCAAAGGCGCCCTGGTACTTCTTGAACCTCCAGGAGCTGCTGCTGCACATGCACCCGGCTCTGGCGGGCGTGTTGATCCCGGCCGGCGCCCTCGCACTCATTGCGATCATCCCGTACTTCGACCGTGACCCGAAGGACGTGGGCAAGTGGTTCGGGACGCCGAAGTCGGTCGCCATCACGTGGTTCACCACGTGGTACACGACGATCTGGCTGTTCGTCCTCGTCATCTTCGACGAGATGGTCGGCGTCAAGCCGAGCATGAACAACCTGGAGCGGATGACCGGTATCCCGATCTTCACCTGGCCGTCGGTGGTGAACGTGATCGCCCCGATGATCCTGATGAACGGGCCGATCGTCCTGCTCGTCTGGCTCTTGAAGAAGTTCTACAAGCCAGACAACGCGCGCGACTGGATGATCTGTCTCTTCACGGGCTTTTTTGTCTCCTATATCGTGCTGACCATCGTCGGAACGTTCATGCGCGGCCAGGGCATGCACCTGATGTGGCCCTGGGACGCGCGAATGATCCGCGTCGAGTAGCAACTGATGTCTATCGACAGGCGCGGGGCGAGCGTACAGCTTGCCCCCCGCCGACCGCTCGATCCGGGCGGGTGGAGGTCTTGATGGCGAGCAAAGCTCCCCCAGAGGGGCTGTTCTATCCGGGCTCAGAGGGGGCGGCCGAGGCCGAGCGGCGGGCCGCCTCGCAGAATCCGGGCGCGGACGTCGAGGTCGAGCTGCGGCGCGGCTTCTGGTCGCGCCGAACCCTGCTGCGCTTCGCGGGCTGGGGCACGCTGCTGGCGTTGCTCGGGCAATGGACGGCCGGCGCTGGCGTCTTCTTCTGGCCGAAGAAGGTCGGTGCGTTCGGCGGCGAGATCAACGGCGGCAACGTCGCGGATTTCAAGGTCGGCGACGTCAAGCTCGTCCAGGACGCCAAGGCGTACGTCTCGCGGGTGCCCGAGGGCATCGTGGCGCTCTGGTGGAAGTGCCCGCACCTCGGGTGCACGGTGCCATGGAAGCCTGAAGACATCTCCATGGACACCATCGAGTCCAAGGGGCGGTTCAATTGCCCGTGCCACGGCTCGATCTACGATCGCTACGGAAACATCATTCAGGGGCCAGCTCCGCGCCCGATGGACGTGTTCCCGGTCACGATTCGAGACGGCAAGGTCTTCATCGACACCAATCCGACCCACGCGGTTCAGCGCACGTCGGACACTGTCAAGAACGCTCTGGTCAAGCTGTAAGGCCGTGGTGGGAGGACTCCTAGCATGCAGTTGAGCGCGGGGGCGGTGATTCTCCTCATCGCCATGCTCCTTCTGCTCGGGATGCTGGTGGCGTACGCCAGTGGCGTGGGCAGGCGAGCCCACGAGGAGCCGGGGGAGATGCCGACCGGCAACCCCTCGATGGAGCGCAAGGTCGTCGTGACGCTCGGCCTGCTGATCATCTCCGGTATCCTGCTGACTGGCTACAGCTTCGTCGAGCCGCAGCGGCAGGCCGAGGCACAAGCCCGACAGGACATCCGCAGCATCGACCGAGGTATCGAGAACTTCACGACGCTCTGTATCGGCTGTCACGGCATCGACGGCACCGGTGCAGTGGTGCCGGGCACTGGCTCGACGCCGCTGGTAGCGCCAGCTTTGAACCGGCCGGATCTGCGTCCCGACCCGAATGACAAGGACGCCTACAACGAGCGGTACAACTTCGTGAACAAGACGATTCACCGGGGCCGAACTGGCACGCCGATGCCGGCCTGGGGGCGCACGGACGGTGGGCCATTGCTGGACGAGCAGATCCACGAGTTGACCCTCCTCATCACGCGCGGCGAAACCATCGTCGAGGGCAAGAAGACGGCCTGGGAGAAGGTGACCGAGGTCGCGAAGGAGAAGATCGCGCACGGCGCGCCCGAGCCACAGCGGCCGACGTTGGACATCGGGACGCTCTCCCCCGACGAGGCGGAAGGCGCCAAGATCTTCACCGGCAAGGGTGGCTGCGTCGGCTGCCACAACGCGGGCACCGGCGGTGGCGCGACCGGTCCGAACCTGGCCCACATCGGAACGGACGGCGGCAACATCAAGCCGGGCATGGACGCGGCGGCCTACATCGAGGAGTCGATCCGTTCGCCGCAGGCGTACATCGTGGCTGGATACCCGCCGGTCATGCCGCCGAACTTCTCGCAGATCCTGTCCGATCAGGAGATCAAGCAGCTGGTGGCGTTCCTGCTCTCGCGCAAGTGACCGCCTGAGCGATAGTCGCTCACACGCAGACCGCGGAGGCCACCCGGACGACACGCCCGGGTGGCCTCTCAGCTACATTCGCAGCTCGACGCCGGTCCGCTCCTCGACCAGCTTCACCACCACGTCGGCGTGGAGCTTGCCCCAGCCGCGCGATTGCGCCTCGACGAAACGCTGCTCGACCAGGTTCGCCAGGTCGAGCGGCATCCCGAGCTCCTTCGCCAGGGTCGTGCCGAGCCGCAAGTCCTTGGCGCCCAGGTCGAGCGCGAAGCCCGGCTCGAAGTTGCCCTTGAACAGGAATTTCGGATAGTTGTTGCCGAGCTTCCAGGTGGCGCCGCTGCTGCTCTGGACCACGTCCACCAGCGTCGCCAGATCCACGCCCGCCTTGACGCCGAGCGCCAGCGCCTCGCCGAGCAGGATGTTGAGGCTGAGCGAGATCATGTTGTTGACCAGCTTGGTGGCCGATCCGGCGCCGGAGTCGCCGCAGTAGACGACGTGGTCTCCGATGGCGTCCAGCATCGGCTTGCAGCGGTCGAAGGCCGCGCGGTCGCCGCCCACCATCACGGCCAGCCGTCCGGTCTCGGCGCCGAACACGCCGCCAGAGACCGGTGCGTCCAGCACCACGATCCCGCGCTCGGCGCCGGCCGCCGCCAGCTTGCGGATCGCCGTCGGGGAGTTGGTCGAGAGATCGACCAGGATGCCGCCGTCGGGCAGATTGGCGAGCACGCCAGCATCGCCCAGGGCGACCGAGTCCACGTCTGGCGGCCCCGGCAGCGAGGTGAACACCACGTCGCTCGCTTCGGCCAGCTCGGCGGGGCTCTCGGCCCAGGAGGCGCCGGCCTGCTCCAACGGCTCGGCGGCCGGTCGACGGGCGTCGTGGACCGTCATGCGGTACCCTGCTTCGAGCAGGTGGCGCGCCATGTGGCGGCCCATGTTGCCGGTGCCGATGAATCCCAGGCGCGGGCTGTCAGCCATCAGGACCTCCGCTGTGCGTGCTGCGTCGTGGACAGTCCGAGCGCGACTCACCAGAAACCATCGGACGGGCCGCGCGTTACACCCTTGTGGGCCGGGTTGTACGCCCACGACGACGGTAATGGGCGGTCGCGGCAACTACCGCGTCGCCTGGCGGGATCGTATCAGGCGAGCCGCCCGATCACCCACGGGCTGACGGCGGTGCCGGTCATGGTAGGCTTGAACCGATCGGAACGACCTGAAACGGCTCGGCCGGCGCCGATTTGTCTGAAAGCAGCAGAATCGTAACCCGCGCCCCGGGGCGAAACGTCAAGAAACGCTCGTTATAGGAGGTACGAGGGGGCCGCGGCGTCCATCAGACCAGCCTCAGCGCCACATGACTGAGACCGAACGAGGGCCTGTGAAGGTCTTTGTAGCGGTCTTGACATTGACACGGATCGCCGGCTGCCGTATGGTGAGAGGCTGTCTGAACCGATGTACAGGGCGGCGGTCTACTTACCGGTGCTCGCGTGGTTCAGGCGGGCACCAGCCAGGGGCAGCCGATCCCACGGCGGGCACCGTGACGGCGCACAGGCGATTCACGGAGAGTATGGCTTGAGACAGTTTGGGCGAGCTTCTACTCGGCGGTTGGCACACCTGTCGTTCATGGCAGTGCAGGCGGTGGCGGTGCTTGCGCTCGTGGTCGCCCCATCCTGGGCGCAGACGGCGAACGCGCAAGGCGCGCAGGGGCTGATGCCCGATCTGCGCTCCATCGTGCTGTCAGCAAACGACATGCCAGGGTTCACCCAGGACGCGAGTAGAACCGGCATCCAGAATCGCCCAGACGGCTCCGTGAGCTACGACTCGGTGTACACGCGGGGCAGCGGACCCGGACCGAGCGAGGTCCGGCTCGCGGCGGCGCGGACCGCGTCTGGCAAGGCGAGCATGCAGTCGCTCGCGGCGACCCGTGACGCGCTGCTCGGCTCGGGCTGGACAGTCCGAGCCGTGCCGCTCCTCGGGGACGAGGCGATCGGCTTCGAGACCAGCGGCGCACCAGCCGGTGGCGCGTCGAGCGCGGGCTACGGCTACGTCTTCCGCTTCGGCCGGCACATGGTCGGGGCGATCCTGACCGGGCCGTCGAGCTCCACCACGTTCGACCACGCGCTTGGTTACGCGGTTCAGATGTCCGCCCGCCTGGACGCGATGCTCGCCCTGGCGCCGGTCGCCGATCCGGATCCGGCGCCGTTCGGCACGATGGCGATCTCGCCGCCGGCTCCGACGTCTTCGAATTCCACGGCCAACCCGCCGGTGACCGCCGCGAACGCCGCCTCGACCACGCCGGCCCCTGACACCACCCGTGGCCGAGGCTCCGATCCGGGAGCTCAGGCTGCGCTGCCGCCGGTGACGACGCGCCCCTCAGTGTCAGTCGCGACGGTGGTCTCCGACGTCCGCCTGGACGACGCGCCAGAGCTACAGAACGGATTCAGGCTCGGCGGTTTCTCGGGTTTGGCCGCTCCCGACACGAGCGGCACGTCGTTCGTCACGGTGACCGATCGCGGGCCGAACGGCGATATCAAGGTGAACGGCAAGAAAGAGCAGGTCTTCCCGCTGCCGGAGTACACGCCGCGCATCGTGAAGCTGAAGCTCGACGGTCAGCGGCTGTCCGTGACTGAGTCGATTCCGCTCCGGCTGCCCGAAGGGTTCACCGACCCGGTCACCGGCACCCGCGAGATCAGCGGCCTGCCGGCATTCGCTGGATCAGGAGAGATCGCCGTTTCGCCCGATGCCAAGACGCAGTACGGGACCGACTCGAACGGCGTAGACACGGAAGGCATCGCGCTCGACTCGCGTGACGGAAGCTACTGGCTGGCGGACGAGTACGGCCCGAGCATCCTCCACGTCGCCGCCGACGGCACGCTGCTCTTGCGGATCACGCCGAAGGGGCTCGGCTTGAGCATGGACGGCGTCTCGGTGCGCGAGCTGCTGCCAGAGGTGTTCCGCAAGCGCAAGCCAAATCGCGGCTTCGAGGGAATCGCGATCTCGCCTGACGGATCGCGCGTGTTCGTGATGCTGCAGAGCCCGCTGCTCAACCCCGACGAGAAGAGCGGAGAGGCGTCGCGCAACGTCCGGATGGCCGTGTTCGACACCACTGACGCCGACAACCCGAAGCTCCAGGGTGTCTACGTTTACCTGATGAGCGTCGCAACGGACGTGGGCGCGGCCACGCAGGACGACCTGAAGATCGGGGACATCTCCGGCGTGAGCAGGACCTCGGTCATCGTCGCCGAGCGGGACAGCGCCGAGGGCGGCCAGCACAAGAAGGTGTATCTGGTCGATATTTCCGGCGCCACGGACGTCTCGAACAAGGACACCGTGAACGGCAAGACCGTCGAGCAGGCGAGCGAGCAGGACTTCAAGCGGGCTGGCATGAGCTACGTGGGCAAGAAGTTCACCGTGGATCTCGCCAAGCTCGGCTTCAGCCCGGACAAGTTCGAGGGACTGGCGCTGGTCGATCCGACGACGATCGCGGTCGTGAACGACAACGACTTCGGCGTCGGCGCCATCGACTCGCGTGGGAAGGTCGTCCGCAACGGGGCGATGCCTCGCCTGGTCGTCGTACGTGTCCCGGAACCGATCCAGTAGCCGATACTCTCCGTGGGTCCGCGCGCGGACCCACGCGGATTGGCTCGCTGGAGGTTCGCGTGTCCCGCGTTCTGATCGTCGAGGATGAGCCCGAGATCAGGGACTTGATCGGCGACCTGCTCAGCCTCGAAGGGTACGACGTCCACACGCTGCACCGACTCCCGCACGGGCTCGACCCGATCCGGCGGCTGGCGCCGAATGCGATCGTGCTCGATCTCCGATTGCCGGGCCTGGGCGGTATCGAGCTGCTGCGCCTGCTGGCCGCCGACATCGTGCTCAGGCGGACGCCGGTGGTGGTCTGTTCGGGCGCGGACGACCTGACCCGCCTGCACGGCCCGGAGCTGGCAAACCTCGGCTGCGAGATCGTGCACAAGCCGTTCCGACTCGAAGACCTGATCGGCAGTGTGCGCCGCGCGGTCTGGAGTAGCCAGTCGAGCTGGTAGCCCGATTTCAGGCCGGCTCGGCTCGGTCGTGCAAAGCTGACACGCATCTGATGCGAAAGTGCGGAACTTTTCTGTAGGCTGGCACGTTATACTACCCGTGGCAGGTGTCCGCAGCTGCCACGGCCGAGCTTCCGCTCGTGACAGCGATGTGCGCGAGCAGGAGGCGGGGGACCCGACTCCAGGGCGAATGGCGCTTCGGCGCCTAGGGAAGCCTCTTCCTTCCGAGCCCACTGCTCACCCCGTAGGCCTGCGAAGGGGGCGTTCAGCGTCAAGCTGAACCGGCCCTTTTTTGTTGGCCGAATACCGAGGGTGAGGGTTCCCATCTCATGGTACGTATGGTCTCGGCGTTTTCGCTCGGACGCGGTGCGACCGACGCAGCAGCCGAGCGTCGCCGCAACCTAATCGCCGTCAGCATCGCCTGTTTCCTGGCCTCGGTTGGCTTCATGGTGGTGATGCCGTTCCTGCCGGGCCTGCTTCGCGAGGTCACCGGGGGTGACGCCGCGTCGACCGGCCTCTGGCTCGGGCTTGCCATCAGCATCTCGCCGTTGATGACCGCGCTCACTGGCCCGATCTGGACGACGATGGGCGAGAAGTACGGCCGAAAGGCGATGCTCGAACGGTCCGTCGTCTGCATCGGCATCGGCATCGGCCTGATGGCGGTCGCGAGCTCGCCGATCCACGTGGTCGCCTTGCGCGGCGTCGTCGGCGGCCTCGGCGGGGTGTCGGTGGCGGCGCTGGCCGCGATCACCGCGACGACCCCGCGCCGTGACATCGGCCCGGCGATGGGCACGCTCCAGGCGTTCCAGACCGCAGGCTCGATGTTTGGGCCGCTGCTCGGCGGGCTGCTCGGCGCCGTGGTCGGGATGCGCGAGTCGTTCCTGCTGGCAGCCGTGGTGTTCGTGGTCGCGCTGGCCCTGATCCACTGGATGTACCGCGAGGTGCCCGCGCTCGTCGAGCCTCCCGTGCGTGCCACGCGGGATGCCTCGCGGTCGTCCAGCGCGCTTGGGGTCGGCATCGCGGTCGCGCTGGTGGCAGCGTTCATCCTCCAGTTCGTCGAAGGGTCGTTCATGATCCTGTTCCCGATCGAACTGGAGCGCCTCGGCGTGACCGACGACGTCTTCCCGATGATCTACGGGGTCGGGCTTTCGCTGACGTACCTGGCCGCGACGATTGCCGCCGCCGTCGCTGGCCGCCTGACCGGCCGCCGCTCGCCGAACTGGCTGATGAGCGTCGCGGCGATCGTCAGCCTGGTCTTGCTGGTGCCGATGCCGTTCGCGGCGACGTGGTGGCAGTTCGTCGGGCTGCGGGTGCTGCTGGCGCTAGTCGCCGGGGCCGGCCCGACGCTGGCGTATGCATCGGTCGCGGCAGCCGCGACGCCGGAACGGCGCGGGCAGATGGTGAGCCTGGCGTCCAGCGCCGGGATCCTGGGCTGGGCCGCCAGCCCGCTGACGGCCGGCGCGCTGATCCAGGTCAGCCCGGTCTTGCTGCTGGCCCTGGACGGCGTCCTGTTCGCGCTGGTGGCCTCGATGCTGGTGGCAGCCCAGCGTGGGCTGCTGGACCCGCTGGCGGCGGCCTGGGAGCACAAGCCGGCGCTCTGGTCGCCGCGCTCGGGACTGGCGGCGCTGCGGCCGGTGCTGGTCGGCCCGCGCGAGCTGCTGGACCGACTGAACGTGTCGGCGGTGGTGCTGCCAGCACGGCGTCCGGTGCGGCCGTTCAGCGGGTATGAGGTCGCGGAGGCGCTGGCCGGGCGGCTGCAAGGTCCGCGCGCCGAGCAGGCACTGGAGATGGCAGCCCAGCCCTCTCGCTGGATGCCGGCCGAGCCCCAGGAGACGTTTCGGCAGGTGGGCCGCTTCGCCGACCGCGTCCCGACGATCCTGTTCCAGGTGCGCAGCGGCGCCGACCCGGAGGAGATCGGGCGGCGGATCAGCCCGCTCAGCGGCAGCTGGCCGGTGCGCCGCACCGTCGAGATCGCGTCTGACCTGATCGCCCGCGAGCTGAACCGGTAAGCACGTCAGCCCGAACCGGGCGCCAGCCAGCGAGCTGTTGAGACCACCGGAAGAGGTGGTCTCTCTCGTTGCCCCCGATTCAGGGATTGACAACATGATTATCAAGGATCTACAATCGAGCTTGTGAGGGTAGCGCCGAGAATCCGCGTGTGCGCACCCCTCGACACTTTCCTGGAGATGGTGAGTCGGTATGGCGAGGCGTGACTACTACGTGGTACTCGGCGTGCCCCGTTCGGCCTCGGAGAAAGAGATTCGCCAGGCCTACCGTAAGCTGGCACGCCAGTATCACCCGGACCTCAATCCGAACGACAAGCAGGCCGAAGCTCAGTTCAAGGAGATCGGCCAGGCGTACGAAGTGCTGTCGGACGCCGAGAAGCGAAAGCTCTACGACCGCTGGGGTCACGATTTCGAGAAGATCGAGCAGGCCCGCAAATCGGGTGGCGGCTTCGCGGACCAGGCCCGCGCCGGGGCGTCTCGCTCTGGCCCGTTCACCTGGGGCAGCGGAGCGGGCGGCGCCGGTGGGTTCAGCGGCTTCGGGGGAGGACGCGGCAATTCGAGCACCATCGACGACGAGTCGCTCGGCAGCCTGTTCGACCAGATCCTGGGCGGCATGGGCGGCGGTGCCAGGCGCGGTCCGACGAAGGGCGAGGATTACGACCATCCGGTCAGCCTGACGCTCGAAGAGGTCTTCACGGGTGCTACGCGGCTGATCCAGATCTCGCCGGTGAACGGGGCGCCCCAGACCATCGAGGTGAAGGTGCCGGCGGGCGTGTCAGACGGCCAGCGGGTGCGGATTGCCGGCAAGGGTGGTCCCGGCGTGAACGGCGGTCCGCCCGGCGACCTGTATCTGGTGGTCTCGGTCCGGCCACACCCACGCTTCACTCGCGAGGGTGATGATCTCCGCGTCTCGGTGGACGTGCCGCTCTACACCGCGATGCTGGGCGGCGAAGTGCTGGTGCCCACGCTCAGGGGCAGCCGTCTCGCGTTGAGGATCGGCCCGGAGACGGAGAACGGGCAGCGGATTCGGCTGGCCGGTCAGGGTCTGCCGAAGGGTGGCGACGCACGCGGCGATCTGTACGCCGAAGTGAAGGTGGTGACGCCGAAGTCGCTGACCGACCGCGAGCGGCAGCTCTTCGAAGAGCTGGCCGCGTTGAGGGCGAGCTAACATGGACGCCCAGACCGAACGACACGAGCAGATGGCCGACATGGCCTGCTTTGTGATCAGCGTGGCGGCCCGCCTGCTCAACGTCCATCCGCAGACGCTCCGCTATTACGAGCGAGCCGGCCTGATCTCGCCCTCGCGGTCGCGCGGCAACATTCGGCTCTACTCGACGCGCGACATCGAACGGGCGCAGCAGATCAAGCGGCTGATCGAAGACCTGGGAGTCAACCTGGCGGGCGTCGAGGTCATCATGAAGCTGACCGAGCAGATGCGAGAGCTCCAGCAGCAGAACGAGCTGCTGCGCGCCCAGCTGGCACAGCCGCGGCGGTCCAGTGCGCGTCAGGGCGTTGACTGAGGGCCGAACCCGTCGATCCTGGTATCCTATAGCGCCCGCGCGATCTCGTCAGCATCTGACGACCCGTACGGGCGCGTTGTCGCGTTGAGTCTCCGAACTGCCCCGACCTTCCGGGGCGATCCCCCCAGGCGGAGCGAGCATGGCTCACGAGCTGTTTCGGATGGACGACGATCTGCCAGACGCGGAACGTCACGTGCTGATGTTGATTCGCAAGACGCTGCTGGACTACGAGCCGCTCCGTGCCACCCGGCCGGTCCTCGAAGTGTCGTACCGTGATGGCCTGGTCGGGCTGGAGGGCCGGGTGCGGACGTCGGCGATCAAGGAGATCGCCGAGCTGCTGGTGCACCGTCTGCCCGGCGTCCGCGCGGTCCGCAACGACCTCGTGGCCGATCCAGAGGTCGTGCGAGCGGTCGCGGACGCGCTGGCCGCCGATCCCGAGCTGGGGCCAGCCTGCCCGATCGTGGAATCGCGCGATGGCGTGGTGATCCTCGTCGGTACGGTCCCGTCAGACGAGCTGGCGCAGCGGGCCGTGCAGGTGGCGAATGCCGTGCCGTCGATTGCGTCCGTGACCAGCCACCTGCGCGTCGTGCCGCCGGCTGCCGTGCCGTCCGGGAACGGATCGACGAACGGCGCGGTCGCGGTCGCCACGGCTGACGATGCCGCCGCTCCCGACGAGGGAGCTTCGGCATGAGCACCAGTCCGGATTCCGTCACCAAGCGGGAGAAGAGGCTGGCCGCGCGCGAGGACCGCAAGAAGCGCGCTGCCGCCGCGCAGAAGGTCGCGAAGGTCCGCCAGTTCGTCTTGATCGGGATTGCTACTGTCGTCCTGATCGGGTTCGTCGTCGCGGCCGCGATGACGTCCTTCTTCGGTCTGGCCGTGACGCCGATTGGCCGCGCGCTGCCGATCGAGGGCAACGACCACGTACCGGACACGCAGGCCGTGACCTACAAGTCGCGTCCGCCGACGTCTGGCCCACATTCGGCCTCGGTCTATCCCCGCTACGGCATGATCGACCCGGCCCCACCGACCGGCCAATGGCTCCACAACCTGGAGCACGGCGCGGTGGCGTTCCTCTACAACTGCCCGCAAGGCTGCCCTGAGATCGTGCAGAAGCTCACGGATCTGTACCCGACGCTCCAGTTGGGCCGGAATGCGCGCCGAGGCTCACCACGGGCGCTGATCTTCCCGTACCAGGATATGGACCATCAGATCGCGGCGGTCGCCTGGGGCTGGCTGCTGGAGCTCGACTCGTTCGACCAGGACAAGCTGGTCAAGTTCTTCGACTCGCGCATCGACCGTGGCCCCGAGTGCCAGGCGCTGGCCTGTCCGGAGATGTAAGCGGCGAGGAGACAGGAGACAGAATACAGGAGACAGGAGGGGTTGAATCCTCTCCTGTCTCCTGTCTCCTGTCTCCTGTCTCCTCGCTAGACGTCCAGGTTGCGGACGTTGCGGGCGTGGGTCTGGATGAACTTCTTGCGCGGGGCGACCATCTCGCCCATCAGCATGTCGAACACCTCGTCCGCCACGATCAGGTCAGGGAGATCGACCCGGACGATGGTGCGCTTGCTCGGGTCCATCGTGGTGTCCCAGAGCTCCTGAGCGTTCATCTCGCCGAGGCCCTTGTACCGCTGAATACGGACCTCGCCGCGCCGCCGCTTCTGGACCTCGGCGACGATGACGTCGCGCTCGGCGTCCGAGAAGGCGTAGCGGGTCTCGCGATTCTGGGTGATGCCGTACAGGGGCGGCTGCGCGATGAACAGGTGGCCTGACGTCACGAGGTCCGGCATGTGGCGGAAGAAGAAGGTCAGCAGCAGCGTGCGGATGTGGCTGCCGTCCACGTCCGCGTCGCTCATGATGATGATGCGGTTGTAGCGCAGCTTGGAGATGTCGAGCTGGTCGCCGATCCCGACGCCGAGCGCCGTGATCATGGCACGGATCTCTTCGTTGCCCAGCATCTTGTCCATGCGGGCGCGCTCGACGTTCAGAATCTTGCCACGGAGCGGCAGGATCGCCTGGAAGCGCCGGTCGCGGGCGCCCTTCGCCGAGCCGCCGGCCGAGATGCCCTCCACGAGGTAGATCTCGCACAGCTCAGGGTTCTTCTCGGTGCAGTCCGCGAGCTTGCCGGGCAGGGCCATGCCTTCCAGCGCGCTCTTGCGGATCACCAGCTCTTTCGCGCGACGTGCCGCCTCACGCGCACGCGCAGCACGGAGGCACTGCTCGACGATGCGGCGAGCGTCGGACGGGTTCTCTTCCAGATACTGGACCAGCGCCTCGGTGGTGACGGAGGCGACCAGCGGGGTCACTTCCGAGTTGCCGAGCCGCGTCTTCGTCTGGCCCTCGAACTGCGGCTCAGGCAGCTTGACGCTGACGATGGCGGTCAGACCCTCGCGGACGTCTTCGCCGGTCAGGTTGGCGTCGTTGTCCTTGAGGATGCTCGCCTTGCGCGCGTAGTCGTTCAGGGTACGGGTCAGCGCCTGGCGGAATCCCGTCTGATGGGTGCCGCCGTCGATGGTGTTGATGTTGTTGGCGAAGAAGAAGGCGACTTCGCTCTGGCCGTCGAAGTACTGGAGCGCGACCTCGACGTTGATGCCGTTGATGTTGCGCTCGGCGTAGACCGGGCGCGCGTGGACGACCTGGCGGTTCTTGTTCAGGTGCCGCACGAACGAGACGATGCCGCCCTCGAAGTAGAACGAGTACTCGGTGTCGTCGCGCTCGTCCACGAAGCGGATCTTGAGCCCCTTCGTGAGGTAGCACATCTCGCGGAAGCGCTGCGCCAGAGTGCCGAACTCGAAGTTCAGGCTGTCGAAGATCGTGGCGTCTGGCAGGAAGGTGATGGTGGTGCCACGCTCGTGCGGCTCGGACGTGCCGATCTTCTGGATGCGGGAGGCGGGGATGCCGCGATGGAACTCCTGGACGTATCGGCTGCCGTCGAGGCGGACTTCGGCGCGCAGGTTCTCGGAGAGCGCATTCACGACCGACACGCCGACGCCGTGCAAGCCACCCGAGACTTTGTATCCGCCGCCACCGAACTTGCCACCGGCGTGCAGGACGGTCAGCACGGTCTCCAGTGCCGACTTGCCCGTCGCCTTCACGATGCCGACCGGGATACCCCGGCCGTTGTCCACCACCGAGACGCTGTTGTCGGTGTGAATGGTGACCAGGATCGAGTCGCAGTAGCCGGCCAGCGCCTCGTCAACGCTGTTGTCCACCACCTCGTAGACGAGATGGTGCAGGCCACGGATGTCGGTGGTGCCGATGTACATGCCGGGGCGGCGGCGGACAGCCTCCAGGCCTTCGAGGACTTGAATGTTCTCCGCGGTATAGCCGCTCGGGTTAGCATCAGCCGAGCGCCGGCGCGACGGCTGGGCCGGGGCCTCCTGCGGTGATTGTCGATCGTCTGGCACGCCCATCGAGCTCGCCAAGGGTTCCCCCATCTCTTTCAAAAGCTCGGAGCGTCGTTACGAGCGCTGCGCGAGCAGATTTTCCATGCGTTCTCGATAGAACAGCATGCTGGCGGCGACGAGGCCGCTCGCGACATAGGCGTTGCCGACGATGCCAAGCGCAAGACCCCACGATGCCTGGCCCGCCAGGGCGATCCAGACCTGACTCATGCCGATCAGAATGACCGTGATCAGGATTGCCAGGGTCAGCGCCGACCAGATGCCGGCGTGGACGACGGCCGCGCTCTGCCGAATCGCTTGAATCGGGCCGACGCGGCTGATGAAGATGGCGTCAGGTGCGAAGAACAGGTACAGCTGGGCCGCGATGGCGACCGTCGCGACGATAGCCGTCATGATGGCGGTCGCGGCGGCGGTTGCCAGGCTGGCGAGCGCCGCGATGAACGCCAACGGCACGATGGCGAAGAAGCCGACGAAGGTGAGTAGCAGGGTCAGGGCGATCACCCGCCCCCAGGCGACCACTGACTCGGCGGGCAAGCTCCGGAGAGTTAGCTCCCCCTCACGCGCCTGCTGCGAGAGGATGACGCGGTACAGGCAGCCCAGGAAGGCGCCGATCAGAACCGCGCCCAGGCCGACCAGGAACGCTGCCGCCACCGAGTCCACCATGATGAAGGCGCCACGTGCCCCGCCGACCCTGCTCGCGAGGGCCGGCACGATGGTGGGCAACGTCATGCCCGCCGGCGAGAGCAGGCCAAGCAGGTTCGTCTCTTCCGCGAGTGCGAGAGCCGCGCTCGTCGAGTCTGCGCCGAGCGCTCGCGACAGCTCCGGCCTGGTGACGATCTGGCCGATCACTGGCGCGATGGACACGCGCGGCCCGAACAAGAAGAAGAGATCCAGTAGGATCGGGATCAGCACGATCCACGGCTGCTCGTTGACCACTCCAAAGCCGGCCGACAAGCTGTCCACGACGCCGGTGGCGCGGGGCAGCGGGCCTCGCGCCGAAGTGGATTCTCTCACAGAGAGATTTTACCGGAAATTGGCCCCTTCCAGGTAGGCTTCTCTCCTGGAGCGCCCCCTCTCGATGCCGTCTCAGGCGGCCGCCCGGCGCGGGCATGACAGCGGCCCCGAGGACCGATTGCGATCCTGATCGCAGTGGTCAGCCGGCGGGCGGGCAGAGCGTCTGAGGGCAGTACAATGCAGTAGCACCAGGCGGAGAGGACACCTCATGGCCGTCGAGTCCGCGCAGCAGGTCGAGCAGGCTCCGGAAATGCCGGTGAAGCGGTGGAAGTTCACCGTTGACGACTACTATCGCATGGGCGAGCTGGGCATCTTCCCGCCAGACGCTCGCGTCGAGCTTGTCGATGGAGACGTATACGAGATGCCGCCAAGCGGTCCTGAGCACGCTGGGAAGATTCTACGTACAGACTTTCGCTTCACTCGGCTCGTTCAAGAGCGTGCTATGGTCCGCATTCAAAGTGCTGTGCATCTTCCAGATCGGTCCGAACCCGAGCCGGATCTCGCTCTCGTTGCACCCCGCGATGATTTCTATGAATCGGCGCATCCCACGGTCGATGAGATCTTCCTCATCGTTGAAATTGCGGCAAGCACTTTGACGTTTGACAGCCGACAGAAGGCGGCAGCGTACGCCAAGGCGGGTATCTCAGATTATTGGGTTGTCGATCTGGTGCACCGACAGGTGATCGTGCACCGTGACCCGATGGACGGCGTGTATCAGTCCGTTCTGGCGTTCTCCCGCCAGGCGACATTGACCCTCCTCGCCTTCCCCGATCTGTCGATCCCGGTTTCGGACATTCTCGGTTAGGCGCGGGCGCCCTCCGAGCGCTCGATCGCCCGCAGCAGCTCGTCCAGGTCGATGGCGTCCACCGGCGTGCCGGCCGGCTCGCGGACGTACGTGGTCGAGAAGATGCCGACATGCCGCAGGTACGCCTTGCCGATCTGGTGTGAGTACTGCGCGCGCATCAGCAGCACGGGTGCGACCCGTGCGAACGCGTCGCGTGCGGCACTCTCGTCACCTCGTGTCCAGGCGTCGAACGTGTCGGCGAGACCGCGCACGCCGACGCACGACGGCATCGAGGCGATGGCGCCGCGCCGGAGCTCGCTGAGCAGTGCCTGCCCGCCCCGCCCTCCGAGCAGCATCAACCCTTCGCCACAGGCCGCCCGGATCTCGCTCAGCTTGAGGGTTGCCACGGTCGGCTGCTGCACCTCCTCCTTGACGTACCGAATGCGCGGCTCGTCCGAGACGAGTCGGGCGATGGTCGGGACGGGCAGTGGCGCGTACAGGTCCTGGAGCATCAGCGGTATCCCGCAGGCGTCCGCGACCCGCCGGAAGCCGGCCAGCGTCTCGTCGTAGCTGGCGCCCGGTACGGGCATCAAGAAGACCGCGTCCGCCCCGAGGGACGCCGCGTGCTCGGCCAGGATCGCGCTCTCGCGGAGGTTTGGCGCGCTGACGCCGACGATCACCGGCACGCGCCCGGACGCCGCGCCGAACACGACCTCGGCCAGCTTCAGCCGCTCTTCGCGGGTCATACGCGACGATTCGCTCGCCTCGCCCACGGCGGACAGGCCGTGCGCGCCCTGCTCTAGCAGCCAGTCAACCAGCGCGCGGACTTCAGACTCGACGATCTCGCCGCCCGCGTCGTATGGCGTGGCCATGACGGGCAGGATGCCTCGCAACGTGGTCATGGATACTCCCTCGAGGTCACCATCGCGACCGACCCGCGGTCGTCGGTTCGTTCTCCGCGTGTGGCGCCAAACGCATGCTACCGAGGATACGCCGTGCGTCCTCGCGGTACAATCCGCGGCCGGTCAGCGGGTGTGCGGCAGATCTTTGGGGGCGCGATGAATCGCGCCCGTACCAGGGATGCTGCCTTGTACGGGCGCGATTCATCGCGCCCCGATTCATCGCGCTCCCGAGTCTGGATGGGCACAAGTCTCTGACGCACACCCCCGGTCAGCGTTGTGCGAAACTGGCGAGTACACCGTAGCGCAGGACGGTCTGTAAATGCCCTCACCCCCCGACCGCCCGACATCAGGCCCTCTCGGACAGGCCGGGCAACTCGTGTCGCTGGCAGCCGTGCTGGTCGTGGCGACAGTCGCGCGCTGCTGGGGCCTGCTGTACGGTCTGCCGCACTCGTACTACCCTGACGAGAGCTCGTTCGTCGGGGACGCGCTCCACATCGCCGCCACCGGCGATCTCCGTCCATCGCAGTTCCTGTGGCCGACGTTCTGGATCTACGTGGTGGCGGCCTCACTGCGGCTCGGCCTGGGGGCGGGGGCTGTGTCGGGCAGCCTGGGGCCGCTGGGGACGCCTTCGCTCGACAATATGACGTACGTCTACGGCATGGCGCGAGCGGTCACGGCGCTCTCGGGCATGCTGACGGTCGCCGGGGTGTATCTCATGGCCGAGCGCTGGCTGTGCCGCGTCGGCGCTCCTGCTCCCCGTCCGCTGGCGACGCTGGCGGCTGGCTTTCTCGCGCTCAGTCCGTTGCACGTCCAGCACTCCCACGTCACCTCGCCGGACGTCCCGACGACAGCGTTCCTGGTGCTGTCAGCCGTGTGCGTCATGCGCCTTCTGGAGTCCGGCGCCTGGCGCTGGTACGTGCTTGGCGGGATCTCGCTGGGCCTGTCGAGCGCCGCCAAGTA
The DNA here is from genome assembly GCA_046328125.1 of Chloroflexota bacterium. GTDB lineage: Bacteria > Chloroflexota > UBA6077 > UBA6077 > JACCZL01 > JADZEM01. Next base: position 121,240 of record JAXLXF010000005.1, read on the forward strand.
CCCGAGCGCGATGTTCGCGGTGGCGCTCGTCGTCGCGCACCTCTCCCGCGCGGATCTGATGCTGCGCCGGCCGTGGCGGCTCGTCGTAGCCCTGACCGACCCACGACTCGTCGTCGCGGGTGTGCTGACCATCATCGCGTTCTTTGGCACCAGCCCGTACATCCTGATCGACTGGCAGCATTTTCAGGCGGACTTCGTCTCGCAGGCGAACCGAGTGCTCCAGCGCGGCCCGGTCGGCGAGGTCGGCATCAGCGGCCCGTTCGCGCCGGTGCTGTACGTCCCGCTGGCGATGGAGTGGGGCCTGGACACGCCGGTGGCGTTGCTGGCGGCCCTTGGGCTGGCCTCCGCCATCTGGCTCGCCGTGAGACCGACCGGCGGGAGTCCACGCACCCGCTGGGCGGCGCTCGCGTTTCTGGCTTTCCCGTTGCTGCTCTACGTCTTCTCGTGGAGCTGGCAGCACCGGTTCGCGCGATATCTGGTCCCGCTGGTGCCGTTCGGCTGCGTGCTGGCGGCGCTCGGGTTGGGAGTGCTGATCCGAGTTGTCAAGACTTGGATGGGCACGAGTCGGGCGATGATGGCAGGATCGGCCATCGGCGTCTGCGCGATGCTATGGCAGGCGGACGGCGTCGTGCGCTACGACCTGCTGTTGACTCGGCCAGATACCCGCACCGTTACCGCTCGCTGGCTAGAGCAGAACCTCCCGCCGGGCGAGCAGGTGATGGTCGAGTGGTACGGCCCGCCGTACGCGAACGTCCGCCAGATGGGCTTCGACCTCTCAGACCGTCCGCTCGACCGCTACCTGGGGCGGACGCCCCGGATCGTCGTGACGAGCAGCTTTAGCTACGACCGCTGGCTGCGTGACCCAGCGCAATTCACGCGGCGGGCGGCGTTCTACACGGCGCTCCACGAGCAGACGCCGCTGCTGTTCGAGATTCGGCCGTACCCTGAGCTGGCGTACGATCCGATCCAGGAAGGGTGGGACGGCTGGCACATCCTGCCGCTCGACGATGCCGTGCGGCCGGGGCCGGTGCTGCGGGTCCACCAGCTGACGCCCTGACCCATCCGGGTCGCCGGGTGCTGCCCGGCGCCGGTCAGGGGATGCAGTCGCGGAACTGCTCCGTCGTCACCTCGACGGCGATCCACTTGCCATCTGGCGACCAGTCGCCGCCCACTTCCCATGGCCCGACCGTGCCGACCTGAAGCCCGTGCGTGGTCGTGGCAATGACCCTCGCGTCGCCCGGCCCGGTCGGGGCCACGATCAGCTCTGGCGCGTCGCTCACACGGACGTACGCGAGCTCCCGCCCATCCGGCGCGAGGGCAGGTCGGTATGCATACACGTCCTCAGGAGTCAGACGCATGCTCGTGGCGCGGCCGGGGCTCCAGATATGGGCCTCACCCCGATCGCAGGTGGACACTGGGAAGAGCACGGCGTTGCCCACCACCTGGATCAGGCGCGGCGGCTGCGGGAACATGCGGGGGATGTCCTTCGCGAGCGGCCGAAGCGGGCCGCCATCCGGGGCGAGCCGCACGAGCGACAGGGGCGGAATGCTCTCCGATTCTGGCTCGCTGACGAGCGCCACGACCTCGCCGCTGGCGAGCCAGACCGGCGCGTCCGCCGCTCCCTGGAACAGCTGTCGCAGCTTGCGCGTCGCTGGCTGCCAGGTCCACACGCCCCAGTTGCCGACGTCGCCGCACCCTTCGTGCAGGCCCGGACCGCCGAATGCGAGATAGGCGCCGTCCGGCGACCACGCCAGCCCCCGCTGGCAGTTGGCGTCCTTCACGTCGCCAAACGTTTCGCGGATCTCGCCGGACTGCGCGTCGAATGTGACAATCGAGCCGCCCGCATCGTCCAGGGTGACTGCCGTGATCCCGCTGCCGTCAGGCGTCCAGGTCAACTCGCCGACGTTGCCCCGCACGATCTGGCGCACGGTGGCAGTCCTCGGATTGACCGTCATCAGGGCCGGCCCGGGGTCCATCCCGACTCGCGTCAGCGTGAACACGAGCTGCTCGCCGTTTGGCGACCATCGCAGCTGGGCGATCTCGCCCTGGTCGGCGATCTTGACCTCGCGGGACGTGCCGTCTGGGACCGTGAAGAGTCGAAGGCGCGGCGTCGGCGATTCGGCGGACAGGTCCGCGACGGCCACTGACGTGCTGTCCGGCGACCAGGCGACCAGTGCCCCCGCGCCGAGACGCAGCACACGGCCGGTCGTCACCTCGATCAGGTAGGTGCCTGGGTCGTCGAGGCGAAGATCGGCGGCCTGAACCGGTGACAGCGGCGCGAGGAGCGACGCCAACACCACAAACCACGACAGGAGCCCGACCACAGGTTTCACAGCACGCTTCTTAACGAACGAGCGCTGCCCGAGCTCGTTTCAGTTTTGGGATCAATTGCGCGGCCTCGGAGATCGCCAGCGCCTGCCGGTGTGATGTGGCGCCGTCCGGGCCGGGCACGTCGGCATCCAGGATGATCCCCTCGCAGCCGGTCGCCGCCGCTGCCAGCGCCAGGTCGCTCACGATGTCGGCCTGCCCGGCTGCCAGGCTCGGATTCACCAGGACCGGTAAGTGACTCAGGCGCCGAGCGACCGCGACCGCGTTCAGGTCCAGCATGGCGCGCACGGAGGTCTCGAACGTCCTGACGCCCTGTTCGACCAGCGCGACCTTGCGATTGCCGCCTTGCAGCACACGCTCGGCGGCCAGCAGCCACTCTTCGATGGTTGACGAGGGGCCACGCGCGATCAGCACCGGGCGGTCGCCCTGGCCGGCCGCCCGCACGAGCGGCACGTCCTGCATCTGGGCCGATGGGATCTGGAGCGCATCGGCGTTCCGGCTGAGCCGATCGACTTCGCCGGGATCCCAGACGTCCACCACGACCGGGAGGCCCACCGTCGCGCGGATCTCGCCGAGTGCGCCCATCAGGTCGTGCCGGAGCTCGCCGTCGTCGCCGCGCCCGACCCAGAACAGGTCGGCGCCGGCCTCGGCAGCCGAGCGCGCCAGCGTCACGAGCGCGCCGGCCGGCTGGGGGCGCGCCGTGCCGACGATCGTGCGAAACTCGGGGCCGACCGCCACCGTGCCGATCTCGAACGTCGTGCCGGACGGCAGCACCTCGCGGCTCGCCAGGCGGAATGAGCGCGTCGTGGCCTCGACCCGCTCGACGCCAGCGACGGCCAGCAGGGCGTCGCCGAGCGCGCGTAGATCGCCCTCGCCCTGAACGGCGATCACGTCGCGCTCGGCGCCCTTGAAGACGTGCGCGCCGAAGCCGGCCTCCTCGATCCGCCGTACGACGGCGTCGGTCGGGCTGGCGCCTGCAAGCTGCTGCATGATGACGATCATGGCCGTTTCTCCCTGACGATTTTTGACATGCGTAGACGGTGCGTGGCCGAGGTCAATCCTGTGAGAGCAGCGCGATCAGGTCGTGCAGGTCGTCCGGCCCGGCCGGGACGCGCCAGCCGGTCGGCAGGACGTGCGTGACGGCGATCCGCCCGGCCACGATGGCGCCAGCGTCGGTGCCTGGCTCGTCGGGGAGCTGCATCTCGTTGTCGATGTCAGCCGTGACTCGCCAGACGCCGTGCTCCTCGGATTGCGCTCCGTACGCCACGCGCTCGGCGTTCGACCAGCCGACCGGTCGGACCAGCTCGGCCCCGTCTATCTCGCCGTAGGCCAGATTGGGGACGTTCACGTTCAGCAGGATTGGCGAGCCGGCGCGGCCGAGCATCCAGCGCGCGACCCGCTCCACCACGTCCGCGAGGCCGTCCCAACGCTGCGGATCGCCACGGTAGATGCCGCGCTCCTGCGAGATGCCGAACGCGGTTGCGCCACGCTGGAACCCGGTCGCGGCGGCGCCGAGGGTGCCAGAGTGCAACAGGTCGCCGCCGACGTTGACGCCCCAGTTGGCGCCCGAGACCACCAGGTCGAACGGCTCGAACAGGCCGGAGAACATCCCGATCAGGATCGCACCGCCCGGCGACGCATCGACGGCGTACGCGTCCACGTCTGCACTGACGTCCGACGGAACGTCCGTAAACCGGGCGAGACGTGCCCCGATCGTGCGTCGAACCGAGGCGCTCCCGTTCGACCAGTCGTCCTCCGTGCCGATCACGGTCAGGTGGCCGACCCTGGACAGGCCGCGCGCGGCGGCCCAGAGGCCGTCAGAGGTGATGCCGTCGTCGTTGGTCAAGAGTATCCGCACGATGCTCGGGAGCCTCCCTGGCAGGACTGTCGTGGTGAGCGTACACCTTCTGCGTGGGTGTCTTGCGGTAGTCCCACCATCCGCCCGACGAAACGAGCGAAATGTCGCCGGCTAGACGGAAATGATGATGCCGTCTGGGCTACACTGCGAGTGCACAAGTCACGGCATGTTGGGCAGGATGTAGGAAATGGCGAGAGAGGGAATGTCGCACGAGAGCGGCGATGCCGACGAGATGGCGCGGGTCGCGGCGCTGGTGGCGCGGGCCGGACTTCGTCTGCCGGCGAACGAGATCGCCGGGTTGGTGACGGCGTACCGTTCCGACCGGGCTGGATTCGAGCGCCTGCGGTCGCTGGTGGCGGCCGAAGACGAGACCGCGCATCGGTTCCGCGTCGTCCACGGTGACCGCGACGCCTGATGGCGGAGTCGCTCGCCGATCTGACGATCGCCCAGCTTGCGCCCAGGCTTCAGGCCGGCGAGCTCTCGCCTGTCGAGGTCACCGACGCCTACCTCGACCGAATCGCTCGGCTCGACGGCGCGGTCCACGCCTACGTGCTGGTGACCGCCGATCGCGCCCGGTCTGACGCGCTGGCCGCCGAGGCCGAGCTGCGCCAGGGAACGGTGCGCGGGCCGCTGCACGGCGTACCGATCGCGCTGAAAGACCTGCTCGACACGGCCGGCATCGCGACGACCGGCTGCTCGCGCGCGCACCTGGACCGAGTCCCTGCCGAGGACGCTGTCGTCGTCGGGAAGCTGCGGGCGGCTGGCGCGGTGCTGCTGGGCAAGCTGACCATGCACGAGCTGGCGACCGGTGCGCCCGACCGCGACGGGCCATTCCCGCCGGCGCGCAACCCGTGGGACTTGAATCGGGCGGCGGGAGGATCGAGCAGCGGCTCGGGGGCGGCGGTGGCGGCCCGTCTGTGCGCCGGCGCGCTCGGATCGGACACAGGCGGCTCGATTCGCGGCCCGTCTTCCTGGTGCGGCATCGTCGGTTTGAAGCCGACGTACGGCCTGGTCAGCCGCCGTGGCCTGATGCCGCTCTCCTGGACGCTCGACCACGTCGGGCCGATGGCGCGAACGGTCGAGGACGCCGCGATACTGCTCCAGACCATCGCCGGCTATGACGCCCTGGACGACGGCAGCGCGCGGGTCGATCTGCCAGACTATCAGGCCGGGCTGCGCGAGCTGCCGGACGGCCTGACCGTCGGGGTGCCGTGGAGCTACCTGGAGCGGCCCGGGATGCTGGACGCGCCGGTGATGGCCCTGTTCCGGCGGGCTGTCGCGGACCTGGAGGCGCTCGGCATGCGGGTGCGTCCCATCGAGATCCCGCACGTCGAGCACGTGGACGACGTCAACACGCTGATCCTCGTGGCGGAGGGATACACGGTCCACGAGGCCGGGTTCCGCGAGCACCTGGAGCTGTACGGTCGCCCATTCCAGAACCGGATTCTGCGCGGGGCGCTCTTCTCAGCTGCAGATTACCTCCAGGCGACACGGGCGCGCGGCCGGTTCCAGCGTGGCATGACCGAGCTGATGACGGAGATCGACCTGATCGCGACGCCGACCTCGGTCAGCCTGCCGGAGCGGTTCGACGACACGACCTTCGTGCCGTACAACCGGGCTTCCACGACGCGGGCGTTCAACGTCACCGGCCAGCCGTCGATCTCGGTGCCGTCAGGGTTCACCGAGGAGGGGCTGCCGCTCGGACTGATGCTCAGCGGGCGCCCGTTCGAGGACCGTCTCGTGCTCCAGGCCGCGTTCGCCTACGAGCGGCTGCACGACTGGCGAAGCCGGGCTCCTGGCCTCGACACGTAGGCAATTCTGCCGCCGTCAGCTCGCTCACCTGGCCGTCTTGGTGCTCGACGGCGGGCGTGTATATTGACATCCCCACGGTGGGTCGGTATAGTCGAGATCGATGCATGAGCGGTCATATACACGCGTGTCGTGATAGGGATGACCGCTCTCAGCACACCGGATCGCACGGCGGGCGGCGGGCCTCCCTCCTGGCTCGTGAACGCCGGCGGACGCCGTTCAGCCGCGCGGAGCAGCCTTCTCCCCGGGTTTCTCCGCCTTCAGGCGGCCGAGTGGCGAGTCGGTAGCGGGCTCCCCCCGCCCGCTACCGACACCTCGTCGAATCCGAGCTAGCGCGCGGGCCGACCCATGTCCTGGGCGAACGTCCGCTTCGCTTCGGCGAGTGTCTCGGGCGACCCGAGCAGGTCGATGGCCGTCATCGCGAGGCCCTTGGCGGCGTTGAGCATCGCCTGCCGGCCGATGTCGGTGCCGGCCGCCTTCTCGAACTCCAGCGAGTGGCCGGGCAGGCTTGGATCGCCGCTGATGGCGATGCGCGCCTCGACGCCGGGCACGACGCGCGTCACGTTGCCGAAGTCGGTGGAGCCACGCGAGGTGCGCGAGCGCTGGGTTTTGACCTCCAGCCCAAGCGATTCGAGGTTCGCTTTCATCAACCCCATCAGGGTGCGATTCGGGACCGTATTCTCGTACGGCGGCATGTACTCGGTCCATTCGAGGCGGCAGCCGGTCGCTTTGGCAGCTCCCTCGGCGCAGGCGACCACGCGCTGGACGACCTCCTCCAGATAGTCGGCGTCATCCGAGCGGGTCCGGTACCGGATCGCGGCGTAGTCCGGGATGATGTTCGCGGCGGCGCCGCCGGCCAGGATGATGCCGTGGATCCGGACGTCCGACTTCACCTGCTGCCGCAGCATGCTGACCGCGTTGTACATCGCGACCACCGCGTCCAGCGCGTTGATGCCGTCCTCGGGGGCGCCGGCGGCGTGCGCGGCCCGGCCGTGGAAGTAGAACTCGAAACCGCGCGCCGCCAGGGAGCGCTCGCCGGTCATCGTGGTCTCGGCGGCGGGGTGGAACATGATCGAGGCGTCCACGTCGTCGAAGATGCCGGCCTTGACCATGTGGACCTTGCCGCCGGCGTTCTTGGCGGCACTCTCCTCAGCCGGCGTCCCGAGCACCCAGATCGAGCCCGGCAGCTCGCCCAGCACTTCGGTCAGCGCCAGCCCGGCCCCGAGCGCCGACGTGGCGATCAGGTTGTGGCCGCAGCCGTGCCCGAGCTTCGGCAGGGCGTCGTACTCGGCCAGGACGGCGATGGTCGGGCCGTCACTGCTGCCGGCCAGCACCGCCTTGAACGCCGTCTCCATGCCGGCCGTGCCCATCTCGACCTGGGCGCCGGCCGTCGAGAGGATGTCCACCAGCCGCTTCGACGCCTGGTACTCCTGGTGACCGAGCTCCGGATTCGCGTGAATCCAATCTGCCGTCTCGATCAGTTCGCCGGCCCATCGGTCCACAGCCTCGCACGCTCGCCGCTTGAGCGCCTCGACGTCCGTCATCGTCACACTCCGGGATCGTGCTCCGGTCCGAGTCGGGCCGGCGGCACGGGTTTCCTCGGAGTATAGACCCGCTGTTGTCAGCGGCGGCGCGGCCCGCCAGCCTCGGTTGGCGGCTTGGCGCGCTCGGTCTCGCGGTCGTCTGACCAGCTGCCCGGCTGCTCGACCGTCTGCATGTCCGGCCGAACCTCCGGGCGCACGTCAGCGCGACTGACCGGGCCGTGGCCGTCTCCTTCGACACCAGCGGAGAGGTACGGCTGCACGGCTGGCGCCACGGTCAGCGCCGTCGGCGCGGCCGGCTGTCCCTTCGGGTGGCGCACCAGCCGCACGATCCTGGCCTGCATGTCGTCGAAGATGGTGTACATCGCCGGCACGAACACCAGCGTCAGCAGCGTCGAGGTCAGCAGCCCGCCGATCAGCACCACCGCCGCCGACTGCAGCAGCTCCGAGCCCTCCTCGATCCCGAGGCCAATCGGCAGCAGGGCCACCATCACCGACATCGTGGTCATCACGATGGGGCGGAGGCGGGTCGGACCGGCCTCCTTCAGCGCCGCCATCCGCTCGTAGCCGCGCCCGCGCAGGATCTCGGTGTAGTCCACCAGCAGGATCGCGTTCTTGCCGACCAGCCCCACCAGTACCGCGAATCCGAGCATTGAGAAGAGCGTGAACGGCGTCTCGGTCAACGCCATCGCCCCGAACGCCCCCACCACCGACAGCGGCAGCGACATCAGCACCGCCAGCGGCAGCACCAGCGACCCGAACAGCATCACCATCAGCATGTACATCAGGATGATCGCCATGCCGAGCGCCTCGAAGATCTCTTTGAAGGCCGTGCCGCTGTCGCCGCCCTGGCCCGCGTACGTCACCGCGTAACCAGCCGGCAGTTGGAGCTGCTGAATCGACTTCTCGACCGCCGTCTGCACGTCGCCAACGAGCTTTCCCTCGCCCGGCTCGGCGCTGATCGTCACGCTGCGCAGCCGGTTGACGTGCCGAATCGAGGTCGGCGTGTCCACCTGCTTGATCGTCGCGAACTGGCCCAACTGCACCACCTGGCCGCTGGTGCCCTGGACCGGCAGCGCCGCGATGCTCTCTGCCGTGGCTGCTGTGGCGCCAGAGCTGATGACGCGGATGTCGATGGAGGTCTGACCGGGCCGGCGGAACTTGTTCTCGTTCGAGCGCCAGCCGTCGATGGCGGTCCTCACCGCCACGCCAGCCGCCTGCACCGAAACCCCGAGGTCGGCCGCCCGCTGCCAGTCCACCGAGACGCGAATTTGCGGCTGGACGTTCTCGTTGCTGTTGCGGACCGCCGCCGCGCCGGGCGTCGCCTGGATCGCGTGCTGCACCTGGCTCGCGAGCTGGTTGACGATCTGCGGGTCCGGACCTTGAACCAATGCCTGGATCGGCTGGCCGCCGAAACCGCCGAAGCCGAATGCGTTAGGCCGCCCGACCTGGACTTTGGCGTTCGGGGCGGCGCTCTGGAGCACCGCGCGAAGCTCGTCGGCCAGCAACGCAGAGGACCGGTGGCGCTCGTGCGGCGAGACCAGCAGCGCCGTGATCTGGGACTGGTCGGCGTTGGTGCCGCCGCCGAAGCCGTCGCTGGACGCCCCGACGATGGAGAAGATGTCTCGCACCTCGGGGTAGGTGCGCAAGATGCGCTCGAAGTTCTTGGTCGCCGCGTCCGTCTCGTCCAACGAGGTGGCGGACGGCATGTTCAGGGTAATGTTGAGCTCGCTCTGGTCGCCACTCGGAAAGAAGTCGGAGCCGATCAGCCCCATCACCCAGAGTGAGATGCCGAAAACCATGCTCGCGAGGCCAGCCAGAATGACCAGCCAGCGGTGCGGCAGCGAGTGGTGGAGCAAGCCCTCGTACTTGCGCTCCATCCACATGAAGCCGGCGTCCCAGACCCGTCCGAACCGCGCCATCAGGCCGTGCCCGGTCCCCTCGTCGTGCCGCAGCAGCCGGCTGGCGAGCAGCGGCGTCAACGTGAACGAGACCAGCAGCGAAGCCAGCGTCGCGACGGCAATCGTCAGGGCGAACGGCCGCAGGAACTGCGCCGAGACGCCGGTCAGCATGATCGCGATGGGAAGGTAGACCACCACGTCCACGAACGTGATCGTCAGCGCCGCCAGCCCGATCTCGGAACGGCCGTCGACGGCGGCGACCATCGGCGGCTTGCCCATGTCGATGTGGCGGTAGATGTTCTCAAGCACCACGATGCTGTCGTCCACCAGGATGCCGACGCTCAACGTCAGCGCCATCATCGTGAGCAGGTTCAGGTTGTAGTCGAGCACGCTCATCATCACGAACGTGCTCAGGAGCGAGGTCGGGATCGAGACCAGCACGATGAAGGTGCTGCGCCAGGTGTGCAGGAACAGGAGCAGGATCAGGCCCGTCGCGACGATCGCCTCCATCAGGGCGCGCTGGACGGTGTGGAACGACTTGTTCGTGTAGGTGGACAGGTCCACCACGACGTCCATGTCCGTGCCGGGCGGCAACTGGGGCCGCATCTGGTCGATCGCCTTGCGGATGCCGTCTACGACCGTCGTGGTGTTCGCGTTGGCGAGCTTCGTCACCACCAGCGCGATCCCCTCCTGGCCGTTCACCCGGATCAGGGCATCGCGCTTCTTGTACGACTCCTCGATGGTCGCCACGTCCCGCAAACGGACTGTCCCAGCCTGGGTCTGTACGACCACCAGATCCCCAAGCTGGTCCGGCGACCGCGCCAGCGAGTCGAAATACACGCTGAAGTCAGTGCCGTTGCGCGTGATGCTGCCGGCCGGTACTTCGAGTTGCTGAGTCTGGATCGCATTGGTGACGCTGTTGATCGTCAGCCCGCGTGCTTTCAAGGCCGGCTCGTCCACCGAGACCTTGATCTCGCGGGTGATCCCCGAGCGAATCGTCGTGGCGCCGGCCCCGGGCACGGCGTTGAACTGCTTCTGGATGACGTTCTCGGCGACATCCTGGAGCGTGGTCAGCGGCTGTTGGCCGGAGAAAATGACCGTCGCCACGCCAAAGGCGTTCAGATCAACCTTGCTGACGGTCGGCGGGTCGGCGTCCATGGGCAGCTTGCTGCGCGCCCCGTTGACCACCCGCTCGACGTCCACCGAGACAAGGTCAGGGTTGGCGGCCGTCGTGAACTGAACCGTGACCGTCGAGACGCCCTGCGAGGAGATCGAAGCCAGCCCGTTCTTCTCGATGTTGGGCAGTGCGGCAATGGCGTCTTCGAGCGGCCGGCTGATGTTCGCCTCGACAGTGGCCGGGTCGGCGCCCGGGTAGACCGTCGTCACCACCACCGACGGAAAGTTGACGTTCGGAGTCAACGCGACGCCCATATTGGCGTACGCGAACGCCCCGAAAACGACGATCGAGGTGGTGATGGCGAGGATGACGAGGGGGTTGCGTACCGAGAAGTCGGTCAGCTTCACGTGTCTGCCCCAGGACTCGGTCGACGGCCCCTGCGCGCCCCAGCCAGCCGGGCAGCCGTACCGGACTCAGCCGCACATGCGTTCGTAAATGCTTCGATCCACCCTAATGATTGCCGATTTCGCTGTCAACGTTCGAAACGCCGGGACTGAGCAGACGAGTAGCGAGTAGCGAGTAGTCGCCCTCTCGCTACTTGCTACTCATCACTCGCTACTCCTCCGGTGGTACCATCCGGTCCGCTCACACATGGTCATGACCCGTGCCGCCGACTCGCCGACCGCCCGCGCCGCGCCGCTACCCGTGTCGGCGGCGGCTCCGTGGTGGCGACGAATTGCGCCCGTCGGTGTGCTGCTCGCGTTCGCGTTGGGCCTGCGGCTGGTGCTTTGGAACCGGGCCGTCGGCTTCGAGCAGGGTGATCCGCTTGAATACGTGAACATCGCGTACAAGCTGGCGTTCGGCGTTGGCATCGAGTGGTGGGATTTGCGGCCGCTGCTGCTGTCGCTCATCTACGTGCCCGTCCTCTACGTCGCGCAGCTCTGGCCGGACCCGAGCGGTGAAGCGATGGTCCGCGCGCTGCGGCTGGTCAGCGTGCTGTTCGGCGTGGGAGTGGTCGGCGTGACCTACCTGCTCGGCCGGGACCTGGCCGGCGATCCTGACCGCCGCCGCACCGGTGAGCTGGTCGGGCTCGGCGCCGGACTGCTGGTGGCCGTCAACCCGGTCGTCAACCGGATGTCGGTCAGCACCTACGCGGAAGTGCCGTCCACGTTCTTCGTCGTATTCGCGCTCTGGCTCCTGGTACGAGCGCTCTCGGCCCGCCCCGAGCGCGTCCTCTTGCTTGCGCTTGCGGGCGGCCTCGCCATCGGCGCCGGCTGCATGGTCCGCTACCAGGCGATCTTCTTCCTGCCGGCCGTCGGGCTCTGGGTGCTGGTCGTGGCGCTCGTGAGAGGGAGACCCCACCCCCCAGCCCCCTCCCCATTGCGATGGAGAGGGGAAGACGAGGGCGCGATGAATCGCGCCCCTACCGAACCATTCCTGGTAGGGGCGCGATTCATCGCGCCCGTCGGATGGTGGGGCCTTCTCCTCGGTTTCGGCGGCGGCCTCCTGCTCGCCATCCTCGCCCAGGCCGTCATCGAGCTGCTGGCGTACGGCCGGCCGTTCCACAGCCTGCTCGCCTCGTTCGAGTACAACGTCACCAGCGGCCTCGCTCCCGTCGAGTTCGGCCAGGAGCCGTTCGGCTGGTTCCTGACGGAGATTCCGTCCTGGCTCGGCCTGGTGACAGCGGCGCTGGTGGTCTGTGGTCTGCCGTCGCTCGTGCGGGGTCCGTCAGTGGCCGGCTGGCGGCTGATTGGTCTGGCTGGCCTCGCGATGTTCGTGGCGCTGTCGGCGCTGCCACACAAAGAGAGCCGCTTCATGGCCCAGGTGCTGCCGCTCCTCGCCGTGTTCGCCGCTCAGGGCGCTGCGACGCTCTCCCGTGCCGTCGTGTTCCCTCTCTTCCGCTTGCGGGAGAGGGGGCTGGGGGGTGAGGGCCGTCCCCGGGGGCTGAGGGGTCAGGGCGTCCTCGCCGCTCTCCTCGTGCTCGCCGCCGCTACCCCGATGCTCGCAGCGTCCTGGGCGCTCGATCTCCAATCCAACGTCGGCTACGTCCTCGGCGTGAAGCGCGCCGCCGAGCTCCGGCCCGGCTCCACGCTCGGCACGATCCCCTGGCTCGTCGCCAGACCGTACGCCGGCACTCGCCTGACCCTCACCAGGATGGACCGCAACGTCTGGAGCCGCCGCGACGAGGTCGCTCAGACCGTCGAACAGAGCGACTTCCTGCTCTTCCCCGAGTACTGGCTCCTGGAGGACCGCGAAGTCGACAAGCTGGTGGACGCACGTTTCAAGTCGATCGAGTCGTACGAAGACGGCGTGGTGCTGTATCAGAGTCGCCGCCTGGAAGACCCGAACCGCCGCCGCTCGCGATAGGCTTAGAGCTCACTTTGTGCCCCGCCCCTGCCACGACGTACAGTTGACCGCCGTGCAGCCCAGATCCACTCTTCGCCAGCTCGTCTTCGGCTCCTGGCTCGTCGCCGGGCTGGTTCTGGTGCTCGTCGTGGCGGCCGCGCTGGCCAGCGCCGGCCTGTTCATGGAGCTGACCGGCGCCCGAACGACGGTCGTGGCCGGAGAGCGTCCCGCCCTCGTCTCGGCCCAGACGGCCTCCACTACGGGCCTGACGTCGTCGGCATCGGGCCTCACGTCATCGGCGTCGGCGCACACGACTGCTGAGGGCGCAGAGCGTTCCTCCGCCGACGAGGCCGAGAATCCGGAGATCGACCCGACCGCCGATCCGACCGAGCCGCCAGAGTCGCTTCCCGCTCGGGCCGGGCCGTCTCCAGCGGCCGAGGGAGTCGCTCGTGCCGACGCTACGCCGTCGCCTTCGGCGACCGACGAACCGGTCCCAGCCGCGGCCCCGTCGCCCTCGCCGGAAGCGGTAGCCGAGGCCGCGCCATCGCCCGCGCCGTTCGCGCGTCAGATGCCAGAGTTCGGCCCGAGCGGCGCTCCGCGTGCCGCTGCCGATCTTCCGATCGTCATGTACCACCACGTCGGGCCGCTGCCGCCGAACCCCGACCAGATCCGCCGCGATCTCACCGTCCCGCCCGAGGTTTTCGAGCGCACGCTCGACCAGTTGTCGGAGAAGGGGGTGGCGACGGTCACGATGGCCGAGCTGTTCGCTCACTTCGCCGGCGGGCCAGAGCTCCCGAAGCGCACTGCCATCCTGACCTTCGACGACGGCTACGACGACGTCTACGACTATGCGTTCCAGGCGCTCCGCCAGCGCGGTATGGTCGGGACGTTCTTCATCACGACAGACTTCGTGGAGCGGCCCGGCTACCTGAGTTGGGCGCAGATCCAGGAGATGGCGGACGCCGGCATGGAGATCGCCGCGCACAGCCTCAACCACCCGGATTTTCGCCGCCTCGGCCCCGCCGAGCTGAATCGCCAGCTCGCGCAGCCAAAAGCCATCCTCGAAGACCACATCGGACGGCCGGTCCGGTTCGTTGCCTATCCGTCCGGCATGTACAGCCCGGCCGTGATGGTGGCGACGAAGGCCGCCGGCTATGAGGCCGCGGTCACGGTCATCCACGGCACGCACCACGTCCCTGGGATGGCGTTCGAGCTTCGGCGAGTGCGCGCCCATGGCGCAGACTCCGTCGCCGAGATCGTGGCCCGGATGACGCCACCATCCTGGCGCTAATGACCGAGGAGCCAGGAGCCAGGAGTCAGGAGATCGTCTCCGCCGCGAGGCTCAGGCGCCGACGAAGCGCGCGTACAGGCTCCGGGCCACGCCGAGCTCTGACGTGCCTTTCACGATCGCCCGGCCGTCGCGGAAGATCGTCAGCTCATGCGGCGGCACCACCAGCCGGACGAGGTGCGGGCCGCGCCAGACCTCGCCGATGGGGGCGAGGCGGTCTGCCAGGGTGGGCAGGTCGAGCGCGACGGGGGCAGGCGGGCGGACCTGAACCGCGTCCCGACCGCACAACGTGGCCGCCTGTTTCCAGGCCGGGCGGTCCAGGTAGTCGAACTGGCCTGACTGGCAGGTCGGGCAGTCCGGGACCGGCGTCTCGATGGGGGTGCGCTGGTAGCTGTCGTACCAGGGATCGATCCAGGTCAGGCCGCGGTTTAGCCGTTCGCGAGCGCCAACCAGCAGCTTGATCCCTTCCAGCGTCGCCAGGTTCGCGATGATGCCGGGGATCGGCCCGAGCACGCCGGCCGTGTCGCAGGTGTCGAGCGAGCCGGCCTCCGGCTGCTCCGGAAAGATGCAGCGTAGGCAGGCCGTCTCGCCCGGGACGATTGGCATCAGCGTGCCGTACGACGCGACCGCCGCTGCGTACACCCACGGCTTGCCGAGCTTCGCGCAGACGTCGTTCAACAGGTAGCGCGTTTCGAGGTTGTCGGTGCCGTCCAGCGCGAGATCGACGTCCGAGACCAGCCGCTCGGCGTTGGCCGGGTTGTAGTCCTCGACCACCGCCTCGTACGCGACCTCGGAGTTGACCTGCCGCAGCGCTTCTACCGCCGCCGCGGCTTTCGGGGCGCCGTCCTGGGCGTCACGCTCGTCGAACAGCGTCTGCCGTTGCAAGTTGCTCGGCTCGACATAATCGCGGTCCACGATCCGCAAGAACCCCACGCCAGCCCGCGCCAGGACGCTCGCGATCACCGTCCCGAGCGCCCCGCACCCGACCACCAGCACCCGGCTCTCGCCGAGCCGGCGCTGCCCCTCCTCCCCAATCTCCGGGAAGATGCGTTGCCTCGCGTACCGATCCGCCGGCTGATGAGTGGTGGACATGGGTGTCGTGTCGTTTGCTGGCGTCCCCTCTCCCTCGCAAGGGAGAGGGGTGGGGGTGAGGGGTTTTCTAGCAGCCGCCGGCCACGGCCGGGATGATCGAGACCTCGTCGCCGGCCTTCACGCCGGTCTGGAGTCCCTGGAGGAACCGTACGTCCTCGCCGTTCACGTACAGGTTCACGAAGCGGCGGATCGCCCCCTCCTCGTCGCGGAGCCGCTGGCGGATCGCCGGGAAGCGGGACTCCAGCTCGTTCAGCACCTGATCCACGCTGTCGGCGCCCACCGACACTTCCGACTCGCCGGCCGTAATCGCCCGCAGCGGGGCGGGGATGCGAACTCGCACGCTCATGCTCTCGTCACTCCTCTGGATGCGGCGCCTCAGGACGAGGCGCCTTCCGCTTCACTCGCTTCGACGCGCACGCCCTGGTTCTTCGCCCAGTCCAGCGCGCGCTCGATCTCGTCGTCTGCTCCGCTGATCTCCAGGATCACCCAGCCACGGTCGCCGCTCACGTTTGCGCGGCGGATGTTCGTGACCACCTGAAACTCCTTGCCCATCGAGTAGACCAGCGGGGTGTTCATCAAGTCTGGGGGAAAGGTGAGCTTCATCCGCTGTCGTGCCATCGCGGGGACTCCTTACTCGTCGTTGAGGGCGCCAATGCGGCGCCAGTTCGAGCGTACCGTGAGGACACCGCACGGCGAGCGGTCAGGCGACCGACGCCGCCAGCGACGCCAGCGACAGCGCCTCCTCCACCGACGCCATCGACGCCCGTACGTAGACCGGATCGTTCAGCTCCCCGACCAGCGCCTCCTGCGTCTTCAGGCCGTTGCCCGTCACGTAGACGACGACCAGCTCGTCCGGGTCGATCTGGCCGGCCTGCACCATCTTCTGCGTCACCGCCACCGTCACGCCGCCAGCCGTCTCCGCGAAGATGCCCTCGGTGCGGGCGAGCAGCTTCATCCCCTCGACGATCTCCTCGTCGGTGACGGAGGTCGCCTGCCCGCCGGACTGCTTCATGATTTTGAGCGAGTAGTAGCCGTCGGCCGGGTTGCCGATGGCGAGCGACTTGGCGATGGTGCTCGGCTTGACGGGGACGACCTCCAGCGTGTTGGCGTCCCAGGCCGCCACCACCGGCGAACAGCCGAGCGCCTGCGCTCCGACCATCTTCGGGAGAGTGGACGCGCCATCCACCAGGCCAAGCTTGGTGAGCTCCTGATACCCCTTCCAGACCTTCGTGAACAGCGAGCCGCTGGCGATCGGCACGATGGCCCGGTCCGGCAAGCGCCAGCCCAGCTGCTCGGCCACCTCGTAGGCGAGCGTCTTGCTCCCCTCCGAGTAGTAGGGCCGCATGTTGATGTTCACGAACGCCCAGTGGTACCGGTCCGCGATCTCGCTACAGACCCGGTTCACGTCGTCGTAGTTGCCGTCCACCGCCACCAGGGTTGGGGAGTAGGCGAGCGCGCCGGAGATCTTGCTCGGCTCCAGGTCGGCCGGTATGAACACCACGCCCCGCATGCCGGCCTTCGCGGCGTGGGCGGCCACCGAGCCGGCCAGGTTGCCGGTCGAGGCGCACGCGAGCGTGTCGAAGCCCAGCTCCAGCGCCTTCGAGGACGCAATCGAGACCGGGCGGTCCTTGAAGGAGAAGGTCGGGTTGACGGTGTCGTTCTTGACGTAGACGTTGCGCAGGCCGAGTGCCTTGCCGAGGTTGTCGGCCCTGACCAGCGGCGTGTAACCCGCCTGAGAATCCACGTAACGGTCGCCCTCGATGGGCAGGAGCGCCTTGTACCGCCACAGCGAGGCCGGCCCCTGCGCGATCGACGCCTTCGAGACGCGGTTCCCGATCGCGTCGTAGTCGTACGCCACTTCGAGCGGCCCGAAGCACATCTCGCAGACGTGGATCGCCTGCGCGGGGTACAGCTCACCGCACTCGCGACACTGGAGACCTTTGACAGTACTTCCCAAAGCAGACCACCTCTCTCGGCCCCTGAGAACACAGAAGCCGCCACACTCGTCGTCCAGGTGGTGGACAGTGCGACGGCTTGGTTACTTGCTGTTTCACGCCGAGCCCCGTACTGGCGTAAGGGGATCGTGGCGGCAGGCTGCTGCTGAATCTCCCCTTATCTTCCAGATTGCTCTGGCGGAATTGGCACCTTCCCTCTCGACGAGCTTGCCGCTCTCCCAGCTGGTCCGCGCCGATGTTGGCGCTCGCCTGCTCTCGCGAAAGGGTGGTTGCCGGGCTTCACAGGGCCGTCTCCCTCCACCTCTCTTGATAAGGGCCGTATGCAGTTGTCGGAAGGGTACGCGGGGTTCTCCTTCTGAGAATCGGCGTATTGCGGGAAAATGTAACAGTGGGCGATGCCCTCCGTCAAGCTCGCGACCGTGGACGGGTGTGCGTCAGAGTTTTGTGCTGAGCCAGACACCTGGGGCGCGATGAATCGCACCCGTACAAGGCATCGTCCCCTGGTACGGGCGCGATTTATCGCGCCCACCAAGATTTGACGCACACCCTCCGTGGACTGAAGTCCACGTCTACCGTTGGCGCGTGGCTACGCCACGCCGGAAGCGGGGCGTCCGTCGCGTAGCGACGATCCAATTGTAGACGTGGGTTTCAACCCACGGTCCCGCTCCGTCAAGCATCAGCCACACGTCACAGTCGAGGTTCAAGCGGCTTCCACTCGTCAGGACGGGGGTATACTGCCGTCAGGAGTCGCAGGAGGCCCGATCGACATGGCCATCGAGACCCGCGGAATGCTGGAGACCGACGACCCTGAGATCTGGTCGCTCCTCCAGCGCGATCACGTCCGACACAACCAGACCCTGAACTTCATCGCCAGCGAGAACTACGCCTCGCCGGCCGTCCTCCAGGCGCTCGCCTCGCACCTCAACGCCAAGTACGCCGAGGGGTACCCCAAGGGGCGGTACTACCAGGGCGTGGCGCTGGCCGACGACATCGAGACGCTCGCCATCGAGCGGGCGAAGCAGCTGTTCGGCGCCGAGCACGCCAACGTCCAACCGCATTCTGGCAGCACCGCCAACATGGCGGCCTACTACGCCACCCTGGAGCTTGGCGACGGCATCCTGGGCATGGATCTGTCGCACGGCGGGCACCTGACCCACGGCAGCCCGGTCAGCTTCTCGGGCAAGCAGTTCAGGTTCTCCTCGTACCACGTCGATCCAGAATCCCACGTGATCGACTACGACGAAGTGGCTCGAATCGCCCGCGAGCAGCAGCCGAAGATGATCGTCGCTGGCGCATCGGCGTACCCGAGGGTGATCGACTGGGCAAGGTTCCGCGAGATCGCGGACGAGGTCGGCGCGCTGTTCATGGCCGACATGGCCCACATCGCCGGGCTCGTCGCGGCCGGCGTCCACCCGAGCCCGGTCCCCTACGCCGACATCGTCACCACCACCACCCACAAGTCGCTGCGCGGCCCCAGAGGCGGCCTGATCCTCAGCAAGGCGAAGCACGCCCGTGCCATCGACCGAGCTGTTTTCCCGATGCTCCAGGGCGGCCCGATCCTTGGAGCGGTGGCCGCGCGGGCGGTCTGCTTCCACGAGGCGATGCAGCCAGCGTTCAAGACGTACAGCGAGCAGGTAGTCAAGAACGCGAAGGCGCTGGCCGACGAGATGTGGGACCAGGGGCTGAGCCTGGTCTCCGGCGGCACGGACAACCACCTCCTCGTGCTGAGCTTGCTGGACCGCTCGTACACCGGAGCGAAGCTGGCGGAGTCGCTGGAGGCGGCGGGCATCATCACCAGTAAGTCCACCGTGCCGGGCGAAACGCGCTCGCCGCGCCAGACCAGCGGCGTGCGCTTCGGGACGCCAGCCCTGACGACCAGAGGCGCCACCGAGGATCAGATGCGCCACGTCGCGCGGGCGGTGGCGCGGATCGCCGGCGACCCGGACGACGCGACGCGCATCGACGAGGTCCGCGCCGAGATGCGCGGCATCGCGGACGCGCTCCAGGCGATCTGAGGCAACCTATGGAGGACGGCGAGCGGCGGTGAGCACGACCCCCCACCCCGACACCCCCCTGGAGAGCGCGCAGCGCGAGGAGCTCCCCTCTCCCTCGCAAGGGGAACAGCACGGGGTTGGGGGACAGCACGGGGGCGTCTCTTCCGTCAACGGCTCCGCTGACAGCTTCGAGCCGTCCATCGCCGGGACCGCCGACGGCGTCATCCCGCGCCCGCCCGACGCGCCGATCGTCTTCGCCCACCCGAGCGAGCGCGAGCTGGCGCGCATCTTCGACTTCTACCGCGTGCCGTGGACCTACGAGCCGCGGTCGTTCGTGCTCAAGGCGAAGGGCGAGCGCATCCTCGAGATGTTCAGCCCGGACTTCTACCTGCCAGAGCTCGATCTGTATCTGGAGCTGACCACGCTCCGACAGCGGCTGGTCACCAAGAAGAATCGCAAGCTACGGCTGCTCAAAGAGCTGTACCCCGACGTCAACGTGCGGCTGCTCTACCGCCGCGACTATCAGGAGCTGATCGCCAAGTACGGCTACGGTCCGGACGAGGTCGAGTCCGCCGAGGCCGAGGCGTTCCGGGCCGAGGCCGGCGCCGACCGCATCCTGTTCAGCCAGTCCGAGATCGCCGCTGCCGTGAATCGACTTGGCGCACACATCACCGAGGCGTACGCCGGCCGGCCGCCGGTCATGGTCGGCGTGCTGAAGGGCGTGACGTTCTTCCTGGCCGACCTGATCCGCCAGATCGAGCTGCCGGTCGAGATCGACTTCATGGCCGTCTCGACCCTTGGCAAGGGTGGCGCGGTGCGGATCGTCAAAGACCTGGATCTGGACATCACCGGCCGCCACGTCATCCTGGTCGAGGACATCGTGGACACGGGCATGACGCTCCGATACCTGCTCGGGCACCTCGAACGGTGGCGGCCGGCCAGCCTGGAGGTCTGCGCCCTGTTCGACAAGCGCACCCGCCGCCTCGCGGACGTCCCCATCGAGTACGTCGGCTTCGAGCTGGCGGACGAGTTCATCGTCGGGTACGGTCTGGACTACCACCAGCGCTACCGCAACCTGCCGTTCGTCGCCAGTCTCCGCCCCGAGCGCTACCGCCCCGCCGACCCGAGCGGCCAGGAGGCAGCGGTAGGCGCAATGAGGTCCGTGGACTGAAGTCCACGTCTACATTGGATCGTCGCTACGCGACGGTAGCGTGATCTCGGCGTCGCAGCGCGACGCCATGACTGTAGACGTGGGTTTCAACCCACGGATAAGTGCTACACCTTTTCGAGAACGGTGGCTATGCCCTGGCCCACGCCGATGCACATCGTCACCAGCGCGTAGCGACCGTCTCGGCGCTGGAGCTCCAGGGTGGCGGTGCCGGCCAGCCGCGCGCCGGAGGCTCCCAGCGGATGGCCCAGCGCGATGGCGCCGCCGTTCGGGTTGACCAGCGATTCGTCGCGCCAGTCTACGCCCAGGGCTTCCAGTGAGGCGATCACCTGGCTGGCGAACGCCTCGTTCGCCTCCACCAGCGCCATGTCTCCCGCTTCGAGGCCGGCCCGCTTCAGCGCCAGTTGCGAGGCCGGGATCGGCCCGAGGCCCATCTCGTCCGGCTTCACGCCAGCTACCGCCGTACTCACGACTCTGACGATGGGCTTCAGCCCGAGCTCCTGGGCGCGCTCGGCTGACATCACCAGCAGCGCGGCAGCGCCGTCGTTCAGCCCGGACGCGTTGCCAGCGGTCACCGAGCCAGCCTTCGCGAAGGCTGGACGGAGCTTCGCCAGCACCTCCAGGGTCGTGTCCGGGCGGGGGTGCTCGTCCCGCTCCACTGCCACCGTCTCGCCACGGCGACCACCCTGCACCTGAGCCGCCACGATCTCCTCGGCCAGGATCCCCTTCTCGATGGCCCGGCCCGCCTTCCGCTGGCTGAGCAGCGCGAACTGGTCCTGATCCTCGCGCGAGATGGCCCGCCGCTCGGCCACGTTTTCGGCGGTCTCGCCGAGCGAGCAGGTGTGGCCGTCCGCCACCAGCGTCGGGTGTGGGAACCGCCAGCCGAGCGTCGAGTCGGCCATCTCGGGGACGCCCCGGGCAAACGGCGTCTCGGCCTTCAGCATCACGATCGGCGCACGGCTCATGCTCTCGACGCCGCCCGCCACGAACAGGTCGCCCTGGTTGCTCCAGATCGCCTGCGCTGCCGCGTTGACTGCCTGGAGACCGGAGCCGCACAGTCGATTGACGGTCTGGCCCGGCACGTCCACCGGGAAGCCGGCCAGCAGCGCCGCCATCCGCGCCACGTTGCGGTTGTCCTCGCCGGCCTGGTTGGCGCAGCCCAGGATGACGTCGTCCACCGTCGCCGGGTCGATCCCGGTCCGCTCGACCAGGGCAGTAATCGCCTGACCGGCCATGCTGTCCGGCCGCAGCTTCGCGAGCGCCCCCGCGTGCCGCCCGATCGGCGTTCGCACGTACCCGACGATCACCGCGTCACGCGGCTGGAGCGGCGTCCGCTCTGCTGGCATGGCATCCACCTCCCTGTGTCCCCATGTGCACGAGTCTGCGCTCGGGTCGTCGCCGCGATGCAGGACAGTAGGGTAGCCGGTTTCGGCGTCGCGCCGTCGCCGTGGACTGAAGTCCACGTCTACCATTGGACCGTCGCTACGCGACGGACGAAGAGGCTCCGGCGTGGCGTCGCCACGCACCGATGGTAGACGTGGGTTTCAACCCACGGACCGGGATGGCGTGCACGATGTTGCACGTCTCCACCTATCCATCGTCAGGGGGGTTGGGGGGTGGGGCTTCCCTCGGGTACCGTTGTAGGGCCGTGAGCTGCCAGGAGTGACGAGATGAGCGACGCAGAGCCGCCGGGCGAATCGCGATACGAGGCCGGCATGAGGGTCCGCACCGAGGTGCTCGGCGCGGAGCACGTGGCCCGAGCGCAGGCCCGCATGTCCCCCCTCGACGCTGACTTCCAGCGCTGGATCACCGAGTCGGCCTGGGGCGGCGTCTGGACGAGGCCGGGCCTGGACCGGCGGACTCGCAGTCTGGTCACCATCGCGATCCTGGCCGGGCTCGGACGCCACGAGGAGCTGGAGCTGCACTTTCGGGCGAGCAAGAATATCGGCGTAGACCCGAAGGAGATCGCCGAAGTGCTGATGCATGTCGGAGTGTACGCGGGCGTGCCGGCCGCGAACCGCGCGTTCGCCCTCGCCAAGGCTATCCTGGACATCCCAGAGGAGGACCGATCGTGACGACGCTGACGACGACGATTGGCCAGATCGTACGTGGGGACCGCGAGGTGTTCCCGCCGTACCTATACGCGGCGTACCAGTCTACGAAGCTGCGCTCGCCCCAGCTGGAGCTGGTGGAGGTGCCGCTCACCCTCTCCGAGCTAACCGGGCCGGGACCGGTCATCAGCCGTGTCACCCCCGAGGACGCCGACATGACCCGCAACAGCGGGACCGGCGGCGAGGCGATCGGCCAGCGGATCATCGTGACCGGCCGCGTGCTCGACGAGCGCGGCCGGCCGATCCCGAACACGCTGTTGGAGATCTGGCAGGCGAACGCCGCCGGCCGCTACATCCATAAGAACGACCAGTGGCCCGGCCCGCTGGACCCCAACTTCCTGGGTATCGGCCGGACCCTCACGGATGCCGACGGCGTCTACCGCTTCCTGACCGTCCGGCCCGGCATCTATCCCTGGAAGAACCACCCGAACGCCTGGCGGCCGGCCCACATTCACTTCGCCCTCTTCGGCTCGTCGCTGGTCTCTCGGCTGGTGACCCAGATGTACTTCCCGGACGACCCGATGCTCGGGATGGACCCGATCTTCAACGGGGTGCCGACCGACGCCGCCCGCCAGCGCATGATGTCGTGGTACGACCATGACGTCACCGAGCAGGAGTGGGCGCTCGGCTACCGCTGGGACATCGTGCTCCACGGCCCGGAGGCGACGCCCTTTGACGAGCAGTGGCCTGCGCCATTGGAGGACGGTCGATGAGCGCCCAGCAGACGCTCGGCGTCACCCCCACCCAGACCATCGGGCCGTTCTTCGCGCCAGCCCTGCTCCGAGACGTTCAGAACGTGCTGACGACTGATTCGACAGAAGGCGAGCGAATCAGAGTCGAAGGCAAAGTGATCGACGGCGCCGGCGCCGTGGTGCCTGACGCTATGGTCGAGATCTGGCAGGCCAACGGGCACGGGCGGTTCAACCACCCCCGCGACACCCGCGACCTGCCGCTCGACCCCGCGTTCACCGGATTTGGCCGCTCCGGCACCGACGACGCTGGCGTCTTCTGGTTCGAGACGGTCAAGCCCGGCGCCGTCCCATTCGACCAGGATGGGCGGATGCAGGCGCCGCACCTCTCGGTGATCGTCCACGCCCGAGGGATGCTGAACCACGCCCAGACCCGGATCTACTTCGAGGACGAGGCCGCCAACGCCGACGACCCGATCCTGGCGCTGGTGCCAGCCAATCGGCGTGCCACCCTGATCGCGAAACGCGACGAGGCAGACGGCGTTGTCGTCTACCGCCTGGACATCGTGCTCCAGGGGCGCGGCGAGACGGTCTTCTTCAACATCTGACCGGCCCACAAAGAAGCGGCCTGGAAAGCTTGCGCCCTCCAGGCCGCTCTATCAGTCGAGAGCTGGCCGCGACCGTCGCCGTGCTCTACCTGACGCTGCATCTCCCCGAAGGGCCGGTCCGCCGCGTCCGCCGCCGCTCCCCGAAGGGCGCGCCGCATCTGACATCGACACTCTATCATCTCGCCGCTCGCCCGTCTACACCTTTTGCCGGATCCGGAAGGCCGGTGGGGCCGCTGTGATGCGTCTGTGACAGAAGATGCGGTTCAGCCCTCGCGATGGCATCGATGGCCCGCATCTGGCACCATCCTGACCGACAGCTACACATCATCGTGACCGACAACCACACGAGGCGGGGGAGCAGGAGTGCCATGCGAGCGGTCTGTCAGCGCGTCAGTCGAGCCAGTGTCACCGTCGACGGCGAAGTCGTGGGCGCTATCGGGGCTGGCTGGCTGGTGCTGCTCGGCGTCGGGCCGAACGACGACGATGCCACCGCCGCCCGCATGGCCGACAAGATCGTCGGGCTGCGCGTGTTCGAGGACGAGGCCGGCAAGATGAACCGCGCACTGCTGGACGTCGGCGGCGAGCTGCTGGTGGTCTCGCAGTTCACCCTCTATGCCGACACGTCGCGTGGCCGCCGGCCCGGCTTCACCTACGCCGCGCCTCCTGCCGTCGCCGAGCCGCTGGTTGAGCGGTTCGCGTCGCTGGTCCGCGAGCGGGGCGTCACCGTCCAAAGCGGACGCTTCGGCGCGCAGATGGCCGTCGAGCTGGTCAACGACGGTCCGGTGACCATTGTCCTCACCGACGAGGGGACAGCCTAAGATGCGATGGATGCCCCGTCCGCGCTGGCCCATTCTTCGAGGACGGCCGCCAGCTCGTGCTGGCGAACTGGCTTGCTGAGGTAGGCGTCCATGCCGGCCGCCACGCACCGCTCGCGGTCGCCTTCCATTGCCGAAGCGGTCATCGCGATGATCGGCGTGTGCCGCCTGCCCTCCTCGGCCAGCCTGATCAGCGCCGTCGCTTCGTAGCCGTCCATGCCGGGCATCTGGCAGTCCATCAGGACGGCAGCGTACGCGGTCCGCTGGACCGTCTCCACGGCTTCACGACCGCTCGCGACGAGATCGACCTGATATCCCAGCTTCGCCAACATCCGTCCGGCGACTTTCTGATTCACCAGGTTGTCCTCCGCCACGAGGATGCGAAGGCCGGCAGCCATCTGTGGCAGCACGCCGTGATTCTCGACGTTGCTCGCCAGCCGCTTGCCGCTGTCACCTGAACCGCCACACAACAACTCCGCCAGACAGCCGTGAAGCTGTGACGGACGGATCGGCCGGCTGAGGTGCCCGTCCGCGAGGCTCCGGCTGGCCGCGGAGAGCGGCTGTCCCAGCGGCGTCACGAGCAGGATCCGCGACGCTCCGAGCTCGGCGCTAGACCGCACGGCCTGGGCTGCCCCGTCACGCTCCTCCGGCGATTCCAGATCGAGTATCACCGCTTCGGCCGGCGCCGGCGCGGCGACGGACAGTCGGTACAGGGCCGCCGCCATGCTTGGCGCGGTCGAGACGGCGACGCCCCACGATTCGAGCTGGTCTCTGAGGAGCTCGCGGTTCGCCGGGCTGTCGC
Source organism: Chloroflexota bacterium (assembly GCA_046328125.1). GTDB lineage: Bacteria > Chloroflexota > UBA6077 > UBA6077 > JACCZL01 > JADZEM01. The sequence continues at coordinate 146,662 of JAXLXF010000005.1, forward strand.
TCACCAGCAGGACGCGCCGGCCGCGAATCACCCGGACCGGAGCGAGCTCGGCCTCGGCCGCCTGGTCGTGAGCCAGCCGGATGGTGAACCAGAACGTACTGCCCGCGCCCTCGTCGCTCTCAACGCCGATCTCTCCACCCATCGCCTCCACCAGACGCTTCGAGATGGCGAGGCCCAGGCCGGTGCCGCCGTAATGTCGCGTCGTCGAGCTGTCCGCCTGCACGAACGGCTGGAACAGCCGCGACACCACGTCGGGCGCGATGCCGATCCCAGTGTCGATCACGTCGAAGCGGACCACCGCCTTGCCGTCCTCGGCCTCGTCGTCCGTCAGGTAGGCGCGAATCGTGACGCCGCCGGTCCGGGTGAACTTCACGGCGTTGCTCGCGAGATTTGACAGGATCTGCCGCACGCGTCCGACGTCTCCGACGAACCGCGTGGTGTCAGGGATCTCCACCAGCGTTGCCAGTTCCAGATGCTTCGCCATCGCCTGACTGCTCAGCAGGCCTGCGACCTCCTCAGCAATCGAGCGGGGATCGCACGGGACCGACTCCAGATCCAGGTGACCGGCCATGATCTTCGAGTAGTCCAGGATGTCGTTGATGATCTGAAGCAGCGCCTCGCCACTCACCCGAATCGTCTCGACGCACTCGAGCTGCTCGGGGCTGAGGGGACTGTCCTGCACCAGGCCGGTCATGCCGATGATGCCATTGAGCGGGGTGCGAATCTCGTGCGACATCGTCGCCAGGAACTCGGATTTCGCCTTGCTGGCCTGCTCGGCCGCTTCGGCCAGGCTGTTCGCCCGTCGCAGCGCAGCCTCGAGCTCGGCGTTCGTACTTCGAAGCCGCTGCTCGGCCAGCACCGACTCTGTCAGGTCCATCGCCACGCCGACCGCCCGAATCGGGCTGCCATCCTCGCCCAGCACTGTCCGGCCGCTCGACACCACCCAGCGGATCTCCCCACTCGGCAGCACGATGCGAAACCGCGTCGCTGGGGCCAGGCCGGCGCGCAGCGTCCGGTCCAGCGCGTCGTGGACGAGCGGCCGGTCCTCCGAATGAACCTGGGCCAACAGGGAGCTGACCGTGTGATGCTTGTCTTCGGCAAGTCCGAAGATCGTCTTGCAGCGCGCATCCCCTCGAAACTCACGGCTTGCCAGATCCAGGACCCAGGTGCCCATTGAGGCCGTCGCGATGGCGACGCGCAAGTCCTGTTCGCGATCCCGAAGTGCCGCCTCGGCGCGGGTCCGCTCGGTGACGTCCAGGACGCCGCCAATCGCTCGAAACGCCGATCCGTCCTCGGCGCGGATGAAATGCCCTCGGTCGAGCACATCCGCGTACGTCCCGTTCCCGCGACGGAATCGGTACTCACCGGACCACTCACCGGCTCCGCCATCGCAGGCCGCTCGGAATCCGACGATCACACGGTCACGGTCGGCCGGGTGGATGAAGTCGTACCAGCTGGCGAGCGTCGCGCCGGCGGTCTCCGGGTCGTGACCGAAGGTGCTTCGCAGGCCCTCGCTCCACCAGCGGATACCAGTACTGAGATCCCAATCCCAGAGCACGTCGCTCGTCGCCCCGGCGATGCTGCGAAACCGCTCCTCGCTCTCGCGGAGCGACGTTTCGGCCTGCCGCAGCGCGGTCACGTCAGTCGCGATGCCGACGACCCGGTACACGGTGCCGTGCTCGTCGCAGACCGGGAAGGCGCGGTCGTGGACGCAGCGAATCTCGCCATCCGGACGCACGATCCGGTACCGCGCGTCATAGCCGTCGATCGCCTGTCGAGGCAGGACGTGCTCCTGGAAGTGCGGCAGGTCGTCGGGGTGGACCGCGTTGAGCCACGATTGTGGCTCGGCGTACAGGCTCTCCATGGTCCGGCCCCAGATGCGCTCATAGGCCGGGCTGACGTACAGAATCGCTTCGTCCTTGACGTCCATCATCCAGAAGACCTGGTCCACGTGCTCGGCAAACTGACGCAGCCGTTCGTCGCTCTCGGCGAGTGCTCGCTCCGCCTGGACCCGGGCGGTGATGTTGCGCGACACCGACGATGCGCCGATCACCGCGCCACTCGGACCCCGAATTGGTGACACTGTCACCGCCACGTGCACGCGCTGTCCGTCCCTGGTGACGCGCACGGTCTCGAACGGCTCGATGGACTCGCCGCGCATGATCTGGACAAAACGGCTTTGCCGCTGCTCCCGTTGGTCAGTGGGCACCAGAAGTGACGCGGGCTTCCCGATGATCTCGTCCGCCGCATACCCGTACAGGCGCGCCGCGCCGGCGTTCCAGGTGGTGACGCGATCGTCCAGGTCGGTGCTGTAGATGACGGCATCGGAAGAATCGACGATCGCCGCGAGGTGCCGTTCCGCCTCGGTCGCATTCTCGACCGCGAGCGCCTCGGCGACGATGATGGTCGCGCCGATCACGGCGCCGGCCGTATCACGGGTCGGCTGGTAGCTGACCGAACGACGCCAGCGCGTCCCTGGCGCTTCGACGGACTCGCCGCTGATCTCATGTGCCGCAAACGGCTCGCCCAGGAGCACGACCGAGCTGAGGATCGCGGTCGCCTCGTCTCCGAGCCAGGGCAGCGCCTCGACAACTGGTCGCCCGACGCACGCGCTGGCCGGCTCGCCGCGCAGTGCGGCGAGCGAGTCATTGACGCCGAGGCACCGCAGCTCCCGGTCGCAGAACGCGATGCCCACCGGTACGGCGTCGAGCAGCGAGCCGAGGAACGGGAGCAAGTCGATCACGTCGGGTGGCGCGGAAGCCATGCTTCTCAGATCCTTGGGTATCGCTGCGTTGATAGCCATGCAGTAGATGAAACGTTGCGAGCAAGAATCAGGTGACGCCGCATGAAGCTCGTGGTGGTGTAGACTCCGCTCCCGTGAGGAGGCCGTACGTGCCAGTTGGATTGTGGGTCGATTGCGCCCTGCCCCGTGTGATCGACGGCGCCACGACGATGGCGCGCCCACCCACGTCACTGCGTAGGTGGTCACGACGATGACCTCCGACGCCGCGCCGATCCGCGAGCGGAAGTCCGCGGCCTGGTGGGATGCGTTCTGGACCCGGCCACTCAACGCGCGTGGGCGAGCGCTGACCTGCCGCCGAACTGCCGAAGAGACGCTCGGGCTGCTCGGGCCAGAACTGGCGCGGCTCGGTGCGCACCAGGCCGAACGTCCGTCGACCCGTCGTTTGCGTGTCCTCGATCTCGGCTGCGGCCACGGCGATCTGACGCCGCTGCTGCTCCACGAGTCGCGGCTGGAGATCGTGGCGATGGACCTTTCTGGGGCGGCGCTGGCGCAGTTCGCGGCGCGCCTGGACGCGACGCCGTGCCCTCCCACGGACCGGCTCCAGCTCGTCCGAGCCAGCGTCTACGAGCTCCCCTTCCCGGATGCCACGTTTGACGCCGTGGTCAGCTTCGGATACGCCAGCGCCGCCTCGTACGAGGGCGCGGAGTGGGAGCTCGCTCGGGTGCTCAGGCCCGGCGGGGTCGCTATCGTGGACTTCGCGAATCCGAGTCTGTACCACTGGCTCGCGGCGCCCGGCCCGAGCTGGCGCTGGCTCAGCCGCTACCGGAACCCGTCAGAGAATCAGTACCATTTCGGGCGGCGCGGCCTCTCCGAGCATTTCGGGCCGGCCGGCCTCCAGCTCGAGGGGCTGAGGTACGTCAACGCCTACCCGCCTCTGGAGCGGCTGGCTGGGGTGCCCTGGTCCGCCGACCTGGACCGTTGGCTGGCGTCAGTCGGCGGCCCGCTGCTGGGGCGGGTGCTGCTCGCGAAGCTACGGCGGACCTAGACCCCTCCCACAGCCCCCCTCCCCACCATCGGCAGCGTCAGCCAGCTGCCCGAGGCCGGAGCCGCCACAATCTCAGGCTCGTCAGGGAGCGCGGCCAGGTCCGGCTGCGGCAGCGTCGGGATCACGCGGGTCAGATCGCCCTGGAGCGACCACGGGCTGGTGTGGGTGACGTGTGCCTCCACGAGCTGGCCGGCCAGCACCTGCTCCGAGGCGATGTGCACCAGCTTGTTCGAGCGCGTCCGCCCATACCACTTTCCCTTCGATTGCCCCTCGATCAGCACCTCGACCGTCGTCCCGAGCAGCGGCGCATTCCGGGCCGTCGCGATCTCCTTCTGGAGCCGCTCCACTTCGTGGACACGCCGCTTCTTCTCTTCCAGTGGCAATTGATCGTCGTACTCGGCGGCTGGGGTGCCGGTCCGCGTCGAGTAGGCCGCGATGTGGACCACATCCCATTTGATCTCGGCCATCGCGTCCAGGGTGTGCTGGAACTGGGCCTCGGTCTCGCCCGGGAACCCGACGATGATGTCCGTCGCCATGCTCAGGTTCGGGATGCGCTCCCGCATCCGCCCGACAAGGTCGCGGTAGAACCCGTAGGTGTAGCCGCGCCGCATCCGCTGCAAGATCTCGTCGTCGCCGGACTGAATCGGCAGATTGATGTCCTCGACCACCTTCGGCAGCTCGGCGATGGCGTCGATCAGCTTCGGGTGGAAGTCGGCCGGATACGAGGTCAGGAACCGAATTCGCTGGAGCCCGTCCGCCTCGTCGTTCAGCTTCTGGAGGAGCTCGGCCAGTGAGGAGCGCGGCACCAGATCCCGTCCGTAGCGCTCGGCGATCTGGCTCAGCAGCATCACCTCGCGGGTGCCCCGTGCCACCAGACCTTGCACCTCGCCCAGGATGTCCTCTGGCGTTCGAGAGCGCTCCCGCCCCCGCGTGGACGGCACGATGCAGAAGGTGCAGTTCCGATTACACCCCTGGTGCATCGTGATGCCCTCGGAGATGCGCGGCAGGCGGGCGGCATCCTCTGGTTCGATCCGGTAGAACTGGTCAATCTCGACCAGGTCGGCGAGTTTCTCCTGGATCGACATGTCCTGGCCCGGCGCCAGGAAGAAGTCCACGAACGGGTACTTCTTCTGCCAGGTCTGGACGTCCCCGATGCAGCCAGCCACCGCGATCCGAGTGGACGGGCGCTCGCGCTTCAGCAGGCGCAGCTCCCCGAGCTTGCTCCTGACCTTGTCCTCGGCGTGCTGGCGGACCATGCAGGAGTAGAGCACGACCAGATCCGCGTTCCGAGCCTTCGCGGTCTCGCTGAACCCGAGCCCTTCCAGCTCGTCGGAGAGCGTGCGTGCGTCCGACGTGTTCATCTGGCAGCCGATGGTCCAGATGTTGAAGGTTCCCATGCTCTCCCCTGCCTGCGCCGTATCCTGTTACTCTGCCACGGTGGGCCGCCGAGATGCGAGGCGGCACGAGAAGTATAGAAGCTTCCTGGTGTGCGTCCAGAAGACGACGCCGCCGAGTCACCCGGAGGGGGCGTTCCTCATGCAGCAGCCACGGCGTTTCGCGATCCGCGTCGATCCCTGGTTCGTGCCGCTGCTGATGCCGTTCGGGGTGGTCGGCGGGCGGCGCGAGGTGACCGTAGACGAGACCTCAGTCCAGGTGTGCCTCGGGTTCTGGTCCCACCGTTTCCCGCGCGATCAGGTCGTCGGCGTCCGACGGGTCGCCGGCAACATCCTGTACGGCGTCGGCTGGCACACTGACTTCTTCCGCATGCTGGTCGTGAACGGGTCGTTGGCCGGCCTGGTGGAGATCCAGTTCCGGTCGCCGCAGCCGTTTCGTCTGCTCGGACTCCCGGCGCGCTGCTCTGGCCTGAGGGTGAGCCTGGAGGAGCCGGACGCGTTCGTGGCCGCGCTCGGCGGCTGACGGGGGCGCGCTCGGCGGCTGACGGGGGCGCGCTGACGGGGGCGCGCTGACGGGGGCGCGCTGAAGGGGGGCGCGCTGACGGGGGCGCGGCAGCTGACGGGGGCGCGGAATCGCCCGTACCAGGACGGTGCCCACGGGCGCGATTCACCGCGCCCACTCATCGCGCCCACTGAGGCGTCTCGCTTCGGGTCGTCAATTGACACTGGCCCGCCGCCGGCCCTTCTGCTACGGTTCTCGGGTGTCAAGCGTGCCGTTTGCCGTGGGTGAAGTCGTCCTCCTCGTGGACAAGGGCGAGAATCGCCGTCTCATCACTCTGAAGGCAGGCGCCAAGGCGCACGGCCACAAAGGGTACCTGGAGCACGACCGCATCATCGGGGCCGGCGAGGGTACGGTCGTGCGCGCGTCCAGCGGCGCGACCTATCAGGTGTATCGCCCGCGCCTCTCCGAGTACGTCCTGGAGATGCCCCGTCGCTCGGCCATCGTCTACCCGAAGGACGTTGGCATGATCGTGGTCTGGGCGGATATCTACCCTGGCGCGACGGTCGTGGAGTCCGGGATGGGGTCAGGCAGCCTGACGCTGGCTCTGCTGCGCGCCGTCGGCCCGACCGGCCAGGTGATCGTCTACGAGCGCCGCGCCGACATGATCGCCTCGGCGCTGACGAACATCCGGAAGCTGCTGCTGCCCGGCGCCCCGCCCATCGCGATGCCAGCGGCGGCCCCGGCACCCGTGAACGACGCCGACCAGCCCCCCGGTGCCGACACCGGCGAGGCTCCGGAGGCCGCCGACGCCGGCTCCGACGAGCTCCCGCCCGTCACCTACGACACCGGCCTCAGCAACCTGATCGTCCGCCAGCAGAACGTGTACGACGGACTGCAAGAGTCGGAGATCGACCGGCTGGTGCTAGATCTACCGGAGCCGTGGCACGTGATCGAAAACTCGCTGGACATCCTGCGACCCGGCGGCATGGTGGCCTGCTACAGCCCGTCCATCATCCAGGTGCAGCGAACGCATGAGGTGCTGGATGCCACGCGCGCTTTCACCCAGATCGAGGTGCTGGAGGTACTCTATCGCCCGTGGCACATCCAGGGGCAGGCGGTCCGGCCGGTCCAGCAGATGGTGAGCCACACCGGGTTCCTGACGTTCGCACGGAGGACGGGAGCGCGGGGGCGTCGGTCCGGCGAACCGGACTGGGACGCCTTCTGGCAGACCCACCCGCAACGCCGCCGCCCACCCATCGTCCCGCGCCTACCTGCCTCCGCGTCAGCCCCACACCCGGACACCCGCGCCGCCTAACCTCACAAATCTGGGGCGGACCCCCATAGGCCCATAGGCCGGGCGGTGGGCAGTGCTGACGATCGCCTGATATACTCACCGGTTGTTCGCGGGCGCGCAGAGTGACGCCAAAAACGTCACGTCGGGCCGCGAGCAGAACAGCATACCAGCACCATTTGCTGGGGCCGGCTGACCACCAGTGCTGCCTGGAACGTTCCAGGCGGGGCCGCCTTGGGGTGGTGCTTTTTCGTTGCCCGTTTTCAGGCAAACTGGCGGGCAAAATGTGTGGAGCGGCGAAAAGACCGGATGATCGGGCAGATACGAGATGACCGGAACGGACGATGGCGACCAACGCGGGAGGCGGACCAGTGCTAAACCCCTGGCCGACGCCGAACCGGCTCTGGCTGGCCGCCGGATCTGCCGAAGGCACTACTGAGCTGAACGCCTTCGACAACGCCTTGCTGGCCGGTGGCATCGGCAATCTGAATCTGATCAAGGTCAGCAGCGTCGTTCCGCAGGGGGCCGAATTCTTGCAGGTCCCGCCAACGATTGCGCCAGGATCGCTCGTACCGTGCGTGTATTCGGTGATGCACAGCGACACCGCCGGCGAGACGATCTGCGCGGCATTGGGTATCGGAATCGGGAGAGAGAGCCACGGAATGATCTTCGAGTACCACGCCAATTCGCGCGAGGTTGCCGAGCGCGTCGTGACGGGGATGGTCGAAGAGGGGTTCGCGCGGCGAGGTCTTCCGCTGGAGCGGGTGACGGTCACACTCGCCGAGCACCGAGTCGAGCGGCTTGGGTGCGCGGTCGCGGCCGTCGTTCTCTGGTGGGGGTAACGTGACGTGAAGAGTGTCGGTCGGCATCTGGTCCTCGAGCTCTGGGGCTGTGAGAACCTGAATTCACCGGAAATTGTTGAACGGGCCCTGTTAGATATCGTGGAAGCGCTGAGCCTGACCCTCCTCAGTCTGAACGTGCACCCGTTCAGCCCGATTGGCGTGACTGGCGTGGCGATCGTGTCAGAGTCGCACGTGGTCATCCACACCTGGCCGGAGCTGAGCTACGCGGCGGTGGACGTGTTCACCTGTGGCGAGCAGCGCAATCCTGAGGATGCCGTGCCGGTGCTGCGGGAGCACTTCTCGCCGGAGCGCATCCAGATCATGGAGATGACGCGGGGGCTCGTCGGTGTCTGAGGTCACCATCACCCAATCGGCCTCGGGCGAGCTCGCCTTTGCCGAGGCGGCGCGGAGCGGGTACCAGCAACGGTTTCAGCTCCGCGCCTTTCTGTGGGAAGGCCGCTCGGCGTTTCAGCACGTCGAGATCGTGGACACCGTCTCGTTCGGACGGGCGCTGATCCTCGACGACGCCCTCCAGACCACCGAAGCCGACGAGTTTCTGTATCACGAGCCGCTCGTCCAGATTCCCCTGCTGGCCCATCCCAACCCGCGCCGCGTGCTGATCGTGGGCGGCGGCGACGGCGGGGCGCTTCGCCACGTCCTGCTGCACGATACGGTCGAGAAGGCGGTCCAGGTCGAGATCGACGAGCTGGTGGTAACGGCCTGCCGCGAGTGGCTCCCGAGCCTGGCCGGCGGCGCCTTCGAGCACCCGCGCGCAGAGCTCATTATCGGCGACGGCCTGGCCTACATGCGGGACGTCTCCGAGCCGTTCGACGTGATCCTGGTGGACTCCACCGATCCGGTCGGCCCGGCCGAAGGGCTGATCTCCGAGGAGTTCTACCGGTTGGCGTACGGCGCGCTCTCTCCGGACGGGATCTTCGCGATGCAGACCGGCTCGCCGCTCCTGATGCGCGACGAGCTCGACGCGGCAGCCGCGCGGATGCGCCGGGTGTTTCCCATCGTCTCGACCTACCTGGGCCACGTCCCGAGCTACCCGGGCGTGCTCTGGTCGTGGACGGCGGGGTCCAAGACGCTCGATCCGAGCGTGCCGCGCCGCACGCCGCCAACTGGCCTGCGGTTCTACACGCCAGAGGTACACCGGGGGGCGTTCGCGCTGCCGCCGTACCTGGCGCCGGGCGCGACGAACGGCCCGATTGTGTCAGAGGCCGCGCCCGCTGCCGGCTCTACCGCTCCGGCGCCCTAACCCGTACGTCTGGACGCAGACCAGCACGAGAGACTCGGGAATGCGACGTACGCGCTCCACGGCTTGCTCCGACTTCTTGCACCGTCAACCCCCGATAGGTACTGAGGAGACGTGATGCCGCTCGTGGCGCCGCCGCCCGAGGCTCGGTTCTGGGGTAGCCGCCCGGAGGATGGCCCGGACGGCGCCCGGTTCTGCCTGTTTGGCGCCCCGCTCGACCTGACCGGCTCCGGCCGGCTCGGGACCGGCAAGGCGCCCGCGGGCGTCCGCCGGGCCTCGCACAACATCGAGAGCTACAGCCCGATCCTGGACGCCGACTTGTTCGACGCCAGTCTCGCGGACCTGGGCGATCTCGATCTGGCTGGCCTCCCGATGGACGCCGCCCTCGCCGAGATCGAGCGCCAGACCGCCGCCATCCTTCGGTGCTCGACGGGCGCAATGAATTGCGCCCCTACGGGTCCGAACCTGGTAGGGGCGCAATTCATTGCGCCCCCTGGCGACTCGTTGCCCTCCCCTATCCCCATCGTCGTCGGCGGCGAGCACACCATCGCGCTCGCCATCGGACGGGCTATCAAGAAGCGGCATCCGGACGCCGTCATCATCTCGCTGGACGCCCACCTCGACCTGGCGGACGAGCTCGACGGGCGGAAGATCGCGCACGGCACCTGGGCCTGCCGCCTGGGCGAGGAGCTGGGCGGCTACGAGGACTTCGTGATGCTCGGGATGCGATCCGGCACGAAGGACGAGTGGGAGCGCTCGAAACGGTGTATGTGGCAGTCGCCTGACGTGACGATCCCCGAGCCGCTCGGACACCTGCTTGGGGATCGCCCAGTCTATCTCAGCGTGGACATCGACGTGCTGGACCCTTCGGCCGCGCCCGGCACCGGCACGCCTGAGCCGCCCGGCATCTCGACCGCCACCCTGTTCAGCTTCCTGTATTCCATGCGCGCATTCAACGTGGTGGCGCTGGACGTGAACGAGATCCTGCCAGAGGTCGATCCGGCCGGCATCACCGCCCTTACCGGCGCGAAGCTGATTCGTGAGGCAGTGCTGCTCCTCTCGCGCTAGACTGTCCCGCGCGGCTCGTGATGGTGGCGCACACCGCCTGACCCTCTGCCTACGGCGTCTATCACCCTTGCACGACGCGCACGATCCGCCGCCGCCCGACCTGGAGCAGCGCGCCGTCCTCGACGGTCACCTGCGAGGCCGGGTCGGGCTGGCGCTCGCCGTTCAGCGAGACCGCCCCGCCGATCACTAGCCGCCGCGCCTCGCCCCGGCTGCTCGCCAGACCCGCCACGACCAGCAGGTCGAGCAGGCTGACTGGCCGCCTCAGCCACGCATCCGAGACCGTCACCACAGGCACGTCATCAGGCAGCTCCCGCCGGCTGAAGCGGGCCAGGAACCCCTCGTCAGCCGCGTGTGCCGCCTCCGGGCCGTGAAAACTCCACACGATCTCGCGCGCCAGCCGCCGCTTCACGTCGCGTGGGTTGACCGTGCCGGCCGCGAGTTGCTCCCGGATCGCGACGATCTCCTCGTCCGGCACGTCCGTGACCAGCTCGAAGTACGTCGCCATCACATTGTCTGGCAGCGACATCACCTTCCCGAACATCTCGCCCGGCTCGTCTACGATGGGGATGGCGTTGCCGAGGCTCTTGCTCATCTTCTGGGCGCCGTCCGTCCCGACCAGCAGCGGCACCGTCACGATCTGTTGTGGTGGCTGGCCGGCCGCCGCCTGGATCTCGCGTCCCAGCAGGAGGTTGAACGTCTGGTCGGTCCCGCCCAGCTCCACGTCCGCTCGCACCTCGACGGAGTCTTGCGCCTGGAGCAGTGGGTACAGCAGCTCGACGACCGCCAGCGGCTGTCCGGCCTCGAAGCGGGCACGGAAGTCGTCGCGCGCCAGCAGCTGGGCGACGGTCGTGGTGGCGGCCAGACGGAACACGTGCTCCAGGGAGAAGCTGCCGTACCACTCGCTCTGCCAGCGGATCTCGACACCTTCGCGGTCCAGCACGCGAAACAGCTGGTCGGTGTAGGTGCGCGCGTTCGCCTCGACCTCGGCGTGCGTCAGCATCCGCCGCGTTGCCGAGCGGCCGGTCGGGTCGCCGATCTGGGCCGTCCAGTCCCCGACGATGATGACGATAGTGTGCCCAAGCTCCTGGAACTGGCGCAGCTTGCGGAAGCAGACAGTGTGCCCCAGATGCAGGTCCGTCGAGCTCGGGTCCACGCCGAACTTGATCCGGAGCGGGCGCTCGGTGGTCTGGAGCGAGCGATGAAGGTCGTCTGCGCGGATCATCTCGGCGGTGCCGCGCTGGAGCAGCCGGGCGAGCTCCGCCTCGCGTGGCCTCCGGATCGAGGGGCCGGGCGGGGTATCGGATGGTGCGTCTGTACGGCGCTCGTGCGGCGCGACGCCTGTAGGCACGCCTGTAGGAGTGTGCATCGGGGGAGTCCTTCCTGCCCGCCGGCTCGCGGGCGCACAAGAAAGCGGAGGCTCTCACCTCCGCTCGCCCTACGAGTCCGGTGTCGGTCAGGTCGCTACACGGCGTACGCCCTCGCGCCCGGCCGCCCCACTCGCAGGGCGCGCCGGTACGGATACACGCGGTAGCTGCAAACTGACACTCGCATCATGACGCAGTATAGTCGAAGCTCTCACCCCAGCGGACCTTGCGGGCCTGTCTGAATGCGGCGGCGTCGCTCTTGGTGACCGCCACACTCCGCACTCCGTCCGGCATGCACAGCTCCAGATGGATCAGCCGTGGCCGCACCTGGGGATGGCGCAGCACTCTGGATCCCGCCCGTGCAGTCACGCCTCGGGAGATCGCCACGTACGAGAATTTCTCGTCCTCGTGCCCGAGTGCGCCCCCTTTCGCGGCGCGGTGGGTTGCCGTCCGCGCGAGCCTGACCGCCATGTGGCACCAGTCCTGGCCGCCCAGCGGGCACGGCTCGTCGTGCGGGCAGGGCGCGGTCACGAAGCCGCCGGAGGCGATCAGCAGCTCGCGCGCCCGCATCACCCGCGCGTAACCCTCAGGCGTGCCCGGCTCGACGATCAGCGTCAGGCCATCTGGCGCCGCGGTGGCCTCCCAGGCTCGCTCGACAGCGCGGTCGCGGCTTGCCCCGTCGAGCTCACCCAGCACGTACGCCATCACCACAAGGTCATACGGCCCGCCGGGCGCTGGCTCGGTCACGCTGCCCCGGGTCCAACTGGCCTCGCGCACAACCGCCCATCCTGCCGACCGCGCGAGCTCCTGGCCGGTCTCGATCATGCGCCCTTCGGCTTCGACAGCGGTCGCCTTTGTCAGCGACGGCCAGACCGAGGCCGCGCTCCAGGTGGCGGTGCCCGGCCCGGCCCCCAGGTCGAGCAGCGTGCGCGGCGACCAATCGGGGCGGAGCTCGCGGACCGCCTCGAGCGCTGCCGAGACAGCGGCGTATGTCGCGGGCATGCGCGCCGCCAGGTAGGCGACGATGTCGGCCTGGGTCCGCGCCACGGGCGCTCGGCGCTCGCGCTTCTCCCGGTATCGCTCGGTCAACTCGGCGCTGGCACGCGCCAGGTCTCGGACCGAGATGCCTGCCAGCAGCCGCTCGACCCCGTCTGCCAACTCCCTGGGCAGCTCACCAGTCATGGCAGCTGCCATACAGCCCGTTCGGCCGGAAGCTCACTCGTCCGCGTCGGCGAAGTCGCTCAGGTCGATCTTGATCTCGTTGACGCGAGCTAGCTTCAGATCGTGCCCCAGCTCGACGTCGAAGGTGAACGGGAGTCGCTCGTCGACAGTCCAGTCAATGCGATCCGTCTTCCCCCGGAAGTTGAGCTGCACGTCGATGGATGCAGTTCCGCGAACGTGGGCTCCCATGCGACGGACGCTGACCGCGTCGATGTACACGTGCGACACGCCTTGAAAGCAGGTGTTCGCCGAAAGCTCCTCCACTGCCGGCGGAAGCTTTTCGAGGAAGTGGCTTGCCAGGGCCTCTTTCAATCCTTCGACCGCGACCTCTATTTCGTGCGGAGGATTCACAACCACGAGTCTGAAGCCCGATACGCCAGCCTCGATCGCAGCCTCGCGCAGTCGAGCGAGCTCGTCACCACTCTCCTTGAGTCGTGATCGGGCCTTGACTTCATAGACTAAGAGCTCACCGTTCCGTTGAGCTGACAAGTCGAAGGTTTCGTTTCCGACTGTCGCTTCACGTTCGACCTGATAACCCTCGCGATGCAACTCGTCGATCAAATCCTCAACCTTCGCTGCCTCCAGGTAGTCTGCTGCTGGTGCTCTCATCGGCGTTTCACCTCACCGGACCAAATGCGACCGCGGCATCGGTGACCGGTCCAATCTCAATGTACAAGACATGTCGTTCAACACCGAGGAGACCTCGGAGATCGTCCTGAACCCCCATCGACGGAACCTTCAACAGGTCAACCTCGAAGTCTCCGGCCGCGGAGGCAACCGTCCGGATCGACAGGCAGCGATCGATCTCATCGTCGTTTGCGAACACGATTCCCTTCAGCGCGTCCAGGATCCGCTTGGGGACGTTGTCAGCATCCACATCGTCATGCTCGCGTCGCGCCCGAAACCAGACGATCCGCGCATAGAGCGGACCCTCCAGTTGGCTCGCACCTTGAACCCTCGCAGCTTCCTGAAGTCGCTGCGTGTACCATCGACTCTGTTGAGGCCGAGCATTCGACGACACTGGTTTGAGCGCCACAACCATGGCGAAGCTCGCGGGTGCGGGCACAGTCACTATAGATCACACTTCTCGCAACCGGTCAGCTGGGCCAAGGTTCACGTCAGAATGTCTCGGAGGCGACCTTCTCGGCCTCCTTCAGGTCGACGGGGAATCCCAGGCCGGGGCCGGTCGGGGCGTGGACGTATCCCTCGCTATCCACGCGGATCGGTGCGAGATAGACGCCCGGGTAGATCTCGCTGTCGAAGCAGCCCTCAGGGGTTGCCTGCTCGTAATAGTCGCAGTTGGTGATCGCGAGGCCGACGTGCAGGCTGGCGGTGCCGCCTCCGAAGTCGTGCGGCTCCATCTTCATGTGGTTCGCCTCGGCCAACGCCGCCAGCTTCATCAGGTCCGTGATCCCAAACGAGGCCGGACCAGCCATGATGTCCATGCAGCGGCCCTCGATCATGGCGGCGTACTCGTGGATGTCCTCCACCTTGTCCGCCGAGCGGATCTGGACCACCTGGCACTCGCGGGTCAGCTGGGCCAGCCCGACCAGATCGGTCTTCGGCAGCGGGTCTTCGAACCACCAGAACCCCAGCTCGTCTAGCGCCCGACCCATCCGCAGCGCCTCGTCGCGCGTGTACGGGGCCGGGTAGACCAGCGTGTCGATCATCAGCGTGAAGTCGTCGCCGACCGCCTTCCGGACCTTGTAGACCAGTCTGAGATCGTCCTCGAGATTGCAGTACGGATGCAGCTTGACGGCCTTGAAGCCGGCCTCCTTGCAGCGCAGCGTCGTCTCGACGAACCGCTCGTCCGAGTTGTGGTGGATGGTGGAGCCGTACGCCAGGATCTTCTCGCGGGTCGCCCCGAGCAGCTTGTAGATCGGCTTGTCGAACGCCTTGCCGGCGATGTCCCAGAGGCCATAGTCCAGCACCCCGAGGATGCGCTGCGGCCAGGTGAACCGCCGCCGGAGCACGTTGGCGATCTTGCCCCGGTCGAACGGATCTTGGCCCTCGATGTGCTCGCGGGCTGAGGCCCAGCGCCGGGCCAGCTCTCGGGCGTTGCTCGCCTCGGTCGAGACGACCCCCTCGATCCCCTCGTCTGTCGAGATGATGGCGATGCCGTTCTGGCGCGATTTGGAGACGACGTACTCAGGGACTTCCTGATGGTGGTTCTCGCGTGGGGCCAGAATCAGGACGCGCAGGCCAGTGATCTTCATCGTGTCGCTCCCGCCAACGTGCCAGTTGGGATCAGATCCGGCGCGGCCAGACCCAGCGCCCAGGTGATCTCGGCGTGGTCGTGCGCGTCCAGCTCGCGGTCCGGCTTGCGTGTGACCGTCGTGCGGAAGACGCCGCGCCGCCGCAGCACTTCCTTCGCCACCTTCAGCCCGATCGATCCCCAGTGCGTCTGGGCCGGCAGCTGCCGCGCGAATGCCGCTCGGGCGCCGGCCTCGTCGCCGGCCAGGAGCAGGTTGTAGACCTTCACCTGGGCGTCCACGAGCTGACAGCCGGACATCAGGCCGCAGGCGCCCCGCTGGAGCTCGTCCACCAGCGCCCGCCCGCCTGAGCCGCCGAAGACGCCGTCCAGTGTGTCGCCGGCCACGGCCAGCAGCTCCGAGATGCGGTGGGTGCTCGGCAGTGTTTCCTCTTTGACGTAGCGGATGGCCGGCACCGCCTGCGCCAGCTTCACCACGGCGTCTGCGCGCATCGGCACGCCAACCTGCCCACCGACGTTCTGGAGCACGACCGGCAGGCCGTCCGCCGCCTCGGCGATGCGCGAGTAGTAGTCGAGCACGCCGTCCGTCCCGAGCGGCACCACGTAGGGCGGCATCGCGATGACGCCGGCCGCGCCGGTGGCTCGCGCGTGGCGGGTCAGGCCGACCGCCGCACTCGTCACAGGCGCCGCCGTGCCGATGACGACGGGCACCCGGCCGGCCGCCCGATCGACGACGACCTCGGCCAGCCGCCTGCGCTCGTCGTCGGCTAGCAGGAAGAACTCGCTCGTGTTGACCGGCGTGACGATCCCGTGGGCGCCGGCTGCGATGACGAAGTCCACCTCGCGGCGGAGGCTCTCCTCGTCGAGCGAGCTGTCCTCGGCGAACGGCGTCAAAAGAATGGTGAAGATGCCGCGCCATCGTTCGGCCGCTCGATCTGCCATCACGCGCTCCCTCCAGCGCCCTCGGACATGGTGACTCCGGGCGCTCGTCATTGGCGACGACGTTCGACCCGCCACAATCGGCGATGCGCAGCGGGACGTACCGGCATCTTCTCACTCGGCGGCCCGCCCCGGCGAGCCTGACGCACGACGAGGCCGGTGCGCCATCGACGCACCGGCCTCGTGTGAACGGCTGACGCTCTACATGCTGGGCGTCAGGCGTCGAGGGTCCAATCGGGGAAGTAGCGGATCAGATCCTGCCGCTTCGGCCCCCACTTCAGCTTCGGCGAGATGCCGTGCACGAAGTTGAGACCGAACAGCGGGATGAACACGTTCTGGTCGTAGACCTCCTTCCAGAGGTCCGCGAACGCCTTCTGGCGCGCATCACCGCTGAGCCCGAGCGCTTTCTGGAACTTGTCAGTCCAGGCCTGGTCGCACCACTGCGCGTTGACCCCGCCACACTGGAAGTAGTTGAGCATCGCGCGCGAGGAGTCGAGGACCGGGTCGCTGACCGAGGTCAACTGGAGGTCGGAGCGGCCTTCGCCCGGCTTGACCGCCCGCAGCAGCGTTCGCCACTGCCCGACCTCCAACGACTTGATCGAGACCTTCAGGCCGGTCTGGCTGATCTGGTCCGCGACCAGCTCGTTCACCTCGCCAACCCGTGGGAAGACGCCGTTTCGGCTGATCAGCTCGATCGACTGACCGGCCGCGCCGGCCTGCTGAATCAGCGACTTCGCCTTCGCGACGTCGTACGGGTACTCCTTCAGCTCCTTGTTGAAGCCGACCGACGACTTCCGGACCATCATGCCGTTCAGCGGCTCGGCCACCTCGCCAAACAGGGCGTCGATCATCCCCTTGCGGTCAACCGACATGTTGATCGCCTGCCGGACCTGCAAGTTTTTGAGGATCGGGTGCTCGGGGTTCATCCGGATGCCGACCGACTCGCCGGTCAGCTCGATCATGCTGTTGCCCAGCTTCTTGGCGTCCTCTGGGCTGAGGAGCGTCGCGAGCTGGACCTCGCCGGCCTGGAGCATGCTCGCCCGGACCACCGCCTCGTTGCGGAACAGGATCTTGATCTCGCCGATGGTCGGCTTGGGCGTGCCCCAGTACTCGTCGTTCGCCTTCAGGAGGAAGTGGCTCGACCGCTGGTACTCGGCCAGCTTGTACGGCCCGGTTCCGATCGCCTCGGTGACGCCGCCGTCCTTCGGCGTGCCGGCGATCCACTTCGGCGCCGGAATCGGGATCTTCACCGCCCGACTCGGGAAGATCGCATCGACCGCCTTCGTCGTGATGTCGACGGTCATGTCGTCGACCTTCGTGGCGGTCGCGCCGCCCAGGCCGTACTCGTCGATGCCCTGGCCCGGCCGCGACGGGTCCGTCACGTTGGCGACCATCGCGACGATGGCGTCGGCGTTGAACGGCTCGCCGTTATGGAACTTGATCCCGGAGCGCAGCTTGAAGCGCCAGGTCCGCGGATCGGCCTGCTGGGTGTAGCTCTCGGCCAGCTTCGGGACGATCTTCGGCTCGCCAGACGACCAGTCGCGGGCGGTCAGGGCGTCGTAGACGTTGCCCAGCACGAAGTAGGCGTTGTCGGTGGTGGCATCCTTCGGGGTGATCGTGTCAGGCTCCGACTCGATCACCATGACGAGCGAGCCCTTCGCCGCGCCGCCTGGCTTGGCCGCCGCCGGGGCCGTCTGGGCGGCGGCCGTCGGCTTTGCTGCTTCAGCCGGCTTCGCGGCCTCGGCAGGCTTGGCCGCGGCCGCTGGTGCGGTTGTGGCGGCCGGCGCGGCCGGCTTGGCCGCTTCCGTTGGCTTGGCGGCTTCGGCCGGCTTGGCCGGCTCCGCTGGTTTCGCTGGCGCGGATGGTGCCTGCGGCGTGCACGCCGCGAGTAGGCCGGCAACGCCGGCGAGGGTGATACCGTACGCGAGAAACTCTCGTCGGGTTGACCGACGGCTCGCCGGAGCGTCAGACGCTCGGCCGCTACGCTTCTGCCGCATCGTGGGTCGCCACGCCATCGTGAGCCTCCCCAAACCCCTCGTGAATCAGAACGAGACCGTGAACGAGTAGGAGGAGCGGATCCACCCCGCTACCTTCGCATGGGCACGCTAAACCGTTTCTACCCTCCCCAAAGACGTACCGCCACATATTCCGACAAAGGGATCATGAAGTCAACTGATACTCGACGATCGCCGGATGTGGGAGCGTCCGTGGACTGAAGTCCACGTCTACAATCAGCTGTCGCTCCGCGACCGGTGGGCGTGCTCCCGGCGTCGCAGCGCGACGGCATGACGGTAGGCCGGGCTTTCAAACCCCGACGTGGCGCGCCGGGGGCGCGTGGACGCATGTTCAGACGAGGCGCCGGCTTTACTCTGGCCTGCGGTGCTGGCGTTCGCCCCGGTCCAGCGCCGTCGCCACCTTCTCCAGGAGCGTGTCCAGGTCGAACGGCTTGGTCAGCACGTCGATCCCGTACAGGTCGAACATCTCCTGGTGCGACTGTAGCTCCCGCACCGCCGCCGAACAGACGATCGTCGGGATCGGCTTTGTCTTCGGGTCCAGCGTCAGGCACTCCAGGATCGTCCAGCCCGCCTCCTGTCCGTCGATCCGGATGTCCAGGATCACCGCGTCCGGCAGCTGGTCCCTGACGAACTGGTACGCTCGGTTCCCCTCGCGGCACACTTCGACGTCGTACTCGCCAAGCTCGCTCAGTAGCTCGGACATCAGCGTCAGGAAGTCCGTGTCGTCGTTGATCACGACGATCCGCGGCCGACGTGCGCTCCGCTTCTCCCCACCCATGCTTCACCCCACTCCTTCGTCGCGCCTCGCCCGCTTCCAGTAGCATCGTCTGTGCCCACCAGCCGCGTGACGCACGGTGAGCAGACCTGATGAACGCGGTCCACAGACTCGCAGGCATCCTGAACGTCCCGCCCATCCGGTCGCGACTCGGACCGCTCGCTGCCAGTGGCTGTGACTGAGAGACGGGAGCGCACATGGCGATCCTCTTCCTGAACGGCACCATCCTCGACGGCAACGGCGGCCTC
This sequence comes from Chloroflexota bacterium, assembly GCA_046328125.1. Classification (GTDB taxonomy): domain Bacteria; phylum Chloroflexota; class UBA6077; order UBA6077; family JACCZL01; genus JADZEM01. The sequence goes on from JAXLXF010000005.1 coordinate 165,579, forward strand.
GCCGAGCGTGCTGCCTTGCTCGCTCGTGACGGCGCCATTGAGGCCGTCGGCCCGACCGTCACCCTCGAAGCCCGCCACGCCGACCCCGACACCGTCACCGTCGATCTCGCCGGCCGCACCCTGATGCCCGGCCTGATCGACACCCACGTCCACCTGGCCGGCGGTGACTTCGAGCCGAACCGTGAGTCGGACCCGGTCGGCCTGGCCGCGTTCCGGATGATCCCGCCGGCCACCCGCACCCTCCAGGCCGGCTTCACCACCATCCGCGTCGCCGGCTCGCGCGACTTCCTGGACGTGGACTTGCGAGACGCCATCGCGGAGGGCGCCGTCGTCGGCCCGCGCATCCTCGCCAGCGGACGCGGACTCACCACGACAGGCGGCCATTACCACAACTGGTGCGCCGTCGAGGTGGACGGCGTGGATGCCGTCCGCCGCGAGGTCCGCCAGCACGTCAAGCGCGGCGTGGACTCGATCAAGCTGATGCTCTCGCCAGGGATCGCCACCGAAGGCTCGGACGTCAACACCGAGCAGTTCTCGCTCGACGAGGTCCGCGTCGCCGTCCACGAGGCCCACAAGGTGAACAAGTCGGTCCTCAGCCACGCCATCGGGATCGGCGGCATCCGCAACGGCGTCGAGGCCGGCGTAGACTCGATCGACCACGGCTTCTACCTGGACGAGGAGCAGGCCCACAAGATGAAGGCGAAGGGCATCTACCTCGTGCCCACCTTCGGCCCGACCCACTACTACGTCCATAAGCGGCAGGCCGAGCCGTGGCGCATCCGCCGCGCCGAGCAGGTCGAGCCGATCCACGCCTCGGCCTTCAAGCTCGCCCTCGACGTCGGCGTGCCCATCGCGCTCGGCTGCGACTGTGGCGCACAATCCAGGATGCCGAACGGCGACAACGCCCTGGAGATCGAGCTGATGGTCGGCAACGGCATGGACCCGATGGCCGCGATCCTGGCCGCCACCCGCGAGGCCGCCCGCCTGACCCGGATCCTGCCGCGCGTCGGCACGCTGGAGCCCGGCAAGGCCGCCGACCTGATCGTCGTGGGCGGCAACCCCATAGACGACATCTCGCGCCTGAGGACCGGCATCCAGATGGTCGTCCAGGGCGGGGTCGTGCGCCGCGACGACCTCGGACTGGCCTCCACATGAGCTCCGCGCATTCCGAGCCGGCCGTCATCCGCCGCATCCGCCCGGACGAGGTCGAGGTGTACCGCGCCTTCCGCTTGCGCGCCCTCCAGGACTCGCCAGACGCCTTCTCCGACTCGTACGCGCTCGCGATTGCCCGCCCGCCCGAATTCTGGACCGACCGCGTCGCCAACACCTCAGAAGGGTTGACCACCGTCCTGATGGTCGCCTCGGACGCGGAGACCGACACCTGGCTCGGCATGACCGGCTGCTTCCTCCCGAACCCCGGCGACGGCATCGGGCTGGTCGTCTCGGTCTGGGTGGCGCCCGAAGCGCGCCGCCAGCAGCTGGCACGCCGCCTGCTGGACGGCATCGTCGGCTGGGCCAGGGCGCGCGACCTCCACACCCTCACCCTCTGGGTCGTCGAGACGAACACCCGTGCCCGCAATCTCTACGTCGGCGCCGGCTTCACCCCGACCGGCAACCGCCACCCCCTCCCCTCGAATCCTGCCCTCCAGGAGATCGAGATGTCCCGCGCTATCTGACGCCTTCCACCCCATCCTCCCGGGACAATTCTCCCCCTCTCCCGCGGCTAGGGAGAGGGGGCTGGGGGGTGAGGGCATTCCCCGACTCGGAGCACCACCATGACCGCCCAGCAGACCGATTTCGAGGCCAAAGCCGCCCCGATCCGCGCGAAGTACCTCCAGCCGCGCTCCCAGCGCCCGCAATCGACGGCGCGCGGCGTCCACCACATGGCGCTGATCTGCAGCGACGTCGAGCGGACGATCCAGTTCTACCAGGGTGTGCTCGGGTTCCCGCTGATCGAGCTGATGGAGAACCGCGACTACCCTGGCTCGTCGCACCTGTTCTTCGACATCGGGAACGACAACCTGCTGGCGTTCTTCGACTTCCCGGGCCTCGGCTTGCAGCCCGGCGTCGAGTCGCTCGGCAGCGTCCAGCACATCGCGATTTCGGTCTACGAAGACCAGTTCGAGCCGCTCAGAGCCCGGCTGGAGCAGCATGGCATCCCGTACATCGGGCCGGACCGAGGCGCGGTGGACTCGCTCTACTTCAAAGACCCGGACGGTATCCAGATCGAGGCGATCCGCGAGCCGCTGCTCGTGATGGATCGCCACGCCCTGGGCGATTGAGGAGGCGGCAAGGCATCGTTCGAAGGCGCGTCAGGGCGGCTGATGCGGCGGGCGGAAGCTCAGCGGCCTCCGGCTCCGACCGCCGCTTCGGTCGGCACCAGCGTCACATCCAGCAGGATCAGGTCATCCGCCTCGTCGATCGCTTCCAGGTGCCCGCAGTTCGGGCAGACCCAGACGTGGCCGATCAGCTCCTCGGCCTGGATCGGTCGCTCGACGCCACAGGCGCAGTCGATCGCGTGGTCCACGACTTCCACGTCCAGGCGGGCGCCTTCGAGGGGCGTCCCACGCGACATCATCTCGAAGCCCTGGAGCAGCGCCTGTTCGAGAAACGCCGTTCCGCGCTGCACGCGAACCACCTCGACTCGGCATGGCGCCTGGTCGGCAAGGCTCTCGATCACCGCGTCGACCAGTGCCCCGACCGCCGCGAGCTCGTGCATGCTGTCACCCTCCGAGCGAGCGGCGGCCCGAGCCGGTCGTCGCTCCAACGGGGACGGCAACTGCGCCAGCCGCGCCGTCCTCCAGAATCGTCAGAATCTCTTGAACCACCGCCGGCACCGCCGCCCACACGACCTCCGACAGCGCCATGCCGTACCCGAAGTCCTGCCCGCCGACCGAGACGACCACGGCTTGCGGGCAGTGCCCGTACAGCGACCGGGCCAAGGCCAGCAGCGCGGGTGGGTCGAGGTCGTGGCTGAACGTCGGCGACCCCTCAGCCGCCGGGGCCGCCGTGTCGCGCTCGATCCGTCCAGGCTCGCCGCCCTCGCGCGCGTCCACGAACACCACCAGATCCGCCTGTCCGACCGGCTCGGCCAGCTCCGGCGTGAGTTGATGGGCGGTGAGGACGCGGGTGTCGCTCGGGAGTGGGCTTTCGGCCAGCTCCTCCGCGACCACCCAGCCCAGGCCGTCGTCGGCGCGCAGCGGGTTCCCGTAGCCGATGACCAGGCGATGATTAGCCATGTCTGCCGCCGTCCCGCGTCAGCTCGTCCAGGACTTCCCCGCCCGGCGCCAGCAGCTGGATCCGCAGCGGCATCTGCCCCAGCGCGTGGGTCGAGCAGCTCAGGCACGGATCGTACGCGCGGATGACCGCCTCGACCCGGTTGAGCATCCCTTCCTCGAGGCGCTCGCCGTGCACGAAGTGGCGTGCCACCTGGAAGACGCCCCGGTTCATCGCCAGGTTGTTGTGGCCGGTCGCGATGATCAGGTTGGCCCAGACGATCAGCCCGTTCTCGTCGATCTTGTAGTGGTGCAGGAGGGTGCCGCGCGGCGCCTCGGCCATCCCGACGCCCTCGCTCGCGTTCGGCTCGGCGTGAGCACGCACCCGGGTGCTCAGGATGTCCGGCTCGTCCAGGATCTGGCCGATCCGCTCCAGCGCGTACAGGATCTCAATCAGGCGGGCGTAGTGATAGTGGAACGAGCTGGAGACCACGCCCCCTTCGAGCTGTCGGAACTCGGCCCACTCGCGGCCGGCCTTCGGCGTCTCCACGCTGGTCGCCACGTTCAGGCGAGCGAGCGGCCCGACCCGGTACAGGCCGCCCGGGTAGCCGTGCGGCTTGTAGTACGCCGACTTAAGATAGCTCCACGGCTCGACGCTCTCGCCGATGTACTCCGCGTACCGCTCGGGCCGCAGCCCGTTCGCGACGACCTTGCCCGTCGAGTCGACGATTCGCACGCCGCCGTCGTAGTGCTCCAGCTCGCCGTGCTCGCCGGCCAGCCCCATGAACAGCGATGGGAAGTTGGCGAACGTCTGAACCTCGTCCGGGAACTGCTCGAACACCTGCTTGAACGTCGGCAGCGCCCGCTCGACGATCGCCACCGCGTTTGGCAGCATACTGACGATCGTCTCTCGCTTCTCGGCCGACAGCGGCTCGCTGACGCCGCCCGGCACGACCCAGGCCGGGTGGATGCGCTTGCCGCCGAGCAGCTCGATCACCTGCTGCCCGAACTGGCGCAGACGGATGCCGTCGCGGGCGACCTCCGGGTGGGACTGCATCAGGCCAAACACGTTGCGGCTGACCGGGTCGGCGTCCATCCCGAGCAGCAGGTCTGGCGCCGAGAGGTAGAAGAACGAGAGCGCATGGGACTGGATCAACTGGGCCAGGTTGATGACGCGGCGCAGGCTGGCCGCCGTCTTCGGCACCTGGACTGCCATCAGCGCGTCGCACGCCTTGGCCGACGCCACCAGGTGGCTGACCGGGCAGATGCCGCAGATTCGCGCCATCAGGCTCGGCATCTCCTGGAACGGCCGGCCCTCGCACAGCTTCTCGAACCCGCGGAACTGGGTGATGTGGAACTTCGCGTCCGAGACGGCGCCGCTGTCGTCGAGCTGAATGGTGATCTTCGCGTGACCTTCGATCCGGGTGACCGGGTCGATCGTGATCTGACGAGCCATCGTCTGCGCCTCCTCGCTCAGCGACCGAACCGGGTCTGAGTGGTGAGATCCGTCGTCCGCCCGGCCAGCAAGTCGGTCAGCAAGCCGTAGATGACGTCGGCGGGCGGCGGGCAGCCCTGCAGGAAGACGTCCACCGGCACGTAGGCGTGGATCGGTCGGACGGTCGGCAGGAGCTTCGGGACGATCTGATCGGGGACGCTCGGGTTGAGGGTCGCCGTCTCGAAGTAGCCCCGCTGATAGACGTCCTTGACCGAGAACGCGTTGCGCATCGACGGCACGTTCGCCGTGACCGCGCAATCCCCGAACGACACCAGGATCTTCGTCTGGCGGCGGATGCGGTGGATCTTTTCGAGATCCTCCTCGCTGCTGACCGCGCCTTCGACCAGCGCCAGGTCAACCTCGTCTGGGTACGTCTTCAGGTCGATCAGCGGCGTGTACACCATCTCGACGTGCTGGGCGATCTCGACCAGGCGCTCGTCCAAATCCAGGAACGACATGTGGCAGCCGGAGCAGCCGTCCAGCCAGACGGTCGCCACCTTGATCTTCCGTGCTTCTCCTGGCTCCTGACTCCTGACTCCTGACTCCTCGCTCATCGCTGCCGCTCCCGCATTGACAGGAGCGACGGCAGCAGGTCGCGCTGCTTCACCATCTCGCTCACCGCCTTGCCCTTCTCGAACAGTGCGCCCGTCGGGCAGACGCTCACGCATTTGCCGCAGCTGGTGCAGCTCAACGCCTCGCCCCAGGGCTGGTTCAGATCGGTGATGACCCGGGCGTTGGTGCCGCGGCCCAGGACGTCCCAGGTGTGCGCACCTTCGACTTCGTCGCAGACCCGGACGCAGCGCGTGCAGAGGATGCAGCGGTTGTGGTCGAGTCCGAAGCGGGCGTGCGACGCGTCCACCGTCCGATGCTGGTACAGGTACGGGAACCGGATGTGGTCCACGCCGAGCTTCTGGGCCAGAAACTGCAGGTCGCAGTGTCCGTTCGCCACGCACACCGAGCAGATGTGGTTGCCCTCGGCGAACAGCAGCTCCAGGATCATCTTACGGTACTCGTGGAGCCGCTCCGAGTCCGTCGTGACCTCCATGCCCTCCGAAACCCGGGTGGCGCACGCCGGGAGCAGCTTGTTCGTACCCTTCACCTCGACGATGCACAGCCGGCAGGCCCCGACCGTCGAGAGGCCGGTGAGCTCACAGAGGGTGGGAATCCAGATCCCGTTCTCGCGGGCGACCTCGAGGATCGTCTCGTGCTCGCGTGCCCCGACGTCCTTGCCGTCGATGATGAGCGTGTTGACGTGAACTGGGGGGACACTCACGCTGACACCTCCCTGTCGCGGGCATGGCTTCCGTTCGTGCCAGGTGCGTTGTTGAGCACCGGCAGCGCCGTCGAGGTGATCGCGGCCTCGTACTCGTCGCGGAAGTAGCGGAGCGTGCTCACGACCGGGTTCGGGGCATTCTGTCCCAACCCGCACAGGCTGGTGTTGGCCGTCAGGTCGCACAGCCGCTCCAGCAGTGCCAGATCGCTGACACTCGCGCGCCGCTCGCTCAGCTTCGTCAGCAGGTCGTGCATCTGGGCCGTTCCGACCCGGCACGGGACGCACTTTCCGCACGACTCGGTCATGCAGAATTCCATGAAGTAGCGCGCCACGTCGACCATGCTCGAGGTGTCGTCCATCACGATCATGCCGCCCGAGCCCATGATCGAGCCGAGCCGAGCCAGCGACTCGTAGTCCACGCTGCTGTCCAGGTGGGCAGCCGGGATGCAGCCGCCCGACGGACCGCCGGTCTGAACTGCCTTGAAGTCACGGCCGTCGGGCACGCCGCCGCCGAGCTCGAACACGATCTCCCGCAGCGAGATGCCCATCGGCACCTCGATCAGGCCGGTGTTCTCGACTCGGCCAGCCAGGGCGAACACCTTGGTACCCTTGCTCTTCTCGGTCCCGATGCTGGCGAACCAGGCGGCGCCACGTCGGATGATCGGCGCGATGTTCGCGAACGTCTCGACGTTGTTGATGAGCGTCGGGCAACCCCAGAGACCAGACTCGGCCGGGAACGGCGGGCGCGGTCGCGGGGTGCCCCGTCCGCCTTCGATCGAGGCGATCAGGGCGGTCTCCTCGCCGCACACGAAGGCGCCGGCGCCAAGCCGAATCTCGACGTTGAACGAGAACGGCGTACCGAGGATCCCCTCGCCGAGCACGTTGCGCTGCTTCGCCTGTCGGATCGCTGTCGTCAGGCGCCGGATCGCCAGCGGATACTCGGCACGGACGTAGAGGTACCCTTCGTGGGCGCCGGTCGCGTACGCCGCGATGGCCATCCCTTCGAGCACCCGGTGCGGGTCGCTCTCCAGGACAGCCCGATCCATGAACGCGCCCGGGTCGCCCTCGTCGCCGTTGCAGATCACGAACTTGCGGTCACCGCCGCCCTTCGCGACGGTGCGCCACTTGAGGCCGGTCGGGAAGCCAGCCCCGCCGCGTCCGCGCAGGCCGCTCGCCGAGATCTCCTCGATGACCTCCTGGGGCCGCATCTCGTGGAGCACCTTCGAAAGAGCCTGGTAGCCGCCCGCCGCGATCGACTCCTCGATCCGCTCGGGGTCGATCTCGCCGACGTTCTCCAGGACCACCTTGACCTGTCGGTTGAAGAACGCCTGCTCGACCGGGCAGCTCAGGCGGGCCGGGGGCTCGCCGTCGAGCGTGTCCACGATCTCGGCCGCGTCGGCCGGACTGACGCCCCGGTACATCACCCCGCTCGGGGCGACCGACACGAGCGGTCCGGCCGAGCAGAGCCCCATGCACCCGACGCCCTTGACCGCGCACGTGGCGCCCAGTCCACGCTGCTTCACTTCCGCTTCGATGGCGGACTTGACCTGGTCGCTTTGCGAGGACAGGCAGCCCGCCGCCACACACACCTGGATGCGCTGCCGAGCTTTCCGCTGCGCAGCCTGCTCGGCCTCGGCCATGCTAGTGAGCTCTTCAGGCGTCATGGCTGTTCATGCTCCGCGCCCGCTGAACGATCGTCTCGGGGGTCAGCTTGCCGACCACTTCGCCGTCAAAGACCGCCGCCGGCGCCAGGCTGCAGGCGCCGAGACAGCGTGCAATCATCACCGAAAGCTGGCCGTCCTCCGTGGTTTCGCCCGGTTTCACGCCGAACGTCTCGCCGAGCGCGCTGAGCATCTGGCCGCTGCCTTTGATGTAGCAGGCCGTGCCCGTGCAGACCACGCAGGTGTGCTCGCCCTGCGGCTTCATGCTGAAGAAGTGGTAGAAGGTCGCCACGCCGTACACCCGCGACGGTGGAACGTGCAGGCTCGCGGCGACGTATCGGAGGGTCGGTTCGTCCAGGTATCCGAACGACTGCTGGGCCGAATGGAGCGCTTCGATCAACGCCGATGGTGCGTAGCCATGGCGCCGCATCGTCGCATCCACGACGCGCCAGCGCTTGTCGTCCGAGGGTGGGGCAATGGCCCCGGCACTCGCGACTGCCATCAGATCTCCCGCTCTTCTCGTGAAATGGTCTTCCCCACATTGTCCCCGCGCGGTCACCCAGGCTCCAGGGTAAGATGGCCCGTCTGCGCCAGGACAATTCGGGAATCGTCGTCAGGCTGAGAGCGACTGTCGCACTGGCGGGCGGACGGCGGCCGGAGGAAGCGACACCGGCGCACCGGCCAGTCCCGTTGCGGCCAGGATCTCGTCCTCCTCCAGCGTCTCATGCTCCAGCAAGGCTTGCGCCAGCGCGTCCAGCTCCTGACGATGCTCGGCCAGGACCCGGACGGCCTCGTCGTACGCCTCCTGGAGCGTACGGTGGATCTCGGCGTCGATAAGGGTGGCGGTCTCCTCGCTGTACGGTCGGCCGAGCTCCAGCCCGCCATCGCCGCTGGCGCCGCTCAGGAACGGATTGGACCGCGGCGCGAGGACGACTGGCCCGACTTTGTCGCTCATGCCCCAGCGCGTCACCATCTGGCGCACGATCTCGGTCGCCTGCTGCATGTCGTTCTCCGACCCGGTGGTCCGACTCCCGTAGACCAGCGACTCGGCGGCTCGACCGCCCATCGCACCGATCACGCGTGCGCGCAGATACCGCTCGTCGTGGTTGTGGCGGTCGTCCGGCGGGCGCTGGTAGGTGACGCCTAACGCCATGCCGTGTGGCACGATCGTCACGCGCTTCACGGGATCCGCACCCGGCACCAGTAGCCCCAGGATCGTGTGTCCTCCCTCGTGGTACGCGACGCGCTCGCGCTCGTCCGGCGTCATCAAGAGCGGCCGGGCCGGGCCGAGCAGGATCTTCTCCAACGCGTCCAGGAAGTCGCGCTCGTGGACGGTCTCCTGGGCGCGGCGAGCGGCCAGCAACGCGGCCTCGTTCGCCAGATTCCGGAGATCGGCGCCCACCAGGCCGGGCGTCGCCTCGGCGATCGCCTTCAGGCTGACGTCTGGGTCCAGCGGCATCTGGCGGGTGTGCACGCGCAAGATCGCCTCGCGGCCGGCCTTGTCCGGCGCCTGCACGACGATGCGGCGGTCGAACCGTCCAGCCCGCAGCAGGGCCGGATCGAGCATGTCCGGGCGGTTGGTGGCCGCCAGCACGATCACCGTGTCCTGCGAGCTGAAGCCGTCCATCTCGGTCAGGATCTGGTTCAGCGTCTGCTCCTGCTCGGAGTTGCCGCCGGTGTAGGAGGACCGGCCGCGCGACCGGCCGACGGCGTCCAGCTCGTCCACGAACACGATGGCCGGCGCGATCTCGCGGGCCTGCTTGAACAGGTCGCGGACGCGGCTCGCCCCGACCCCGACGAACATCTCGACGAACTCACTGGCGCCCATGCTCAAGAACGGCACGCCGGCCTCACCCGCGACCGCCTTTGCCAGCAGCGTCTTGCCGGTGCCCGGCGCCCCGACCAGCAGCACCCCGCGCGGAGCCGAGCCGCCCAGGCGCGTGTACTTCGTCGGGTCTTTCAGGAAATCGACGATCTCGATCAGCTCCTGCTCCGCCTCGTCGATGCCCGCCACGTCCGCGAACGTCACCTTGTTCAGGCCCGGCGCCGTCACGTCGTAGCGGCGCGCCTGGCTCTTGCCCATCCCGAAAATCCCGCTCCCGCCGGCGCCAGACGTCCGCCGGAACAGCCAGAACATGCCCCCGAACAAGAGGACGGCCGGGCCGAACGTGAGGAGAAGCGCGAGGACCGGGTCGTGCGCCGCCGCCGTCGAGGCAGCGGTCACGGTGACGCCGTGCGCGTCGAGGAGCGCGCCGAGCGTCGGATCGGCGAAGGCCGGGAGCACCGTCGAGAAGGTGGTCACCGGGCGGCCCTTGTCGCCGGCCTCCGGCGGGTACTTCACCTCCTGCCGGAACGTGCCCTGGAGGGTGTCGTCGCGTGCGCTGACGGAGACCACGTTGTCGGCCACCACCTGCTGCTTGAAGAAGGTGTAGGAGACCTCCACACGCGGCTGCTGGACCGGGAACCAGAGGGCGCCGACCAGCCAGGCCAGCGCCAGCGCGACCAGGAAGCCGCCCCACCAGATCGACGCCTCACCTAGCTTGTCGCGCAGCGGCCCTGGCTGCGTGCCGTCGGGCGGGCGCGGTGACTCGGTCGGCTCGGGCTTCTCCGGGGGCGCCGGGCGTTCCGAGCCGCCGCGTGGCTCCGACTTCTTGAACGTGGACAGGAGCGGCCATCCTGGCACGAGACGGTCGTGAAACATGACGAGCACCTCGATGGTCAGCCGTCACCGCCGACGCTGCTGAGCGCCTCCGACGGTTCGAGCTCGGCGCGGTGGTTCGCCTCATCCTCCGATTCCAACTGCCCGAGCATCGCCAGCAGCACGTCGGTGCCGGTCAGGATGCCGACGACCCGGCCGCCTCGCGTCACGGGCAGCCGCCGAACGCCCCGCTCGCGCAGGAGCGTCAGCGCGCTCGAAAGCGATGCCGATTCCTGGATCGAGACGGCCGGCGTGGTCATGACGCTCCGCACGTTGTCCGACCGCAGGCGGCGCAGGTACTCGTCGACGGGTGCTGTTTCCTGGGTGGCCAGGGCGCTCTCCGTGCGCTCGCGCCAGGACATCAGGTCCCGCTGCGAGATGACGCCGACCAGCTTCCCGTTCGCGTCCAGGACCGGCGCGCCGCTCGCCCCTCGCCGCACCAGCTTGCGGAGTGCGACGACCAGCGGCTCGTCGTCGGCGACGGTCATCACGTCGCGCGTCATCACGTCGCCGACCGAGACCTGACCCGCCGTCCGCGCCGCCAGCGCCCGAGCGCTGACTAGCAGGACCGGCCGATCGACGCTCCGCACCACGTCGTCCGCGACGCTGCCGAGCAGCCAGCCAGTCACGCCGCTTCGCCCGTGGGTGGACATCACCAGCGTGTCCACGTTCCAGGACTCGGCGGCGACAGCCAGGTGGCGGCTCACCGTCTCCTTCGTCTCGCTGACGATCACCTGCGTCTCGACCGACAGGCCAGATGCGCGCAGCGACGTCGCGACCCGATCCAAATACTGCGCCGCGACCTTGCTGCCGTACGCGGTCGCCTGGGCGTCCAGCGGCCGGTCGGCGTCCTCGTCCGTCAGGTAGCGGCCCGGCCACGGCACGACCCGCACCAGCACCAGCGTCGCGCCGGTCTCGGCGATCTCCCGCGCGACCTCCAGGGCGCGCTCGGCGAGCGTGGACCCGTCCAGCGGCACCAGCAATCGACGTAACGACGGCGTTTGGCGGCGGTCTGGCGGGGTGGCACGCACCAGGAACACCGGGACCGCCGTGTGCGACACCAGCTGCATCGCGACGCTGCCGAGCATGAACCGCTTGATGCCGCCCCGCCCATGGCTCGCGATGGCGATCGCTTCGGCGCCGACCTCGTCTGCCAGGTCGAGGAGGGCCACGGACGGCGTGCCGTGCCGCACCGTCGTCTCGACAGGCAGGCCACTGTCGGCGAGCTGCTCGCGAACGCCGTCCAGGTAGCTCTGAGCCTCGTCGTGCTCGGCGCCGAGCACCTGTTCGTACGTCTCGGCGCTCATCGCCTCGTCGGGCCAGAGTCCGCTGCTGAACTGGGGATACTCCGTCACGCGGGCGAGCGTCACCGACAGACCCAGCTGCCGAGCCAGGGTCGTGGCCCAGGGTAGCGAGGCTTCACTCACCTTGGAGCCGTCGAGTGGGACCAGGATCGTCCGTTGCACGAGCTACCTCCTCCCCGACCGGTCGAGGTTGCGACCGCGAGGCCGATGTGTCGATGGCGCGGCGCCCCGGTTCGTGCGCCCTGAGGTCGCCACGACGTGGTGTGCCGGCCCCGGGAAGTGGCCGGTCCACCTTCATCGTGCAGGAGCCGCCGCTTCGTCGTGAGGGTGGTATGTCATCAATCGTGAGGGACAGCCGATCCTGATTCAGGCCGGAAGACGCAGCGCGCTGGCTCCGAACGCTGCCTGACCGATCTCCGCGCTAAAGAAGTGCAGCTCGCGGTCCGTCCCGCACCACCACCGAACGGCGAGCCGCGACGGCACCGTGTACCCGCCGAAGGTCTGCTCGTCCAGGACGTCGGCTCCGAACGGAATCGGCCGGTAGCGGCCGTCGGCGGTGAGATTGCCCCAGCGCGCGAGCCGGACCGACAGCAGGCGGCCATCTTCCCGGACCCTCAGCCCGAGCGGGATCGCCTCCCCGTCCACGACGATGGTGGCGCAGACGGTCGACGCGTCGATGGTGCTCCAGGTGACGCCCCACTGTGGCAACAGCGAAGCCGGGTTCCAGATCATCTCGCCGGCGAGCCGCCCCCGCGCCGAGCGCGAGACGTCCGGGCCGCTGGCGTCCACCAGCGGCAGCAGGCTCCAGAGTCGGAACCTGGTGCGCCCCTCGCCGTGCAGGTAGCTGTCGGCCCCGGCAAAGGAGAGCCCCCAATTCCCAACCCGCGCCTCCCAGACGAACCCGTCAGGCGGGGCCAGCAGCTCGCGGGCCTCAAATGGCAGCCACGGCGCGTGCGCGCCCAGCCGCATCTCGCCGCTCATCTCCAGCCGCACGGGTCGCGCGAGCGGCGTGCCTGGCTGGATGGCGTGGAGGAAGTACCGCTGCGCCAGATCGGGCAGGCCCGCGATCGCATCCGGGCTGAACGACTCTACAGGTGCATCGCTCGCCGCCGCGAGCTCGGCGCCGAACCGTTCGAGGAGGGGTCTGCCGCGACCTGGCGTTTGTCCTGCACCGAGGTCGCGGGTTTCCGCGCCTGGGTGTCCCGTGGTAGATCTTCGTACTGTCAGGGTCATGGCCGGTGCTCCAGGTTCACGAGCCGACGTGTGTACCGTCGGCTTCCGTATCCGGACAGCCGATCCCCGGCCATCGGTCGGTCCTTCCGCGCGCATTCTTCGCGCAAGCTCGGTCTCTTCAGCTCGGTCTCTTCAATGGTGCCCTCGCTCCAGCGCACGTGGATGTGACAGCCGACTCGGCCCGGGTGGTACGGATGCCCCGGTATTGGCCCCGGTGTCCTGACACATTCAGGACATCTGACCCGCCCGAGCATCACCGTCGCGACTCCAGACTGTGACGGAGCCTCGACCGAAGTTTGTCGAGGTCATGGAGGCTCGCCATGAAACCGACCCTGCTGGCACGCATCAGCACGGTTGCTGTTGCCATGCTCCTCAGCCTGACGCTGTTCGCCCAGAGCACTGGTGTCGCCGCGCAGGATGCGCCAGCTCCGGCGCCGTCGCCAACGCCAGATCGCGGCCCCACGTTTCAACACGACGCACCGGCCGGCTCGCTGCGACTGGCCGGCCCGCCACCACCGGTCGGCGACGTCATCGTCGAAGATTCGCTCACGGCCCCTGGCGCGATTCCCGGTCGACTCGACAGCGTAACTGGACGGAACGTCGGCGAGTTCGTCGGCGAAGGCTACATCATGAAAGTGACCGGTCGCTTCCGAGAGGATTCGCAGACGGCCGGCATCGGTGGAATCATCCCCGAGCTCGTCGTGCCGGACGGCGAGATCCGCATCGAGATGAAAGTGGTGAGCGGCCACGACCGCGCACTCGCGTACATCTCGTTCCGCGAGCAGACCGATCCGCCGGCGTTCTACGAGGTGAATCTGGCGCCGTCTGTCGGGCTGGCCTTCCTCGGTCGGAGTGTGCCAAACGACCTCAAAATGCTGCCCCTGGCGACTCGTTCGGACTTGCGTGGTCGGATGTCACGGGACGACTGGAATCAGTTCGCGGTCCGGCTCGATGGGCCGAACATCTGGATCTTGCTGAATGGGGAGCCGATCCTCTCGGTGGCGGACTCCGCGCGCGACTCCGGCCGCGTCGGCATCGGTGTCATGCGAGCGGGTGACTTGAACGACAATGCCGAGTCGGCGGTGGTGTTCCGCAACCTCCGTGTCTCGCGCCTCGCCCCACGCCCGCCGGCTCAGTAGTAGCGCGGACAGGCCAGAATGCGACCGGCCATGTTCGCCGTCGTGCGTGCCCGGACTGCGCTGGGGGCCAGCCTCGCACTGGCCCTCGCTCTCACTGCCGGCGCCTTCGCCCCGTGGGAGCCGATGCCGCCGCGCGTCCGCGAGATGTGTGGCGAGCTGCCTGTCGCGGAAGAAAGCCTGTGCAACGTCCACGAAGAGCTCCGCGACGCCTACCTGCTGGTCGAGCGCATCGTCGGGGAGGAAGGTGACGACGTCCCTGACCGCGCCCGCGCGATGGTTCGGGACCGGCTCGTCACCGTCGAGTGGCTGCACGGCGCCGATCCAACCTCGGTGAGGGCAGGGCTCGCCGGGATGTACGCCGAGTCCAGCCATCAAGTGCTCCTGCCACAGGGCCTGCGTTCGGAGCCGTTGCGGGTCCGAGCGAGCGTGGTGGCGCACGAGCTCGGGCACGCGGCGCTCCTGTACGACAACGTCAGCGCTGGCCTGCGCCCGGCCGAGCTCTGTCTCGACCACGAGGCGCGAGCGTACAAGGTAGGCATCCGCGCGTACGACCGGGCTCGCCAGCTCGTCCAGGAGCCGCCGGGTGATGAAGGCTCAGTCGACCGGCATCTCGCCGACGAGATGGCGATGTGGCAGCGTCTCTCGGGCGGAGATTCACTCACCGCTGCCGGCCTCGACGACCTGGCGACGCGCCACGTCTTCATCCACGGCTACGCCGTCGATTGCAACTGGCGAGAGCGCGTGGGGGTCGGGAGAGCGTGACAGCAGACCCCGCGCGCTGGTGACATCTGCAACACCGGTTCGGCGCTGACCGAGGCTAGAGTGAAAGTGGCCCTTCGGTGGCCATCTAACCACGACGGTGTGGAGGGGAGGGACGCCGGGGGGCCTCGACCGGTCCAGGCCACGGCGCTGCGAGTACGCGCCGTGCACGGCCAGACCGGTCCGCGACGAGGACACGAAGGAGCACGACATGGCCACGAAACGGCGCCAGGCACACCCTGCCCTGACCGCCGACCGGGTTCGACGGCGCTGTGACCCGGAGACCCTCGCGCACGTGGCGTCAACGGGCACCACAGACCCGCGTGCCCTCGGGCAAGCGCGTGCCCTCGACGCCATCGACCTGGGGCTCGCGCTGCGCGAACGAGGATTCAACATTTATGTGGCCGGGCCGCCCGGCGTCGGGAAGATGACCGCCGTTCGCCAGGTGCTGGACCGTGCAGCCGACGGCGGCCCGCCGCCCGACGACTGGTGCTACGTCCACAACTTCACCGATCCGTACCGCCCCCGCGCGCTGCGCCTCCACGCCGGTCAGGGGCGAGTCTTGCGTGACGGCGTCCGCGCCCTGATCGCGGCCGCGCGACGCGAGATCCCGCGCGTCTTCGAGAGCGAGGAGTACATCGCCGGCGTCGAGACGATCGTCGGCGAGCTGAACCAGCAGCGCGAACACCGCCTGTCCGAGCTGGCCGCCCGCGCCAAGGCACAGGGGTTCATGCTCCAGGTCACGCCGATGGGCATCGCGCTGATCCCGGTGATGCACAACCAGCCGCTCTCCGAGGAGGCGTTCACCCAGCTGCCGCCCGAGGTGCGCGCGTCGCTGGAGCTAAGCCGGGCGAAGCTCAACGTAGACGTTCGTGCCTTCCTGAAGGAGATGCGCGCTGTCGAGCGTGACACCCGCGAGCGGCTCGAAGCGCAGGATCGCGAGGTCGCCCTGCACGCCGTCGGCGGGCTCGTCGAGGACCTGACTGACGACTATACCGACCAGCCGGAGATCAGCGCCTACCTGAAGGACGTTCGCGAGGGCATCCTCGCCGACATCGACGTGTTCCGGGCGAACCCGGCCAATCCTCACGGCAAGCGGCCCGCTGCCGAGAGCGGCGAGCCGACCCAGCTCATGCAAGAGCGACTGTTCCGCAAGTACGAGGTCAACGTCGTGGTGGACAACGCCGACCGCGCCGGTGCGCCGGTCGTGGTCGAGTCCAACCCGACTTACCCGAACCTGATCGGCAGGATCGAGCGCGAGGCTGTGCTTGGCGCACTGCTGACCGACCTGACGCTGATCCGCCCTGGCGCGCTCCATCGCGCGAACGGCGGCTATCTGGTGCTGCGCGTCGAAGACCTGCTCCGTGCCCCGCTCGCCTGGGGCGCGCTCGAACGGTCGCTCCGCGAGAGCGCCGTCGTTATCGAGGACGCCGGCGAAGCGTACGGTCTGAGCAGCGCGCGTGGGCTCCAGCCCGACCCGATCCCGCTCGACGTGAAGGTGGTGCTCGTCGGCGACGCGTCCACGTTCTACCTGCTCCACGCGCTCGACCCCGAGATGCGCCAGCTCTTCAAGGTGCGGGCCGACTTCGAGTCCGTGACGGCGCGCACGCCAGAGTCCGAGGCCGCGTTCGCGAACGTCGTGCGGGCCTGTTTCCGCGCGGACGGCCCACGGCCCACGCCGGGCGCCCTGGCGCGGCTGGTGGAGGAGGCGTCCAGGATGGCGGACGACCAGCGGAAGCTGGCGGTCCACTTCGGCCGGCTCGTCGAGTTGATCCGTGAGGCCGAGCACTGGGCGGCCGTCGAAGGGTCGCCGGAGGTCCGCGAGGTGGACGTCAGCCGGGCGGTGGATCAGCGCGTCTACCGCTCGGCGCTGGTGCAGGAGCGCCTCCGCGAGATGGTGCAGCGGGGCGTGCTGCTGATTCAGCCGGAAGGTACGGCGGTCGGACAGATCCACGGCCTCGCCGTCCTCGCGATGGGCGACGAGTCGTTCGGCCAGCCGAGCCGGATCACCGCCACGGTCGGTCTCGGCCGCGAGGGCGTCGTGGACATCGAGCGGCAGGCCGAGCTGGGCGGACACATCCACACCAAAGGCGTCCTGATCCTCACCGGCTACCTGACCGACACCTACGCCCAGGACAAGCCGCTGGCGCTCTCGGCGCGCCTCGTCTTCGAGCAGACGTACGACGGCGTCGAAGGCGACTCGGCATCGCTGGCGGAGCTTCTGGCGCTGCTGTCGCGGCTGGGCGACGTACCGCTGAACCAGGCAATCGCCGTCACCGGGTCGGTGAACCAGCGCGGCGACGTCCAGGCGGTTGGCGGCGTCAACCAGAAGATCGAGGGCTTCTTCGACGTGTGCCAGTCACTCGGACTGAGCGGCGATCAGGGTGTGATCTTGCCGGCCGCCAACGTCGAGAACCTGATGCTCCGACAGGACGTGGTGGACGCCGTCGCGGCCGGGCGCTTCCACGTCTACGCCGTGCGGACGGTGGACGAGGCGCTGGAGATCATCACTGGCCAGGCCGCCGGCACGCGCTCGGAGGACGGGCGCTACCCCCCCAGATCGGTCCATCGGCGGGTGGACGACCGGCTGCGCTCGCTGGCGGACGCGCTGCGCGGCTTCGACGGCGAGTCAAAGGCGAAGCGAAACGGCAGGGCGCGCCGTGCCCATCCGGTGATGTAACGACGAGGTGCGGACTGCCCCCAGGCCGCACCTCGTCCCCGGCGACGGTCACGAATTGGTCAGCCGTGCCGCCGACCGCGTGCCGTCGTCAGCCTCAACCGCCGGCGCGCTCAGGGCGCCAGCTCGACCCACCAGTCGCGGTGACCGCCTTCCCAGCGCGTCTCCAACCAGCCATCGACGGCAACACCGTCCACGGTCACCGTCACCTGGCGATCGCCCAGCCCAAAGCAGCGCTCCAACAGCGCCGCCGAATCGGCAACGTCGCGAAGCGTCAGGCGGCCGTCCAGCGCCGGTTCCACGGCATCGGCATCGCTGAGTGGCACCCCGCTCGCGTCGCAGATCGTGATGGCGTGCGGCAGATCGGTCGTCGGTGCGTCGAGCTGCAAGCCTTCAGGTCGGGTGGGTGCCAGCATCAGGGCCATCGCGCGCCTCCTGATCTACGTCGCGGCAGACCGTTCACCAGGATTGAAGTGTGCCGGGCGCTCGCAGGCCCACCGAGGGACAGATGTCCCGGGCCGGCCGGGACATCTGTCCCTCTCTCTCCAAACCTCACGGTAGGAAGTGGCGACGCGCCTTCTATCGGACCACGGCGAGTGCCGGAGGTGGCTCACCCTCGGCCTGCCGCACGGCTCGCTCCGCCTCGCGAGTCAGCGCGAGGCAGTCGGTCTGGAGGCCGGCGGTGAACGCCTGGATGCTCTCGCCCGGGGCCAGTCTGTGCGGGGCGCCGAAGGCAATCGCCAGCGGCGCACGGCAAATCGAGACCGGGATGCCGCCGATCTTCAGACCGTGGAACGCGTCTGCTTGCGGCGGAATCACCCGCTCCGGCCCGGCCAGCCCGAACGGCACTACGGGCGTCTGGAGAGCCTCTGCCAGGTGCGCGACCCCGCTGCGGAACCGTACCGAAGGATCGCCGGCGAGCTCCGCCTCGGTCGTGGTGTGGGCGCCCTGTGGAAAGATCACGATGCTCGACCCGCTCTGCTGCGCCACCCGCGCCAACGCGCGCAGGCTCGCGTCGCGGCCCCGTCGCTGGTCGATGGGGTGCATTCCGAACGCCAGAACCCCGATCCAGGCGAAGACGCCCGCGAAGTACGGTCCGGTCATGTTCGCAGCGATCAGCCTGTGGAGGAGACGTCGGCTGCCGGATCGCGCCAGCGCGTACCGCACGAGCATCAGGTCCGGGAAGCCGCGATGGGTGCCTGCCAGGATGACCTGATCCGGCAACCTGTCCAGGTGCTCCGCGCCCAGGACGACGATCGGCTGCCCGGCGTAGCGCAGCAGCAGGTCGAACGGCGCCATCAGCGCGCGCAGGGGGCGGCCCCAGGTGTACGGCCAGAGGGGCGGGGCGATGGCGATGCCGCTCCGCACGGTCGCACCGTCATGAGCGGCGACCGCCGTGGACGGCGTGCTGGCCAGCACCGCGCGCACCTCGTCCACCGTCATGCCGGCGTGCAGTGCGTCGTCCTCGATCGCCTTGCCCGTCTTCTCTTCGAGCGCGATGGCCAGCTCGACCAGGCTCAAACTGTCCAGCCCGAGGGCTGCCAGAGTCTGGTCTGGCCGGATCGTCGCCACCTTCGCGAGCCCCGCGACGACCTGTCCGACCGGGTCGTCCAGTGACAGGACCGTCTCGACGGCAGTCGCGCGCCCGGGCTCGGGCAGTGGCAGCAGGTGTCGCTTGATCTTGAGCAGCGCCGTGCGCGGGAAGTCGGTCCCCTCCCACCACGACGCCGTGGCGATGCGCTGATGCTGCGCGAGCCGCGCGTTGCCGGCCGCCACGATGGCGCTGACATTGGTGGCGCGGTCCGAGGCGGTCGTCGGGAGGAGATATGCGTGGAGGGTGGCGCCGCCGTTGCTGGTCGGCACCGCCAGCACGGCGGCGTCCTTGACAGCCGGATGGCTGCGCAGGATCTCTTCGACGTCCTGCGGCCAGACGTTCATCCCAGACGGCAGCGCGATCAGGTCTCTCGCCCGGCCGACGATGCGCAAGTTGCCCTCCGCGTCGAGCGTGCCGAGGTCGCCGGTCGCGTACCAGCCGTCGTGGACGACCTCTGCCGTCCGCTCGGGGTCGTGCCAGTAGCCTGCCATCACGTTTGGCCCGCGCACCAGAACCTCGCCGTCCGAGCTGAGCCGGACGTTCACGCCGTGCACGGCTTTGCCGACGCTGCCAATCGGCGTGCTGCCGTCCGGAGCCGCCAGCGCGATGGCCGGCGAGCATTCGGTCACGCCGAACGCGGCGACGACTCGCACGCCCAACCGTTCCCACAACTGCTGTGTCTCGGTCGGCAGCGCCGCGCCCCCGGCAATCATCAGGCGCAGCTGACCGCCCAGGCGACGGTGGACCGGCCAGAAGAGCCAGCGCCTCGCGGCGAACGGCAGACGGTCAGCGGCCGCCATCAGCGCGCGAAAGACGTTGTCCGGCAGTTGCGCCTGGAGCTGCTCGATCACCGCCCGACCCATCATCGTCAGGATCTGCGGAACGATGATCGAGTGGGTGATCCGCTGCTCCTGGAACACCCGCAGGACGTCCGCACGTCTTCGGCTGGGAACGTAGTGCGTGGCCGCGCCGGCCGCGATGGCGTACACCATCGTCCCCAGCTCGAAGGCGTGCGAGAGCGGCAACATGCTCGCCACCCGACATGACGCGTCGAGCGGGACACGCCTGACCACCGATTCGGTCTGAATGCTCAGGTTGGCGTGCGTGAGCATCACGCCCTTCGGCGTGCCCGTCGTGCCGGATGTGAACACGATCACCGCGACCGGTTCGGACGGCTCGACCCACGGTCCCGTGGCCGTACGGACGACGCCCCTGGTGCCGGGCTCCCACCACTCGGCAATCGTGGCGTCGCGCGCCCAGGCCGGGCGCTCGCCGTAGCCGGCGATGACGGCGCGCGGCTCGACGCTGGCAAGGATGCGCGCGCCGGCCTCGGGGTTCATCTCGCGGTCGAACGGCACCGCGACGGCGCCCAGCTTCCAGGTCGCGAACAGGAAGACCGGCGTCCGCCACTGGTTCGGAACCCAGTAGACGACGCGGTCGCCCTCGACGACGCCGAGCGCCGCGAGCTCGTCCGCCGTGCGGTCCACCAACTCCAGCAGCTCCCGTCCGGTGAGCGTCTTCCAGATCAGTCCATGCTGGCCGCCGACCGCGACCGAGTCGGGATATCTCTCGGCGCGACGTCGCAGGAGCGCGTACAGGTGGGTGTCCATCGCTCGTCTCCCTCTGAGGCTGCGCGGCGTCGCCCAGCAGGGGGGCTGGACCGGCGTCGTCGGTCCGTAAGCTCAGCTAGCGAGCGGGGTCTCGCGGGAGTCCGGCGCAGCCGCTGCGTCGATCTCGGCGATCAGCCGCTTGCGGAACTGGCGCATCGTGTCAAACCGGACCCCACACTCGTAGCCGGCGTGCTCGTACAGGCACTTTGCCGGCAGGTTCGACTCCCAGACGTTCAGCACCAGCTCGCAGATGCCAGCGTCGGCCAGCGTCGCTTCGAGGGCAGTCAGCACCGCCCGGCCAATGCCCTGATGGCGACGCGAGCGTGCGACGGTGACCTGGCAGAGAAATGCCGTCTTCGCCCGCGGCCCGGGCGGCCCGAGCTTGACCCAGAGCCAGGCGACGGGCTGACCGGCGGATGTCTTCGCGGTCAGGAGCAGTTGGCGTTCGGCGGTCGCGGCCTGCCGTTCCCAGGTGATCACCGGCAGGAGCGCCTCGCGTGCCCGTTCGAGAGAGTCGCGGCGCGACCACGTGCCGTCGAGCTCACGCTCGCGGGCATAGTCGAAGACTTCCTCGTCGATGAACGCTTCGAGGTCCTCAGGTGTCATGGGTCCGAGGCTGACGTCGGGTTCCACCGCAACCTCCCTACGCACCGAAGCTGACCCGCTCGCACACGGGTCAGGTGTGGTGGCGTCAGGCTTCGTCTGCGGGTGGGGGCGTTTCGGTCCAGGCTTCTCCGTCGAGCTCGGCGCTCGGACCGTGTCGGCGACGGCTCGGCACGCCGTAGGTCGGCTCACCACGCTGCCGGGCCACCAGCTTTTCGAGCTGGCGCTCGACGGCCTGGATAGCGAGGTGCGCGGCGCGGTCAGGGGTCGGCGCGGCCGAGCTGCTGGTCAATGTTGGACCCAGCGGCCCGAGCTGGACTCGCAGATTCACGAGGATCTCGTTCTTGCCGTTCGGACCGGCGAACGCCAGGGTAGCGATCGGCTCGGGCCGGTTCTCGAGCCGCTTCCCGAGTCCCGTGAGGTGATGGCGCACGCGCGCTTCCTGGGCGTCGTTCAACTGGACCCCGTGGCGTTCAAGCGTAATGGTGAGCGTCATCGGTTCTCCTTCCTCACGTTGACACATCGAAAGGAATGCGGAGCTCGGCGGCGTCGCCGGTGCCCTGCTTCGAGTATGCGCGCCGCTACACCCCGTACAGCGGGTGCTTCGTCCCCTCTCCTCGTGGGCAACTGTCCCGTTCCTGCGTCGCGCGCAGGACGCATACTCGGGGTGGCCGTATCTGGCTCCAGGCGGTTCACGGTGGATCGGCTGCGCCGGCCGAGCGGCAGGTGAGCGTGACGTGGCTGCGCTATCGATGACCGACCAGACCTCGGACGGTTGCGACGGGTGGTCCCGATACAGCCAGGGTCCGATCGAGCTCCGGTACCGCCCGCGCTCGTACGCCGCGCACGAGATCGACGTGCTGGCAGGGCGCTTCGTCGCGGCCCTGGCAACCGTCAGGCAGGTGCTTGGCCTCCACCGGTCGACGCTCCACCGCATCGTCGTCACCGTCATGGACCAGGCCGACGACGACCGCGGCGACGTCCCGGACTTCGAGGCCGTCGCCGAGGCGGGGCGTCGTGGTCGAGCGCCGCTCGTCCTCACCGTCGTGCACGCGCCCGAACATCCGTGCACCGTTCCCGAAATGGACCTGATGCGGCTGCTCCTCCCGCGCGAGCTCGGACCGGCATCGGCGTCTGTCCGCTTCTGGGACGAGGGGCTGGTGCGCTACGTCGCCGGCCAGACTGGCCGCTCTCCGTACGACGCCGAGGCCGGCGAACGATGCGGCCAGCTGCTGGCCGACGGGGTCTTGCCTCCGATCCAGGAATCGATCGCGGAGGCCGGGTTGCGGCTGTCGTCGTCGGTGGTGACCGTCGCGAGCGCCTTCGCCGAGCATCTCGTAGACCGATTCGGCCTACCTCGCTACGTGTCGCTGCTCCGCGCAGTTAGAGAGCCTGAGACCGAGGCAGATGCCGCGTTCTCGCACGTCTACCATCGACCGCTCGCCGTCGTGGACCGTGACTGGCGACGGCATCTCGAAGCACGCTCGCGCGTCGATCATCCGTCCGCGACGGCGACGCTCCGCCGCTTGTTGCCCTTGCTGGTCCCGTACTGGCGATCCGGACTGGTGATCCTGTTCTACGCGCTGGTCGGCATCGGCTTCTCGCTGGCGCTGCCGCTGACGTTCCGCTTTCTGATCGACGACCTGTTGGGGCACCGTCCGCTCGGCCGGACGATTCCCTTCGTCGGACCGGCCGGCCACGTCATCGCCGACGGCACGGAGCAGCTACACCTGCTTCTCGGCCTGCTGGTCGTGCTCGGCGCGCTCTACATCCTGAACGCCGTCGCCCGTCTCCGCCAGGTCGTCGTGCTCAACCGCGTCGGCGAGTCGTTCGTCCTCGACCTGCGTCGGCATCTGCTCGACGTGCTGAGCCGGCTCCCCGCGTCCTACTTCGCCCGGACCACCAGCGCGGACGTCAACCAGCGCGTGATCTACGACACCACGTCAATCCAGCAGGCGCTGACAACCGCGCTCGTCCCGCTGCTGGTCGGCGCACTCTCGATCGTGATGAACGGCGTCGTGCTGGTGGCGCTGGAGCCGCGCCTGACGCTGGTGGCGCTGCTCGGCCTCCCGATGCTCGCGCTGCTGTATCGGCGCCGCCGCCGGAGCCTGCGCGCGGCGGCACGCGAGCGAGCGCGTCGCGTGAGCGCCCTGTCCGCTCGTGTGGGCGAGATCGCGTTGATGCAGATCCCGATCAAGATCTATGACGCGGCCACGTTCTTCGTCAGTCGGATGAACCGCCAGCTCGACGTGCATCGTCACCTGAACGTGGCGTACGCCCGTGAGAGCTCGGCGCTCGGGCAGGCCGCCGCGCTGGTGATGCACCTGACCCAGGTGGCGGTGCTGATGGTGGGCGCCTATCTGGTCATCGTGAGTGACGGTCGCGAGCTCGGCGCTGGCGGGCTGGCCGCGTTCTACGTCCTCTTGAGCCAGGTCTTCAACCCGGTGGCCCAGGTCTCGATGGCGCGCCAGGGCTTGACCGACGCCGGGGCCGCCATCGAACGCGTCTCCCAGCTGCTCGCCGAAGAGCCAGAGCGCGACGCCGAGCATGCCGTGGACGTCGAGGCGCTGCGCCAGGAGGTCTGCTTCGAGGACGTCAGTTTTAGCTACACACCGGACGGTCCGACGGTGCTCCACGACATCAGCCTCACCATCCGGGCCGGCACGACCGTGGCGTTCGTCGGACCGACCGGGGCCGGCAAGTCGAGCATCGTCAACCTGCTGCCGCGCCTGTACGCCCCGAACAACGGGCGCGTCACCTGGGATGGGGTGAGCCTGCACGAAGCGAGTCTCGTCTCGCTCCGTCGTCAGATCGCCCTGGTCCCCCAGGATGCGATGCTCCTCGCGGCGACCGTCTACGAGAATATCCGCTTCGGCCTCGACAACGTCTCGGAGGCCGACGTACGGCGCGCGGCCGAGCTGGCGCAGGCCGATGCATTCATAGCCGCGCTCCCAGAAGGGTACGACACCGTCCTGGGGGAGCGCGGAGCGGGGCTCTCGGGAGGCCAGCGGCAGCGCGTGGCCCTCGCGCGAGCGCTCCTCCGCGACCCTTCGGTGTTGATCGTGGACGAGGCCACGTCCTCGCTCGACGCGACGACCCAGCGGGCTGTCGAGCTCGGGCTGTCGCGACGCCTTGCCGAGGGTCTGCCGGCGCGGACCATCGTGCGGATCGCGCACCGGCTCGAAACCGTCGCCGACGCGGACGTCATCTACGTGCTCGACGGCGGCCGGCTGGTGGAGCAGGGGCGTCATGAGGAGCTGGTGGCGCGTGGCGGCCTGTACGCGCAACTGGTCGCGGATCAGGTCGGCGGCCTGGCCGACGTGCCCGGTCCGAGCGCGTCGCAGCTCGTGCGCTGGCTGTCGCGGCGCTCGCCGTTCGCCGAGCTGCCGGAGGAGATGCTCGCCAGTGTCCCGTCCCTGCTGTCCCGCGTGGAGCCGCGCGCCGGCGAGCTCATCTACCTGCGCGGCAGCCCGTCTGACGCGCTGTTCGTGGTCGGGCGGGGCCGCGTTGAGGTGCTCAGCGAAGATGACGACGGCGAGGCACGGGTCGTCAACACGGTCACGCCGGGGCACTTGATCGGCCTGAGCAGCTTCTCGGGCCACACGCCGCATTCGACGTCGGCCCGCGCCGCGTCCGATGCCGTCGTGTTCAAGCTCACCCGGGCGGCCTACGACGCCCTGGTTGGCGAGAAGGCGAGCTGACGCGAAAGCCGCCCGCGCGGTACAAGGCGACCTCGAGTGGGCGGGGCTGGCCCGTCGGCACGCCCCAGGGCGACCAGCAGAGCGCCGCGAACACCACCACACAGCCGAACAGGAGCAGGCCGCCGATCCAGCTTGCTTGCCAGCCGAGCTGCCCTCCGAGCAGCTCCCCGAACGCGCGGACCGCGCCGCCGAGGAGCCCGGCCCAGACCAGCGCGCCAGACAGACGCGGGAACCGGACCGGATAGGCGGACACGCGCGGCAGCATCCGGATCCCGACCACGAGCACCAGCGGCATCAAGTAGACGCTGGTGAAGGCGTGCGTCGCGGTGTCGGCCGGCGCCAGGCCCGTGGCGCGGCCTGCCACGGCGAGCAGCAGCCCGGCCCAGGCGGCCCTCAGTACGACCCGCGTACGTGGCGGCAGCAGCGTCGCCGGCGCTTCGACGGTTCTCCCGAGTCCGGCTCGCCCCAGGCCCAGACCCCAGAAGAAGAGGATGGCCGCCGCCAGCTCCAGCCAGCTTCCCAGGTCGCTCAGCCAGAGAACCACCAGCGCGGTGCCGGCGACTCGCGCGAGCAGCCCCCCGGCGTACGCCACGAGCCCGGCGGCGGCCGGCCAGCCCGTGACCGGCCGAGTCCGAGCGAGCGAGGGTAGCAGGCGGAGCTGGACCGCCACGGTCGCCCCGAAGATGAACCCCTCCAGCTCCAGCAGGATGGTGAGCGGATGGGCCACACCGAAGCTGGCCGGCACGCCGGTCACAGCCAGGTCGAGCAGACTTGCTGCGCGCAGCAGCAACGCGGCCGCGAGTGAGAGGCCCGCGCAGGTCAACATCGCCTCCCAGACCGCCGGTCGGTCGGGTTGGCGGAGGCGGAGCCGCACGAGCGTCAGGCCGGCCCAGCCGAAGCCGGCCGGCGGCAGCAGCGCGCCGACCACGAGCAGCAGTTCGCGGATCGGGCCGGGATCGAGCGGCTGGCCGACGAGCTGGGCCGCCAGTCCCGTCCCCACCAGCCCGGCCCCTGCCGACAGTGCTCTGGGACGATCCAGCTTCGTCTTCCAGAAGCCCGGCAGCAGCAGCCCTCCCACGCCCATCACCAGCAGGCCGATCAACCCGAGCGTCTGGATCTGGCCGTGTGCCTGGGTCAGCGCGGCGTATCGCTGGGCCGGCCAGCCGAAGGCCGGTCCGCCCAACGCGTACAGGCCGACCGCGAATCCTCCGAAAACGCCGAGCGCCAGCGCCACCATCGCGGCGGGACCGTAGGCGGGCGGCAGCGGCGGGGCCGGCACGAACGTGCGTCGCGACGGCCCGCCCTGCCCTTCGGTCATCGAAGCCAGTGACTGCCGACGCGCGCGCCGTTGGCGATGACGGCCACGCCTCCGAGCGAGAGGGCGACCGCGGCGGCCACCGGCAGCCACTCGACGGTCGTCAGCGGGCAGATGGCGCCCAGCACGAGCCCTGCCGTCCAGGCGGCCCACCCGAACCGAGCCAGCCACGCGCTGTACAGGTCTTCCAGCATCGGCACGCGCTGGACGCCGGCCAGCGCGCCATACCGATGCAGCCAGGTCAGAAACGGCCCGATCTTGTAGAGGAAGCCCTGGATCGCCGTCTGCGCCCAGCCGACGATCGCCAGCCAGCCCACCACGATCCAGAGCGGATCGGCCGGCCCACGGCCGGCGGCGAGCCCCCAGGCCAGGAGCGCCGTGGCAGACAGCCCGGACGCCAGCGAGACCAGCATGAACGGCACGTGGACATCAGACGAGCGACGCAGCCGATGGCGGTACAGATCCACGATCTGGCTGGCGAACAGCACCAGGCCGGCCAGCAGCGACGTGGCCCCGGCGACGCGCCCGAACCAGCCCAGGCCCGCGAGCAAGCTGACGGCCAGCAGCCAGGCGCCGCCGGCTGTCAGGCCCAGCGCGCAAGCGGCCCGTCCCGGGCGAATGCGGTCCTCGGTGATCGTGAACATCGACACCAGACGGTATGCCACACCGGTGAGCAACGGTGTCACCCAGCCGCCGAGCATCAGCACGACGTGTGCCGCGAGAATTGGGAAGGTCAGGCCGGCCAGGAAGCCGACCTGCTTGCTGAGCGCCAGCAGCAGCCCCAGAGTCGCCCCGGTTGCCAGCGCTGTCGTCGCGGCGGCGACGTGCCACCACGTCACGTCGCGGTGTGGCGCCACGGCCAGCGTCCGAGCGATCGACCAGACGTACAGGAGCACGGCCCCGAAGATCAGGCTTCCGCCGATGCCGAGCATGACCGTCTCGCCGTGCCCCAGGCCCACCACGAACGCGATCAGGCCGGGGACGTAGAGCCAGCGCGACAGTCTGGCGATCCCGGGCGCCGCCAGCGGCGTCTGCAGCACGATCGGGAGCATCTGGTAGCTGGCGCCGAAGATCACCGCGCCGACCACTCCGAGGGTGTTGACATGCACGAACGCCAGCAGGTGCGTATCGTAAAAGCTGCCCCGCAGCAAGTCGAGGTGCCAGGGATACACCAGCGCCAGCAGCAACATGGCTCCCAGGCCGGTCACCAGGAACGGGAGTGGGAGCCAGGGGTCGCCGCTCGCGCCGGGTGCTGGAGCCGGCGGTCGGGCGGTGGTGTCGTCGGCTCGGGCGGTCGCCGAAACCGGACGATCCGCCGTCCGCGCCAGGTCGGCGCGGACGGCGGATCGAGATGATGCGGCGGGAGGTGTTGTGTCGGGGGCAGTCGTCGGGCGGTTCACGACGGTCTCGTCGGCGGGTTGGTGATTCGAACCTCGACCTTGCCTGGCTCCGGCTCGACGGTCTCGTGGCTGCAGCCGAGCGCTTCGAGCTTCGGGTAGAGGTGCAGCGGGCGGCGCGTGTGGCGGACCAGCAGCGTCTCGCCTGGTCCCAGCTCGCGAAGCGTTTCGAGAATGCGGACCATCGGCAGGGGCGGCGGGAGCTGGCTGACGTCGATCTCACGGGAGATGCCGTCTGGAGAGTTTCTTGCCACGACCTCGGGCTCCTTCACCTGGCTGGCAGCGGTTGCGCCTGGCGTGTTCGCCGCGTCCTGCTGCTGCCCGGTTGGCTCGGCGCACTTGCACGATCCGCGCACGATTCGGAGCAGGTCAGTCGGTGACATTAATGGTCCCCTTCATGCCGGCGTCCTTGTGGCCTGGGATGGTGCAGATGTACTCGTAGGCGCCCTTCGCGGTCGGGGTGAACTCGAGGACCGCGCTCTGGTTCGGCTTCGCGATGGCCTTGAGCTCAGTCGCGGGCTTGTTGGCCTGGATGTTGGGGAAGGAGAGGTCGTGCTCGATGACGCCCTTGTTGTCCAGGGTGACCTTGACCGGCTGCCCGACCTTCGCCTGGAGGGTCGGCGGGGTGAACTTCAGGTCCGTCGCGACGATCTTGAGCTCGACTGGCGCCTTGGAAGACGCGGCTGGCGCGGCGGCCACCGCCGGCGCCGGTGCGACCGCTCCGGCTGGCCCGGCCAGGACCGGGGCTGGCCGCGCGGGGAGCTGGTAGCCGCCTGCCGAGATCACGAAGCCGGTGAGACCTGCGCTGAGGATGAAGCCCATCAGGAGGGCCAGGATGGCGCCGCCAAAGTCGATCTTGCCCATCGTCGTTCTCCGTCTACTCTGCTCTGCTGTGGCGAAGCTGCGTCCTGGGGCGCCAGGCTCCTGGTCGGAGTCCGGCGTCCCAGCTGGTCGTCAGGTCTAGTGGCCCGCCATGGCGTGGGGGGCCTGGGTCGGGTTGAAGATCTCGGCGTTGGCCGGGCCGTCCACCGTGAGCACGCCCACCGCGCCCTTGGTCATCCGTCCCAGGCTGTGATCCACCAGCGTGTAGTTCCCGGGGTAGTCCACGGTGAACTCCGCGACCGCCGCGCCGCCAGTTGGCACCAGGGTGGTCTGAACGTTGTGGTGGGCCGGGGTGCTCGCACCCTCTGCGTAGACGTTGTCGAAGATCTCGCCGATCACGTGGAAGCTGGAGGTGATGTTCGGGCCGCCGACCCCGAAGAAGATGCGGACCTTCTCGCCGACCTTCGCCTTCAAGGCGTTGTCGCCGGTCAGTGCACCGACCGAGCCGTTGAACACGATGTAGTTCGGGTGCTCGTCCGTCATGTCGCGGAGCGAGAAGTCATGCAGGCCGTGCTCGGCGCGGTCGCCTTCCAGGTAGAAGTCGCCCTGCATCACGTACAGCTCGTGGTCGACCGGGGCCAGGCCCTCTGGCGGCTCGACGACGATCAGGCCGTACATGCCGTTGGCGATGTGCTGCGGCACCAGCGGTGAGGCGCAGTGGTAGACGTAGACGCCAGGGTTGAGCGCCTTGAAGGTGAAGCTGGCCGACTCGCCGGGGGCGATCTGCGTCACCTTGGCGCCGCCGCCCGGGCCGGTCACGGCGTGGAGGTCGATGCTATGCGAGAGCTTGCTGTCCGCGGCGTTCTTCAGCGTCATCTCGACGGTGTCGCCCTGGCGGACCCGCAGCATCGGGCCGGGCACCGTGCCGCCGAACGTCCAGTACGTGTAGGCGATGCCGTCGTCCATCAGCGCCGTGACTTCTTTGGTCTCGACCTCGTACTTGATGGTCTGCGGTGGGCGGACGCCGATTGGCGGCGCGGCCTGAGGCAGCGGCAGGCGAGCCAGGCCATCGACGTTGACGCGCTCGCCCGACGGCTTGTCGCCGGACGTCATCTTGACGCCGGGGCCGTAGCCGGGGGGCATCACCATCGAGGCGCCGCTGGGACCGGTCATCATCCCAGGCGGTAGTTGGACGGCTGCCCCGGGCGCGGTCACCACCGGCGCGGGCCGCGCCACGAGCGCGGCGGCGAACAGCGATCCGCCGACCACTCCGGCGACGAGCGCGCCCACTACGGTTCCAACGTTGCTCATGTCCGATCCTCCCTGCCTGACCGCGTCAAGGCGTAGCCGAGTCTGGTGACGGTGTCGTCCTCTCGGCCTCGACATCGGCCGTACGGACTGCCATTGCACACAGGATCGGCCATCAGCGGGAGATCGCACCCCACCCGGCGGGGCAGTTTCCTGTCCTACCCGAGCGGGTAGTCATCGGGTGCGCGAGACGATAGAACGGCCCGCGTTAGGCCCGGTCCAGACCTCGGCGCAGGGCGTACGCCACCACCTGGGCGCGATTCCGCAGGTGCAGCTTCCCGAGGATGTTCTTCAGGTGGTAGCGGACCGTGTTCTCGCTCACCACCAGCGCGTCGGCGATCTGGCGATTGGACGCGCCGTTGACGAGCAGGTCCAGTACGTCGCGCTCGCGGGCCGTCAGCGGCTCGATCTCGTCCAGAGGCGTCCCGGTGGCGTCGGCCGGGCGGCGCGCAGCCGGCGCCTGACCGAGCGACGGCGTAACGGTTCGGTCGGCGGTCGACGTTCCCCGAGAATCGCTGCCGCCCGTCCCAGGCGACCCGCCCCGGGCCATCTCGTTCAGAATCTTCGCGGCCAGCGCCGGGGTGATCGCGGCTTCGCCCCGAGATGCCGCCTCCAGTTGCCCGATCAGCTGGTCTGGCTCCAGGCTCTTCAACAGGTAACCCTGCGCTCCCGACTTCACGGCCTCGAACAGGTCGGACTCAGCTTCGGACGCGGTCAGGATGACCACCACCTGCTCCGGCTGCTCCGCCTTGATCAGTCGGGTCGCCGTGAGCCCGTCCATCTCGCGCATGCTGAGATCCATCAGCAGGACGTCCGGGCGGAGCTCGCGCGCGAGTCGCACGCCGTCGCTGCCGTCGCTCCCCTCGCCGACGATCTCGACGCCGCGGCCGGCAAGGTACGTCTTCAAGCCCTCGCGGACCAGGCGGTGATCGTCTACCAGTGCGACCCGAAGCGCCATCTGACCACTCCGCTCACTTTCGCGGACATCCTACCCCGGCGCCACCCATCCGGGTGGGAATTCCTCGGACGGGTCTGGACCGAGCCACGCTTCCATCTGGACCGAGTCACGGTTACAGCGGTGGCGCCGGAGTCTGCACGATGGTGGGCGCCGTTGCTAGTGGCATGGTCACGACGACGCGCGTCCCCTGATTCGGCGAGCTCTCGATGTCAAACGTACCGCCGACACCTTCGGCGCGCTCGCGCATGATCGCGAGCCCGAAGTGTGACCCGACGCCAGTAGAGGCAAGATCGAAGCCGTGCCCCTGGTCGGCGATCGTCGCGCGGAGGCGTGGCCCTCCGCCGATCACGACCACGTCGAGCTGAACGACCGCCCGGTCGGTCCGGGCGTGCTTGCGAACGTTCGCCAGCGCTTCCTGGACGATCCGCACCAGCTGCACCTCGACAGCAGGTGCGAGGCCCGCTTCGGTCGCGCCCGCCCCCACCTCGAACGTGACCTCGACGCCAGACTGCTCGCGGAATCGCTGGACGTACTCCGCGAGCGCCTCGCTGAGCGTTCGCCCGCCACCGCTGCCGCCGCTCCGCAGGCCCAGGATCGCCTCGCGAACCTCGGCGTACGCGTCGCCGGCCACGTCGCCGATCTGTTGCAGGGCTGGCTCGACGGCGCTTGCGTCACCACGGTCGAGCGCGTCGCGGGCAGCCGCCGCCCGCAGCCGGACGTATCCGAGCGCCTGGGCCAGGCTGTCGTGCAGCTCCCGGGCGATGCGTTCGCGCTCCACCGACGCTCCCAGGCTCTGAACCTGGCTGTGCAGGCGTGCGTTCTCCATCGCCGAGGCGGCCTGGGCCGCGAACAGCATGACGCTGCTTTCGTCGTCCTCGGTGAACGGGATCGGTCCGTCTTCGCCCTGCTTGTCGGTCAGGTACAGGTTGCCGTACGCCTGGCCGTGCAGCACGATCGGCACGCCGAGGAAGGTCAGCATCGGCGGATGGCCGGGTGGAAACCCGACCGAGCGAGGGTCGCGCTCGATCTCGTCCACTCGAATCGGCCGCCCGTCCTCGAAGATCCGCCCGAGCAGGCCGCGCCCGGCCGGCGGCTCGCCCAGTCGTGCCAGCTCCTCGGGCGTCAGGCCCGCCGTCAGAAATCTGACGATCTGGCCCCGGTCGTCGATCACCGCCAGCGCGCCATACCGCGCGCCGGTCAGCTCGCGCGCCAGGTCCACGATCGTCCTGAGGACCGTCTCGAGATCGAGATTCGAGGTCAGGGCCAGATCCGCCTCGTGGAGCACCCGGAGCTGCGTCGCCTGTCTCCTGGACGTCTCGCCGATCTCGCGCAGCTCGGCGTTCTGCTTGACGATGCGGCGCTCCATCCGCTCGACGTGGTCGAACACCGCGCTCGAAAAGACCCAGACCGCCAGGCCGACCACCAGCAGCACGACCAGGAAACCGGGCCACGGGTGGAGCAGCTCCGGCCAGACCAGATGGCGCAGCAGGTCTACCGTTGCGAGAAAGAGCATCGGGACGGCGACGGTCAGCCAGCGGAGCGTACGATAGCGCATCTCGCGCTCATCGTAACTGGTAAGGCGGGTAGTCGGGTATCAGGCGGCAGTCACGCGGGCGCCGGCCTTCGGCGTGTCCTCCCGCAGGACGGGCGATGCCGCCGGCAGCCACAGCTCGAAGCTGGACCCGACGCCGACCGCGCTCTCGACAGAAAGCTGACCGCCGTGCGCTCGGGCTACCCAGTCGCAGATCGCGAGTCCCAGCCCGGCCCCGCCCGAGGCGCGCGACCGACTGGCCTCAGCGCGATAGAACCGCTCGAAGAGGTGCGGCAGGTGCTCCGGCGCGATCCCTTCGCCGGTGTCGCCGACCTGGACGATCGCGCCATTCCCGTCCGGCGCCTCCATGAGCGAGAGGGTCACCTGACCGCCCGGCGGGGTGTGCCGCAGCCCGTTGTCCAGCAGGTTGAACAGCACTTGCGTCAGCCAGACCGGGTCGCCGCGCACCTCGGGCGCGTCTCCCAGCTCGACCCGCAGCTGCACGCCGTGATCGCGCGCCCTGGCCGCCACGCCAGCCCCGACCTCGGCGACCACGTCTTGCAGGTCGAGCGGGACGAGGTTCAGCGAGTCGCTGCCATCGGCACGGGCCAGCGCCAGCAACTGCTCGGTGAGGCCGGTCAGGCGGTCGGTTTCGGCGCGCAGCCCGCGCAGCGCGCGACAGTAGTGCTCGGGCGTACGCGGCTGTGCCAGGGTGACGTCGATCTGCGATCTGATGATGCCGAGCGGGGTCCGGAGCTCGTGGGAGGCGTCGGCGGTGAAGCGTCGCTGACGCTCGAATGCCGCCTCCAGCCGTGCGAGCATCGCGTCGAACGCCCGCGCCAGTCGCCCGAGCTCGTCGTCTGGCAAGTCGAGGCTCAGCCGGCGGGACAGGTCGTCCGCGCCAATCGACTCGGCCGTCCGGGCCACTCGTACCACCGGCGCGAGCGCTCGCCCGGCCAGGAAGGTGCCACCCAGGCCGGCCAGCATCAGCGCCAACACCAGGCCAGCCAGCCCGAGCAGGCGGAGGCGCGCCAGAACCTCCTCGATGTCAGATGTGGATCGCCCGAGGTACACCACGCCCGACAGCCGTCCGCCGCTCATCATCGGGTGCGTGAGCGCCCGGATGGTCGTGCCGTTGTCGATATGCTCGGTCACCGTGCTGTCGGTAGTGGGTGGGTTGGCAAGGTCGCCACCCGTCAGCGGCACCTTGATACCGTCTTCGACCGCCACCACGAGCCGTCCGCGTCGGTCCCAGATACGGAGCGTGTCCAGCCCGTTCCCAAGCGCTTCCAGCTCGCTCGGCCGTCCGCGCTCACCCTCGCCGATCTCGTGCTCGACCGCTTGCTGGATCAGCAACGCGCGCGACATCAGCGAGCCGTCGAGCGAGCCGTACAGCGTCTGGTGGACGGCGATCAGCGCGCCCGCGCCGACCAGGACGAGCGTGCCCGCCATCAGTACGGAGTACCAGAGCGCCAGCCGGGTCCGCGCATGGAGCCGCCAGCGAGCCGGGGACCAGAACGGGACGTTCGGCGTCGTCACGGCGCGGGCGCCTGGATCCGGTAGCCGACGCCGCGCACCGTCTGGATCAGCTGCGGCTCCCCGAGCTTCTTCCGCAGCCGGCCGAGGTAGACGTCGATCAGGTTGGATTCGTCGGGGAAGTCGAAGCCCCAGACACTCTCGACGATGGCATCGCGGGAGACGATCCAACCGGGACGGCGCAGCAGCGTCTCCAGAATGCCGAGCTCGCGCTTCGTCAGCGAGATCGGCCGGCCGCCCCGCTCGGCAACCCGGGCCGCCGGATCGTAGGTGAGATCGCCGGCCCTGAGCAGCGGATCTCGGTTGGGGGCGTGCCGCCTGAGCAGCGCCCGCATCCGTGCCAGCAGCTCGTCGAAGACGAACGGCTTGGTCAGGTAGTCGTCCGCGCCGCTGTCCAGGCCGCTGACTTTGTCGTCGGTGGTGTCGCGGGCGGTCAAGAGCAGGATCGGCGTGACGCAGCCGTCTGCCCGGAGCTTGCGGCAGACCGCGAGCCCGTCCAGGCCCGGCAGTTGAACGTCCAGCACGATCGCGTCGTATGGCGACGTCTCGGCGAAGCTGAGCGCTTCGGGACCGTCCGTCGCCACATCGGTGGTATAGCCGTTGTCACGCAGCCCCTCGTCGAGCGCGGCTGCCATCCGCGGCTCGTCTTCGACAATCAGAATTCGCACACAAACATCCTCTACAAGCCCTTTTTGAGTATACGTCTGAGCGGATGTACCCAGGAATCGAAACGCGTCGTCCAGCACGGTCGTGTCGCCCGGCGGGCACGAGGAAGAGCTCGGGACGACTCGCAGGTGCTGAGCCACGTCTCGTTGCGTCATGCGCGTCACCCAGGCTGACGTGCGCGGTTCCTGGACGCGCCGAGTGCGCGGTGGGTCGCCAGGAAGATCGTGGAGCAGCAGGTGACGAGGTAGAGGCCCAGCATGGCCGGAGCTCGGCTGTCCGTGCCGGCGCCCAGTCCGTGCGCGACGACCAGCACGAACAGGGCGAAGCTCAGGTAATGGATCAGCCGCCACGCCCGCACGCCAATGGCGCGGCGCACGTAGAAGCTGAACGTCACCGGCAGCGCCAGATAGAAGCCCAGCTGGCCAAGCCCGACCCAGAACGGCTCGTACGGCGTCGAGCCGAACGGCACCAGCAGCTGGCCCAGCTCGTAGCCGATGTAGCCGTCGCCGAGCAGGATCAGCACGTGAAAGACGGCCAGCGCCAGGGCGAGCAGGCTCGCGAACTGGTGCACGTCCGCGACGGCCGGGCCGCCGCCCCAGAGTCGCGCGAACCGATTCGTGAGCGTCAGCCCGAGCGTCGCCGAGACCCAGAGCATCACGTAGGCGACGAGACCCGAGGAGCGGCTGAGGTACCAGTACAGCTTCGGCTGGTCTCCGAGGACCGAGGCCGTCAGGTCCGGCAGCAGCGACGGCACCACCACGACCGCGACGACAGCGCCGACGGCAGCGCCGATCGGCAGGAGGACGGCATGATCCAGGGTGAGCGCCGGCTCCAGGCTCTCCAACGTGGGGTCTGCCAATGGCGACCGCTCGGGCGGCTCGCTCGGGCGGTCCGTCGCGATGCCAGTCAGGTCTCGGCGGCGAGGAAGCGCGGAATCCTGACTCCAGGCCGGAGTGTCAGGACGTTCGAGATTGGCGCGCATACGCATAGTCGCTCCAGCGAGGAGTCACGAGCAGGCGACCGTCAGATCGGACGATCAGCCCGGCTAGCCCGAGGTCTGCGAGGTAGTCCCGCCCGCGCCGGGCGCCGAGGAGCAGCGCCGCTTTGGCGTGCACGTCGGCGGCGACCGCCGTGGGAGCGATGACGGTGACCGTCAGCACGTCGGTCCGCGAGGGCTCGCCGGTCCGTGCGTCGATCAGGTGGTGTTGGGGGCGGCCGTCACGCCACCACCGACGATAGTCCGTTCCGGACGTGGCGATGCCCTGGTCCCGGAGTACCACGAGCTCGAGCGTAGACTCCGGTTCAAAAGGATCGATCACGTCGACCGCCCAGCCACGCTGGCCGGGAGGTGCGCCGTGCGCGGCCAGGTCGCCGCCGGCGTCGATCAGGCACGGGCCGACCTTGCCGACGATGTGCGCGACCTCGTCGGCGGTCCAGCCTTTCGCGACGCCGGCCAGGTCGAGCCCCAGACCGCATGGCAGCCAGACACACGCTCGGCCGTCCGGCCGCTCCAGGAGGCGGATCGCCCGCCAGTCGAGCCGTCCGGTTCCCAGTTGATTCGGACGCCGTAGCTGCCGCGCGCTGACGTGCCCGGGCATGCCCCGCTGAGATCGTCGGCGCCGAGTGCCGTGCGCGGCGACTCGTCCGCTGGCGGCTGCGAGAAGCTGAGGCACCTGGGCGAAGTCACGGTCGTAGCCGGCCGCGAGCAGCGGTCGCAGCAGCGTCGGCGTGCACAGACCTTTCGAACGCCGCGCGGCCTGTATGGCGACCCTGAGAACTGTCGCGAACAGTGGTGTGACAGCAGTCCAGGAGCCAGCCCGACCGTTCACATGGGACAGCTCGCTCTCGGGCCGGAACCGGCTCAGGCACGCCTCGATCTCCTCGATCCGCCGCCGCCCGAGCTCGAAGACGAGCTCGGCGGCAGATCGGTCAGTCGTGGCGACGGTCATCGCCATCTCGCAGCCCATCGCTCGGAACTGGCGCGTCGGGTGTTCGGAGTCTGGTTCCTGGGTGGACGTGACCTCGGCTCCAGGCGCCACGCTCAGCAGGTCGCTCACACGGTCACCTCGACGAGCGTGACTTGCCGGACGGTTTCGGCGGTGGGGGTGGAGGCGGCTTCGGCGCGGGAACGGCGGTTGGTGGGGGCGGAGCCGGCTTCGGTGGTGGCGGTGGCGGCGGGGGCGGCGGCGGCGGTGGCGGGGGCGCAGCCGGCTTCGGTGCCTGAGGCGCGACGATGACGGGCGGTGGGGCCGGTGCAGCTGGCTTCGGCTCGGGCGCGGCGGGAGCCGGCGCGGGCGGAGCGGCGGCCGCTGGGGCCGGGGCAGCCGGTTTTGGCGCGGCTGGCGGCGCGGCGGCGGCCGGCTTGGGGGCCGGAGCAACGGCGACCGCTGCCGGCGCGGCAGCGCGTGGCGCACTGGCCTGCACCGCCGGCTTCGCGGCAGGCTCCGGCTGGGCCGGGCCGGGGTTGGCCGCGCGCCGCTGCTCGGACCTGGCCTCCCCGGACCGGTGCTCGTCGTGGTCGGAGTCGTCGTGTGCGTCGTCCGTCCGGTGCTCGGTCCTGGCGGCCGGTCGGGGTGGCGGTGGTGGTGGGAGCTCCGGGATCGGTGGCAGCGACAAAGCTGGCAGCGGCGCACGCGCACCGACGCCGGTCGCCTCCACGAGTGCCGGCGGCATGGTCAGGATGTCGGGCAGCGATGGACGCTCGGATGGGGCCGCGGCGGCGCTGGCGGCGCTGGCTCGGGCGTCGGCGCCTTCGACGCGGGCGATGAGTGCCCATCCGCCCACGGTCGCGGCGACGGAGACGCTGGTCAGCAACAGCTTCGCAGCCGCGCGCCTGGAGGCTGAGCGGCGGGAACGTGGAGCGTTCGGGTGCTCGTTCATCCGCCGTGCCGTTCGTCAGACTCGGGCGTTTCGGCCGGGTCGGCGCTGGCCTGCTCGCCGCGCTCGGCCAGCCGCTTCGTCGCCTCGGCGAGCCGCTGCTGGTACTGCGCTTCGCGCTCGCGGAGCGTGGCGTTCTCGGACCGGAGACGATCGACCTCGTCCAGCAGGCCGGCAATCCGGGTGTAGCTCGCGCTCAGCGCGGCGTTGGACGACTCGACGAGCGCGAACAGCTCACGATAGTCGCTCTCGCGCTGCTGGTCCGCGTCGGAGACGGCGGCGTCATTCTGAGTCGTCTGTTCGGCGTCAGACCGTAGCACGTGCACGCTGAGGCCGATGCCAGCCACCAGCGTCAGCACGGTCAAGGCAGTCGAGATCAGCAAGGCGGCGCGTTGGGGCATGGGTCGCTCCTGGTGTTCGCCCGGCGGGCGGTAGCTGCTCCGAGCCACGTTCGGAGCGTACGGTGACAGGCTAAACCGAGCGTGAAACCGTTGCGGTCCGCCGCCGGCGTCGTGCCGACATGATCCATTTGTGACCCGTGTCGGCGAGCAAGACCGCCGGTATGGCCAGGAGTGCCATGACCCAGCCCACTGCCGTCGGTGCTGCCTGGCCCAACAGGCTCGCCAGCGGCGCCACGTATAGTAACAGCCCGAGGAACACGAGCTCCGCGCCGATCCCCACCAGGAGTAGTCGGTTCGAGGTCCAGCCGACTGCCCAGGGAGGCATCACTGTGTCGCGGCAGGCGAACGCGGTTCCGACCTGCCCGATCACGACCGTGGCGAACGCGGTGCCGGACGCGGCGAGGAGCACCCCCGCGCCTGGCAGTGGGTCTCCTGGACGCCAGCCGCCCAGCCAGAGCACGCCGACAAACGCCAGCATCTCCATGAACGCTTCGGCCGGCCCGAGCACACCGAAGACGCGCACCAGCAGCGCGCGGTCGAGCAGGCGCTCGCCGTTCGGCGGGTGCTTCGGCGTGTCCTCGCGCGGCGGCTCGATGCCGAGCGCCAGGGCCGGGATCTGGTCGGTCACGACGTCCAGGCTGAGGACCTGGAGCACGCCGAGCGCCAGCGGGAAGGTGCCGCCGGTCAACGCCCAGACGGCGAACGGCGTGAGCTCGGACACGTTGTCCGTCAGGTGGTAGGTCAGGAACCGACGAATGTTGGCGTAGGTTGCGCGGCCCTGGGTGACGGCGGCCACGATGGTGGCGAAGTCGTCGTTCAGCAGCACCAGATCCGACGCCTCCCGCGCCACGTCGGTGCCGCTCCGCCCCATCGCGACGCCGATGTCGGCGGCCTGGAGGGCCGGGCCGTCGTTGACGCCGTCGCCCGTCATCGCGACGACGTGCCCGCGAGCGCGCAGCGCCCGCGCGATCCTCAGCTTGTCCTCCGGCGTGACCCGGCTCACCACGACGCCGTCTCGGTCGAGCAGCTCGCCGAGCGCGGCCTCGTCGCTCGGGAGCTCGTGCCCCTCGACGACCAGCCGGTCTGAGCCGAGCAGCCCCACTTCCTCGGCGATGGCGCGCGCCGTGCCGGGATGGTCGCCGGTGATCATCGCCAGTTTGATGCCCTGCTCGCGGCAGGCCGCCACTGCCTCGGCGGCGCCCGGTCGGGGCGGGTCTTCCAGCCCGATCAGGCCGAGCAGGACGAGACCGCGCTCCAGCTCGTCGGCAGAGAGCTGACCGGCCCGTGCGTGCGCGACTTCGTCCGGCTGCACGCGGCGGGTTGCGACGGCGAGCGTCCGCAGGCCGCGCCCCGTCAGAGCCTCCAGACGCTCCGCAGCCCCCGGCGCGGGCAGGCAGCGCGGCAGGACGGCGTCCGGGGCGCCCTTCACGAGCAGCTGGCCGTCCACCAGCATCGACATCCGCCGGCGGCGGGCGTCGAACGGGAAGCGCAGTCGCTCGGGCCGGTCGCGCGCGTCGGCCTCGACGTCGGCGCCCAGGCGCCGGGCGAACGCGTCGAGAGCCGCCTCCATCGGGTCGCCCCGTGCCACCCAGCGCTCGCCCTGCTCCGACGCCTCCAGCACGATCCGCCCGTTCGAGCACCGGACCGCGGCCACGGCGAGCTCGGGCAGCGCGGCGAGCACGCTCGGCTCGGCGTGGACCGTGCCGGTCGGCTCGTAGCCGCGCCCCTCGACTATTGCCGAGCCATCCGGCGTCCACAGTTCGACCACCGACATCTCATTGCAGGTCAGGGTGCCGGTCTTGTCGGTGCAGATGAACGTGGTCGAGCCGAGCGTTTCGACGGACTCCAGACGTCTGACCAGCGCGTGCCGATGCGCCATCCGCTGTGCGCCGACCGCGAGCGAGAGCGTGACGGTTGGCAGGAGCCCTTCCGGCACCAGCGCCACGGTCACGCCGATGGCAAAGAGGAAGCCCTCGTGGGCCGGCAGGCCGATCGCCAGCGCGATGGCGAAGAAGACGAGCCCGACGCCGATCGCTATCGCGGCGACGATCCGGACGACCGTCTGGAGCTCGCGCGCCAGGGGGCTTGGCGGGCGCTGACCGGCACGGGTGAGGCGCGCGATGCCGGCCAGCCGCGTCCGGTCGCCGGTCGCGCTGACGACGGCCCGCGCCTCGCCCTCCACGACGAAGGTGCCGGCCAGGAGCTCCTGGTCAACGCCCACGGCGACCGGCACGCTTTCGCCGGTCAACGTCGAGGTGTCCACCGTGAGCGCGTGCGCCTCGACGGTCTGCGCGTCAGCCGAGATGCGGTCGCCAGACGCCAGCACCATCAGGTCGCCGACCACCAGGTCGCGGGCATCGACCGTGGCCGGCTCGCCGTCGCGGATGACGGTGGTGGCGCGTGGCAGCAGGTCGCGCAAGTGCTCGGCGGCGCGCTCGGCTCGGTGCTCCTGCGCGAAGGCGAACAGCGCGTTGACTACGATGATCGCGACGATGGCGACGGTCAACTGGGGCATTCCGGCGATGAACGCGAGGCCCGCCGCGCACCACAACAGCATGGCGAAGAAGTGGAACAATTGACCCGCCAGAACTCGCCACGCCGGCATGGCGGGCGGCTGCGGCAGCGTGTTCGGTCCGTCACGTTGGCGCCGCTCGGCCGCCTCGGCAGTGGTCAGACCACCATGCTGTGCGCGAGCCAGCCCGCCGTCGGCGGAGCCGTCGCGCCTGGCTCGCGCTTCCAGCCCAGGCCGTACTGTGACATCGGGCATGTGAGGAGTCTGGCCTTCCAGGGACGTCGGATCGGGCACGTCGTCCCTCTCCAGTGTGGGGGGTTAGCCCGCCCTGTGACATGGATGTCTGTCCCTGGCTACACAGGACGTTCGCCAGATGTCGCCTGTTTGGCGTGGACGTACGCTCCTAGTGGCGCGGGACCAGCCGCGCCCGGAGGACGTGCCGCTGCGACGACCGCGGCGCAAGGGAGGCCGCATGAAAGTCCTGATTCCGTACGATGGCGCCGAGCTGTCCGAACAAGCGGCCGTGATGGCGATCGAGCTGCTCGCCAAGCACCCGCTCGACTTGCTGCTCTTGCGTGTAGCCTCCGATCCCGACCACGCCACGAGCGCGCGTGACTCCCTCGACGCGACCGCCGCTCGACTCTCGGTCTCCCCGGCGACGGTGACGCCACTGCTCGCGTTCGGACGGCCGGAGCAGGAGGTCGTTCGCTGCGCCAGGGAGCAGGCCGTCGATCTGATCGCCATGTCCACGCACGGTCGTTCGATGATGACCCGGATGCTGCTTGGGAGTGTCACCGACCGCGTCATCCGCACGTCGCCGGTCCCGGTCCTGGTGATCCACCCGCCGTCGATGTCGATCGACGTGGTGTCGCCGCCGGCCGGCCGCAAGCTCAAAGTCCTGGCCCCTCTCGACGGCTCGCGGTTTGCCGAAGAGGCGGTCGAGCTGGCGGTGACGCTGCTCGATCCGCAGTCGATCGACCTGTCGCTGGTGACCGTGGTGGGTACCCCACAGTGGGAAGCACCCGTCGCGCAGGAGATCCTCGACACGGCGGCGGCTCACCTGACTCGACATGGGGTCATGCCCTCGACGACCGTCGTCGTCGGCGAGGCTGCGAATCAGATCGCTGCACTGGGCGTGGAGGGCGGCTTCGACCTGATCGTCATGTCCACCCACGGTCACGGCATGCTGACCCGTGCGCTAGTTGGGAGCGCGACCGACCGCGTGGTGCGCATCTCCCGCGTGCCGGTGCTGGTCGTCCAGCCGCACTCGATGAGCGCACTGCTCGACCCGGTCAGCGGCGAGCGCGTCGATCCGGACGCGGCGGCGTACTCCACCGCGTACCATGGCCGCAGGTACACGTTCACCTCGCTGGAGCACAAGGAGCAGTTCGAGGGCGAGCCGGAAGCATACGTCAGTCGCCGCGCGGCTCCCGAAGACGGCGACGCTCCGCCCCCCGAGAGCCGCTCGTACCGGCCGTCGCCGGTGCCCCCGATGGTGCGAGATGCCTGAGCCGACCCGTACCCATGTTGACGGTCCGACGGGCGCCCGGCTGCTCGCCGGAC
Organism: Chloroflexota bacterium; assembly: GCA_046328125.1. GTDB lineage: Bacteria > Chloroflexota > UBA6077 > UBA6077 > JACCZL01 > JADZEM01. The sequence goes on from JAXLXF010000005.1 coordinate 207,427, forward strand.
CGATGGCCGACGCCATCCGCGCGCTCTGCCGATGGCAGCCTCGTCACGAGCCGAAGTCGCCTCTTGGGAGGCCCTGATATGCGCACGATTCTGGTTCCCCTGGACGGCTCAGCCCTCGCCGACCGCGCCGTACCGTTCGCCGCCACCATTGCCGAGAAGGCCGGCTGGTCGCTGCTCTTGCTCCGCGCTGTCAACGCCCACGACGCCCGGTCGGAAGTGGCCGCGCAGCAGCTACGGACCGAGGCGCAGCAGGCGCTCAACACGACCGCCGAGGCGCTCCAGGCGAAGGGCCTGGACGTGGTGACTCTGGTCGCCGATGGGCCGCCAGAGCCGACGATCCTCGCGACGGTGGCGGACAAGGAGATCGGCCTGGTCGTCATGTCCACGCACGGACGGAGTGGCCTGGGGCGCTTCGTGTACGGCAGCGTCACGGACACGATCTTGCGCCATGCCACGGTGCCGGTGTTGACCATCCCGCCGCACGGCATCGACGCCTGGGCGACGGCCGGCCGGGTGAAGATCATGGTGCCGCTCGACGGCTCGGAGCTCAGCCGGGCGGCGCTCGGTCCGGCCTGCGAGCTGGCCGACGCCCTGGGTGGCTCGATCCTGCTCGCGTCCGTCGTCGTCTTCCCGAGCGCGTCGATGTACGCCGAAGGGTACGTCTACGTCGATCCCGATCCGGATCAGAACGTCCTCGCCGAGGCGCGCACCGAGCTTCAGCAGCTCGCGGACACACTGCGCACCGAGGGGCGTCCGGTGGAAGTCTGCGCCAGTTACGGCTCGCCGTACTTCGGCATCACGAGCATCGCCCGCGACAACGACGCGGACTTGATCGTGATGGCGACCCACGGGCGCGGCGGGATGACCCGTGCACTGCTCGGGAGCGTGGCGACCGCGATGATTCGCCAGACGGAGATTCCGATCATGCTGGTACGACCACCGGCAGTCGAGGAGCCGCACGAGGCCGCACCCACCACGCCCGGTGCGTCGGCGGCAACCGCTCACGCGGAGACGGCGCCGTCCACCGTGACGCTCACCCTGACGCCGGGCGAGCTCGAGCTGCTCAAGACGATTGTCGGTCAGCGCTGTCACGCGGCGCCGATCGACCCGCCCCGGGCTGGACCGGCTCAGCTCTTGCTCGAGAAGCTGCGGGCCGCCGGACCTCACTGATACGGTTCGCTGGCGCCGCCCGCCAGCAGCCGGGCCGCCGGTTACCGGGCGGCCCGGCCCGCGGCTTGCCCGATCCGCCCCCACGGCTTCAGCACCGAGATCACGGTCGCCGCGCCCAGCATCAGCAGGTGGACGGCAGCCGCGCCGATCAGCCAGGCAGACGCGGCGTTGGCATTGGCGTCGAGGCTCGTGGCCGCGAGCGCGCTGGCGGTCCACGCCCCGACGAACCCGACTCCGGTGGCGATCACCGCCACCGTCAGCACGAGCTTGACCACGATCCACCAGTAACGGAACAGCCCCCAGGCTGTCGCGAGCGATAGCACGATCCCGGTCACGAGCGTGGCGAGCGCGAACGGCGGAAAGACGGCACGGTCGAGCGCCGACGCGAAGAGCAGGCCGGCCCGCTCGACCCCACGGTCAGCAGAGGACAGCGCGACGACTTCCAGCACCAGCTTCGCCGCCACGATGCCGAACCAGCCGACGCCGACGAGCACGTGGGCCGCCACCAGCCACTGCCGCATGCGCGGCGAGAGTCGCCGTTGACCGGGCTTCGCGGAAACAGCCGCGCGCCGGGTGGTTGCCCCACGCGGCGCCTCGGCGTCATCCGCGGGGCTCCACGGTCGGCTGGCGGGTCTGACGCTCGGCTCTGCCGTGGGCGTCTGCACGGTCATCGTTGCCTCCAGGTGGTCGATCTCAGCAGCAGCACACTCCTTTACTCTCGCAGTCCGTCGTCACCACCTGATGCCGGAAATGTCACGATCCGGTGGACAGGCTCCGTGAAGACGTGCGCGCGACGGCTACAGCGAGCCTGGTAGCGCCCCGCTCAGCCCCGCGAGCTCGTGCATCGCCTCGACGTTGCGCTCGTACAGGCGCCGGTAGACGGCGTAGTACCGGTCGTAGACGGCGGTGGCGCCGGGGTCTGGCCGGACGACGCGCCCGATCCGCACCCATCGCTCGGCCAGCGGCTCGAAGTTCTCGAACAGGCCAAGGCCGTAGCCGGCCAGGAAGGCGTCCGCCAGCGCCGGACCGATCGGCAGCTCCACGCATTCGAGCACCTGGCCAGTCACGTCGGCGACGATCTGGGTCCACAGGCGGTCCTGGCTGCCGCCGCCGACCGCGACCAGCCGTCCTGGCACGACCCCCACCTCGGCCATCAGGTCGAAGTGGTGCCTCAGCCCGTACGCCACCCCTTCGAGGAGACTGCGATACAGATGGTGACGGGTGTGCGAGGTGGTCAGGCCCAGGATCAGCCCGCGCGCCTGGTGGTCGAAGACCGGCGTCCGCTCGCCGCTGAAGTACGGCAGTGCCACGAGGCCCTCCGAGCCGGGCGGCACGGCGGCGGCGTCCGCGCTGAGCCGCTGATAGGCGCTGACTCCGGATTCCAGCTCTGCCTGTACTTCGCGCGGCGCGAAGTTGTCGCGGAACCACCGTGAGAGCGCCCCGGAGGTCGCCATCCCGCCGCTCAAACGCGAAAGGCCGGGCACCAGGCTCCGTCCGCCGTACAGTAGGGCGTGGCGGCGCGGCACTGACGAGAGCACGCACATGCACATCGTCGAGCCGAACGCGACGCAGCCCTCGCCCTCGCGGATCACGCCCGAGCTCAGGTACTCGGCCAGCCCGTCGATGGTGCCGCAGATCACCGGCGTGCCGGCGGCGAGGCCGGTCTGTCGGGCCGCCTCCGGAGTGACCCGACCGACCACGTCAGTCGGCTCGTGGATCTCGGGCAGCACCGCCAGCGGCACCTGGAGCCGGTCGCACATCGCCGCGTCCCAGGCGCCGCTCGCCGAATCGTAGAGCGGCGCGAGCGCCTCGGCGTTGACGGGATCGACCACGAACGCACCGGTCAGCCGATGGACGAGATAGCCCGTCGCGCCAAGAATCTTCCAGGTCTGCTCCCAGCGTGCCGGCTCGTGGTCGCGGAACCAGACGATCTTGGGTGAGACCGATTGCGCCTGCAGCCTGCGGCCGGGCGGCGCGTCCGACCCGTCCCAGCCCAGCTCACGATTGAGCCGCTCGACTTCCTCATGCGCCCGCGTGTCGATGCCGTACAGGATGCCCGGCCGCAACGGGCGGCCGTCGGCGTCCACCGGCACCATCGCCGGCGCGAGCGCGCTCACCCCAACCGCCGCCACGCTGGCTGGAGCCACCTCGGCGCGTCGCAGCAGCGAACGGACGATGCTGGTGACGTCTCCCCACCAGACGGTGTCGGCGTCGTGCTCGGCCCAGCCGGGGAACGGCCTGCTGACGCCGTGCTCGACGGCGTGGTAGGCCGCCACGCGCCCGTCGAGCGAGACCAGCACACCCTTACTGGACTGCGTTCCAACGTCCACGCCAAGGAGGTAGCTTGACACCGCTCGTCACTCCTCGTCGGCCGGCGTCGTCGCCGTCAGGTCGCCTGCCGAGAAGGTGGCGCGATCCTGTCGTCGGGCACAGGTTGTCCCGCCGCCTCGCCGTTGGCCGGCCGAGCCAGCGCCAGCACGGCGAGCGCGGTGGCGTCGTCGGTCACCAGCGACTTGACGTAGCCACCCCGCACGGCCCCGAGGATGGCGGCAGCTTTCTGCCGTCCGCAGGCGACGCCCACCACCAGCGGCACTGCTCGCAACTGGGCCAGGTCGAGCGCAACCATCCGCCGGTCGAGGGCCGTGACGCAGGGCCGCCCCTCCAGGTCGAAGAAGCGCGCGCAGATCTCGCCGACCGCGCCGGCGCCGCGCAGCTCCGCGACCTCGGCGTCCGTGGCCGGCAGCAGGCGTTGCCGGCCGCTCCGCCGAGCCTGCGCGCCAGCAGGGCGCTCTGCGTCGATGCTCGTCCCAGGCGTCGGCTCCGGAAGCCGCGAGATGGTGTCCATCGACCCGATGCCGACCAGCGCGACGCTGCAGGTTGCGAGCAGCGCCATCGCTCGCCGCACCCCCGTATCACGAAGGAGTGCGTCGCGGATCGTCTCGTTGTCGAAGACGGATGGCAGCGGGATCAACATCAAGCGGTCCACGCTGCCGAGCTTCTGCGCGACCTGAACCGCCACCTCTGCCGACGAATACGCGACCCGCTCACCCAGGTACGCGGCCGCCGTGCCGAGCTGCACCACGCTGACGCCTTCGACGGCGTTGGCGGGCATGATCTGAGCCGCGAGCGACACCGTCTCCCCGCCAGAGACGCCGAGCACGTCGCCGGCCTGGAGCACCCGCATCAGGTAGTCGGACGCCGCGCCGGCCACCGAGCTGAGAATCTGGCCGCCCGCGCTCACGCCGCCTGAGTTGACGACCACAGCCTCGCGCAGCCCGAGCTCTGCTTCGAGCCGCCGTTCGAGGTCGAGGGCGAACCGGGCCGGGTAGTGGATGCTGATCTCGACGAGGCCGCGCTCGCGGGCTTCCTTCAGCATGCGCGAGACCTTAGAGCGCGAGACGCCCAGCTGCCGCCCGATCTGGTCCTGGTTCTGCCCCTGGAGGTGGTAGAGCTGCGCCACCTTCACCAGGAGGCGCGCGCCCTGGTCTTCCACGCTTCGCCCCTCGCGCATGGGTACCCGTGCGAGCCGATGCCCGGGGGCGCAGTATAGCATCGCATCGTGTGAAACTGAGACCGGTGCGTGCTCTCAGAATCTATGGAGCAGAGAAGGCCCCACCCCCGACCCCCTCTCCATCGCGATGGAGAGGGGGTCGGGGGGTGGGGCCTTCTCTGCTCTTCAATCGCCGCCGGCACACGGCCCGCTGGCGTCGTTGCGATCTCAGTGCGGGAAGCTGATGACGCTCCGGGCCACCTCGCCGCGACCGAGACGATCGTACGCCTCGTTGATCTCGTCCAGCGAGTATTGCCGCGAGATCATGTCGCCGACCCGCAGCGTCCCCTTCGTCACCATGTCCACGTAGCGCAGGAAGTCGAGCTTCGGACGGAAGGAGCCGTAGAAGCAGCCGAGCATCCGCGTCTCGCGCTGGACGAACAGGAGCGGGTCGAACGTGGCGGCCTGCTTCTGCGGCGCCATCCCGACCAGCGTGACCGTGCCGCCACGGGCCGTCATCTTGATCGCCTGCTCGGTCGCGTTGACGTTGCCGATCGCCTCGAAGACGTAGTCCACACCCTGGCCGTTCGTCAGCTCCAATACTTGCTCGACCGGGTCGGTCTTCGAGCCGTTCACCAGATCGGTGGCGCCGAACGAGCCGGCGTAGTCGAGCTTGTTGTCGAGCAGGTCGATAGCGAAGATCCGGCTCGCGCCCGCGACCACCGCCCCCTGCACCACGTTCAGGCCCACACCACCGGTTCCGATCACCGCGACCGTGCTGCCCGGCTGCACCTTCGCCGTGTTCAGGACCGCGCCGACGCCAGTCGTCACCGCGCAGCCGATCAGCGCCAGCGACGCCATGTCGATGTCGGCGGAGATCGGGAGCACCTGCTGAGCCGGCATCACGGCGTACTCCGCGAAGCCGCCCAGGCGGGCCATCGCCGGGATGTCCTCGCCGTCCTTGTGGATGCGGTAGGTGCCGTCCAGCATCGTGCCGCGCGGATTGCCGTCGTAGCCGTTGCAGAGATGCGGCCGGCCGGTGATGCAGTAGCTGCATCGCCCACACCAGGACTTGAACGAGAGGGCGCAGCGGTCGCCCGGCTTCAGGCCCGTCACGCCCGGCCCGACCTCCGCGACGATCCCGGACGCCTCGTGCCCGAGGATCATCGGCAGGCCGTTGCGCCACTCGCCCTTCATGATGTGGTAGTCGCTGTGGCAGACGCCGGCAGCGGCGATCTTGACCAGCACCTCGTCGGCCTTCGGCGGGTCGATCTCGACCTCTTCGATGGTCATCGGCTGCTGATACTCTCTCAGAATCGCGGCTCGTGCCTTCACGCTCGTCCTCCAGATGCGCGCAGCATCATGCGCTGCGCCGTGAACGTCAGTGATTGTTTCGATAGCGCCGGGTCATGGTTACTCTTTGACCGCGCCGTAGGTCAGCCCCCGCACGATGTACCCCATCACCAGCACAGCCAGGATCAGCTCCGGCACGATGGTCACGACGGCTGCCGCCGCCATCTGGCCCCAGAGCACCTGCTCGTAGCTGATGAAGGTGATCGTCGCCAGCGTGATCGTCTGGGTCTCGCGGGCGCCCAGGAGCAATGGGAAGGTGAAGTTGTTCCAGCAGCCGATGAACGACAGGATTGCCGTCGCCGCGATGCCGGGCGCGGCCAACGGCATCGCCACGTTGCGGATCGTCTGCCAGATGTCGGCCCCGTCGATCCAGGCCGACTCGAACAGATCGTGCGGGATGCCCTCGTAGTAGCTGCGCATCGTCCAGACGATCAGCGGGATCGCGATCAGCTGGTTCATCACGACGAGCCCGAGGTGGGTGTTGTACAGGCCGACCGTGCGGTACACCACGAAGGTCGGGATGATGAACGCCAGGGCCGGCGCGAAGCGGAACGACAGAAAGAAGAAGGCCGCCCACTCGCGGGCCGGCACCTTCAGCTTCGCCAGCGCGAACGCCCCGAGGTTGCCCACCAGCATCGCTACCACCACCGACGCGATCGCGATGACGGCGGAGTTGCGGAAGGCGCGCGGGATGTCGGTGCGGGCCTGCTCGCCGCGCGCGGCCTGCCGCCCGAACAGGACCGCCTCGTAGTTCTCCAGGGTCGGCGTGAACAGGATGACCGGCGGGTCGGCGACCACGTCCGCCGGCTGCTTGAGCGACATCCCGACGATCCAGGCGAATGGGAAGACCGCCACGACGAAGTAGACGACGATCAGCAGGTGCATGACGGCGCTCTTCGTCTGCTGCCGCGCCCGGTATCCAGACCGCCCGGCGACGCTTGCTACCGCGACAGCCACCGTCCGCTCCTTTCAGGCTGGCTCGTCCGCGCGGGATGAGTCATGCCGTGCCACCCTGGCGCTCCCGTTGCACGTGTCGGAACAGCGTGTAGCCGACGACCATGCAGACGGCCCAGAGGAAGACGGTGACGGTGATGCCGATCGACAGGTTGTACCAATTGAATCCCTCCTCCAGCGCCATCATGTTCAGCACCCGCGAAGCGTCGCCGGGGCCGCCGCCGGTGGTGCCGTAGATCGTGTCGAACACGTTGAGCGAGTCGATGGCGCGAAAGAAGCCGACGACGATGAAGTAGGGCACCAGGAGTGGCAACGTGATGTGGCGGAACGCCTGCCAGGCGCTCGCGCCGTCCACCAGCGCCGCCTCGTACGGCTCGCGCGGGAGCGACTGCAGCCCGGCCAGCAGGATCGTGGCGACGAATGGCGTGTACAGCCAGACGTCGATGGCGACGAGCGACGGGAGCGCCTGATTCGGATCGCCCAGGAAGCCCTGCATCGGGAATCCGATCGACATCAGCATGTAGTTCAGGATGCCGGCGCCGGTCGGCCGCATGATGACCTTCCAGAGCAGCGAGCCGACCACCGGCGGCGTCATCAGCGGCAGGATCAGGAGCGTGCGCCAGAAGCGCAGCCCCCGTAGCCTCTCGTTGAGCAGCAGCGCCAGCCCCAGCCCGAGCAGCACCTCAACCGGTACGTCGATGGCGGTGAACTTGAGGGTCATGGCGAACGCATGCCAGAAGTCGCGCCGCGTCAGCAGCTCAATGTAGTTGTCGAGGCCGTTGACGCGGGCGAACCCGTTGGTCAGGCGCCACTGGGTGAACGTCATCGCGATGCCGAACACGAAGCTCAGCATCAGCAGGAGCGGGATCAGGACGGACGGCAGCAGCAACGCGAGGCCCAGCCGCTTCTCGCGCGCCTCCCGCGCGGACCGAGATTCCGGCCGCGCCGACCTGCCGCCCTGTTCGCGGAGTACGGCTTGCGCTTGCACGCCTCAACACCTCCTCATGGGTCCACGCGAGGTGCGCTCACCTGGGTCCTGTCTCCCCTGGAGGGGGACCCGGTGCGGCGCATCGGAGATCGAGAGCTTCGTCGGCGACGGCGACGACGCGGAGTGCGTCCGGCGGCCCGGCCCGACACGCCGGACCGCCGGACGTCTCTCCCGCGAATCGGCGGCGATATAACGTGCGCGCCGCCAACCGCCGGCCTCTGGGGGCTCCTCCCCGCTCGCGTGGGTTGCGATCGTGTCGGCGCGCTACGCCTTCCGCCAGCCGGCCTTGGTCATGTTGGCGTTGATGTCCTCAGCGGCCGCGTCCATGACCTTCTGGGCCGGCTGGCCGTTCCAGATCTCCTGGAGCGCCTGCGAGGTCCGGACGTTGAAGGCCGGTAGCTCCGGGTTCGGCCGGTACGCGATCTTGGCGTACTTGGTCAGGTTGTCCAGGACCGTGGGGAGGTACGTCCCGCTGCCCCACGACTTCATCGTCTCCTGCACCTTCGGGTCGTCGAAGATCGACTTCCGAGTCGGGTTGAAGTTGTTGTACTTCGTCGTCGCGTCGAGGAGGCGCTGCTTGCTGGTGGCCCACTGGATCAAGTACCAGGCGGCGTCCTTGTTCTTCGAGGCGGCGGACATGCCGAGCGCCCAGGTGAAGACGTTCGTCATGCGCTTGTCGGGCGACGGCGCGAGCGGAGCCGCATAGCCGACCTTCCCAGCGACCTTCGAGGTGTTCTTGTCCTCGTAGCCGGCGCCGAAGAAGTCGCAGTCGAAGTACATCGCGTACTTGCCCTGCGTGAACGACTCCTTCCCCTCGTACCAGGTGACGTTCGTCCAGCCGGGCGTGCTGGTCTCTTTGATCGTCTGCGCCCACTGCTCGTAGAACTTGACGGCGCCGGGCTGGTTGACCTGAACGTTGAAGTTGTCGTCGAAGTCCACGTTCCCGTACGCTCGGTACGCCGAGACGAAGCCGGTGCCGGTGTTGCCGTCGCGGACGCCGCGCTGGATCGTGCCGTAGATCTGCGAGCCGTCCTTGTCCTTGAAGGTCGCCTTCTTGGCCGCGTCGGCCCACTCGTCGAGGTTGGTCGGGACTTTGATGCCCTTCTCGTCGAAGATGTCCTTGCGATACGCCAGCACGTACGTCTCGACGTGGACCGGGATCGCCCAGGTGCTGCCCTTGCCGACGCCGCCGCCGACCGTCTTGTCCCAGGTGTTCGCCTCGCGGAGCAGCGGGAAGAAGTCGGCGTGGTCGTACTCGGGATGGGTCTTCTTCGGGTCGGCGAGATACCCTTCGAGCGGCTCCAGCCAGCCGGGCTTGGCGTAGGTCCAGTTGCGGGTCGGGCCGGTCATGAACACGTCGTACTCGCCGGCGCCGGTGGACATGTCCAGCTCGATCTTCCGGAAGTACTCAGCCTCCGGCAGGATCAAGAACTGGGCGTTCATGCCAGTCTCCTCCTTGAACTGATCCAGGAGGGGCATGAGCGACTCGGTGTACGGGTGCTTGTTCAGCGCCAGGTTGATCGTGGTGCCCTTGTACTTCTTCCAGTCGAAGTCGCCCGGCTTCGCGGAGGACGGCGCCTGCTGGGCGGCTGGCTGCGCGGCCGGCGCGGCAGGCTTGGACTCGGCGGGCTTCGCGGCTTCGGCCGGCTTGGCCGGCTCAGCCGGCTTCGCGGGCGCGGCCGGGGCCGGCGCCGAAGGTGCGCTGCACGCGGACAGCGCGCCAATCGCGGCGCCGCCGGCCAGCAGCGCGGCCACGCGGAGGAATCCACGGCGGGACAGAGTCGCCTGATCGGACAGGCGTCGATTCGCTTCGTCCATGAACGCGATCCTTACCCTTCCTCGATGTGCCGAGATGCGGACCACCTGGATGCCTCGCTCTCTCGGCCCGCGCACGGAGCGCCCGAGCCCCTCGTCGAATCTCCCCTCGTCACCTCCCTCGATCGAATGGGCTGCGCCGCCCGTGCGCGAGCGGCGCCGGCCCCAGGGCTCGCTGGCTGGTGGTGTCAGAGCTGGCAAGCGCCAGGACGTCGGCGGCAGTGAGGTCGTCGGTGACGAGCGACTTCACATACCCACCGCGCACCGCGCCGAGAATCGCGGCGGCCTTCTCGCGGCCGCGCGCCACCCCGATCACGAGCGGCACGTCCCGCAACTGGCGCAGGTCGAGGGCGACCGTCCGTCGATCCAACGCCGTGACACACGGGTTGCCCTCCATGTCGAAGCACCGGGCGCAAATCTCGCCGACGGCGCCGGCCGCTCGTAGCTCCGCCGCCTCGTCGGCGGTCACCGGCAGCGGCCGCGGCCGGCAGTGCCCGAGGCGGAAATCTGACTGATCTGTTACGGAGTCAGACGAGGAGTGCACTGCCGTCGAGACCTCCGCGATGGCTTCCAGGGCGCCGATCCCGACCAGGGCGACGGTGCAGCTGGCCAGCAGCGCCATTGCGCGCTGGACGCCGGTGTCCCGCAGGAGGGCGTCGCGGATCGTCTCGGTGTCGAGGACGGACGGGACCGGGATCAGCACCAGCCGGTCCATGCTGCCGAGCTTGTGCGCCATCTGGAGCGCGACCTCGGCGGACGAGCAGGCGACGCGCTCGCCGAGATAGGCGACCCCGCTCCCAAGCTGCACCACGTTGACGCCGTCCACCGTGCTGGCCGGCATCACCTGCGCCGTGAGCGTCACCGACTCGCCACCGGAGACGCCGAGCACGTCGCCCGGCTGGAGCATCCGCAGCAGGTAGTCCGACGCGGCGGCGGCGAGCGAGCCGAGCACCTGGCCGCCGACACCAGCGGTGACGACGATGGCCTCGCGTAGCCCGAGCTCCGCTTCGAGCCGCCGTTCCAGGTCCAGGGCGAACCGGGTCGGGTAGCGGATGCTGACCTCGACCAGCCCACGCTCGCGCGCCTCCTTGAGCATTCGCGAGACCCTGGACCGCGAGACGCCACACTGGCGACCGATCTGGTCCTGGTTCAGGCCCTGGAGGTGGTAGAGCTGGGCAACTTTGACGAGGAGGCGCGTGCCCTGGTCATCCACAGCTGGCCTCATTGCACAGTTGTGCACTCATGCACGATTTCCCGACGGCGCAGTATAGCACGACCTTTCGGCGGTGCAAGACCCTCGTGTTCGGTCGAGGTGTGCGTCAAAGCCTTGTGCCCATCCAGATCCGGGGGCGCGATGACTTTGGGGGCGCGATGACTTTGGGGGCGCGATAAATCGGGGCGCGATGACTTTGGGGGCGCGATGAATCGGGGCGCGATGACTTGAGGGGCGCAATGACTTGAGGAGTGCGATGCCTCGAGGGGCGCGATAAATCGCGCCCGTACAAGGCAGCGTCCCTGGTACGGGCGCGATTCATCGCGCCCCCCAAAGTCATCGCGCCCCCAAAGATCTGGCGCACACCCGTTCGGTCGCGCGATTGCGCCCCCAAAGATCTGGCGCACACCGGTTCGGTCGGCGGTGTGCGCGGCGCTGATGACGGCGCTCTACTGGCTCTGGCTCAGGGCAGCTTCTCCAGCCAGTCGAAGATCGCCTTTGCCACGACCTCTTCGCGGTCCTGGTACAGGTGGTTGGCGCCCTCGATCAGCGCGGTCTCGGCGCGGGCCGAGGAGCGGGCGTTGCGCTTGATCGTGTCCAGGTCCGCTGGCGCGCCGATCTGCGGCTCCTTGGTGCCGAGGATCGCCAGGAACGGACAGCGGATCTTGCCGAGTGGTGAGTCGCCGCCGTCCATGCCGTAGGTGTCTACGAGCGAGTTGGCGCGGTCCACCACCGTCTGGGCGCTGAGCGAGCCGGGCCGGCCGGTGCTCCCGAACGGCAGCAAGTCGAGGCCGCGCCCCTCGGCCACCATCCGCTTTGCGGTGGCGAGCGCCTCGCCCATCTCCGGTCGCTGGTGCGGAGGACGGACCGGCCCCGACGCCGAGATCAGCCCGGCCAGCCGTGCGTCCTGGCGCTCGCCCTGGTACCACGTCACTTTGACCGCGCCGTAGCTGTGGCCGGCCAGCACCAGCCGTTGCGGCGCGAGCGTCGCGGAGGCGTAGTCGAGCCATGACTTGAGGTCGATCCACGACTCCGACACCAGCTCCCAGTACGCGCCGCCGATCCGGTACTCGCCTTCGTACTGGCCGAGGCTCGCGCCGAAGTGCTTGCCCCGGTTGTCGCCGCTGACGAACGTGTACCCTCGCTCGGCCAGGTACCGGCCGATCCGGATCTGATGCGGCTCGCTGAAGTGCCCGGTGAAGCCGTGCATCCAGGTGATGACCGTGCCGTTCGCGGCGCCGGTCGGTCGGATCACCACGCCGTCGTGCTCGATACCATCGTCCGTCTCGATCCAGACGATCTCCTCGGTCCAGTTACCCATCGATCCTCCCATTGCTGAGTAGCGAGTAACGAGTAGCGTGTGGAATTACGATCCTCTCGCTACTCGCTACTCGCTACTCGCTACTCGCTACTCGCTACTCGCTACTCGCCATGTCCGATCACAGTACGGCCTCCCGTCGCCGCAGGTAGGACTGCATGACCATCGCGATGGCGAAGACGATCGCGAACTGCACCATGGCAACCGACGACGCGAAGCCGAGTTGCCGCGAGCCGCTGAAGAACGCCTGGTTGAACGCCCAGATCCCGAGCGTGTGGGTGGCCATCGCCGGGCCGCCGCCGGTCAGCACGAAGATCAGCTCGAAGCCGTTGATGGTGCCGATGACCGCCAGCAGCAGGTTGATCGTGATGCTCGGGGCCAGGAGCGGGATCGTCAGGTAGCGGAACGCGCTCCACGGGCCGGTCCCGTCGATCTTGCCGGCCTCGTAGACCTCGGTCGGGATGTTCTGCATGCCGGCCAGGAAGACCATCATGCTGAAGCCGAGATTGGCCCAGATCTGAACCCAGATCACGGCGTAGAGCGCGGTGGAGGGTGTGCCCAGCAGGTTCGCGCGATACCCCAACAACCCCAGGATGGTGGTGATCGGGCCGCCCAGCGGGTGGTACATCACGTACCACGTCAGGCCGTTGACGGTGGCGCCCAGCACGACCGGCATGAACACCAGCGAGCGGACGGCGATCTGGCCCCGCAGGTTGGCGTTGAGCAGCCAGGCGATCAGGACCGCCAGGCCGTTCTGCACGATGGTGACGGTCAGCGAGAAGATCGCGGTCACGCCGAGGGCGCGCAGCAGGAAGGTCCGCTGGCTCGAGAAGAGACTGGTGTAGTTCTCCAGGCCGACGAAGTGAATCGTGGTGCCTGGCAGGGCCGTGTAATCGGTCAGCGAGAAGATCGAGGTGGCGAAGGCCGGCACGATCTCCAGCAGGACGTAGACGACCAGGGCCGGCGCGATGCAGACGTACGGCCAGAGGCCGGCAGTTCGACCCATCCAGGGCTCCCGCTCGTGGGGGTTGACGCATTGTAGCCACACCATGCCATGCGCTCGCGCCACAGCGTTCGTTCAGCAGATCTTCAGGCTTGCGCGGCGACCGCTTCAGCAAACGATGCGATAGTGGTCGAGGCGTCAAAAGCTCGTTTTGAATGCGAGGTCTGTCGATCGTGAAACGACATCCACACTGGAAGGCGGCCCTGGCGACCATCGGCCTGGATCTGCTGCTGACCGGCTCGATGCTCGCCCTCTTCTCGTTCAACCTGACCGGCTTGCGGCTCCATGAGTGGCTCGGGCTGGGGCTGTGCATCTTGATCCCCACCCACATGCTGGTCAACTGGAGCTGGCTCGCCTCGACGACGCGGCTGCTGCTCGGCTCGCTGCCGTGGCGCGTACGCCTGCGCTACCTGCTGAACGCCAGCCTGTTCGTCGCGATCGTCCTCGTCACCCTCTCCGGACTGGCGATCTCGGAGGCGCTGTTCCCATCCCTGACATCCGCCATCGGGAATCCCGGCTTCTGGCACCCGGTCCACACCATGTCCTCAAACCTGACGCTGGTCCTGGTCGGCCTCCACCTGGGGGTCTACTGGCGAAATACCGTGAACCTGTGTCGGCGCGTCCTCGGAGGACAGCGCCAGACCGTGAGCCCGCGCGCTCGGTCGAGCGTGGCCGCCGCGCGGACGGGAGCGTAGCCATGCAGACTCTGCCCATCGCCGTGCGCCGCGTCTCGCTGCGACTGGTCATCGTCGTCCTGGTGAGCTTCGTCGTCGCGGGCGCCTTCTACGGCCTCTCGCTCACACCTGTCGGGCAGTCGATGTCACGAACGCGCGGTGCCCCGCCCGGACGGGATGGGGCGGCGTTCGCTCGACCCGCCGCGCCGACGGCGTCGGGCACGGACACGTCAGTCGCCGGATCGAGCTCCACCGAGGCTCCCGCCCAGATCGCGCCCTCCGCCCGTCCAGCTGGCGGGGGCCGACCGGCCTCGTGGCAGCGCGGCCTGCCCGAGCTCGCCCGAAACGCCGGCGTCATCGCCGTCCTGATCGCCGTGGTGGCGCTCGTCCAGCTCGCCTTGCGACGGCGTCACCGCTCGCACGGACCCCGAGTGGTGGCCTGACCGGATCGCCCGCCGCTGGTGCCACGGCCCGTGGTACCGGCGGCGTCAAGCCTCAGGCGCCGCTCCCGGACGTGGACTGGATCGGGAGCGGCTTGCTCGGCCGGTAAGCATGCCTGGCGGTGAACCGGTGCGCCATGCATCTTTGTGCGAGCTTGCACGCCTGCTCGAAGGCTCGCTATACCACCCCGTAGACTGCCGCGCAGCGCACCACCGGGAGGTGATCCGTGACCTCGTCTCAGCCACCACTGCACGGGAGCGGCAGCTCGGCGCCCACGACACGGGCGGCCGGGCCGTGGACCGGCGGCAACGGCGCGCTGGCGTCGCGCAGCAGCCGCCAGATGACGACGGCTGCGCGCGCCTTCCTCGCTAGCCTTGACGCGAGCCAGCGCGATCGGGTCGTCTATCCCGACCTGGGAGACGTGGCCCGGACGTGGTGGAACAACCTGCCATCCATCGCCTCGCCTCGGGCCGGGTTGTCGCTCGGCGATCTCGACGAGGGCCAGCGCACGCTGCTGCACGACCTGCTCCGCGCTTCGACCAGCAGCCAGGGCTATCACAAGCTCACCGGCGCGATCTGGTCTGACGAGATCCTGCGCGACCTGCGAGACCGCGCTCAGGTGTTCGGGGCCGTCTACTACTTCGTCTCCGTCTTCGGGTCGCCCGAGGATGCGAACTGGGCCTGGATGCTGACCGGCCACCACATGGCCGCTGCCTTCACCGTCTCAGGCGACCGGGCCGGCTTCACGCCGATGTTCACCGGCGCGCAGCCGGTCCAGGTGCTGAGCGGGATCATGGCCGGCTGGCACGTCCTGCCACGGGACGCCGCCCGCGCCGCCGAGCTGCTCGCCACGCTGTCGGCCGAGCAGCGGCGTGCGTCAGTCGTCGGCGGGATCGCGCCAGACGACATCTTCGAAGGGCCGGGTCGGCGCGCGAGCCTGGGCGCTTTCCAGGGCATCGCGTCCGGCCAGCTGGACGACGTGCAGCAGCGCCTGCTCTGGGCACTCGTGCAGGAGTTTGTCTGCAACGCCGACTTCGACGCTGCCGAGGCGCAGCTCGCCCTGGTTCAGGAATCGTGGCACGAGACCCACTTCGCCTGGCTCGGCCCGCCGCCCGATCCCGCGGCGCGCTACTACTTTCGGGTGCACGGGCCGCGCATCCTGATCGAGTACGACGTGCAGGAGCCGCTCGCGAGCGGTGGTGGGCACGTCCACGCCGTCACCCGCGACCCCGCGAACGACTACGGCGTGGACTGGCTCGGCCTCCACTACAAGGAGTCGCCTCGGCGGCGGGGCGATGCCTGAAGATCGCCTGTGCGGAAGCCGTCACGCCGCCGGCCCATGGCACGGACGTGGCGGCGGGCGCGCCGGGTCCTGCCGTTCCGCTCGTTCCCTTCTTGTCCTCCGATTCGCCAGCCGCTACGGTACGGTCGATCATCTCACGATGGGAGAGACTCCATGGCTACGTTCGTCGTCGTGCACGGCGCCTGGGGAGGCGCCTGGTCCTGGAACAAGTACATCGTGCCGATGCTCCGCGAGGCGGGACAGACCGTCTTCCCGGTCACGCTGACCGGACTCGGCGACCGCTCGCACCTCTCGTCGCCAGACGTCAGCCTGGACACCCACATCCAGGATGTCGTCAACGTCCTGTTCTACGAAGACCTGTCTGACGTCATCCTGGTCGGGCACTCCTACGGCGGCAACGTCATCACCGGCGTAGCCGATCGCGTGCCGGAGCGGCTCCAGCAGCTGGTCTACCTGGACGCGGCGACCCCGTCTGACGGCCAGTCCAGCGCGGACAGCTTCCCCGGCCGGCGCCAGCAGCTCGAGGAGCAGGCCCGGCGCGACGGCGACGGCTGGAAGGTCGCGCCCGGCGATGCCCCACCGGACCAGCGGGCCGAGATCAACGAGTGGGCCCGGCCGCGCAGAAGCCCGATGCCGATCGCGACGATGACGACGCCCGTCAAGCTGACCCGTGGCGAGACGACCCTCCCACGCACGTTTGTCTACTGCACGGTCGGCAAGGTGCCCGGCAGCTCCCAGGTGGCTCGCGCCGAGCGGGTCAAGAACGACCCGCGCTGGCGCTACTACGAGCTGGAGACCGGCCACAACCTCCACTACTCCGCCCCGAAGGAGACGGTGGAGATCCTGCTGGAGCTGGCGAAAACCCCGGCAGCCGCCGCCCGATAAGATCGGTCCGCGGGTTTCAACCCACGGCCTGCACCATTCCGCCACATGCCCTGGTTCGGGGGGTGTGCGTCAGAGTCTTGTGCCCATCCAGATCCGGGGGCGCGATGAATCGGGGCGCGATGACTTGAGGGGCGCAATAAATTGCGCCCGTACAAGGCAGCGTCCCTGGTACGGGCGCGATTCATCGCGCCCCCAAAGATCTGACGCACGCTCTGGTTCGGGGCAGACGTTGTCGCGGCGCGCGCTGGTCTGCGATCCTCCTGCCCGGCATCGGAGACGCGTGGGAGAGGACTGCCGTGGCACTGTTTGACCTGACAGGACGTGTGGCGATCGTGACAGGCGGGAACGGCGGGATCGGGCTGGGCATCGCGCGCGGGTTCGTCGAGTGCGGCGCGACCGTCGTGGTGTCAGGCCGGGACGCGGCGAAGTCGGCAACGGCGGTCCAGGAGCTGAACGCGCTGCGGGACGGTGCCGCCATCGCCATCGAGTGCGACGTGACGGTACCGGAGCAGATCACCCAGCTGGTGGAGCAGACGACCGCTCGCCTTGGCGGTCTTCAGATCCTGGTCAACAACGCCGGCATCGGGATCCGGAAGCGCCCAGAAGAGTACACGCTCGACGAGTACCAGCAGGTGATGAACACGAACCTGACCTCGGCGTTCCTCTGTTGCCAGGCGGCGTACTGGAAGATGAAGGCCGGCGGCGGTGGCAAAATCATCAACATCGGCTCGATGGCCAGCCTGTTCGGCCTGCCGTACGCGCCGGCCTACGCGGCGTCCAAGGGTGGCATCGTGCAGATGAGCCGGGCGCTGGCGACGGCCTGGGCCGAAGACAACATCCAGGTCAACTCGATCTTGCCCGGTTGGATCGAGACGAACCTGACGGCCGGCGCTCGCCGCTTCAATCCTGACCTGGAGGCACGGGTGGTGTACCGGACGCCGGCCGGGCGGTGGGGCCGGCCGGAAGACCTGGCGGGCACGGCGTGCTTCCTCGCGGCGCCGGCAAGCGACTTCGTGACGGGTACGGCGATCCCGGTGGACGGCGGCTACTCGATCCACATGCCGTAACGAGTTGCGAGTTGTGAGTCGCGAGTTACGAGTGAGTCGAGGCAGACCGGGCTGTAGCTGAGTGAACGGAGCCCCCGGAACGACCGGACCGGACGAAATCTGCACGATCTGGTAGCCGGCGCGGCGTACCTTCTGTGAGCTCCCGGCGTATAATCGGCCACGCGCCGGCATGCCGAGCCGCCGTGATCAACGGCGCCTCAGCCGGGGAGGAGTGCGTGCCGTCATTCAGCTCGACCGGCGGAGATCTCGTCGATCAGCTGCGCGAGTGGTTTGAGCGACAGCGTGATCGCTTCACCAGACGTAGTCCGGGTGTCCAGCAGCGACCCCAGCCCCGTCGTGTCAGCGTTGGCCGGCGCACGACCCTCCGACCCCAGGCGGTGCCGCTTGGCACCGCGAAGGCGGGTGCGCCGGGGCGGCCGGGCCGCCCGCCACGTCGGCAGGACCGGGCCGGCATGGGCGCGTACACGCTGATCCTGGGCGCCGTGCTGGTGGTGGGCGTCGTCGCGCTGTTCTTCGCGGTCCGCTGGGCGCTGGACAGCTCCAGCAGCTCGACGGCGGCCGGCCCGACGCCGGTGCCCAGCCCGACGTCGCTGCCCCAGGTCGCCGCGCAGTCCAGCCCGCCGCCGTTCCCGCTGCCGTCGCCGTCACCCTCGCCGCCGCCGTTGCCAGCGCCGCAGCAGCGAGTGCACGTGGTGGAGGGCGGCGACACCCTGAACCGGATCGCACAACGCTACGGTGTGAGCGTCGAGGCGATCATGCAGGCGAACGGGTTCACGGACCGCAACCGAATCCTGAGAATTGGCGAGCGACTCGTGATTCCGGACACGCCGACCGGCAGTCCGGTCCCGGTGCCTCGGTAGCGCAAGGACCGATCGGGAGCTCGCGCGAGCTCCCGGGCTCAGCTCGCGACGCGCGCGTCCTCCGGCAGGCTCAGGACGAGCCCTTCGGCGGCAAGCTCCATCGTCACCCACCGGATCTTCACCAGTTCGTCGATGGCGGATCGCAAGTCGCCGTAGGTGATGCCGAGCGTGTCGGCGATGTCGTCAAGCGTGCCACGGAGGTCGCGCCCGGCGACGGCGTCAAGCACCCGCCCCTCGGCGATGACCGGGCCCAGCGGTGTCTGAACCGAAATTGTCGGAATCGGGGATGGCATGTCGGCAACCTCTTCAGTGGTCACGACCGGAAAACGTCGCTGCACCGCTGCGAGGGATGGGTTGCCGGAAGTGCTCTCATGAGAATTGTTACGGGTCGTTCTGGTCCGGTCGCTGCCGCCGCTCGCGCTCTCGGCGCTCCTGGATGCGACGGTCTTCCTGCTCGCTCAGGCCGGCGACGGTCGCCATGCAGCGCCAGGCCGCGTTGATGAGCGTCTCGGCCTCGCTGCCAGCCATCTCCCAACTTGGATCGCCGGTCTTCGCCAGGTCCCAGCAACGCCGTTGAACGATTCCGCCAAGCTCGGCTGCCAGCGCGGCCAGCAAGTACGTGCCCTGGCGGAAATCGACGCTCTCCGACCGCTGGACGAGGTAGTCCAGCAGCACGTCGGCGTGCTCGCGGGCCTGCTCTTCTAGCGCGTCTCTGTACGTCACAGGTGAAGGGTACTACGAACGAACGACGCGCGCCCGTCGAGACGCGGCATCGCGATCAGGCCGTGGACTTCCGTCCACGGCGTGCGACTTCAGGGCGACGCCCCACGCTACTCCTACGACGCTCGACTCGCCGACGCCCGGCTGGACGTCCGGCCGACTGGCCGTAACGACGCCGCGTTACGGGCGTACGCTCCGAGCTCGCGGCTGAACGGCGAGTCCTCGGCCTCGAGGTAGAGGCTCCCGCCGCAGTAGCCGCAGCGTGACCGGCCGGCCCGTGTCTTCAGCGGCGGCGCGCTCGGCAGGCGACGGAACGCGCCGTCGCGCACCTGACCGGACGCACGACCACACAGCATACAGTGGACATTGAACAGATTATTCGCCATCACCTTACTCCCCACGGTGGTGTGCGCCCGCGGCACGCATAGTGCGCGTCCCGCGCGACCAGCTCAACGCATGGCGCCTTACTGGTCGAAGATAGGTGAAGAGTCGGGCAATAGCTGTGCCAGACAGAAGGACCGCGATGCGACTAACGGGTCAGGCCGGGCGAGCTGGTCGCGCCGCGCTCCCAGTACATCGACCGCTCGACGACGACCGGGTGATCCGCGATGACCCGCGTCGAGACGTCCGCGTCGGTCACGTACTTGTTCGCCTCGACGGTCAGACGGGTGGTCGGCTGCAGCACAAAGCTCTGGGTCACCGCCGGCTGGCCGTCCGCCCGCGTGAACGTCAGGTCGACCTGGGTCATGTCGGCGTTCGGATTCAGGATCGCGATCACCTCGCGGTACGGCGGGCGGGTGCTGCCTTCGGGCAGGTACCACTCGGTCTCAGGGATCTGCATTGCCGACGAGTTGTGGCCGCCGGCGCCGTCCGCCACGTAGAGCGAGCGCTCCACGATGATCTGCTGGTCCGAGTCGATCCGAGCGCCAAACGTGCTGTTCGGCACGATGGTGTCCGCGAACAGACTCAGGCGGGTGCGCGGGTCGATGGCGTAGTAGGCGACCTGGGTCGTGCCGTCATCCTTGATGAACGTCACAGACACGTTCGCGACATCCGACTCGTTCGGGTTCTGGAGCAGAATCCAGGTGTCGAAGCCGGGCCGGCTGTCGCCTTCGGCCAAGAACCAGGTCTTGCCCGGCGTCTTGACGCCGATAGTGCCGTGACCGCCGCCGTTCGCGAAGTACATCGAGCGCTCCACGACGATCGGTAGCTCGGAGCGGACCTCCGTTGCGAAGCCGGCCGAGGGGACCACGTCGTTCACGTCGTAGCTGACCCGCGACTGCGGCGGCAGCGGCTGGTCGGCCTCGACGGTGCCGCCGTTCTCCAGCATGAACGTCAGGTGGGCCGTGGTCGGCTCGTCGTTCGGGTTGAGGAGCAGGATCCACGTGTCGAACGGCGGCTGCGTCGAGCCTTCCGCGAGGTACCACGAGCGGGCGCCTGAGCGCGTCCCGATCCCGCCGATGGCGTCGTGCCCGAAGTAGACCGTGCGCTCGGCGAAGATCGCCGTCTCGGACTCCACGCGCGTGGCGACCAGCGCATTCGGCACCACGTCGTTGACGTGGACGCTCGCGCGGCTGTTCGGCGGGACGGTGACCGTCTGCTTCGCGACGGGGCCATCCTGGGTCATGAACGAGACCCGCGCGACAGCTGCTGACGCGAGCGGATTCTGCAGCACGAGCCAGGTCTCATAGCCCGGCGTGGTGTTGCCCTCGGCGAAGTACCAGGTGGACGGCTCGATCGGGAACGGGCCGGGCTGCGGCAGCGGGTGTATCGACGGCAGGACGATGCGCGGCGAGGTCGCGATGACCGAGGTGCCGGGCGTGCGTTCCGGGGTCGCGGTTGGACGCACCGCCGGGCGGGTGGGGACCGGAACCGGGCTCAGCGAGTTGACCGCCTTGAAGGCGTTGATGCGGCCCGCGCCGAGGAACGAGCTGCTGGCGCGCGGGTTCACCTCGTCGGCGGTGCTGGTGATGATGTTCCGGAGCTGGGCCGGCGTAAGATCTGAGCGGACCGAGAGCAGGAGCGCCGCGAGGCCAGAGACGTGGGGCGCCGCCGCCGAAGTGCCAGTGTGGAGGATGTACGGGCCGTTGCCGGCGTCCCGCCAGGCCGGGCCGGGGATGTCCACGCCGGGGGCGGCGATGCTGACGTACGGCTGCCGCTGCGAGAAGGCCGGCGCCAGGTCTTTCTCGTCGGTCGCGCCGACGGCCATCACGGTCGGGTAGGCGGCGGGGTAGATGACCTCGTTGCCCTTGTCGCCGGAGTTGCCAGCTGCCGCCACCATCATCACGCCGCGCCGCTCGGCGAAGCGGGCGGCCTCTTCGAGCAGCCGCGACTGGTACGGCGTGCCTGACGAGAGGTTGATGATTCGGGCCTTGTTCTCGACGGCGTAGATGATCCCCTTGGAAACGGCAGCGTCTGGCCCAAGCCCCTTCGAGTCCAGCACCTTGATCGGCAGGATCTTCGATTTCCAGGCCATGCCGGCCGTGCCTTCGCCGTTGTTGCCGAGCGCCGCGATGACGCCCGCCACGTGCGTGCCGTGCGACGAGTCGTCCCAGGCGTCCGGGTCGTCGTTGACGAAGTCGTAGCCGTCGAGCACGTTCGGCTCGAGGTCGGGATGCGCCTCGTCTACGCCGGTGTCCAGCACCGCCACGACGACATCCGGGCTGCCGGTGGTGGCCTCCCAGACCGCCTCCATCCCGATCTTCCGGAGGTCCCACTGAAACTCCTTGTAGATCGGGTCGTCAGGCACCATCATCGTCCGGAGCAGCGCGTTGCGCTCGGCGGTCAGGACGCGGTGATCTGAGGCCAGGGCGTCGATTTCGGCCTGCTCCTGGCCGGGCGGCACGCCCAGTACCGCCGCTCGCAATTCGGGGATGGTGTCCACCAGCTCGCGGTCGCCGCCGACGATCTCGTCCAGGAAGGCATCGAGGTTTTCCTGGTCGCGCAGGAGCACCACGATCTGGCCCGGCACGAACCCGCTCCGCTCCGCTTCGGGGCTGGCCCAGGCGTCGCTCGGAACGCGGCGCGCCGGGGCGGCCGGACCGTCGGCGTTGCGGGCGGCTGGCCGTTCGGTGGCTCGCTCCGTGGATGCCTCGTCCAGACGCCGGGGCGGGGCCGCGTTCCCGACACAGCCGGCCAGCAGGACCGTGACGACGAGCGTCGCGGTGAGTGCTCTCCACCCGCGACCGATTCCCCGGTTGCGAGCAGGCCGGACGTTCATCCCCGGAGCGCCTGCACCACCCGCTCAGCCGACCGCTCGTCGAGTGCGCGCTCGCGAGCGCCCTTGCCCCCGCGCACACTGTTGCGCAGACCTTTGAGCCCGGTGACCGGGTACGACGAGCCGTCGATCCGAAGCCTGGCAGCCGGGTTTGTGAAGACGACCACGCCTTCGACGGGCGGCTGCTTCGCCCCGCTAATGCCGGCCTTGTCGAGCTTCTCGCGGACCCGCGTGACGCCCTTTTCGAGATCCTTCGTCGGATCCCCAAACGGCGTCCCGCCAAACAGGCCGCTCAGACGCTTCAGTCCGGACCCGGCATCGCGCGACCACTGACCGCCCCGGTACGAGATCGCGCCGTCATGGGCGCGTGCCACGACGACCTGGACGCCGCCCGGTCCGACCAGGATGTAGTCGGGCAGTTTCGTGGATGGGAACGCCAGCAGGGTGTAGCGGCGGTCCAATCCCTTGAGCGTCTTCGACAGGACGCCCTCGACCCGCGAGCGCGGCCCGAAACGTCGGAGGAAGAACTGGCCGACGTTGTAGAGCACGAGGCCGACGATGATGGCGGTATACGCTCCGGCCATCTGCTCGTAGGTCGGCTCGGGGTTCGACCAGGAGATGAAGAGCCCGACCGCGAACACCGCCAGCGCCGCGAGATGGGCCGCGCTGGCGATCTTCACCCGGGTGGAGATCAGTTTCTCGTTGACGACGACGTGCATCTCGCCCGCCCGTGACGACCGTACGAGCCGGCAGTGCCGAGCGCCCGAGGCCCACAACGCGACGAAGCCGCCACCTGTAGGGTCGGACGAGAACGGAGCCGGAGGCTCGGAGTGGCGCCAATTATATACGCGGCCCCACCAATCGGCTCGACCGTTGGGGCGGAAGTGTGCGGAGTATTCTGACAGATGATGAGTGCCAGACCGGCGGACCCGGCGTGCAGCGATCGGGGGTGAAATTGACCGCTATCGCTGGGAGATCTCGCCGGCCTCCAGTTCGCGCAGGCCCGTGCGGACGCTCGACAGCGCCTGCTCCAGCCGCTCCTGAACCTTGCTCAGCACGGCGCCAGCGTAGGAGTCGGCGTCCTCGCGGATGCCGAGCGCGTCGCGCTCGGCTTGCTCCTCGATCTGAATCGCACGCGACTGTGCGGACCGCACGATGGCATGCTCTTCGACCATCCTGCTGGCGCGCACCTCGGCGCCCCGCACGATCCGCTCGGTCTCTTCCCGAGCCTGCGCCAGGATGTGGTCGCGCTCGGCGATCACCCGCCGGGCTTCTTTGATCTCGTTCGGCATCGCCACGCGCATCTGGTCGAGGATGTCCAGACACTCCTGCTCGTCCACCAGCGTTCGGGCCATCAGCGGCACGCGCGAGCCGGTGACGAGCGCCTCCTCCAGCCGATCCAAGAGGTACATGAAATCGACGGCACCGGCCTCGGTGTCAGACATCGGCGCCTCCGTCACTGTCCGGCACGAGTCGTACGCTCCGCCAGCGCCGTCGCCACCGGGTGCGGCACCAGCTCGTCCACGTCCGCGCCAAGACCCGCGACTTCCTTCAACAGGGTCGAGCTGAGGTACGCGAATCGGAGCGAGGTCATCAAGAAGACGGTCTCGACGCCTGACTCCAGGTACCGGTTCATGGTGGTCATCTGGTACTCGTACTCGAAGTCGGTCACCGCCCGCAGCCCGCGCACGATGGCACGTGCGCCGCGCTCCCGGGCGTACTGGACGACTAGCCCCGAGAAAGTCTCCACCCGAATGATGCACCCGTCCACGCTCTCGCCGATGCTCTCGCGCACGAGCTGCACGCGCTCGGACGCGTTGAACATCAGCCGCTTGGCCGGGCGATCTGCCACCACCGCGACGATCAGCTCGTCGAACAGGGTGGCAGCGCGCCGCGCGATGTCCACGTGGCCGTTGTGGATCGGGTCGAACGTGCCGGGGTAGATCGCGATCCGGCGGGCGGGCGGGTGACTCGGGGTACTCAGAGTGTCCTCCATCGCGCCTGGCGTCAAGATTCAGTCGGGGTGGCCGGGGCGTACAAGCTCACCGCGGCAGCGCCGTGCTGTCGGGTCCGCAGAAGCTGAAGTCCGCCGCTCTCACCCGACTCTCCGATCCGCTCTGGCGGTGTAGTCGATCGGCTGTGCTCCCAGACGACCACGCCAGAGCGCGCCAGCAGGCCGCTGCCAGCGATTTGCTCCAGAATCAGCCGCACGCCCTCGGCGTCGTACGGAGGATCGAGCAGTATTAAATCATAGGGGCCTCGGAATGTCGACACGGCTGTCTCACTGGTCAGGCCGTGGACGCTGGCCCGTTCGGCGAGGCCCGTTTTCTGAAGGTTTTCGGCGATGGCCTGACGGGCGTCGCGGCTCGAATCGACGAGATCGGCGTGGGTGGCGCCCCGGCTCAGCGCTTCGATGGCGAGGGCGCCGCTGCCGGCGTACAGCTCCAGCACCCTCGGCCAGGCGACTGCCATCGCGAACCGTCCGTCGTGCTCCTCGTCGTCCGCGACCGGGTCGAACCCGCGCCGGAGCGCCTCGGCATCCAGCATCGAGAAGATCGCGCCCTTGATCTTGTCGGCGGTGGGACGGGTCGGGGCGCGCGTGGGAGCCCGCAGCGGACGTCCGCGCGCATAGCCGGCGATCACCCTCACGTCGTCACCGGGCTTCCAGGCGCGGGCGGACCTCGCGCGCCACGAACTCGTACGCTTCGAGCATCGCGGCCAGCGAGGAGCCGCGCGGGCAGTTGACCAGGAAGTGCTCGACGCCAGCCTTGACGTAACGGACAACTTTGTCGGCGCATTGGTCCGGGTCGCCAGCTAGCTCCCACTCGGCGGCGCCCGCGTTGCTGCCGTGGGTACTGGCCAGCACGCCCAGCGACACCGTCACGTCGGATGGCTTACGACCGTACCGCTCCAACTGCTGGTGCAGGTAACCGAGGTGCCCCGTGATCTCTTCGGAGGAGATCCGCAGCGGCTGCCAGCCGTCGCCCAGCTCGGCGGCGCGGCGGATCGAGCGCCGCCCGTGCCCGCCGATCCAGATTGGCAGGCCGCCCGGGCGGGCGGGCTTCGGCCACATCAGGACCGGCTTGAACTGGTACGCCTGCCCCGCCATCTCGATCGGGCCGTCCGTGGTCCAGGCGGCTCGAAACGTCCTGATCGCTTCGTCAGTGGCGACGCCGCGCTTGTCGAACAGGCCGCCGAAGCCGAGTGCGTCGAACTCCTCGCGCATCCAGCCGGCCCCGACGCCCAGAATCGCGCGTCCGCCGGAGAGCGCATCCAGGGTGGCCCACTGCTTCGCGATCAGCAGCGGCGGGCGCTGGGGCAGCACGATCACCGAGGTGCCGAGCTCGACGCGCTTCGTCATGCCGGCCACGAACGCCAGCACCGAGAACGCCTCCCAGAAGTTCTGGGTGTGCTCGGGCGAGAACGACCCTGGCGGTCCGTACGGGTAGACCGACTCGATCTGCGTCGGAATCGCGATGTGATCGGATACCCAGACCGAGTCGAAGCCCAGCTCCTCGGCGCGTGCCGCGAGGGTCGCGATCGACTCGGCGGAGGCAGAGGCGCCGTTGTTCCCGAGATGGATGCCGATCTTCATGCTGTTGCTCCTGGCACCGTCGGCTGGGGATGCGTCCTGGCGTGATGAATCAGCACAGGATACCGGCTGGAAGGCCCCACTCCCCAACCCGGGTCAGGGGCGAGCGACCGCGAACAGGACAGCCTGGTCGGCGCGGATCTCGCCGGCGCCGACCAGCGGTGACAGCTTCCGAAGGCAGGCATCGCGCAGGGCGGGCAGCCTCGTCGGCTCGACGGCAGCAATCGCCCGATACGTCTCTGGGAACGAGATCCGCCACTCCCAGAAATCGTCTAGCGTGGGGAACAGGATCGGCGGGCGCTCGCAGGTGACCTCGACGTGGCGGAAGCCGCCCACTTCGCGCAGCACCGCCGTCAGCCGTTCGCTGGTGTCGATGGAAAGATCCGCCGGACGGCCCGACCCAACGCGCCCGAGGCCGGCCCGCTCGAACCAGGCGTCGAACGCCCGCCAGAGGTCGCTGCGCTCGTCGGACCAGGCTGCCAGCACAAGGCGACCGCGCGGACGGAGCACGCGGCGCAGCTCTGGCAGGGCGTGGCGTGGCGTCGGGAGGTGGTGCAGCGCCAGGGAGAGCGTCAGCAGGTCGATGGAGGCCGTTCGGAACGGCAAGCGGTCGAGCTCGCCCTGGACGAAGCGCGTCGAGCGGGCCGCCTCGCGCGCAACTCGCAGCATCGAGCTCGAGAAGTCCATCGCGGCGCGCCAGGGGGCGATGCAGTTGATGACGCGACGGTCGTCGGCGACGGCGGGCACGAGACCGGTGCCGGTCGCCAGATCGACGTGCAGGTCGTCGGTGTTGACGCGGGCGAGCGCCAGGATGCGGCGGGCAATCGGCACGAACGTCGGCGCGATGAACCGCGCGTAGCGTGGCGCGGCCTGGTTGTACGCCTCGCGGACGGACCGCTTGACGTCCTCGGGTGAAGGAGCCGCGATGGCCTCACTGACGGGGACGGCCGGGGTGGGTGTCACCACCGCTCCGGCGGCCGGGCGTTGAAGCCGAGGACGCCCTCGGCCCACTGGGCGACGCGCAGCAGAGTCGGCTCGTCCAGGTGGCGGGCCACCAGCTGCGTGGCGAACGGCAGGCCGTCCTCGCTGACGCCGCTCGGCAGGCTGACCGAGGGTAGGCCGAGCAGCGACCAGGGCGACTGGAACGAGGCGTCGCCAGTCGTCTCAGGGCCGGGCGGCAGGTTCGAGGCGGTGGGCAGGAGGAAGGCGTCCAGGTCGGCCATCTGGGCGGCGGTCTCGGCGGCGAAGCGGCGGCGCAGGCGCTGGGCGTGGAGGTACGCCCAGGACGGGAGCACCTGCCCGAGCATCGCGGAGGCCCGGATGCGCGGGCTATACGCCGAGCGGTCGCGGGCGATCCAGGTGGCGTGGACGTCGGCGGCCTCGGCTTGCATCGTGATGCCGTGGACGGCAAGGTACAGGTCGAACGGCGAGGTCAGGCGCAGCTCGCGGACCGACGCGCCAGCCGCTCGGAACCGGTCCGCGACACCCTCAATGTGGGCGCGGACCTCCGGCTGGGATCGGTCCAGGAAGTCGAGGATCAGGCCGAGGCGCGGGCGCTCGATTGGCGTGCTGAGGGCGGCGGTGTAATCGGGCACGTCGGCAGTGAGCGATTGCGGATCACGCGGGTCATGCCCGGCAATCACGCCGAGCACTAGCGCAGCATCAGCCACGCTCCGGACGATCGGGCCAGCGTGGTCGAGGCTCCATGACAGCGGCACGATGCCCTGGCGGCTGACCCGGCCGTAGGTCGGTTTGAGGCCGACCACGCCGTTGTACGCCGAGGGCCGCAAGATCGAGCCGCCGGTCTGGGTGCCGAGCGCCACCGGCATCAGCCGCGCCGCCACCCCGACCCCAGAGCCGCTGCTGGAGCCGGCCGGGGTCCGATCTGGACGCCACGGGTTGACGCTGGGCGAGGGGTCCGAGGAGGCGAACTGGGTGGTGACGGCCTTGCCGAGCAGGATCGCGCCGGCCGCCTTCAGCTTGCCGACCGAGAACGAATCGATAGCGGCGACGCTGTTGGCGAGGGGCGCATAGCCGGCGGTGGTGGGCAGGCCGGCCGCGTCGAAGATGTCCTTGGCGGCGAACGGCACGCCGTGGAGCGGGCCGAGCCGGTCGCCGCGCGTGACGGCCGCTTCGGCGGCGCGAGCGGCTGCGCGGGCGCCGTCGGCATCGACGGTCACGAACGCTTTCAGGACCGGCTGCGACCGCTCGACGCGCTCCAGGAGGACGTCTACCAGCTCGACGGGAGAGACGTCGCGCTGGCGGATCAGGCGGGCGGCTTCGCTGGCGGTGAGCTCGTGAAGCGCTGTCATCATCGTCACCTACGGCTCGACGTCGGACGGTTCGAGCGGCTCCTGGCCGATCCGCCAGAGCGCCCGCGCCGTCAACTCAATGGCCGAGCTGAGCTCCGGCATCGCCTCGCGGCCCCAGGCGGCCTCGGCAGCTCGTGTGAGCGCGTCCTGCACCTGCTCGACGCTCTGGCTCGGATCGAATCGCACGCTCATCGCCACACCTCTCATCCGATACCCACACTCTACGTTAGATGAACAGCTTGACCACGTCCAGTCCGAGGTTGGCGGCGTCCAGCATCCGGTTGATCCTGGTGGCGGCGCGCTGGTTCTGCATGCGCATCGCCGACCATTCGATGTGGCGCGTCTCGCCGCTCTCTTCGTCGAACAGGTCGATCCGCTCGATGACGATGTGCGGGAACTTGGTGGTGTACTTGCGGGTCTCGATCAGGCCGCCCGCGCCGTCGTGCACCTGGGCGCAGGGGCCGCCGTGCGGGTCGGCGTGAAGGAAGAGGAGCGCGTCGCGGATCAGGCGCTCCACGATCCGCACCCGCAGGGTGGAGATGTCCACGCCGGCCGCGTTCATCACGCCGATACGGTGAGGCTCGGCCGGATACTTGCGAAGGAGCATCAGGCGGTTGCGCTCGCCGCGCAGCAGCTCGTCCAGGCGCCGCTGGAGCGACTCGCTGAAGCGGCGCTCGGATTCTCGATAGCGGACCGGGCGGTGGACGGCAAGCAGCGCCGGTCCGCGCTCCTCACGATGGTCGGCGGCGCCATTCGACGTCGTCGGCACGGCCATGGTGCTGTTCCTATCCTCTGGGATGAACGATCTCGGTCTGAGGCCAGTCTACGCGGGGCGGCCACCGGCCGGCGTCTCGAAGCCGTCACTGGCATGGAGCGCGAGGGAGCCGGCTATCGTGGGGGGTGACCCCAAGGCCGAGCGCGCGTTGCTGGAGGGATTCGGGATGAGTACCCTTCCAGCAGGCTCTCACTTCAAGACTCCGACGAGGAGCGCCGGTGAAGATTCGATCGATCTGCCTGGGTATCGACGCGACCTGGCCCCTCGACGGCGCGGCGGTCCGCGACGCGGGCACGTTCCTCTCGCGAGCGGCGCGACGGTTCGACGAGGCCGGAATCGAGGTTCAGACGACGCGGCTGGCGCTGTCGCCGTTCGCGGAGGCCGGCCCGCGCGACGACGCGTCCTGGGTGCCGACCTACGCGCGTGAGCTGGAAGCGGCCTGTCAGACGAGCGGCATCCAGTTCACCTCGATCGGCCCGATTCGCTGGCATGTGGTGGGGCCGGAGGCTGGACGGCGCTTCGCGGCGGCGCTCGGAGAGGCGCTGGTCGCGACGAGCCAGGTCAACGCGTCGATCGAGCCGGTGCGGGACGGCCGTCCGTCCGGCGGCGCGGCGCTGGCAGCCGGTCAGATCGTAGCGCAGCTGGCGCGCGAGACGCCGCTCGGGTTCGGCAATTTCCGCTTCTGCACCGTCGCGCAGCCGAGCCCGAACAACCCGTTCTTCCCGGCGGCGTTCCACGGCGGCGGACCGGCTCGCTTCACGATCGGGCTCCAGGCTGCCGACGACGCGCGGCGGGCGTTCGCCGGGGCCGGCTCGCTCGACGAGCTCGAACGGCGGCTGGGCGAGACGCTCGGGGCGGACGTGGCGCAGGTCGAACGGATCGCGCGGGCGCTCGAAGGGGAGCACGGGATCGCATACGGCGGCACCGACCTGACGCCCGCGCCGTTCACCAGCGACGACTTCAGCGCGGCCGGAATGCTGGAGGATCTGGGGGTCGCGAGCTTCGGCGCGCCGGGGACGCTCGCCGCCGCCAGTGCCTTGACGCAGATGGTCAAGCGGCTGCCGCTGGCGCACGTCGGGTACTCCGGCCTGATGCTGCCGGTGCTGGAGGACAGCCTGCTGGCTCGACGGACTGCGGCGGGGCTGGCGAGCGTGTCCGAGCTGCTGCTGTACTCGGCGGTCTGCGGGACCGGCCTGGACACTGTGCCGCTGCCCGGCGACGCCACCGCCGAGCAGCTGGCGGCCCTGGTGCTCGACGTGACGGCGCTGGCCGTGGCGCTCCAGAAGCCGCTCTCGTGCCGCCTGTTTCCGGTGCCCGGCAAGCGCGCTGGCGACCTCACCGAGTACGACTCCCCGTATCTGGTCAACACGGCGGTCATGCCGCTGCACGAGGTGTCGAGCCCGCGTCTCTTCGAGCGGTTCGGGCCGTGAGCAAGACGCTCCTGCTGGTCGTCGGCATCTTGCTGGTGCTCGGCATCATCTTCGCACGGAACCGGCTCAAACGGGCGTTCCAGGTCGGCGCGCTGCTCTACGGCGTCGTGCTGGTCGTCCGCTTCGTGATCTTTGGCCTGGGCGACACGGACAGCTTCCTGGACTTGCTGAGCGTGGTGTTCGTCTTCTTCCTGGTCTGGCTGGCGGTGTGGGCCGGCACGCGGGCGGTGCTGCGCTATCGCGAGCGGTCGGACCGGTCGTCGTCGTGAGACCCCGCACCGGCGTGCTTGCCAGGATGCTCGTCGTGCTGGTCGTCGCCGCCACCGTGCTGCCGATCTCGACCGGATCGCGGACAGCCTTCGCGCAGGCGACGACGGCGCCAGCACCGGCGGCTACTGGCGCGCCGGCTGCCGCGCACGTGGACACGGCCTCGTACGAGCTGGCTGCGCGCTGGGACGCGTCCACCCACCAGATCTCTGGCACTGCCACGATCGTCTACCACAACTACTCGCCTGACACCCTCGGCGAGCTCTGGCTGAAGCTGTACCTGAACGCGTTCCGGAGTGAAGACACGCCCTGGATGCGCGAAGCGGCCGGCCAGCACCGTGGCAGCGAATTCGACCCGTCTCAGCCGGGCTGGATCCAGTTGGAACGGCTGCGGCTGGCCGACACCGGCGAGGACATCCTCCCGCCAGCTATCGATCCGCTCGCGACGACGGTGCGGGTGCCGCTGCCGTCGGCCCGGACCGTCGGGCCGGGCGAGACGGTGCGGCTGGAGGTCGCCTGGACGAGCCAGCTGCCGCGCGTCTTCGCGCGGACCGGTGTCGCCGACGACTATGTGATGGCCGGTCAGTGGTACCCAAAGCTGGCGGTGTACGACCGGGGCGCCTGGGACACCGAGCCGTGGCACGCCAACTCTGAGTTCTTCGCCGACTTCGGCTCGTACACGTTGGCGCTGACCGTCCCCGCGAACTACGTCACCGGCGCGACCGGCGCCCGCCAGGACACAACCGTCAACCCGGACGGCAGCCAGACCGTGACGTACTGGGCGGAATCCGTCAGCGACGTGGCCTGGACGGCCTGGCCGCGGTATCGAACGGCGAGACGAGTCGTGGAGGTGGCCGGGCGCACGGTAGAGCTGGAGCTGTTGGCGCCGCGCACGCTGGGGGCCAGCGCCGACGAACGGTACTTCTCGGCGGCCGGGCAGACCCTGGAGCTGCTGGGCAACTGGTTCGGCACGTATCCGTGGCCGAAGCTGACGCTGGTGGTGCCGCCACCCGACGCGCTGGGGGCGGGTGGCATGGAGTACCCGATGCTGGTCACGTTGGCGCTGCCAGTCTCGGCGCCGTTCGGGCTGGCGCAGGGTGTCCACGATGTCGAGATGGTCACGGTCCACGAGATCGCCCACCAGTGGGTGCCGCTCCAGCTGGCGACTAATGAGGGGCGCGAGGCGTGGCTGGACGAAGGGTTCGCGGACTACGCGACGACCCGCGTCCTCGGTACGATCTTCCCGCCGGACCGGTCCCTGCTCGACCTGGGGCCGCTGCGCATCGGCTACGAGGAGCTTCATCGGACCCAGTACCTGGCGGCAGCGGTGAAGCAGCCGCTGGCGTACCCGTCGTGGCAGTACGGCAGCTTCCTGGACTACGGCGCAACGGTCTACTCGAAGGGCACGCTGGTGCTGCTGACGCTGGAGCGGACCATCGGCAGCGAGCGGTTCCTGCCGGCCATGAAGACGTATTTCGACCGCTGGCGCTGGCGCCACCCGACCAGCGCCGACCTTCAGCAGTCGTTGGAGGGCGACCTCGGGACGAGCCTCGATTGGTTCTTCAAGCCGTTCGTGTTCGGGACCGGCGTCGTGGAGTACCGCGTGACGGACGCGACCGCCGACCGGGCGGTGGTGGAGCGAACGGGAGACGTGGCGTTTCCCGTGTCGATCGGGCTGACGTTCACAGACGGCCGGACCGAGCGTGCGAGCTGGGACGGGGCGAGCGAAAGGCTCCAGCTCTCCGGTTGGCAAGGCGCGCTTCAGCGTGTCCAGGTCGATCCGGACCGTGCCGTCGGCGTCGAGCCGAATCGGCTGGACGACGGCCGAGACGTGGCGCCGTCGCCGCTGCCGCTCACGGCGCTGGCGGCGCGGCTGCTCGGGCTGGTGCAGGCGGCGCTGCTGGCCGGTCTGCTCGGATGAGCGTCAGGTCGCTCCTGGCGCGGACGCTCCGGCTGGCCGTGCCGCTCTACCTTTCGTCGCTGGTGCTGGGGCTGCTGCCGGTCGCCCTGACGATGCTCGGGGCATACGTCCTGGTGGCGGACCGGCCGTGGCGCGGCGACCTGCTCGGGCCGGGCTGGTTGAACGTGGCCTCCGAAGTCGCGATGACCGCGTTCTACACACGGAACGCGGCCGGGCTCACCCAAATCGCGATTGCAGTGGGCGTGCTGCTGCCGCTGATGCTGTTTGGCCAGATGGTGGCCTACAGCTACCTGACCGGCGGCATCGTCGCGTCGCTTCGTGACATATTCCCGGGCGCTTCAGCCGTGCCGGACTTGCCGTTCCGGGCCGCCTGTCGGACCTGGTTCTGGCCGTCGTTCCGGCTGAGCATGCTGGGCGGCGTCCTGGTGCTCGCGGTCACCATCGGCGGGGCAGTGGTCGCCAACCTGGCCCGTTCGACCATCGGGCCAGACCTCGGGGCGATTCTGCCGCAGGCGATGGTGGCGGTGGTCGCCGGCTGGCTGGAGCTGGCGCGGGCCTGGATGGTGACGGCCTCGGAGCGCTCGGTCGGTCGGGCGCTCGAACGGGCCGCCCGGTTCGCGATTCGCCCGCTGGTGCTGGTGCTCTGGCTGGCGCTCTCCATCCCGACCCTCGCGGTGACCCTGGTGGCGCTGTTCCCGCCGTCGATCTCCGATCCGTACTCGGGTCTGGGCCTGGTCGAGGCGTTGGCGTTCGGGCAGGTTGTGGCGTTCCTGGGCGCCTGGACGAAGGTGGTGCGGCTGGCCGTGGCGGTGCGGCTCACCTACCAGCCGAGCGTGCGCGCCTCCTGAATCGCCTGGAGCTGCCGGACGTGCTCCAGGATTGGGCGGCCGTCCGGACCGGTCAGATCGGGACGGAGCTCGGCGAGCGGCGCCAGCACGAACAGGCGCTCCCACATCGCGCGGTGCGGGATCTCCAGGCCCGGCTCGTCGAGGCGGGTGGCGCCGTGCAAGAGAATGTCGATGTCGATCTCGCGCGGCCCCCAGCGCTCCCGGGCCTGGCGCCCGAGCGTCCGCTCGACCCGCTTCACCGTGTCCAGCAGCGGCCGCCCTGAGAGCGTGGTCAGCGCCTCGACCACGGTGTTCAGGAACGGCGGTTGATCTACGACCCCGACCGGCGCCGTCTCGAACAGCGACGCCCGCCGCACGACGCGGATCTCGCGCTCGGCATCCAGCTCCTGGATCGCGCGGGCAAGCGTCGCGGCGCGGTCGCCGAGGTTCGCGCCAAGCCCGAGATAGATCGGCAGCCAGCTCGGCAGCGGGTCGGACCAGCCGTAGACGATCGCCTCGGACATCCGCGCGACCTCCACTGCCGGCCCGACGTCGTGGACGCGGACGGCGTCCGCGCCGGCGGCCACCGACTGCGCGACGGTCGCCAGCGAGCCAGCCAGACGGTCGCCGACCTCGCGGCCGAGAACGGCGCCGATGAAGCCCTTCCGCGAGGAGCCGACCAGCATCGGCAGGCCGAGCCGCGCCCGCAGCTCGCGGAGCCGTCCGAGGAGCGCGATGCTGGTCGGCGGCGCCTTCCCGAACCCCAGGCCCGGATCGACGATCAGGCGCGTGCGCGGCATGCCGGCCGACGTGGCGGCGCGGACGCTCTCGGCGAGGCCGTCTGCCACGAAATCGACAGCGTCCGCCGGTGTGCCACTGGCGGTCTGGTCGTTGGTGTAGGTCGGGACGGTGTCAGGAGGGGTGGCACTCGATCCGAAGCCGCGCCGCCGCCAGTGCCCGACGATCAGCGCCGCGCCGGCCGCGCTCACGACCTCCGCGAGACGCGGATCGAAGGTGAGGCCGCTGACGTCGTTGACGACGCTGGCGCCAGCCGCGAGCGCCGCTTCCGCCACGCGCGCCTTGCGGGTGTCGATCGAGATCGGGACGGCGATCCGCCCGGCTAGCTGCTGGAGGACCGGCAGCACCCGTGCGAGCTCCACGTCTTCGGGCACCAGCGCGTGGCCCGGGCGGGTGCTCTCGCCGCCGACGTCCAGGATGTCGGCGCCGGACGCGACGAGCGCCTCGGCCCGAGCGACCGCCGCGTCCGGCCCGCCGGCCACGCCGTCACCGGCGAACGAGTCCGGCGTGATGTTGAGAATGCCCATGACGAGCGTCCGAGTGCCCACTCGGAGCGCTGGCCAACGGTCATGAAGCGCACCTGGAAGCAGCACGACCTCCCCCACGAGCCGTCAGTGTCGCTCTCCGGAAAGCGGTGTCGGGCGACAGAACGCGCGCCCACGACGGCACAAGCATCGTACACCCGACGCGAGCGGCCGATCTGAATTGCTGTATGTCGGAGGACCGGACGCGCCATCCGGGCATCGACTGGCGCTGGACGCGCGACGCGGCGATCCTGGTCACCGCCAGATTGGCCGGTTTGGTCCGGTCACGTTTTTCATGAGACTTTCAACTGTGCTTCAGGCGGCATTCACCGAAAGCTCAGGACAGAACGGTACGGTTACGGTGACCATGAAACCGTCGTCAGCCTGGGTCTGGCGTCAGTGGGCGGTCAGACCATCTTACCCGTTGTCGGAGGCGACATGCCGACCTGCCTCTCGAATCAGCTTTCGCTCCTGATGCTGCTCGCCGTGCGAGGCGAGGTCACGACACGCGAGCTCGCGCTCTCTCTTGGGATTACCGAACGGGCCGTCCACCGGATCCTGCGCGACCTCGCCGAGAGCGGGTTCATCTCGATCGGCAAGCGCGGGTATCGCAACCAGTACACCGTGCACCCCGAGAAGCCGGTCGGCCACCCGGCCTTCCCGACGCTGACCCTCGGCGAGCTGCTGGCGCCAGTCTACAGCCGGGCCGAGACCCTTGGCGTCGTCGGCACCCCGAACGGCGTGGCGCACACCGGTCCGGTGCTCGTCGCGGTCAACTGACCCGGCCGAGGCTGCGCCGCTCGCGACCGGCACGCTCAGATTGCCTCGAACGACAACGCCGCTCCAGTCCGCTCGTGCAGCGTGGCACGGTCGGAGTGGGGCGGCGTTTTCAGTTGGGGTTACCAGCCGGCTGCTGCTCCGTCGCTTCTGGGATCGGCTGCGGCCCAGTAGACGCCGCGTTCGCGGTCGAGCTGGATCGCCTGAGCGTGGCCCATCACGTCGCTGAGGGCCGGCACGATCCGGACATCGTGGCCCATCGCTGCTAGCTCCGCCGCCACCTCGGACGAGATGCTCTTCTCCAGGCTGAGGGCGGCGCTCTGGGTGCCCCAGGTCCGCCCGTACAGCCAGCGGGGTGCTTCGACGGCACGCTGGACGTCGTAGCCGAAGTCGAGGACGCGGGTGAGGACGGCGGCCTGGGTCTGAGGCTGGCCCTCGCCACCCATCGTGCCGTAGACCAGGGCTGGCTGGCCGTGCTCGAACGCCATCGCCGGAATGATCGTGTGGAAGCTGCGCTTGCCGGGCTCCAGGTGATTCGGGTGGGCCGGATCGAGCGAGAAGAACGAGCCGCGATTCTGCATCAGCACGCCGGTGTCGCCAGCGATGACCCCTGAGCCGAAGTCGAAGAAGACGCTCTGAATCAGCGAGACGGCGTTGCCCTCGCCGTCCACGGCGCAGAAGTAGCAGGTGCCGCCGCCGGTTGGCGCGGCCTCAGGCGTGCCCTTGCGCGTCGGGTCGAGGCGGGCACGGAGCTCGGCGGCGTGCCCGGACGAGAGCAGCCAGCCGAGCGGGATCTCGGCGAAGTCGGGATCGGTGAGGTAGCGGTCGCGGTCCTGGAACGCGAGCCGAGCCGCCTCGGCGAGCGTGTGAATGTACGGCGTGGTGGCGTCGCCCATCGCGGCGACGTCGAGGCCGTCCAGGATGCCGAGCAGCTGGAGCGCGGCGAAGCCCTGGGTGTTGGGCGGCAGCTGATACACCGTGCGGCCACGGTAGGTGGTCGAGATCGGCGTGACCCAGGTCGGCCGGTTCGCCGCGAAGTCGTCCGCTGTCAGGAGGCCGCCGCGCTCCTGGAGGTAGGCGCAGATGGTCGCCGCGATCTCGCCCTGGTAGAACGGCTCGGGGCCGCGCTCCGCGACGGTGCGGAGGGTGCGCGCCAGGGCCGGCATCGCCAGCCGTTCGCCCATCTGCAACGGCCGGCCGTTCGGGCGGAATGTCGCGCGGGCGGTCGAATCGGCGTCCAGGATGGGGGCGTTCGGGATCGACCAGGCGGCGACGCTGTCGGGCACGCCGAAGCCGTCCGTCGCGAGCTGGATGGCCGTCTGGAAGAGATCGGACCAGGGCATCCGTCCGTGCCGCTGGTGGAGCGCCCACCAGCCGGCGACGGCGCCCGGCACCGTCACGCAGGCGAGCGGTCCGCGAGACGGGATCGCCTGATGGCCGCGGCTGGCGTACCAGTCGATGGTGGCGGCGGCGCCGGAGCGTCCGCTGGCGTTCAGTGCAGTGAGCTGGGCAGCTTTGGCGTCCCAGACCAGGGCGAACAGGTCGCCGCCGAGGCCGGCCATGTGCGGATAGACGACCGCCAGCACGGCGTTGGTCGCGATGATGGCGTCCACCGCCGAACCGCCACGCTGGAGCACGGCGAGCCCGGCCTGGGAGGCGGCGTGGTGGGGCGCGGCGACGGCGCCGTGCGTGGCGAGGACGGGCTGGCGGCCGGTCCGTGGCCCGGTCCGTGGCAAGGACATGGTCGGTGACTCCCGAGAGCGTAGGGTGTCGATGATATCGGACGAGTGGTGAGTAGCGAGTAGCGAGTAGCGAGGGGCGAGGGGGCCGCGTGATATACTCACGTTCGGCCCCGGACTGCGTGCCGGTGTGCCCTGGAGAGGTCGCATAGCCTGGCCTAGTGCGCGCGACTGGAAATCGCGTACTCCTCCGGGAGTCGAGGGTTCGAATCCCTCCCTCTCCGCCAATGGTGGGCCGCGCTCGTCGAGGTGACGGCCGGCCGGCTGCGATCTGGGGAAGTGTCGGAATTGGCAGACGAGCGTGACTTAGGATCACGTGCCGAAAGGCGTAGGGGTTCAAGTCCCCTCTTCCCCACCCGCAAGGCCCGTCTCCATACGCTGGGGCGGGCCTTCTGCGTTGCTCAGGCTGGCTGACTCGACCAGGAATACTGGCGCGTGCAACAAACCGGTGTGCCTGGGCGTCATACATGCAGAGACGAACGACGACGGCGCGCCAGAGCATGTCCGGCTCGCCGACCGGTAAGAAGAAGGCCAGACATGGAAGAGCAGATCAAGTCCGAGATCAAGGCGTTCGCGAGCGACGTTCGCAACTGGTACGAGCGCACGCCGTGGGCGCAGCGGGCGCGGCAGCGCCTGACCGAAGACCTGGACACGGTGGTGGCACATCTCGACGCGGCGACCAGCGACTTGCAGGAGAAGGTCAGGCCGTACATCGACCCGCCGCGCGGCGAGGCCGGATCGGCGCCAGGGGATGGCGGACAGGCGGCAGAGCCGACCTCTGAGGCCACGTCGTCTGGACGACCGAGCGGCACTTCGGGACGACCGAGCGGCACGTCGGGCCTGGACGCCAGCGAGTCGTGACTCGCGGCTGATGGATCGGCGGCGGCAGTTGAGCTGGCTGGAGCCGCCGAGGACTGGCTCGGGCTGGCGCG
The DNA here is from genome assembly GCA_046328125.1 of Chloroflexota bacterium. Classification (GTDB taxonomy): domain Bacteria; phylum Chloroflexota; class UBA6077; order UBA6077; family JACCZL01; genus JADZEM01. The sequence goes on from JAXLXF010000005.1 coordinate 245,792, forward strand.
GCTCGACGTAGACGCGAAGAACGGGCGTGACCGAGCGATCTTGTCGCCCCGTCACGCCCGTTCTTGCTAGGGAGATGGGTGTGCTGTCCGTGGGGAGCAGCCGCCGCGCCGGTCGGCCAGGGGCCGGCGGCCAGTCTCGCGCCTACGGGATTGGGATACCGAAGCTGATGGCATCTGATGTCGCGCCAGGCGATCGCGTCATCCGCTGCTGTCAGCGTACCGCGCATCGGCCGGGAGCGGCTGTCCACCTGACGACGTTCGGTCTGTGCTCTGGAGCACATCCAACTCTGAAAAACCTCTTGACCTCCGCGCCGCGTATCAGTATAGTTTTAGGTACGGAGCTCGTCTCACCCACCGGTGAGGCCCTCCCTCCCAGACTGTCGGTACGAAGGAGGAGCTCATGCGACTCATCAAGCCGATCGTCCTGCAATGCAGGTGGCAAGTGGACAGCTAGGCCCCGCGTGGCGATCCGCGCGGGGCGGTAATGGAGACCGTGCGAACGGCTCCAGGGCTGACCTGACAATCCGTAGCGCCTGATCTTGTGAATGGCCCTCCGACAGGAGGGCCATTCGTATGCTCGCCTGAGATCGCATCCCGCCGAGCGTGCGTGGCAGCTGGCGACGAGACGCGGCCACGATCGTCGAGCGATGGGACAGCGGTGCTAGATCGGCCGCTGTCCCGACGCGGAGCCGGGCGAGCCGTTACGGCTTCGGCTGGAAGACGAAGGTCGGCTTCGGGGAGAAGAGGCCGGGGTCCGACTTCGGGTCCGGGCTCTCGGCGTCCTCGGGGCGCGGCGGCACGGCGCCGTTCAGCGTGGTGGTGGAGGCGGACGCGGCCGTCACTGTGACCGGCGTGACGCCACTCCCGGCGGTGGACGCCGTCACTTCCTTGCCGTTCTTGTCGCGGTAGCGCACGAACACGTTGCCGCCCTTGGGGAGCGTCTTCGAGGTGACGAACGGCTCCCAGGAAGCGCCGTTGAAGTCTGGCCGGTCCGACACCATGATCTCGGTCGCCTTGCCGATGGCGTCGCCCGTGCCGGTCGGCGTGCACTCTTCGTTCGAGAGGCGCAGCGTGACGCCGCCGGTCGCGGTGGGCTCCGAGGTGACCGGCAGCACGTTCGGCCGGCAGCCGAACTCGACCACCCAGAACTGACCGTACGGGCCGCCTTCCACGTACGCCGCGCCCATCTCGCGCCAGTAGCCACGGAGCAGGACGCCTCGGTGGAGCCGGTCGGAGAGCAGCCAGTTGGCGGCAGCTTCGGCGGTCTGGCGGGCTGAGATCACTTCCAGCACCAGCCAGGCACTGTTGGCCGGCGCACCGTATCCTGCCTTGATGGCACGAGACTGCGGCGTCGAGCCGTCAGGAGCAGTGTGCTCCATGTAGCCTCGGGCGGCCATGTCCTGCGCGTGGCCCTTGGCGGAGGCGTTCAACTCTGGCGTCAGGGCGAGTGGCCCTAAGCCCTGCGCGATACGCGCAGTGTTGATCAGCTGAACGATCCGCTGCTCGGGCGGCGAGAGCTGCTGGGCAACTGCGGTGAGCGGAACCCCGACCATCGCAATGGCGAGGCTGACCCACAGCATCACAAGGCGTCCTATCGGTCCGCTCCTTCGGCTCGATTTTGGCTGAGACAGGGAGTCGGGGAGGCGAGCCGTCGGCTACGTTACCACACCCGCTCGGACTTGTCCAACCCCTGGGTTGCGTGATCCAGCCCGATTTTCAAGCGATTTTCAGATTCGGACGGGTGAAATTCGGGCACACGCGAACCAGACAACCGAGTTTCTTCCTCTTCTCAGCTAAACGTACTTTGCGCGGTAAAGTGGACACGACGCCGTGCCGTCAGGTGCTGCTAAGCACCTGGGGGGCATGCTATCCTGTTCGCTCGCGGTGCAATCCGGGAGGCAGGACGACAGGTGGCAAACGGGCAGACGGAGTTCGGGCCGGTACTGCGCATCGAAGCGGACGCGGTGGGGCCACCGGGTCGCCGCGCGTTCCGGCTGCTGGCCACGCGCGCTGATGCGAGCGCCTGGCTCTGGGTGGAGCGCGAGCAGCTCCAGGCGCTGGCGATGCTGATCGAGCAGTTGTTGACCGGGCTGCCGGCGCTCGACCTGCGTGCGACGCAGAGCCGGCCGCAGCCGTCGTCTGGCCGCCAGGAGAGCGCGCCTTCCCTGCCGCCCGAGGTCGAGTTCAAGGTCGGGCAGCTGGCGCTCGGCTACGACGAGGCCCAGCGTCTCTACCTGATCCTGGCGCACGACGTCGAGTCAGACCTTGACGGGCCGGCCCGATTCAGCTGCCAGGTCACCCGGCCGCAGCTTCGGACGCTCGCCGACGGGATCGTGCCGCTGCTGGCCGCCGGCCGCCCGCGCTGCCCGGCCTGCGAGGCGCCGCTCGGGAGCGGCAAGCACATCTGCCCGCGCGCCAACGGACACGCCGCCCGCGCCGCCGAGGACTGACTCGGCGTCTTTCGAACAGCAGCGCCCCCGGTCGAGCGCGGCCGGGGGCCGGCGGCGGTCAGGGGCTGCCGAGCGAGAACCGGATCACGCGACCGCTCGCCGGATCGGCCACGAACAGCTGGCCGTTGGCGACGGTCGCGCCGTAGGGCCGCCCCGGCACCGCCGCGATGGCGAGCTCCCGCCCGTCGGCGTCGTACAGGCGCACTTTCCCCTCGGCCGGATCCGTCATGGCGATGGCGCCGTCGGCCACCACCGCCAGCCGCGACGACTCGATGGTGTTCCCCTTCGGGATGCTCCAGCCGCCGAGCACCTGGCCGGACTCGTCGAGGATGGCGAGACGCGAGATCTCCGGCAGGCCGACGAAGATCCGTCCTGAGGCGTCTACCGCGACATCGGTCGGCTGCTCGAACGCGCCGAACGACGACGACGGCGTGATGCTCTTCTGGAACCGACCGTCCGGCGTCCCGACGGCGATCCGGTTGCGGCCGGTGTCCGCGACGTAGATCCGCCCGTCCGGCCCGACCGTCAGGCCGCGCGGGCGGTACATGCCCCACTCCGCGCCAAACGTGCCGACGATCTCGCCGGTCGGGCTGAGGCGGACCAGCACCGACCGTTCGGCGTCCGCCAGGTACATGTTGCCTTCCGCGTCGGAGGCCATGTCCGAGATCTGCTCCAGCGGCGGCGTCCGAGGCGGGAGCGTCATGATGACGTTGCGGTCGAGCTCCAATCGGCTGATGCGGCCGCTGGCGTCCGACGCGAAAATGGCGCCATTGCCGCCACTGGCGAGAATGCGAGGCGCTCGCTGACCGGTCTCGCCCGGGATCGTGTCGGTCTGGCGGAGGGACAACTGGGCGAGCGCGATCTGCGCGGCCGGCGGCGCCGAGTTGCGCGGGCGCCGGACCACCCGCGAACCAGCCGTGAGGCGCGGGTGATCGGCTCGCCACGCCTGGGCGGAGATCGCCGGCTGGCCCGCCGCCAGCCGAGTCTGAAGCTCGCCGATCCACGGGTCGATCTCGTCATAATCGAGGGCCGGCTGGCGGGCCTGAGCACTGGATGCCGTGCCGATCCAGCCGGAGTACGCCTGCCAGCCGAACAGCGCGTAGGTGGGAATGGCGACCAGCACCGCCGCGCGGGCGATCGAGGGGAACGGCGCCACGGCCAGCGCGCCAGCCAGCGCCTCCGCGACGAGCAGGTAGAGGCCGGGCAAGGCGATGGCGGCGTCGGCGAGCGAGGGGACGCGTGGACTGGCGAGCTGGCTCCCGATCAGCGGCAGCAGGAAGAGTGACGCGGGCAGGACGCGCGTCGGGAGATGCCAGGTCACGAGCGCCAGCCCACACAGCATGAGGACGCCCGTCAGCCCGTCCAGGGGCGCTCGCCCTTCCTCCTGGTACCGCTTCTCACCGGTCGTGGTCGGATCCAGCAGGAAGAACGCGCGGACCGCTTGCTGGCCGCGCACCCGAGGCAGCGCCGGCGGCTCGCCCTGGGCGCCCTCCGTCGCCAGCCACGCCGAGGTTGAGATCGGTCCCTGAATCAGGCTGGGGACGCGGGGCGCCGCGACCAGCAGTCCGCCGGCCAGGAAGACGCAGAGCGCGACGACGAGCCGGGATCGGGCGGCCGCGTGCTCGACGATCGCCCAGACGATCGGCACGGTCAGCGCCGGCAGCACCCAGAGCGCGGACGGGTGCCAGTACAGGCCAGCCGTTGACAGCGCGCCGGCCAGTAGCCAGCTGCGCGGCCCGCCGCCGGCGAGTGCCCGCTGGAGGGTGAGCGCCGCGCCGACCGCGAACGCGCCGGCGAATGCTTCGAGCTCGCCGGCGCGCCCGAACACGATCGACCAGGGGGAGAAGGCGAGCAGGCCGGTGGCGCCGAGGCTGACGACCGGCGGAAACTGCGTCCGACAGAGCGCGTAGAACAGCCCGACCATCGCCAGACTGCCGAGCGCGGCGTAGACCCGCAACGCGATCTCGGGCTCCGGGTGGACCGCGAGCAGGACGACCGATGGCAGCAGCGCCAGGCCCGAAGCGCCAGCGCCAACCCAGCTGAGCAGGCTCGACTGCTGCCCCGCCAGCACCGATTGGACGCCGGCCAGGTTGCCGAGCTCGGCGGTCGAGACGTTCGGCTCCAGCTGGCCGAGGCCGACCAGGCGGACGAGCGCGGCGCCGGCCAGCAAGAGCGCGAGCAGGACGCGCTCGCCGGGCGGCCGCCACCGGTTGAGGACGGCAAGAGGCGAGGCTGGCGCCGGAGCATCGCGGAGCACGATCGACGCGGGGTCACTGCCGGTAGGAGGCGACGGCGCGCCGTCGCCGGCTGACGCGGGCGGGACGTCGCTGGTGTCGCGCGTCCTGGCCGCCTCGTCGTCTCGGGCGTCATCTGGGGCCACGTCCGTCGTTCTGCTCGCCATCGACGGGTCGCTACCGTCCGGGCGGCGGCTGGAACAGCTCGACGGTGTAGCCATCTGGGTCACGCACGTAGAACGCGCGAGCGCCCGCGTTCGGGCCTTCGGTGATGGTCACCGGCGCCGGCGAACGGGGCGCGTAGCCGGCCGCCACGATCCGCGCGAAGTCCGCTTCGATGTCCTCCACCCGGAAACAGACGTGGCCGCTGCCGGGACGATGGGTCTCGCCGCCAGCATCCTCGCCCTTCGGCTCCAGGTACTCCAGCAGCTCGACGCGCGCGGTGTCGCCAGGGACTCCGAGGAACGCCAGCTTGATCCTGGCGCCCGGGTAGCCGCAGATCGCGCCGATGGTCGCGTCGGTGCGCTCGGCGACGACGAACACCTCCAGCCCGAGCACGTCTCGATAGAACGCGAGGGAGCGGTCCAGGCTCGCGACCGTCACCCCGGCGTGATGTACTCCCCTCAGCACGGCTTCCCCCTCGGCGCCGGGTCCAGACGGACCGGATTCTAGCGCGCTCTTCGCGCGGCAAGGCGGCAATCGCATGACTGGAGCCGTATCATACTTCGGCCTCACTCGCGCGAGCTCATCTTTGAGTCCGCGAATTTCTGACCTCGCTGATTGGGAGAACGTCCGATGGCGACCCTGCGCGATGCCCTGGCTGCCGTGTCCGGCCAGGCGGGCTCGCCGGCCCCGGCCGGGTCGAGCACGCTGACCCACCTCGAATGCACGTACTGTGACCAGCGCTATGACGCCGACCAGCTGCAGACGGTCTGCACGACGTGCGGCAAGGTGCTGTACGCCCGCTACGACCTCGCAAAGGCTCGCCACACCCTGACCCGCGAGTCGCTCGGGCGGCGCCGCTGGGACATGTGGCGCTACCAGGAGGTGCTGCCGGTCCGTGACCCGGCCAACATGGTCTCGCTCGGCGAGGGCATGACGCCGCTGGTGCCGGCTCGGCGAGCTGGCGACGCGCTGGGACTGGCCGGGCTGCTGCTCAAGGACGAGGGCAAGAACCCGACCGGCTCGTTCAAGGCGCGCGGTCTCGGCTGCGCCGTGTCGCGGGCGAAGGAGCTTGGCGCCACCGCCATCGCGCTGCCGTCGGCTGGTAACGCGGGCTCGGCGGCCTCGGCGTACGGCGCGGCGGCCGGCCTGGACGTGCACGTGTTCATGCCGAAGGACGTGCCGGACGCCAACCGCATCGAGTGCCTGGTGTACGGCGCGAACGTGACGCTGATCGACGGCCTGATCAACGACGCCGGCGCGAAGGTCCGAGAGCTGGCTCCCCAGAACGGCTGGTTCGACGTCTCGACGCTCAAGGAGCCGTACCGCCAGGAAGGCAAGAAGACGATGGGGTACGAGCTGGCCGAGCAGCTCGGCTGGACGCTCCCAGACGTCGTCATCTATCCGACCGGCGGCGGGACTGGCATCGTCGGGATGTGGAAGGCGTTCGCCGAGATGGAGGAGCTCGGGCTGATCGGCTCAGAGCGCCCGCGGATGGTGGTGGTCCAGGCCGAGGGCTGCGCACCGATCGTCCGGGCCTACGAGCAGGGCGCCCGCCACGCCGAGCTCTGGCAGAACGCGCACACGGCTGCCGCCGGCATGCGGGTGCCGGTCGCTATCGGCGACTATCTGATCCTGGACGCGGTGCGCCAGAGCGGCGGCACGGCGGTGACGGTCAGCGAGGACGACTTCCGCGACGCGCAGCTGGAGCTGGGCAAGCTCGGCGGCGTCTACGCGGCGCCCGAGGGTGGCGCGACGTACGCGGCCTTGAAGAAGCTGGTGGCGCGCGGCGAGGTGAAATCTGACGAGCTGGTGGTGCTGTTCCAGACCGGCATGGGCCTCAAGTACGATCCGCCGCTGAGCTAATCATCTAGGGGATGTTGTGATCGTTTCAGTTGCTATGAACGCGCGCGGCGTGCGCGCCGGCGAGGGTCGCGTCTGCATCATGCTGGATGTGCTGCGGGCGTCCAGCACGATGCTGGCGATGTTCGAGGCCGGGGCGCAGGAGCTGCGCCTCGCCGAGACGCCCGAGGCTGCCCTGGCGCTGGCCGACGGCCGCCGCGACGACTTCTGGATCTGTGGCGAGCGACAGGCGCTGAAGGTCGAAGGGTTCGACTACGGTAACTCGCCGGCCGAGGTATCGGCGGCCGACCTGTCTGGCCGCGACATTCTGTACGTCACCTCGAACGGGACCGGTGCGCTGCGGTCACTGGCCGGCGCTCCCGTCGTGCTGGTAGGGAGCCCACGCAACGAGGTGGCGGTCGTGCGGCAGGCGTTGCGCGAGGCGGCCGCCCGGGCGTGCAACATCCTGATCGTGTGCGCGGGCGACCAGGCCGGCTACGGGATCAGCCTGGAAGATGCGTTCGTCGCTGGAATGCTGGTGGAGCGGCTGGTCAGGCTGAATCCGCGACGGGTCACCCCGGAAGACGGGAGCGCCGACGCCGAGGTGCTGGCGCTCGACGACTCGGCCATCGTGGCGCACCGGCTGTTCCGCTCGTACCTGGGGCCGAGCACCATGTCGAGCAGCGGGCCGGTCCCGCCCCACGCGACCAGCGAGACCGTGCTGACGATGTTCTCGGAGGCGCGCAGCGGGCGGCACCTGCCGAGCGTGGGGTTGGGCGCGGACCTGGAGTACTGCGCCGAGATCGACGTGACCACGGTGGTGCCGCGCCTGGACGTGCGCGGCGAGCAGCTGGTGGTGGTGGCCCAGGGGCCGGGTGAGCCGCGCGGCGACGAGTGATCGCGTCCTCCTGGCGCTGATCCTGCTCGTCGGCGCGGGACTGCGGCTCTGGCTCCTGCTCGGGCCGTTCCGCGAGATCGACGCCGACGAGGCGGTCGTCGGCTTGATGGCGATGCAGGTGCCCGGCGAGCTGCCGGCCTTTTACTGGGAGCAGTCGTACCTCGGGACCGTCGAGCCGATGGTGGCGGCTGGCCTGTTCGCCTTCGTCGGACCGTCCGCCGCCGCCCTCAAGCTGGTGCCGGCCGCGTTCTCGATCCTGTTTATCTGGCTGGTCTACCTGACGGCGCGGCCGGTGTTCGGCACGGGACCGGCACTGCTCGCGGCGCTCTACCTGGCGGTGCCGCCGTCGTTCTTCGCGGCCTGGAGCGTCAAGGCGCGGGGTGGATATCCGGAGGCACTGGTGTTCGGGCAGCTCTGCATGCTGGCTGCGCTGAAGCTGGCGGAGCCGCTACCACGCTCCCAGAAAGGCGTCGGGTGGGCGCTGGCGTTCGGGCTGGCGGCCGGGCTGGCGCTCTGGACGCACCCGCTGTCGGTCGTGATGGTGGTGGCGGCGGGGCTGTACCTGCTGTTCTCGTGGCGGCGCTGGTGGATGGGCGCGGCGGACCGGCGTGCGGTCGCGCTGGTGGCTGCCGTCGCGGCGGTCGGGTTGCTGCTCGGGCTGGGGCCAGCCCTCGTCTACAACGCCGCGAACGGCTTTCCGAGCCTGCGCTTCGCCGCCGAGGGCGGCACCGAGCCGCGCGCGGCCCTGCTGAACGTCTGGGGATTCGTGCGATACGGCCTGCCGGTGCTGGTCGGCCTCGCGGAGGGGACACCGTCGCAGGTGCTGCTGCTTCAGGACTGGCCGACCCGCCTGGGCAGTAGCTGGCTGGTGACGGTGGCGCTGCCGGTGCTGGGACTGGCGCTGGTCTGGTGGTTTCGGCGGGCGCTGGCGGCACTCTGGCGGGGTGAGGGCACAGTGCGAGAGCGTGGTCCAGCACTCTTCGTGCTCGTGCTGTTGCTGGTGCCGCCGTTCGTGGCGGTCAGCCGTTTCGCGAATCTGTGGGCCGAGCCGCGCTACGCCCTGCCGGTGTACGCAGCCGTACCGCTGGTGGGGGCGGTCGTCTGGCAGTTGCGGCAGCGCCGGGCAATCCTGGGCTTTCTGGCGCTGACCGTGCTGCTGGTCGTGAACCTGTTCAGTCTCGTCACGAGCGACTACCGTCTGTCGCTGCCGACGAGCGCCGGGGAGTCCACCAGCGCGAACCGGGCGATCCTGATCGCGGCGCTGGAGGAGCGCGGCATCTCGCGGATCTACACCGACTACTGGCTGGCGTACCCGATCGCCTTCGAGAGTCGCGAGGCGATCGTGCCGGCCGTCTGGTCGAGCGGGTTCGACCGCCGCGGATCGTACGCGCATCTGGTGTTCATCGCTCCTGAGCCGGCGTTCGTCTTCGCGCGCAATACGCCGGAGGATCGGCTGTTTCAGGAGCGAATCGCCCAATCTGGCGGGCAGGCCAGCGTCGAGGAGATCGACGTGTACCGCGTCTACACGAATGTCACGCCGCTCGACGCCCTGCGCCGGTCACGCTAACCCGGGACCGGCCGTGCATGGCGGTTCGCGATGTGTAGTTCTACACATTGATGCGTGCAGGGTGCGGATATTGGGGCGGCAGAACGATCCTAGATCGACCGACTGGGGCTCAATTTCCCACATAAGCAATGAGATGACTGTCATCATTTCCGCGATGTGGTACAAAACACCACCGGCCAGCGGGCCGGTTCGAGGACGGGGGATCGACCGCCGTGAGCGAATCCTCGCCACTGCGCGTACTGTTAGTAGACGATACGCCGGGCGCCGAAACGTCTGTCGCGCGCTGGCTCGCCGCTGACAGCCCGAGTGTGGATGTGCGGCGGGTGCCGGACCAGGGCCGGCTCGCCGAGGCGCTCGACAGCAACGGATTCGACGTCGTCATCACCGAGGCGCACCTGTCCTGGATCGATGGCCTGGACATCCTGCGCGCGGTCAAGCAGCGGCGGCCCGAGCATCCGGTCGTCATGTTGACCGGCCAGGGCGACGAGGAGCTGGCCGTCTCGGCGTTGCAGGCAGGCTTCGACGCCTACCTGCGCAAAGGTCCGGACCAGGGCGGACGGCTGGCGGCGGCGATTCGGGCGGCGCTGTCAACCGCGCGCGAACGCGAGGCGCGCCGACAGGCAGAGCGGGCACTGGTCGAAAGCGAGGCCCGCCACCGCGCCATCCTGGATGCTGCCGCCGACACGATCGTGACCGTCGATGCGCTCGGCCTGATCGAGTCGGTGAATCCGGCGGTGCGACGGATGTTTGGGTACGAGCCGTCCGAGCTGATCGGCCAACCGATCGCGATGCTCATGACTCCGGAGGCCGAGGCAGGCGAGCCGACACCCGCACCGGCGACTGCTTCCGCCGTGTGGAGCGGCGATCCCCGCGCGATCCTCGGCAGCGGCCACGGCATCGTCGGGCTTCGGAAGGACGGTACCCGGTTTCCGGTGGACGTCTCGTTGAGCGAGGTGCGGCTGGCCGGACGGCGGCTGTTCACCGGCGTCGTGCGGGACGTCGCCGAGCTGCGTCGGAGCGAAGACGAGCGCATCCGGCTGCTCGAACGGGAGCAGGCGGCGTCGGCCGGCCTCCGACGCGAGGTCGCGGAGAAGACGCTGATCCTGGAAAACATGCTCGATGCCGTGATCGTCACCGACCGCGACGGCCGGATCACGCTGGTCAACGGCGCGGCCGGCCGGTTGTTCGGCATGGAGGCGCACGAGCTGATCGGGCTCGGCATGCGCGAGCAGACCTGGCAGACCCTCGACGAAAACGGCGAGCCGCTAGGCTACGACGAGCGTCTGTTGGTGCGGGCGCTCCGTGGCGAGCGCGCCAGCGCCGTGCAGCGGATTCGGAGCGCGGGTGGTCGCGAGGCGGTGGTGCGGGCGGCGAGCGCACCGGTGCGCGACGGCAGTGGGTCGATCGTCGGCGCGGTCCACGTCGTCCACGACATGACGGAGGATTACGCGCGGGCGCGCCAGGTGGCAGCTGGCGCGAAGCTCCGGTCGCTCGGGCAACTGGCAGGTGGAGTCGCGCACGATCTGAACCAGTACCTCGGGTTGGTGGTCGGGTACGGCGACCTGGCGATGCGCTCGCTCGACCCGGAAGCGGTGGACGTCGAAGCGACGCGTGACTCGGTGAGCACGATGATCTCGGCGGCGGTCAATGGCGCGGAGGCCGTCCGGCGGCTGCTCCTGTTTGCGCGGCCGGGTGCAGACGGCCCGTCTGCCCGCGTTGACCTGGACGACGTGATCCGCGACGTGGCGAAGCTGACGGCGCCCCGCTGGCGGGACGCGGCACAGCAGCAGGGGCGGCCGATCTCGGTCGATCTCGACCTGGAGGGCGACGTCGCCGTCGACGGGTGGGCGAGCGACCTGCGGGAAGTGTTCACCAATCTGGTGCTGAACGCCGTCGACGCCCTGCCACACGGCGGCGTGATCCGTCTCAGCGCCCGGCTCGAGGAGCGCACCGTGGTCGTCGAGGTGTCCGACAGCGGGATCGGGATGTCGGCGGAGACGCGCGACCGGCTGTTCGAGCCGTTCTTCAGCACGAAGGGTGACAGCGGCTCAGGGCTTGGTCTGGCGATCGTCTACGGCATCGTGGAGCGCCACGGCGGCACGATCGCGGTTGAGAGCACGCCAGGCCACGGGACGACGTTCCGTCTGTCCTTCCCGTCAGCGGCAGTGCAACAGTCTGACGGAGCTATGTCCGCGGCTGACACGGAGATCAGGCCGCTCCGGATCCTGGTCGTGGACGACGAGCCGGCGCTGGTCACGATGCTCGCGAGGCTGCTCTCGTCGGATGGCCACGATGTGACGGTGGCGACCTCCGGCGAGGAGGCGCTGGCGATCCTGGCGAGCTCGCCGGCCGACGTGGTGATCTCGGACTTGAGCATGGGCGCTGGCATGAACGGCTGGGATCTCGCGGCGGCGGTGCGCACCCATCCGCGCTCGCCGTACTTCATCCTGACGACCGGCTGGGGCGCCGAGATCGAGCAGGCTGAGGCCGAGAGTCGTGGGGTGCTGGCCGTGGTGTCGAAGCCGTACCGCTTGCCGGACCTGCGCAAGGTGCTGAGCACGCTGTAGATGCCAAGTCAGAGCCGAGAGTGGAGAGTGAGAGGCGGCGAAATGACCCCGCCTCTCACTCTCCACTCTCGGCTCTCCACGCTCACTCCGGTCAGCGGTCGATGCGGAAGACCGGCGCCGGCGGGTGATACCCCTCGTGGCCGAGGTAGACGTTGACCGGCCGAATCGGGTGGCCGTCAACCTGGAGGTTGAAGTGGACAAAGCTGCCGTCTCGGATGTGCCAGTTGATGGTGTCCACGTTGCCGAACGTCTCGAAGTGGACGACCATCCGCTGCCCGCCGTCGAGCAGCTCGTATCGGTCGCCGTCTTCGAGGCGGGCCTGATCCACGTCCTCGATCTCGCCGTCGGTCCGCACGATCGCCACGAAGCTCCGGTGCGGTCCGGGGCCGGTGGTCGCGAGATGGAAGTCGTTCCCGTTGTCGGTCCAGATGTAGTAGGCCGAGTCCCCGCCGACTTCGAACTGCTCTGGACGGCCGTCGAGCCGATCCGGCCAGGCGAACGCCGAGCCAGCGGTGACCCCGACGAGCATGAGGGCGGCTCCGAGCGCCCTGGTCCACGGTCGCATGTCTGTGTCCTCCCGAAAGTTTGACGCGCAGCACTGTCGTCAACCTCAGGATGGACCCGAGCTGTTAGCGGCCGGTGACGCATCCGCTAACGAGGTGTCAACGTTCGGTAAGCGAGTTTCCTACCGCCCGCCCGGCCGTTTCGGACGCACCCGGCCAGTCGAGCGGCGGGGCGGACCGCCCCGCCGCCCGCGCGGTGGCAGGCGGCGGTCGCGGGGCTCTGGCTCAGGGGGGCGCTCCGGCGGAAGCTCCCAGTCGTCGGCGCCCTCCTCCGGCTCGGGCGGGCCGGCAACCGCCCAGCGATACGATTCCTCGACGACGCCGCGCCGCAACAAGTCGTCCGCTTCCGCGAGGCACTCCAGCAGCTCCGGGCGGTCGAATCGGTCCTGGCGGCGAGCCGGCACGTCGGCGTGCTCGACGGCGCCGCGCAACTGCCCGAGGATGTCCAGCGTTTTCTGGAGCAGCCCGACGAGGTCGCCCTCCGCGATCCGGCTGCGGGCCGCGATCTCGCCCAGGTCGTCGCCCTCGGCCCAGGCCAGGGCAACGCCCTTAAGATCGGCGTTGATCATCCTGGACACTTCGACGTGCGCCTTGCGCTCCTCGTCCAGGATCCGGGTCTGAAGCCCGAGGACTTCCTCGTGGAGACGGCGCAGACGGCTGGTGAGCGGGAGCGAGCGCATCGGCGCTTCCCTGTCGAAGGAGAACCAGGAGCAGACTTCGGCGATCTCGGACGGCTCCAGCCCCTCCAGCATCCGTCGTGAGATCAGCTCGGCCATGGTGAGGGCGTTGGTGTCGAAGATCGAGCGCAGCAGGGACGCCTTGTAGGTCGGGCGCTCGGCGGCCAGGTAGCTGAAGCGCTCAAGCACCTTGCCCAGTCCGCCGACCATCGCGCGGGATTCCATGCGAGCCGCGCGGTGGGCCTGGTCGAGGGTGCGCTCCGTCTGGGCCAGCTCGCGGGCCAGCTCCCAGGTGATGGGGTCGCTGGCGGCCTCGGTCGCCATCCGCTCGAAGTGCTGGCGCTGCTCGTCGCGCTCGGTCGCCAGGTCGTCGAGGCGGGCCGCCTGCTGGAAGCGGCGGAAGCTGCGGGCGTACAGATCGGCGAGCCGCTCCTGGTCGCCGGGCTGGCGCCAGAGGTTCATGGCGGTGCTGTAGCTCGGCTTGAAGGCGCTGTCGAGCGGGAGCAGGTCGCCAGTCACGATGTCGAGCGTCCGCTCGAAGCTGACCCAGGGTGAGTAGAGGATGACCGAGACGCCGCGCTCGTCGATTCCGCGCCGCCCGGCCCGCCCGGTCATCTGGCGATACTCGTTTGGGGTCAGCAGACGGTGCTGGCGGCCGTCCCACTTCGACATCTCGCCGACGGCGACGGTCCTCGCCGGCATGTTGATGCCGAGCGCAAGGGTGTCGGTGGCGAAGACGGCCCGGAGGCGGCCGGACTGGAACAGCTCCTCGACCAGCATCTTGACGACCGGCAGCAGGCCGGCGTGGTGAACGGCGATGCCGCGCGGCAGCAGGCGGAACAGCAGCGAGATCTGGCGCAGCGAGCGGTCGGCCGGCGAGAGATCGGCGAGCCGTTGTTTCGCCTCGCGGACGAGGTCCATGCCGTGCGGCACAGTGCCGAGCGCGATACACGACTCGGCGGCCTCCTCGCAGGCTCGGCGGCTGAACAGGAAGTAGATGGCTGGGGTCAATTGCTCTTTTTCGAGCGCGCGGAGAACCTCCCACGGCTCGGCGGCCTTGCGTTCACGGGGCTTGTTCGCGCCGGGGCGGCGCTCGTCTGACGACTGGATCTGGTCGTCTTCGTCTGACCAGGAACGAGCCGGCGCCTCACCCCAGTTGCCAGGCCGCTGAATCCGCCGCGCCAGCTCGCCCCCAACGCCCTTGAAGCTCGATCGACGCCGGCCATCGGCGTCCACGATCAGGTGGGCCTTGCCGTCCAGGAAGTAGCGGTGCTCCAACGGCACGACGCGGTGGTCAGAGCTGACCGACGTGAGGTCGCCATGAGCTGACCTGATCCAGTCCGCGACTTCGTCCAGGTTCGGGACGGTGGCCGAGAGGCAGATGAGCTGGACGCCAGGCGGGCTGAGGAGGATCGACTCCTCCCAGGCGGTGCCACGCTCCGGGTCGCCCATGTAGTGAACTTCGTCGAAGACGATGACGCCGGCCTGCTCGGGCGTGTCACGGCCCTGCACCAGCATGTTGCGCAGGACCTCGGTCGTCATGACGAGGAGGCTCGCGTCAGGGTCCAGCACGATGTCGCCGGTGAGCAAGCCGGCCTTGTGGCCCGGTGGCAACAGGCCGCGCTCGGTGGCTCGTTCCAGCAGCTTGCGAAAGTCGCGCAGCTTCTGGTTGGAGAGCGCCTTGATCGGGGTGGTGTAGAGCGCTCGCGCGCCGCGTCGCAGCGCGTCGAGCACCGCCAGCTCGGCGATGGCGGTCTTGCCGGTGCCGGTCGGCGCGGCGACGAGGACGGAGTGGCCGCTCAGGTACGCCTCGACCGCGTCACGCTGAAACGGGTCGAGCGGAAACCCGACCAGCTCCTCGAAGGCCGTCACGTCGAATGAAGGGTAGGCGGTCGTGGACATCATGCTCCCGAGCGGACAGGTGACCGCCCACCATCATACTGGTGCCCTGACCGTAGACCGGGTGGACACACACCTTGAATGGTAGTACGACCGGCTCGCCCCAGCGTTGCGGACTACGCCTGGGCTCAGCCGAGCGAGTGCTAGAGGACGTTGCGAGGCGAGCGCCCTCGATACTCCGCCCCAAGCCGACGAATCGTGTCGTAGTCAGCATCGGTGAATCGACTGTTGTTTGGCTTCGAGAGTCCGCCGATTATCACGACGGAGGGTCCATCGAGTCCGGGAGCCTCGCGTTCGAGAAGACAAAACAGCCGGTAAAGGCGGCGATCCGGACCACGAGTGCGAGCTTCGTAGAAGCCGGCCATCCTGCCGTGCATCGCCTCCCACATGCCACCTCCGGTGAATTGTGGAGGTGGGGAGACAGCTACCGCGTCGATGATGGAGATGAGGTCCCTTGCCACTGAGTCTGGGCAAGAGTCGAAAAACGTCTCAGCCGGGCACTCTTCGCCTGCATCGTCATCTGGATGCCGCTGGAACACCTTGACCTGCCACGGAGCAGCAGCCATCGATCAGTGGATCGCTGGCTCAGGATGCTGCTTCACATGTCGGTCGCCTCGGTGATGAAGCTCGAGCTCGAGGTCGAGTGCACCAAAGAGATCCACAACTGTCTTGAGTGTCGGGTTCGCGGTAGGCGAAGTGAACAGTCGTCGAACGGTCGCCGGACTTGCGCCGATCCGCCTTGCGAGATCTGACTTTGACAGCCCAGCTTCTTCGCGCGCGGAGTCGATTGCCTGGAGCAGTCGTCGCATAGCGATGATAGAGTCGCGTGACCTTTCGTACTCTGCACGCGCTTGTGGCGTGGAGATGTATTTCGCTCGGATCGCAGCCCAGCGATCCGTCGCGGTTTCGTCCATGCTCTTGTCCTCCAGGCGTTCGGCACGAAGCGTACCACATATGTTACGCTCTGAAGCAGGTGTGGGGCTCGCACGGGCTAGAGAGCGATGGAGGCAGAATGCCGAAGAAGCCGAGCAAGAAGCCCGCTGACGCCGCGCCCACGCCGCCGCCCGCGTCGAAGTCTCCGCCAGCGCAGACGCCGAAGTCCGTGCCGCTGCTGCCGCCTGTGCGCAAGGGCTCGTCGGTCTGGGACGCGTACCCGATCCCTGGCCTGACGCCCACGCCCAAAGTGACGGCCGCGTCACGGGACAACGCTCCGGCCGCCAGGAAGGGACAGCCCTTCAAGACCGCTGCGACGAAGACCGCGCAGGCCCACCCTGGTGCGAGCAAGGTCGAGTCGAAGACCGGTGCGAAGTCCGGGACCGTGCAGGCTCCGGGCGTCAGGAAAGATCTTTCCAAGCGCCAGGTCGATGCCATCCGCGAGTTTGCCCTGGCGCTCGCGAACCAGATGATCGACCCCGACGCCGTGATGATCTGCAACCCGGTCACCGAGCCGGCCGCGCTGCCGCTCGAAGAGCTGCTGTACGACCGCTGCCGCTGGTGCGAGGTGGACATCTACTACGACCGGCTGATGCCAGCGCCGCTCGGGCTGGTGCGGGTCTGCATCGCGTGTGGCGTGATGCTGTTGGAAGCCGAGAAGAAGGGCAAGAACTAGGCCGAATGGACCCTGGAGAACGATGAGTGACCTTACCCATCTGGACGAGAGCGGCCGTGCCCGCATGGTGGACGTCAGCGCCAAGGGCGACACTGTCCGCATCGCGACGGCGCGCGGGCGTGTGCTGATGCGGCCCGAGACGCTGGCGCTCATCAAGAGCGGCGGCGTCAAGAAGGGCGACGTGCTCGCCATCGCGCAGGTGGCGGGCGTGATGGGCGCCAAGCGCACCTCAGACATCATCCCGCTCTGCCACCCGCTCCCGATCACCGGGGTTGACCTGAGCTTCGAGCTGGACGAGGAGCGCTCGGCGGTCGAGATCGAGGCGAGCGCGCGGGTGGTCGGCAAGACCGGCGTCGAGATGGAGGCGCTGACCGCCGTGACGACGGCGGCGCTGACGGTGTACGACATGTGTAAGGCGGTTGACAAAGAGATGGTGATCGACCAGATCCGGCTCGTCCACAAAGTCGGCGGCAAGAGCGGCGAGTACGTCCGAGCCGGCGAGGGCGCGAACGGAGCGGGCAGTGCCTGAGCACGGAACAGGACACGGGCCAATCCTCGCGGTCGGCATAGTCACGGTCAGCGACAGCTCATTTCGGGGCGAGCGCGAAGATCTCGGCGGGCCGACCGTTCGTGAGATCATGTTGGGGATCGGCGCGGCGGTCGGCGCGCAAGTGATCGTGCCGGACGAAGCGGACCAGATCGCGGCCACCATCCGTCAGCTTGCCGACGAGCGCCGCCTCGACGTGATCCTGACCACCGGCGGAACCGGGTTGGCGCGCCGCGACGTGACGCCGCAGGCGACGCTCTCCTGCATCGACTACGAGGTGCCGGGCATCGCGGAGGCGATGCGCGCCTTCAGCCTGACCAAGACGCCGGCCGCGATGACCTCGCGAGCGGTGGCGGGCGTGCGCGGGCGCAGCCTGATCGTCAACCTGCCCGGCAGCCCGAAGGCCGTCCGCGAGTGCCTGGAGGTGCTGCTGCCAGCCCTGCCGCACGCGGTGAACCTGCTGCGCGGCGAGACCGGCGACCACCAGCGCCCGGCTGCCACTGACTGACCTCGACGGCCTTGCCGCGTGACCGAGGGCGAGACGCCGAGATCGCGGCGTGGCGCGGTGACGGGGGCGGCGGTGACGGGGCGAGAGAGAAAGCTACCGGCGGAGGAGCGCCCGCAGCTCCCGGTGCTCCTCCGCCGTGACGGCACGGAGCGCCAGCAGAGAGGCGGCGTAGACCGCGGCCCCCACCGCGATGGCGAGCGCCGTGCTCCACGGCGCCAGGAGCCCGACCGGCACGGCCATCACGAGGGCGGCAATGGCAGGGCGCCAGGCCACGCGAAACAGCGCCAGCGATCCGACTTCATGGCGGGCGACCCACAGGAACGGCGCCAGGAGCACCAGCTCCGACGCCACCGTCACGGCTGCCGCTCCGAGGTAGCCGAACCGGGGTATCGAGGCCAGGTTCGCCAGGACATTGAACGCGACGCCGACGGCAAACGCCACCGTCAGCGTCCGCTGCCGGTTCACCGAGATCAGCACGTACTGGAGCAGCCCGTTCGTGAAGCTGATCGGCAGGTACCAGATCAGCACCTGGAGCGCGCGGGCCGACTCCGGCAGGTAGCCCGGGCCGGCGATGACCAGGACGATGGGGTCTGCCAGGAGGGTGGTGCCGACGGCGATCGGGAAGGCGAGCGCCAGCAGCACCTTCAGTCCGGTCTCGGTCGAGCGGGCCAGCCGCGCGCGGTCCTCGCGAGCGTAGCGCGCCAGCAGCGGGAACAGCGCGATCACGAAGCTCGCGGGGATCACCTGCAGCCCGTCGATCAGCTTGTACGCCGTGGAGTACCAGCCGAGGGCGAGATCGCCGGCCAGCGGCTTGAGGAGCAGCACGTCGATCTTGAAAAACAACTGGTTGAGCAGGCCGTTCACCATCAACGGGAACGACGTGCCGACCAGTAGCCAGACGATGCGTGCGTCGATGCTCGGGCGGGGCCAGCCAACCGAGACGGCGTAGAGGATCGCCAGCAGAAGCAGCGTGGCGACGTTGGTGACGATCGAGACGGCCGCCAGCCCGACGTAGCCCCACCCGAGCAGCAGTGCCGCCAGCCCGAGGACGACCTTGGAGATCGTCGAGAAGACCGTCACGGCGGCCGGGGTGTCCATCCGCTCGTGAGCCATGAACAGAGCGCTGACGACACCGCTCAGGAGGCTGGGCAGCAGGCCGAGAACCAGCAGCCAGATCGCGAGAGCCAGGGGCGGGCTGATGTCGAGGGGATCTCCTAGCGGGCCGGTCAGGAGGGCCGTCACCGCGACCGCCCCGAGCCAGAGCAAGAGCCGCAGCGCGACGCCGTTGCCAAGATAACGCCCGGCAGCCGCCCGGTCCTGGGCCACGTCTCGGGTGATGAGCGTCCCGAGCCCCCAGCCGACGACGATGTCGTAGTAGGTCGTGAGTACCCCGGCGAAGGTGTACGCGCCGACGCCCTCCGCGCCGAGTACGCGGAACATGATGACGGCGAAGCCGAGATCGACCACCTTGTTGAACAGGCTGGCGGCCATCGGGAAGGCCGAGTTGCGGAAGACGCGCTGGGCCGTCGAGAGCGGCGAGCCCCCGGCTCCGGTCTGCCGTCTGGAGAGCGCCAGTCCGGTCAGTGCCAGGAGGATCGCCCCCGAGATCGCGGTCAGCAGGCCGCCGACCCGCACCGAGAGCGGCCGGTAGCTGAACACCACGGTGTGCTCGCCGGGCGGCAGCTCGACCGCCCGGAACAGGCCATTCGCCCGCAGCACCGGCACGCTGACGCCGTCCACGGTAGCGGTCCAGCCGGGGAAGTAGACGTCGGCGAGCACTAGCACGCCGCCAGGGGTGTCGGCCGGCGTCTGGAGGGCCACGCGGTTGTTGCCGTACTCCGCGACCACGGCGGTCGCAAGCGCTCCGGATGTCGAATTTGACCCGGCTGCGCCAGACGTCGTGTTCTGCGTTTCGAGGACGGCCTGTCGGTGCGGATCGAAGTCCGGAGCCTTGACGGCGGCCAGTGCCTCGCCGTGGCTCCCGACTGTGCGTTGGCCGCTCACGACAAAGGCGCGCGGCATGGCGTTGTCGTTGCGGTACACGCGAATACCGTCACCCTGGAAGTGGAGCGTCCAGTTGGGCTGACTGACCATCTTCGAGGTCAGCACGTACTTGACGTTGAGCAGATTCAAGAGCGGCGACGACAGCGACTTCTGGTCGAACAGCTTGGCGACCTTGCTGTACGGCACGCCCCGTTGTGGCTCGATCTGCTCCATGTACGCGATGTAGTCACGGAGGATGATCGTGTCGTAGCCGCGCACGTCCTGAAGCCCGAACAGCATGTTCGTATTCGACGGAAGGGTGTCGTCCTCGCCGTACGTCGCGATGCGGAAGCGCTCGGGATCGGCCTTGATGGCGGCGATGCTCCGCGGCACGAAGTCGAGCACGCGGGTATCCGCAGCGGTGTTGAAGCCGATCCCGAAGCCGAACAGGTCGAGCACCAGGACCGCGACGGCGAGCGGCCCGGCGAACGGCAGGCGGTCGCGAGCGCCGAGCCAGAGCACCAGGCCCGAGACGGTCAGGAGCGCCGCCGCCGTCGCCGCCCCCCACCACTGGTAGGAGAACAGCATCGCCGGCGAGCCGAAGCCGTCGCGCAGCTCCGGCCAGCGTCGCATCGCGCGGGCCGCGAGGTTGAGGGACCAGTCCGGGAGCGCCAGGGTGACGGCGAGGGCAAGGAGGATGGCGAGTCCGAGGAAGAAGACCCCACCCCCGACGGGCGCAATGAATTGCGCCCCTACTGGAGCCGGCCTGGTAGGGGCGCAATGAATTGCGCCCCCAGCGTCCCCTTGCTCCCCCTCTCCACCGCGGTGGAGAGGGGGCTGGGGGGAGGGGCTGAGCTTCCCGGCGCCCAGCCCCGCCAGCACCGCCACACACAGGCTGAACGGGTAGACCCAGCGAAACAGCGTGTGAAGTTGATTGACGCCCGGCACGCCGTAGAACAGGACCGCGTAGAGCGGCGAGCCGAACGCCAGCAACAGCGAGACCGCGCCGACCAGCGCGAGCACCAGCGCCCCGCCACGCGGCCGGCTTAGAACGGCGACCGCCGCCAGCAGCAGCGGCAGAATCCCGACGTAGACCGTGCCCTCGACGTAGTTCTTGCCGCCCCACTCGGTATCGGTGCGGCGCTCGCCGTTGGGGCGGGTGTGCTCGGCCGGGAGCGTCTGGTGAGAGATGAGGTCGTAGTAGGTGTGGTCGGTCGGGTTGCCCCACAGGTTTGGCAGCAGGTACGCCAGCAGCCGCTCCTTCGGCATCGCGTAGCCGATCGTCTCCTGGTAGTCCGACCAGCCGGTCCGGACGTTCGCGCCGATCACCTCGACGAACGGCACGAGCTGGATCGCGGCGAGGCCAGTACCCAGCGCCACCATCGCCAGCGCGACGAGCCCGTCCAGAGCAGGGCGCGGGAAGCCCTCCACGCGAAGACGACCGATCAGCCGGAACGCGGTATACATCCCGGCCGTTAGCAGCAGGTAGAGGCTCATCTCCAGGTGGCCGGCCAGGAACTGCAGGCCGACCACCACGCCGCCGAGCGCGACCGGCCGGACCGCTCGGCGCGGCCCCGCCTGGCACTGGCCCTCGATCACCGCCAACAGCGTCGGGAGCCAGACGGCAGTGCTCACCACCATCGGCCAGAGGAAGCTCACGACGAGATAGCCGCAGAACCCGAACGTGATCCCCGAGACCACGCCACCCAGCCGCGTCGCGCCAAGCGTCCGTGCGAGCCAGTACGCGCCCAGTGCCCCGATCCAGAGATGGAGCGCGATGAACCAGCCGTACGCCGACGCCAGCGGGAGGACGTAGAAGAGGATGCCGAGCGGATACAGCGAGCCGTTCTGGCCGGACGCCATGAACGGCTGCCCGGCCAGGATGTACGGGTTCCAGAGCGGCAGCTCGCCGTTGGCGAAGCTCTCGCGGGCGAGCCGCTTCCAGGAGTAGTTCTGGAGGATTGCGTCGGCGATCAGCGGGTTGTTTGGTAGCGTGACGCCGAAGTTGTCGGCGTGCGCCTGCCAGGGTGGGTAGCCGAACAGCGCGTCGATGGGGAGGAGGGCGCGCCCGGGCAGCAGGGCCGGCCCGACGAACGCCAGCGCCAGGGCTGCGAACAGGATTGCGACCACGGCATTTCGGCGCAACGCGTGGCCGGGCTTGTCACACCCCCCTGTCATCCCGAGTGAAGCGAGCTTGCGAGCGAAGTCGAGGGATCTCACGTTTCGGTGTTCGTCAGCATGAGATCCCTCAGTCGCTGAGGCTCCTTATCAGCCGCCCCAGCGCCGGGCAACCTCGACCAGCAGGCGCACCCCAACGCCGGTGGCGCAGCCGGACGGCTGATACGCGGGGGTCCGCGCCCAGTTCTCGGTGTAGGCGG
Source organism: Chloroflexota bacterium (assembly GCA_046328125.1). Lineage (GTDB taxonomy): Bacteria > Chloroflexota > UBA6077 > UBA6077 > JACCZL01 > JADZEM01. Next base: position 267,676 of record JAXLXF010000005.1, read on the forward strand.
TGCCCGCGATGTCCAGGTGCACCCACGGCTTGCCACCCACGAAGCATTGCAGGAACGCCGCGGCGGTCAGCGCGCCGCCGGCCCGCCCTCCCGTGTTCTTGATGTCCGCGATCGGGCTGTCGATGTCGCGGCGGTGCTCCTTCCAGAGCGGCAGCGGCCAGACCCGCTCGCCTGCCACGTCTCCAGCCTGCTTGACGAGCGCCAGCAACCCCTCGTCGTTGCCCATCGCGCCGCTGGCGTGGTAGCCGAGCGCCACCACGCAGGCGCCGGTCAAGGTCGCCAGGTCGATGATGGCGTCAGGATTCTGCTCGACGGCGTACGCCAGTGAGTCCGACAGGATGACACGACCTTCGGCGTCCGTGTTGACGATCTCGATGAACGTGCCCTGGTACGTCTTGAAGACGTCGCCCGGCTTGTACGACGAGCCGCTTGGCAGGTTCTCGGTCGCCGCGAAGATGCCGATGACGTTCACCGGCAGTTTCAGGTCGGCAGCCGCCTGCAGGAAGCCGATCGTCGCGGCGGCGCCGGACATGTCGTGCTTCATGTTCTCCATGTGGTCGCCGGGCTTGATCGAGATGCCGCCGCTGTCGAACGTGATGCCCTTGCCGACGACCGCCAGGGTCTTCGCCCCCTCGACGCCAGAGTCGTACTTCATCATGACGAAGCGCGGCTCCTGGGCGCTGCCGGAGTTGACTGCGAGGATGGCGTTCATGCCCTTCTCGCGCAGCTCCTGCTTGCCCCAGACCTGGATCGCGATGCCGCGCGCGTCGGCCATCTCCTTCGCGCGGTCGGCCAGGACGGTGGGCGTCATCACGTTGCCGGGCGCCTGCGAGAGATCGCGCGCCAGGTTGACGCCGTCCACGATGGCGGCGGCCTCCTTGACGGCGCTCTCGGCGGCGTCCGCGCGGTCCTCGTCGCGCTCGACGATGGTGATCTCGGAGATGATCGGGCGTGGATCGTCGGGCGGCGTCTTGTAGTGGTAGTAGGTGTAGAGCGACATCAAGCTCGCTTCCACCACGGTCCGAGCCGCGAGCCCCGAGTCGAGGCCGCCAGCGCCGGCGCCATGCACGACGGTCGCGTACCGGCCGCAGCGAAGATCGCGCGCCTTCCGCGCCGCCACCGCCGAGGCGATCCGCAACGCTTCGAGGTCGAAGTCGTCGCGCTTGCCCAGGCCGACCACGGCGACGCGCTCCGCTGCCAGCTGACGGCGGTCCCCCTGGTTGTGGAGCATGGTGATCTCGCCGAGCGAGCCTTTGACCTCGCCGTCGGCGATCAGCCTTCCGATCAGGCCGCCCAGCGCTTCGTTCACCGCGCCGGTGGCGCCGGCCGGTTCTTCGACGCCTTCAAACAGGTTGACCACCAGCAGCGGCGTGCGCACGCCGGTCAGCGACCCTCGCTCGACCTTGACCGATATATCCATAACGACCGCGGCCCCCTGATCCCGCCACATTCGACGCACTTCGTGACGCGCCAGTATACAACTCCAGGCACCGCCAGAGGCTGTTGCAACGCTTGACCGAGACGCCAGTCGGACCGTATGACTCGTGAAGGAGGGGCGCCCAACGCGATGTCCGCCGAGACCGACCATTACGCTGTGCTGGGCATCCCGCGGGGTGCGTCGCTCGACGAGATCCGTGGTGCGTACCGCCGTGCGGCCCGTGCCAGCCATCCGGACCTCCATCCAGGTGATGCCGACGCCCTGGCGCGTTTCAAGCGGGTGCAGGTGGCATACGAGGTGCTGGTCGATCCGGACCGCCGCGATGCGTATGACCGGCCATCAACTGCTGCAACTGTTCCGCGGCAACATCGTGCGCCCCGCCGCCCGCCCGACCCAGACGAGCCAGTCTCGCTGGCTCGCGAGCTCGGCGAGACGGTCCGGGCGATCAGGGTGCACGCGCGGCGCTCTGGGTTCGCGCGGCGGGTCCAGCGGCTGATCCGCTACCTGGAGAGCCTGGACCGGCCGGGCTGAGCTCGCCATCGAGGGGGCGCAGCTCGCTTTTTAGGGGGCGCGATTCATCGCGCCCCCTGGATCATCGCGCCCGCGCCCGGCTCCCGCGCCCTCGCCCGGCTCCGGCGCCCCCGCCTGGCTCCGCGCACAGGTGGGGGTTGGGGGGCGAGGCACGTTCTCTGGTATCCTCCGGTCGCCGCGTGGCCGGCTGTCGGCGCGCCGTACCTTGTGTCCCGTCCGCGCCGCATCGGTCGACGTTCGGGTCGCGGAGTGGCTTCGTGCCTCTTTCGATCACTGCCTTTTTCCCCGCTTACAACGACGCCGGTACGATCGCCAGCATGGTCGTCACCGCCGACCGTACCCTTCGAGCGATCACCGACGACTACGAGGTGATCGTCGTCAACGATGGAAGCCCGGACCACACGGCCGACGTGCTGGCGGACCTTCAATCGCGGTACGAGCACCTGCGAGTCGTCACGCACAAGAAGAACCGCGGCTACGGCGGCGCCCTGCGGAGCGGCTTCGCGAACGCCTCCAAAGAGCTGATCTGCTACACCGACGGCGACGCCCAGTACGATCCGCGCGAGTTCAAGCTGCTGGTGGACCACCTGACCGACGACGTGGACATGGTCCAGGGGTACAAGCTCGAGCGCGGCGATCCGCTCCACCGCAAGGTGATCGGGCGGGTGTACCACACCATCGTGCGGACGATGTTCGGGCTGCCGATCCGCGACGTGGACTGCGACCTGCGCCTGATTCGGCGCCACGTCTTCGACGAGGTCGAGCTGACCCGAGACAGCGGCGTCATCTGCGTCGAGATGATGACCAAGATCACGCAGGCCGGCTTCAAGCTCACCGAAGTGCCGGTCCATCACTATCACCGGGCGTACGGCCAGTCTCAGTTCTTCAACTTTCGGCGGGTCGGGCGGGTCGGGATCGACCTGATTCAGCTCTGGTTCGAGCTCGTGTTGTTGCGCGCCATTCGGCGGCGGATGCCGTCATCGCGGGCGCGACGGGAGGCCTGAGGGTGCCGTATCGAGGGGCGCGCTTCTACGAGACCAAGAAGGTGATGGTGACCGGCGGGCTCGGGTTCATCGGGTCGAACCTGGCGAAGCGGCTGGTCGAGCTCGGAGCCGAGGTGCTGCTCGTCGATTCGATGGTCGCGGAGACTGGCTGCAACCGGTACAACATCGCGCCCATCGAGGAGCGGGTGTCCACGCGGACGGTGGACGTGCGCGATGCGCTGGCGATGGAGCGGCTGGTCGAAAAGCAGGACGTGATCTTCAACCTGGCCGGCCAGGTCAGCCACATCGACAGCATGCACGATCCGTTCACGGACCTGGACATCAACTGCCGGGCGCAGCTGTCGTTGCTGGAATCGTGTCGGCGCTCCAACCCGGGCGTCAAGATCGTGTTTGCGAGCACCCGCCAGATCTACGGCCGGCCGGACTACCTGCCGGTGGACGAGAAGCACCTGCTCCACCCGACCGACGTCAACGGCATCAACAAGATGGCCGGCGAGTGGTACCACATCCTCTACAACAACGTGTACGGCCTGCGCGCCTGCTCGTTGCGGCTCACCAACACGTACGGCCCGCGGATGCTGGTCAAGAACAACCGCCAGACGGCGATCGGCTGGTTCATGCGCCAGATCCTCGACGACGAGGAGGTGCAGTTGTTTGGCGACGGCAGCCAGCTGCGCGACTTCACCTACGTGGACGACGCCTGCGACGCGTTCCTGAAGGCGGGCGCCTCGGACGTCGCCAACGGCCAGGTGTTCAACCTGGGTGGCCCCGAGCCGATCAGCCTGCGTGACCTGCTAGACCTGATGATCGAGGTGGCGGGCCAGGGCAGCTACCGACTCGTGCCGTTCCCAGACGAGAAGAAGGCGATCGACATCGGCAGCGTCTACGCCGACTACAACAAGATCCAGCGGGCGCTCGGCTGGGAGCCGCTGGTGGACCTGCGCGAAGGTCTGGAGCGCTCGATGGCGTTCTACCGCAAGCATCGCCGCGAATACTGGGCCAGTCTGGAGCTCGCTCGATGACCGTGGACTCGTCCGTGACGCGCATCCCGATCTTCGATCTCAAGGCGCAGTACGCCGTGCTCAGAGAGGAATTGGACGAGGCGGCGCTGCGCGTGATGGCGAGCGGCTGGTTCGTGCAGGGCCAGGAGCACGCGGCATTCGAGCAGGAGATGGCGGCCTACTCCGAGGCAAAGCACGGGATCGGGGTGGCGAACGGCACGGACGCGATCCGGATCGGCCTGACGGCGCTCGGGGTCGGCCCCGGCGACGAGGTCATCACGGTCGCCAATGTCGGGATGCCGCCGGTCGTGGCGGTCAAGGAGACCGGCGCGACGCCAGTCTTCGTGGACGTTGACCGCGCCACCCGTAACATCGACCCGAGCAAGATCGCAGCGGCGATCACGCCCCGCACGAAGGCCGTCCTCGCGATCCACCTGTACGGCCACCCGATCGACGTGGACGCGATCCTGGACGTCATCAGGCCGCACGGCATCAAGCTGATGGAGGACTGCGCCCAGGCCCACGGCGCTCGCTACAAGGGCAAGCGCGTCGGCAGCCTCGGCGACGTGGCGGCGTTCAGCTTCTATCCGACCAAGAACCTCGGGGCGTACGGCGACGGCGGCTTCATCACCACCAACGACGACGACATTGCCGACCGGGCACGGCTGTTCCGAGGGTACGGCTGGCGGCAGCGCTACCTGAGCGAGTCACACGGGGTGAACTCGCGGCTGGACGAGCTGCAGGCGGCAATTCTTAGAGTGAAGCTCCGCCACCTGGACGCGGCGAACGAGGAGCGGCGCCGTCGGGCGGCCCTCTACGACGAGGCGCTGCAGGGCGTCTCCATCCCCGTGACGAGCTCCTGGGCCGAGCCGGTCTACCACCTGTACGTGGTGGAGGCGGACGGCCGCGACGAGCTCCGCGCCGCGTTGCAGGCGGCCGGCGTCGGCACCGACGTCCACTACCCGTTGCCAAGCCACCTGCAGGCAGCCTGCGCCGACCTCGGGATGGGGGCGGGATCGCTGCCCGAGACCGAGGGGCTTGCACAGCGGGTGCTCTCGCTGCCGATGTACCCGGAGCTGCCGATCGAGCACGTCGAGCGTGTGGCGGAGATCGTCTCGCGGCTGGCGAGCGGTCGGTAGGGTCCGAATCGCCGATGGAGAAAGAGCAGTACGACCTGATGTTCGCTCAGGAGGAGCGGCACTGGTGGTACGTCGGCATGCGGCGGATCTCGGCGGCGCTCCTGGAGCGGTACCCACCGCTGGTCGAGGGTCAGGGCTCCGGGAAGCTCGACATTCTGGACGCCGGGTGCGGCTCCGGCGGGATGACGCGCTACTTGCAGCGGTTCGGTTGGGTCACCGGCATCGACCTGTCGCCGGAGGCGCTCAGGCTGGCGCGGACGCGCGATCTGCCCAGGCTGGCGCGGTCGTCGGTCGGAGCGTTGCCGTTCCTGGACGGCAGCTTCGACGTGGTGACCAGCTTCGACGTGCTGTACCACCTGAACGTGGACGACGACCGCGCCGCCCTCGCCGACATCCACAGGGTGCTGCGGCCGGGTGGGATCGCGCTCATTCGTCTGCCGGCCTTCGACTGGATTCGGGGCGCGCACGACGAGGTGGTGCACACTCGCCACCGCTACACCCGCGACGAATTGTCGGGAAAGCTGGAGGATGCCGGATTCAGGCTGGAGCACGCGACCTACGCCAACTTTCTGCTCTTTCCGCTGGCGCCGGTCAAACGGTATCTGGAGATGCGCCAGGGTACCCACGAGGCGACCGACCTCTGGCTGCCGCCCGGCCCCGTTAACCGCCTGCTTGCCGACCTGTTGAGCCTGGAGGCGTTGGCGGCCCGCGAGATGGGCCTGCCGTGGGGACTGTCGGTATTCGCGGTGGGCCGGCGCGTCCAGCCGTTGCCGGCGGTGAAGGCGCCAGAGCCGGCAGTCGTCGCGGGCCTGGCCGCGCGCTGAGACGATCGTGACGGCGAACGCCGCTCGCTGGGAGCGCGGCGATCTTCGCCGCTCCGGTGCCGACGAAACGGCCAGGGCGGCTGTCCTCCCAGGTGTGCTCCGCGAAGGCTGGCCGTTCCTGGTCGTCGTAGTGTGCGCGCTGATCCTGTTCCGCGACGACCTGTTTCTCGGCCGGATCGCCTACGAGCGGGACACCGAGCTGTTCTACCTGCCGCTGCTACGCTGGTACCTCGAACAGATCCAGAGCGGACACCTGCCCTTGTGGACGCCGCTCATCTTCGGCGGCTACCCGCTGTTCGCGGACGGCGAGCTCGGGATGCTCTACCCGCTGAACGTGCTCCAGGCGCTGGTGACCGGCCCGGAGACGTTCCTCCAGGTGTCCCGGGCGATTCACTTGATCCTGGCCGGCAGCTTGATGGTGGCGTTCCTGCGGGTGCTGGAGGTGGGCCGGGTCGGGGCGCTGGTCGGCGGGCTGGTGTTCGCGTTCGGCAGTTTCATGGTGGCCCAGATCCAGCACGAGAACGTGATCCGGAGCGCGGTCTGGCTGCCGCTGGTGCTGCTCTGCGCCGAGCGGGCACTGCGGACGACCGGCTGGCGGCGGCAGCAGTGGCTGGTGGCCGGCGGGCTGGCGCTGGCGCTGGCGGCGCTCGGCGTCCACATCCAGCCGGTGTTCATGACCCTGGTCACGCTCGGGCTGTACGCGCTGTACCGAGTGGTCGTCGGGCCGGTGGCCGGGCGAGGCTGGGAGCGCCCGCTGCTGCTGGTCTGGGCGCCTGTGCTGATCGTCGGGCTGGGGCTGGGGATCGCGGCGGCGCAGTGGCTGCCGCTGTTCGAGCTGGGGCGGATGTCGTACCGTGGCCCGGGCCTGGGCTACGACCTGGCGACGACCTGGCCGTTGCGCTGGCAGAACCTCCCGACCGTTATCCTGCCCTACCTGTTTCGCCTGCCGGACGGACGCTGGATCACGCTCTGGCAGCAGTGGGAGACGTATCTGTACGTCGGGATACTGCCGCTCGGGCTGGCGATTGTCGGGGGGCTCCAGCGACGGCGGATCGTGCCGTTCTTCGTCCTGCTGGCCGTCTTCGGGCTGCTGGTCGGGCTGGCCGAGCAGAGCCCGGTCAACATCCACCGGCTGCTCTGGACGCTGCCGGGCTTCTCCTCGTTGCGAGCGCCGGGCCGGTACGCTTACCTGATCGTGTTCGCGGTGGGGGCGCTGGCGGCGTTCGGGCTGGACCGGCTGGTGGGGCTGGTCCGACGAGAGCGCCGCTCCTGGGACGTCCTGCTGGGTGGGCTCCTGGCCGGCGGATTCTCCGTCGTCTCGATCTACCTGATCGTCGGGCTGAGGGCGCGGCTGCTGGCCGATCCGGTCCGCTGGAAGATGCTGATCGACGACTTCTACGTCAACACCCGCCACGAGCACGAGTGGCTGACCGGCCAACTGGTCTACCAGCAGCTGGTGGACGGCCTGGACCTGGGCAATCCGAAGACGCTGCTCAGCGTGGTGTTACTCGTCGTCTCGCCGCTGCTGATCCTGGCCTGGGCGCTCTGGCCGCGCCCGCGTGCTGCCTGGGCGGTGCTGGCGGTCGGACTGGTGGCCGGCGACCTGCTGGCGTTCGGCTACGACTACCACCCGCGCGAGACGACGACGGCGCTGCTGACGCCCGCTCCGGTCACCCAGTTCCTCTCGTCGTTGGGGCCGAACGCGCGCGTGTACGCCGACTCCTCGCTCAAGCTGCTGGAGCCGAATCGGCTGCTCTACGGCGACGTGCCGACCATCGCGGGCTACAGCTCGCTCGGCAGTCAGCGCCATTTCGAGTACTGGTCGTCGGTAGACAGCCAGGAGGACGCGCTGCTCGACCTGTGGGGTGTGCGGCAGCTGGTGCTGGCCGATCCGCCGCGCGACGTGGTGATCGCCGATGGGACGGCGTACCGCCCGTACAAGCCGCTGTTCGGCGGGGCGTCGTTCAATCGGACGGGAACGGCTACGTTCTCGCTCGAGCCGTTCCGGACGGTCGAGCTGCGGGTGCTCTCGACGCTCTCGGACGGCGTCCAGGTCGAACAAGACACGCCGGTCGCCGAGATCGCTCTCGTCGGCGCGGACGGCACGCGCCGCACGGTCCGGCTGTTGGCTGGCGTCCACACCGCCGAGAACGCCTACGACCGGCGCGACGTGCAGCCCCACCTGCGGCAGGCCAGACCGCCGGTGGCCGGGACGATCCCGGACATGGACCCGTCTGGCCAACCGGCTCTGACCAACGTCTACCTCGGGACGTTCCAGGTCGATCCGCTGGACGTGGTAAGCGTCGAGGTGCGGCAGCTGTACCCGACCGGCCAGACGCGGGTGTTCGGGATCGGGCTGGTGGACGCGAACGGCAAGGTCCGCTCGATCTTCGGCATCGACCGGGCGAAGCTCCAGGAGGTCTGGAAGCAAGATGGCATCGGCGTCTTCGAGAACCGGCGGGCGTTCCCGCGCGCCTACGTGGTGCCCGAGGGCGTGCGCCGGACCCGGACCGACGAGTCGGCGATGGTGCGGCTGGCGGCGCGACCGTTCGACGCCGCGCGACAGGTGATCCTGGAAGACGGGCCGTTCGAGGGGCTGCCGCTGGTCAGGCCGCGCCTGGGTCAGCCATTGGACCCGCGCGCGATCCCACCGGCTGCGAGGGTCACGGACGTCTCGTCTGACGCGGTGCGGGTGCAGACGCCCGACGGCCCCGGCGGCTTCCTGGTGCTGACTGACCTCTACCACCGAGGCTGGCGCGCTCGGGTGGACGGCCAGCCGGCGCCGGTCTACCTCGCGAACTTCTTGTTCCGAGCGGTCTACCTGCCGCCGGGGCCACACACGGTGGACTTCACCTTCGAGCCGCTGTCGCTGAAGGTGGGGCTGGCGGTCAGCGTGGCGGCGCTGCTGTTCGCGCTGATGGTCGGCGGCGTGTTGCCGATGCTGGCCCGTCGCGCGCGCAGGTAGACGCTCGCTTCGACTCGCTGCGACCGTCGCGGACGGCTCGCGCGACCGACTGACGATGCGTGCGCGCGAGAGAGGCCGCTCGCCTGAGCTCTTGCGAGCGGCCCCTATTGCACTCAGCGACTGCCCTCACCGACCTTGTAGATGCGAGGCGCGATCAGCGGGACCAGAACGGTCGGAACGGACCCGGCGCCCACGGGAAGCGCCACGGCCCGCGCTGCGGCTCCCACCTGCGTGGCTCAGGGCGCCACGGTGGTGGCCCTGGGCGGTCGTTGTCGTTCCGGTTCCAGTGCCGGTCGCCGTGATCGCGGTCTTCGTTGTCGTTGCCATCGCGCCACATGGCAGCGCCGTCAACCTGGGTCACGATGGCGGCACCGCTGGACGGCGCGGCATTGGCCGTCGAGACGTCGCCCGTCGTGCCGAAGAGCTGATGCAGCGCCGGACCGCCCACGATGATGGCGATCAGCGCCGCGGCGATGATGGAACGTGTGCGCAACATAGCTGCACCCCCTTCGAGCTCAAAGTTCGAAGCGTCGGGTGATGCGAGAGGGTGTCGCTCACGCGCCCAAGGTGCCCTCCAGGACGTCGGTCCTGCCTCGTGCCTCGTGGTCCGGACGTGCTCGCTACCTCACTGCGTGCTGCCGGACAGCCTCGTGGATCACTTGCCACTTCTCCACTCTAAGCGTCCTACGACGTGCTTGCCGGACGCGTTTCCAAACGTGAACCGTGAGTAACGATTGTCGGAGTGACATCAGGGCCGTTCGGGTACTATCTCCCCGGCATGCTTGCAGTGAAACGTGACGCGCCGAGGTGGCGCCGCGACGGTCGATTCGTGCTGACGTCGCTGATGGTGGCGATGTACCTCGGGAACGTCAGCGCCATCGCCATGACGCCGTTTCTCCTCGACATCGGCCGCGAGCTGGAGGCCGATCTCGGGGCGATGGGCGTGCTGCTGTCGGTCGGGAGCATCACCTGGGCGGTCGTCTCGATCTTCGCGGGCGTGGTCTCTGACCGCTTCGGACGGCGACCGGTCTTACTGGCCGGGCTGGTGGGGCTCGCACTAGCGCCGCTCGGGCTGGCCGCCACCTCGGTGTACTGGCTGGCGATCGTCGCGCGATTCCTGGGAGGGTTCGGCGGCGGCTCGTTCATGGGCACGGCGTTCGCCACTGCCGCCGACGCCGTGCCGGCCTCAGAGCGGGGTCGCGCGCTGGGCTGGCTGATCACCGGCCAGTCATTGGCGCTGGTGATCGGCGTGCCGATGGTGGCGTACGTGGCGTCGTTCATCGGCTGGCGCGGCTCGCTGGCGATCCAGGGTGTGGCGATCGTCGTCGCGGCGGTCCTGGTCTGGCTGGCGGTGCCAGGCCAGTCGAGCGCGAAGAAGGCCGAGGCCGGGCCGCCGGTCAACCCGCTCACCCTGCTGACACCGCGCGTGCTGGCCCTCCTGAGCGCCAACACGATGGAGCGGGTCTGCTACGGCGGCGTCGCGGTCTTCCTCGCGACGTATCTCGTGACGACCTACGGCGTGTCGCTGGAGCTGCTGGCGGTGGGGCTGGGGGTGGTGGCGCTCGGCAACCTGTTTGGGAACGTGGTGGGCGGCGAGCTCAGCGACCGGCTGCCGTCGCGGACCGCGCTGGCGGCGCTGTCGCTGCTCGGGACCGGCGCGCTCGCGCTGCCGCTGCTGCTCTGGCAGCCGGGCCTCTGGCCGTCGGTCGCGCTCGGGTTCGTCTACATGGTGGTCAACGCGGTCGGGCGGCCGACGCTGGTGGCCTCGGTCAGCGAAGTCTCGGACGAGGCACGCGGCGCGATGCTCGGGGCCAACATGACGTTTGCGAGCTTCGGCTGGCTGGGCGCGCAGGCGCTTGGCGGCTGGCTGATCGGGACGATGGGCTTCCCGGTCTTCGGCCTGTTGACGGCCTCTGCCGGGGTCGTCGGCGCCATCCTGACGGTGGTGGCGGGCATCCCGAGGCGGGCCACGAGCGGTGAATAGAGTGCCGTCATCACAGATCGTGGTTACAATCGACCGATTGACACGCCAATGTGGCGACCGACTCGCGACGTCGCCGCACTATCAGCTCATGGGGAGTGAACCGTGAACAAGCGGAAGAAGGTCGCCTGGCGGAAGCATCGGGCGAAGGCGAAGAAGCTGGAAGAGAAGCGTCGGGTGTCCACCATCGCGCGGCGGCGGTGAGCGGCTCGTCGTCTGAATCGGCGCCGGCTCTGCTGCTGGCGCTCGTGGACGACCTGTTCGTGAGGTCGCGGATCGACGCAGCGGCTGGCGTGGCGGATGTCGAAGTCCGCTACGTCGCGTCCGCTCAGGAGGTCGCCGCCGCAGTGGCAGAGCGGCCGGCCAGGGCGCTGCTCGTCGGGATGGCGGCCACCCGCCGGCCGTGGGCAGACGTTGTCCGTCAGGTCCGCGCCGATCCAGCGACGGCGCGACTGTACGTGCTCGCGTTCGGGCCGCACATGAACCTGGACTTGCGGGCGCAGGCGCTCGACGCAGGGGTGGACCGGGTGGTCGCCAACTCGGCGTTCACCCGGCTCCTCCCGACGCTCCTGGTGACGCCCTCGGCGCCGGTGCCGGAGGACGAGTAGCCGCCGAGCCTTCAGGGCGGGACCATCGGACCGGAGAACGGCTGATCCTGCCTCAGGGTCGGGCGCGGGATCGAAGCCAACTCAGGGGGAGAAACATGGCGGACAATCCTGAAGGCGTGAAGGCCCGGATCGGGCTTCAGTTCACGCGCATGGCTCCGACCTACGACGACGATGGCACATTCGCCCATTTCGGGCGGCGCCTCGTAGACGCGGTTGGGGTCGAGCCGGGGCAACGCGTGCTCGACGTGGCGAGTGGGCGTGGCGCCGTGCTATTCCCGGCCTCGGAGCGGGTCGGACCAACCGGTCACGTCGAAGGGATCGACCTGGCTGAAGGCATGGTCGCCGCCGTCAACGCCGACGCCGAGCGTCTCGGCATCCCGGCGCGCGTGCGCGTGATGGACGCCGAGCATCTCGACTTCCCGGATGCGTCATTTGACCGCGTCTTCTGCGGCTTCGGGATCATGTTTCCGCCGGATCAGGCTCAGGTGCTCCGAGAGATGCGGCGGGTGCTGCGTAGCGGTGGCCGACTCGGCGTCACGACGTGGCAGGCGCCTAGAATGCAAGACCTTGACCTCGTCCTGGCGAGAATGGGACAGAAATCATCTCTTCCGCCAGGGCAGATCGCCGATCCGGCGGTGCTGACGGACGTGGTGGTGCGCGCTGGGTTTTCGGACGTGCGCGTGGACGCGGAGACACGTCTCGTTGAACGCGTAGATGCTGACACATACTGGCAACAGGCCATGCGTTCAGCCATGAGCCGGAACCTCGAAGCACTGAGCGCAGAGCAGGTGAACCAGGTGCGCGCGGCGCTTGCCGATCAGCTAGAGCAGTACCGGCAGGCTGACGGCTTGCACGTCCCCGTCACGGCACTGCTCGCGACGGCCAGCCGCTAGCGACGAGTTGCGTCGTCTAGCGTCAGATCGGCAGTGAGAAGCCGCCGTCCACCACGATGGTCTGGCCCCGGATCATCTCGCCGCCGGGGCCGCACAGGAACGCGACCACCCGGGCGAGGTCGAGCGGCTCCACCATCCGGCCGGCCGGCGTCCGTGTCCGCGACCCTTCCAGCATCTCCTCGCGGCGCGGGAAGTGGGTCAGCGCGTCCGTCTCGACCAGCCCGCCCGAGACGCAGTTGACGGCGATCCCATTCGGGGCCAGTTCCACAGCCAGGTAGCGGGTCAGTGACTCCAGCGCCGCCTTCGAGACGCCGACCGCCGAGTACTCGGGGAGGACGCGCCCGCTGCCCAGGCTGGAGATGCCGACGATCCGCCCGCCGCGTCCGTCCATCAACGGGACAGCCGCTTTGGCGCAGAGCCACGCGCCCCGGGTGTTGATGTTGAGCGTCCAGTCCCAGTGCCTGAGCTCCAGCTCGCGGAGGGGGCGGATCACGCCGGAGGCGGCATTGTTGACCAGGATGTCCAGGTAGCCCCAGCGGTCCGCGATCTCGCCGAACATGCGGTCCACCCGGGCCGGGTCGCCGACGTGCGCTCGAACGGTCTCGGACTTGCGCCCGAGCGCCCGCACCGCCTCGGCGGTCTCCTCGGCCGCGTCGCCGTTGCGCAGGTAGTTGACCAGCACGTCCGCGCCGCGCTCGGCCAGCTCCAGCGCCACCGCCCGCCCGATGCCGCGCCCGCCGCCCGTCACGAGCGCGAGCTTGCCCTCCAGCTCCATCTACCCTCCCTGAGTCGATCCAGTTATACCGAACCGTGGACGGCTGCCCCGAGGAGATCCTAGAATCGGGCGGCGATAGCGCGCGGTCGCGAGCCGATTCGGGGGGTAGCGCCGGTGCCACTGCGTATCTTCCTCCGCTGGATTCTGCCCGTCATCATCCTGGTCGTTGCCGTGACCGGCCTGACCGTGGTGAGTGGCGGCCTTGGCGCGCCCGACCAGCAGTTCACGCTGGGGGCGCTGGGCAGCGTCCAGTTCGTGCTCAACACGAACGCCGCCGCGCTCACCTCCGCGATGGCCGTGCTGATCGCCCTGGTGCTGCTGACCGTCCAGTTGACCGCGCAGCGCTACTCGTTCAGCGTCCTCGGCATCTTCGTGCAAGATCGCGTCAACTCGCTGCTGGTGACGCTGTTCATCATCACCATCGTCTTCAACCTCTGGCTCGGCCTGGTGCTGAAGGACGACTACATCCCCGGGCCACCCGTGCTGCTCGCGATGATGATGATGTCGCTCTGCTTCGCGATGCTGCCGCCATACGTCCTCTACCTGTTCGACATCATCCGCCCGGACAACATCCTGGACCACATCCAGCGACAGTTCATGGCCTCGGTCCGGCCGACGCCGAAGCCGCGCCGCATCGAGCAGCGACGGGCAATGGCGACGCGCCAGATGGCCCAGATGGGCGACATCGCGCGGACGGCCGTCAACCTCTCCGACGGCGCTGTCGCGCGGCACAGCGTCTGGGTGCTCTACTGGAGCGTGTCGAGCTACCTCGAAGCGAAGGACCGCCTGGCGCCGGCCTGGTTCGCCGTCGAGGAGAACCAGTTCCGGGGCCGCCACGAGCTGGTGGTGCGCGAGATCGAGGAGACGATGACCTGGGTCGAGATCCGGATGCTCGACGAGCTGCGCGAGGTGTTCTTCGCGACCCTCAACAAGCTGCACGATGTGAACAACACCGTCGCGCTGGTATTGCGCCTGCTCGGCGAGAAGTCCGTCGAGCGCGACGACCACGGCCTGTTCGCGGCGGTCATGAAGTTCTTCAACACGTTCCTGCGCGCCGCGATCAACCAGGGCGACGTGCGAGCGGGGTACCACGTCCTGTACCAGTACCGTCTGCTGGCCGACACCGCGATGGACTCCCACCCCGAGCTGACGCTCCAGATCGCACACCGACTCAGCTACTACGGCGACGCGGCGGCCGGCGGCCCGCTGCTCTGGATGTCGGCGGCGGCGGCGTACGACCTGCGCATCCTGGCCGAGAGCGCCCACGCCCGGAACGCCGGCGACCACGTGGTCCGAGCGATCGTGGAGGACGTCATCGACACCGTTCGGCGGGCCGAGGCGAAGCACTCGCCAGCCCTGCCACAGCTGTACAAGATGGCGATTGCATTGGGGGCGTACTTCCTGGTTCACAAAGAGGAGGCGCACGCGCGGCTGCTCTGCGACACCCTGGCCGGCGTGCCGCCCACGACGCTCGACCGCGCCAGCGCCGAGCTGCTCGCCGTGGACGACCCGGTCTTCTGGGAGCTGACCGACCGTGTGGTCAACTTCGACTACGTCGAGCCGGACGTCCGCACCGCCATACCCACCATGGTGGGCATGGTCCCGAAGGAGCAGTCCGCGCTGGCCGAGTACGCGGTCAGGCCCGGCGCGGCGGCCCCGACCTCGACCTGACCAGGCGCGAGCCGACCGGGCAGCCGAGCGCCGTCAACATCGCTTGCGCCTGCTCGCGGACCGGCACGGCGGCGAAGTCGTTGCCGGACGCCTCGTGCAGCCGGGCCTGCACGAGCAGGGTGCGGGCGACCTCGAACGGCTGCTGCAGCGCCTCGGCCTGTCGACGTGCTCGTTCCAGCAGTTGGCGGGCGTGGTCGATTCGGCTGTCGCGGAGTGCCAGCACGGCCTCGGCACGGTCGGCGGCAATCGAGGCGGCCTGCCGCCCGAAACGCTCGCCGCCGTCGCGGGCTAGCTTCGCGTGTGAGGCGGCGCTGTCCTCGTCGCCAAGCTCGGCCAGGGTCTCGGCCGCCAGCATGTGGAGGGTCACGTCGCACTGGGCGCAGTTGAGCGCGGCGGCCACCTCGCTGCCCTGCGCGATGGCCGCTCGGGCAGCGTCGTCGTCGCCGGCCAGAAAGCGATTGAACCCGAGCAGCGCGTGCATCAGCACCTGTCGGTGAGTGTTGGCGGTGTCCTCCAACCAGGCCGTCATCTGCTCCGCCGCCGACTCGATCTCGCCGCGCAGCGTGAGCAGCAGCATCAGCCACCATTCGTAGATCGCCCCGACGCCCACCAGTGTGGTGGACTGCCCGGCCGCGCGACGAAGGTCGGCCTCGGCGGCGGTCCACTCGCCGAGCAGGAACCGGCCGGCGCCGAGGATGCCGCGCACGGTGTTGTCGTCGGCAGTGGATTGCGTCGCTCGGGCGATCTCCAGCGCTTCGAGCATCTCGGCTTGCAGCCCCTCGTCGAATTCCCAGAACGCCCACACGTGCACGAGGCCGCGCGCCGTCAACGCCTTGAACAGCACCTGACGATCCTCGGGACGCTCGCGGGCCAGGGCGACCCACTCGTCCGACAACTCGTGCAGCTCGCGGCCCAGGACGCCCATCAGCGCCGGATGCGTCAGCGCCTCGTAGGCCGGGCCAAGATGCTGGAACGAGCCGCGCTCGCGAGCGATCTGGAGCGCCTTCCGCGCGGCTTCGGCGGCTCGAACGGTGTCGCTGTCCCAGACGTAGCTGGCCGCCTTCAGGCTCCAGGCGCCGCTCAGCTCAGGCGAGTCCGCCGGCAACCGCTCGAACGCCAGCGCCAGCTTCTGGCGGGCCGGGGCCACCTGGCCCTGGTAGCTGTGGAGGCGGGCCATCTTCAGCGCCAGCGAGCCGACGATGGCGCTTTGGGTGCGCTTGCTCGCGGCAACACTGGCGGCGGCAGCGGGGCTGGCATCGGCCTCGTCGCCCGACGGTGTGTCCAGCTCCTTGAGCGCCAGCACGTGGTGCTCGATGGCCGCTCGGTAGTCCACCAGGGCAGCGTCGTACTCGCCGGTCAGGGCGCGCAGGTCGCCGCGACGCTCGCAGAGCAGCGCCACGACCTTTGGCGAGGCCCCAGCGGCCGAGCGGGCGGCTGATTCGATGGCGATGGTGAAGTTGCCGATCGCCTCGTCGTTGGCATAGGCGGCGGCGGCCTGCTCGGCGGCGAGGCGGCTGTAGCGGAACGCCCGCTCCCAGGACTCACCCTCCCAGAAGTGGCGCGCCAGCTCGCCGTACTGCTCTTCCAGGTTGTCGGCGTAGATCTCTTCCAGCGCCCAGCCGACCTGGACGTGGATCTCGCGCCGCCGTCGCACCAGCAGCGACCGCGCGGCCGCCTCCTGGATCACCAGTTGGGTGAAGGCGTAGCGCCGTTCGGGGATGACCGTCTCTTCGCGGAGGAGGCCGGCCCGGAGGGCCTCGCGAATGTGGCGGTCGAGCTCGGGGCCGCCGTCCGCGACACGCCGCAGCACCCGCTCCGACAGCTCCCGCCCGATGACGGCGGCGATCTGGAGGGTGCGCCGCACGCCGGCCGGCAGGCGGTCGATGCGGGCCATCACGGCGGCGAGGAGCGTGTTCGGGATGGCGAGATCGTGGATGTCGCCGTCCGCGACCCAGCGGTCGTTGTCGTAGCGCAGGGCGCCGCTGTCGATCAGGGCGCGCAGCACTTCCTCGATGAAGAACGGATTGCCCTCGGTGCGGGCCAGCACCAGCTCCTCGACGTGGGCCGGGGTGTCGGCGCAGGCCAGCAGGCTGCACATCAGCTCGCGGGCGGCCGATTCCGGCAGCGGCCCGACCGAGAGCTCGGCGTAGCGGTGGGGGAACGCGCGGGCGGCCTGCTCCTTCAGCTGCCAGGACGGCGCGTCCGGCTCCGGCGTGAAGACGTAGACGAACAGGATCGGCGTCTCGTCTGACATGCTCATCAGCTCGATCAGCAGCTCGATCGAGCTGGGATCGGCCCACTGGAGCGCGTCGAGCACCAGCACCAGCGGCCGGTCCGCCATCAGCGCCCTGAGCAGGCGCCGGGCGGCGTCCACGACGCGCCACTGCAGCTGCTGGGCGGTCAGGCCGGCGGTCGGCTCGACGTCGGACTCTGCGCCCATCGCCAGCCCGAGCGGCGTCAGCAGGTCGAGCAGGCCCAGCTGCTCGAGCTTCTCGCTCAGCGCTTCGACCAGGCGCGCCTCTGACGCGCCCGGGCGGAGATCCAGCAGGCGGGCCAGGATCTCGCGGATCAGGCGGTAGCTGAGGGCCTGGGCGTGAGACGGCGCGATCGCCTCGACCCAACGCAAGCCGAGCTCTTCGCCGTGCTCGCGTGCTTCGGCCAGCAGCCGACTCTTGCCGACGCCGTGCTCGCCGATGATCGCGGTGAGGCGGCCGCGCCCCCGGGCGAGCTCCTGCATCTGTGTCCGCAGCTCGCGCAGCTCCGTGAGGCGGCCAACGAGCGGGCTCTTCTGCATCGTGGCGGTCGCGCCGAGGGCCGGGGTCGCGGGGGTGAGGGTGCCGCGCACTTTGAAGGCCGGAACCGGCTGCGTCTTGCCCTTGAGGACGAGCGGTTCGATTGGGGTCACGTCGAAAACCGCGCCAGCCTGGCGGGCGGTCTCCTCGCCGAGCAGGATGTTGCCAGGGTTGGCGGCGGTCTGGAGCCGCGCGGCGGTGTTGACGACGTCCCCGAAGACCGAGTACTCGCGGTGGCCGCCGACGTCGCGAATGCCGGCGATCACCTCGCCGCTGTTGATCCCGATCCGCAGCCGCAGCTCCAGCTCGTTGCCGTCGCGATCGAGCTGGTGGAGCGCGGCGACCGCCTGGTGCATCGCGAGAGCCGCGTGGACCGCCCGGACCGGGTCGTCCTCATGGGCGACCGGCGCCCCGAACAGCGCCATCACTGCGTCGCCCATGAACTTGTCGATGGTGCCGCCATAGAGGGAGACGGCTTCTGCCAGCCGCGCCAGCACCGCTGCCGAGAGCTCGCGGACGTCCTCCGGATCGAGCCGCTCCGAGAGCGTGGTGAAGCCGACGATGTCCGCGAACAGGACGCTGACGACCCGTCGCTCCTCGTCGAGGTCGTCGTCCACGTCGATCTCGTCCGGGTCGAAGTCGTCGGCAGAACCGTTCTGGGCAGCGGTGGGGCTCGGTACGCGCGCGACGCCATTCGTCTGGGCGGTCTCAGCCGGTGCGACGGTAGAGGTCAGCGGGAGGGCCGGCGGCGGCGCGAATGCTGGGGCCGGCATGACCGTGGGCCGAGCCACGACCGATCTGCGCGGCGCGTCGCCGTCATGTCCGGCTGACTCGGGCGTCAGCGCCTCGCCGCAGCTCTGGCAGTATGGCTGCCCGACCGTCGCGACCGTGCCGCAGCTCCAGCAGTAGAACAGCAGGCGCGTCCCGCAGCTCCCGCAGAAGCGCGCGAGGGGGCTGTTGTTGGTGCCGCAGACGGCGCAGACGACGATACTGGACGGTGGGGCTGGAACCATGGGCACGCTCATGGAACTGTTATAGCGAGGAGACGGCGCCGCCCGGCGAAACGGGCTCCGGCACCTGATACTCGCGGCACGATTGCTCTCCAGCTATCGTTCTGCCTACAGTGCCATGTCCGATCGTCACGGGTTTCCGCTCGGGACGCTCGGTGGGCTGGCGCGGCTATGCGTATGAGGAGGCTCTGGCTGATGCGAGAGGTTGTGGTCGGAACTGGTCGGCTGCAGGTCCGGCGTGGAGACATCACCTCGCTCGGCCGACACGTCGGCGCGATCGTGAACGCCGCCAACCGATCACTCAGTCCGGGCGGCGGCGTCTGTGGCGCGATACACACCTTCGGCGGCCCGGCCATCGCCACCGAGTGCGCATTGCTCGGGCCGATCGAGACCGGGATGGCCGCGATCACGACGGCTGGCCGCCTGGACGCCGACGCGGTCATTCACGCGGTGGGACCGGTCTGGGAGGGCGGCGAGGCCGACGAGGACCGGTTCCTGGCGGCGGCGTATCGCTGTAGCCTGCAACTGGCGGCTACGCATGGACTCAGGTCGATCGCGTTCCCCTCGATCAGCACCGGGATCTACGGATTCCCGGTCGAGCGGGCGGCGATGATCGCCATCGGGACGGTCGCGGCGTTCTTGAAGCGCGAGAGCGGTGTGGACGAGGTGCTGCTGGTTCAATTCTCAGAGGGGGATGCCGTGGTGTACGAGTCCGCGCTCGACCGCTGGGAGCTAATGCAGGCGGCGCGCTCGTCGCAGGGCGCGGGCTGAGCGCGGCTCGTCAGGCTCACCCACGGGACCGGTCACGGCGCCAGCTGCTCGCGGTAGCGGCCGTCGTACCGCGCCCGTCCGACCGTCGTCTCGAAGATGAACTGGCAGAGGGCGATCCCCGGACGGAGCGCCAGCGGCATCGGGCCGGCGTTGTTGATCTCCAGCGCCTGGTGATTGTCGATGCCCGGCTGAATGAACGCCGCCGTGATGTGGACCATCAGGCCGAGCCGCGCGAATCGGCTGCGTCCCTGGAGCCAGCCGCAGAGGTCGTCCGGCAGGGTGATCCGCTCGCGAGTCAGGCCGTGGCAGGTCTCGCCCGGCATCACGACGAAGTAGTCCTCGTCGCCCACTTCGACGATCTCGGAGACGTCCTCGTACGGGGCCTCCTCGGTGACGTGGAAGATGTCGCGGACGCGCCTGAAGACCCGGAACTGATTGGCGAGATGGAGGTCAACCGAGGCCGGCCCCACGAACTGCTCGTCGAACGGGTCGATCCCGATATCGCCCGCTCGCACCCGCCGCACGATCTCGTCCCGCGTCAGAATCGCCATTGTCGACAGCCCTTCTCTCCGCGATCTCCTCCGATGATACCGGCGCCGAGCGGCACGTCCCGAAAAGCCCCACCCCCAGCCCCTCCCCATTGCGATGGAGAGGGGAGACGTTCAAAGCTGCTCCCCTCTCCATCGCAATGGGGAGGGGCTGGGGGTGGGGCTTCCCCGGATTGCTGGTGACACGACGAGCGGTTGACTACCATTCCGCCGTGCGACACTCCAGAATGGCGGCCGGCGGGTGGAGAGTGGGACGGTGAGCGCCGTCGAGCCTGCCGCGATCGACGCGCCCGCGGCACAGGCTGAGCCGACCCGCCTGGGCCTGTTCCTGACCTTCTTTCAGATCGGCATTTGCGGCTTTGGCGGCGTCGGGCCGTGGGCGCGGCGGATCATCGTGGAGGAGCGCGGCTGGCTGGACGACCGCCAGTACGCCGAGCTGCTGGGACTCTGCCAGGTGCTCCCCGGCCCGAACGTCGGGAACGTCTCGGTGATGGTCGGGGACCGGTTCTACGGACTCGCAGGGTCGATCCTCGCATTCACGGGTTTGATGAGCGGCCCGATGTCGATCCTGTTCGTCCTGGCTTACCTGTACGACCGATTCGGCGAGCTGGCGTACGTGAACGCCGCTATCGGCGGGGTGGCAGCGGCAGCGGCCGGCCTGTTCCTCGGGACCGCGCTGAAGATCGCCGAGCGACTCAAACTGACTGCGCCAGCCCTGGCGCTCACCGCGACCGCGTTCGTGGCGGTGGGCCTGCTCCACTGGCCGCTGATCTACGTCGTGCTGGCGCTGGCACCGGTCGGCATCCTGCTGGCGTGGCGGGCGCAGTGGTAGACGTCTGGGTGCTGGTGGATCTGTTCGTCACCTTCGCACGGCTGGCGCTGATCGCCATCGGCGGCATGCAAACCGTCCTGCCAGAGGTGTATCGCGAAGTCGTGCAGGTGCACGGCTGGATGAGCGCCGCCGACGTGGCGAACGTGATCGCGCTGACGCAGTCGTCGCCCGGCCCGAACGGGCAGTTCGTGGCGTTGATCGGGTTCCGCGTTGCCGGGCCAATCGGGTTTCTGGTCGCCGGGCTTGGCGTCGCGCTGCCACCGGCGTTCCTGGCGTTCGGGGCGTCGCGGCTGCATCGCCGGCTGGCGAGCGCGCGCTGGCTGCGCGCGGCCCAGAGCGGGCTGGTGCCCATAGTCGTGGGGTTGATGTTCTCCAGCAGCCTGGTCAGCGCCCAGGCCGCCGACGACACGCCGGTCAAGGTCGGGCTGACGGTGCTGGTGGCGCTGGTGGTCTGGCGCACCCGCTGGAATCCGCTCTGGCTGCTGGTGGTCGGCGCGGTGGTCGGGCTAGCGCGCCTCTAGGAGGCCGGCCGCCTCCTGACGCGCGCCCGCGTCCAGGCATCGTTCAGGCGCCCGGAGCGACGCTTCAGGGCGATGCCGGGGCGCACCGTCTATTCTTCGGGAGAGCCGCGCACGCTACCCTCGGCCGCCTCCATGGAGCGTCGCGGACATGTCCTGGCCTGCCTGGCTTCGATCCCGCTCGCGGCGCCCTACTTCGCCGTCGCCGAGGCGTCGTTACGGTGGGCGACACTCGGCACACGGGCGCTCGGTCCGCGGATGGTCACGGCGGCAGCGAGCGTGCCGGCGATCTGACGGGCCGTTCGCACCCTGCTGGCTCGCCGACGTCGCTCCTCCGGCGAACGCTCGTGCGCTGCCGGAATCGCTGAATCGAAGGAGGATGTATGCGGTCTACGCAACAATGCAACGAAGTCGTTGGCGACAGCCTCTGGTGGGCCGCGATGTTGGCGATTGGCATTGCGTCCGTGGCGAATGCCTTGATCTACGCGCTGGCGAGCCTGTTCGGCGTCGAGCTCCGCGTCGCGCTTATCCCCGGGCAGCCGCCCCAGCCGCTCGCGTTGGGGCTGGTCGTGTTCACCACGGTCCTGGCGGCGCTCCTGGCGACGGGGTTGCTCGCGGTCCTCCTGCGCGTGACCGATCGACCCGTGCGTACCCTCCAGTGGATCGCGCTGGTCGTCCTGGTGCTGTCGCTCGCTGGGCCGCTCTTCCAGGCAGTCGGAGCCACGGCCACGCTTCTCTTGATCCTCATGCATCTGATGACGGCCGGGGTGGTCGTTGGGGTTCTGTCCACGGTCAGGCGCCACGCCTAGCGCGAGAGATCGCTGCAGCATGCGACGGGTGGCACCCACGGTCGGCCTGATCGTGCTCGCCATCGTCGGCGTCCTCGTCCGATCGCATCGGGGCGGCTGGCGCGCCTGACCGTCGGCAGCATGCAGCTGCGCGCCGCTTGAACGGCATCTGAACGCGACGGCGTACCGTGCGCCGCCGGCACCCGCGAAATGCGCGACAATAGATGCTGGTCCGCCTGTTGACCCCGTGAATCTGAGTCCCAGCCACCCTCGACGGCGAGGACCGCGCACGTTCGGCGAGTGAGGCGATGTCTGCACCACCTGTGAGCCATGAGTACGAGCACAGCCACCCTCACCCGCGCCTGGAGAACCAGAGTCCGGAGGAGCGCCTGCGGCTGATCGGCGATCTGGTGCGCTCGTTCACGCAGGTGCTCGACCCACAGCAGTTGATCGAGCGGATTACCGGCCTGGTCACCCACCGATTCGACTTCTTCTACACCACGATCATGCTCTGTGAGGGTCAGGATCTGGTGGTCCGCTCGGCCCACGGCCGGGACCATGGCTACGACGAGCGGCTGCTCGGGATGCGCTGCCGGATCGGCGAGAGGGGCGTCTCCGGCTGGGCCGCCGCCGAGGGGCGCACCATCGTGGTACCGGACGTCTCGGCCGAGCCGCGCTTTTGTTGGGCCTGGGCTGACCACGGCATCAAGTCGGCGATCCTGGTGCCGCTTCAGGGGCGGGACCGGCTGGTGGGGATGCTGGAGGCTGACAGCGACCGGCTGGACGACTTCAAGCCCGAGGACGTGGTCCTGCTGAACGCGCTGGCCGGCCAGCTCGCCATCGTCATCGAGAACGCGGAGCTGCTCCACGCCGAGCGGAGCCGCAGCCGTCGTCTCGCCACCGTGACCGAGATCGCAAGGAAAGTGACCTCGATCCTGGATCACCAGGAGCTGCTCTGTGAGACGACCGAGCTGCTGGCGCACCGGTTCGGCTATCGGAGCGTCAGCATCCTGCTGCGCGACCGCGACGACGAGAACTGGCTGGTGATGGCGGCCGGCAACGACGGCGCCGAGCACGTCCAGGTCGGGACGCGCCAGCACATCAGCACTGGCATGTGCGGACGGGCGGCGACCACCGGCCTGACGCAGCTCTCGAACGACACCAGCACCAACCCGCACTTCATCCAGGGGCCGGGCATGGTCGCCTGTTCGGAGCTGGACGTGCCGCTGAAAGTTGGCGGGCGGGTGCTGGGCGTGCTCAGCATCGAGAGCGACCGCCGTGACACGTTCGCCGAAGACGAGGTGCCGTTCGTCGAGACGCTGGCCGACCAGATCGCGGTCGCCATCGAGAACGCGCGGCTGGTCGAGCGGGCGCGCGAGCTCGCTGCCAGCGACGAGCGGAACCGGCTCGCGCGCGAGATCCACGACAGCCTCGCCCAGAGCCTGATCGCCGTCTCGATGGAGCTGGACGCGATCCAGCAGCGGGCCGCCGAAGACCCGACCCGCGTGGTCACCCTGATCGGGCACGCCCGCGACCTGGCGCACCGCGCGGTGGAGGAGGCGCGCCACGCGATCTGGCGGCTTCGCCCCGCCTCATTGGAGCGGCAGTCGTTGCCGGAGGCGCTCGCGGCCGAGGTGAGCTCGCTGGAACAGGGCGGCGCCGTCGAGCAGGGCGAGAGCTCCGTACAGGGGGAGCCGCGCCCGCTCTCACCAGAGCTGGAGGCGGCCCTGTTCCGGATCGCGCAGGAGGCGCTCTCGAACATCCGGAAGCACGCGCGGGCGCGTCGGGCGCGGGCGGTGCTGCAGTATGGCGAGCGGTCGGTGCGGCTGCTGGTCGAGGACGACGGCCGCGGGTTCGACACCAGTGCTAAGGGATCCAACGGCGACGGTGGCTTCGGCGTGAGCGGGATGCACCAGCGGGCCGCGCTGATCGGCGCGGACGTCGAGATCGACTCCAGCCCGGGCTGGGGCACCCGCGTCCGCGTCTTCGTCCCGGACGCGCCGCTCTCGCGGCAGCCGGAGCGCACCGGCTTCATCCGCGTCCTGCTGGCCGACGACCACGTGCTGGTGCGCCAGGGCGTGCGGCGGATGGTGGACGCCATGCCGGGTGTCTCGCTGGTGGCCGAGGCGTCGAGCGGGCAAGAGGCGATCTCGCGGACGCTGGAGCTGGCGCCGGACGTGGTGCTGATGGACGTCAACATGCCGGGCATCGACGGTCTGGAGGCGATCCGCCGCGTCCACGCCGAGCTCGTGTCGGTGGGAGTGATCGTGCTCTCGACGACGGCGCCGGACGACGTGGTTTTGGAGGCGGTGCGGGCCGGGGCGCGCGGCTACCTGCTCAAAGACGTGGGCGCCGACGAGCTGCGGAGCGCGATTCAGACGGTGGCGGCCGGCGGCTCGTATTTCGCGCCGTCCGTGGCGGCGAAGCTGGCCGGCGGCGTCCATCGGGGCGGCTCGGCCTCGGAGCGGCTGACGCCGCGCGAGCTGGCGGTGCTGCGGCGGCTGGCGACGGGAGCACCGAACAAGGAGATCGCGGCGGCGCTCAGCATCTCCGAGAACACGGTCGAATCGCACCTGCGCAGCGTCTACGGCAAGCTGGACGTGCGCAGCCGGACTGAGGCGCTGCGGCGTGCAACCGAATGGGGCATCCTGACTGTTTGACCCCTCGTCGAACGGCGCGACAGCGGGTCCAATCGGCGGTCGGCTGGGATTGGTCACACGCCTGTCCAGGGGGATCGTCTCACGGAATTCCGTGACGCGAAAACCACTCGATCGCGTCGTCCGAATCTCGAACGTACGTCCTACGATTGGAGGGTGTGGAAGCTGTCTCGCGGCGCTCGGGGTGGGCGATGCAGGGACGGGCTGCCAGAGGGAGTGACGAGATGTCACACGAGCAAGGCTGGATTCTGGAGGACATGGCGCGCATGATCCAGGCGGATCGCCTGGCTGCCGCCGAGAAGCACCGGCTGCTGTCCGCGGCCGTACCCGACTCGAACACGTCGCCGAGGATCGTGCTGGCGAAGGCGCTGCGTTCGCTGGCCGCGCTCCTCGACCGCGAGCCGGAGGCCGCGCCGAAGACCGGCCGACGGCTGGTGCGTGCGTACTGATCCGGTCAACACGCTGTCGCCGGGAGGGCGCGAATCGGCAGGGCGGGCCTGTCGATCCGCTCCCCACGGCACGCTGGCCCGCTGACTCGGCCGTCGCGCGGGTGCCACGTGCTCGTCACGTGGTGGAGGAGCCGTCATCATGAGCGATCTCGCCATCGCCGGGATGATCCTCGGATTCTTCGTCGGACTTGCGATTGCTGCCCCGATCTGGGGGTATGACAGCCGTGACGGCATCGAGAGCGACCAGCCGTCCAGGCGAGTCACCTGGCTGTACGACCGGCCGTCGGGCCATCCACAGCGCTCGGCCGGCGTGGCGCTGGCCGGTGCGCTCCGGAGCGTCGCGTACACGCTGGACGCCGAGAGCGTCGCTCGACAGAACGTCGACCCGGGCGTCGCCGAGGCTTGTTGAGGCAGGCTGCCTCCTGCCCGAATCAAAGCTCTAGAGCCGCCACACCGAAGCGCCCGGACACCTGTCCGGGCGCTTCGACGTAGCGGCGCGTCCGCGTTGCCGGCTCTGGCAACGCGATGCCGTCATGGGTTCGCGATCAGGAGCTGGATGCCTGACGAGTCATCCGATTCGTCACGATCCTGCTCGTTCGATCCCTTCACCCGAGCGAAGGTGCTGATGTTGTAGCGGCCCGGCCGGTCTGGAGCGATAGCGTAGAAGCGGACGTTCTGGGTTCCAATCGCCGCGAAGCTGCACTTGAACCACGTGCCCGAGAGGATCCCGCCGGCCGGCGTATAGCTTCTCGTGCAGGCGGACAGGTTCCGATCGACGACGACGACGCCCTTGAACGCAGGATCGAACCTCACCCAGAGCTCGCCGGGCGAGCTCGTGTACGCCTGGTCCATGATGTGCGCCGTGACATAGAGGCGATTGCCGGGGTAGTACCAGTCCTGGTCCGGAACGACCCAGCTGGTGAAGTCCGGGGAGAAGGCGAGCGCGGCGCCCGCCGGAGCAGCGGTCGCGATGAGAACCGCCATGCCGGCAGCGGCAAGAAGTCCAAGTGTCCCACGAGCCCACTGGCGTACCCGCATCTGCGAGACCTCCCCCACGGCGGGTGGCATCTCGAATCGCCACCAGAAGCACCGCGAGGCTATCATCCACGATAGGCGACGTCTCGGATGTCCGCCAGCTGATACGCGCGCTGTTGCCGAGCGAACAGCCTAGCGAGGTGCGCTGGCAGGGACCGTCGATCCGACCGGTGTGGTCGGCGGCACGCCGACGACGGGCGACGCGAGCGGCCCCAGGCCGACAGCAGGCAGGGACGGTGTCGCCGACTCGGCGCTCGGGTGCGGAGCTGTCGCGGGACGGAGGTCTGGTGGCGGCACTGGCTCGGCCGGAGCCAGGCTGCTCGCGCCGCGCGTACGCCGTTCCTCGATCATCTTGTGGTAGAAGATCGCCATCGCGGCGACCACGGCCACGGCCGGCACGCCGAAGACGGCGCCCCAGACGCCGGCCAGCTTCGCGCCCGCCAGGATGCCGACGAAGACCAGCAGCGGGTGGACGCCGACCGCGCTGCTCATGACGCGCGGCTGCACCACGTTGACCACGATGGCCTGAAGCGTTGTCACGAGGATCATCACCAGCAGCGCCGAGCTCGGCGCCTCGAAGATGACGATGGCCAGCGGCAGCACCAGCGCCAGTGGCGGCCCGATGAACGGAATCATCATCAGGCCGGTGTTGACCACGGCGGTCAAAAGGATCAGATCCAGGCCCGCTGCCGACATGATCGCGGCAGTGCCCGTCGAGTAGAGCAGCGCCTGGATCAGCTGGCCGCGAAGGAAACCCGCGAACGCCCGGTTCACGCTGTCCACGAAGAAGACGAGATCCTCGCGGAACGTCACAGGCATCACGCTGAGGATGCCGCGCATGATCCGCGGGCCGTCCAGCATGATGTAGAACGAGAGCATCAGCACCAGCACGAGCTGGACGACGAACGTCGCGATCTGGGTGGCGAGTGTGACCGCGTTCGCCAGGACTGGCGGCCCGAGCGCCTCGACCCGTCGTACCAGCTCCTCGAACTGAACCTGCGTCGCCAGGTTGACCGCGATGCCACGCTCTTCGAGCGCGCCCTGAAGCTCCAGGAAATGCTCGTTGACAAACGCGACGTACGCCGGCAGCTCGGACGCCAGCTGGATCGCCTGGCGCGAGAGGGCCGGCACGATCCAGATCACCGCCGTCGCCCCGACGACCAGCATCCCAAAGTAGGCGATCGAGACCGCGACCGGACGCGGGAGCAGCACGCGGTGCTCCAGCACGTCGACGATCGGCTCGAGGATGAAGGCGACGACCCAGGCCAGGAAGAAGAGCAGGATGATGTCTGAGAACTGGGCTGCGAGCTGCCACAACAGCCCGGCCAGGTAGAGCCCGCTGATCGCCACCAGCACGATGACGAGGGCGCGAATCCACGGGTCTCGGGTCAGCATCGGTCCGCCTCGAGTGCGCCAGCTTCGACCGGAGTGGCCGCGCTGCCGCCAAGCCGATTCTACTCACGATCCAGCGGAGCGAACAAGGATAGACGTAACGGCGGATTCGACTTATGGCGGCGTGGTGTCGCGGTCACCTGGGACGACGTCGGCGCGCCACTGCTCGCACGGCGGGCCGCCGTTCCCGCATGATGTGGCTCTCGGAGGGGAGCATGACTGCCAACACCGATGCCGGAGCCAGCCGACGCGCCGAGCTCCTGCGCCGCATGACGAAGAGCGGCCTCTATCTCGTGACCGACGACCGCCTGGACGCCAACGAGCTGATCCGCCGCCTGGAGGCCGCGCTACAGGCTGGAGCGGACGTGGTCCAGTTCCGCGACAAGCGCGAGGACCTCGCCGCGAAGGCCGAGATCGGGCGCCGGGTCGCCGCGAGCTGCCGTGCCGCCGGTGCACTGTTCATCATGAACGACGATCCGGAGCTGGCCGCCGAGCTCGACGCGGACGGCATCCACGTCGGCCAGGACGACCCGTCGCCGGCCGAGGTGCGTCGGATCGTCGGACCGAACCAGATCGTCGGGCTCTCCTGCTCGCACCTGCCAGAGACGGAGGACGCCGCCGCGAACCCGGACGTGGACTATATCGGCTTCGGGGCGCTGTTCCTGACGCCGACCAAGCCGGACGCCGAGCCGGCCGGGCCGGACATGCTGGTCGAGGCGCGCAAGCGGGTCACCTTCCCGATTGTCGGGATCGGCGGGATCACGGCGGCGAATCTTGGGCAGGCGTTCGCGGCCGGCGCCGATTCGGTAGCGGTCGTGAGCGCCGTCTTCAGCGCGCCAGACCCGGCCGCCGCAACTCGTGGCCTGCTGGCCGCCATCGCGAACGCTCGGGGCGAACGCTGACCCTCCTGGGAGGGTCAGGGCAGGGCGCCGAGCGCCAGCCAGACGTCACGAATCCAGGGCACACAGTCTGTCGTTTCGAGCTCTGACGGCTCGATCCAGCGATACTCGTCGTGCTCCCAGTCCAGCTGGAGGCTCGGCGACGTGACATCGAACAGGAACGGGTGGACGATCCAGACCCAGCCCTGGCCCGGCCGCTCGTAGCGGAGCGGCTCGGGCGCGTCCACGAGCCGTACGGCGCTCACCTGGAGGCCGGTCTCTTCGACGATCTCGGTCATCGCCTGTTCGAGCGGCAGCACGTCCGGCTCGAGGAAGCCGGTCACGCAGTGCCAGCGGCCCGGCGACGAGCCCACGGCTTCGCTACGCTTCAGCAGGCAGATCTTGCCATCATGTCGGAGGAAACAGGCGACGACGGCGCGCTCGATCAGTGCCATGGCCCGCTCTCACTTCAGGCGGTGACGATGGCGGATTGTACCGCCGCGCCGGGATCTCGTGTGGAATTCGGGGCGCCCTGAGCCAGTACACTCCCTCCGAATCTGAACGCCACGCTCGGTGCAGCATGACCGACATCGGATTTCCGGCCGACAGCTACACGCCGCACGGCTATCTCGCCAACCCGTTCGCCGTCGCCCACTCCTGGACCGACGGCGAGGGCGGCTGCCTGCGTACCACTCGCCAACGGCTCGGACTGGGCTGGCAACTGCCGTGGGCGCTCCAGGCCCGGGCGAGCCTGGATCTAGTCGTCACGCTGGAGGGGCCGACCGGCCGCCTCGCCCGGCGCGTCGATTTCGCGCGGGTCGGGCTGGTCAGCCCCCACCACTCGGCACGCCTTCTGGTCTATCGCTGGGAGGCGTTCGGGCGGCGGTGGGAAGCGTCGTACACGCTCGTGGACCGCGACACATTGGGGCTGGACGTCTCCTGGCAGCCCCTCGGCGATAGCCCCGCTGACGGGTCCGCCGGTCGTCCGGCGCGGCCGGGCGCCGGGGCGCTGACGCTCGGGATCGGGCTGGTCGGCTGGCGGCGCGCTGACCCGAGAGTCGAGACCCAGGCTCGGCCCCAGGTGGTGATCCCGCAGGAGCAGTCCTCGTTCTACGACGACGTCTCGCAGGTGCAGGACGAGGACGCGCCGCCGGGTGCCGTCGATCTGGGCGAGCCGTACGGGCGCTGGGAGCTGCTGGTGGGTGACGGGGCCGAGCTGGTCGCGGTGCGGGTGGCGTACGAGTCTGACGGCGAGGAGGCGGGCGAGCCGGCCGGGGCTGAAGCAACGGCGATGTCCCCTGACGCGGACCCGCCGACAGCCGAGCTGACCGCCGCGTTCCAGGTCGGGACAGCTCGCGAGGGCACGGTGCACGCCCTGGTCCGGCGGGCCAGTGGCGAGTCGCGGGTGGCCGTGGACGAGCTGGTCGGCGCGGCCCTGGCGCGTGCCCGAGAGGATGACGAACGCTTCTGGCAAGGCGCGGCTCGCCTGTCGGGCGACTGGCCGGACTCCTGGCGGCGCGGCTGGGTCTACGACGTGGAGACGACGCGGATGTGCGTCTACCCGGCCGGCGGAATCTTCACGGACGTCTGGCCGGCCTGGATGGTCCAGTGGCCGCGCGCGGTGGTCGCCGAGGGCACGCTCGACATGGCGCGCCTGGCGTACGCCAGCCCGGACCTCGCGCAGCGGGCCACGCTGTCGCTGTTCCGTGACGCGAAGACGCCGAACGTGCCGTGCGTCTTCCAGCACGGCGAGCCGAACATGGTGGCGAAGGACGGCAGCATCTGCGGCACCTCGCCGGCCTGGTGCGTGCCGTTCTACAACCTGGAGCGCCTGTTCGCGCAAACGCTGGACCGCGAGTGGCTGGCCGCGATCTATCCGTATCTGGCGGCGTACGTCGTGTGGTGGCTGGCCGAGCGGACCGACGCCGACGGCTGGACCGTCTACAAGTGCACCTGGGAGGCCGGCGAGGACGACACCCCGCGTCTGGACCCCGAGCGGCGGGGCGACAACGTCGTCTCGGCGTTCGTGCGCCCGGTCGAGCTCCAGGCGACGATGGCGCTCTCGGCGGGGGTGCTTGCGCGGTTCGCGGCGGTGCTGGGCCGGACCGAGGACGTCAAGCGGTGGAGTGCCGTCGAAGGCAGGTACCAGGAGAAGACCCGCGAGCTGTGGGATCCCGAAGAGGGCCGGTTTCGAGACTGGGATGCGCGGGCTGAGCGGTTCCTGGCACCGGCCGGCGAGGCGAACTACTGGGGCATCGACCCGTGCCGGTACTCGGCGCTGGCGTTCACCCCGCTGCTGGCTGGCCTCGGCGATGACGCGACGCGCGCCGGCCTGCGCCGCGAGCTCCAGCAGTACGACGGTCCGCCCTGGACGCTCTGGGCCTCGTGGAGCTACGTGGTGCTGGAGGCTGCTCCGTTGACGGGGGACGGGGACTTCGCGGGGCGGGTGGCGGCTGAGATCGTCGGGCGGGTGTACGACGAGCTGGACGCCCGCGAGCCGGGCGGCCCGACCCACCCGATTCCCGGCGTCTCGCGCGAATACTGGCCGCTCGATCTCTCGACCTGGGCCTCGTGCGAGGGGTACGGTTGGGGCGCCAACACGGCGTCGCTGCTGGTCCGGCAGGTGTTCGGCTTCGTGGAAGGGCCGTACGCAGATCCTGAGACGCCGCTGACGTTCGTGCTCCGGCCGAGCCTGCCCGAGACGCTGCTGGTCCCCGGCCGCGAGTATCGCCTGGAGAACGTCCCGTATCGCGGCGCCCGGCTGTCGCTGGGGTACCGCGTGGGCGCCGACGGGCAGTTGACGCTGTTGGTCTCGGCAGACGGTCCGACGCGCTGTCGGGTCACGGAGAAAGCACCTGGCGAGCAAGTCGCGGAGGTCGGCGCCAGCGAGCGGCACGAGATGGCCGGCCGGAACGGCGGCGAGTACGTCGTGGAGCTTTGGCCCGCGCCCTGAGGGTCTTCAGGCGCGGCGACGACAGTCAGCGTGGGCCGACGATGCTCTTGGCGCGCTGCACGAACGTCGTGTCTGCGAGTCGGGCCGGCTCCGGCTTCGGGTCGGGGAGGGCGTCAACCTCCCCGAGCAGCTCGACCACGCCGCGCACGCCGCCCTGGTCGATGTCGCCCTCGTGGGGAATCGCGTCGATCCGCTCGACATACTGCTCGTAGACCAGGGTCGCCTCGATCGTGTTCACCCCGAGCGAGCGTGCCATCT
This sequence comes from Chloroflexota bacterium, assembly GCA_046328125.1. Lineage (GTDB taxonomy): Bacteria > Chloroflexota > UBA6077 > UBA6077 > JACCZL01 > JADZEM01. Next base: position 299,387 of record JAXLXF010000005.1, read on the forward strand.
CGTCGATGGCGGCCTTCTTGTTCGCCGGGTTGGTGATCCAGCGCTCGGCCATGATGACGGCTCTGACGAAGCGCGTGACCAGCTCCTCGTTCTGGCGCGCCCACTCCGGCCGGACCACGAGCCCTTCGGCCTGGAAGTCGCGCGCCACTTCGAGTCCCTCCAGAAGGACCGTGAACCCGGCGCCCTTGAGGCGGCCCGCGCGCGGCGGATCGACCAGCGACGCGCCGACGGTGCCGTTGGCGACTGCGGCGCCGACCACGCCAGGGTCCGGAAAGGCGATCACCGGTATCTCGCCCTTGGGGAGCTTCTTCACTTCCAGGATGCGCTTGACGATGGCCGCCGACGCGCTCTTGGCGTCCAGGTGGCCGATCGGCTTTCCCTTGAGCGCGTTGAAGTCCGGGACGTCACGGGCGGCGACGAGCGTCAGGTTCGCCTTGTTGACGAGGCCGGCGATCATGATGAGCGCCTGGCCGTTCTTCGCGTTCTGGACCAGCCGGTCGGTCGCCAGCACCGCGACGTCGCGCTCTTTCTTGTCCACGTCCTCGGCGATGGCGGCTGAGCCCGGATCGGACTCCTTGCGGTCCAGCGTGATGTTCATGGCCGACATGAAGCCCTGGCGGTCGGCGACGTCCACGATCCAGCCGCCGAGCGACGACGACGTGCCGAGCTTGACGACGGACTTCGGGACGGCGGTTGGCGAGGGCGACGGGGACGGCGAGGGCGACGCGGTCGGCGGCTGTGGCGGCGCCGGCTGGCCGGGCTGGGCGCTGGTGGGGGCTGGCCCTCCTGGCGCGGTCGTGGCGACGCCGGCCGGCTGGCCGGCAGTTGGGGTAGGCGGTCTGAGCACCGGCACCATGTCGCAGCCGACGACGAGTAGCACCGACAGCATCAGCCAGCGAGTCAGCTTCAGCACGATCCACTCCCCGATGGGATGGGGCGCGCCGCCCGCGCCGCGAAGCAGGCTGGCCGGGCGGCGCCTCCGAGGGTAGCACGTCCCGGCGAACGGCAACCCGCACGTGGGGCGTGAAACGGGCAGAGATCGCTGTTGTCACTTCTGCGATCGGCGCGATCAGCGGCCGGCGCCCGTACCGAGCCGCTCCGGATCGTCCACGCCGATCAGCGCGTTCCAGAGCTGATAGTCGACGGCGTGCTTGGCGACGTACCGATGCTCGGGGCCGGCCTCCATATTGCCGAGCGCCTTGATCTCGCCCCGCGCCGGATCGTTCAGGTCGAGGTAGACGGCCCCTTGCTCCAGGCGCGTGCCGCGTGGCAGGACCGGCAGCTGCTTCAGGTCGGCGTCTGACAGGCCGTGCCACGTCTGGTGAACGTCCTTCATGTCGTATGCAGACGGGCCGCGCTCGCCGGCTCGGTGGAGACCGTGGTTCTGGCCGGCTGTCGGATCGGGGTTGAGGTCCGCTCGGTAGCGCTCCGGGTGCTGGTCGCCTGGAAGCACCACGCGATCTGGCGTCCCGCGTACCTGCTCGTCCACCGGGCCGCGCTCGTCCGGCGACCGTCCCTGATCGCGGCGAGACGGTGGATCGGCGCGGTCCGATTTCCACTCGTTGCGGTCGGCTTGCGCCGGACGATTCGGATCGCGATGCTCGCGGGCGTCGCGTTCGTACGACTCCTGTTTCTTGGGCGAGCCTGTGGTGATCGTCTGGCTCCGGTCCGGGTGGTTGTGACCGTGTGACTTCGTCTGGTCGAACGCGTCGTTCTTGTGCTGTCCTTGCTTTGGCATGGCGGGTCATCCCTTCGAGCCGCTGTCTTCTCCTCTGAGGATGGCGCGCAGAATCCATGCCCCCGGCGGGTGGAACGCTGCCCGACGAGCAGCCGACAGGAGGTCTGCCGTCGCAATTCTCGACCGCTGGCAATGCGTCAGAGCGTCAGCAGGCCGCGCCGGGCGGCGAGGTGGACGGCCTCGGTGCGGCTCTCGGCGCCCAGCTTGGCAAGGATCGCCGCGACGTGGAACTTGACGGTGTGGTCGCTGATGCTGAGGCGCTGGGAGATCGCCTTGTTGGTCAGGCCGATGGCGACGAGCGTCAGCACCTCGCGCTCGCGGGTCGTCAGGTCGTCCGGGTCGCCGCGGTCGGGCAGCGGCCCGGCGACGCGATTGCCCAGGGTCTGCTCGGAAAGCTCCGGGTCGAGCACGATCAGGCCGGCCGCGACCGCGTGGAGGGCCGCCACGATGCGCTCTCGTCCGGCGTCGCGTGGGAGAAACGCCCACGCGAATGACGGGCGGGACAGCGCCAGCGAGCCGGCCGCATCGGTCGGCCCGAGGACGACCAGTCCCGGCCCGAGTCCCTCCAGCATCGCCACCGTGTTGTCTATCGACTCGGCGGACGCTGCATCCAGCAAGACCACGTCAGTATCGTCGTCGAGACTCGCCAGTGCCCGGCCGTTCAGGTCGGAAGCTTCGCCGACGACCTGAAGGCCAGGATCGGACGCCAGCAGCGCGGCGAGGCCGGCCCGGACCGTGGTCAGGGCCGAGAAGACGACGACCGCGACGGGATCACTCATCCGGCGTGGCTCAGGCGGCGGCTCGGGCCACGACCGCCCGCACCAGCCCCTCGGCGAGCCGGCTGGGGACGGCCAGGGCCAGGCCGCCGCCGATCATGGCGTTGATGCCGATGACGAGGCCGTTGGCGTCCACCAGCGGGCCGCCCGAATTGCCCGGCCCGAGCGTCACGTCAGCCCGGATCAGTGGGCGCTCGAAGCCGTCTCCTTGCCCGGCGGTCGTGGCGATGATGCCGAGCGCCACGATGTGGCGCATCCCGAACGGATGCCCGATCGCGAGCGCCAGCTCGCCGGGCCGCGGCGGCGTGGTGCGCGGCGTCATAGCTCGCAAGCCGGACGCGTTGACGCCGACGACCGCCAGGTCGTTGCCGATGTCGCGGGCGATGACGTAACCCTGAAGCGACCGTCCATCTTGAAGATGGATCTCGGTCCGGTCTGACGGCACGACGTGGTGGTTGGTCACGATCAGCCCGTCAGACCGCCAGATCGTGCCGGCCCCGACGCCGTTGCCGGATCGAATCTCGACCACGGACGGCGCGACTCGCTGCGCGAGATCGGCGACGGCGCGGTCGAGGCCAGAAAGCTGTTGCTGCGCACCCATGCCAGGCGCTCCTCTGAGAGATGAGAGCGGGTCAGGCCCGCTCGCCGACAGTCAGTGTGAGATCGCGTGGCTCGCCGCCGCGCAGGATTCGCAAGCTGACCTGCTGCCCCACCCGGTCCGACCCGAGCAGGTCGCGTAGCTCGCCAGGCTCTCGGACCGGGTCGCCGCCGAACGAGACGATCACGTCGCCAAGCAGCAGGCCGGCCTGCTCGGCCGGGCCGCCAGCCTCGACGGTGACCACCAGCAGACCGGTCTCCTGGTCGGTCAGGCCGGCCCGCTGACGCAGAGCCTCCGGCAGTTGGACCGGCTGGCTCCCGATGCCCACGAACCCGCGCCGGACCCGGCCGTGCGCCCCGAGCGCCGCAGCCGTCCGCTCGACGGTTGCGAGAGGAATGATGACGCCGCTGCCGCGCCCGCCGCGAAATCGAGAGGTCGCCAGGCCGAGTGCCTCGCCGCTGGCTGCGATCAGCGGCGCACCGGAGAAGCCCGGGTAGAAGGTGGCGTCGGTCGCAATCAGTCCTTCGAGGGTGCCGCCCCGACGGGTCCGAATCGGGCCGCTGATCGCGCTCACCGTGCCGAGACTGGCCATCAGCTCTGGTCCTGGCCGGGCCACGATCAGCGTCAGGCTGCCGACGCGCGCCGCCATGCCGCGCGCGATTGGCGTCAGGCCCTCCGCGTCGGCCTTCAGCAGTGCCAGGTCGCTGCTCGGGTCACGCCCGATCAGCCGTGCGCGGACGCTCCTGCCGTCCGGCAGTCCAACCTGGAGGGCGTCGTCACGCTCCAGGACGTGGTCCGCGGTGACGATCGAGCCGTCAGCGGACCAGACCATGCCGCTGGCCGACTGGCGATGGCGCCCGTCCACCCGCACGATGCTCCGGCCAGCTGACGCGACCGCGTCGGCCAGCGCGTCCGAGAACGCCGCGAGGGTGAAACTGCCGGGGGCGCCCGAGGTGTGCTCTGTCATGTCCTCGTCTCCTTGGTGCGCGTCGTGGTGACGCGCACATCTTGAGGACACTGTATGGCGGCCAGCAGGATCCGCACATCAGCCGTTGGAGCGGCTTCGATCCTGGCCATTCGGCTAGGTCGAGAAGGCCATGCCGCGAGCGGCACGTCTCCTGCGATGGGGCGCCTTGACCGAACGTGCGCGCGGTGGCGAGCATGGGTTGGGGATCGTGCGGTGGAGCGGATCGCGGTGAATCAACTGGTGTCGCATCTGATCGGCGTCGATTGGGGGCAGCTCTTCAGTCTTGACACCCCGCTGCTCGAGATCGTCGCGCGAGGCTCCGTGGTCTACCTGACCCTGTTCTTCTTGCTGAGGCTGGTGCTCAGACGGGAGGCCGCTGGGCTGGGGATCACCGATCTTCTGGTGATCGTCTTGATCGCGGACGCCGTTCAGAACGCTATGGCTGGCGACTATCACTCGATCACCGATGGCCTGCTCCTCGGGAGCACGATCATCTTCTGGAGCTTCGCGCTTGACTGGCTCGCCTACCATTGGGCTCCGTTTGGACGGTTTACCCACCCACCGCCATTGCGGTTGGTCAAGGACGGCAAACTGCTCCGCGCGAACCTGCGCAAGGAGCTGCTCACCGAAGATGACGTGATGGCCGAAGTGCGCCAGCAGGGGATCGAAGACTTGAGTGCCGTGGAGGCTGTCTTTCTAGAGTTCGACGGCCGGATGAGCATCGTCCAATGCGACGGCGACTCCCGCCGGAAGCCGGAGCGCCGGGTCGCCTGACGGCTCGCGGTCAGCCGCCGCCGACCATCCGCACGATCTCCAGCTGGTCGCCCTCGGCGATGGGCGTCTCGGCGAAGCGGGTCCGCTTCACGATGTCGCCGTTGCGCTCGACGGCCACGATGCGTGGATCGACGCCGATCTGCTCCAGCAGCGCGAGGAGCGACGCCGGCTGCTCGACGTCTCGTGGCTTGCCATTGACGGTCAGGTGGATCATCAGCTCTCTGTCCTGAATCTCTGAGCGCGGCCCGGAGCGCCGGTGGAATGGCTCCCTGGCGCGACAACGCGGCCAGGATGGCCGCGCTTCCGTGCTAGTGGCGTTTGTGGAGCGGCGCGGTCGGCCAGGCGTCCTGGACGGCTGCCACCAGCCGCCTGGCCGCGTCGCGCGGGTCGGGCGCCATCGTGATGGTGGAGATGGCCGCCACGCCGCTGGCGCCGGCCGCGATGACCTGGGTTGCGTTGGCCGGGGTGATCCCGCCGATCCCGATCAGCGGCGCCGTACAGATCGCGGCGACCTTCCGCATCAGGCTCGGGCCGGCCGGCGCCTGGCCGGGGTGCGACCGTGAGGCGAACATGGTGCCGACCACCAGCAGGTCGGCGCCGTCCTGGATCGCCTGCGCGGCGTGGGCGACGTCGTGGACTGAGCGGCCGATCACCAGATCCGGTGCGAGCTTGCGCGCGACCTCCGTTGGGAGCGACGTTCCGCCCAGCTCGACGCCGTGGGCGCCGGCCGCCAGCGCCACGTCTACGCGGTCGTTGACCAGTAGCAGCGCCTGCGTCCCGACGATCTGGCGCAGCCGCAACGAGAGCCCGTACAGGTCGCCGGCCGAGAGGTCCTTCTCTCGCAGTTGGACGACGTTGACGCCGCCTTCGACCGCTGCTTCCACAACGTCTTCGAGGCGGCGCTCGCCGCAGGCCGTCCGATCGGTCACCAGCATCACGATCGGGAGAGGAAGGACCGGCCGCGCAGTTGTCACCGAACGACGCCCTCCAGGGGGCTGGAGGCGCTGGCGTACGCCTTCTTCACGATCCGGCCGGCCAGGAACGCGTTGCGGCCTCCCCGCACGCCCTCGGCGAACGCCTCGCCCATCAGGGCCGGGTTGCCGGCCTCGGCGATGGCGGTGTTGACGAGGCAGGCGTCGGCCCCGAGCTCCATCGCGATGGCAGCGTCGGAGGGGACGCCGAGTCCCGCGTCCACGACGACCGGCACGCTGGCCTGCTCCACGATCACCTTGATCCGGCCGAAGTAGGGGATGCCCTGCCCCGAGCCGATTGGCGAGCCCATCGGCATGACGGTGGCACAGCCGGCGTCTTCCAGCTGCTTCGCGAGGATCGGGTCGTCCGTGGTGTACGGCAACACCACGAACCCCTCTTTGACCAGCTGGCGAGCGGCGTCAAGGGTGCCGATCGGGTCGGGCCAGAGGTACTTCGGGTCGCCGATCACTTCGAGCTTGACCCAGTTCGAGCCGGTCAGCTCGCGGCCGAGCCGCGCGCAGCGCAGCGCCTCGTCCACGGTGTAGCAGCCCGCCGTGTTTGGCAGGATGGTGTAGCGCGACCAGTCGATCTCGTCCAGCAGCGTCTTCTTGGACGGGTTGTCCAGATCCAGGCGCCGGATCGCGACGGTCACGATCTCGGTTCCGGACGCTGCGTAAGCGTCGCGCATCTCGTCAGCCGTGCGAAACTTGCCGCTGCCGAGCAACAGGCGGGAGCGAAACCGCTTCCCGGCGATCTCTAGAACGTCGTCCACGCCGCCCTCCTTGCGCCTCGCTCGCGTCGTCGCGAATCGCGAGGCCGAGCGCCAGTCGCCTGGCGCGAGATGTGTGGATGCGGTCCCGGAGACACTGCGTGTTCTCGGTCACCGCTTCCCTTCGCAGGTCCTAACCCGGTCAGGTTCAAAGGGTTGCCCGCCGTTGCGGCGAGCTCTCAGCCCGTGGCTCCCCTAGCGTCGTCGTGCCGAGCCGACGATGTTCAGTTCGTTCTGGCGGAGTCAGTTCCGTCCCGATGGACGAGCCTGCCATCTTGCATGGTACGCAGCCCACCGACTACCGGTCAAGAGCCGGCGCGATTCAGACCAGGATATGCGCCCTGCGCTCATCCGGTCGTCTGGAGGCCCGCCGCGATGCCGTTGACCGTCTGGAGCAGGGTGCGCAAGCGTGGGTCGTTCTCACGGCTCCCGTTGGCGCGCCACTCGCGGAGGACTTCCACCTGGACGCAGTGGATCGGGTCCACGTACGGGTTGCGCAACGCGATCGACCGTCTGAGGACCGGCGCCCGTTCGAGCAGGCGCGGCTGGCCCGAGGCGATCAGCACGTAGCGGGTCGTTAGCTCCAGCTCGCGCTCGATGCGGGCCATGATCTGCTCGCGAATGCGCTCGTCGGTGACCAGGGTGGCGTAGAGGCGGGTGACGGCCGGGGTGGCGGTCCCGAGGCTGATCTGGGCGTTGTCGATCAGCGAGCGGAAGAATGGCCAGCGCGCGTACATCTCGGCCAGGAGTGCCTCGCCGCCCGGCTCCGAAGCGGCGGCGGCGAGTCCCGTCCCGAGCCCGTACCAGCCGGGCAGGTTGCTGCGGTTCTGGGTCCATGAGAAGACCCACGGGATGGCGCGGAGATCGTCGATCGAGCCGCGACTGCTCCGGCTGACCGGTCGGGAGGCCAGCGTCAACTGCCCGAGCACGTCGATGGGCGTCGCTTCGCGGAAGAACTGGAGCAGCTCTGGCGTGTCGTAGATCAGGTCGCGATACTCGCGGCGGCCACGATCCGCGACTTTCTCCATGACGGCCGTCCAGGACGGATCGGCGGGCGCCTGGCCGGCGACGGCTTCCGGATCGAGCGTGGCGCGGATCACGGCGCCGACCATCTGCTCCAGGTGCCGTCGGGCGATCGAGGCGTTCGCGTAGCGTGCGAAGACGACCTCGCCCTGCTCGGTGACCTTGAACCGCCCGCCCAGCGCGCCGAGCGGCTGGGCCAGGATCGCGCGCTGCATCGGGCCGCCGCCGCGCCCAATCGCCCCCCCACGACCCTGGAAGATCACAAACCGCACGCCGCGCTGGTCGGCGAGCTCGGCGAGGGTGCGCTGGGCCACGTACAGCTGCCAGGTCGAGGCGGTGTAGCCGCCGTCCTTGTTGCTGTCCGAGTAGCCCAGCATGATCTCGATCTCGTCGGCCCAGGCCGCGACGCCGCGTCGGAACGCCGGCGTGTCGAGCAGCACGCCCATGATCTCCGAGGCCCGCGCGAGCTCGTGGACCGTCTCGAAGAGTGGCACCACCCGGATTCCGAGGCCCGCCGGCTGGTTGCCCGGCGGGTAGAGGCCAACCTGCTGCGCCAGCACCAGCACTTCGAGAAGGTCGCTCGGCTCGTGGGTCATCGAGACGATGTACGTCTCGCAGGCGGTGCGCCCCAGCCGCTCCTGGATCTCGCGGACGACGCCGAGCGTCTCGAGCACCTCGCGGCTGGCGGCGCTGATCCGGGAGAGGCTCACCGGGAGCGGTCGGCCGTCCTCCAACACCGCGCTCAGCAGATCCATCCGGTCGGCTTCGGAGAGGGCGGTGTAGCTGGCAGCGTGGCCGGTCGCGGCGAAGATCTCTTCGAGGGCGCGCTCGTGGCGCTCGCTGTGCTGCCGGATCTCCAACGCCGCGAAGTGGAAACCGAACGTGCGGGCACAGGTCAACAGGTCGGCGAGCGCGCCGTCGGCGAGGCGTCCGGCCCTGGCCCGACGCAGGCTCTCCTGCACCAGCTCCAGGTCCGCCACCAGCTCCTGGACGTTGGCGTAGGTGCCGGGCGGCGCGACGGGGCGATCCCACGGCGTCGCGATGGTCCGCCGAAGCCGCTCGGCGATGAACCCGAGCTTCTGGCGGTACGGCTCGATGGGGGCGCGGCGGTCGAGCTCGGCGGCGGTCTCGGGGAGATCGTCGGCGTCGCGGCGCAGCGACCGCTCCAACTCGTGCGTCACCAGCGACCGCGTCGAGGCGACGCTGATCTGTTGCGCCAGCAGATCGACCCGCCTCAGGTAGCCGGTCAGGGCCAGCGTGCGGTGCCGGCCGATCGTCTGGCGCGTGATGTCCGGGGTGACGTTCGGGTTGCCGTCGCGGTCGCCGCCGACCCAGGAGTGGACCTCCAGGACGCGGCGCGGCGCCGAGCTCGCGCGTGGGTAGCGCTGGGCGACGACGCGATCGAGCTCGGCGTGGAGCTCCGGCGCCACGGCGAACAGGCTGGGTCCGACGATGGACAGCACGGACTGGACTTCGTCCAGGACGGTCGGGCGGCGGGGCCGGACTTCCTCGGTCTGCCAGAGGAGGGTGATCGCTTCGAGGATGCGCTGCTCCCGAGACGCGTGCTCCTCGCGGGTCAGCGGATGCTCGCCGCCCACGCGCACCAGCTCGCCCAGGCCGGCCAGCAGGTCGAGGACCGTGCGGCGGCGAGACTCGGTCGGGTGGGCGGTGAAGGTAGGGGTCACGCAGAGATTGGCGAGCTGCCGCTGGACGTCGGCCGGCGGGCGGTTGGCCGGAATGCGAGCAACGGCGTCGCCAATCGACTCGGGCAGCGGCGTGTCCGGGTTGGCGAGCGAGCGTGCCCGCAGCGAGCGAAGCCGGTGCTCCTGCTCCAGCGTGTTGATGATGTGGAAGTAGCTGGTGAAGGCGCGGACGACCGATGGCGCCAGCTCGGCGTCGAGCGCGCCGATCTGCTGTATCAGCGGGTCGAGAACCACGTCGTCCGTCTCGCGTATCTCGATGGCACGAGTGCGCGCCCGCTCGACCGCCTCTAGGAGCTCGTCGCCGCCCTGTTCGCGCAAGACGGTGCCCAGCAGCGCCCCGAGATAGCGAACGTCGGCTCGCAAGTCGTCCGCCGGCAGGTCGCGGACGTCGGATCGTTCCCTTCGCGTATCGACCACGGTCCTGCTGACCTCCAGGCTCCTGAACTGGCCGGCGCGTCTGATCTCAGGCGCCGGCCTGACCTGCCGCTCCGGGTGGCGGCTCCGCTGCGCTGAGCGCCTGCAACAGCCGCCCTTCGACGATCTGCGATGCCTCCAGTCGGCGCATTTTCGTGCGCGTGCGCATGGTCGCCACCAGCACGTCGAGCGGCAGCAGCCCGACCAGCTCGCTCTCGAACACCTCCACGCCGGCCGCGGCGGCAAGGTCTCGGACCGTGTCGTAGACGACCAGCAGCGGTGTGGTGGCGGTGTCCAGCAGGTTCATGGAGACCTGGACGACGTCTGGATTGTCGGTGAGCATCCCGAGTGCCTGGACGGCCGGCAGGCCGCCGTTCGACTCGCGGACGGTGCGGGCGATCCGCTTCGCGAGCGCCAGGTCGGCAGTCGCCAGGTTGACGTTGAACGCGACGAGGAACGGCCGCGCACCGACAGCCGTCGCACCAGCCGTGCCAAGCCGAGCCGGCCCGAAATCGGGCGCGCGGCCGGGATCGGTCGCGATGGCGTCGCGAAGTGCTTCGTACTGGCCGCGCCGCACGTCCGGCAGGCGGACCCGGTCCGGGCGGCGCGCGGCGCGCGCGTACAGGTAGACCGGGATGTCGAGCTGATCGCCGATCCGGGCGCCGACAGCAGTCGCGACCTCGACGCAGGTTTCCATCGTCACGCCGCCAATCGGCACGAACGGGATGACGTCGGTCGCGCCGATCCGTGGGTGCTCGCCCTGCTGGACCGTCATGTCAATAGTGCGGGCCGCTTGCTCGGCGCAGCGGAAGGCCGCTTCGGCGACCGCCGCCGGGGTGCCGGCGAACGTCAGCACCATCCGATTGTGCGTGGCGTCGGCGTGCAGGTCGAGAACCGCGACCCCAGGAACGGACGCCGCCGCGTCACGAATCCCGGCGATCACCTCGGGCCGCCGACCTTCGGAGAAGTTCGGGACGCACTCGACGAGCTCCACACGGACTCCCGGGAGATTCGTCCGGCCACGACGACGGCGTGGCAGCATTATACGTGGCGCCCTGCCTCCGACCAGACGGCAGCCGGATGGTGAGGATCTGGCGGCGGTGGCGCGAACGAGCGCAGATTCATGAGGTGCAGGCATGGCCGATCGTTCTCTGGCGGGCCTCAGCGTTGACGACTTCTTGCGCCGGCTGGCGAGCGGCGATCCCACGCCCGGTGGCGGATCGGCGTCGGCGCTGGGCGGGGCGCTCGGGGCGGCGCTGGTCAGCATGGTCTGCAACCTGACGATTGGCCGCGAGCGGTACGCCGACACCGAAGCCGAGGTGACCGAGATCCGCGAGGCGGCACAGTCGCTACTCGACCGGCTGCGGCGCGGCATTGACGAGGACGCCGAGGCGTACGACCGAGTGATCGCCGCGTACCGGCTGCCACGTGGCACCGACGACGACAAGGCGGCTCGGAGCGAGGCGATCCAGGAAGCGACCCGGCTGGCGGCGCTGGCGCCACTCGGCCTGGTGGAGGCCAGCGCCGAGGTGATCGGGCTGGCCGAGCGGGCGCTGGGCAAGACGAACCCGCACGCCGTGAGTGACCTGGCGGTGGCGGCGCTGTTCGGAGTGGCGAGCCTGGACGGGGCGGCGGCAAACGTCGAGATCAACCTGACGAGCCTGAAGGACGAGGCAGCTCGCGACGAGATCGCGGCGCGGCTGGCAACTGCCCGCGCCGGCGCGCGCGAACGGGCCTCGGGCGTGGTCGAGCGCGCGCAGACGTAGGAGTCGGGCCGGGCCGCTCAGTCGTGGCCGGTGTGGGCGCTGGCATCGTGGTGGCGCGGCACGACCTCGACTTCGATTCGCGCACGGGCCTGGGTCAGCCAGCGCAGCACGATGGCCGGCTCGTCGCGGTCTTCGCGGGGGGCCGGCGGGCGGGCGAAACGGTCAGTCACCAGCTCGTCGTCCTCGTCTGGCTGTTCTTCCCAGTCGTCGGGAGGTGCGCTCAAGATCTCGGCGGCCAGCTTACGCAGTCGGGCCGGCTCGATGGGCAGCGAGGACATGCCCCAGTACACCGTGCGGAGGAGCCAGCCGTCCTCGATCAGGTGGGTGACGGTGGGGCCGAACGGCAGGCGCTCCAGCACCAGCAGGCGCCAGCCCGGCGTCAGACCGACCAGCGGCGACGCGTAGACGATCAGCGCCTGGACCCCTTTGAGGGCCGCGCGCAGTCGGTCCAGAAGGGGCTGCTCGCCGCGCGCGGCGGCCTGCTGCATCGCTAGTCGAAGTGCTGCCAGTGTCGGCGCCTTCTGGCCCGAGAGCAGGCGGGCTACCTCCAGCACGGCGTGGCGCCGCGCCTCTGGATCTGAAGCGCGGCGTGCAAAGGCATCGGGATAGGCGGCGCGCGCGGCCGAGAGCGCCGCCCGAGCGGCTCTGACGCTCTCGAACGGGCCGAAGTAGCGCGCGCCGTCCGCGCGCACGTCGCTCACCAGTTGCACTCTGGGTGGCCGGTCGTCCGGAGCGACTCGCACCACCGCAGTCGGTTCGCGGGTCTGGCGGGCCGTGTTGAACTCGGGTTGGTGGTCGCGGATCAAGCGAGCTTCGAGGAGCGTGGCTTCAAGATCCGAACGGGTCGCGATCGTCTCGACGGTGGCGGCGCGGACGGCGAGCGCCTCGAATTGGCGGTGCTGCGATGGCTGCTTCGCGACGTAAGCCGCGAGGCGGCGGGAGAGGTCGAGCGCCTTGCCGACGTACAGCACGCGGCCTGCTGCGTCGAGCACCAGATAGACGCCCGGTCCTTCCGGGACGTCCCGAAGCCAGCTTCGGGTGAACGGCAGCGGCCTGGGTGGCGAAACCGCTTCGCTGCTATCTTCGGTGCCGTCGTCTACGGCCAGGGCGCGGCTCGGGCTGGCGGACTGGCGCTCGCGCAGCCGTTCGAGCACGTGCGTGGTGAGGTCGGCCTCGGCGACCGGCGTTGCCGGTCCGGCCACGGGGATGCCGAGCTCAGCAGCGGCGGCGGCGAGGCCCGGCTTCCGCGTGCCCGGCAGGACCGCTCGTAGCAGGCCGTCCACCTCGACGTACCTGATCTCAAGACCAGGGAGTTGTGCGCGCCGCAATTCAGCTTCGAGGAACGCGCGTGCGCGCTCGGCGCCGTAGACGTGGACGGTCTGACCGTCCACGATCTCGCGCAGGGTCGGGACCACGTCCGCGAATGTCGGGGCGCTGTCGAGCGCTTCGTCGTCCAGGCGGGCGGACTGGCGCACCGCGCGGGCGAGCCGCTGCTGCACGCCGACGACGAGCTCGAGTCGTGTAACGACCGCTCCAGACTCGCGAACGACGACGCCGATGCCGGCGACGCGGTGTCGAGCCGGGTCGGCGCCGGTGGTGGCGAGCGCGAGGGCCACGATCCGCTCTGGCCGGGTCGTCCAGGCGGGCGACCCAGAAGGCGCAGGCTGTGACGCCGATGCCAACACGGCGGTTGCAGATGTCTCGGGCTGGTGCGCCGGATCGGGCTGGCGCGACGGCGCGGCAAGGTGTGGCGCATCGTCGTGCTGGCGCGTCTTCAGCGTCCAGCGGCCATCGTGATGCGCCAGTCGCGACTCCGCGCCGAGGATGCCGGCAAGCAGGGACGCCCAGCGACTCCCGTCGCCCGCGCCGAACAACAGCCCGGCGAGCGCTGCGTCGTCCAGGCCGTCGCGATGCTGCCGGAGGAGGGTGACGGCGCGCTCGCGCAGGCCAACGTAGCCGGGCGCGCCGCCGCCGCTCTGAGAGCTATTGGGCACCGACAGAGCCTCGTGCCAGGGATCTCGCGATCGACGCTGTTGTTGTCATCTCGTGTCGATTGTGGTTCGAAGGCGTGCTGGTCGCGACGTGACAGCCACCTGCCGAAAACATGACAGTCGGGTGAAAGTCGCGTCGAAGCCGGACCGGTCGATTCGGCTCAGATATACTGCGCGCAGCCTGGGCCGCTTCGACGTTGGTCGGCCTGGGCTCGACGTAAGGAGAGCAGTGCATGCACCGCCCGATCGCGGCGCTCCTGGCCCTGATGGTACTCTTCGCTGCCGCTCCCGTGGCGCGCGCCGCCGACGTGGCCGCCGACGTAGCCGCGTCGCCGGCCAGGGAGGCGCCCGAAATCCGCCCGTTCACGTCGGCGCACTTCGGACTGGCCGGCACGATCAAACTGGACGGGATCACGGTGGACGTGCTCGGGGAAGGCGACCTGGCGCCGCCGGACCGGCAGCGGTCGTCGTTCAAGTTCGGGCCGTTCACCGCCGAAGTGGTGATGGTGGGGAACGCCGTCTACACCCGAACGCGGTTTCAGCCGCGCTGGAGCCGCGAGACCTCGCCGGAGTCGGTCGAGATCGGTCCGCTCAGCGCCTCGGAGCTGACGAAGCTTGGGGATGACACCCGTCTCGTCGGCACCGAGCTGATTGGCGGGGTGCCGACGCAGCACTACACGTCCAACCTCGACCTGTCCGGACTGGTCGATCCGTTGCTGCCGGTGGTTCAGGATCGGGACGTTCGCACGGCGCTGACCTCGCTGAAGGGGTCCGTGGACGTCTGGATCGGCGCGAGCGACCGGATGGTCCGCCAGGAGCGGGTGATGCTCAGCGTGCGGCTGCCATCCATCGAGCCGAACGGCGACCCGATGGACGGCGTGATCGACCTGACCGTCGGCTACTCGAAGCTGAACGAGGACGTGGTCATTCGGGCGCCGGCCCGCGACGACACCTCGCCGCTGCTCTCCCCCCGACCGAACGTGGCCCCGGTGGTCGGGCCGGCCGGGTCGCCGGCAACCTCGACGGGCACCGTCCCTGGTACCGGCGGACCGGCGCCGTCGAACACTGCCCGGCCGCCGGTCCAGGCTCCGGCGCAGGTGCCGCGACGCTGACGGTCCGGCCAAGCGCAGATCCGGTCGAGAGATTCGGGAATGCGGCGCTTCGAGTACCTCGTCGCCGAAGTCCATCACCGGAGTGCCCTCACCCCCCAACCCCCTCTCCCGCGGTTAGGGACAGTAGAGGGGGTTGGGGGGTGAGGGCTTCCTCTGACGGACTGATCAGCCTTCGGCGACCTCGGCCATGTGCTCGCGGTACTTGTCGCGCAGCACCTTCTTGTCGAGCTTGCCGACGCCGGTCCTCGGCAGCTCCGGCACGAAGATCACGTCGTCGGGCAGCCACCAGCGCGCGAAGCTCGGACGGAGGAACTCGATCAGGTCGTCTTTGGAGACGGGGCCGGCATCGGGCCGCAAGACGACGCAGGCGAGCGGGCGCTCGGCCCATTTCGGATGGGGCACCGCCACGACGCACGCTTCGGCGACGGCCGGGTGCCCGACCAGCGCGTTTTCGAGGTCGATACTGGAGATCCACTCGCCGCCGCTCTTGACCAGGTCTTTGGTCCGGTCCGCGATGCTGAAGTACCCCTCTGGGTCGATGGTGACCACGTCGCCGGTCCGGAACCAGCCGTCCTCGGTGAAGCGCTCGCCGGGTGACGGGTCGTTGTAGTAGCCGGCCGTGACCCACGGGCCGCGCACGACCATTTCGCCCAGCGTCTTGCCGTCCCAGGGCACGTCGTCGCCGGCCTCGTCGATCGCCTTGAGCTCGACGAACGGCGACGGCAGACCCTGAGAGGTCAGGGTGCGCCAGCGACTCTCCTCGTCGCCGCCCTTCAGGTAGCTCTTGAGCCAGCACATCGAGCCGAGCGGCGTCATCTCGGTCATGCCCCAGGCGTGCCAGATCGGGACGCCGTGCTGCTGCTCGTAGCGCTCCATCATCGCCCGTGGCGCCGCCGAGCCGCCGACGATGATCCGTTCGAGGCTGCTCAGGTCGTGCTTGCCCTGCTCCAGTGTGCTCAGCACGCCGAGCCAGACGGTCGGGACGCCGCCGGTCATCGTCACGCGCTCACTCTCGATCAGCTTGACGAGATCGGCGGGCGTGGGGGCGGGGCCAGGCAGCACCTGGGTCGCGCCGACCATCGCCGACGTGAACGGGATGCCCCAGGCGTTGACGTGGAACATCGGAACGACCGGCATGACGACGTCGCGCTCGCGGAGCGCCATCACATCCGGCATCGCCTCGGCCAGCGAGTGCAGGACGATCGCGCGGTGGCTGTAGACGACGCCTTTTGGGTTACCGGTGGTGCCGGACGTGTAGCACATCGCGGCGGCGGCCTGTTCATCCAATGCCGGGAAGACGTATTCGGCTGGGGCGGCAGCCAGCGCCTCCTCGTAGCTGGTGACGGGCCGGCTGTCGATCTCGGTTCGGTCCGGCGGCACCTGTCCGACCACCAGCACGTGGCGAACGCCCTTGACGTGCGGAAGCAGTTGATCCAGGAGCGGCAGCAGCGAGTCGTCGATTACGACGACCTTGTCGGCGGCGTCGTTCAGGATGAACGCGATCTGGTCCACGAACAGTCGGAAGTTGACGGTGTGGAGCACGGCGCCCATACACGGCGCCGCGAAGTAGAGCTCCAGGTGCTGCTGGTGGTTCCAGCAGAGGCTCGCCACGCGGTCCCCGCGCTCGACGCCGAGGGCGGCCAGGGCGCCGGCCAGCCGTTGCACGCGCCGATACAGTTCGCTGTAGGACGTTCGGACCGTGCCGGTCGCGGTCCGCGTCACGATCTCCTTCCTGCCGAACAGGCGGTTCGCCCGTTCGAGGATGGGGAGTAGCGTGAGCGGGTAGTCCATCATCATGCCCTGCATGAACGCCTCCTCGCAGTCATGGGGTCGCCGGTGGGAATCGTGCCGTGCACGGTGCTGACGGTGTCCACGCCGCCGCGCGGGACGGTCTCACCCTGGTAGGCTCAGCGTAGACCATCGTGGCGTCTGCGTTCGAGCGATGGCAACCGATCTCTGGCCGGCGAGACTACGGCGGCAGGCGCCAGCGCCGGCCCTCCGAGCGCGCCACGACGTACGCGCGGCGGTCGAGTCCGTCGTGGCGGCGTGGTCCGAACGTGACCATGCCCGTAGCGCCTGGATAGTCGGCAGTCGATTCGAGGGCATCGCGCAGCGCCGACGACGTTGGGCCGGCTCGCTCGATTGCCGCCACGACGAGGTTGACGGCGTCCCAGGCGGCTGCAGCCTCGGGCGTTGGCGGCCGGCCCGTCCGATCCTGGAGCTCGCGCCGAAAGTCGCGCACGACCGGCGTCAACGGATCGTGGTCCCAGAGGTCGTCTGAGACCGGCAGGCGAAGGGTCAGGGTGCGCACGACGACCGACGCCTCGCCGGCCGATGCCAGGGTGGACGGGCTGGCCGCGCCCGGTCCCATGAACAGCGGCGTCAGGTCGCGCACCTTCGGCACTTCGCGGGCGATCGAGGCGGCTTCGTGCGAGTCTCGCGGCCAGGCCAGGATGGCGCGCGGCCCGGCCGCCTGGATCCGGGTCAGGATCGGCGCGTACTCGTCGCTGCCCGGCGGATACGCCTCTTCGGCGACCACCTGGATCGACCGGCTTGCCGCCAGACGCAGCAGCGAGCGTCTGGCGCTGGTGCCGTCCATCGTGCGTGGCGCGAGCCAGCCGAGCTTGTCCACGCCGCTCGCCACGAAGAAGTCGAGCATCGCGGTGAGCGCTTCCTCCGGCGCGGCGTCCAGCGCGAACGTCCACTGCGCCGCGCGGGTGTCGTCGCCGCTCTGCTGGAGCGCGACCAGCGGGAGGTGCGCGGTCTCGGCCGCCTGACGCACTGCCGAGACGACGACGGCATCAGCCGGGCCGATGGCCGCGACGGCGCCACTGTCCACGAGATGCCGAATCGCCGTCTCGGCGCGGTCCGGTCGCCCGACGTCGTAGACGCTCAGCTCCAGCGTCCGACGCTCGCCGGAGGGGAGTCGCAGGCCGCCGCGTCGGTTGACCAGCTCGACCGCGAGCTTCGCCGCCTCGAATCGCTGGCTGCCGTCTGGCCCGACGTCGTCTACCGAGTCCAGGAGGGCGCCGAGCACGACCGTGGGCACCGGCGTCGGCGACGAGGCCGGCGCCGCGACCGGTCGAGGGGGGACAGGCTGGCAGGCGACTGACGCCAGCAGCAGGAGTATTATTGTCAGTGACGGCAAGGGCCGGGCGGCTCGGATCACGGTTCTCCGCGCACCTGACCTCTCCTCGTGTAGGTTTGCCTCTATCCTGTTGTGAGGACGCTGTCGAATGCGTACAATCCGCCGGGTACCGCCAGCGAGACGGTATTCTATGCTAGTCGCCTGCGCCTCAGCCTCGCGCCCGACTCCGGTCAGGATGCAGCGGTTGCTGACACGCGGCTGCATCAGTGGCTCGGATCGGAGGCCGCGTTGATGGATCGCAGCAAGCCGAGCAAGACGGTTGAAGATTATCTCCAGGTCATGCACTACATGACCCGGGACGGCGCTTCGATTATCGGGGCACGGCTCGCCGAGCGCATCGGCGTGGCGCCGCCGACCGTCACCGCGACGCTCCAGCGCATGGTCCGCGACGGCCTGATCACGATGGACGACCACAAGGCCGTGCACCTCACCGAGAGCGGTCGCGAGGAGGCCGAGAGCATCGTGCGCCGGCACGCGCTCGCCGAGCGGCTGCTGACCGAGATCCTCGGGCTGGGCTGGAGCGAGTCGCACGAAGAGGCGCACATGGTCGAGCATGTCATCTCGCCGAAGGTGGAGCGCCGCCTGATGACGGTGTTGGGCAACCCGATGACCTGCCCGCACGGCAATCCGATCCCTGGGACCGGCGCGACGCCGTCGCCGCACGCCTTCGCGCTCGCGGACGTTCGGCCGGGACAGCAGGTGGTGGTCGAGCGGATCGTCGAAGAGGCCGAGGACGACACGGAATTGATGAACTTCTACGAGCGGTCCGGCCTGATCCCGCGCACGCCGCTCGACGTCGTCGAAGTGTCGGCGGCGGCCGGGCTGATCACCGTGATGCGTGCTGGCGAGCGGATTCCGCTCGGCCTGTCGGCAGCGGCCAAGATCCGGGTCGTGGACGCCGCGCACGCCGACACGCTGCCACCACAGCCACGCATCATGAGCGCGGAGCACGGGCACGCGTCTCGGGCGGGCATGGCGGCGCTGCTCGCCGACTGACGGCAGGCGCCAGTCCCAGCAGCGCCTCTCTTGGTGAGTGCCGCCGGCCGCTAACGCCCGCCCCGTGGCTGCGACGTTCCCTGGAGCGCCGCCAGGCCGTCGCGGGCGCCCTGGAGCCCTGGATTCAGGGCCAGCGCTTTGGTGAACTGCTCGCGGGCATCGGCGGTGCGCCGCGCCGCGACGTAGATCCAGCCGAGCGCGTGGCGGTACTGCGCGATCCGTCCGCCGTCGCGGTCCAGCTCGACGGCGCGCAGGAACAGTGGCTCGGCCTTGTCGTACTCGCGGCGGCCGTAGTGGATCCAGCCGAGCTGGGCGTACGCCGTCGCGTAGGTCGGGTCGAGCTCGATGGCGCGCTGGAACCGCTCGCTGGCGTGCTCGTACTCCTCCCGCGCCAGGTGGACCATGCCCCGGCCACCCTCGGCGCGGGCGTCGTTCGGGTTGAGGGTGAGCGCCCGCTGAAAGGCCATCAGCGCCTGGTCGTACTGGTTCTGGGCGCGATACGCGTGGCCGAGGCTGACGTACAGGTAGGACCACTTCGGTGCGAGATCGACGGCGCGCGTGTACGACTCGACCGCCCCGGCGTAGTCGGCGCGAGTCTCGCGCAGCACGCCCTGAATCCGATACAGCTCAGGATCGTCTGGCGCGATGTCCAGGGCGCGCGCCAGCAGGTCGTCGGCCTCGAGCAGGCGGTACTGGTCGGAGTACGCTTCGGCGAGCGCCGCCATCGCCGTCGCCGAGGACTGGTCGATCTGCACCGCTTCGAGGCCGATCTGCACCGCGCGGTCCACCTGTCCGGACCAGTCGAGCGCCGTCGCCAGAGTCGCGCGCGCCTCGGCACTGTTCGGGATCAGCGCGATGGCCGCCCGACCGCGCTCGACGGCCTCGTTCAGCCGGTGCTGGTCGATCAGCGCACGGGTCCAGCGAATCTGGGCGCGGCCGTAGGTCGGGTCGAGCTCCACGACCTTGCGGTAGCCGTCCACCGCGTCGATCCAGCGCCCTTCCGAGAAGGCGAGGTCGGCGTCCCCAACGAGCGACTCTAGCGAGCGCGGCTGTGGCGTGGGCTGCGGCGGCAGGGCTGGAGCGGCCATCTGCACGGTGACGGCCTCGACGTTGCGCGAGCCGATCCAGTTGGGCACGGGGACGTGCAGATACCACGTGACGCCCAGGAGCATGCCGCCGGCCGCGAGCGCGCCGAACACGAGCCCCCAGCCAGAGCCCCGTCGACGTCGTCGGCCTCGGTACGGGCGATACGCCAAGCGACCCTCCCGCGAGCGATTGCGCGAGTCATGAGCTCGTCGTGTCGCATCGCGAATCGAGACCCACTGTATAGCGCGCTCCCATATTTGTCAAATCGGGCAGGGTTTGGGAGCCGGCACACCCAAAACTGGCCGTTTCAGGCGACCGTATCTCGCTTCTCGACGCAGGTTATGGCGGGGGGATTTCAGGCGAGATCAGCCGGGCGAGGAGACCGAAGACGCGTCCGCCTCGGCAGTTGGGGCGCCAGCCCGTTCGGCCAGGCCGCGCGCGATGTGGCCGACCACGTCGTGCTCGACCGCCTGGGACGCCACGCGGATCGCGTTCTTGATGGCGAGCGCGTTCGAGCGGCCGTGGGCCACGATGCAGATGCCGTTGAGGCCGAGCAGCGGCGCACCGCCGTACTCGGCGTAGTCGAGGCGGCGACGGACCCGCCGAAAGGCCGGCAGGACGCCCACCGCGAACAGCTTCGAGACCAGCGACGCGTTGATCTCCTCGCGGATCATGCCCGTGATCGAGCTCGCCATGCCTTCGGCCAGCTTCAGCACCACGTTGCCGGAGAACCCGTCGCAGACCACCACGTCCACATCGCCGGACGGGATCTCTTTGCCCTCGACGTTGCCGACGAACTCGATGGGCAGCGCCTTGAGGCGCGGGTGAGCGGCCTGAACGAGGGCACTGCCCTTGGACTCCTCCTCGCCGTTGGAGAGCAGGCCGACCTTCGGGCGCGCGATGCCGAACACCTTCTCCATGTAGACGGAGCCCATCAGCCCGAACTGCTCCAGATACTCTGGCTTGCAGTCGGCGTTGGCGCCCACGTCGATGACCAGGGTGCCACCCTTGCGCGTCGGGAAGACCGCGGCGAGCGCCGGGCGATCCACGCCGCGAATGCGTCGGAGCTCGAACAGGCCGGCCGCCATGACGGCGCCGGTATTGCCGGCCGAGACGAACGCCTGGGCGCGGCCTTCGCGGACCAGCCGCACCCCGACCACCATCGAGGAGTCAGGCTTCTGGCGCACGGCGTTGGCCGGGTGCTCCTCCATCTCGACGACCTGGGTGGCGTTCACCACCTCGATCGCCAGGTGTGCACCGTCCTTCCCCAGCCGTGTCTCGAGGTCGCGTTGCGGTCCGACCAGCAGGATGCGGGTCCCAAGCTCCTGGGCCGCGAGCTTCGCGCCGTCCGCCACCACCTCGGGCGCGTGGTCACCGCCCATTCCATCCAGTGCAACCGTGGTCTGGCCGTGTGCGCTCACCTGCTTCTCCCCGCCCTATCTTCAACGTGTCCTGGTTACGGTGCCCCACCGACCACGTCGCCGTCGAGGATACCGGTCGGCGACAGTATGACCTCTGCGCCCTCAGGTAGTCCCTGCAGCACCTCGACATTTCGGCCATCCTGCACGCCGACCTGCACGTTCTGCTTACGGGCGCGGCCATCCACCACCGTCATCACACTCGTGTCAGTTGTGCCGACGATCGCATCGCGAGGTACGAGGAGCGTGCCAGAGCGGCGTGCGCCGGCGACCGCGACTTGCGCGTGCAGGCCACTTTTCAGCTTGGCGCGGGGATCCTGTACGTCAATTCGCGCCGCGACGGTCCGAGCGCGCGGATCGACGCTCGGCGAGATCGTGCGCACCGACCCCGTGAACGATTCGCCCGAGTAGACGTCCACCAGGACGCTCACCGCCTGTCCCGGCGACACTTGCCCGAGCTGTCGCTCGTCGATCCCGACCTCGACCTCGTAATCGGGCGGTTGAATCGAGACGATCGGGGCGCCGGCTCCGACCGTGGCGCCCTGTTGCTGATGTGTCTGGACCACGATGCCGCCAATCGGCGCGGTCAGGGTCGCCTCACGCAACTGAAGGCGGGCCAGCTCTAGCGCCGCGCCAGCGTACTCGACGCCGCTCTGGCCGGCCTTCACCGCCGCTTCGGAGGACGGCTGGCCGGCCCGACGCAGGCGGGCCTCGGCGGCTTCGACGTTGGCGCGCGCCTCGTCCAGGTCGCTCGGGCCGACCGGCCAGCGCGCGAGCAGCAGCGCGTCCTCGGCGTCCGCCAGCTGCTTGCGAGCCGCCGTCAGCTCATCCGGCGAGATCGGCTGGCGTGCCTGGGCGACCTCGGCCTGAGCCTGTTGGACTGCCGCGCGCGCCTGCTCGACTGCCGACGGCACCGTCGGCGTGACCGGCACGGGTGAGGCATCGGCGGCTGGGGCTGTCTGGGCTGCCTGAGCCGACGGGCCGCTGGTAAGCGCCGTGTCGAGCTGCTGGCGGGCGGCGGTAAGGTGGGCCTCGGCAGTGGCGATGGCGTCTGCTCGCCCAGATTCCAGGTCGGCCACCCGCTGTCGCGCGTCACGAGCCGCCTGGGCGAGCGTCGGGATCGACTCGGCGCGGGGCGCCGCCTCCAAACTGGCAAGCCGTGATTTCGCGGCGCGGAGGGCGGCGTCGGCCTCGGCGCGCGCGTCGCCGTCACCGTCCGCCTTAAGCGAGGCGAGGCGGGCTTCGGCGGCGGCCAGAGCGGCCTGGGCCTGCACGACCTGGACTTCGAGCGCCGAGCGGTCCAGCTCAGCGACGGTGTCGCCTTCTCGGACGGCCATACCCGCCTCGACGGCCAGTCGCTCGACACGACCGGCCACGCGGGTGACGACCGTCGCCCCAGGCTTCGCGCGGAGCTCGCCAGGGTAGACGAGCAGGCTGGTGATCTCGCCGCGCGTGACCTGGGCCGTCCGCACGCCGAGCCTGATCCGCGACTGCGCCTCGGGATTCGCGACGTTCGGCCAGGGCAGGCGGCAACCGGACGCGCCGACGAGGAGGACGAACAGCACGAGCGCGCCGCGAAGCGCCGATCCAGGAGGTGTTGACACGGTCACCATCAGGGCGAGTGCGCCGGTGCTGGCCGGTCTGGCCTCGGGGGAGGATACCACCTGGGCGAGTATCGAGTAGCGAGTAGCGAGTAGCGAGTAGCGAGGGGCGAGGGGCGAGGGGCGAGGGGCGAGGGGCGAGGGGCGCTCGCGGCTCATCGCTCGCGCGCAGTAGGATTCGCCCTGCACGTCAGCGTGCATGGGGAGGGTGCGTGGGGAATGTCGTCGGTCTGGTGCACGCGGTCATTCCGGCCATCGAGCCGCTTCGGGCGGCGTTTGGGCAGCTGGCTCCGGACGTCAAGCTGATCAACATTCTCGACGAAGGGCTCGTCACCGAGATCGACCGCCGTGGCAGCCTGACGCCCGGCCTGGTTCGCCGCCTGACGACGCTGGTCGGCCTGGCCGAGGACGCGGGAGCGGAGCTAGTTCTGCTGAGCTGCACCGCCTATTCGCCAGTGGCCGACGACGTCCAGAAGCAGGCCGACATTCCGGTCCTCAAGATCGACGAGCTGATGGTGCGAGACGCCCTGAGCCGCGCCACGAAGATCGGACTGGTCGCGACGGTGCCGGCTGGCCTGACCATGCAGCGCAAGCTGATCGACCAGATCGCGACCGAGATGGGCGTCAACGTCGAGCTTGACGCGGTGCTGAAGCCGGAGGCGTTCGCGGCGCTCTCCAACGGCCGCCGCGACCAGCATGACGCGATCGTGCTGGACGAGGTGGAGCGGCTGGCGCAGTCGAACGAGCTGGTCGTGCTGGCCCAGGCGTCGATGGGGCACCTGGCGAACGCGATCCCGGCCAGCGTGAAGGTGCCAGTGCTGTCCAGTCCCACGCTCGCGGTCGCGAAAGTGAAGGAGATGCTGGGCTGATGACGCCAGACACGCACTCGTTCGCTTTCGGGCTGGCAGTCGGACGGTGAGCGAGAGAGGACGATGGATCGACTCTGGACGCCCTGGCGTATGAGCTACATCGGGGGGCCGCCGGTGCCGGGCTGTTTTCTGTGTGTCAAGGCCGCCGAGGACCGCGACGAGGAGAACCTGATCCTCCACCGGACGGAGCAAGCCATCGTGCTACTCAACCTGTATCCGTACAACTCCGGCCACCTGATGGTGGCGCCGCTCCAGCACACCGGCGAGCTGACGGCGCTCTCGTCCGAGGTCGGCGGGGAGCTGCTGGCGCTGACCCAGGTGGCGGTGGGTGCGCTGACTGCCGAGTATGGTCCGGAGGGGTTCAACATCGGGATGAACCTCGGCAAGGTGGCCGGAGCGGGCTTGCCGGACCATCTCCACATCCACGTCGTCCCGCGCTGGAACGGCGACACCAATTTCATGCCGATCACCGCCCAGACCAAGGTGCTGCCGGAGTCGCTCGACCAGACGTACCGGCGCCTGCGGCCCCGCTTCGAGGCAAGCTCGTGAGCGCGGAGCAGTCTGACGCTCTGGCTGGCAAGGTCGTCATGATCACGGGCGGGAGCCGCGGCGTCGGGCTGGCGACGGCTCGGCGGATCGCGGCGATGGGCGCGAGCGTGTCGCTGGTGGCGCGGGACCGGGCGCTGCTGGACGAGGCCGTGTTGATGCTGAGCGGTGGCGGCGCACGGGCGATCGCCACGCCAGCCGATGTGAGCGATGCCGAGCAGATGGAAGCGGCCGTCGCGCAGACCGAGCGCGAGCTGGGCGGCCTGGACGTGCTAGTCAACAACGCCGGCATCGGACGGTACGGGCCGGTGGCGGGGCAGCCGGTCGCGGAGTGGCGGCAGGTGATCGAGACGAACGTGCTCGGCGTGTTCTGCGCGACCCGCGCGGTGCTGCCGGCGATCCGGCGGCGCGGGGGTGGACACATCATCGCCATCTCGTCAGGGGCGGCGCGGACCGGCTATCCGAACATGTCGGCGTACTGCACGTCGAAGGCGGCGCTCGAAGGGTTCATGCGGGCGCTCGCGGCGGAGGTGGCCGACGAGCCGATCAGGTGCGCGACGGTCATCCCTGGCAGCATCCTGACCGACTTCGGCATTCGGACGCGCGAGGACCGGATCCAGAGCGGCCAGAAGTTTCTGGAGCCGGAAGACGTGGCGGACGCCATCGCGTTCTTGCTGGCGCAGCCGGCGCGAGCCTGGGTGCAGGAGCTGACGGTCTGGCCCCGATAGCTATCAGCTGCCGGCGGACAGCGATCGGCCGTCACCGAATGGAGCTCTCCGACTGCTGATGGCTGACGGCTCGCTCAGACGCGGCCGGTGACCACGTAGTAGGCGAGCTTGACGTACTCTTGGGCCACCCGCATGATCGCGTTGCGGTCAGTCCACCAGTTGTCCACGCCGTTCTTGCCCTCGTCGGCGGGGCTGGCGGCCACCGTCAGCCCGGCTGAGTCGAACGCCTGCCGGAACGTCAACGTGGCGCGGCGCATGTGGAACGGATCGGTGACCAGGATCGCGGTGTGCCAGCCGTGGGCCTGCATGATGTCGCGGTTGTGCTGGGCCTCTTCATAGGTGCTGTCCGAGATCTCGGGGATCGGCACGATGGCGTCGTCCGGGATGGTGAGGTGCACGAGGCCGACCTGCCGCAGCTCCAGCCAGGTGGTCTGGACGCCGTGGCTCGACAGCGGCTCGTTCGAGATGATGACGCGCGGCGCGAGACCCTGGGCGTAGAGCGCTTCGGCGTGGCGGGCTCGATACGGCGAGTTGCCGGCCAGCACGACGATGACGTCGGACGGTGCCAGTGGATCGTGGACGACCAGGACGTTGCCAATCGCCGTGAGCCAACTGACGCGCGTGACGAACGCCAGCACGGCCAGGAACGTGATGACAAGGATCGTGGCTCTGGTCCGGCGCACGGTAGCTCCAGAACGGCGCCGTGGGTTGAAACCCACGTCTACCATTGGTGCGTGGCTACGCCACGCCGGGGCGGATTTGTCCGTCGCAGAGCGACGCCGTGATTGTAGGCGTGGGTTTCAACCCACGACTGTAGACCCCGGCGTGGTTTCAACCTTTCAACCCATGATTGCGAACGTAGGCGCGGCATTGATCCCACGGCCCAGGCTCCGCGGTATGGATGTATCAGTGTCTGCCAGATCGCTACAATTCCGACTGACAAACTGTGTTTTGGCGAGGGCGTCACATGGGCAAGCCGATCGGCATTCTGTACGAGCACCCGGAGTGGTTCAAGCCGCTCTTCGCAACGCTGGACCGGCGAGGGCTGCCGTACGAGCCGATCCACGCCGAGGCCCACCACTACAACCCATCCGCGTTGACGGCGCCGTACTCGCTGGTCGTGAACCGAGTGAGCGCGTCCTCGTTTCTGCGCGACCACGGCCAGGCGATCCTGTACGCCCGCCAGTACCTGGATCATCTGGAGACGATCGGCGTCCCGGTCCTGAACGGCCTGCGGGCGTTCGAGCTGGATCTGTCGAAGGCGCGGCAGCTCTCGCTGATGACGAAGCTGGGGCTGCCCCATCCGAGGAGCCGGGTTGCCAACTCGGTCGAGCAGGTCGAGGCGGCGGCGAATGAGCTGGAGTACCCGATCATCGTCAAGCCGAACCTCGGTGGGAGCGGGGCGCTGATGCGGCGCTTCGACTCCCACGACGAGCTGAGGGCCGCCGTTGCGGACGGGCAAGTGGCGCCGATCCTCGGCATTGACACCACGGCCATCGTCCAGGAGTTCCACCAGACGCGCGGCTCGATCGTGCGGGTCGAGGCACTGGCCGATCGCTTCCTGTACGGCATCAGGATTCACAACGGCGCCAGCCAGAACTTCAACCTCTGTCCGGCCGATATTTGCCAGACCCCAGACGGTGCGACAGACGCGGCGCCGTCCATCGCGGCGGTGCCGGCCGAGGACGACCTGGACTTCTGCCCGGTCGATGCGCCGGCCCTGCGCCAGCTCCAGATCGAGGCGACCGATCCGCCCCAGTGGGTGATCGACGGTGTGCTCGACATCTTCCGCTCGTCGGGCGTGGACGTCGGCGGCGTTGAGTACCTGGAGAGCGAGCGGGACGGCCAGATCTACCTGTACGACGTCAACTCGCTCTCGAACTTCGTGACAGACGCGGTGAATCTGGTCGGGTTCGACCCGTTCGAGCGGCTGGTGGACCACATCGCCCGGCGGGCCGGGCTGTTGGAGCCGGCCGCCGTCTAGCACCGCGTCTCCGACGTCTAGCCTCTCCGGACTCGCCTGCACGAAGCCTCGACGCCCAGATGCCCAGAGACCGGTGCCATTCTGGGTCCGGTGGTATCATCGACCAGGAACGTATCAGGTGGTCTGCATAAGCAGGAGGCAAGGTGAAGGTCGAAGGGAGCTACACGTTCGACGCCCCCCGCGATCGCGTGTGGTCAGTTCTGATGAACCCGGACGCACTCAAGAACTGCGTGCCGGGCTGTGAGTCGCTCACCCCGAGCGGCGAGAACACGTACGACGCCTCGCTGAAGGTCGGCGTGGCGGCGATTCGTGGCAGCTACAAGGGCACGATCAAGCTGACGGATCTTGCGGAGCCGGGCAGCTACAAGATGAACGTCGAGGGGAAGGGCGGCGCTGGCTTCGTGCGCGGCGTGGCCGCCATCGAGCTGATCGACCAGGGCGACTCGACGTTGGTCAACGTTCTGGGCGACGGCAACGTCGGCGGGACGGTGGCCGGGGTCGGACAACGAATGCTCGGCGGCGTGGCGAAGATGCTGATGGGTCAGTTCTTCGACTGTCTCAAGAAGCAACTGTAATCTCTGTGCGCTCTCGGGCCGCGACCCCCACTCGTGGCGCGTGATTGCGAGGCGAAACGTGCCTGTTATACTGGCACGTTGGGTCAGGCATGTGAAGGCCCCACGGGCCTGGCGGCCGGCGACGAAGGAGGACTGAGTGATCGAGGGTATCCGCCGCATCCAGGACATGATGGAGCGGCAGTCATACGTTACTGACCGAGCTATCGCTACGACGACGTTCCTGGCGAGCGAGCTGCGTAAGCCCGTACTGATCGAAGGGCAGGCTGGCGTCGGGAAGACCGAGATCGCGAAGGTCCTCTCAACCGCGCTGGACACCGAGCTGATCCGGCTGCAGTGCTACGAGGGTCTGGACGTCAACACCGCCCTCTACGAGTGGAACTATCCGAAGCAGATGCTCCGCATCAAGATGGAAGAGGGGCACGGCGTCTCCGTCGAGGATCAGGAGACCCACATCTTCAGCGACGATTTCCTGCTGAAGCGGCCGCTCCTGCGGGCGATCAGCGCGAAGGACAAGTCGCCGGTCCTGCTGATCGACGAAGTCGATCGCGCGGACGAGGAGTTCGAGGCGTTCCTGCTCGAAGTGCTCTCCGACTTCCAGGTCACGATCCCCGAGCTCGGCACGATTCGGTCCGATCACCGGCCGTACGTGGTGCTGACCTCGAACCGGACCCGCGAGCTGAGCGACGCCCTCAAGCGCCGCTGCATGTACCTCTGGATCGACTATCCGGACTTCGGCAAGGAGCTCCGGATCATCACCACCAAGATCCCGAACATCAACGAGCGCCTGGCACGACAGGTGGCCGCGTTCATGCAGGCGATCCGGCAGGTGAAGCTGAACAAGACCCCTGGCGTCGCCGAGACGCTGGACTGGGCGATGAGCATGATGGCGCTGCACCAGGATCACCTGGACGCGGACACCGTGCGCGAGACGCTCGGGTCGTTCATCAAGGATCGTGACGACGTCGCGAAGCTGCGCGGCAAGCCGGTCGACATCCTCGTCGGCAGCATGAACGGACAAGAGGAAGAGGATCTCAACGAATGGATCCAGTCAGTGACCCAGCGTCTGGAGCGCGAAGTCGCCTCACGCTAAAGAGCCGCGCTCGGCACGCTGACCTTCAGCGTCATACGATCGCGTTCGGGCGCGAGCTCCGATCTCGGGAGCTGTTGGCGACCTCGTCGGAGATTGTCGATGCGCTGCGTGTGATGGAGAACGTAGACCTCTCGGATCGCCGAGACGTCTACCTCGGCACGCGCGCCGTCTTCCTGTCCAAGCCGGAAGACATGCCGATCTTCGACGAAGTGTTCAACAACTTCTGGCGTCGCATCGCCCACATCGACGAGGTGGACGACCCAAACTCTGACGACGAGATGACGTCGCAGGGCGAGGACGCCTCTGACATGCAGGAGGGCGGCGAGGGCCAGCAGCAGCTGCGGCTGACCAGCGCCGAGGGCGACGGCGGCGAGGGTGAGGAAGAGGGCGACGAGGAAGCGTTGCCGCTCTACAGCCCGGTCGAAATGCTGGCGAGCAAGGACTTCAGCCGTTTCCAGGCCGAGGAGATGACCGAGATCGCGCGCGCGGTCCTGGTCATCGCCAAGCGGCTGGCGACGAAGGAGAGCCGGCGGTTCCGGATCTCCCGGAAGGGCTCGCAGATCGACGCGCGCCGCACCATGCGCCGGAACATGAAGTACGGCGGCACCATCATCGAGCTGGCGAAGAAGCGGAAGAAGATCCGCAAGCCTCGGCTGGTGGTCATCTGCGACGTCAGCCGCTCGATGGACACCTACAGCCGGTTCCTGCTCCAGTTCATCCACGCCATGCAGAACACGATCGGCAAGGTGGAGTCGTTCGTCTTCAGTACCTCGTTGACGCGGGTCACGGAGTACTTCAAGAACGAGGACATCCTCGAGGCGCTGGACCGGATCGCCCGCGAGGTGCACGACTGGTCTGGCGGCACGCGAATCGGGCAGAGCCTCACGACGTTCAACGACGTCTGGGCGCGCAAGCTGCTCAACCGCCACACCATTGTGGTCATCCTCAGCGATGGTCTGGACACGGGCGACGCCGAGATCTTGCGCAAGGCGATGGAGGATCTCCAGGAGCACGCCGGCAAGGTGATCTGGCTCAACCCGCTGCTCGGGAGCAAGGACTACCGTCCGCTCGCGCGCGGCATGAGCACGGCCCTGGAGCACGTGGACGTCTTCGCGCCGGCCCACAACCTGGCGAGCCTCGCGGACCTGAGCAAGCATCTCGCGGGCTGACCGGCAGGCATCAGTCACCCCGCGGCGCGCCCTCCACTGAGGGCGCGCCGCGTGCGTGTGCCGTCGGTTGAGAATCCGTGGGTTGAAACCGCGATGGCGTTCAGTTTGGCGTCTGGCTGGCAGCGCCGCGTCATCTGCACCGCGAGCGTCAGCGAGCCGGATTCGGTTCTCGAAGGTCCGCTCGCTGACGCTCGCGGTGCGGAAGGCTGCCCTGTCCGATCGGCATTGGGGCTTCAACCCACGGCTCGCTTCTTGGGGTGTGCGTCAGGTTATTGGGGGCGCGATGAATCGCGCCCGTACCAGAGACGCTGCCTGGTACGGGCGCGATTTATCGCGCCCCGATTCATCGCGCCCTCGGATCTGGATGGGCACAAGACTCTGACGCACACCCCGCTTCTCGGGTCGTTTCGACGCCCGCTCCTGAGACCGGGTAAGCTTCTTTCAAGAGCCTCACGAGTGTGGAGGTGAACGATGCTCGAGATTCTTCCTGACGTCGATCGGTGGCAGGGCAAGGGCGAGAAGGTCGCGCTGGCTACCGTCGTGCGGGCGTACGGCTCGGCGCCGCGCAAAGAGGGCGCCAAGATGGCGATCTCCGAGACCGGCGAGATGACCGGTTCGGTGAGCGGCGGCTGCGTCGAGGCCGACGTGGTCTTGCACGCGCTCGACGTGCTGGAGACCGAGAAGCCGCGCCTGGTCCACTACGGCATCAGCGACGAGCTGGCGTTCTCGGTCGGGCTGGCCTGTGGCGGCGTGATCGACGTCTACATCGAGCCGCTGGAGTCGCTGACATGAGCGGCGCGGCGTTCCTGGCCGAAGCTCGGCGCCGGGTCGAGAACGAAGAGGCGACCGTGATCGCGACGGTCGTGGACGGGCCGGCCCACGTCGGCGGCCGGATGTTGATCTATCCGGACGGCTCGACGCGCGGCAGCCTCGGCAGCGCGGACCTGGACGCGAAGGCGAAGGCGGACTATCGCGACCAGCTGCTCAAGGCTGAGTCGAAGACGATCTCCTATCCGGGCGACGACGGCGAGACGCTGGTCTTCTACGACGTGTACCCGTCGCCCGACCGGCTGCTGGTGTTTGGCGGCGTGCACGTCGCGGTCCCGCTCGTGGAGCTCGCGAAGACGCTCGGCTTCCGGACCACGGTGGTGGACGCGCGAGGCCAGTGGGCCACCCGCGAGCGGTTCCCGAAGGCGGACGAGATCGCGGTCATGTATGCCGACGAGTTCCTGGAAAACGCCCGTATGGACCTTTCGACGTACGTCGTGGTTCTGACCCACGATCCGAAGCTCGACGATCCGGCGATCGTTCGGGCCGTGC
This sequence comes from Chloroflexota bacterium, assembly GCA_046328125.1. GTDB lineage: Bacteria > Chloroflexota > UBA6077 > UBA6077 > JACCZL01 > JADZEM01. The sequence continues at coordinate 330,520 of JAXLXF010000005.1, forward strand.
AGCACGACGTGCGGTACATCGGGGCCATCGGCAGCCGGCGGACGCACGCCGGACGGAAAGAGCGGCTGAAGGGCGTCGGCGTCACCGACGAGCAGCTCGCGAAGATCCATGCGCCGATCGGGCTGGACATCCACGCACGGAATCCGGAGGAGATCGCCCTCTCGATCCTGGCCGAGATGATCGCCGCGAAGAACGGGGTCCAGACGCTGGCCCGCCACAACCCCGAGCGAGTACCGACGCCCGCATGAGTGTCACCGCCATCGTCCTGGCGGCCGGCACGTCCTCGCGGATGGGCCAGCCGAAGCAGCTGCTCCCGTTCGAGGGGCGGAGCCTGGTTCGCCGCGCCGCCGAAGCCGCCGTCGAGTCCCAGACCCGTCAGACTATCGTCGTGACGGGCGCGGCGCGCGAGGCGGTGGAGTCGGAGCTGGCCGGGCTCGCCGTCATGCTGGTGCACAATCCCGACTTCGCGGAGGGGATGAGTACCTCGCTTCGCGTGGGATTGAACGCCGTGCGCCCCGACGCCGACGCTGCGGTGGTGCTGCTGGCCGACCAGCCGTTCGTCGGGGCGGCGGTCGTGGACGCGCTGATCGAGCGGTACGAACGGGACCGGGCCAAAGTCGTGCGGCCACGCTACGGAGGACAGCCTGGGAACCCGGTGCTCTGGGACCGGGCGCTGTTCGACGAGCTGACGGCGCAGACCGGCGACCAGGGCGGTCGCGCACTGCTCCAGCAGCATCGGGCCGAGATCGCGTGGGTCGATCTGCCCGACCCGTCGATCCAGACGGACGTAGACACGCCCGAGGCGTACGCCAGCCTGACGGGCAGCGACCTCACCCCCCCAGCGGGCGAAATCAGTAGCGCCCCTCCAGTCGAGACACTAGTAGGGGCGCAATTCATTGCGCCCCCTGAGCGTGCTGCGCCCCCGGAGGCTGTCGCACCCACCGAGGCCGTCACGCCCACTGAGAGTGAGCGAGATCTGGAGGACGGCCACCAGAACGGGCACCCGCACATCGGCGGGATCCGGTACTGCGCCCGTTGCGCCACGCCGCTCGAAGTCCGTCCAGTCCCGTACGACAACAACCGCGAGCACCCGACCTGCCCGAGCTGCGGCTTCGTGGTCTGGGACGATCCGAAGGTGGCCGTCCTGACCGTGATCCCGTGGGAGCACGGCATCCTGCTCGGGCTACGGCGCGAGAATCCTGGCGGCGGCCTCTGGAGCTTCCCGAGCGGCTTTGTGGACCGAGGGGAGGTCGTGGAGGAGGCGGCACGGCGCGAGACGCTCGAAGAGACCGGCCTGCACATCGAGTTGACGGGGCTCGTCGGCGTCTACTCGGAGCCTGGTAACCCGGTCATCGTCATCGCCTACGCTGCCGAAGCGCGTGGTGGGACGCTGCGCGCTGACGACGACCTGAAGGAGCTGCGCGGCTTCCCGCTCGACGCGCTGCCCCAGCTCGCGTTCGCGCACGACACGCAGATCATCCGCGACTGGCAGGCGTTTCGGTCCCGGGTGATCCCGGTGGAGCCCACGACGCCTCGATAACGGCGCGGCTCGTGCGGATTGGCCGCCCGCCGGACTATCCTTGGTTGACAATCTGACTGCGTGACCCTAGCATCCCTTGTTACGCATGACCTAGGACATCCAGACGCGATCTTCTCGGCGCCCCACACGCCGACACCGATCACCCACTCCAGGGAGGGGAACCGGATGAACGTTGCCGTCACCGTCACGGTCAACGGAAAGACCTACAAGAGCGAGGTCGAGCCTCGATTGCTGCTCGTGCACTACCTGCGCGACGTCCTCGGCCTGACCGGCACCCACGTCGGCTGCGACACCAGTCAGTGCGGCGCCTGCACCATCATCATGAACGGTGCTGCCGTGAAGTCGTGCACCATCCTGGCCGTCCAGGCCGACGGCGCCGAGCTCGGCACCATCGAAGGGCTGGCGAAGGACGGCGAGCTCCACCCGATTCAGAAGGGGTTCTGGGAGGAGCACGGCCTCCAGTGCGGCTTCTGCACGCCGGGCATGATCATGACCAGCGTCGACCTGCTGAAGAACAACCCGGCTCCCTCTGAAGAGGAGATTCGACGCGGGATCGAGGGCAACCTCTGCCGCTGCACCGGCTATCAGAACATCGTGAAGGCGATCCAGTACGCCGCGAAAGAGCTGGCCGGCTAGGGCTCACCAGCCTGAGCGAGTGCGATGGCTCGACGAGCCGTGTGACGTTGTAGAGGAGCAGACAGCATGTATCCCGCGCAATTTGAGTACGTTGCGCCCGAGTCGCTCGACGAGGCGATCAAGCTGCTCGCCGAGAGTGGCGGTGACGCGAAGATCCTGGCTGGCGGCCACAGCCTGCTGCCGGCGATGAAGCTGCGGCTGGCCCAGCCGGCCAAGATCATCGACCTGCGCAAGGTGCCCGGCCTGAACGAGATCAAGGTGGACGCCAACGGCACCACCATCGGCGCGATGGTGACCCACGCGAACGTGGCGCGGTCGTCGGAGATTCAGCGGGCGCTGCCGGCGCTGGCCGAAGCGGCCTCGCTGGTCGGCGACATCCAGGTGCGGAACCGCGGGACGCTCGGCGGTAGCCTGGCCCACGCGGACCCCGCTGGCGATCCGCCGGCGGCGTTCCTGGCGCTGGATGGCTCGGTGGTGGTGAAAGGGCCGAACGGCGAGCGCATTATCCCGGGGACCGAGTTCTTCGTGGACATCCTGACCACCGCGCTGGCCGAAGACGAGATCGTGACCGCCGTCAAGTTCCCGGTCCTGGCGTCGGGCACGGGGACGGCCTACGCGAAGTTCGACCACCCGGCCTCCCACTACGCGCTGACCGGCGTCGCGGCGGCGGTCAAGCTCGACGGCAGCGGCAACGTCGAGTCGGTGCGCGTCGGCGTGACCGGGGTCGGCCCGAAGGCGTACCGCGCCACGGCGGTCGAAGAGGCGCTGGTCGGCAAGGGCGCGGATGCGATCGCCGACGCGGCCTCGCACGCCGCCGACGGGATCGACTGCAACGACGACATCCACGCCTCGGCGGAGTACCGCGCGCACCTGGCGGTAGTGTTCACGCGGCGGGCGCTCCAGGCGGCGTTCTCGCGAGCCGGCAGCTAACGAACCGCTCGCAATCCGTTTGCAGGGGATGGACCGGACGTCGGTCCATCCCTTTTGCTTGGTCTGCCTCTGCTGCAACCAAATTGCAGAGCCAGCAGATCGCTGAAACGGACACCCGGTGGGCGGCTATGCTACGATTCACTGGCCGCGCAGAGCACCCCCTTCTAGCCCCTCTCTGATGCAGGTTTCCACTGCCTCACCTCGCTCGGCCTCCACATTCCCCCACCAGATCTACGACATTTTGGGAGCGCCCTGGTCATGGCCTTGAATCCGTTTCCCCTGCCGGCGATTGAGCCCGGCGCGGGCTTCGCCTGTTGGTCGGAGTCGATCGAGCTGGTCACCACGACCGCGCCAGAGTTCATCGACCTGACCGACCAGGTCGAGAGCATCATCGCGCGCTCGCCGGTCGCGGACGGTCTGGCCATCGTCTTCTCGCGGCACACGACGGCCGCCATCACCCTGAACGAGCTCGAGCCGCTCCTGCTGGAGGACATGGCCGAGTTCCTGGATCGACTGGCTCCGCGTGCGCACGCCTACCGCCACAACGATTTCGACGTGCGCACGGTCAACATGACGCCGGACGAGAGCCCGAACGGCCACGCCCACTGCCTGCAGCTGGTGCTGGGCGCGAGCCAGACGATCCCGATCCGCGACGGCCGGCTGGCGCTCGGACAGTACCAGCGCATTTTCATGGTCGAGCTGGACCATTCGCGACCGCGCGAGGCGGTCGTCCAGACCTTCGGCGTGGCTCGCGCGTCCCGTCCGACGCCGGTCGGACTGCGCCGCAACGGCGCCCGGACCCGCGCCCGCGAGGTATAGCCAGCGCGTGGGCCGATGCGTTCATCGGTCCACACCATTCGCCCAGGACGTGAAAGAGCCCGGCCTCGACGGCCGGGCTCTTCCGATCAACAGCGGACGCGCTGAGCGACCTGGCGCTAGCTCGCGGCGGCGGCCAGCCCCTGGTTCAGCTTCTTCATCAGCCGCGACTTGCGGCGCGCCGCGTTGCGCGGATGCAGGATGCCCTTCGACGCGGCCTTGTCGAGCTTGCTG
>JAXLXF010000050.1:0-49165 GCA_046328125.1 Chloroflexota bacterium
TCCGCCACCGAGCCGTCCGGGTAGTACGCCGACGAGTAATCTCGCGGGCTGTACGGGTGCGCCCGGATCACGTCCTCGTCCAGCTCGATGCCCAGCCCAGGCGTCTTCGGCAGCTCGATCCAGCCGTTCTCGATCTTCGGCCCGTACTTCATCGACATCGTCCGGTGCGGCTCGTTCATCGCCGTTTCCAGGATCAAGAAGTTCGGGATCGCCGCCGACAGGTGCAACGAGGCCGCCGTCGCGACCGGCCCGTTCGGGTTGTGCGGCGCCACCTTGATGTAATACGCCTCCGCCATCGCCGCGATCTTCTTCAGCTCCAGAATCCCGCCCGCGTGGCAGATGTCCGGCTGCACGATGTCCACGATCTGCTGGTCGATCAGCTCCCGAAACTCCCACTTGCTGAACAGGCGCTCGCCCGTCGCCAGCGGCACGTTCGCCTTGACGTCCATCACCTTCTTCAGCGCCTGGAGGTTCTCCGGCGGCACTAGCTCCTCCAGAAAGAGCATGTTGTACGGCTGGAGCGCATGCATCAGCTCGATGGCGTAGAACGGCGAGAACCGCCCGTGATTGTCCAGCGCCAGGTGAACGTCCGGGCCGACCGCCGCCCGCACCGCCTCGATCTTCTTCGCGCACTGGCGGATCAGCGTCCGCTCGTCCATCCCCTCGGGACCAGGCTGCCCCGTCCCCAGCTTGAACGCCCGGTACCCTTTCTCCATCAGCCCCAGCACCATCTCGACGGTCGCCTCTGGGGTCGGGCCGTTCGCGTGGGTGTAGACCTGGACCCGGTTCCTGGTCGGGCCGCCCAGCAGCTCGTAGACCGGCGCGCCCAGCTTCTTCCCCTTGATGTCCCAGAGCGCCTGCTCGATCCCCGAGATCGCCGAGTTGAGGATGATCCCGCCCCGCCAGAAGCCGTGCCGATGCAGCCGCTGCCAGTGGTGCTCGATCGGCCCCGGGTCCTCGCCGATCAGGTACCGCCCAAATTCGTCCACCGCCGCCGCGACGGTCCGCTCGCGCCCCTCGACGGACGCCTCCCCGATGCCGGTGATCCCCTCGTCGGTGGTGATTTTCACGAAGTGCCAGTTCTGGCGCTCGACCCGCATCAGCAGATTGTCGATCGCAACGATCTTCATGGACGCAGACTCCCCGGCCGCCGTAGCTGACGGCCACGGGCATGGTACCCCGCCGCCCGCTACCATGACTCCCCATCCAATACAGAAGGAGGACATCATGGGAAAGCTTGACGGACAGGTCGCCATCGTCACCGGCGGCGCCACCGGCATCGGCGGGGCCACCGCGCGCCGCCTCGCCGAAGAGGGCGCCAAAGTTCTGATCGCCGACGTCGCCCTACAACTGGCGAACGAGAACGTGGACCGCATCAAGTCGGCCGGCGGCACCGCCGAGGTCGTCACCGCCGACGTCGGCAAGCACGACGACATCAAGGCGATGGTCGAGAAGGCCGTCAGCCTCTGGGGCCGCCTCGACATCCTGGTCAACAACGCCTACTCGCCGTCCGGAGCTGATGGGGCCGGCGGTGCCACCGAGATCTCCGAGGAAGCCTGGGACCGAGGCATGGCCGTCCTCGTCAAGTCGATGTACCTGGGCGCCAAGTACGCCGTCCCCGAGATGCGCAAGGCCGGCGGCGGCTCGATCGTCAACCTCTCGTCGGTCCACGGCCTGCTCACCGCGCAGAAGTCGCTCATCTACGAGGCCGGCAAGTTCGCCGTCATCGGCGTCACCAAGCAGATGGCCTGCGACTACGGCCAGGACAACATCCGGGTCAACGCCATCTGCCCCGGCCACATCGTCACCGAGCGAATGCAGCAGCGCTGGGACTCCAACCCCGAGGGGCTGGAGTTTTTCGCCCAGCAGTACCCGCTCCGCCGCACCGGCAAGCCGATCGACATCGCCAACGCCATCTGCTTCCTCTGCACGGACGAAGCGTCGTTCATCACCGGCCACGCCCTGGTCGTGGACGGCGGCCTGACGATCCAGCTGCAGGAGAACCTCGGCGTGGCCCAGGCGCGGTACGCCCAGGCCCGCCCGGACCTCCAGTTCCCCTACTGACCGCCCACTCTCCTCGCTGATGGAAGATCCCTGACCGTCCCGAATCCCTCCTCCGCGCCAGTGTGCGCAGGCACGCGCGCCGGGTGTTCGCCCGGTGACAGATCGCCCGGCCGCACAGGCGTACCCTGAGTTTCAGGAAGACGGATGAGGGACGGAGCAGCGCGCGTTTTCGAGCGCGCTGCCCATCAGCGGAGGAGACCAACCATGATCGTGCGATTTGGCGTTGTTGCGGCGGTGCTCTCGGCGTTCATCCTGCTCGGGACGCCCTGGAACGGGCCGACCCTGACCTTGCAGCCGACCGCCGCCGCCGCCGCGCCAGCTGACGCACCGGCGGGCACCTGGACCAGCGGGCTCCAGTTCTCCACCAGTGTGGACTCGAACGCCCGTCCGATCAACCCGCGCGTCGAGTTCGGCTCCGGCACCGAGCAGGTCTGGGTCTCCTTCGAGTACCACGATCACAATAAGAATGCCGACGTCTCGTATCTGGTCCGGGCGAACGGCGAGGACTATCGCTACGGCGACCTCGACTGCTGCAAGGGCGACGGTCGCTACGCCTTCCCCATCACGAAGCGGAACGGCAGCGGCGATCTGCCCGGCGCCTCGTACGACGTCCGCGTCTACGTCAACGGCACCGAGGTGGCCCACGGCGGGTTCGGCGTCAACGGTCGCAACGGCCTCGACAACGACGGCCAGGGCAACAGCAACGGCAACAGCAACGGCAACAGCAACGACAACCACGACGGCAACGACAACGACTGACCTCTACCCCACCCCTCCCCCACAGCCCCCGCTCCGGTCTGCTGGAGCGGGGGTTTTTGTCGTCCGCCGCTGTGTCACCCGGTGTTGTCCCATGCCACAGCGTCGGGAGAAAGCCCGCGCATCCTCATGTCCCCCGATGCAGCTTCACGTCCCGAGCAAACACCAGCACCGTCACCAGCGTCGTGGCGGCCAGCACCAGCGTCACCCAGAACACCGGCTCCAGCGCCCCGCCCAGCGCGGCACGTAGCGCCACCTCATCCGCGACGGACAGCGCCCCCGCGTGTGACGATGGCGCCATCAGCGAGCTGACCGCCGCCGGGTCCAGCCCAGTCGCCGCCACCCGACTCGTCAGCCCCACGTGCAAGATTGACCCCAGCAGCGCCACCCCGAGCGTGCCGCCCAGGCTTCTGAACAGCTGGGTGGACGACGTGGCGACGCCGCGCTGGCTCCACGGCACCGCCTCTTGCAGCACCATCATGAACGCCGCCGTGCTCGGCCCAAACCCGAACCCATAGAGCGCCATCGAGACATACAGCACCGTCGGCGATGCGCCGTACGCCACCAGCACCAGCCCCGCCGACGCCACCGCGATCAGCAGCGTCGCCCCGATCGCGATCGCCCGGAACCCGAACCGGAGCAGCAGCCTCGGCCCCACGAACCCGCTCAACGACCAGCAGACCAGCATCGGAGTCAGCGCCGCGCCAGCTCCCGCCGGCCCCTCGCCACGCGCCCCCTGCACGAACAGCGGTACGTACGAGGTCACCCCGAACAGCACCGCCCCCGACAGCACGTTCGCCGCCGACGAGACCGACATCACCCGCAGCTCGAACAGCGAGAGCGGCAGGACCGGGTCCGGCGCGCGCCGCTCCACCACGATGAATCCGGCCAGCATCACGACGCTGCCGGCCAGCAGCCCGATCACCAGCGGCGAGGCCCAACCGACCCCCTCCGTGCCCTGCGTCAGCGCCAGCAGCAACGCCGTCAGCCCGCCCATCAGAAGCAGCGAGCCGGCGATGTCCAGCGAGACCTTGCGCGGCTCGACCCGCTCCTTGAAGAAGCAGATGAAGAAGAGCGCCGCCGCCAGCCCGAACGGCACCCCCACGAAGAACACCGAACGCCACGACCACGTCAGCGTCAGCCAGGCGCCCAGCCCCGGCCCCACCAGAGACGCGATCCCCCACAGCGTGCTGAAGACGCCCTGGACTTTCGCGCGCTCGTGGAGGCGGTACAGATCCGCGATCACCGTGAAGATCGTCGGCATCATGGCGCCGGCTCCGAGCCCTTGCAGCGCTCGGAACACGATCAGCTCCGTCATGCCGCCCGCCAGCCCGCACAGCACCGAGCCGGCCAGGAACAGCGCGGTCCCGAACAGGAACACCCGCCGCCGCCCGAAGACGTCCGCCAGCTTCCCGTACAACGGCACCGTCACCGTCGAGGTCAGCAGGTACGCCGAGAAGACCCACGGGTACAGGTCCAGTCGGTCCAGCTCCCCGACGATGGTCGGGAGCGCCGTCACGACGACGGTCGTCTCCATCGCCACGACCGCCATCGCCATCACAAGGCCAGCGGTGATGATCTGGCGCGCTCGCCCGGGCGGGAACGCCCGCTCCTCCGCGTCTCGTGTTGGCGCTGTTGCTCCGGATGGCGCTGCTGCCGTCTCGTCCATTGCCGCCGCCGGACGCCGCTCGGCGTCCTGGCGCGAATCCAGCGTTGTCCGCTGTCCCAAATCGATCCCCTTGCTGTCCCGTGCTGCCGAGTCGCCCGCCGACGATGGTCTGCTGAATCGCACAATTCTAGCGACGCCCGGCGCACATGATGGACTGTCTCTTTGGACAGGCCATCCGATGCACCAGATACCAGGGTGACTCGCGTCGCCAGGATTCGCGGTACACTCTCAGGAGTGAGTCTGTACCCGTGATGGGGGCGTCATGCGACTTCGTGGTGCGCTGCTCTGGGAGGCCGACGGCGAAGCTCGGCGTGACGAGGTGCTCATCAGCGACGAGCGCCCGAACGGGGCCAATGCGAAGGTCGTGATCCTCGATCCGGCCGGACAGCCGCGCGCCACATCGCCGGCCGATCTCCCTGATGGCAGCGTGCTCCTCCTGCCACACGACGCCAGCGACGGCGACGTCGACCGCCTCCGACACTCTGGCTACGCAGCCTGTCGCGACGACGAGGACGGAGACATGGAGACGGGGCGAGCAGCGGCTATCGCAGCAGCCGACGCGGAGCTCGACGAGGTCATCGAACGCCTGACGCGTGTGCTTCAGCAGCGTCACCCTGACCTGTTTGACAGTGACGGCAACCTGCTGGAGCAGGAATATGCGAAGAAGATGCTGAAGGCAACCGGCGGACGCAGGTTCCTCTCGGGTGAGGAGCTCATCGCCCTGACGGATCCGGGGATCAAGGCCTGGAGCAGCCGCAAGCCCGCCGATGCCCCATAGGCTCTACCCGTTCGTCGCCGACCGTGCCGGGCACCGCTGCGAATACTGTCGGGCGCCCGAAGAGGTCTTCAATCATGCGTTCGAGGTCGAGCACATCCAACCACTCGGACGCGGGGGCACCGACGAGCCGTCAAACCTGGCCCTCGCCTGTCGTGCGTGTAACGGCAGCAAGCATGTGGCGACGACCTCCATCGACCCCACGCGCCTGCTCGCGGTCCGTCTGTTCAACCCGCGCGTGGACGCTTGGAGCGAGCACTTCGACATGCACTCCGAGACGTCTGTGCTGCGTGGCCTGACCGACATCGGTCGAGCAACCATCGAGCGTCTCCATCTGAATGGCCCCCGACACCTCCGTGCCCGGTACCTGTGGGCAGGTCTCTTCGGGTTTCCGGCCGATCCGCCAACGCAGTGAACGCAGGCACCAGAGCAGGGATGTCCACCGGGCCAGGGCGGTACAATCCTAAGCGCACGCCGTTGTGTCGCACCCACGAGGAGCACGGCCCTGGCTACCACCGTCCCCGAGCCGCCCGCCAGCCCCGAGCCGCCCGCCAGCCCCGAGCCGCCCGCCCGACCTGACGCGCTGGGCACGTCGGCTGACGCCGCGTCCGAGCACCTCATCCGCGAAGCGCCGTCCGTCGCGGCGGGGCGCCGGCTGCTCTCGTGGATCGCCGCCCTCCCGATCTTCACCAAAGTGATGATCGGCAATGCCGGCGTCGTCATCTGCGGCGCCGTCGTCGGGACGTACGTCACCGCCCACACCGTCCGCTACGAGACGGCCGGTACGCCCCTGGAGCTGGCGTTCGTGTTCGCGGCCATCGGAGCGCTGCTCAGTGTGATGGTCAACTGGGTCGTGCTCAAGCTCGCCCTCCGCCCGCTCGACGGCTTGATCCGGACCATCGCGGAGGTCCGCAAAGGGAGCCTGCGCGCCCGCGCCGGCCGCGACCCGTTCAGCGATCCCCAGATCGAGGCCCTCCGCGAGACTCTCAACGCCATGCTCGACCAGCTCGACGAGCACGGCGCGCAGCTGCGTGCCCTCTCGTCCCAGATCATCAAGGCTCAGGAGGAGGAGCGGCTGCGCATAGCGCGGGAGCTCCACGACGAGACGGCCCAGGCACTCGCCTCGCTGCTAGTACGACAGCGCGTCGCCGAGCGTTCGCCAGACCCGGAGTCGCTCCAGCGCACCATGGCCGACCTGCGCGCCCTGACCGCCGAGGCGCTGGAGGGCGTCCGACGGATGGCCCTGGAGTTGCGTCCGACCATGCTGGACGACCTGGGCCTCGTGGCGGCTGTCGAGGCGTTCGCGCGGCAGTTCTCCCACCGGACCGGCATCCCGGTCGAGGTGCGCATGACGCGACGGCCGGAGCGCCTGCCCCCGGAGGTGGAGCTGGTCGCGTTCCGAGTGATCCAGGAGGCGCTCTCGAACGTGGCGCGCCACAGCGGCGCCAGCAAGGCCGAGGTCCGGCTCGGGGCCGGCCCGACCATGTTGACGATCAGCGTGGACGACGACGGCCACGGCTTCGAGCTGGAGTCCGCGCTGGACAGTCGGCAGCGGAGCCTGGGGCTGTTCGGGATGCGCGAGCGGGCCGGACTGGTCGGCGGACGGCTCAGCCTGGACTCCGCGCCCGGCCACGGCACGCGCGTCCGCCTGGAGATCCCCACCGTCAGCGTCGCCTGAGCCCCGGTACGCGCCAATATGCCGGGCCTCCGGCCGGGATCTGGTAGGCTTTCGGCTTGAGAGGGGTGCCGACGATGCTCGCCGAGGGACCGCCCCAGAACGGCGCCGCGACGATCCGCGTGATCCTGGCCGACGACCACCCGATTCTCAGGAGTGGCCTGCGCCTGCTGCTGGGCGCCGAGCCGGACCTGGAAGTGGTCGGCGAGGCGAACAACGGCGTCGAGGCCGTCGAGCAGACCACCCGACTCCGCCCAGACGTCGTCGTCATGGACATCGCGATGCCCGGCATGAGCGGCCTCGAAGCGACGAGGCGGATCAGTCAGCTGGAGACCGGCGCTCGCGTCCTGATCCTGACCGTTCACGCCGAAGAGCAGTACCTCCTGCCGGTCGTGCAGGCCGGCGGCTCCGGCTACGTCCTCAAGAGCCAGGCCGACACCGAGCTGCTGGAGGCGATCCGCGCCGTCCACCGGGGCGAGGTCTTCCTGGACCCCCCGGCCCAGAAGATGCTGCTGGAGGACTACCTGGACCGGGTCAAGGCCGGCAAGGAAGTGGACAGCTACCAGACCCTCTCCGAGCGCGAGCGCGAGGTGCTGAAGCTGACCGCCGAGGGCTATACCGCCCAGGAGATCGCGGACCGGCTGGTGCTGAGCCCGAAGACGGTGGACACCTACCGCCAGCGGGTCATGGACAAGCTGAACCTGCACCACCGCGCCGAGCTGGTCAAGTACGCCCTGCGCAAAGGGCTGCTCCAGCCGGGGAGTAGTGAGTAGCGAGTAGTGAGTAGCGAGTGGGCTTCATCTCCTCTCGCTACTCGCTACTCGCTACTCGTGTGTGGGGAAAACTCCTACACGGCTGTCAGGAAAACACGGTTCTTGAAAATAGGGAGCCGGCCCGACACGCAGAGGCACCGTCTCGCCCTATGATGGCCCTGGGTGCACGACGGCGAGCCGATCCCCCTACAGGGCTCGCCGTTCACCCACGGTGCGGCGGAACGCGAGCCTCCTCGCGGCCCACTCCGCCACGCGCATCGTGGATGTGGAAAGCGTCGGTCGTGCCAGCGGCCGAGGTCGCGAGAGCGTGCCAGTGTCGCCCATCAGGCTCTCTCGTCGCGTGGTCGGCCGCTCACCCGAGCGGTCGGCTCAGCATCGCTAGTCGTCCGCAACAGCTCTCAGCGCACTGTTCAGCGTCGCTCTCTACAGCCACCTCTGGCGTTGTCTCGTTGCTGATCGCTTGTCAGGTCAGGCTGATTGCTTCCAATCGCGAACGGGCCTCGCTCAGCACCCCTGAGCGGGGCCTGTTTGGCATCTCGGTGAGGCTCGTGCGCGCCAACAGCACCGGCGCCGACACCGGCCGACGAGAGCCGAGATAGCTGGGCGCGGTACACTCGCGGCATGACCGCGAACGACGCCGCCGCGACATCTCCCCCAGGGCCGCCTGACCATCCGCCAGCCCCGCTGCCGGACGAGCTGCCGGCCCTCCGTCGCTGGCTCGAGGCGCGCCCAGACGCCGACGAGCTGTTCGACCTGCCGATCCGCCAGGTGCTGGTGCAGTCGAACGCCCTCCGCCGCCTGCCGGACTTGCTGACCGACCTCGACGCGCCGAAGCGGGTGCTGCTGTTCCAGGACGACCGCCCGTACAGTCGCGCCAGCGTCGATCTGAAGCCGCTGGTGCACGACCTGCTGGCTGGGTCTGGCCGAACCGTCGAGGTCGTGACCCTGCCGCCGAGCCACGATGGCCTGGTGCACGCCGATCTGGAGAACGTCGGGCGGGGGAGGGCGGCTATCGGCGGGCAGCCGACGGCGGTGGTCGCGCTCGGATCGGGGACCGTCTGCGACGTCGCCAAGCACGCCTGCTTCACCGCCGAGCGCGAGGACGGCGCCCGGACCGTCCTGGTGCTGGTCCCGACTGCCGCCTCGGTGACGGCGTTCACCTCCAGTCTGGCCGTCCTGCTGGTGGACGGCGTCAAGCGGACCCGCCCATCACGCTTCCCGGACGCCGTGCTCTGCGACCTGGAGACGCTGGCCGCCGCGCCCTCGGCCATGACGCGGGCGGGGCTGGGCGATTGTGTGGCGCGGTTCATCTCGTACGGCGACTGGTACCTGGCGCATCAGCTGGGGCTGGTGGAGCGGTACAGCGAGACGCCGCTGGCGTTGATGGGCGCGCACCTGGACGACGTCTACCTGGAGCACGCGCCCGGCGTGGCCGCTGGCGCCCCGACCGAGCTGACCTTCTTGATCCGCCAGGTGCTCCTGGCCGGGCTGGCCCAGTCGATCGTGCGCATCTCGACGCCACTCTCGGGCACCGAGCACGTCGTTTCACACGTGCTGGACATGGGCTCCGGAGCCTGGGGCCGTGCGACGGCGCTCCACGGCGCCCAGGTCGGCGTGGCGACGCCGCTCGCGGCCAGGGCGTACGAGCTGCTGCACGAGCGGTTCGATCCGGGCCGCCCCCGTCCGACGCCGCCGGCCCCCGAGGCCGTCGAGGCGACCATCAACAGTGCGTTCGGGCCGCTTGACCCGAGCGGCAAGATGGCGGCCGAGTGCTGGCGCGACTATCAGAAGAAGCTGATGCTCTGGTCGGCGTCCGAGGCGCGCTTCGACGCGGTGCGGGAGCGCTGGGACGACGAGGTCGGGCCGCGCCTCCGGGAGCTGGTGCGACCGGCGGCCACCATCCGCGAGATCCTGCGGCGCTCGGGCCACCCGCTCGCCTTCCACGAGCTGGAGCCGACCATTCCCGTAGAGCAGGCCCGCTTCGCGCTGAACAACGCCCACCTGATCCGCGAGCGGTTTGTCATCGGCGACCTGCTCTGGTGGCTCGACCTCTCAGGGGCGAGCCTCGCCGACGACCTGCTCGACGCCAGTGCGATCTGACGGGCTTCCACGATGAGCGACGAGGCCATCACGTCCGCTGCCGAGCAGCCGGCCACGGTCCAGAACGCCGATCGCATCTCTAGCCGCGATGCCTGGATGCTGATGGCGGTCTGCCTGGCGCCGTTCGTCACCCAGCTGGCGACGTTCGCGCTGAGCCCGTTTCTGCCGTTCATCGCGGCGGACCTCGGCTCGACGGTGGCGGTGCTGGGCCAGATCCCGGCGTTGGCGCTGCTGGTGGCCGCTGCGCTCGGGCTACTGGTCGGCCCGGTCGCGGATCGGTTCGGGCACCGCCCGACGCTGCTGGCTGGGGTGGTGGCCTCCTCGGTCGGCGCCTTCGCCACGGCGCTGGCCCCGAGCCTCTGGGTGTTGGTGCCGGTCGCGTTGATCGGGGCGGGTGGCCGCTCGATCGGGCTGCCGGTGGCCCAGGCCGTCATCGGGACGCGCTACGAGGGTCCGGCGATGCGGCGGGGCATGGGGCTGGTTCAGGCCACTGGGACGCTCGCCCCCATCGTGGGCATCCCGCTGGTGACGGCCATCGGGACGGTGTTCGGTTGGCGCGGGGCGTTCCTGGCGCTGGGGGCGCTCGGGATCGTCGCGGTCGGGCTGATGCTGTGGCAGCTGCCGGCGGACGATCCACACGAGTCGGAGCCAGGGAGTGAGCCGGGCGGCCGGGCGGCCCGCGGGGTGTCGCTGGCCGCGTTCGCGCCGCTCCTGGCCGACCGCCCGACCCTGGCGCTGTACCTCTCTGCGTTCATCCGCAACCTGGGGGTCTGGGCGCAGTTCACCTACCTGGGGGCGTACCTCGTGCAGGTGCACGGACTGAGCGCGGCGGAGGTTGGCTGGGCGTTCACGGCAACGGGCGTCGGGAATTTCACGGGCAGCATGTTGACGGGCGGGCCGCTCGGGCGCTTGCCACTGCGCGGGCTGGCCGTCGCGGCGCCAGTCCTGATCGGGGTCTGCCTCGGGAGCGTGCTGGCGCTGCCGCTTGGCATGGCGACGGTGATCGTGCTGCTGACGCTCGGGTTCGTGGGGAACGGGATTGCCATCGTCTCGCAGAACACGCTGCTGGTGGACGGCTCGCCCGGGGGCCGCGCCACGACGACCTCGCTGAACCAGACCTGCATGAGCCTGGGCGGCGCGATCGGCAGCTCGCTGGGCGGGCTGTTGCTCGCGACCGGCGGCTTCGCGTCGCTCGGCGTGCTGACGCTGGCCTGCAACGTCCTGGCCGCGCTCTGCCTCCTGCCATCCCGCCGTGGCCGGGCGCTGACGCACACGGGCGTCGGCTGAACCAGGCTCGAGATCCGTCAATGCCATTCACCCGAAGCCGTCCATCACCGCCGCGGTGGGACGCGCGCCCGTGATCCGGTCAGGTGTCGATCGATCGTGACCGCGAGCGCTCGCGCCGCCCTGGCCGCCCAGGTCGTCTCGCGGTCCAGCGAGGTCACGCTGGCCGTCGCCAGATGCGCGCCAGCCAGCCAGACGACCTGGGCTGTCACACCGCCATAGCCGGCCAGCACGGCGGCGTCCCCGAGTCCTGTCTGGGGCTGGTGCGGGACGCCGTGCAGGACGAGCGCCTCGCGGGCCAGTTGCCAGAGACCGGCAGGGCTGGCATCGTGTGCTCCGTGTGCTGACGGGTCTGAACTGACGACGCTGAGACAGACCAGCGCTCCCGACGCGTCCGGCATGCGGACGATCTGGAGCAGCATCTCCAGGCCGTGGAGCCGCTGGTCGATCTCACCTACCTGGACTCGCCCGCGCCAGAGCTCGGCAGGCGGCCGGCCAAGGGCAGCTGCCAGATCTGGCGGCTGGAGGATGGCGTCACGGCCGGCCCGGACGGCGGACTGGGCTACTCGACGGGGAGGCAGGATGGCGGCCGGCGGCAGTGCCGTGGCGAGGCTGAGTCCGAAGAGCAGGCACAGGCTCTCTGGCGATTGGACCGTGGCCGACGTGTCGTCCGTCCAGTCCAGGCTGATGGTCGGCGCGTCGTCCGTGACCATGACCTTACCCGGCGTCCGTGCAGCGGACGGTCACCTTGAGCTCGTTGCCGTCGTCGTTGGCCTGGCCGACGGCGTGATTCGGGTCGGCGACGGCTCGGAGGGTGTGCTGGCCCTTCTTCAGCGTGAGGTTGTCGAAGCTCACCTTGCGCTCCGCGCCGGCGCGGAGGGCGTCCACGCTTTGGTCCAGCGTGTCGCCGTCTACGCTGAGACGCACCGTGAAGCTCCCCGAGTCGGCCTTACCGGCGTTCTTGACCGTGACGGTCACGCCGTTCTTGCCGGCCTGACAGTCGCCCTTGCCATCCGGTGCCTGGCCGTTGATCCGGATGGCCCTAACAAGCAGGTCCGCCTTGTCGGCGCCGGGCTTTGAGGAGGTCTCGGTCGGCTTCGGCTGTGGCGACGGCATCGCGTCGGGCGCGGTGGTGCTGGGCGCGGCACCAGGATCTGAGGGGATCGGTCTGGCCTGCGCGGTGCCGGATGCATTGGCCGCGACAGCGACGACGTTGACGTTGTTGTACTCGTCCATCTCTGGAACCACCCGAGACGGGTCTACCGAGAACACCAGGTTGTGCGCCTTCGCCGGCAGGTCCGCGCGCAGGACGCAGTGCCAGGCACTCTCGCCAATGCCGAAGGGGTCCAGGGTGACGGTTTGCAGGGTCACCCCTTCCGTGACCAGCGCCAGAGGGACCGGCCCGGTGGATGCCTGACCCGCGTTCTGGATCTGGCCGCAGACGTACTCCGAGCCCGGCGACCCGGCGACCTGGAAGCCGTTCACTCGGAGGTCTGGCAGCGGCATGCGGCGGATCTCGTACGTCAGGACGTACTCACCCTCGGCGTCGTTGAGCGGCGCGCTGGTGATCGTGAAGGTGCCGATGCCCCAGTTGTGCTCCTCATCCACCGGCCGCACAATCAGCCCGAGCGGCTCGGCGGTCCCGATGGTGGTGAGATCCCAGAGCTGCGTCATGAAGGCGCGATGCTCCCCCGAGTAGACCGGGATGCCAGCCGCGACGGTGATGTCGGCCGACTTGTTGTCCTGGTCCTGTGGCGCCCAGCGCTCCAGGGCGACGTCATCGCCCGTCTTCGCGGTGAAGTCGTACCGCCAGTTGAGATAGCTGCCGGCTGGGCACAGGTGCGGGTACTTGGGCTCCGTGGGCGCGGGGGCGATGCAGAAGCCGGAGCTCAGGAAGACCTGCCCGACGCTATGGTTCACGTCATTGCTGTTGATGTGGACACTCTTGAGGATGACTTGCAGGCGCGCAACTGGATCGGGTGGCGGCTCGGCGCGCACCGGCGCTGAAGTCCCGAGCGTCGAAACCAGCAGGCCGGCGATGACTGCGATCGTGAGCGGCCAGAGGCGTATCACGAACAGGCTCGCGGCGAGGCGATGCGCCTGTTCGCGGGCACGGTGAACGAAGACGTCGAGGATTCTCATGGTCGTTCCTCAGCGGGAGCACCGGGCCTGGCGCTCCTCGGCCTGCTGTGCCGTCAAGCTCTGGAGCCGGTAGCCCGGCTCCAGAGCTCGGCGAACGGTGCTGGTAGGTGGGTAGTGGGGCCGAAACGGACCGCCGATTTGAGCGTGTGCTCGCCCTTCTTGAGCGTCACGTTTCCGAAGGTGACTTCGCGCTCCTCGCCGGCATGGAGCGCGTCCACACTCTGGTCGAGCGTGTTCCCGTCCACGGAGAGGCGCACGGCGACACCTGGCGCGTCCGCGTTGCCGCCGTTCTTGACGACGACCGCTACGCTGGCCGCCCCGTCCTTGCAGGCGTTCTTGCTGTCCGCTGGCTGGCCGTTGACCCGGATCGCCCGGACGAGCAGGTCGGGCCTGCCGTTGCTCGGCTTCGACTCGGGTGACGGCGTGGCCGTGGCTGGCGTGCTGGTCGGCTCGGCGCCGGTGGCGCTGGCCGGTGCGCTCCCGGCCGGGGCAGAAGCTGCGAGCGACCGGACCGAGAGGATGTTGATGTTGTTGGTCTCGTCCATCTCCGCAAGCTGACGTCCTTCGTCGATGAAGAACCCCAGGCCATGTCCTTGCGTCGGCAGCTCGGAGCGCCCCACGCACGCCTGCGTCGTCTGGCCGGCCGCCAGGGCTGGCACGATGTACTCGCGGAAGAACGTCCCGTTCACCCGCTCGGTCATCGGCGTCTCCACGGAGGGCCGCTCGCCGATGTTCTCGATCTGGGCGCAAATCGCCTGACCGCCCGCGTCAAGCTGGATGAACCGGAAGCCGTGCACCTGGAGATCCGGCAGCGGAGTCCGGCGAATCGCGAACAGGAGGGTGAACTTGCTCATCTTCACCCCGTTGTCGGCCTCAATGTACGAGTCGCTGCCGATCCGATAGGTGCCGATGCCCCACTCATGCTCAGCGTCAACGGGGAGATTGATCTCCCCGAGGTAGTCACCTCCTCCTCCGGGAACGTCCCGATCGAACATGCTGGCATGAAACCGGTAGTGCCGCCCGGCGAAGACTGACAAGCCAGCCTCAACCGATGCGTTGTCCATGCTGTCGCCAGCTTGTGGCACCACCCGGTTGAGATCGAGCTGATCGCCAGTGTCGGCACTGAAGTTCTTGCCCATCAGGATGCGATCGCCGGCTGTGCATCCGCCGGAGAGGTCCACGGTGCAGATCTCCGACAGAAATTCCAGCTCGCCGGAGCCGAACCAGTCGCCGTCGTCCGCGATGATGATCTTCTCCAGGACGACCTGGAGCCGGGCGGCAGGGTCAGGCGGCGGCTCCGCGCGTGCTGGTGTCGCCAGCCCGAATGCCGACACCAGCACGCTGGCTACAAGGGTCAGCGCGAACAACCAGCGGCCACCCCAGAGGGCGCCTCTACGCTCGCTCCAGAATGGACCACGGCGCGTGCTCCCCAGTCTGGCGATCGTCTCGCGCTTCTGAGTCTCGGAGAAGACGCCTTCGACGAGCTTGACGTCGATCGGGGGCATGTGTGGTCCCCTCCCATCTCGATGTGCCTGCCGTTGCTCGGCCAGCCACGTTCAGTCTCGCGCCGCGCGGAGGCGCGAGGCATCGGGAGGGCTCCCTATGAGGCACCGGCAGGCTCCCTATTGGGGTGAGGCACGCCGTTAGGGAGCCGGTAATGTCGCGCAAATGCGCGGGCATGACGTGCCTCTGACTGTCCTGGGCGGTGAGTCTCGCGTCAGGCGACGGTCAGGTCGTGGCGCGTCACCCAGGCGGCCACCTCGGCGCGAGACGAGCAGTCGAGCTTGTCCAGGATCCGCTCGACGTGGCGCTCGGCGGTGTGCGGCGAGATGACGAGCGCCGCCGCGATCTGGCGGTTCGTGAATCCGCGAGCGATGAGCGTCGCTACCTCGGACTCGCGACGGGTCAGGCCAGTGCTTTGACGCCGTGGGCCGCCAGCCGAGACGAGCGGCACCGCCGGCGCTGGCAGGGCTGCCGCGACGGCGGGCCGGGTCAGCTTCTCGGCAGGGTCACGTGGCTCGGCCAGCCAGCCCAGGGCCTCGTCCACAGTCTCGGTCAGCGCGAGCGCTCGCCCCACCGCGGTGACGGCCTGAGTCGCCGAGACGCCAAGCACCTGCCGCACCCGGTCGACGTGCAGCGCGCCAGCGGTGTTGATTGGCTGGCCCAGCGACGCGCCCATGTCCGCGACAGTGGTGGCCGCCACGGTGTCGAAGCGCACCGCACGCTCGGCCTGGCCTTCCACAGCCGCCAGCGTCGCGATCGCCGCGAGGATGAACGCGAGCCGTCTGCGGTTGCCCGCGAGACGGGCGAGACGTAGCGCCTCCAGGAGCTGGGCGCGGGCGACGTCCAGCTCGCCACGCAGGATCTGGGCGCTGCCCAGGTTGTTCAGCGCCATCGCCAGCCGCTGCCCCTGGCCGATCTCCCGCCAGATCGCTTCGGCCTCCTGATAGACGTGCACAGCGCTGTCGAGGTCGCCCTCGGCGTGAAACGTCCGGCCCAGGTTGTCGAGGAATTCGGCGATGGCGTCTGGATCCCCGGCCTCGCGCGCCAGGGCCAGACCTTCTCGATAGGTCGCGCGGGCCGCGTCCTGGTGGTTCTCCAGATAGTCCAGGAAGCCAAGATGGCTGAGTGCGCCGATCAGTCCATGGCGGTCGTCGATCTCCCGGAGGATCACGACGCCCTCGCTCAGCAGCGCACGAGCTTCGAGGTAATGCCCCTCCACGAATGACTGCCGCCCGAGGCTGTCGAGCACGCTCGCGAGGGTGTAGCAATCTTCCACCTGCCGGGCGACCGTCAGCGCCGCGTCGAGCAGCGACCGGCACGTTGCGTAGTCGCCAAGCGCCCCTGCCAGATGCCCGGCGCCCTGCAAGGCGCGGGCGAGTGCCGAGGTGGGCGCCGCGCGTCGTACCAGCGGCAGGACGGCATCGACCCATTCACGGGCATCCGCTGCGTTGGCACGGACCCACCAGAAGTGCCAGAGCGCGGCCACCAGGCGCGCGGTCGTCTCAGCATCGCCCTGAGCAACGGCCCATCGCTGGGCTGCCCTGAGGTTCTCGCGTTCGAGCTCGAGGCGGTCGAGCCAGACCTTCTGGTGTGGTCCGCTCAGCTCAGGGTTCGCCTGCTCGGCCAGCGCCAGGAAACACGCTGTGTGCTGGCGGGCCGTCTCGTCCTCTTCTCCACACGCCTGGAGCCGCTCGTGGGCGAACTCACGGATCGTCTCCAGCATCCGGAAGCGCAGCTCGCCGTTGGCCGTCTCCTCGCGCCGCAGCAGACTCTTGTCCACGAGCGAGCCCAGCAGGTCGAGTAGCGAGTAGCGAGTAGCAAGTAGCGAGTGATCTGCCTGCCCACTCGCTACTCTCCACTCGCTACTCACTACCCGTTCGATGGCCTCCAGAGCGCAGCCCCCCACGAAGATCGAAAGCCGACGAAACAGGGCTTGCTCGTACTCGTCGAGCAGGTCGTAGCTCCATCTGACCGCCTCGCCCAGCGTCCGATGCCGGGCCGGTCGGTCCCGGGCTTCCGAAGTCAGGAGCGAGAAGCCATGCTCGAGACGAAACAGCATGGCCTGGACTGGCAAGAGCTTGATTCGGGCAGCAGCCAGCTCGAGGGCCAGCGGCAGCCCATCCAGACGGACGCAGAGTGCGGCTATCGCATCGACGTTCTCGCGAGTCAACGTGAAGCTCGGATGGACGGCCAGCGCTCGCTCGACGAACAACTGGACTGACGGCACCGTCGCGAGCGTCGCCATATCGGGGAGGCGCCGGAGGTCAGGGACGGCCAGCGGTGGTACCGGCAGCTCATGCTCCCAGCGCAGCCGTAACGGCTCGCGGCTTGTGGCCAGCACCTTCAGCTTGCGGCAGGCGCTCAGCAGCTCCGCGAGGTGTGACGCCGCCGCGAGGACGTGCTCGCAGTTGTCCAGCACCAACAGGAGCTGTCGATCGCGCAGACCCTCCGCCAGCAGCTCGAAAGCCGACCGTCGACCGGCCTTCTGGAGGCCGAGCACGCGTGCGATCGCCGGCAACACCAGCGACGACTCGTGCAGGGACGTGAGGTCCACCAGCCAGACGCCATCAGGAAAGGCCCCCAGCAGCTCGTCGCCGACAGCAAGCGCGAGGTGCGTCTTGCCACTCCCACCGGGGCCAGTCAGCGTGAGCAGGCGAATGTGCTCCTGCAAGAGCTGCTCGCAGGCTGCGCGGACCTCCCACTCGCGACCAATCAACCGAGTCGGCGGCGCCGTCAAGTTATTTGGCAACGTCTCAGGGATTGGCCGTGCGCGACGATCGAGCAGCGTATCCGAAACTGGCCGCCCGCTCTCCAACGACGTGTGGCATGCCGCCGTCCTACTCATACTCTCCGTCAACTGTGGCAGATGTCTGAGACGATGACTGTTCCCGACGGCACAACGGCCGCGTCAATCAACGCCGTCGACGACCTGAGCGGAGCGGCACCCTCGCCAATCGTGCTCGCACGGGTACCGCCCGGCCGGTGCGGAGCGTTCCACATCGCAGCACCAGAGGTCTCGCTGCGCTATCCTGGGGGGTCCGAGTTGACGTACTGATTCGACAATCGCGTCGAGGTACGGACCAACCGTGTGAGGCTACGCCGAGGATCGGTCCCGCGTCACGGGCTGCGCACGGCGGCGGGCAGCCTTTGACCCTCGCCCGAACAGGCCCAGCGTGGAGCGCGGCCCCTTCGGCGAGCGCAGCCGCAAGTCCAGGAACAGCCGCGCAAACGTGCTGGCGATGCCGGTCACGTTCCTGAGTGTCACCGCCTTCGAGCGGCCGGTGGCGCGCTCCTCGATGACGCAGCCCACCTCCACGAACGTCATCCCCTCGTGGATCGCCCGGAGCAGCGCCTCCGCCATCGAGGCGAAGCCGTACGTCGTGATCGGGTGGGCGCGCAGGAACGTCGTCGGATAGATCGTCAGGCCGTGGTAGTAGCGCATCCTCAGCCCGAAGATCACGTTCAGGGCGGTCGTGTACGTCCACGACAGCAGCCGCCGACCGAGCGGGCGAATCTCCGGGTTCGTGGTGTACGAGGTCACGAGGTCAGCTTGCCCGATGCTGGCGAACAGGTCGTGCAGCGACGGGTACGGCCAGGTATTGTCGCCAGGGACGAAGATGAACAACTCCCGGGTGGCCGCCTCGACGGCCCGCATCCAGCCGTAGCCAAGCCCCATGTTGCGGGGGTTGTGGATGACCACGACCTCCGGGTGGCTGGCGGCCAGCGTGTCTGCCGTCTCGTCGGTGCCGTCGGTGCTGCCATCGTCCACCACGATGATCTCGTAGTCCGCGACCGTCCCGGCGAGTGCGCGCAGGATCGTGTCCACGGTCGGCCCGACGTTCTCCACCTCGTTGTACGCCGCCACGAAGATGGACAGCCCGCGCCCGGCCGAGGCCGTCACCGGGCCGCCGCCGGTTGCCGTCTCGGTCCCTGCCCCACGATCCTGCGCCGTCACGGGCTGTTGACTCCATTCCCTGGGACGAATTGTGCCAGCGGACCGCATTGTGCCGGACGGTCCGTGCCCACGGCACACCTGGCTCCGCTGTCTGTTTTCTACGACGAGTGCCACGTATACTTGCGCCTGCCCCAATCACCACCTTCGAGAATGTCCCAGATTGCGGGAAGGTCTCTATCCCTTGTCGGTTTCGAAGACGAGATGAACGCCATAACCACCACCAGAAGCGTGCCGTTCGTCGACATCGGCGGTCAGCACGCACCGATCAAGGCCGAGCTCCTCGCAGCGATGGAGCGCGTGATCGACGGTGGCATGTACGTGCTCGGCGAGGAGGTGGCGGAGATCGAACGGCGCTTCGCCGCGCTGTGCGGCGTCCGCTACGCGGTGGGGCTCAACTCTGGCACGGACGCGCTCGTACTCGCGCTGCGGGCGCTCGGGATCGGGCCGGGCGACGAGGTCATCACGGCGGCCAATTCGTTCGTTTCGAGCGCCGGCTGCGCTGCCATGCTCGGCGCCCGACCAGTCCTGGCCGATGTCGGCGAGGACTTCAACCTGGACCCGGCCGCCCTCGAGCGCGCCATCACTCCGCGCACCAGGGCGATCATTCCCGTTCACCTGACTGGCCGTCCGGCCCAGATGGACGAGATCGTGGCACTCGCGCGTGCCCATGGCATCGCCGTCGTCGAGGACGCGGCCCAGGCCGTCACCGCCGAATATCGGGGTCGTCGGGTCGGCTCGATCGGCGTGGCCGGCTGCTTCAGCCTCCACCCGCTGAAGACGCTCAGCGCCATCGGGGATGGCGGCCTGCTCACCACCGACGATCCCGGCCTCTACGAAGAGCTGATGGTGCTTCGGAACATCGGCCTGGAGAGCCGCGACAACGCCCGCGCCTGGAGCGGCAACTCGCGCCTGGACACCATCCAGGCAGCTGCGCTGCTGGTCAAGCTGAAGTACCTGGACGAGTGGACCGAGGGGCGCCGCGCAAACGCGCGTCTGTACCGTGAGCTGCTGGCCGGCATACCCCAGGTCCAGCCGCCCGACGAGCTCCCTCACGAGCGCTCGGTGTATCAGGTCTTCAAGATCCAGGCGGACGACCGTGACGCGCTCCAGCAGTATCTCAAGGAGCGCGGCATCGGCACGGCGGTCCACTACCCGCTGCCGATCCACCTGCAGACGGTCGGCGCCACGCTTGGCTACGCCGCCGGCGACTTCCCGGTCGCGGAGCGCCAGGCCGATCGCATCCTCAGCCTCCCCGTCTATCACACGCTGGATCCTGACGACGTCGCGTACGTCGCATCGACGATCCGCGCCTTCTACCAGGAGAGATCGTAGTGCGCATTCCGTACGCCTATCTGGACAAGCAATTCGCTGATCCGGCGCCCTTTCTGGCCGATATCGAGAAGCTGGTCCGAACCGGTGATTTCACGCTCGGCTATCCAGTCCGTGAATTCGAGGAGCGCTTCGCGCAGTTGACCGGGCTACCGTACGCGATCGGGGTCAGCTCCGGGACGGACGCGTTGATCCTCTCGCTCAAGATCCACGACATCGGTCACGGCGACGAGGTCATTACCGCCGTCAACACCTTCGTCGCCAGCGCCGGCGCCATCGCGATGATCGGTGCGACGCCCGTGTTCGTGGACAACAACGACGAGTACACCATCGACGTGGACCAGATCGAGGCGGCGATCACGCCTCGGACCAGGGCGATCGTGCCGGTCCACCTGACCGGGATGCCAGCCGACATGCCGCGCATCATGGAGATCGCCGAGCGGCACAACCTGATCGTGGTGGAGGACGCGGCCCAGGCGATCCTGGCCACCATCGACGGGCGGCACGTCGGCAACTGGGGCGCGGCGGCCGGCTTCAGCATGCACCCGCTCAAGAACCTGAACATCTGGGGGGACGGCGGCGTCATCCTGACCCGCTCCGAGGAGCTGCGCGACCGTCTGCGGCTGATCCGGAATCACGGCCTCAAGAACCGCGACGAGATCGAGCTCTGGGGGTACAACTCCCGCCTGGACTCGATCCAGGCCGTCGTCGCCAATCGCCTGATCGACCAGGCGCCGGCGATCACCGAGCGCCGCCGCGCCAACGCCCGCTACTTCGACGCCGCGCTGGCCGAGCTGCCGGAGTACGTCACGCTCCCGCCGCGCCGGCCTGGCTTCGACCCGGTCTACCACACCTACGTGATCCAGGCGGCGGACCGAGACGCCCTCTACCAGTACCTGCTGGACAACGAGATCGAGGTCAAGATCCACTATCCCATCCCGCTCCACCTCCAGCCAGCGGCACGCCCGCTCGGCTACAAGGCGGGCGACTTCCCGGTCTGCGAGCGGCACTGCCAGACCATCCTGACGCTGCCGGTCCACGAGCACCTGACCCAGCCCGAGCTGGAGTACATGGTGGAGAAGATCCGGAGCTTCTACGTCGGGCGTGGCGCGAAGGTCTCGGCGGCAGCATCCGCCGCGCTACCTCAACGCGGATAGCCGGCCTGCCCGGGTCTCCGTCCCGCCGAGCTAGTCTGGCGGGGACTCGGGGTTGATATACCGGTCCACGGTCGCTTCGAGCTGGCGGACCTGCTCCGTAAGCTGCGCGTTCTCGCGCTCCAGATCGGCGATCCGCCGCCGGCTGTACGCGACTTCGCGGGTCAGCGTGTGCTGCACGATCGCCGCGCCGGCCGCCCCCGCCACCAGCCCGATCACCGCCGGCCAGGTCGAGATGGCCGTCACCAGCGAGAGAAAGCCGGCCAGCAGCAGCGGCAGCACGACGAACGCCACGACGATCAGCCCGACCACCTCCGGGCCGGACAGGGGACGTCTAGGCAGCCAGTTTCGCATCACAGCGTTAACGAGCAAGTGCGCGACCGGGCGGCACCGGAGGCCACGAGCCGGGAAACGGGTACAGTCTCGCCAGCAGCAACACCCGAAGAATCGAGCTCTGGGGAGAGTCGCATGGCGCTGAAGGACCGCATCTCGCTCGGCATGTCCCTGCCGCACCGCCACCCGGACGGCATCGCCCCGGCCACCGTGCGCCAGGTCGTGCAGCGGGCCGAGGCGCTCGGGTTCGCCGATCTCTGGGTCACCGACAACATCATCGACCCGGCCCGCTGCTTCAACGCCCTGACCGTCCTGACCTACGCGGCCGGCATGACCACGACGATCCGGCTGGGCGTCTCGGTGCTGGTGCTGCCGATCTATCACCCGATCCACGTCGCGCATCAGGTCGCCACGATGGACTATCTCAGCGGCGGGCGGGCCATCCTCGGCGTCGGGCTGGGGCGGTACGACGAGTATCCGCCGTTCGGGATTCCACCGGAGCGTCGGGTGCGGCGGTTCACGGAGTCTGTGGAGCTGATGAAGAAGCTCTGGACCGAGGACGACGTGACGTATCAGGGCGAGATCTTCCAGTTCACTGGCGGCGGCCTGGGCACGAAGCCGGTCCAGAAGCCGCACCCGCCGGTCTGGATCGGCGGGCACCACGCGGACGCGATCCGGCGAGCGGCCCGCATCGCGGACGGCTGGATGGGGGCCGGCGGCTCGACGAAGGCGGCGTTCGCGGCGAGCATCCCGATGCTGCGTGAGGCCGTCTCCCAGGCCGGCCGCGACGCCGACGCCTACCCGATCTCCAAGCGCGTCTTTATGTCCGTGCACGAGCGGCCGGAGGTCGCCCGGGCCGAGGTGCAGCGCTGGTACACCGAGGTCTACCACAACCCTGACGGCGTGAATACCTCCGGCGTCCACGGCACCCCCGAGCAGGTTCGCGAGCAACTGGACGAGCTCGCGTCGGCTGGCGCCAGCCACCTGCTGCTCAACCCGGTCGCCCGCTACGAGGAGAACGTGGAAGCGGTCGCCGAGATCGTCGGGCTGCGCTGACGCGCGTGGTGCACGGCTCAGGACGGTCGGGCCAGTCAGGCGGGCGGTCTCCACGATCTTCTGGCGGCGTGCGTGGCGCAGCGCGCGGGGCTCCGCGTTGGCTCTGGCCGCTGACCATCGTGGCCGCCGGTGCGTTGCTGGCCGCCGCCTGTGGGTCCAGCACGTCTACGCTGACCGCTCGCCCTACGCCGACGACCGTCGCTGCCGTGGCGGCATCGTCCACGTCGCCGCCCGATGCGGCGAACGTGGCGCCCTCCGCGACGGCGCCGGCCGCGCCGCCGACGTCAGCCGCGCCGGCGCCTCCCGCCGGGGCGGCGAGCCCTGCTCCTGCCGACGCCCAACCTCCCCCGGCGCCCTCGCGCGCTGCCGCTGCCCCGAGCCCGCGCGCCGCGGCCCCACCCATCAACACGGTCCCGAGCGCCCCGCCTCCAGCAGCGCCGGTCGCCCCCCTCCCGACGATCGCCACGCCAGACGGGCGCTTCCGCGTCGTCTGCGCCATCGGGCTGCCGGACCGCACGGTGGCGAACACCACCGTCCCAGACGGCAAGATCGCGGTCCAGGTCGAGTTTCTGGCGGTGGGCGACGCCCCGCCGCTGCCGGAGGTCGAAGCGGCCGCGGCCGCCACCTGCGGACAGCCGTCGGGGCCGATGGCGCCCCCAGACGTGAACCGGGTCAACGGCTGGCTGCGCTGGCTCTGCGGCGGACAGGTCCACCTGAAGACGGCGCTCGGGGACGACGCCACCTGCACCGGCGCCAGCATGACCGCGTCCGCACGGATCGGCCCATTCTTCCTGGTCTCGGACCGCGCGACGGAGGTCACCCTGGTCGTCCCGAACGCGCCGCCGATCCCGCTGAAGCTGGTGCCGCCACCGTCTCGCGCCCCGGCGCCGTCCCCGCGCGGCAGCCTCGACGGCACACCAGGACACGCCGCGCTCCGTCCCGCATAATCGGACGAGCGACAGGATCGGGAGCGCACGGTGCGACGGTACACCCGAGATCGAGCGGTGATTCAGCAGTGGGTCGAGGAGCGGGGCGGCCAGCCGGCCCAGGTGCGCGGCGCCGACGTCCCGCGCATCGCGTTCGGGCCGCTCCCGCCGAACTGGGAGCCGCTCTCCTGGCCGGCGCTGTTCGAGCTGCTGGATCGCACCCGGACGGCGTTCATGTACGAGGACAGCCCCGGCAGCCGGATCTTCAAGCTGGTAAAAGGCCACACGCTGGGGGAGTAGCCAGAGGAGCGCCAGGGGGCCGTGGACTGAAGTCCACGTCTACCGTTGGTGCGTGGCTACGCCACGACGGGAGCACACTCTCCGTGGCGTAGCGACGGTCCACTGGTAGACGTGGGTTTCAACCCACGGCGTGCGACTTCAGGAGGCCCGACGCAGAGACGCGCGCTCGGCGTGGGCGCCCGAGGGATGCCCGCCCTGTGACCGGCCGGCCGCTTGCCCGTCGTCGTGCTGGTCGAGGTTGAGCCGCGCCACCAGCCCGGCCAGCGTGCCAGCCGTCTGGGCCAGCTCGTTTGCCTGCATATGCACGGTGTCCACCTGGGCCATCATCTCCTCGGCTGACGCCGAGATCTCCTCGGTTGCCGCCGAGCTCTGCTCGGACGTCGCGGCGATGGACCGTGCGATGGTCGCCACGTCGTTCGCACGCCGCGCCATCGTCGCCAGGGCGCCTTTGCTGCCGTCCACCAGCGCGTCGATCTCGTGCATCGCCGTCGCCACGCCCCGAACGTCGTCCACCAGCCCGCCTGTCGCGACGGAGATCCCGCCAGCCTGCTCGGCCGCCGCTTCGACGGCCTCCAGGATGTCGGCGAGCGCCGCCCCGGCCTGGTCCGCCCGCGCGGACCCGAGCTGGACCTTCTCGGCGCCGCGCCCCATCGCCTCGACGGCGCTCCGGGTGCCGCGCTGGACGTCGCGGATCAACTCGCCAATCGCCTTCGTCTCACGCTGGCTTCTCTCGGCCAGCTTTCGCACCTCGTCCGCGACGACCGCGAACCCTTTGCCGTGCTCGCCGGCTCTCGCGGCCTCGATGGCGGCGTTCAGCGCCAGCAGATTCGTCTGCTCGGCGATGTCGTCGATCGTCTCGACCACGGCGCCGATCTTCTCGCTCAGGTGGCCCAGCTCGCCGATCGCGGTGCTGGCCCGGTCGACCACATCTCTGATCTCGGCCATGCCGGAGACGGTGTCCCGGACCGCTTCGACGCCGTGCCGCGCCGATGCTTGCGCACGGAGCGAGGTGGACGAGACGGCGTCGGCACGGGTAGCCACCGTCTCGACGTCGGTCACCATCGAGCCGGCCGTGGTGACCGCCCCTTGCACCAGGCCGGCGATCCGATCGGCCCCGCCCGAGACGCCGTCGAGCGAACGGCTGAGGTCGTCCACCGCGACGCTGCTCTCCTGGCTGGCCTGGCTGGCGGTCGTCGCATCCTCGGCCAGTCCCTGCATCGCCACCGCGACCTGATGGAGCGCGCTGGTGACCTGGCCCATCGCGTCGCGCAGGCCATTGCCGACCCTGTCGAGCAGCTGGCTGGTCCGAGCGGTCTCGGTCAGCGTCTCGATCAGCACGCCCTTCATCTCGGCGCCGTGCTCGGACAGGTCGTGCTCCCGGCGCGCCACCTTGACGGCCGCCAGGTCAACGCCCGCCGACGCCAGGTAGTCGAAGAAGAACGCGTCCATGATCGCCTGGATATCGTAGTTGAAGACCGCGAAGATGGCGCGCTCGGCCCGCGCGCGCAGCCCCGGCCGGAAGAAGTAGCTCCGCAGCAGATGGTGGCGCACCAGATCCTGATAGATCACGTACGAGCCGACGTACCACTTGAGCGGGAGGTCGATCTGGTTGTGGAGACGGCCCACCTTCAAGCGGCGCTCGAAGTAGTCTGCACCGAAGCGCCCGCCGTTCGCCGCCTCCTCGAAGATCTGGCGCAGGTAGCCGGCCTGAGACGATTCCAGGTGCCCTCGCAACGCCGTGAGCGGAGTACCCGCCTTCGCGGCATGCGCCTCGAAGAACGCGCGCGTGCCAGGGTGCGCGAACTGGTGATCGTAGAACTGACGGGCAATCGTTGGCGCGACCCGCCGTGCCCACGGCGCTAGCGCCCGGAGCGTCGCGACGTCGGCATCGGTCAATCGGATCAACTGCTTGCGCAATGCGAGATTCGTCTCGTTGATTCGATACAGGTCGGTCAGAGCACCCATGAGCACATATCCCTCGCGGGTAGAGCTGCCATGCGCGGCGATTGTGACAATGCATGGAACATCGATCGTGGCGCGAAATAGCAGCAAAGGACGTGAGCGAGAAGCCCTCGCATGTTCTCGTAACGACACCCGCGGCAGAAGCGAGACGCGCCAGACAGAATTCTCACGCGGCTATCACCGATTGACCTGGAGGTCATGACACAGCGGGCCGGCTGCCACACTGGGAAGCCGTCCCGCTGTATCAGCTGGGAAGGGAATGGCGCGCGGACGCTCAGACGGCGGCGCCCACCGCTGCCTCCACGATCTGGACCGCGCGCGCGGCCTCCTCGGTGGTGGGGGCGCGGAACGGCGCCCGGCAGGTGGCCGTCTTGATGACCCCGCGCGCCACCAGGACCGCCTTCATCGAGGCGAAGTTGGAGCCGATGGCGGACGCGCCCTTCAGCACGCCGCCCAGGTTGGCGCCGGCCAGCACGCGGGCCTGGTGCCGAGCGGCGCCGGACGGGTCGCCGGCCCGTGCCGCCTCGTACGCGCCCACGCAGGCCGCGGCCGTCACGTTCGAGATGCCGGGGATCGCCCCGGACCCGCCGATGTACACCGTTGCGTCGATCAGGCCGGTGGTGCCCAGGAACGCGCGCAGGTTCACGCCGTCCTCGCTGGCGTCCACCAGCACTCGGCGGAACCACTCCAGGTCGTTCTGGCTGTCCTTCAGGCCGACGATGACGCCGTCCCGCGCGAGACGCCGCACGAACGGCGGATCGACCTTCACCTTGACGGTCTGGGGGATGTGGTACAGCAGCAGCGGCACGTCCACGGCGCCGGCGATCTGGCGAAAGTACGCTTCCAGCTCGTCCGAATTGTTCGGGTAGTAGTACGGCGGCGTCGCGGCGATGGCGTCCGCGCCGGCCCGCACCGCGCGCCGGGCGTGCTCCAACGTCAGCAGGGTGCTGGCGTCCCCGACGTTCGCGATGACCGGCGCCCGGCCACGGACCGCCTTGACCACCGTCTTCACGGCTGCCTCACGCTCGTCGGCGTCGAAGCAGGCGAATTCGCCGGTGGTGCCCATGGCCCAGATGCCGTGGACGCCCTCGCCGAGCAGGTACTCCACCAGCGACGCGAGAGAGTCGTGATCGACGCGCTGGTCCTCGTGGAGCGGCGTCAGGATCGGCGGAAAGATGCCGTGCAGGCGATTCAGGTCCATGTCGGTTGCACCTCGCCTCATGGGTGGTCGTCGGCGACCGGTGGAGGCCAGCGACAGGATACCGCGCCGGTACCCAAACCCCAACCTCGCCTCCATCGGAACCACATCGCTCGAATGTCATAACCATCACTATGATGCTGCGCATTTGCGTTAGAAGGGGTGAACGAGCAGTGCTCGCGGCCCCAGTACAGGGTCTGTCCGTGGCTCCGTCCGGAGCTCGGGGGATAGGGCCAGCCACTCGGCGTGGGATCGCGTAAGCGACCACGAGGCCGGGCATCGGCCAGGGAGGCAGAGACAGACGTGGATCAGGACCAGACAGAGAGCCCACTGCCCGCACGACGGATCAGTCGGCGCGCATTCACGCGTGGGGCGACGGCCAGCGGGGCGGTCGCCGTCGCGGCGTACGCAAAGCCAAGTATCACACCCCTCGGGGTGCCGCGCGCCCTGGCGGTCTCCGGGCCGACGCCGACGCGGCCGGTGGTGACCATCACGACCACACCGGGCACGATCACGCCGACCACCACGAGCACGGTCGGCACGATCACGCCGACCACCACCGCGACCACGACCACGACGCCGACCGAGACGCCGACCGCCACCCCGACCGGTACGGTGGCGACCTCGACGCCGACCGAGACGCCGACGGCAACGCCCACGGGGACCGTCGCGACCTCCACCCCTACCGAAACCCCCACGGCGACGCCGACCGGCACCGTTGCGACCTCGACGCCCACCGAGACGCCGACGGCCACACCCACCGGCACGGTCGCCACGTCCACACCCACCGAGACGCCGACCGCCACGCCGACTGGCACCGTCGCGACTGCCACCCCGACCACCACGGCAACCGCGACTGCATCGCCAACCGGCACCTTGACAACCGAAGGCACGCCCACGCCGACGACTACCGCCACCGTCACCGCCACCGTCCCGACCACGGCCACCCCGACGCCCACCTCTGGTGACGACGACGACGACGACGATGATGATGACGACGACGATGACGACGACGATGACGACGACGACGACGACACTGGTGGGAGCACCAGTCGGCGGCGCAACGACAACTCCGTCAGCTCCATCCCGCCGCTTGGCACCACCGAGTATCCCGGCGTCGCGGCGGCACGCCCGCCCGAGACTCAGCCGGGCGTCCAGGCAGCGGCGCCCCGTCCGCCGGTAGCAGCAGCAGCACCAGCGCCAGTTCCCGGCGTCGCCGCTGCCCGTCCCACGCCGAGCACCCTGCCTTTCGCGGGGCAGGCCGGCACCGGCACGCTGGCCGGGATCCTGGGTGGCCTCGGGCTGGCGAGCCTGGGGGCGGCGCTCCACCTGCGGGCACGTCGCAAGGCCGCCGAGGCGAAGGCGTCAGGCGACGACGAGCCGCCGACGGGCGAGATGTCCGATCTGCCGCTCGACGAGGACCATCGCTAGCGCGCGGGAGCGCGCCGAGCAGGCAACCGACAACCAACACACCCCGGGGTCCGGGCCGTCCTGCCCCCCGGGCGCTCACCAGAGAGCCACCCATGAGGCCCGCGATGTGTCAGCACGTCGCGGGCCTCGTTGCGTCTCCTGGCCGAGCGCGTCGAGACGGCTAACCGCTCGCCACGGCGCACGCTCCGCACCCCAGGCATCGTGCCGTCGATCGACCTGCAACGCAGGCCGTTGCGCGGGTATGCACGACCAGATGACGCGCATTATCGACCACCATTGTCGCCTCTACATTGCTCCCAGACAGACAGAGTCCTGGTGATCGCACAAGAGAGATGAAGGAGTTCTATATTTCTCGTCAATGCGCCGCCAGAAGACCACCCGCACGGACTACGGCCAGGTAGTCACGATGCGGAAGTGCGCCTCGTATCTATCTAGTGATGAAATAATGCGGCAGGCATGACGATGGTCTCGCGGCTCCGGCGCTTCACCAGGCGGCTTCTCGGCTCTCACCTTCCACAGCTTGCGCTCACGCTCGTGATGCTCGTGGCGGCTCCCTGGCTCGCGGCGCCGGCAGTGGTGCATGCAGCTGATGCGCACGCCGATGGCAGCACCGTCGCGGCGGGCGTGCTGGATGCCCGCGCGGCGTCGTACCTGGATCAACTGCTGAACGAGATCAACGACCGCCGCGCCCGCGCTGGCAGCCCGCCGGTCGTGTACGCCGGGATCGAGGCGAACCAGGCTGTCGGGCAGTACCTGGCCGACCTGACGCCGATGATGGTCTCGATGCACTCCTGCTTCCACGGCATGGGCGACCCGGTCAACCCGAGCTGGGACTACGTCAAGGACACCGGATTCGGCGGGGAGGCCCGGGGCGAGGTGCTGGCCTGCCCTGACGACCACGGCTTCTGGACCGCTCCGAAGATCGCCGACGGCTGGTGGAATTCCCCCGTACACTTCCAGTCGTTGTACGGCGACCGCCGGGTCAACGCCATCGCCTGCGGCACGTTCGGCCCCCAGAACGGCGGGCGCGCGTACCAGACCATCGCCTGCACCACGTTCCACGTCTAGGCCACTCGCGACGCTGCGAGCTAAGGGCCTGTTTGGCCCTGCCTGGGCGGCTGTAACCAGATTGTCACACGGCTGCTCCGACCAGGAGATGCTCCGGTCAGGGCAGCCGTGCGCGTCGGACCCTTTCTTGCGACGGGGGCGGCGCCGCCGCCCCCGGACGGCGGCGATTCCGTTAACCTTGGCGAATCTTGTGGCCGGAGCTGGGAGGTCTGGCCTGGGAGGATAGCCTTTGACATGCTGATGTTGCGCGCTCACCGTGGCTCGTGGCTTCGTCTCTTCGTGTCGATCCTCGCGTTCCTGCTCGGCATCCAGAGTACGCTCGTGCCGGCCCTCGCCGCGCCGGCTGCCGACGACGAGATTGCAGACGCCTTCCTGAACCGCCTGTTGGACGAGATCAACGCTCGTCGCGCGAACCTCGGCACGCAGCCGCTCACGTTCGTGCCAGCCAGCGTCAATTCCGCGCTGGACGGGTACTTCGCCCAGGCGGAGCCGGCGATCGCCTGGCCGGGGCCGTGCATGCACACCATGGTGGGTGGGGCCATGGCCTGGGATTACGTGCTGGCGGCCGGCTACGGCGGCGAGCCGCGCGGCGAGGTGCTGGCCTGTCCGGGGCCAGATCCGTACTGGACCCCCGATCTGACGGCCGAGCAGTGGTGGGAATCGCCGGTCCACTTTGACGTCCTCTACGCGGACCCTGACGCGAACGCCCTGGCCTGCAGCGTCTACGGGCGCGGCCCAGTCGGCAGGACGCGGCCAGACCTGTTCGCCAAGAAGAAGCGGAACGACAACGACAACGACGACGGTGGCTCGGGCGGCAGGAGCGACGGCGGGCGTGTCAGGTACACCGGTCCGTCAGGTGGCGGGTCAGGCGAGGCCGCGATGGCCGTCATCTGCGTCACCCTGCGAGGCTGAGGCCGCGCGCAGCGGCGACGGCGGACCGAGCCTGAGCGCGGTCCGCCGCTCCAATGGATGAGCGGAATCCCCCATCTGGGTCAGCAATTCGCGCTCAAAGACGCCGTTAATACAAGTGAAGCCCGACGGGTCGTCGGACCGAGCCGAGCGGATGCCGATCGCTGAGACCTGGCCAGTCTCGTGAAGGTGATGGGGACCGCTCGGATCCACGACCCGTCGGGCCTCAGCGTGTCTGGCCCCCAGGAGTTAGCGCCAGCCGTTGGCGCTGGCGGCCGGCGCGATCTCGCGGACCTTGCCGGCACGCCGGAAGGCGGGGATCCACCGCTCCGGCAGATGCCCGTGCAGGCGCACGCCGTGGGTACGGTACTCCTCGCGGATCAGGAACCCCTCGCGGCGGAAGATGGCGACGAGCCGGCCGGCCGTGAGCGGCAGCTCCACCTCCACCTCCACGACCTCCATGCCGAGCCGCCGCGCGATCCGTGCCCGCAGCGCCCCGATCCCGGCGCCGGTCACGGCGGACACCACGACAGCCTCTTCCGGCGTCGTGTCCCAGTCCTCCTCGAGATCGACCGGTCCGGCGAGCAGGTCCGCCTTGTTGAGCACCAGCAGGGTCGGCTTCTCCTTCAGCCCCAGCTCCTCCAGGATCGTCTGGACAGCCTGTTGCTGCTCGCGGGCGTTCGGGTGCGAGGCGTCCACGACGTGGAGCAGCAGGTGGGCGTCCTGGAGCTCTTCGAGGGTGGCGCGGAACGCCGCGATCAGCTGGGGCGGCAGGTTCTGGATGAACCCCACCGTGTCCGAGATGACGGCGTAGCCGCCGCCGGGCAGCCCCATCCGGCGGGTCGTGGGGTCCAGGGTGGCGAACAGCTTGTCCTCGGCGGTGACGCCGGCCTCGGTGAGGCGGTTCATCAGGCTGGACTTGCCGGCGTTGGTGTAGCCGACCAGCGCCACGAGCGGCGTGCCGAGGCGGCGGCCGGCCCTGATCCGGGCGCGGTGGTCGCGGACCTGGCCGATCTCCCGCTTGAGGGCGGCGATCCGGTTCCGCACCAGGCGGCGGTCGAGCTCGATCTGGCGCTCACCAGGACCGCCGCGCGCCCCGATCCCGCCGACCTGGCGTTCGAGGTGGCTCCAGGCGCCAGCTAGGCGCGGCAGCAAGTATTCGAGGCGGGCCAGCTCGACCTGGAGCCGGGCCTCACTGGTGCGCGCCCGTTGCCCGAAAATCTCGATGATGAGGCCCGGCCGATCGAGCACCGGACCGTCGATCCGCTTTTCGAGGTTGCGCTGCTGGACCGGCGTCAGCGCGCTGTCCACCACCAGCAGGTCGTAGCCGGGCTCCTCGCGACTCTCTGCCAGCTCGGCGGCCTTGCCACGCCCGAAGTAGGTGGCCGGGTCCGGATGCTCGCGCCGCTGGATGGTGCGGCCCATGACGGTGCCGCCGGCCGTCTCGACGAGGCGGGCCAGCTCTTCGAGCGAGTCTTCGGCGTCCCAGGCGTCGCCGTCCGGCCAGTCGAGGGCGGCCAGCATCGTGCGGGCGCCGGTAGCGGGCGCCAGCCCTTCACGACGCTCGGCCTCACGGCGATCGGCGTCACGGCGCAGCCATTCGCGTCGCTCCTCTTCGAGAGCGGCGGCGAGGTCGTCTTCGGTCTGTCGACCACGTTGTCTCGGCATGCTGGTGAGTGTACCAGGGGAGTAGCGAGTAGCGAGTGGCGAGTGGCGAGTAGCGAGGGGCGAGGGGCGAGGGGGCGGGGGTCACGGCGTGCGAGCCCCGACCCCGCTCGCTCGGCGTGACTCGACGATCGCTTTGACCTGGAGAGCGGCGGCCTCCGGGTCGCGCAGGACGTCGGTCTCCCAGAAGCGGAGCACCAGCCAGCCCCACGCCGTCAGGTGCTCCCCCTGCTCGCGGTCGCGCTCGACGTTCCGCCCGATCTTCGCCAGCCAGTAGGCCGGGTTGGCCCGCCTCGCCAGCCGCTCGCGCAAGGTGTCCCAGTCCCGGCCGTGCCAGAAGTCGCCGTCGCAGAAGACGCAGACGCGCGGCCCCGCGAAGACGAAATCCGGCCGCCCTGGTAGGTTGGGGGCGTGCTTGCGGTAGCGCAAGCCAGAGCGCCACAACGCTTTCCCGAGCAGACGCTCGGCCTTGCCACCCTCGCGGCGGTTCGCCTGCTTGACCCGCGAGGCGGTCGGCGAGGACGGCGTGAACCCGGTGTAGGACGGAACCTTGGGCGCCACAGTAGGTGAACGAGTATCCTCGCTTCAGGTGAGCGTATGCCCCGCTTCAGGTGCGCGTGTGTGCGATCTGCCCGTGGCGCTCGCGCCAGGCCGCGGCCGCCGGACCTCGGCCGGTGCCGGGGTGCGGCGCGTGACTGCCAGCCAAAGACTGGTACTGTCGCGGCACCTCCGCGACCGGCTCGGGAGGCGGGACCGGCTCGTGGCGAGGCGGCAGCAGCGTCGGCGGGTCGCTCGGGGCCGGCCGGCCGAGCAGCTGGGCCACGATCTCCCGACCCAGGATCTCGGCCAGCAGCGACGGCACGGCGTTCCCGAGCTGGCGCTGCACCGACTGTCTGTTGCCGACGATCTCGACGCGGTCCGGAAAGGTCTGCAAGCGGCACAGCTCGCGCTGGCTCAGGCGGCGGCTCGTCCAGTGGAACGGCCCGATGGCCGGTCCCGGCTGAGCCTGGATCGTCCAGGCGGGGCGGTCCTTCGCGAGCTTGAGCAGAAACCCCCAGTAGCGCCGCCGCCACCCGAACAGCGGCAGCCCGCCGCCCCGGTCGGTGTGCCAGAGGTAGTTGTGGCCTTCTGGAATCGATGGCAGCAGCGCGGCCCACTTGCCGCGCAGGCGCAGATCCTCGTCCTGTGCCGGCGCCACGTCGGCGAGGGCGTCCCAGGCCGAGCGGTAGTAGGTCGTGCCGTCCGATGCCGTGCGCGGCTGCTCCCCCGGCACGATCTCGCCGAGGTTCTGAGGGAACCGGAACGGTGTACCGTCGCGCGCGGCCACCACGAACAGCCGCTTGCGGGTCTGCGGCACCCCGAAGTCCGCCGCGTTCACGACCCGAACGGACGGCTGGTAGCGCGTCCCGGCCCGGCCGTTCACCTCCTCGACGGCGCGCAGCAGGAAGTGCAGCCCCTCGGACTTCTGGGCGAACTCCATCGCGTCCACGTTCTCGAAGAGGAAGGCGCGCGGCCGGGCCTCCTCCAGGACGCGCAGGTACGCCGCCAGGGTGTCGGCGCGCGGATCGAGCAGCCGGAGGGTGTCGCCGCGCGCCCAGTACCCTGACTTGGAGAACGGCTGACAGGGCGGCCCGCCGATCAGCAGGTCCGCCTCGCCGGCCTCCAGCCCGCCCTCGGCCAGCAGCTCGTCGGTCGGCAAATCGAAGATGCTCCGTTCGATGACCGCGCCGCTACCGTTCTGGCGTAGCGTCTCGCAGCTGTCGTGGTCGAAGTCGGTCGCGACGGCGACGCGGAAGCCGGCGGCCTCGATCCCATAGTCGAGGCCGCCGCCACCGCTGTAGAGGCTGAGTGCTACCGGCCGTGCTGCACGCTGAGACAGGGGAGCGTCAACCGTGGTCAGTTGTGGAAGATGTTGAGCGGCACGAACGCGCTGACGACCCAGTTCGGGGCGTCTACGATCTCGCTGACCTTGAGATCCACCGCCACGCTGCAGAGGACGTACGCCTCCTCGCGGGTCAGGCCGTGCGCGCGCACGAGGTAGGCGATCATCTTGCGGACCGCCTTCTTGGACGCTTCCATCAGGTCCGGCGCGATCCCCATGACGGCATAGTACGGACCCTGGCTCGTCCTAGGGGAGAGTGCGCCGCCGACCATGAACTCGGGCTCCTCCAGGCTGAAGTCGCGCCGGAGGGTGAAGCGCAGGGTAGCGGTCATGCTGGTCTCGATGGCGCTGATGCAGACTTCGCCGTCGCCCTGGGCGGCGTGGCCGTCGCCGCAGGAGAAGAGGGCGCCCTCGACCCAGACTGGCAGGTACAGCGTGGTGCCGGCCGTCAGCTGCTTCACGTCGGCGTTGCCGCCGTTCTTGCGGGGCGGGCCGGTGGTGTGCGCGCCGTCCTCGTCCAGCGCCACGCCCATCACGCCGAGGAACGGCTCGAACGGGACGCGGACGCCCGGCTTGAGCTCGCCGTACTGGCCGTTGCGGAGGTCCCAGATGTGGAGGTACGGCTTCTCGAAGTCCTCGGGGATCAGGCCACGACCATCGCGGAACGAGGTGTACCCCATCTCGCCAGGCACGAGGTTGAGGATCTCGACCTGAAGGACGTCGCCGGGCTTCGCGCCCTTGACATAGACCGGGCCGGTCAGGGCGTGGCCCTTTAGCGGCACGACCGGGCGGCTCATCATGTCCTGCGCGGTGGAGTCCCAGCTGTAGTAGCCGTCGCTGGCGTCGTTACAGGAGAACACAACGGTGTCGCCGGACTCGATCTCGATGCGGGGCGGGATGCTGTTGTCCCAGTTGTAGTGGCGCACGCTGGCATCGAGGTGGTGCGTCTTGCCACTGGCAGTGGTGGTGATCGCTACGCCGGTCACGCGGATACCTCCGTCCGTGGGCTGATGAGACCGGGCCGGTGCGTCCGCCCTGGGACTCGGCCACGCTCCGCATATGGTAGCCGCGCCGCCGAATGCCGTGCCGATCCATGACGGCGTATCCTTCGAGCGACGTGTCGCATGGACGCCCGTGCCGCGATGCCGAGGGACGAGCTGATGATCGTGACGAAGTCCGAGTTTGCGCGGCGCTTCCACGATGCGCTGGAGGCAGCCACGTGCTACGCCGACGAGCAGCTCGGCCGGCCCGTGCCCCGCAATTTCATGGTCTGGTTCCACGGTCCGACGTACTCTGGTCGCGTCATTACCCCCGAGCTCGCGATCGACACACTCTACCTGGGCGAAGACCGCTTCTATCTCATCATCGACTTCGGGGTGATGGAGGTGCGCTCACGTACCACCACTGTATTCGTGCGGGTCAGCGGTCACCCGCCCGGCAGCTGGGATCAGACCTGGAACGATCCTCCCGGCAGCGGCCCGTTCAAGCAAATTCAACTCTTGACGATCCAGGTGGCCCCCGAAGAGTCGCGAGTGCGCGGGGCGCCCGGATTGTAGGGGCGGGTTTTCGATTGCCCATCCGCACAACTCACCCTCCTAACCCGCCCGCCTCGACTGACAGCACCTGTGACACCCAATGCCGATGTGGACTGCATGTCGAGGCGGGCGGGTTAGGGTGGACACGTCCGGCCTCCACCGTTGGAAACCCGCCCCTACCGTGCCTGTCGGCTCCGTCTGGTAGAGTCAACGGCGGGGACGACATCTATGGC
Organism: Chloroflexota bacterium; assembly: GCA_046328125.1. Classification (GTDB taxonomy): domain Bacteria; phylum Chloroflexota; class UBA6077; order UBA6077; family JACCZL01; genus JADZEM01. The sequence continues at coordinate 35,678 of JAXLXF010000050.1, forward strand.
AGCGACGTACTTCGAAGTGTGGGACGACGGCACCGGCAACCGTGTCGGCGGCTCGTTCGCCAGGGAGGCCGAGGCGCGAGCGTTGCTTCTGGACGTGCTCCGCGTCAACGGCCCCGACGTGGCCAGCGAGATGGCCGTCCTCGCCATCCACCTGACGGCTGACGGGCGGTACGAGCCGGTGACCGTCGTCGAGGGCACGGAGGTCGTCAGGCAGGACGAACGGCACCGACGCACCACCTGACAGCCGGTCGCGAGGGGTGAACGGAAGGTGGGTCAGAAGTAGTTGGCGGTGATGCCACCGTCCGCGCGGCGGTGACCTGCTACGATGGAGCACCGATTTTCACAGCAATGAGTAGACTGCGTTGCCGCCAGATCGTGCCCCGAGCCGAGAATACCTGACGCTGTTGACCGCCGAAGACCGCTTGCGTGTGCGCTTCGCTCACCAGCAGGGAGCTCCCGTCGAGATCATGGTCCAGTTAGAATGCCTGATCGATGGACGATGGTACTCAGCGCGGCGCTATGACACGCACATCGCGCTGCACATTCACAGCGCGCCCTGGGACGAGACACAAAACCGCCGCGTTCCCATTGTCGGCATTGGACTGAAAGAGGCGCTGGATCTGGCAATCGATGATATAAAGGTCAACAGGGACCGATATCGCGATGCGTGCGTGGCAGGCGTGAGAAGGATGACCGATGGATCGTGACGAGCAGTTCGACAAGAATCTTGAGCTCGCACGCCTGCACCTGACCAGCTTGCTCGCGGAGCCTACAGATCGCTGGCCGCCCGATGGCAGCACCATCATCTACTGTCCAGCGGACGATCCGGAGCTGGCAACGGCCAACCTGAAGGCGCTGGCATGTAATGCGATCACAGACTCTGACGCGCCACCCTCTCCTGCGGTGATGATTGGACCAGACTTTCGGCAGCATCCGTCGAATCGGACGCCCGAGGCAGAGGCTGGCCCCGACGAGATGAAGCCGCCGGCCTGATGGTCAGAGCGTCGGGCGAGCAGGTCAGAAGTAGTTGGCGGTGATGCCGCCGTCCGCGCTGACGATCGCGCCATTGGTCCAGGTGGACTCGTCAGAGGCGAGATACAACGCCAGGTAGACGATGTCCTCCGGACGGCCGAACCGCCCGGTCGGGTTGCGGGCCAGGCGCAGCGCTTTGGCTTCCGGGTCCGTCAGCAGCCAGCTCATCAAGAGCGGCGTCTCGATCGGGCCGGGGCAGATCGCGTTCGTCCTGATTCCCTGGGGCGCGAACTGAACCGCCAGCGAGCGCGTCATCGCGATCACCGCCCCTTTCGAGGCCGTGTAGGCGTCCTGCGGCACGCTGCACCCGACCAACGCCACGAACGACGCAATGTTGACGATCGAGCCGCCGCCCGCGCGCAGCATCGCCGGAATGCCGTACTTGCAGGCGAGATAGACGCCCTTGACGTTGACGGCCAGCACCCGGTCCCAGACCGCCTCGTCCGTGTCCGTGACGGAATGGTCGGCTTCTGGGAAGATGCCGGCGTTGTTGTACAAGACGTCGAGCTTCCCAAACGTCTGCTCCGCGAACGCCACCATCGCCTGACAGTCGGCCTCGCGGCTGACGTCCGCCTTGAAGAAGCGCACGTCCAGCCCTTCGGTCCGGGCCAACTGCGCAGTCTCCTGACCGGCCGCCTCGTCCAGGTCCGCCGCCACGATCCGGGCGCCCTCCCTGGCGAACAGCAGCGAGGCGACCCGCCCCATCCCCGATCCCGCGCCGGTGATCAGCGCGACCTTGCCGTCCAGTCTCATCTGTCCTCCCAGGGGCGAGGGACGGGGGATGAGGGGCGAGTAAAGGCGTCTCGCCCCTCGCCCCTCGCCCCTCCGCTAGATGCGCTCGAAGTAGCGGTCCAGCTCCCAGCAGGTGATCGCGCGGTCGTAGATCGCCTGCTCGCGGCGGGCGGCGTTCAAGTAGTGCTCCACCACCACGTCGCCGAACGCTGCGCGGGCAGCCTCGCTCTGCTCCAGGCAGGCCGTCGCCTCGCGGAGGCTGCCGGGGATGCGCGGCAGGCTCTGGTCCTGGTAGGCGTCCCCGACGCACGGCGCCGGCAGGTCCAGTCCCTGCTCGATACCGTACAGCCCCGCCGCGATGGTCGCCGCGAACGTCAGGTATGGGTTCACGTCCGCGCCGGGGATGCGGTTCTCGATGCGCAGGCTGGTGGGAGAATTGCCGACCAGCCGGAAGCCGCAGGTCCGGTTGTCGCGGCCCCAGGCGATGGCAGTCGGGGCGAACGTCGCCGCCTGGTACCGCTTGTACGAGTTGATGGTCGGCGCGAAGAAGTAGGAGAAGTCCCGCGCGAGGGCCAGCTGGCCGGCTACGTACTGCCGCATCACGCTGGACATCTTGAACAGCACACCGTCCTCGTCCCAGAAGACGGCGCGCTTGTTGCCATTGCCGTTGCCGTGCCCGCTCTCGGTGCCCTGCTCGGCGCCGTAACCGTGTCCGTTGCCGTTGCCGTTCTTGGCGCGCAGGCTGGAGTGGACGTGACAGGACGAGCCGGCCGCGTCCGGATGCCACTTCGCCATGAAGGTCAGGCTGACGTCGTTGAGGGCGGCGATCTCTTTCGCCCCATTCTTGTAGACGACGTGCCGATCCGCCATCTCGACAGCGGTGGCGAAGCGGAGGTTGATCTCGTGCTGGCCGGCGCTCCACTCGCCCTTGCTGCACTCGACGGAGATGCCGGCGCCCTCCATCCCGAGGCGGATCTGGCGGATCAGCCACTCGTCACGGGTGGTCTGGAGGATGTGGTAGTCCTGCGGAAAGGCGCCGTCCAGCGCGAGATCGTGGTGATGCTTGCGTCTCGCCGCCGTGTACGACTCCTTGTACAGGTACAGCTCTAGCTCTGAGCCGAGGTACGGCTCGTAGCCGAGGGCACGAGCGCGCTTGACCTGCTTCTGGAGGATGCGGCGCGGCGCCTCCTCGACGGGGTCGCCGTTCTGGGTGTAGAGGTCGCAGAGGAGCAGAACCGTCTTCTCCAACCAGGGCAGCGGGCGCATCGTGGCGAAGTCTGGCCGGGCCACGAAGTCGCCGTAGCCGGCCTCCCAGGATGTCAGCTTGTACCCGGGCTGCGGCTCCATCTCGATGTCGCAGCCGAGCAGGTAGTCGCACGCTTCCATGCCGTGCGCCGCGACCTCTTCCAGGAAGAAGCGGGCCGAGAAGCGCTTGCCCATCAGCCGCCCGTACATGTCCGGGATGGCCGTGATGATGGTATCGACGATGCCGTCGTCGACGAGGTGGTTGAGCGCGTCGAGCGTCAGGCGCCCGCGCGCTACGGCCTCGCGGTCAGGGGGGTCGTGACGGTCGTCGCTCATCTGCTCCTCGCCGGTCATCTCGTCGGTCACTGATGAAGACGAGCGAGGGGAGGGACGGCTCCGGCTGGGGGCATCACATCTTGGTGAGTAGCGAGTAGCGAGAGAAGCGTCAGTGGGCGCAATGAATTGCGCCCCTACCAGGTCAACCACAGCAGGGGCGCGATTTATCGCGCCCGCCCTCTCTCGCTACTCGCTACTCACTACTCGTCAGGGCCGGCACGCCTCCATCACCGCCACGATCGAGTCCTGGCTGGGCCGCGCCGCCACGACTCGTACGATGGCCGTGTCCAGCCCCTCGGCGAGGCGGCGGAAGGCGGCGGCAGCGCCCTTCGCCGGCCCGTAGTAGCCGACCAGCTTCGCGAGGTCGGTGGGGAACGCCTCGACCAGCTCGTCCTGGGAGGCACCCCGGTCGCGGCGCTCCTCCAGCTCCGTCAGCGCCTCGTCGAAGCCCATCCGCCCGAAGTGGCCCCGGTAGCCCAGCTCCTTGCTGACGCCCGGTCGGGCCATCGCGTACCCCATCAGCGCCTTGACGAACGCCCGACGGGCCACGTCCTCGTCCTCGTCCACGCAGATGCGAATGTACTCGATCATGGCGATCTCGCTCGGGTCACGGCCGGCCTTCTTCGCACCCTCCGCCACCAGCTCACGGCTCCAGGCGATCGTCTCGGGCGTGCACCAGTTCAGCGCGGCCCCATCAGACGCTTCGCCGGCCAGCCGGAGCATCTGGGGGCCGAGCGCGCCCAGCGCCACCGGCACCCTGGGCGGCGTGAACCCGATGCTGATCCCATGGAGGGTGATCGCCTTGCCCTCGTGCTCGACGCTCTCGCCGCGCAGCAGAGCACGAACGGTGGTCAGGTACTCGCGCATGGCGCCGATCGGGCCGACGTTGGGCAGGCCGAGCGAGCGCTGAAAGGCCGGGTTGTGGATCGCGCCCGAGCCGATCCCGAGCACGAACTTGCCGCCGCTGATCTCCCCGACCGTCGCGGCGCACGAGGCGAGCGCGGGCGCCGTCCAGTACCCAACTGGGATGACCGAGATGCCGGTCCCGAGGCCGCCGGGCACCACGTCGGCGCTGGCGACGGACCACTGGGCGCAGACGTGCATCGAGTCACGGTCGATGCCAGCGTTGGTCCAGACGCTCTGATACCCGATGCGCGCGGCGTGCCGCCCGAGCTCGCGATACTGCTCCCAGCTCAACCCGAGGCCCCGGTCCAGGCCGACTCCGATCTCCACGGCAACCCCTCCAGCTCGTCGTTGCAATCCTGGAGAACGATAGCGGGGAGAGGCCCCACCCCCCAACCCCCTCCCCATTGCGATGGAGAGGGGGTTGGGGGGTGGGGCTTCTTCCGGGGTACCGTGTGCCAGACTCTCCGCTGCGAGGTGGCGTGATGGCCGCGACGTCCTTGCCCGACCGCCCTGACCTGCTTCGAGACCTCGTGCTGGCGAACCGGATTCTGGCCCACGAAGGTGTGGTGGACGCCTTCGGGCACGTCAGCATCCGCCACCCGGACGATCCAGAGCGGTTCATCGTCTCCCGCTCGCTCGGCCCGGAGCTGGTGACCGAGGCCGACCTTCAGGTGTTCGCGCTGGACGGCGCCCAGGTCGGCGGACACCCGGACCGGCCGTACGCCGAGCGCGTGATCCACGGCGCCGTCTACGAGGCCCGCCCGGAGGTGATGGCGGTCTGCCACAACCACGCGCCGTCCGTGATCCCGTTCTCGGTGACGGGCGTGCCGCTGCGGCCGATCGCCCACCTGGCGGCCCCCATCGGCGCCGAGATCCCGGTCTGGGACATCGCGGATCGGTTCGGCGAGACCGACATGCTGGTCCGGACCATCGAGCAGGCGCGCTCGCTGGCGGCGACGCTCGCGGGGCGCACGGTGGCGCTGATGCGCGGGCACGGGAGCGTGGTGGCCGGCCCGAACGTGCGGGCGGTGACCTCGATCTGCGTCTACCTGGAGCGCAACGCCCAGTTGCTGCTCCAGGCGCTGACGCTGGTCGGGGCGACCGGCGGGACGCCCGATCGGATCCACTACCTGTCTGACGGCGAGATCGCGCTGCAAGGCTCGATGGACGGGCTGTCGCTGGACAGCCTGGGGCTGCAACGAGCCTGGACGACGTGGGTCGGGCGGGTGGGCGGCTAACGTGCCAGACGGCCGGTCATCGTCTGGCAGGCATGGTAGGCCGGCTGGGCGTGAATCGTGCCATCAGCCCGCATGGAGGGGGCGTTCGCGCGTCCAATCTGCTACCGTACGAGCATCGGCGAGAGACACGGCCCCCTGTGAGCATGGGCCACGGCACTCGGCGCGCCGGAGGCTCGCGACTGCAGGTGGTCCGAGCGGCTCGGGCGCCCCGGCGCCGACGGTCCGTCCAGGTGGCTTTGCGCAGCCAGGCACGGTCTGCGCCATGCACCATGGTGTCGTGACACGATGATGTGAGTGACTGGAGGACGACGCGATGACAACAGGACCGGCAGTGGGTGGCCAGCCGGCGCCAGATCCGGCAACCAGCGGCCTCGAAGGCATCGTCTCGGCGCGAACCCCGCTCAGCGAGGTCGACGGACTCAAGGGCGTCTTGACGATCCGCGGCTACGACATCGAGGAGATCGCGGCGAAGATCAGCCTGGAAGAGGCGGCCTACCTGCTCTGGCACGGCAAGCTGCCGACGAAGAGCGAGCTGGAGGAGCAGAACCGGCGGCTGGTCGGCTACCGGCGGCTGCCATCCGAGGCCAGGACAGCCGTCGAGCTGGCGGCGAAGCGGATGGAGCCGATGGACGCGCTGCGGTTCGCGGTGGCGGCGCTCTCGGCGGACGATCCGAAGCCCGGCGACAACTCGCACGAGGTCAACCAGCAGCGCGCCGAGATGATCGTGGCGCGGGTGCCGGTGATCGTGGGCCTGTACCAGCGGCTCCGTAGCGGCGGCCAGCCGGTCGAGCCGCGCGCGGACCTGGGCATCGCGGCGAACCTGCTGTTCCAGATGACCGGCCAGGAGCCGGACGAGGCCAGGGTGCGCGGCCTGGAGACGTATCTGGTCACGGTTACGGACCACGGCATGAACGCCTCGACGTTCACGGCGCGGGTGATCGCCTCGACGGCCTCGGACATGGTCTCAGCGGTGACGGGCGGCATCGGCGCGCTGAAGGGGCCGCTCCACGGCGGCGCCCCCGGCCCGGCCCTGGACATGATCGAGGACATCGGCACGGCGGACCGCGCGGACACCTGGATTCGGGACGCGGTCACCCACGGCAAGCGGATCATGGGATTCGGCCACCGCATCTACAAGGTGCGCGACCCGCGTGCCGAGGTCTTGTACAAGGCGGCGTGGCTGCTGGCCGAGGAGACCGGCGAGCAGAGCTCGCTGGACCTGGCGAAGGAAGTGGAGCGCGTCGCGGTTCAGGTGCTGCTGGACGAGAAGCCAGGCCGCAACCTGAACACGAACGTGGAGTTCTACACGGCGCTCTTGCTGCGAGACGTGGGGCTGACGCCGGACCTGTTCTCGCCGTGCTTTGGGATCGGCCGGACGGTGGGCTGGACGGCGCACATCATCGAGCAGCAGGACAGCGGCCGGCTGATCCGCCCGCAGTCCGAGTACGTGGGGCCGCGCGGGCTCCAGTTCGTGCCGCTGGACAAGCGCTAACAGGTCTTCGTTACCAGCAAAGCCCCGCCCTCAGTCTCCTCCCTGTCTCACTGGGGAGGAGGCTGAGGGTGGGGCTTCTTCTCTGCCAGCGTCGAGGATCGAGACGCAAAACACGCCGCCTGGCTGCTGGTGTGACGGCGGTCACAGAGTGGCTCGCCGGCGGAGTGCTATCCTGGCGCGGTCGGACGGTATGCGAGCACAGCATGCCAGGGCCGTGGGGATTGAGGGACCCGATGGTGAGCGGGGGGTGTGATGGCCGACGACCGCGACGCCAGGATCGCGCAGCTCGAAGCGGAGCTTGGCGAGGCACGTGCCCAACAGGCAGCGACTGCTGAGATCCTCCGCGCCATCGCGACATCCCCCACTGACCTCGACCGGGTGCTCTTCTCCGTCGTCGAGAATGCCGTGCGGCGCTTCGGCACGCCGTTCATCAGCCTGAGCTATCGCGGCGGCGACGGCCACAACCAGCGCGTCTTCAGCGACGAGCACGGCGTCCAGTACATGCCGGCCACGCTCCCTCCCATTGACGAAGGGGCTGACCCGCGTGGACACGTCGGGCTACGCGCGATGGTTGACGGTCGTACGATCCACGTGCCGGACATCCAGCTCGAAGCCGACGACGAGTATCCGCTCAGCAAGCAGCTTGCGCGCGAGAACGGCCAGCGGACAATCCTCGCCGTCGCCTTGAAGCACAGCAGCATGTCATTCGGCTACCTCGCGCTGATCCACCGCCACGAGCCGCGCCCCTTCAGCGAAGAGCAAATCGCGCTGGCCGAGATATTCGCGGACCAGGCCGTCATCGCCATCGAGAACGCCCGCCTGTTCACCGAGTTGGAGCAGCGTAACCGCGATCTCAACGAGTCGTTGGAGCGGCAGACGGCCACCGCTGAGATCCTGCGTGTGATCGCGTCCTCGCCGACGGATGCTCAGCCGGTTCTCGACGCTGTCGTTGCGAGCGCAAAGCGACTGAGTGGAAGCGTGCACGTCGCACTCAATATTCGTGAAGACGAAAAGATTCGCGTCGCCGCAATGTCAGATCGACCGCCGCCCGACTCTCCGGTCCAGATCGGCGACGTCACTCCTCTGCGCCGCCTCACTCCAGGGCTTCAGTCGGTACGCGAGCGTCGGACGATCCACATTCCCGATCGATCCGATCCGGCTGTCCTGGAGGCGTACCCCGACATGAGCATCGTCCTGCCAGAAGCCACGCTTGCGGTACCGCTCCTTCACGAAAACGAGGCCGTTGGCTATATGACGCTGATTCGGAGCGTGTCCACGCCGTACAGCCCACATGAGATCGCGCTGATCGAGACGTTCGCCGACCAGGCAGCCATTGCTATTGAGAATGCTCGCCTCTTCGAGGATCTCCAGGTGGCGAACGCCCAGCTTGCCGAGGTGAACGCGCAGTTGGCAGAAGCCAGCCAGCATAAATCGCAGTTCCTGGCGAACATGTCCCACGAGCTGCGGACGCCGTTGAACGCCATCATCGGCTACAGCGAGATGCTCCAGGAGGAGGCCGAGGAGATCGGGGAGGAGGTCTTTATTCCCGATCTCCAGAAGGTGAACGCGGCCGGCAAGCACCTGCTCGGCCTCATCAACGACATCCTCGACCTCTCCAAGATCGAGGCCGGCCGAATGGACCTCTACCTGGAAGACTTCTCGGTCAGCCAGCTCGTCCAGGACGTGGCCGCCATCGTGAAGCCGCTGGTAGAGAAAAACGGCAATCAACTGGTGGTGGTCTGCCCAGCCGACGTGGGGGAGCTGCGGGCTGATTTGACGAAGGTTCGGCAGACGTTGTTCAACCTGCTCTCCAACGCCGCGAAATTCACCGACCACGGGCGCATCGAGCTGCGCGTGGCGAGAGAGACCCCACCCCCCGCCCCCCGCCCCACTGCGGTGGAGAGGGGGAGCCAGATGGGGAGTCGGGAGGCAGAATCGGTCGGCGGGGCATTCGAATCTGGGCAGACGATGGAAAGATCGTCAGGACACGCTGCGGCTCCCCCTCTCCATCGCAATGGGGAGGGGGTTGGGGGGTGGGGTCTTCTCGTTTTCGCCGTCGCCGACACCGGCATCGGGATGACTGAGGAGCAGTTGGGGCGCCTGTTCGAGGCGTTCAGTCAGGCTGAAGCCAGCACCCGGAGCAAGTACGGCGGCACCGGCCTCGGGCTGGCGATCAGCCGACACTTCTGCCGGATGATGGGCGGCGACCTCACCGTCACCAGCGTCTACGGACAGGGCTCCACGTTCACCGTCCAGCTCCCCCTTCGGGGAGCTGACGGGGCAGTGTGACCACGAACCGGCTCCCCTGGCCCTCGCCGGCGCTCTCCGCGACGATCTGGCCGCCGTGCGCCTCGACCAGTGCCTTCGAGATCGCGAGGCCAAGCCCGAGCCCACGGATCGTCTGGGCCGTCCGCTCCACACGGTAGAACGGGTCGAACAGGCGCGGCAGCAGCGCGGGTGGAATGCCTACGCCGCGATCCTGAACGGCGAACTGCACTTCCGAGCCGAGATCGGACACCGCCATCACGATCTCGGTGCCGTCCGGCGAGTACTTGATGGCATTGGTCAGCAGGTTCTGGATCACCTGGCCGATCCGCTCGCGGTCCCAACTGCCCTCCACCGGTCCGTCCGGCGCCTCGACGCGGATCGCGTGGGCGGCGGACATGGGCTGGAACTGCTCGGCCAGATCGTAGACCAGCGCCACCAGATCGAGCCGGGTCCGTCGCAGCTCCAGGCGGCCATCTTCGATGCGCGCGGTGTCCACCAGATCGCTGATCAGCCGATCTAGCCCGGCCGCCTGCCTGGCGATGGCCGCGCTGGCCCGGTCGTGCGGGTCGCGGCGCTGCAGCAGCTGAGCAAAGCCGAGGATCGAGGTCACCGGCGTCCGCAGCTCGTGGGCGGCCATCGCCAGGAACTGGCGCTGCCGCCGCTCCAGCGTGCGGTAGTCCGAGATGTCCACCGAGGCGGCGATCAGGCCGGTGATGACCCCCTTGCTGTCGCGCAGCGGAGCCGCGACGAAGCTGACCTCCATTAGCGCGCTGCCAACGGTCAGGCTGATCTCACCGCTGACCCGCTCGCCGTGGTCGAGCACCCGCCGTTTCATCGCCAGCAGGGCCGCGGCCTGGTCCGGCGGCAGCAGCTCCGCGTCCGTCTTCCCGACGATCGCCTCGGGATCGGGGCCGGCCGGGATCGAGGTGTGCGCCCAGGTGTACCGCAGCTCCGTGTCCTGGGTGAAGACCATCACCGGCGCGAGCGCCAACGCCATCTGGAGCCGCGCCTCACGCTCTTGCAGGGCCTCCTCGGCGCGCTTGCGATCGGTGATGTCCCGGACGATCGAGAGCATCGCGCGAGGACGGCCACGGTCGAGCATCACCTCGGCCCTGGCCTGCACGAAGCGCTCGCCGCCGTCCTTCCGCTGAATCCAGGTCTCCTGGACCGGGATCCGGCCGGCCTCGGCGTAGATCTGGCGGTACAACTGCGTCGCGATCTCGCGCTGCTCCGGCGGGAAGATCAACGCGAAGCTCTGGCCGACGACCTCTCCGAGCGCGTAGCCGAACAGCTCGCAGTAGGCCGGGTTCGCCAGCAGGACGACGCCGTCTGCGTCGGAGAGCGCCATCGCGTCCGGCGCCGCGTCCCAGATCAAGCGCAGCCAGTCGCCGCTCCCAGAGATCTCGGCCAGCAGCTCCTCGTGCGGAGCCTGGACGACGTCTACGTCAGCCATGGCCATGGGGGGCGGCTGGGATACAGAGCTGTGCACGTCGGGCGTCATGGCCGGTCTGCCGCCTCCCTCACTGAGATGATAGGCGCCGGACGCCAGCCTGGCAGCGTCACACCTGCCTCTCAAAGCGACGATTCGGGAATGCGGCGAACGTGCCCGTGGAGCGCGGCCCCGGGCATTCTCGACGACGTGTGCTCATACAGCGGGGCGGAAGTCCGTCAGGAGAAGCCCCCTCCCCCAGCCCCTACTGTCCCCCGTGCGCGGGAGAGGGGGAGAACGGTCTGCTGGCTCCCCCTCTCCCGCGGTTAGGGACAGTAGAGGGGGCTGGGGGGTGAGGGCACTCCGGCGCCAATCTACCGATGGACTTCGGCGACGCGGTACTAGCGCGGCGGGCGGCCCCCTGGACGCCGGGGCGGGCGGCCGGGCCGGCCGGGCGGTCGGCCGCTACGGGGCGCGCTTCTGGCGCCGCCGACAGGGCCGCTCGGGCCGGTTCCCGGCATGTGCGGGCCGGCCAGCCAGCCGGCGCTCTCGGCGTGCAGGCTTCTGAGGTCCGCCCGCGCCAGGATCATGCGGTGCAGCAGCAGCTCGATCTCGGCGTCCGTCTGGGCGCGCACCGCGGCGATCTGCCGCTCGTCGCCGTATCGCTCGGCCTGAGCCTCCAGAAACGCTCGCAGGGCCGGTACACTGCGCTGCCGCAGAACGTCCCCCAACCGGGTGGCATAGGCCCGGTCGTCGGCGCTCTCGGTACGCTCGTCGGCCGTGTCGTCCTCGGCGTGGGGCTGGCCGGCGCTCTCCGCGCGCTCTTCGGACGGATCGTCAGGAGTCACCGGGCGTGCTCGTTCGGCCAGCCACCCGGCGGTCTTGGGGGCGGTCCTGGCGCCCAGCCCATCGGCGGCGCTGCCGCTCCAGAACGTGCCACGTCGGCCGGCCGCAGCCTGACCTTGAACCCGCCGCCCGTCGAGCCGACGAGGTTGTAGGCCGCCCCAAACAACAGCCCGAAGATCGCCCCGGCCACGATCCAGATCAGCCACGGGACCAGGAACATCAGCGCGAAGACCAGCCAGAGGCGATCGTCCCAGTAGATGAACTGGTCGTAGATCGGGCGCAGGCGCATCAAGTCGATGAAGTTCAGCGGGAGATCCGCGCTCACGAACCCGAGGACCGGCAGCTTGACGCTGGCGTGCTGCCAGGAGTCCATCAGGTCCCGACCGGCGTGGACCACCCAGGAGCCGAGACTGGCGAACAGAAGCGACGGCACCAGCATGAAGAAGGCGGCGATGACGGCGCCGTACTGGGCCGGCCCCGAGAACCCCACCGACGAGACGGTGTAGTCGATCGGCTGGCCCGGCGCGGCCGGCCCGACGGAGACAGGAGCATAGCCGGCCATCGGCGGGGCGGCCGGGACGCCGCGCGCGCGGACATCCTGTGTCGCTGGCGGCGGAGCGTACGTCGGGCCACCCCCCGCGGGAGCCACCGCCGCGCCCGCTAACGGGCCGCCACAGCCGCCGCAGAATCGCGCGAAGGCGTCCGGCTCGATCTGGCCGCAGGCAGGGCAACGCTGGCCCTGCTGAGCGCGGGCCGAACGGGGCGGTGCGGAGGGATCGTCATACACGGTCGTCTATCCGCCGGGAGGATACGCGGCGGCGTCACTGCCGTCAAGACAATCTGGCCTGGCTGTTCCGATGCGAACAGTGCCGCCGCCTCCAGCCAGCGCACCAGCGAGTGCGACGGTTGAGGCCAGCGCGGATCGCCGCGCCCCCTGGTGTTACGACCTGGCCCGCGCCGCGACCCGTTCCAGCATCGCCCTGAACCGCTCCGGATGCTCGACCCGGTGGGTCGGGTCTTTGCCGCCGTCGTCGCACCGGCGGAGCAGGACGGCCTCGTCGGCGTAGGGGCTGGCGCGGAACCGCTCCACCTCGTCAGGGCTCATCAGCCCGCCCTGCGCCTCCAGCGTCCGCTTCGAGACCGGCGAGAGGGTGTCCCAGTACGCGGAGTCGGTCGTGCAGAGGTAGCGCTTGGCGTCCGCGTGCGCGCCGATGATCCAGGCCACGCGCTCGCCCAGCAGCGGACGGACCAGGGCCGCCGCCCACGGCGCGTGCGCCGCCTCGGCGACGCGACCGTCCCCCAGGTCGTGCAGCAGTCCGGCCACGATCAGATCCTCGTCGGCGCCCAGCCGCTCCAGCCCCTCAGCCGTCTGGAGCTGGTGCTCCCAGAGATCGACGGCCTCGCCGTCGCTCATGCCCTGCTGCTCGACCAGGGCGGCCCACGCCTCGTCAGTCGTCGTGAACGGGTGCACCTGACTCCTCCGAACCTGGGGTCGTGCATCGGGAGGCACGCCACCGTCATGCCGAAGGCGTCATCACCCACGGCCGGTCTGCCAACGCGTCTATTATCGGCTGCAGACGCCTGTGACGGGCCTGTGATACCAGGGTACTTCCACCGGCCGCCGGGCTCGCGTATGATCCCGTCTGTCAGGTGTGGCTGGCTCGCGAGAGACAGTCGGACGCGGTGGCAGGCCGACGCGCAAGCGAGATGCCGCCGACGTTGCGATGAGGAGTGACGGCCGGCGCTCCGTTCGACGACTGACCGAGAGGCCCGGGAGGCGAAAGCTTTCCGGGCCTTTTGCTGTCCATCGGGCCGATCCGGCTATCCTCAGGCGAGCGTCGGACGATGGTGAGCGGCCGGCGCATCTCGCGTCCTCGCCCGGGCCGTGCTCCCGCGAGCGTGCTCGACCCGAGGGGGCCGCCGCCGAGGATGTCGCCGCGATGGTGCCGATGCTGACCGAGGCC
>JAXLXF010000051.1:0-47735 GCA_046328125.1 Chloroflexota bacterium
GAGAGCCCGAACGGCCACGCCCACTGCCTCCAACTGGTGCTGGGCGCGAGCCAGACGATCCCGATCCGAGACGGTCGGCTGGCGCTCGGGCAGTACCAGCGCATCTTCATGGTCGAGTTGGACCACTCGCGCCCGCGCGAGGCGGTCGTTCAGACGTTCGGCGTCGCGCGGCCGTCCCGTCCGACGCCGGTAGGACTGCGCCGCAACGGCGTCCGGACCCGCGCCCGCGAGGTGTAGCCACTGCCTGGACCGATGCGTCAGTCGGTCCACAGCATTCGCCCAGGATGTGAAAGAGCCCGGCCTCATTGGCCGGGCTCCTCTGATTCAGCAGCGGACGCGCTGAGCGACCGGGCTTCAGCTCGCGGCGGCGGCCAGCCCCTGGTTCAGCTTCTTCATCAGCCGCGACTTGCGGCGCGCCGCGTTGCGCGGGTGCAGGATGCCCTTCGACGCGGCCTTGTCGAGCTTGCTGATCGCCTCGACGACGAGGGTGTTCGAGTCGTCGCTGGCGGCCACGATCCCGCGCTCGGCCTTGCGGATGAACGTCTTGACCGCCGACTTGATCGCTCGGTTCCGAACGCGCCGGCGCTCGGCGGCACGGATCATCTTCTCGGCAGAACGCGTATTTGCCACGAACCGGCTCCTCTTTTGGCGGCGGCGCCTGTGGCCGCCGCTCGCGCTGGCTGGGTGCCCGACGGGATACGGCGGGCAGCATTGACTACGGTGTCCGAAGACGTCTAGCCAGTATACCGTACCCTGGCCGGTCTACTGCCACAGTGCGCGGGTGTCGTAGATGCGGAAACTGCCGAGCGTCGTCACGGTGACGCCCGAATTTGACAGCGCTTCGAGGTCGGCGCGGTAGTCACGGCGGTCGCGGTCGCGGAGGTCGAGCAGGACGTAGGCGACGCGGTAGTCGGTCAGGAACCTCCGCAGCTGCTCGGAGGTCAGCTTGGTCGGGAGCAGGGTGGCAGGCCGCATCGTGAAGAACGTGTACGGCCAGGGCTGGCCGTGGGTGAGCACGTCGTCGCGGGCGGTGCTGTCGCGAATCCAGCTGTTGACGCGCACCAGCTCGTTGTCCTCGGACCAGCGTGGCGGCCCAGTCCAGCGGAGGCCGTCGTCCACGCGCGGGTGGATCGACTCGTCGCCGTAGCGGAATTCGTCGTGGTACTGCTGGCGCCAGGTCGGCCACCAGAACCAGCCGACGACGACCACGGCCAGGAAGAGCGGCAGGCTCGACGGGAGCGGTCCGAGCGGCAGCCGGGTCAACCCGAGCCGAGCCAGGCCGTCCGCCAGGAACGGCAGGAGCAACAGCAGGGTGGGCAGCTGGTAGCGGTCCTGGTAGTTGGCCCAGGTCATGGCGTAGGTCGCGAAGGTCGCGAGCGCGAGCAGAGCCGGAATCAGGGCACGTCGAGGGTAGCGATGTAACAGCAGGGCGATCCCGACGCCGAGCCAGGCCGGCAGCAGCGGGCGCAGCCACTCGCGCTCCAGGAAGAGCATGGTGGCGTAGTCGCGGGCGTTGTCGAGCATCGCCGCCAGCACGAACCCGAGGTTGGCCGAGATGAACGCCGCCGGACTGGGCAGGGGACGACCGTAGCCGTTGCGGAGGACATCCGAGTCCTTGGCGACCGAGTAGAGGTACGACTGACCCGAGTACGAGAGCGTCCCCTGAGTGGCGAGGCTGTACAGCGACATCGGCACCACGAACGCCAGGACGCCGAGCACCAGCCAGCCCACGCCCCGCAACGCGGCACGTCGGTCATGTGCCGCCAGCGGGATCGCCACCAGCAGCGCCAGCACCAGCGCCGCGACGGTCGGGCGGGCCAGGTAGCCGAGACCGAGCGCCAGCCCGGCGGCCAGGTAGTCGCGGCGAGCGGCCGGCTCGGGCGCTCGGACCACGATCCAGGTCGCCAGCAGCACCAGCACGATGGTGAGCGCCTCGCTCATCGGCAGGATCATCCGGGCCAGGACGACCGGGCTGATCGCCGCGAGCACGCCGGCCGCCGCGCCGACCGCGCGCCCGAAGAGCGAGCGGCCGATCTCGGCCACCAGCGCCGCCGAGACCGCGGTCAGCGCCGCGTTCATGACCTGGACGGCGCGGAGGTCGAAGCCGAGGCCGAGCAGCGCCGCAACGGTCAGCGGGTAGAGCGGCGGCCGTTCGGCGAGGCCGTTGTGGAGCACGTCCGTTCCGCCGATGTGGTACGCCTTGACCCCCAGCCTGTACCCCTCGCCGGCGACGAGGCGCCGGGCGATGTCTACGTACTCGACCACGTCGGGGTTGAGCTGGACGACGCGCAGCGCGGGCGTCAGGTACAGCGCGAACGCGACCACGCCCACCAGCAGCGACGCGCGGACACCGTAGACGCCGAGCAAGACGGGAAACGGTCGGAGTCGTGAGCGGTGGGTGGCGACGGTCACGGCTGCGTCGGCGCTGGCGTCAGCGTCCTGGCGCTGAGGCCGGGGCGGCCAACGCCTCTGACACCGCCGCCGCGAGCGCCTCTTCGGCGAACGGCTTGGTGACGCAGCCGACGCAGCCGGCGCTCATGGCGTCCCGTCGGTCGCCGTCGGCTGCCAGGGCGGTGATCGCCACGATCGGGATCTGCGCGGTCTCCGGCTGGCTCTTGAGCGTGCGTGCCACCTCGAAGCCGCTCATGCCCGGCATCCGGAGATCGAGCAGGATCAGGTCCGCCCGGTCCCGCGCGGCAGCCAGCGCCTCCGGTCCGTTCGTGGCGGTCGTGACGGCGTGCCCGAGCACGTCACGCACCACCGAGGAGATCAGCTCGCGGTTGTCCGGCTCGTCGTCCACGATGAGCACGGTACGGGGGGCAGTCGAGCGTGCCAGTGGTGCTGGCGGCGCGGCGGCCGGCGGAAGCGGACGGAGCTCGGGCGCCTCGACGGTTGGGATGGTCAGGCTGAACGTGCTGCCGCGATCCGGCCCATCGCTCGCCACCGAGACCGCGCCACCGTGGAGCTCGACCAGATGGCGGACGATCGCCAGCCCCAGGCCGGTGCCGCCGAACTGGCGGCGGGTGCTGGAGTCGGCCTGGTGGAACCGGTCCCAGATTCGCTCGATCTGTTCGGCTGGCACGCCGACCCCGGTGTCGATCACCGAGATCGTGGCCGCCTGGTCGTCGTGGTCCAGCCGAACCGTGACCGTGCCGCCGCTCGGCGTGAACTTGATCGCGTTGTCGAGCAGGTTGAGGAGGATCTGATGGAGTCGCTCCGGGTCGGCGCTGACGGCGACCGAGGTGGCAGGCAGATCCTGGCGCAGCTCGACGCCCTGGGCGACGGCGGTTTCGGCGGCTCGCACGACGGCGAGCCTGACCGCGTCCACCAGCGCGACCGATTCGAGATTGAGCGTGACGTGCCCGCCCTCCAGCCGGTTCAAGTCCAGCAGGTCGTTAATCAGGGCAAGCAGGCGGTGGGCGGCCTTCTTGACGGACTGTTGATGGCGCAGCTGGCGCTCGGTCAGCGGACCGTGGATCTGGCGCAGCAGCAAGTCCGTGTAGCCGATGATCGCCGTGAGCGGCGTCCGTAGCTCGTGGCTGATCATCGAGAGGAAATCGCCCTTCATGCGGTCGATCTCCGACAGCAGCGCACTGACGCGCTCCAGCTCGGTCTGCCGTCCGTCGTGCTCGCGCTGGAGCCGGTTCGCCTCGATCGTAGTCGCGATGTGGTCAGCGATCATGCCGAGGCGGCGAATCTCGGCCGGCTCGACGGTCTTCAGTGTCGCGAAACCGATCTGGACGATCCCGAGCAGATGGTCGCCGACGGAGAGCGGCAGACGAATCGCCATCCGGGCCTCGTCGTCCACCAACCCGAAACAGGCGCCGTCCGCTGACGGTGTGTGCCCGTGTCCGCCAGCGTCGAGGTCGGCGGCGTGGACGATCAGGCCGAACGCCAGGTGCGTCGGATCGACCGCAGGGAACTGGATGGACCCCGCGTCCAGGCCGACCGCCGCGCCCACGCGGAGGTGCCCGTCACGGCGAACCAGCGCCACCAGGCCGGTGCTGGCGCCGACGACTCCGACCATCCATTCGAGCAGCAGCTCCAGCCGTTCGGAGAACTGGTTGCGGCTCAGGTTCGGGAGCGGCAGCGGCGAGAGCGAGCAGTCCAGGAGACGTTCGGCTGCATCCGACTGAGGGGCGGCCGAGGCGTCTGGACGGATCACCGCGAGGCGTCCAGCGCCGTGGTGGAGCCTTCCGTCTTCTGCCAGTCCGTCAGCTTCGCGATGACGATCTGGCGGTCGCTGAACGAGCGGGTCCTGGTGTCGAACTCGCCGCCGCAGGTGATGAGCGTCAGGGTGGCGGTGCTGGACGGCGCCATCACCTCGATGTTGGTGGGCGGCACGAGCTTGACGTCGTCCACCACGTAGACGTAGCGCCCGTTCGGCGTCTCGACGTGCACTTCGTCGCCGATGTTCACCTTGTACAGGTTGCGGAAGACGTTGCCCTCGGCGATCGTCACGACGTGGCCGGAGATGACGGCGTTGCCCCGTGCCCCGATCAGCGCCGTCTCGCGGTACTGGACGGCGATGAACGGCACCGTCTGCCACTCCAGCTGGCCCTGCTTGTTGACGATCACGCCACCCTCGGTGACCTCGGTGTCGATGCCGACGGCCGGGATCTCCAGGTGCGTCGCCAGAGCCGGGCGCGGCCGGTCGCCCCAGAAGGCGCGGTCGTCGGAGTCAGGGGAGACGAGCGGGATGTCGTAAAGAGCCGGGTCTGGCGGCGCGAGCATCGCGCCGGTGATCGGGCGCATCGTCGGCTTCGCGGCGACCGTTTGTCTGGTCGGAGCTGGCCGGAGAGTCGGCGTCGCTGACTCAACCACTGGCAAAGGGGTGCGCGTCGGCTCGACGGTGGGCCGGGGTTGTTCGAGCGCGACCGGCTTCGGAACGACGACCTTACTACCCGGCAAGATCTCCAGGTAGATCCCGACCGCGTAGCCGAGGAAGAGGAGACCGGCGAGAACGAAGAGGCCACCCAGCAGGGTGGGAAGGCCGAACGGAACGCGCTGTCGTGAGCCCGGCAATCGACCACGCCTCGATCAAATGGTTGTCCGACGAGGCGGACGCTGTCGCATCTTACCACACCAGTCTGGGCGACCCACGGCTCGCGCGGCAGGCGACGTTTCAGAAAGGGTTGCCCGATATCGGAGGGAGTCATATACTCCCGGATTGGTCGCGACCTCAATCAGAGCGCGACCGGCCGAGGCTGGCGAGTATCAGGTGCCGCCTCATTTTGTCTGATGTGTTGCGTGGCGCTGCCTGCTCCCCGGCCGTATCTCAGGCAGCGCCGGCCGGATCTGGAAGCATGATCGACGTACAGAGCCTGTCCAAAGATTACGGGACGCGTCGCGCGATCGACGACATCTCGTTTAAAGTCGAGCGGGGCGAGGTGCTCGGTTTCCTCGGTCCGAACGGCGCCGGCAAGACGACGACGATGCGCATCATCACCGGGTACATGCCGCCGACCAGCGGCACGGTCTCGGTGGCGGGGTTCGACATCTTCCGCCAGTCCATCGAGGCGCGGCGGAGAATCGGCTATCTGCCCGAGTCGGTGCCGCTCTACACCGAGATGACCGTCGGCTCGTATCTCGATTTCATGGCGAAGATCAAGGGCATCCCGCGCAAGCAGCGCGGCGAGCAGCGCGACCGAGTGATGGAGGCCACCCACATCGAGGACCGCGTCGGGCAACTGATCGGGAAGCTCTCGAAGGGGTACCGGCAGCGTGTCGGGCTGGCGCAGGCGCTGCTGGGCGAGCCGGACGTGCTGATTCTGGACGAGCCGACGGTCGGTCTCGATCCGCGCCAGATCACCGAAGTGCGTGACTTGATCAAAGGGTTCGGCAAGGACCACGCGGTGATTCTGAGCACCCACATCCTGCCCGAAGTGAGCATGGTTTGCTCCCGAGTCCTGATCGTGGATGGGGGCAAGGAGGTCGCCGAGGACACGCCCGAGAACCTGATGCGTCAGCTACGCGGCTCCGAGGCCGTCCAGGTGGCGGTGCGCGGGCCGCGCGCAGGCGTGATCGACGCGCTGCGGGCGGTGTCCCAGGTGCTCTCGGTGAACGTGGCCGGCGAGGCGGCGGACGGCGTCTCGACCTACACGCTGGCTACCGCGTCCGGCGCCGACGTCCGCGAAGACGTGGCGAAGGCCGTCGTCACGGGCGGGTTCGGGCTGGTCGAGCTGCGGATGGCGGGAGTGAGCCTCGAAGACGTCTTCCTGCGTCTCACCACCGAGGAAGAAGACGACGCTGACGAGGATGAGGCGGCATGAGCGCAACGCTGGCTATCGCGGAGCGGGAGCTCAAGAGCTACTTTGTCTCGACCATTGCCTGGATCATCGCCGCCGCCTTCATGATGATGTGCGGCTTCCTCTTCACGGTGATCCTGCTGAACTCGAACGAAGCGTCGATGCGCTTCCTGATCAGCAACCTGAGCGTCATCTTCCTGTTCATCGCGCCGTTCCTGACGATGCGGCTGCTGGCGGAGGAGAACCGGCTTGGGACGGTCGAGCTGCTGCTGACCAATCCGGTCCGCGACGTCGAGGTGGTGATCGGGAAGTTCCTCGGCGTGATGGGCTTCATCATGGTCATCTTGATCATGACGCTCTACTTCCCGGCGCTGCTGTTCATCTTTGGGCAGCCTGACCCCGGTCCGATCGCGACCGGTTACCTTGGGGTGGTGCTCCAGGCGGCGGCATTCGCGTCGATTGGCCTGGCGATCTCGTCCACCACCGAGAACCAGATCGTGGCCGCCTTCCTCTCGTTCGCGATCAACCTGATTCTCTGGCTGAGTGAGTCGATCTCTCAGTTCGTCGGCAAGCCGCTCGACGCGGTGATGAAGTACCTCAGCATCACCAGCCACTTTCAGGACTTCTCGCGCGGCGTGATCGACACCAGTCACGTGCTCTTCTTCCTCAGTGTGGTAGCCGCCGCGCTGCTGCTGACCTATCTCTCATTGCAGTCGCGCCGCTGGCGCGCCTGACCGTCTGGGCGGACCGGAGCAAGTCATACGATGAGTGACGTACAAACCCCTGCCCGGCGGCGGCGCCCGACCGGATCGCGAGGCGCGCCGCCGCCGCCGAGCCGCCGCTTCGCGATCTCACCTGACTCCGTCAAGGTGCCGCTGGCGATCCTCGGCGGCCTGCTGATCCTGGCCGGCGTCAGCTACTACATCATCTTCCAGGGCTTCGACACGACGGCGCGCGTGATCATCGCGGCTGGCATCTTGCTGGTCGGCATCGCGATCTCGATCGACCCGGAGGCCCTCTGGGGCAAGCTGACTACCCGGAACATGCTGTATGGCGGCAACACGCTCGCCATCGCGGTCATCTTCATCGGCATCCTGGTGTTCGTCAACATCCTGGGCACCCGCCGACCCGAGCGCTGGGATCTGACGGCTAACAAGGCGCTCTCGCTCTCCGACCAGACGATTCAGGTGCTCCAGCAGTTGACGCAGCCGGTTCAGGCGATCTCGTTCGTGCAGTACGACGACCAGCGCCGTACCGAGCTCGAGAACCAGCTGTACGAGATGCAGGTGCGCTCGAACGGCAACCTGAGCTACCAGCTGGTCGATCCGCGCGAGCAGCCACAGCTTGCCCAGCAGTTCGGCATCCTGGAGCTCGGGACGACCGTGTTCGTGATGGGCGACCGCAGGCAGCAGGTGTCCGGCACCCGCGAGCAGGATCTGACGACTGGCCTGATCAAGCTGGTGCAGCCGAATCCGAGGAAGGCGTACTTCACGACCGGCCACCAGGAGCGGCGCACCGACAGCTTCGATCCCGACGGCTACGGCCAAATCAAGTCGCAGCTCGAATCCCGCAACTTCACGGTGGACACGTTGAGCCTGTTCACCACGCCCGAGGTTCCGCAGGACGCCAGCATGGTGGTGATCGCCGGGCCGCGGATCCCGTTCACCGACCCCGAGGTGCAGGCGCTCGGCGCGTACCTGGATCGCGGCGGCGACCTGTTCATCATGGTCGATCCGGGGGTCGATTCGGGGCTTGGGCCGCTGGTGAGCCGCTGGGGCATCGAGCTGGGCAAGAACTTCGTGGCCGAGGGCGATCCTCGGCTGACCGTCCAATCGCCGTTCCTGCCAGTGGTCCAGAAGCTCGGCACGCACAAGGTGACGGACAAGATCGCCGGCCTGCCGGTGGTGTTCCTGGTGCCGACGTACCTGACCACGGCCCAGCAGGCGCCAAGCGGTTACACGGTGACGCCGATCGCCCAGACCAGCGACCGCAGCTGGGCCGAGAGCGACGCGAACGCGCCGCGCTCCAACCAGCCGCCCAAGTTCGACGAGGGGCAGGATCTGAAGGGGCCGCTGACGTTGGCGGTAGCCGTCGAGAAGGCGAGCGACCCCGCCACGCCGGATGCCTCCCAGGATGCCACGCAGGACAAGGGCGCGACGAAGTCGCGGGTGCTGATCGTCACCACGTCGCAGCTGGCGAGCAACACGACCTCGCAGTTCGGCGCCCAGGTCGCCAACACCGATCTGTTCGTCAATGGCTCGTCCTGGCTGGTCGGCGACGACGAGCTGATCTCGATTCAGCCGCGCCAGCCCGACAACCGCACGCTCTTCTTGACGGCGGCGCAGCGTAACTTCGTCATGCTCTCTTCCATCGTGTTCGTGCCGGCGCTGGTACTGGCGATCGGCATTTTCGTCTGGTGGGGTCGGCGCTAGCATGAGCCCACGGATCACGGTGGGCCTGCTGGCGGTCCTGCTCGCGCTCGGGGTCTACGTCTACTACGGCGCTCCGCCGGCGGCTCCAGGGGCGGGCGTGCCGGGGGGCGCCCCGACGCCGAAGCCGGCCGACCCGAGTCTGGATCTCTGGACCTACCAGGAATCTGACATCCAGGCCATCGACGTGCAGCGGGGTGGTCAGCAGGCCGGCGTGAAGCGGAACGGCGAAGACTGGGTGTTGACGCCGTCCGGCGAGCCGGCCGACCGGTTGCGCGTGAACAGCCTGGTCTTCCGTGTTGCCAGCGTCAAGGCGACGTATCGGGTGCCGGAAGGCGGCAGCCAGGCCCAGTACGGCCTGGATACTCCGACGATGACGGCCACCTTCACACTGGCGAACGGCGGCACCCGCACGCTGACGGTGGGCAGCAAGGCGCCGGCCGAATCTGGCACGTACGTCCGCAAGGACGGCGACACGGCGATCTACCTCGTCTCGAACGCGCTGACCCAGGATCTGGAGCGGATCGTCACCGAGCCGCCCCGGCCAGCTTCGCCGACGCCGCTGCCCTCGCCGTCTCCGGACGCGGTCGGGACGCCGGGCGCTTCACCGTCACCGGCTCCCTGATCACCAGTCGTCCGAGCCGCCGTTTCCTGGCCCCATGCGTCACGGACGAGAATCGGCGTCGTTCCCTGCCATCCCGACAGACGGCCTTTCTCGTGTTTCGATGTCCGGAGTCCTGCAACTGATTCGGTAGGGCTCACAAGGGCGGTGTAACGGATCGGCCCGGCACGGGACGTGCAGGGAAGCGGTGGCTCCTGCCGAGCCCACGCGGAAGACTCGTGGTGGTGAGCAGGTTTGTGCAGGCCGAACAATGAGAGTTGTATAAGATCCGTGCACGGAAACGCTCTCGGGGGCCGTTCGCCGCTGTACACTGTGAGTAGCCAACGGAGCTGTTGGCGCGAAGCTCACCATCACAATGGAGTGAGGGTACGAGAGTGCAGGCACATCGGAGTCAGACCTTGGCCGTCCATCCTGAGCTGGATCCGGCACTGCTGGCATTTGTCAAGTGCCACATCACGTCATTCGTCAAGTGGGACGTCTTGCGCGCCCTGTCCGATCACATCGGATTCTGGACTGAGCCCCGATCGCTGGCCCGCGAGCTGAATCGACCGGTCGAGAAGGTTCAGGATGCGCTGGACGAGCTGAGTCAGGAAGGCATCGTCGAGCTGCTGGGGCCGCGCATGGAGCGTGTCTATCGTCTCAGCGAAGGGGAGCCCACAACCGTCGTCGTGAGCCGGCTCATGTCAAGGGCGACACGAAGCCAGGAGCTGCGGCGGATCGTGGTGGCGCACATTCTCCAGGGAGCCGTTGTCTGACAGATCCCTCCACCGCGCACCCACCCGCTCTCGAAGACGCCGCCGAGCACAGGACGATCTGGTCTCGGCGGCGTTTCTCGTGCCGGGGATGGACGCCGGGGCGCTGGCCGGTCGATGGACGTCAGGGCGTTGAGCCGCCCGATTCTGGCCCGTCGGCCATTGATACCGTTCGCAGGTTCTCCAGCGCGGCGTCGAGCTCCCGGCGCACGTCGAGGTCCGATTCCGATGCGTGCGCGGCGACGAGCAGCGCCTTGCCAGCGGCTGAGCCGATCTGTCCGATGGCCCAGGCTGCGTGCGACCGCACCATCGGCTCGGCATCATGAAGGGCCGCCGCGAGCGCCGGCAGGTCGGCAGCCGTGCCGACGTTCCCGAGCGCGACAGCGGCGTTCCGCAGCAGGCCGCGTCGCTTCGTGCGCCAGATCGGCGTGCGCCGATAGCGCTCGCGGAACGCCGCGTCGTCCAGGGCCAGGAGCTCGTGCAGGGCCGGGCGGGCAGCTTCGACAGGTCCGGTGAGCTCCGGCCAGCCCGGGCCACGGTCGGCGCGGTTCCAGGGGCAGACGGTCTGGCAGTCGTCGCAGCCGAATACGCGGTCCCCGATTCCCGACCGAAGCTCCATCGGGATCGCTCCCCGGTGCTCGATGGTCAGGTAGGAGACGCAGCGGTTGGCGTCCAGAACGTACGGCGCCGGGAAGGCGTCCGTGGGGCAGGCGTCCAGGCAGAGGCGGCAGCGGCCACAGTCGCGCTCCAGCGGCGGGTTGTGGGCGAGCTCCAGGTCGGTGAGCAGCGCGCCGAGCAGCAGCCACGAACCGACCTGGGCGGTGAGCAGGTTGGTGTTCTTGCCGACGAAGCCGAGGCCGGCCCTGACGGCGGCGGCCCGCTCCGGCAGCGGGCTGGAGTCCACGAAGACGCGCGTCCGCGTCTCTGGGCCGCCAAGCTCGCGTACGAAGGCAGCCAGCTCCTGGAGGCGGGCCTTCACCACGTCGTGGTAGTCGGCGGCTCGGGCGTAGCGGGCGACCCGGCCGCGCGGTAGGTCGTCTGGGGGGGCCGGGTCGCGGCCGGCGTACGGGACGCCGACGACCACCAGCGAGCGGGCACCTTCGAGTAACTGGTCGGGCGTGCAGGCGAGGCGGGCACGCTCGGCGGTCATCCAGGCCATCGACCCGTTCAGCCCATCGGCGAGCCAGGTGAGCGTACGGGCCAGGTCGTCGTCGAACGGCTCGACGCTGGCGATCCCGACTGGCGAGAACCCGAGCTCGGAAGCGTGCTGCTTGAGGCGGGCGGCTCTGTCCCTGCTACTGGCGCTGGAGAGCTCGTCGGGGAGGCCGCGCTCCACGAACACGTTCGTGCCATGCTCCGGCTCGTGGCCTGGATGGGCACGAGGAGAGTCGGTCATGTGGGACCCGGAAACAGGCGAGGGCGAGCCAAGTGGCCCGCCCTCGTCTCGAAACCTGAATTCGCGCTTCGAGTCAGCCGGCGGCCTTCGCGGCGGCAATGGCCTTGTCATAATCCGGCTCGGATGGCAGCTCCTGGACGTACTCGACGTACTTGACCTTGTCGTCCTTGCCGACGACAAAGACGGCCCGCTGGAGGAACCGGAGCTCCTTGATCAACACGCCGTAGTCGGTGGCAAACTGCTCGTTCTTGTGCGACGACGCCACCGTGTGCTCGACGCCGTTCTCGCTGGTCCAGCGCGCCTGCGCGGGCGGCAGGTCCATGCTGATGGTCAGCATCGCGATGTCGCCGAGGTCAGCGCGGTGGCCCTCCCACTTCTTGGTCTCGGTGCTGCAGACCGGCGTGTCCAGCGAGGGGACGGTGCTGATGATGCGGACCTTGCCGGCGGTGTCCTTGAGGGTGACGGCGCTGTTGCCGGCGCCCACGACGGTGAAATCGGGGGCGGTGTCGCCCGGCTTGAGCTCCGCGCCGATCACGGTAAACGGATTGCCACGAAGGCTGGCGGCGCCTGCGCGCTCGACGGCCATGCGTATCCTCCTGACGATCTGGTCCGGCGCGCGTCAGTCACGCGCGCTGTCGAGAAGTGTGGCGGGTCCGGACGCAACTGTCAAACCAGCGCGGGGTCAATCGGTACCCCGCGGGATCGTGTACGCCGCCCGGTCGCTCTGTCCTCTGTCCTCTCGCTAGTCGCGAAGGCTGAGCACCGCCATGAACGCCTCTTGCGGGATCTCGACGCTGCCGAGGCGTTTCATGCGCTTCTTGCCCTCGGCCTGCTTCTCCAGCAGCTTGCGCTTGCGCGTGATGTCGCCGCCGTAGCACTTCGCCAGCACGTTCTTGCGCATGGCGCGGATCGTCTCCCGCGCGATGATCTTGCTGCCGACGGCGGCCTGGAGCGGCACGTCGAACAACTGGCGTGGGATCAGGCCGCGCAGCTTCTCGACCAGCACCCGCCCCTGACTCTGGGCCTTGTCAGAGTGGACGATCGCCGAGAGGGCGTCGACCGGCTGCTGGTTGACCATGATGTCGAGCTTGACGAGGTTCGCCGTGCGGTAGTCGGCGTACTGGTAGTCCAGCGAGGCGTACCCCTGCGTCCGCGACTTCAGCTGATCGTGGAAGTCCACGATCAGCTCGGCGAGCGGCATCTCGTAGGTCAGCAGGACGCGCTGCTCGTCCAGGTACTCCATTTTCGAGTAGACGCCGCGCCGGGCCTGCACCAGCTCCATCAGCGTGCCGATGTAGCGGCTCGGCACGATGATGCTGAGGGTAACCCACGGCTCCTCGACGCGCTGGATGTGGTTCGGCGGCGGGAGCAGGGCCGGGTTATCCACCGCGCGCTCTTCGCCGTCGGTGGTGTAAACGTGGTACTCCACGCTCGGGGCGGTGATGAGCAGGTCCAGGCCGTACTCGCGCTCCAGCCGCTCGCGGATGATCTCCATGTGGAGCATCCCGAGGAAGCCGCAACGGAAGCCGAAGCCGAGCGCCACCGAGCTCTCGGGCTCGTAGAGTAGCGAGGCGTCGTTCAGCCTGAGCTTCTCCAGCGCTTCGCGCAAGAGGCCGTAGTCGTCGTTGGCGGTCGGGTAGAGGCCGGCGAACACCATCGGCTTGGCGGGGCGGTAGCCGGGCAGCGGCTCGGCGGCCGGCTGGGCCGCGAGGGTGATCGTGTCGCCCACCTGTAGCTCGCGGACGTCCTTCAGGCCCGTCGCGATGTAGCCGACCTCGCCGGCGCTCAAGCGGTTGGCCAGCATCATGCGCGGCGAGAAGACGCCGACTTCCAGGACGTCGGCGCGCTGGTCGTTCGCCATCATCTGGATGCGCTCGTCGGCGCCGACCGAGCCGTCCACCACGCGGACGTACGCGATCACGCCCTTGTAC
This sequence comes from Chloroflexota bacterium, assembly GCA_046328125.1. GTDB lineage: Bacteria > Chloroflexota > UBA6077 > UBA6077 > JACCZL01 > JADZEM01. Next base: position 13,379 of record JAXLXF010000051.1, read on the forward strand.
GCGTCGTAATGGGAGTCGAAGACGAGCGCGCGCAGCGTCGCATCGGCGTCGCCCTTCGGGGGCGGCACCCGCTGGACGATCGCTTCGAGGATGTCCGCGACGCCGGTGCCCTGCTTCGCGGACGCCAGAATGCAGTCTTCGCCGGGCAGGCCGATGACGTCTTCGACTTCCTTGCGGACGCGCTCGGGGTCGGCGTTCGGCAGGTCGATCTTGTTGATGACCGGCACGATCTCCAGCCCGTGCTCGACGGCCAGGTAGACGTTGGCGAGCGTCTGCGCCTCGACCCCCTGGGCTGCGTCCACGACCAGGATGGCGCCCTCACAGGCCGACAGGCTGCGCGAGACCTCGTAGGCGAAATCGACGTGCCCGGGCGTGTCGATCAGGTTGAGCTGGTAGGTCTGGCCATCCTTCGCGCGGTAGCTCATCCGGACGGCCTTCGCCTTGATGGTGATGCCGCGCTCGCGCTCCAGGTCCATCGAGTCCAGGGTCTGCTCGGACATCTCGCGCAAGGCGAGGGTGCCGGTGACCTCCAGCAGCCGATCGGCGAGCGTGGACTTGCCGTGGTCGATGTGGGCCACGATGCAGAAATTACGAATGGTCTGCTGAGACACGGCTCCGACCTGCGAGGCGGCGCTCGAAAGCGCGGCGAGGTTCGACGATCGTCGGCGGTACGCACGACACACGCGCGCCCGCCGTCTGAGGCCGCTGACGCGGCGATGTCGGCGGGCGCCTGTCGATCAGTATATCAGAGCGTTCGCCTCGTATCGTGGCCGATCCTGGAGGATTCGCAGCGCGAGGCCGAGCCGGCTGGCCTTGCCCTTGCTAGAATGATGCGGTCGTGGGTCGTCGGACAGGGTATGCTTCTTGCCCTGGCGCCGACCGGAGCCGACATGGTACGGCCGTGCGGGAGGTTGACCGGGTGGCTGCGCAGCTTCCACCGACAGACCGTCAAACGACGACCCAGCTTTTCAGGCGCATCGTCAACGGTCTGAACGGCCTGGTCGATCGCCACGTTCAGCTCGTCAAGCAGGAGCTGAAGGAAGAGCTGTTCCAGGCGCTCGGCGCCGGCAAGACGCTGGGCATCGGCGTGGGGATCGCGGTCGTCGGCGCGCTGGTGCTGATGAACGTGGTCATCATGATGATCGTGCTCGGCTTGAACGAGCTCGGGAGCTGGTTCATCCCGTACGTCGGGAAGTTCCTCGGCTGGATCGTGATTCTGATCTTGATCGCGGTCGCCTTCTTCCTGGCGTACCGGTTCGTGATCCGAGGCATCCGCGAAATCAGGATGTCGCCGCTCGAAACGACGCGGGCGACACTCTCGGAGGACATCACGTGGGCGCGACAGCTGCTGACACGAAACGGGAAATAGAGGAGATCCGCAAAGACGTCTCCTCGGCGGTCAGCGAGCTGAAGGGGCGCGTGATCCGCGCGGTCAGCCCGAGGACGTACCTGGAGCTGGCGCAGGAGAATCCGGCGGCGGTGATCGGCGTGGGGCTGGCGGGATTGTCGCTGGCCGGCGTCGTGCTGGCCCGCAGCATCGCCGAGCAGCGCCGCCAGAACCGGCCCACGGCGCGCCTGCAACGGGCCGCGATGGGCGCAGTCGAGGAGCTGAGCGAGACGGCCCAGCGGGCCTGGGCGGCAGCGCCGTCCCTCCCTGTGGAAGTGCGGCTTGGCACGCGCGATGCGAAAGGCTCGAATCAGGAAACCACCCTTGCCAAAGGGAGCGATTCGAGCATGTTGAAGCGAGCACTCTGGGCCGGATTGGTGGCCGCGATGATGGCCGGCGGCGGGCTGGTGGCGCGTCGGCTGAGCGCGCAAATCTGGCGCACCACGATGGGCGAGGCCCCGCCGACGAAAGACCTGTAGCAGGCGAGAGCTCTCAGCTGAGGCGTCTGACGAATCGCGAGTGCATTGAGGTGCGCCCGCATCGGCACGGCTCCTCGCTGAGCGCGGCCTCCAGGCCGGTCCAGTAGCGAAGGAGAGGGCTACCTTCCCGCGTCAGGTCGGTGAGCAGCACCGCGCCGACCTCACCCTCTTGCACCGGCTCGCCGCTCGTCGGATCGACAGTCTCGATCAGGAAATGGTCGTCGATCCAGTGCAGGCGACGCTCGTCGGCGCAAGTGAACGCCACAGTCGGCGTGAACGTCACTGCGACGGCTGCAACGGGGTAGATGTCGGTCTCGTCAAACCGAGGCCAGATGTCCGTCCAGATGGCCTGGTGCGCTCCGGGTGGGTCGCCGCGCACGCCGCTGGTCGATGTTTCAATCCGACCCGCGCCACCGATGATGACTGAGGCCCATTCGATGCCGTCTACTGTCACCGAGGTGAAGCTCGTGAGTCCTCCGGTCGCAGACCGAACGCCTCCTTCCCATAGCGCCCGGGCGACAAGATCTTCCTCATGGATGTTGTCGCCATCCGTGAGCAGCCGCGGCGGACGGGACGACTGATTTCGAAGTACGTGTGCCCACTCAGGCGGGGCGACAGCCCACGAACTGGCTGGCGCCTGACCCTCCCGACGGGGCAAGTCGGTGGCGCGTAGGATCGGGAGTCGCTGCCAGTCCGAGAGTCCGTTGAAGGTGGCGGGGTCAAGGCCGGCGGCTTCGAGACGGGCGCGGTAGAAGGGCGAGCCGTCCCAGCAGCGGCGTAGTTGCCAGGCAAGACGGTGCTCGCGGAGCAGGCGGCGTCGCGCGGGCGCCACCGTCTCCAGCTGCTCGTCCCAGTACCGACGTCGCTCGTCCACGCTGCTCTCCAGCCTCGATCCTACCAAGGGGGTCAGGCAGAAGTGTCGCGGGACACGTCCGAAATCGGCAACTCGTGCGTACTCTCGGCAGGAGACACCGTCGGCTGGAATATCGGTCAGGCGCCGATGTTCCAGTGTGGTACGCTCCTCGAAGGCTCTCCCGAGGCGATCTTGGACACCATCGAGCTGCGCGGCCTGACGTTCTACGGCTACCACGGCGCCTTTCCCGAGGAGCGGCGACTCGGCCAGCGATTCGTGGTCGATCTCCGTCTCGGGCTCGACCTGGCGCCGGCCGGCCAGTCGGACGATCTCGTGAAGACGGTCGATTACGGACGGGTTGCGGAAACGGTCCGGTCCGTGGTCGAAGGGGCGCCGTTCCAACTGATCGAGGCGCTCGCCGAGGCGGTGGCTGATTCAGTCCTCAGGCAGTTCAGTCTGGTGCAAACGGTCGCGGTGCGCGTGGAGAAGCCGTCCGCGCCGGTCCCGACAGCGCCGCTTGGATCCATCGCGGTCCAGATCCAGCGCACTCGGAGGCCCAGTCCGGTCGGAGTGGCGCAGATCGGTGCAGTCGCTGAGCCATCGGCAGACATGCAGCCATCGCCCGGCGGCAGCGTCCTCTCGGCTGAGGCGATTCGTGGTCTGATGCGAGGTGAGCCGCCGCTGCTCGATCCGCTCGCCGACCCGGCCGAGCAGATTCAGCCGAACGGCGTCGATCTCCGACTCGAAAGCGTCTGGCGGATGGACGGTCTCGGTGCCATCGGCGTCGCCAACGCCGACCGCTCGATACCGGAGCGGATCGCGGTCGAGCCGAGCTCAGTTGGCTGGTTTCACCTGGAGCCAGGAACGTACGTGATCCGCTTTCAGGAGGTCGTGGCACTGCCGACGGATGTCATGGCGTTCGGCCGGCCCCGCTCGTCACTGCTGCGGTGCGGGGCGGCGCTGCACACCGCCGTCTGGGACGCCGGCTATCAGGGGCGTTCGGAGTCGCTGATGGTGGTGTACGCCCCGGCCGGGCTGCGCCTGGAGGTCGGGGCGCGCGTGCTGCAACTGGTGTTCGTGCGGCTCGACACGCACACACAGCCGTATGCCGGCGCCTACCAGGGTGAGAACGTACCGACTCCAATCGAGCCGTCTGCCCGTTATTGAGGAGACGGGAGGTGCCCGCGGATCAGCCCAATTGCCCAGGCTTTGCAATGGATGTGTTACCTTGGGCTCATTGCCTGTCCGGACATCTGTTACGTATCATTGGTGAGCCCGGACGAGCCGCGCCACCCCCGACAAGAAGGCGAGTCACCCCCACGTGAGACAGGACACCACGCGCGAATGGCGGGTCCAGGGGCTCGGTTCGCTCGGCTCCTTGCCGTTGGCGAATGTCGGATTGGCGGCCGGGGCGTTCCTGTTGCTGCTGGTCGCGCTGGCCGCGATCGCCGTCGTCGGCATCCAGGTGTCGTACGCGGGACGGATCTATCCGGGTGTTCGCGCGCTGGGTGTGTCCGTTGGCGGCATGAATCGCGATGAGGCCCGAGCGGCGCTGGCCGAGCGCGTCACGGCGATGAGCAACCGTAGCATCGTGATCGGCTACAAGGAGCTCAACTGGACGGTGGCCGGGCATCACCTTGGGGTGCGGCCAGACGTCGAGCCGGTGATCGACGATGCGATGAAGCTCGGACGCGACGGCAGCCTGTTTAGCCGCCTCTCGTTCCAGCTGCAACTTGCGTTCAACCGTGACTCACACGAGGTCCAGTCGCCCGGGTTTGACCCGGTCGCGATGGACGCGTTCATGCAGGCGCTGGCCGGAGCGGTGAACCGCCCGATGAGCGACGCCAGTCTCTCGCTCACGCCAGACGGCACCGTCGAGCTGGTCGAAGGTCGGCCGGGGCGCGAGCTCCAGGTCGATGCGACGCAGCGTCGGCTGGAGGACGCGCTCGCGCGGCCCGACACGAACTACGTCGAGCTGGTGATCGCGGAGCAGGTGCCGAAGGTTGGCACGACCGAGCTAGCTGCCGCTAAGACGCAGGCCGAGCAGATGCTGAGCACCCCGTTGAGCATTCAGTTCGAGGAGCTGCACTGGGAGCTCACGCCGAAACAACTCGCCACGATGTCGAGCGTGGCCGGCGCGGGCGGCGTCGCCATCGACCGCGACGCGGTGCGGACCTGGGCGAACGGGATCGCCAAAGAGGTGCAGCAGGAGCCGCAGAACGCGCGGTTCTCCTGGCAGAACGGCGTGACCTCGGTCCTGCGCGAGAGCAAGGACGGCCGGACTCTGGACGTGGAGAAGACGGTCGATCTGGTGATGGCCCACGCGCTGACGGCGGACCGCGCGATCACCCTGCCGGTCACCGTCACAAAGGCCGAGGTCACCCAGGACGACGGCGCAAAGCTGGGGATCAAAGAGGCGATCGAGGTCGCGCGGACCTCGTTCCAGGGCTCGTCTCCGCCGAAGCAGCACAACATCGGGCTGGCGACTCAGCGCCTGAACGGCGTGGTGATCCCGCCGGGGAAGATGTTCTCCTTCAACAAGGAAGTCGGCTCCACGAGCCTCGACGCTGGCTACAAGCTGGGCTGGGGCATCGCGAACGCTGGCACCAACGTCAAGACGGTGCCGTCCGTGGCTGGCGGCATCTGCCAGGTGGCGACGACGCTCTTTCACACCGTGTTCTGGGGCGGGTATCAGCTCGAAGAACGCAACTATCACCTGTACTGGATCACGGGCTACAACTCGCGCGGCGTCGAAGGTCTCGACGCGACCGTGGACGAAGAGGCTGGACTGGACTTCCGTTTCGTCAACAACACGGACAACTACCTGCTGATCCAGTCGTGGGTCGAGGGTGGTCGGGTGGTGTTCGGCCTGTACGGCACGAAGCCGGACTGGACGGTCAAGGTGCAGCCGGGCGAGCGCGCCGACGTGCAGAAGGCGAGCCAGGACCGGATCATCGAAGACGAGCCGAGTCTGCCGGCCGGCCAGCAACTGTACGTGGAAGGCGCGATGGACGGCTTCAAGATGACCAACACGCGGACGGTGACCCGCCCAGGCGAAGAGCCGCGTGTCTTGCGCCTGACGAGCCTCTATCGACCGTCGCGCAACGTGATGCTGGTCGGAACGGGCGGGAAACCGGCCGGCCCGTCGCAGGTGATCCCGAACCGGGCCACCGGCGCCGGCTCGTCGAGCTCGTCCTCATCGCCAGCGGCGAAGCCGACCGCGCAGCCGGCGGCCACTCCGGTGGCGAAACCGACGAGCGGCACGGCCCCGGCCACCGCGCCGGCCTCGAAGCCGTCAACTGCTCCGGCAGCGCCGGCGTCGAAGCCCGTCGTGAGCCCGCTCTTCCCGAGTGGCGGCTCGGTCGTCACCAAGCCGGCTGGCCGCTAGCGCCTTTGGCCCGGCTCACGGGCTATTCGCGAACGGTTCCCGCGTCCGGGTCCAATGAGTCGAGCTCGGCGAGGTCGTCAAGCTCGACGCTCTCGTCCGGCGCTGAGTCCGCAAACAGCCGGTGCAGGCCGTAGTCCATCAGGATCAGCATTTGCTCTTCGCGGCTGGCGTCCTGTGGGAAGTCGATCCGTACGTGGACGCCGGGAATCGCCCGGAACCCCTTGTCGATGCTGTTGATGCAGCGGACGACCTCGCGGCCCGACAGGTAGGCGCCGCCACGCGGCCGCCAGGACCAACTGCGTGACCGGCCGTCCGCGTACCGGTAGTGCACGGCGGCAGTGAACTGCTCGCCGCGACGGATGATCGCGGCGGTGGCGTCGATCCGATCTCCACTGACACGCCAGAGCTTCATGAACCGATCGCAGCGCAGGTCGACGTGAAACACCAACTATCCCGGATGCTCTGGGCTTCCTGGCCCGAAGCGCGGGCGATTGTACAATGAGCCATCCAGCCGAAGAAAGCGCCGCGCAGCTCCACGTCACGGTCTGGGCCTGGGTCGTGAGAGGTGGATCGGCGGTCGGGAGAGAACGTTGAGCGGTCGATTCACCGATGAGCTCTGGCGCGAGGCGCAGCCGGTCTGGGACGCGATTCGCGCGCACCCGTTTCTGCGCGACCTGCGGGCCGGAACTCTTCCGATCGAGACGTTTCGCTACTACGTGATCCAGGATTATCACTACCTGGAGGCGTTTGGAAGGGCCGTGGCGACCGCCCTGGCGAAGGCACCGACCAGTGAGCTGCTGGTGACCGTGGCAAAACGGGTCAACACGCCAATCGAGCGGCCGCTCCACGAGCGCCTGTTCGCGCTCGCCGGCGTGGATCGTGCGGAAGCTGCTGCCACCGAGATCGCGCCGACGAATCTGGCGTATCAAAATCATATGCTGGCGACGGCCGCGCGAGGGACGCTTGGCGAGACCGCGTCGGCACTTCTGGCCTGTCCGTGGACGTACCATGCTCTCGGCGACGTGGTGGTGGACGTCGACCACCCGGTCTACGCGGTCTGGGCTGGCTTCTACTCTGAGGGTTTGCTCGCCGAGAGTACGCGAGCGTGGCGCGAGCTGGTTGACGGGGAAGTGGCCGAGGGCGGACCTCGCACGGCGGCGGCAATGCGGCGCGTCTTTCACCAGAGCATGCGCTACGAGTGGATGTTCTGGCAGATGGCGTATACGCGGGAGCGCTGGCCGATCTGATCGGCTCGCCGCGCTCGTGACAAGGGAGTCGTGACAGCTGCGAACCGGCGCCCGACGCACGCGCCGCGGGCTGCGAAATCAGTAGACGGCGGCTGGCTGACGTGGTACTCTCGCGGGCAGGCATGCACCAGACTACGGGGTGACGGTCCAGTTGCAGCTTACCATCGAAGCGTTCGTGACGTTCGTCATGGCCACGCTCACCGCGGGGTCTGTGGTGGCTGCCTACCACTACCTGCTGGACCGTGAGTGGACCGCCGTCGTGTTCCTGTCGCTGGCGGCGTTCTCGACCGTCTGGTACGGGATCATCATCCTGACCGTGGTGCGCGCCGTCTTCTCGATCTCCTGAACTGATGAGCCACGGTCGCCGCTGTCACGCGATCGCCCCGAGTCATGGGCAGCCCAATCGGCCATGGCGTCGCGAGATGCTGTAAGCTGTGCCGCGCGCCGAAGCGTGGCACGCTCTCGGCGGCGCGACAGGCAGAGTGGAGTGGATGCGGGTGGCGGCTGCGGCATCGGGCAACCGGCGGCGACGGCGGGTGAGCCTTCTAGGATCGGATGGTCTCCAGCGGCTGCGGTTGCTGGTCGCACTGGTCCTGGTGATGGCATTGTCGCTCCCGGATTGGCGGCCGGGCCTCGCGCAGGACGCCGATCCGTGCCCTGAGCCGAACGACGACATCGCGACGGCCTGTCCGCTTCCTGAAGGCGTCGTCATCCGCTCGACGCTCTCACAGCCGAGCGACCGCGACGTGTTCCGGATCGTGGCTGACCCTGGCGTCGAGTTGATCGGCGTCGAGCTGTTCGACCTCCCCGCCGACTACGACCTGTACCTGTCAGACGCTCGTGGCCGGGTGCTGGGCCAATCGGTCCACGAGGGAACGACGTCCGAGGATCTCAGGATCGGCGTCCAGCCAGGGACGTACTACGCCACGGTCCAGGCCGACACGTCCCGGATCGTGGACCCCGCTCAGCCGTACTCGCTGCGCCTCACGCTGGTGCGCAAGGCCGCCGCCCCGGCCGCCCCACCAGGAGCGCCCGACGCATCGTCCTCACCGTCTTCGGCGTCCGCGCCAGCTCCTCCCGCTCCCGCGCCTTCGTCGCCCGACTCACGCCCTGTCCTCCTCGCCGACGACTTCGATGACCCGATGCACGCGGCCTTTCCAACCACCTCATTCATGCCTGGACAGGTTGAGGTGGGGTACGTTGATGGAGAATACAGTCTGAGAAACATCGATCCACTGAATGGGTCGCGCGGCACCGGCACCCAGGCCGTATATGGTGACGCTTCACTGGTGTTCGATGTGCGCATGGTTGGCGACGCAAGTGGACGAAGCATCTCCGTTGGATGTCGGGTTACGACAATCGAAGCGGCCCCGATCAGAGCCCGTCTCTCGTTCTATAACCTCGTCATCTTCCCGGACGCCCGATCCTTCAACGTCATCAGATACGATGCCGGTGTGCCAGCGCAGCCATACGGGCGTCAATTCTCGTCAGCGATTCGTCCGGACAATGAGTGGAACCGACTGGAGTTGAGCTGCGTCGGATCCACCGTCACAGCCCGGGCGAACGGCATAGATCTTTCGACCATGCAAGACGACACGCACAAGCGAGGCACGTTCTTCATTGTGATCGGTGGCCCGGCGAGCGCGATGCCACATCCGGAAGCGCGGCTCGACAACCTCGTGATCTACGGGCCGTAGGTCCAGGTCGAGGATGAAGAGGCGCCGCGTAGATGTTCTCGAACCGGCCATGACTCTTGATCAGCCTGCCGGCGGAACATGCTTGAGCACTTGCGAATCCGGCGCCGGTGCAGGGCATCGACACGATCCGGCGTTGGGCACCTGCACGTCAACCGACCCTGGTGCCTCGTCGGGGCTTGAAAGCCCCGCCTACAGTCATGGCGTCGCGCTGCGACGCCGAAGCACGCCACCCTGTCGCAGAGCGACAGTTGATTGTAGACGTGGGTTTCAACCCACGGTCCCTGGACTTTGGCGCTTTCAAGGCCGAGGAGGGGTGTGCGGGTGGCTTTTGCGCCTTGGTGTGACTCGAAGAGACGGACCGCTCCAGGAGCGGCGCGCTGCGCGAATATTTCAGGGTTTGCACGGGAATCGCACCCAACCTGCGAATAATTCGGCGTGCCAACGGCTCGTACCAGGAGCGAGACGCTCAGAAACGCCAAAGTCCAGAGACGTGGGTTTCAACCCACGGTCCGCCCACGGAAAGCATCCGAGGCAGAAGGTGGATATGGCCGTGACAGCACGTGTCTTCGATTTCGACGGGCAGCTCGGCATTGATCTCGAGCTCGAGCGTGAACGAGTCGGCGACGACCCACCGGTAGCACTTCGGTCGAGCTCGCCGTGGTGGTTTGAGTGGGACGCCGAGGCGCTCGACGAACGTGGCGAGCACGTGTTTCTCGGGCTGTTCACGTCCCGACTGGCCGATATCACCGATGCCGACATCGACGAGCTCGACGGCCTCGCGCTCCCGCTTGTCGACTACGCACCGGCCGGGCTGCACCATGCGCCGATCTCCGACCTGGTCCGGTGGGCGCGTGGCCGCCTGCTCGACGGGACTGTCAAGCCCCGGTCGGCCTGAGCTCGGCTCGAAAGACGGCCTCGGGCTGCCGGCGACGGGGCGCCAGCAGCCCGAGGCGATGGGGTGACGTTCGATCCTGGGATAAATGACCCCCGGAGGCGTCAGACCGAGTGCGCCTCCAGCCACTCCCGCGTGATTTCCAGGCCGAAGCCGGGCGCATCAGTCGGGCGGACACGGCCATTCTTGATCGCCACGGTGCCCGGCAGCGCGATCGTCTCTTCCAGCGGCACGCCGGGAGGCGCCACGCCCTCGGAGCGCTCGCCCATCGGGATGGCCGGCATCGCCAGGGCCAGATGCTGGCCGTACGGGTAGTTCATGCCGGCGTGTCCGATCACCGTCAGTCCGTGCGCCTCCGCGATGTGGCAGATCCGCACCGAGGCCGTCATGCCGCCCACCCACGAGATGTCCGGCTGGAGGATGTCCACCAGCCCTTGAGACGCCGCCAGCGCGAACGGGTGGATAGTGTACCAGTGCTCGCCCGTCGCCAGCGTCACGCCGGGCAGCCGCTGGCGGACCTTGATGTAGCTGTCGGTGTCCTCGGGCAGCAGGTAGTCCTCCAGCCACTTGACCCGGTACGGTCGCAGGGCGTCCATCAGCCGCACGATGTACTCGACGTTGAGCGACATCCAGGCGTCCACCATCAGCTCGACGTCTGGCCCAACCTGCTCGCGCGTCTTCGCCACCAGCTCCTCGCTCTTGCGGATCCCCTCGATGCCGTCCTCTGGACCCCAGGTCAGGAACAGCTTCACCGCCTTGAACCCCACCTCCAGGAACCACTCGATGGCCGGCTCGACGCCGTACGAGAGGTCGGTGTTGCTGGCGTAGCAGGGGATGCTCTCCTTCTGTGGGCCGCCCAGCAGCTCGTAGACGGGATGGCCGAGCAGCTTCCCCTTCAAATCCCAGATGGCGTTGTCCACGGCGCTCACGGCGTAGCTGGCGAGCCCGGCCGTGCCGTACTGCGCCGAGATGCGCCGCATGATGTCCCAGCACTTCTCGGTCGCCATCGCGTCCTGGCCCACCAGTGCTTTGGCGAAATGGCCGTTGATGATCTGCTCGACGGGGCCGCCGTGGGTGGTGATCCCCAGGCCGAACGTGCCGTCCTCGGCGGTCACGACGCAGGCGGTCCGCTTCCAGGGATTGCCCCAGGTCGCCCGTTTGATGTCCGGGTAGCGGGCCATCACCGAGCCGATCCCCTCGGTCTGCACCTTCGGGACGCGTGGCGTGGTCTTCAGCTTCGGCGAGATGTCGATCGCGGCGGCGCGGATCTCTTTGATCTTCATGGCAGCAGTCCTTGACGACCGTTCTGTGAGACCTGAGCGAGAGATCACGTCTGATGCAGGTCCGAGCCGATGATACCCCGGCTGTTGCACACCTCGTGGGATCTGCCGACGCTGGCGGCGGTCACTCGTTGTGGCGTGAGCCGCTCCGACTTGGCACAATCGTCAGGAGCTACCTTCGCCGCGGACGGACTGCAATGATCGCCCAGACCCAGATTGACGACGTCAGCGACCGCATCGTCCGTTACCATGCCCCCGATCGCATCATTCTCTTCGGGTCATATGCGTACGGAGTACCTGACGAAGGGTCTGACGTCGATCTGCTAGTGGTTCTACCGTTTGACGGAAAGCCGTTTCGGAAGGCAGCGCAGATCCAGTCTCAGGTTCATGCGGGCTTTCCCCTGGACGTTATCGCCGTGAGGCCAGCGGATCTCGAGCGGCGATACCGGGAGGCTGATCCTTTGATCCGAGATGCACTCGATCGTGGTCGTGTCCTGTATGAGCGGCGCAGTTAGCGAGTGGGTGGCGCGGGCCGAAAGTGACTTTCGAGTCGCCACGCGCGAGAGTATGGTCACGGCCGGTCCCAGCTACGAAGCCGTCTGCTTTCACGCGCAACAATGCGTCGAAAAGCTCATGAAGGCGGTGCTCATCGATCGGAGCGTGCAACCGCCGCGCACGCACGATCTTCTCGCCCTGGCGGCCATGGTGACCGCTACGATCCCAACGTGGACGTGGCCGTCGCTCGAACTGTCGATGCTCAATTCGGCAGCGGTTGGGTTTCGCTATCCGGGAGATGAGGTCGAGAAGGAGGACGCCGACGAGATGCTCGAAGTCTGTACACGCCTTCGCGTCAGCCTCCTCGCGCTACTGTAGACGGAACACGGAGTCTGTGAACACCGTCGACTGACAAGACGTTGAGCCTGCTCCAACTTCAAGCGCTCGGAGCAGGCTCGACGGCTGCGGGCGAGAGACTCTGGATATCTACCGGACGACGGTGAACGCCGTGTTCGCGGCGCCCGTCGCGGCGCGGATGAACGGCTCGGAGAGCAGCCCGATAGCCAGCACGCCGATGGCAGCAGCCGCCAGCGAGACGGCCGGCGCCATCCCGACCTGGACTTCCGTCTCTTCGGTCGGCTCGGCCAGGTACATCGAGCGGATCACCCGCGCGTAGTAGTAGAGCGAGATCGCCGAGTTGATGACGCCCCACACGACCGTGATGTAGAACCCGGCCTGGGCCGCCGCCCAGAACAGGTACAGCTTGCTGAAGAAGCCGGCCAGCGGCGGCAGGCCCGCCAGCGAGAGCAAGCAAAGCGTCAGGATCGCCGAGAGGACCGGGGCGCGCTTCGCCAGGCCGGCGTACTTCCCGAGGTCTTCGCCTTCGACGTAGCGCGCCATCACGATCACCACCACGAAAGCGCCGATGTTCGTGAACGTGTAGACCAGCAGGTAGAACAGCACGCTGGAGAGGCCGCGCGGGCTGGCGGCCGCCAGCCCCATCAGCATGTAGCCGACATGGGCGATGCTGGAGTAGGCCAGCATCCGCTTCAGATTCGTCTGGAGCAGCGCCGCCAGGTTCCCGACCGTCATCGTGACCAGCGACAGCACCATGAACAGGTCGGACCAGACCGACTGGATCGCGCCCGAGCCGAGCGCCACGTCGAAGATCCGCATCACCACCGCGAAGCCAGCCGCCTTCGAGGCGACCGACATGAACGCGGTGATGGGGGTGGGGGCGCCCTCGTACACGTCAGGCGTCCACATCTGGAACGGGACCGCCGCGATCTTGAACCCGAAGCCGGCCACCAGCATCGACATCGCCAGCAGCGCGGCCGGCTGAACGGCCGGTCCGCCAGATGCGGGGGCTGTCAGCAGGCGGCCGATCTCGCGGAGGCTGGTGCTGCCCGCGATGCCGTACATCAGCGCCATCCCGAACAGCAGGATGCCCGACGAGACTGCGCTCAGCACGAAGAACTTAAGGCCCGCCTCGCTGGAGCGCAGCTCGCGCTTGTTCCAGGCCGCCAGGAACGCCAGGCTCAGGCTGGAGATCTCCAGCGAGAGGTAGATGGTCATCAGCTCGTAGCTGGACGCCATGAACATCAGGCCGGCGGTGCAGAACAGGATCAGGCCGCAGAACTCGGCCGCGTTCTCGCCGACCCGCTCGATCAGGTGGTCGGCGGAGAGGAGGACCAGACCGGCCGCCAGCAGGAAGATGACTTTGAAGAAGACAGCGAAATTGTCCACCACCACCGAGCCGAAAAAGGCGGTCGTGTTCTGGCCGGCCAGCGTCAGCGTCGCGACCATCGCGATCAACACGCCGACCAGCGAGAGCACCAGGATGATCCGATGCCCCGACTTGCTGCGCTCGATGAACAGGTCGATAGTCAGGATGAAGCTGGCCCAGACCGCCAGCACGATCTCCGGCAGGATCAGGGCCGCGTCACGGAGCGAAACGTCTGTTTGCATCAGGCGAACAACCTCGCGATCGGTGCCACGCCGACCGCGATCACGTCGGCGACTGCGCTTGGGTACATCCCGGTCAGGATGATGATCCCGAGCATCGCGGCTACCACGAGCTTCTCGCGCCAGTCCGCGTCGGTCAGGTCATGCCACTTGTGCTCGTCCAGCCTCCCGAAGAAGACCTTCATCAGCATCCAACATATGTAGCCGGCCGTCAGGACGATGGCGAACGCCGAGATCGCGGTCTGGATCGGCCAGGTCGGGAACGACCCGATGAAGACCAGGAACTCGCCGATGAAGCCGTTCATGCCCGGCAGCCCGAGCGAGGCCAGCCCGGCCATCACAAAGCCGGTCGCGATGAACGGCATCTTCGGCGCCAGGCCGCCCATCGTCGGGATGATCCGGGTGTGGGTGCGGTCGTAGACCAGGCCGACCATCGTGAACAAGAGGGCCGTGATCGTACCGTGGGTGAACATCTGCATGACGGCGCCCTGGATGCCGGTCGTGCTGAGCGCGGCCAGCCCGACGATCACGTACCCCATGTGGCTGACCGAGGAGTAGGCGATCATCTTCTTCAGGTCGCCGTTGATCTGCGCGAGGGCCAGCATCGCGCCGTAGATCACGCCGATGGTTCCGAGCAGCACCAGCAACGGCGAGAGCACCCGCGCGCCGTCCGGCAGGAAGGTCACGCAGAGGCGGATCAAGCCGTAGCCGCCCATCTTCAGCAGGATGCCAGCCAGCAACACGCTGATCGGGGTCGGCGCCTCGACGTGGGCGTCCGGGAGCCAGGTGTGAAACGGGACGATCGGCACCTTGACGGCGAACCCGACGAACAGCAGCAGGAAGAACAACACCTGGGTGCCGACGTTCAGCCCCTTGGCCTTCAGGCTGAGCTCGAACATGTCGAACGTGCCGGAGCCGGTCGTGAAGAAGAGCGCCAGGATGCCGACCAGCATGAACGCCGAGCCGGCGATCGTGTAGATGATGAACTTCATCGCCGCGTACTCGCGGCGGGCGCCGCCCCAGATCCCGATCAACAGGAACATCGGGGCCAGCTCCAGCTCCCAGAAGAGGAAGAAGACGAACAGGTCCAGCGAGACGAAGACGCCCGTGACCGCCGACTCCAGAAACTGAACCAGCACGAAGTAGAGCTGAGGGCGGAGCTCCAAGTTCCAGGAGATCAAGATCACCAGGAAGCAGAGGAAGCTGTTCAGGAACACCATCGGCAGGCTGACGCCGTCCACGCCGATCCGCATGGTCGAGCCGATCTGCGGGATGAACGGGAAGAAGCTCTCGAACTGGGTGCCGCCCGCGTTCAGGTCGTAGCGGAGGAACAGCCCGATCGAGCAGAGCAGCGTCAGCCCGGTCGAGACGAGGGCGATAGTGCGCGCCGCCTTGCCGCGACCGGCGAACATGGTGACGAGGGCACCGATCGCCGGGGCCCAGAGGATGACATGCAGCAGAAGTCGCTCCACAGTGGCCTCGCAGTCAGCGCACGACGCCCTGGGCGAAGAAGACTGCCCAGAACGCGATGATCAACAGCCCGCCGGCCACGGCCAGCGCGTACGAGGGGATGCGGCCGGTCTGGAGCCAGCGGAGCCAGTCGCCAGCAACGGTCGTGCCGCGCCCGACGCCGTTGACGATGCCGTCGATCACGTTGGTGTCGAACCAGCCCATCCCGAACGAGACGGCGATGACCAACTTGTCCATGATCCAGCAGTACAGCTCGTCGATCCAGTACCGGTTGAAGAGGAGGACGTAGACCGGGCGGAAGCGGGCCGCCAGCGCCACCGGCGAGACTGCCCCTGACGAGTACATCAGGTAGGCCAATCCGATGCCGCACAGCGCCAGCACCGTCCCGATGCCGGCCAGCACGAAGTCCATCTCCTCGCCGTGGAATTCTGGCCCCTCCAGGAAGCGGGCGAAGCCGTTCCCCAGCTGCGGCGCTCCCCACAGCCCGGCCACGACGGACGGGATCGCCAGCAGGATCAGCGGCAGCGTCATCACCAGTGGCGCCTCGCGGACGTACTGGACGTCCATCGCGCCGCGGAACGTGCCGCCGAACGTCATGAAGACGACTCGGAACATGTAGAACGCGGTCATGAACACGGTGACGAGCGCGAAGACCAGCAGCAGCCAGTAGAGGCCGCCGTACTGCTGGGCCGCGTGGAGCGTCGAAAGCAGGATCTCGTCCTTGCTCCAGAAGCCCGAGAGCGGCGGGATGCCCGCCAGCGACAGCGAGGCGACGATCATCGTCCAGGCCGTGATCGGCATGCGGCCGAACAGGCCGCCCATCGCGCGGATGTCCTGGGCCGGGACGATCTGCGCCCGCCCGTGCGACGTCTCGACGTAGCCGACGTGCGGCGCCCCCGCCCGGTGGAGGGCGTAGATCACGCTACCAGCCGTCAGGAAGAGCAGCGCCTTGAAGAAGGCGTGCGTGAAGAGGTGGAACGCCCCGGCGCCCTCGGCGTAGGAGCCCATCGCGAGCATCATGTAGCCGAGCTGGCTGACCGTCGAGAACGCCATCACGCGCTTGATGTCGGTCGCCACCAGGCCCATCGAGGCTGCGAAGATCGCCGTAAAGCCGCCGATGAACGCGACGACCAGCATCGCGGGCGGGGCCTGCTCGAAGATCGGGAAGGCGCGCCCGACCATGTAGACGCCCGCCGCGACCATCGTGGCGGCGTGGATCAGGGCCGAAACGGGGGTCGGGCCTTCCATCGCGTCCGGTAGCCAGACGTGGAGCGGGAACTGGGCCGACTTGCCGACCGCGCCCATGAAGAGCAGCACGCAGCCGACCGTCAGGACGCCGGTCGTCAGCTCGTGGCGCTCGGCCAGCTCGGTCAGCTTTGTGAACTCGAGGGTCTGCGCGTGCCACCACATCCAGAGGATGCCCAGCAGGAAGCCGAAGTCGCCGAAGCGGGTGGTGACGAACGCCTTCTTGGCCGCCTCGGCCGGGCCGCTGATGATCGGGACTTCGCGGCCAGAAGCGTCGATGCTGCTGCCGGTCTGGTGAATGCGGCTGTACCAGAAGCCGATCAGCAGGTACGAGCCGAGACCCACGCCCTCCCAGAACATGTACATGACCAACAGGTTGTTGGCGAGCACCAGCCCGAGCATCGCGGCGGTGAAGAGGCCCAGGTACGCGAAGAACCGCCCGTACGCCGGGTCACGGACCAGCGGCGGGGGCGGGCCGTGGTGCTCCGGGCCGTGGGCGGTGTCGTGGGTGCCGTGCGGGTCGGTGTCGGCGGCTTCCTGGGTGACGGTGTCGGGGCTGTCGCCGTGACTCTCGTCGTGGTGCTCGGCCTCCGGCTCCCAGAGGTACCCTCTCGAATAGATCTGGACCAGCAGGCTGACCGTCGTCACGACCACCAGCATCATCGCGGCCAGCGGGTCGATCAAGATGCCGAACGGCAGCACGACGTTCGTGCTCAACGCCAGCCAGGGGATCTCCGACTGCCACGGGTGGCCGGCCAGCTCCGGGTTGCCGAGCACCTGGAGGAAGATGATCCAGGCGATGGCACACGAGACCGCCGTGGAGCCGATGACGAGGAACGAGGACAGGTTGTGATAGCGCTGGATGAAGATCCCGACGATGGCGAACGCCGCGAACGGCAGCAGCGGGATCAGCCAGGCGAGCGCGAACGTGCTCTCCATCGCCTAGCCTTTCAGGAGGTCGATCTCGTCGACCTGGATGGTGTGGCGCAGCCGGTAGACCGTGATCACGATCGCCAGACCGACGGCCGCCTCGGCAGCCGCGACGGTCATGATGAAGATCGCGAACAACTGTCCGGCCAGCGCGGTGTTGGCGTCGACCGGCTGCACGTAGCAGGCGAACGCCACCATCATGATGTTGACGGCGTTCAGCATCAGCTCGATCGAGAGCAGCACCCCGACGGCGTTGCTTCGCGAGAGCGCGCCGAACATCCCGATTGCGAACAGGATCGCCGACAGCACCAGGTAGTGCTGAAGGCCGATCGGAGCCAGCGCCATGGCTCTACTCCTCCCGAGCGATGACGATTGCGCCGACCAGCCCGACGGTCAGCAAGACCGACGCGATCCAGAACGGCAGGACGTAGGTGTTGAGCAGCAGCTTGCCGATCGTGTCGGCGGTCTCGACGTTGAGCGGCTGCGGTCGGAGCTTCCAGGTGTTGGTGAGCACCACCCCGACCGCGAGCGCCCCGACTGCCAGCGCGATTAGCGCGGCGCTGATCCGCTGAGCCTGCGGCGAGCCGCCCGGCAAGTCGAGCTGATTCGGCGTGAGCATGATCGCGAACAGCATCAGGATCATGATCGCGCCGACGTAGACCAGCAACTGGGCGATAGCCAGGAAGTCCGCCGAGAGCAGGACGTACAGCACCGCCACGCCCGAGAGCGTGAGGATCAGCAGCATCGCGCTGCGGATCATGTCGCGGTTCAGCACCATGCCGATCGCGCCGAACAGCATAGCCGCCGCCGTCACGTAGAACGTAATCGCGACGAAGACGTCAGTCGATGACACGCCCGCTCACTCCTTTGGGGCGGGCCGGCCGATACCAGCCGCGGCCGCGCGCTCTTTGTAGATTTTGGCCCGCTCCTCGGGCTTGAGACCGGCCAGGTCCGAGGTGAACCCGAGCGGTCCACTCACGGAGGAGGCTTTCTGCTGTGCTGCCGACATCGCGCCGCCGCCCCCGCTGCCAGCGGCGACCGGGGCCGGAGCCGCTGCCGGTGCCGCCGCCGCTGGACGGGCCGCCGCCGGGGCCGCTGCCCTGGCGCCCGCGCCGGCAGCCGCCGGCGCTCGGCCAGCAGCCGCGCCGTTCGCGGCCGGCCGCGCGCCTGCTCCCGCCGCCGCCCGGCCCGCGCCGGCGGCGGCCGGGGCACGTCCAGCCGCCGGCGCTGCCGCCTCCTGGCCGGCCCGACCGCGCTTGACGCCCTGGATGAACTCCATCGCGGAGTCCACTTCCTGGGTGCCGGCGATCCGGAGCTCGTGCATGTTGAACACCAGCGAGCGCTCGCGGTCGTAGGCGCCGAACTCGAAGTCCGGGGCCATCACGATGGCGCGGAACGGGCACGCCTCAACGCACAGGGCGCACTCGATGCAGCCGCCCATGTCCAGGTCGAACCGGTCGAGCACCTTGCCCTTGCCCTGACCCGGGTGCTGCTCGATCTTGATGACGTCGACCGGGCAGGCCAGCGCGCAGGCGCCGCAGGCCGTGCAGCGCAGGTCGCCGGAGTCCACGTCGTAGATCAGGCGCGGCCGGCCCCGTGTCCAGGGCGGCAGCTCCATCCGCTCTTCGGGGTACTGGACGGTGACCGCTTTCGCGAAAAAGAAGTGCCAGAGGGTCGTCATCATCCCTCGGGCGATGCCAGAACCGTACATGGCCTACCTCACACCCATGGGATCAGACCTTGGGGAATGCCGCGTTGGAGACGCTGAGCCAGACGGCGGTGATCCCGACGATCACCAGGCCGGCCGGCAGCAGGCGCTTCCAGGCGAAGTTCATCAGCTGATCGTAGCGGAGCCGTGGGAGCGTAGAGCGAATCCACATGAAGACGAAGACCAGGAAGAACGTCTTCCCGAGGAACGTGAAGATGCCGGGGAACGGCAGCGTCGGGAGGAACGGGATCGGGCCAGCCCAGCCGCCGAGAAAGAGCGTCGTGCCGATGGCCGAGACCGCGAAGACGTTGGCGTACTCGGCCAGGAAGAAGAGCGCGAACCGCATGCCAGAGTACTCGGTGTGGAAGCCAGCCGCCAGCTCAGATTCCGCTTCGATCAGGTCGAACGGGGTCCGGTTCGTCTCGGCGATGCCCGAGATCAGGAAGACGATGAAGGCGAGGAATCCCCAGGGGGTGAAGACGAACCACCAGTTGGCGATGCCGAGCCAGCGAGTCGGCGCCTCCTGGGCCTCGACGATGCCCGAGAGCGACATCGTCCCTGCCAGCATCACCGGCACCAGCGCGGCGAGCACGCCCGGGATCTCGTAGGAGACCAGCTGCGCCGCCGAGCGCATCCCGCCGAGCAGGGCGTACTTGTTGTTCGAGCCCCAGCCGGCCATGATCACGCCGATCACCGGCATCGAGCCCATCGAGAGCAGGAACAGCACGCCGACGTTGATGTTGGACGGCACCACCCCTGGCGACCAGGGGATCACCGCCCAGGCCATCAGCGCAGCGGCCAGCACCACGATCGGCGAGAGCGCCCAGATGATCTTGTCCACGCGGGCCGGCACGATGTCCTCTTTCGAGAGGAGCTTGACGGCGTCCGCCACGGTCTGAAGCAGTCCGAACGGCCCGACGCGGTTCGGGCCGTAGCGGTCCTGCATGCGGGCGATGATCTTGCGCTCCAACCAGACCAGAAAGATCACCGCGCCCGAGACGACGCCGGCGAGGACGCCAGCCGCGACCACCGCCATGATCAGGCTGGCGAGCCATTCTGGCATCAGCGAGCTCAGCAGGCCGTGGAGCCAGCCGCCGATCAGGCCGACCGGATTTGTGATGACATCCATTTATCGGTCCACTTCACCCATGACGATGTCGAAGCTGCCGAGGATGACGACGGCGTCCGCGACCTTGTGGCCGATCGTCAACTGGCTGAGCACGGTCAGGTTGATGTAGCTCGGGGCGCGCACCTTGTAGCGGTACGGCGAGGTCGAGCCGTCCGAGATCATGTAGAACCCGATCTCGCCCTTCGGCCCCTCGATGCGGGCGTACGCCTCGCCCTTTGGCGGGCGCAGGATCTTCGGCATCCGGCCTCGGATGTCGCCCGGCGGGATGTCCCGGAGCGCCTGGCGGACGATCCGGACGCTCTCGCGCATCTCGGCGACCCGCACGAGGTAGCGGTCGTACGCGTCGCCGCCATACTTGACGGGGACTTCCCAGTCGAAGCGGTCGTAGATGCCGTACGGCTCGGCGCGACGGATGTCGTAGGCGATGCCGCTGGCCCGCGCGATCGGGCCGGTGACGCTGTACTCCTTGCAGAGGTCCGGCGGCAGCATCCCGATGCCCTTGGTCCGCGCCAAGAAGATCTCGTTCTTCGTCAGGAGCGTCTCGTACTCGTCGATCATGCGCGGCATCTTGTCGATGAACGACTGACACCGCGCGAGGAACTCGTCCGAGAGGTCGCGAGCCACCCCACCGAAGCGGATGTAGCTCGGGTTCATCCGAACGCCGGCGCAGAGCATGAACAGGTCGAGGATCTCCTCACGCTCGCGGAAGCAGTAGACCAGCGGCGTGAACCACGTCCCGACGTCCGCCCCGAACGTGCCGATGGCGACCTGGTGGCTGGCGATCCGGCTGAGCTCGCCGACGATCACGCGGATGTACTCGGCGCGCTCGGGCACTTCCAGGCCGGCCAGTTTCTCGATGGCGAGGGCGTACGCCCAGTTCGTCGTCATCGGCGAGAGGTAGTCCATCCGGTCGGTCAGAGTGACGCCCTGGACGTAGGTCCGGGCCTCGCCGAGCTTCTCGGTGGAGCGGTGGAGATAGCCCATCACCGGCTTCACGCCGACGACCGTCTCGCCGTCCAACTGCATGATGAGTCGGAACACCCCGTGCGTGCTGGGGTGCTGCGGACCCATGTTGAGGGTCATCTCGTTTGGAGAATCGGACTCCAGGATCTCGATGGCGACGCCTTCAGACACGACGGAAGCCCTCCCCACCGCCGGGCGGCGCGTCCTGGCCCTCGGCGCCGTACTTCAGGTGCTTGACCAGGACGTACTCGTAGTCGAACGTCCAGTCCTTGCGGAGCGGGTGGCCGGGGAAGTTGTCGTCCAGCAGGATGCGGCGCAGGTCCGGGTGGCCGACGAACTTGATGCCGAACAGGTCGTAGATCTCGCGCTCCTGGAGCTCGGCGCCCGGCCAGACCGCCGTCAGGCTCGGGCAGAGCGGGTTCGGCTCGGGCGGGAGGTCCGCGCGGATTACCAGGCAGCCCGGCACGTGCACGTAGTCCCAGCCGTAGCAGTGGTAGAGCAGCTCGACGCGGTCCCGCCAATCGACGGCCGTCACCGAGGAGAGGTAGTCGTAGCCGAGCCGCTTGACCGCCCGTGCGACCGCGATCAACTGGCTGCTCGGCACCTTCACTTCGAGGTAGCCGTGACGGCGCTCCCAGGTCAGATCGGGCACGATCTCGCGGAGACTGGTGACCTCGTCGGGATCGGGCTCCGGCGGCTTGGGTGGAGCGGCCGGCTTCGCGGCAGCGGCTGCTCTGGCGGCCGGCGCCGGGCGCGCGGGTGGTGCCGGGGCGGACGGCTTCGTCTCAGCCTCGGCGGTCGCTGCAGCCGCGCTTGCCGCTGTTGGTGCGGCGTCGGCGGCAGTGGGCGCAGCGGCCGTTCGATCCGGATCGGCCGGACGAGCGGCAGGCGGCGCGCTGGCCGGCGCGGCACTCGTCGGCGCCGGGGCGCTGGCCGCGCCGCTTGCGGCTGCTGGTGGAGTCGCCGCGGCCGGTGGCACGGTCGGAGCACCGGTGCCGGCCGGGTTGGTGGTGACCGGCGCTGCTTCCGAGCCGCCGCCGGTGGTGGTCGTGCCGGCGTCCTTCAGGACGGCGGTCGGCGCGTCTTCGACCTTCGCCGCCGAGCCGTCGTCAGCCGGCGTGCCGGCGACTCCCGGCGCGGCGTCGGCAGCGTCCTCGGCGACCGAGCCGCCCGTCTGGGTCTTGTCGGTCCCCGAAAGCCGCTGCCGCGCGACCTCCGATACGTCCGTCGCGATCTCTTCTTTAGCGGGCGGCGTCGAGCCAGGGGCCGGACGCCGCGTCTGGTCGTCGCTCATGCTCGCATCCCTGCCGCGCGCTTGATTTTGGCCTGCAGTTGCATGATGCCGTGCAGGAGGGCGTCTGGCCGAGGCGGGCACCCCGCGAGGTAGACGTCGACCGGCAGGAAATTGTCGATGCCGGGGACGGTGCTGTAGCTGCCCTGGTACGGCCCGCCGGCGATGACGCAGGTGCCCATCGCGATGACGTACTTCGGCTCGGACATCTGGTCGTAGAGACGACGGACGGACGGGGCCATCTTCGTCGTGACCGTCCCGGAGACGATCATTACGTCGGCCTGCCGGGGCGAGGGGCGGAACACCTCGGACCCGAAGCGCGAGATGTCCCAGCGCGCGGTGCCGACGGCCATCATCTCGATGGCGCAGCAGGCCAGCCCGAACGTGAGCGGCCACAACGAGTTCGACCGCGCCCAGCCGATCAGCGAGTCGAGCGAAACGACCATCGCGTGGCCCTTCAACTCGGTCGGGACGTGGAGGCGGGATTCGAGAACCTCGTCGGCCGGCCTGGGCTGGTCGAAGACGAGCGCCGTCTGGTCGTTGGGGTTGCCGAGCGTCAGATCCTGGCGCCCGTTTGGGGGAACAGTCATTGGGGGACTAACCTCCCTGGACAGTAAGGACCACGCGCAGGAGAGCGGTCACGCCTACTACTCCCAGCTGAGCGCCCCCTTCTTCCAGGCGTAGGCCAGGCCGACCAGCAGGAAGCCGATAAAGATCAGCATCTTGATCAGCGAGGCCAGGCCCAGGCTGTTGAAGGCGACGCCCCAGGGGAACAGGTACATCACTTCGACGTCGAAGATGACGAAAATCAGGGCATACAGATAGTAGCGAGTGCGAAACTGAATGTGCGTGGGGCCGATGGTCTCGACGCCGCTCTCATACGGCTGGAGCTTGACGCGGTTCGGGTTGTTCGGGTGAATGAAGCTGCTGAGGATCAGCGGGATGACCGGAAACACGACCGCGACGATCAAGAAGATCGCGACGGGTCCAAAGGACTCCAGCATCGATCGGACTCCCGAGAGTGACAGTGTGCTCGACTGGGGCGCGGGGACCCAGAACGCCCGATACTAGCGTATCCGGCGCGGGGCATGCAGGAGGGGAGAGCAGGGGGCGCTGGCAACCCCCTGGGGGGCGGCCAACGGTCCGAAGTATATCACGCCCCTCGACCCTGCCATCTCAGCGCGCCGCTCCGAGCAGAAGACCACCTCACGGTCAGGCAATGGCACTGGACTCTGGGGCGATCAGCTGGCTAGCGAAAGCTCGGGGCGCGAGCGTCGTCGCCGTTTGCCAGCCTGGACACGCGAATGCTCCTGAATACCACGGCGGCTTCGACGCCGTCATTTACATTGCCGATCTTGATTAGCTGCGGAGCCACCGCTCCTGCCGAAATTGTCTGCGCCTCAGCGAAGAGCAGCACCTTGTCATTGAGTATCAACCACATGTGCGGGCCGTCCGCACGAACGGCGATGCTGTTCCAGCCGTCCGGTTCCCAGAGCGATCCCAGGTCGTCGCGACGGGCGATCATCCGCTGTGTGCCAGCCAGAAATGAGCAAAGATTCACACTCCCGCTTCCCGGCCTGATTTCTGCGCAGTAGCCATCTTTGCCTGAGCCTTGATCTCGAAACCAGACCTGGAACAATGAGCGGCTCGCGCCGTTCACGAACTTGAATTCAAGACGGATTTCTCCATCGGTGAACATCAGCCCCGTTACATAGCGTCCGATCAGCGCTGATGTTGGCGAGTCACTGCATGTACCGCGAACCTTGTAGATGAATCCTTCTCCGACATACTCGCCAACGACATTTCCAGTTGGGCACACTGACGGGCTGAGCGGCGGCATCCCGCGTCCGTCGGTCAGCGGTAACTCTCGGACAACAGCGCCCACATCTGGAGGCAGTCCGAGGGCTGTCAAAGGATCTGGCGGCATCGGCGTTGGCGCGTCCCCCACTGGCTTCGGGGCCTGGGTCGATGGTGGCGAATTCAGGAAGAGACGCAGTGTGTACGGCGCATCAGTTTCGACGTACCGAGAGGCATCGACCTGGACGTAGACGTAGTACGTCCCTGCGGCCAGAGTCAGCTGGATTCGCTCTGGACCGGTGCCCTCCCGGACTGACTGCCCCAGAACGCCGCCTCGGGCGTTGGCGAGATAGAGGTCGTAGTCCTGAGGAAGGTCTGTCAACTCGACGATGACCGTCGTGCCGGGCTGGGCCACGTCGAACTTGTACGCATCGACGTCCGTTGCGCTGCCGATGGTGCCGGTGACTGACGTGTTGAACGCGATTGGACACGCCTTGTCCGGGGTGTCGTTCGGCTCGTCGCAGGCGTCGGCTCGGACACCGCTCGCGACGGAAAGCGCCGCCACGCACAACACGACGCCCAGCACGGACAGGCGATGTCGCCACCTGCCGATGGATGTCATTCCTCGTACACCGCCCGCCGTCATCACCCGCCCATCTTACAAGAACGCCGTCGAGTGACACGATGGCTCCCCCTCTCCCGCGCACAGGGAGAGGGGGTCGGGGGGTGAGGGGTTCCCCGGCGGCCTCGTTCATATGAGCCGAATGGAGGTTGCGACGACGACGACCCCGATCGCGCGGGGTGGGTGAGCGTGAGATCCCTCCTTCGTCGGGATGACAGGTAAGAGTCGGGATGACAGGGAGGAGACGGGATGACAGGGAGGAGACGGGATGACAGGGAGGAGACGGGATGACAGGGGAGAGTCGGGAGGGATGACAAGGAGTCAGCGGCGCAGCTCCGGGAGCCAGCCGTCCAGCTCGTTCATGAAGCTGTGGTACTGCTTGCCGAGCTGTTTCATCACGTCCCCAAGCTCCGCCTCGGTGCGGGTGTCGGCGCGGGTCCGCAACGGCCGGAAGGTCAGCAGGATCGCCCGGTTCGCGACGAGATAGTCGTACGAGCGCTCGCCGTCCGGGGTGCGGCGGTTGGGGTCGCGGGCGGTCGGGAACGGGTCGATGTCGGACGGCTCGCCCGGCCCCCAGGCCACCGGCGCGGCGTCGCTGTCCACATACTGCTGGTAGATCGCGGCCCAGCGGTCGTTCTCGCGGAGCTGGTACGGGTCGCGGCGGCCACGCTCGTCGTCGTCGCCGGTCAGATACGAGACCTGGACGACGCCGTCGCGCCCGTAGATGATCCGAAACACCTTGCCCGCCTGGAGCTGGCTGATGTCCGGCTGTTCGCCGAGGGCGTCCTCCACCGCCAGGAACGGTGCGGAGCCCTCGATGGGGAAGGCGGCTCGGATCAGGTGGCTCATGCCTGGGTTCGGCACCCGCTCCACGATCAGCGCCTTCGACATCGCCTGTCGCACCGGGTCGAGGTATGCCCTGGTGCGGTCCACGCTCATGTCGGCGGTCTTGCCGGGCTCGACTCTCGCGACGAGCTGCCGAACCTGCTGCATCTGGATCAGGTCGGGCGACGGGACGCGGTAGATCAGCCGCGCCAGCCCGAGCGGCTCGATGCGCTTCGAGCCGAGCAGGTACGCCAGGTCTGGATGGAACCGAAGCTGGGCCGTGCCCGGCCGATCGACCGATTCCAGCTCGTACAGGATCGGGAAGCGGTCGGTGAGGTACATGCGGAGACGGTCGCCGCGGTCGCTGACGTACTCGTGGATCCGGACCCGGCCGAACAGGTTTTCCTCGCGCTCCTCCTGCCAGCGCACCACGAACGTGTCGGCTGGCACCGTCAACACCATCTCGTCGCCCGGCTGGATCGAGCGCGGAGTTCGGTTCGGGTTGGCGGCGAAGAACGCCTCGCTGACGTACTCGACCGGCCCCTTGCCATCGACGTTGAACAGCGGCGTCAGCTTTTCCAGCGCGACCAGCGACGGGCTGCCCCCGAGCCGAATCCGCACCAGGAACCGTCGATTGCCGGCCGCGTCGGCGTCCATCGGCACCCAGTCGAACGCCGTCGGGTTTTGCTGCGGCGGCAGCGTGATCTCGGCGGGCGGAGCGGCCTGGGGTGGCGCGGCCTGGAGCTTCGGACCGGCCCCCGGCAGGATGACGCGTGGGGCGATATCCGCGAGTCGCTCGGCCTGGTCGCAGGCGGTGGTCAGCAGGAGGAGCAGCGACAGCAGCAGCCTGCGCATCAATCTGGCCGCATCCAGTCCATGTCGAGCAGCATCCGCTCCTCGTGGCCGTCCAGAAACACCTCGTAGTAGGTCGCGTACGGGCCGCGAATGCCGCCGCCGGTAATCTGCCGGAACACCACACCCTCGGGCTGCGGCCACGGGTCCGGCGTCCAGTGCTTCCGCTCGATCAGGGTCTGGATCATCTCGACCCACATCCGGCCCGCCGTCAGCGAGCTCGAGACCTTCACCATCGGGTCGTTGTTGGTGTTGCCCATCCAGACGCCGACACAGACTTGCGGAACGCACCCGATGGTCCAGGTGTCGCGGTAGTCGTCGGTGGTGCCCGTCTTGACCATGTGCGGGCGGGGCAGGTTGAGCGGCGTGTTCGGCCCGAACGTCACCATTCGAGCGCCTGGATCGCCCATCACGCTCAGCAGCTGATACACCCGTTTCGGGTCGGCCACCTGGGTGCCGTCGAGGCCGTTCTTCGTCTCGTACAACACCTCGTTGCGGGTGGTGGTCACGTCGAGGAACGGCTCGACCGGCACGTAGTTGCCCTCGCGCGCCAGGGTGGCGTACGCGCCGGTCATCTCCAGCAGGCGCACCTCGCCGCCGCCGAGCGTCAAGGAGAGCCAGCGCGGATCCCAGCTGTCCAGCGTGCTGATGCCGAACCGCCGCGCGAGCTCCTGGAAGTTGGCGACGCCAACCCATTTGAGCACTTTGACGGCCGGCACGTTCAAGCTGTTGCCGAGCGCATCGCGGAGCGACACCCGGCCGTAGTACTTCGTCTCGTAGTTCTCCGGGCGGTAGGCCGGCTGGCCGGGCGGCGCCGAGAAGGCGGTTGGCTGATCCTGGACTTCGGTGGCCGGGTTGAGGCCGCGCTCGTAGCCGGCCAGCATCACCAGCGGCTTGATCGACGATCCGGGCTGGCGCACCGAGGTCGCCACGTTGACCTGCCCGGCGATCGAGACGTCGTCGAAGTCCTTGCTGCCGACCATCGCCAGCACCTGCCCGGTAGACGGCTCGATCACCACCATCGCCGAGTTGTTGGCGTGCGCGGCGGCGCGGACGTCGTCGCCGCGCGCCACGATCTGCTCGGCCAGCTGCTGGATCTCCATGTCGATGGTGGTCCGGATTCTCAGGCCGCCGGTGTACAGCTCCTCCGGTCCAAAGCGTGAACGGGCCACGTCGCGGACGTAGTTGACCCAGTGCGGCGCCCGAACCGGCACCGGCTCGGGCCGCTTGAACAGGAGCGGCGCGGAGAGCGCCTGATACGCCTCCTCAGCGCCGATCAGGTTGACGTCCACCATGCGGGCCAGGACGGCCTTCTGGCGAGCTTTGGCGGCGTCGAAATGCTGGAGCGGGTCGTAGTTGACGGGGCTCTGCGGCAGGCCAGCCAGCAAGCTCGCCTCGGGCAGCGTCAGGTCGCGAGCCGACTTGCCAAAGTACTCCTGTGAGGCCGCTTCGGCGCCGAACGCCCGGTTCCCGTAGAAGACGATGTTGAGGTACGCCTCCAGCAGCTCGTCCTTCGAGTACCGCTTGTCGAGCTCGACGGCCGCCAGCGCTTCTTTCAGCTTGCGGGCGAGCGTCCGCTCGGTCTTTTCGTCGGACAGGAACAGGTTGCGGGTCAACTGCATCTCGATGGTGCTGCCGCCCTGCGCGACGCCTCCGGCCTCGGCATTGGAGCTGAACGCGCGCGCCAGTCCGACCGGGTCCACGCCGTTGTGGGTGAAGAAGCGGCGGTCTTCGGTCGCCATCGTGGCGTTGACGAGGTCTTTGGACATCTCGTTGAGCGGCACGTACGTTCGGCGACCGTAGCGCACGTCGTCGATCTCGGCGAGCACCGAGCCATCACGCGAGATGATCCGGGCCGTCTGCGGGATGTCGCGGTCGAGCGGGCCGTCACGCGGAAGATCGATGGTGTGCTCGGACATCCAGTAGCGGGCCTGGAGGAGCGCGAGCGCACCACCGGCCGGCAGCGCGGTGCAGGCGCCGACCAGCAGCAGGGTTCCGACGACGAGATGCAACGCGACGATCAGCTCGACCGGGCGGTGGTGGCGGCGCGGCTGCTCGACCCGGCGCTTCCCGGTTCGTCGGAACGGCGGGTAAGGCAGGACACCTGCATCCTGGGGCTGTCGCCACTTGCCCGGTCGGCGCCGGTACGGGCTGGCTTCGGAGGGCGGGGGTGTGTTCGCCCTGGGACGGGCTGGCGGCACGGCGCGCTGGCCCGGCCGCGCCGCGGGCCGCGTGGGCGCAATCATCTGACCGCCCCTCTCGGCGTCCGTCGAGCCGTCCACCCCCGGTCGACGCACGACCGAAATGGCCGACGCGTACTCTTCGCCATCGCCCCAACAGGCATACAGCCCTCAGCGTGGTGAAGCGCTCTCCGTCCTCACCACTCGCTGCTGTGTCGTCGGGCGGGTCGGCGCCCCTCCGCGCAGACATTCGCCCGATGCTGACGCAAGAACGAATTGTCGAACAAGCGGACGCGCCGCCGCACGATTCGTGCCAGCTCAGGGCCTCAGCAGACCGAATTTCGCGGCGTGCTCGTTCGACAGTGCTTCACACGAGTGCGACAGGCGAGGGACAGTGTGGCGTCGTTCCGTCTCGCTCTGACGATGTTTGGGGCGTATATGCATCGGAACATCGTGATAACGCTTCAAGCGCATCCGATTCGTGTGCATTCCGTTACGCAGGGGACTCGCGTTGGCTCTCGAAGCGACGAACCGGTAACGACTGCGCAGATGAGTGAAACAGTGCGCTCCATAGTCGCGCTGTGATCTAGCATCGCGCCTGTCGCGTATCTCTTGTTGAGGGACGCGTCCAACGTCTCTCCAGCTGTGGTCGATCGGCGCGGTCCCTACGGTGAGCGCCGGAAGGAGCGCTCTGAGTCGGCCACGAATTGAAGCTTTGGGAGGCTTTGTGATGAAGCGCACATCGACACATGACCGGGCGATCCGGCGCCTTCTCCGTCGTGGCACCTTCGGGCTTGCCGTGACCACTGCGTCCGGCATCCTGATGCTGGCTCCGATGGCGGCTCCGACGGTGAGCGCCCAGACGCTGCCGATGACCACCGTTCGCCAGGCAACTGACAACGATCCCAGTGCCGCGCTACGGGTGACGCTGAACCGTCTGACGGAGCAGCACGTCCTCCTGGCTGGCGCCGCGACCGGCGCGGCGATCGATGGACGTCAGGCCGAGTTTCAGGCCGCGTCAGCCGAGCTCGACAAGAACTCGCAGGCCATCGCCGGTGTCATCGGCTCCTTCTATGGGCCGGCAGCGCAGGATCAGTTTCTCAAGCTCTGGCGCGCCCACATCGGGTTCTTTGGAGAGTACGCGATGGCGGCTGCCAAGAACGATGTTGCCGGCAAACAGCAGGCACTCGCGAAGCTTGACGGCTACCGTATGGACATCGACGCCCTCCTGACCGGAGCGAACCCGAATCTTGCGAAGGGGAGTGTGGCCGAGCTGTTCAAGCCCCACGTCGAGCATCTCACCGCCGCCATCGACGCTCAGGCGGCGGGCAACCCGATGATGGCGTACCAGATGCTGGACGCGGCGGCCGCGCAGAGCCGGATGATCTCCGATCCGCTCGCCGATGCCATCGTCGCCCAGTTCCCCGAGCGCTTCGACATGTCAGCGTCTGCCGACCAGACCCCGGGTGCGTTGATTGCGTGGCCGCCGGACGGCGGGCAGGGCTCGGTCGATGCCTCGAACGACTCCACGCCAAACGACGACAACAACTGACGTCGGGCCAGCCGTTTCAGGCACGTGTATGGCGGGACTTCGCTCGACCTTCTGGTTGGGCGGAGCGCCCGTCCGCGGGTGGCGCTACACGGGCGTCAGGCTGTCGCGGAAGACGTTGAGGTGCTCCAGTGCACGGCCGGCCCCGATGGCGACGCAGGACAGCGGATCTTCCGCTACGTAGGCCGGCACGCCGGTCTCCCGCGCGATGAGCCGGTCCAGGTTTCGCAGCAGCGCGCCGCCGCCGGTCAGCACCATCCCTTTGTCCACGATGTCCGAGGCCAGCTCCGGCGGCGTCTGCTCCAACACCGACTTGACGGCGGTCACGATCTGGGAGAGCGCGTCCGAGATCGCTTCGGTGATCTCGGACGAGCTGAGCTGACGCACTTTGGGGAGGCCGTCGATCTGGTCGCGCCCACGAACTTCGACGATTTCTTCGTCGGCGAGCGGCAGCGCGCTTGCGGCTTCGAGCTTCACCGCTTCGGCCGTGCGATCCCCGATCACGAGGTTGTACTTGCGGCGGACGTAGGTCTGGATCATCTCGTCGATGTTGTTGCCGCCGACCCTGATCGAAGCCGAGACCACGATGTCGTTCAGCGAGATGACCGCCGCCTCGGTGGTGCCGCCGCCGATGTCGATCACCATGTTCCCGATCGGCCCGTCGATCGGCACGTTGGCGCCGATGGCCGCCGCGAGCGGCTCCGGGATCAGGTGCGCTTCGCGGGCGCCGGCCTGGAGGGTGGCGTCCAGCACGGCGCGGCTCTCGACGTTGGTCACGCCGGCCGGAATGCAGATCATCACGATCGGCCGAAACAGGCTCAGTGGCCCCGAGACGCGGCGAATGAAATAGCGCAGCATCGCCTCGGTGATCGTGTAGTCCGCGACGACGCCGTCGCGCATCGGGCGGACCACCTGGATGCGGTCCGGCGAGCGGCCGAGCATGTCGCGGGCCTGCCGTCCGACCGCCAGCACGCGGTTGTCGCTCTCGGAGTAGGCGACAACCGACGGCTCGTTGAGCACGATGCCCCGGCCCTTGACGTAGATCAGGACGTTGGTCGTCCCGAGGTCGATGCCGATCGACTTGCCGAACATCGTGTCAGCTATCCATCACGGGACGTGGGCGGAAGCGAGCGCCAGGCGGCGATGACGTGGTCGTGGTGTTCGTCCGGGGAGAAGGATTGATTGCCAGGATGCTCCTGCGCTGGCGTCAACGGTCGGAGGTCGGGATGCCACCCTGGCCGGAGCGCCGCCGCCGCACGACTCGCAGCTGGGCGAGCGAGACCCGCAGCGCGGACCGCGCGGCCTCGATCTGGCCGTGGTCGCCGCCGCGCCGGGCGGCTGAGAGCGCCTGCTCGGCCTGTTGGCGTGCCTCTTCGGCCGCGGCGGCGTCGATCTCCTCGGCGCGCTCGGCGTGGTCCGCCAGGATCAGGACGCGGTCGGCGTTCACCTGAAGGAAGCCGCCGTCGACGGCCATCTCCTGCTCGCTGCCGCCCTTCTTGACCCGCAGGGAGCCTGGGCGAAGCATCGTGAGCAGCGGCGCGTGGCGGGGCAGGATGCCGAGGACGCCCTCGCTGCCCGGCGCGACGACCATGTCGACGTCGGTCTCGTTGTAGACCTGGCGCTCAGCAGTGACGATCTCGACGGTCAACTTTGCCATGGGAAGATCACCTGACAGACGATTCTCAAAGGCGGACGGTCGTGGCCGACGGCCAAGGTCCGACACGGGGCACGTTCATGGAGGAGGGGCGGTGACGGCTTACGCCGCGCGATCACGAACGACGCGGCGGCTGTCGCGCCATGAGGATACGCGCGCTCTCGGTTCGGCGGCAAGCGCGGCTCGGGCTGAATCGCCCTGGATGCGCGCTGGCTACCGATACGGAGCGGCCGCCGAGCTGGTGGGGGCGGTCTGGCGAGCGCGCTGGCGCAGGACATCCGAGATGCCGCTGCCGAGCACGACGAGCCCGACGGCCAGCACGAGCAGCGCCGCGAGCGGTGCCAGCACCAGCCAGGGCGCCTGCGTTTGATAGTTTCGCCCATCCGCCAGCAGGCCGCCCCAGCTCGCGGCGGGCGGCAGCTCTGGCATCCCAAAGAGCACCCGGCTGACCGCGCCGAGGTAGGTCAGGATCCTCGGCGGCCCGACGAACCCGATGACGGTTTCCAGCAGCACGGAGACCGACATGGCGACAGCCGTCACCAGCACGACCGTCGGCGCGGCGAGCCAGGCGCGGCCGGTGCGCTGCCGAAGCTGTCGTTGGGCCAGCAGCGTGCACCCGTACGCGAGCGCCCCGACGACGATCAGGCGGAGCAGCATGAACCGGCCGCCAGACATCATCCGGCTCAGCACGTCGCGTCCCAGGTGGTCGCCGCCAAGGATGTATCCGCCGAGCGTGGCGCTCGGGAAGGCCAGCGCCGATTGGAAGCTCTGGGAGACCGGGTCGTGCGGCGTGGGGAGCAGGCACATCAGCAGCAGGAGCAGGACCAGGCCGCCGATCTGGAGCTTGTAGATAGTGCCGACGCTGAGGCCGGACTTCTCGATGGCGCTCTGGACGCGGGCCGCTCCAGGCGCGACCGGCCTGGCGTGCGGCGGCGTCGGCGGGGCTGGCACGGGCTGCCGTCCGCCCGGCGGGGTTGGATTCGGCGGCGCGAACGGCGGTGTCGGATTGGCCGGTCGCGGCTGAGGTGTATACGGCGGCGAGCCAACGCCCCCCGGTGTCGGGCCTGGCGTGACCGGCGCCGGCCCGGCTGACGGCGGCGGCGTGGTCGAGGCGCCCGATCCGGGGGCGGCGGGGTAGCCGGTCCAGAGGCCGGTCGGCAGTCGAGGACTCGGATTCGCCGTCGCGGGAGGATCGCCGAGGAGCGACGTGCGGCCCGGGCCTGAGACACCGGTGTCTGGTAGACGGCCGTCGCGGGCCGTTTCGAGCGCCCGCACGTACTCGGTGGCCGTGCGGTAACGCTGCTCGGGGATCTTGTCCAGTTGCCGGAGGATGACCGCCTCGACCTGCGGCGGAAGGTCGCCGCGCAGCGTGCGTGGCGGGGCCGGCAACGAATGGATCTGGGCGTACATGATGGTCTGGGAGTTGACGCCGGTGAACGGCACCCGCCCGGTCAGCATCTCGTAGCCGATGATCCCGAGGGCGTACAGGTCCGTGCCGGGGCCACTCTCGCCGATGGTGATCGTCTCGGGCGCCATGTACTCCGCCGTGCCGATGCGCATGTTCGCCTCGGTCAGGCGGGCGCCCTCGGCGGCCCGCGCGATGCCGAAGTCGAACAGCGTGAGATGGTCGTCGGCACGGACGAGGGCGTTGCCGGGCTTGATGTCGCGGTGGACGACGCCGTGCTGGTGGGCGAAGTCGAGCGCGTCGCCAAGCTGGGCCAGCAGGCGGATCGAGCGGTCGAGCGGCAGCGGACCGTCCTTGCGGATCACCTCGTGCAGCGAGCGCCCCTCCAGCAGCTCCATCACGATGTAGTTGACGCCCCGCTCCTCCGCGATGTCGAGGATCATCACGATGTTCGGGTGGCGAAGCTCGCTGGCCAGCTTCGCCTCGCGCTCGAACCGCGTCAAGAACGTCTCGTCGTGCGCCAGCATCGCCGGCAGCACCTTGATGGCACGGGCCTGCCCGAGGCGTCGGTGAACGGCACGATAGACGACGCCCATGCCGCCGGCCCCGAGCCGCTCCTGAATCTCGTAGGCGCCAAGCTGCTGGCCGATCCAGGCGTCCATCAAACCTCGATCTGGAAGTGGTACTTCCAGACTACCACACGAGTGGGCAGCAGGCGGAAGGCAGAGGTCAGTTACGATCCTCCGCCCTCTGCCCTCTGCCTACTCGTTCACCAGCCGATCTCCAGTCCGGCCGTGAATCCGCCCGCGCCGAGCCGGACGATCGCGCTTTCCCAGCGTCCACCCAGGCCGGGCAGCTGGCCGTCGCCGGGCTCCAGCGTGATGCTCGGCGCGGATGCATCGACGAGCACGACGCCGGCCGGCAGTCCGACGATCTCCAGGTCACGGATCGCCGAGGTGAGCCCCTCGACGAAGACGCGGGCCTTGCGGTCGCCGCGCTCCTGCTCGACGCCGAGCATGTCGTCGTCCGCGAGCTCGACGCTGGCGCCGATGGC
>JAXLXF010000052.1:0-45267 GCA_046328125.1 Chloroflexota bacterium
TTAGGGAGAGGGGGTCAGGGGGTGAGGGCATCTCTTTCGCCGTCTCCGACACCGGCATCGGCATGACCGAGGAGCAGCTCTCACGGCTGTTCGAGGCGTTCTCCCAGGCCGAGGCCAGCACCCAATCTCGGTACGGCGGCACGGGCCTGGGCCTGGCGATCAGCCGCCACTTCTGCCGGCTGATGGGCGGCGACCTCACCGTCGAGAGCGTCTACGGCCAGGGCTCGACGTTCACCGTGCGGCTGCCGTCTCCGATCGACGCGTCGGCGCCAACACCTGAGATGTAGGCGACCGCCGCGCCCGAATAATGGCCCCACGACGCCAGAATCGTCATGATTGTGCTCTGACCCTGACTCGCGGTGATGAGCGCACCAGCGGTCAGGCACTGCACGAGAGGTACGCATGACGAACGGGAGTGGCTTCGCGGCTGGACAGGAAGCCCGATACGTTGACGACTCGATCCGCCCGCAGGACGATCTGTTCGGACATGTCAACGGCAAGTGGCTGGAGACCGCCGAGTTTCGCGCCGATCTCTCGACCATCGGCGGCTTCATCGATCTCTCCCTGGACGCCGAAGCCGACGTCGGCGAGATCCTGCGCGAGGCGAGCGAAGCGGCCGGCGCGGGGGCCGTGGCGCCCGGCAGCGACCGCCAGAAGGTTGGCGACCTGTTCGCCAGCTTCATGGACGAGGAGCGGGTCGAGGCGCTCGGATCGTCGCCGCTCGCGGACGATCTCGCCGCGATCGATGCCCTCCAGGATCTCTCCGGGCTGTCCGCGCTGCTCGGGCGGCTCCAGCGCGAGAGCCTGGGCGCCCTGGTCAATGCGTATGTGAACACGGACGACCGCCGCTCGGATCGGTACATCGTCAACATCTCGCAGGGTGGGCTCGGGCTGCCCGACGAGTCGTTCTACCGCGACGACGCGTTTGCCGAGCACCGCGCGAAGTACGTGGCGCACGTGGCGGCCATGCTGCAGCTGCTCGGTCGCTCTCCGGCGGAAGCCGACGACGCAGCCGCCCGGGTGATGGCACTCGAAACCCGGCTCGCCGCCTCGCACTGGGACCGGGTCCGCTGCCGCGACGTGCTGGCGACCTACAACCTGACCACCCTGGACGAGCTGCGCGAAGCGGCGCCGGCCTTCGACTGGCTCGCCTGGATCGACGCGATGGGTGGCACCGAGGCCCAGTTCGCCGAGGTGCTCGTGCGACAGCCCAGCTTCCTGCCGGCCATGTCGCAGGCGCTCGCCGACGTCCCGCTCGACGACTGGAAGCTCTGGCTGACGTTCCAGCTCGTCCGGCGTGCCGCGCCCTACCTGAGCCGCGCGTTCGTGGACGAGAACTTCCAGTTCTACCTGCGCACCCTGACCGGCGCCCAGGAGCAGCGAGACCGCTGGAAGCGCGGCGTGCGGCTCTGCGACGGCGCCGTCGGCGAGGCGGTGGGCGCCGAGTACGTCGCTCGCGTGCTGCCACCCGAGGCCCGCGCCGAGATGGAGGAGCTGGTCGCCAATCTGCTGGAGGCGTACCGCGTCAGCATCAGTCGGCTCGACTGGATGAGCGCTGAGACCCGCGAGCGGGCGCTGGCGAAGCTCGCCCTGTTCCGCTCGAAGATCGGCTACCCGAAGTCGTGGCGCGACTACAGCTCGCTAGAGATCGTCCGCGGAGACCTGCTCGGCAACGTCCGACGGGCTTCGGCCTTCGAGACCAATCGCAAGCTCGGCAAGCTCGGCGGCCCGGTGGACCGCGACGAGTGGTTCATGACCCCGCAGACCGTCAACGCCTACTACAACCCCGGCGGCAACGAGATCTGCTTCCCAGCCGCCATCTTGCGACCGCCCTTCTTCCAGCATGGAGCTGACCCGGCCCTCAACTACGGCGGGATCGGCGCGGTGATCGGCCACGAGATCGGCCACGGCTTCGACGACCAGGGCTCGCAGTACGACGGCAACGGCAACCTCGTGAACTGGTGGACGGACGAAGATCGCGCCCAGTTCAAGGTGCGCGCCGACAAGCTGATCGCCCAGTACGGGGGCTTCGAGCCTCGCGAGATGCCCGGCCACCACGTCAACGGCGCGCTGACCGTCGGCGAGAACATCGGCGACCTGGGCGGGCTGACCATCGCGCTGCTGGCCTACGAGATCAGCCTCCGGGGCAACGCACCCGAGGTGGTGGACGGGCTCAGCGGGCGACAGCGGCTGTTCCGCAACTGGGCGTTCGTCTGGCGCGTCAAGCGGCGGCCGGAGCTGGCCCTCCAACTGCTCTCGGTCGATCCGCACGCGCCGGCCGAGTTCCGCGCCAACATCGTGCGCAACCTGGACGAGTTCCACGCCGCGTACGCGACCGCGCCGGGCGACGGCCTCTGGGTCGATCCGGCCGACCGCGTCCGGATCTGGTGAGTACAGCAAGAGGAGGCAACCTCCGTGCGGATCGTCGTCGTGTTCCCCTGGCCACAGGGCGGCCTCCCCGAAGCTGAGGAGGCGCACCGCCGCGCGCTCGCCACGGCGGCGGCCTCGCCGGGGACCGTGGTCGACTTCGTCCAGATCGACCGTGCCAGCATGTTCAGCGAGCCGTTCTCGCAGCAGAACACCGCTCGGGTGGTCGAGGAGATGGCGCAGACGATCGAGCGGGCGGCCCGCGACACGCCCGATGCGATCGTCGTCTGGGGTGGACTCGATCCTGGCGTCGCACTCGCACGAGAACGGGTCCAGGTGCCGGTGATCGGCGTGGCCCAGGCGACCTATGCCGTGGCCGCGCAGCTCGGGGTACGGCTCGGACTGGTCGTGTACGAGCCGGGGATCGTCGACGCGATCTGGGCCG
Organism: Chloroflexota bacterium; assembly: GCA_046328125.1. Lineage (GTDB taxonomy): Bacteria > Chloroflexota > UBA6077 > UBA6077 > JACCZL01 > JADZEM01. The sequence continues at coordinate 2,813 of JAXLXF010000052.1, forward strand.
GCGCCCGGGCGTGCGGAGCCGAGCGCTCGATCGCGAGCGTGCGCTCGATCGACGTGCCGATGCCTGAGCTGACCCCGCGCCGCGACCACGTCCGGGCGCGGATCGTCGAGGAGGCCGGCGCGGCGCTCGCGGAAGACGGAGCGACGGCGATCTACGTCAACGGCATGTCGATGATGCCGGCCGCGATGAGCGCCGAGGAGTTGATGAGCCGCGTCGGCGCCCCGGTCCTCGACCCGCTCAGGATCGGCTTGCGGACCGCCGAGATGATCGCCGACCGCGTTACTTGAACTGGGGGATGACCTTGTCGGTGATGAGCCGCATCGTGTTCATCACCACGTCCCGTGGCACCGAAGCCGTCCAGTTGGTCTCGAACATGATCTCATCGCAGCTGAAGTTTTCCCGCAGGAAGTGGATTCTCTCGACCACCTCCTCCGGTGTCCCAAACAGGTTGGCGTCCGCGGCGGTCTCCGGGCTGGCCGAACCGGCGTCGGTGCTACCGATGCCCTGCCGTCCGGCGTAGTAGCGCCTGGCAAGATCCATCAGATTGTCCGTCAGGCGCTCGGCCTCGGCCTGCGTCTCGGCCACGAGGGTCGGCATACGGACCACCGTGGTTGGGTCGCCGGGATGACCCGCTGCCTTCCAGGCCTTCCGGTAGCGCTGCACATCGTTCTTGAGGACCGAGTACCCTCGCAGATTGTGAGGAGACGTCCCACCGCCGATGGCAATGCGGTAGCCGTGCGTGCCCATCGGCTCGAAGCTCTCCTGGCTGTCCACGGGCAGCAGCATGGGCGGATACGGTTTCTGGACCGGCTTGGGGATGTTCAGATACGACTCGTAGAACGGGGGATACGAGTAGTACTTCCCTTCGAACCCGCTGAAGGTGTCCTCGGTCCAGAGCTGCTTCATGACGTCCAGGAACTCGAAGAAGTGCTCCCGCTTGGCGTCATCGCCACGAGTCCGCCCGCCCGCGCCGTAGACAAACCGACCTTCGCTGATCTGGTCCACCACGGACACTTGCTCCGCGACTTGCAGGGGGTCTTCCAGGGTCAGGTTGTCGAAGGCGTACCGCTCATGGGCGAGCGCCCGAGATGGGGCCTTGTCCCCCGGCTGCCTGAGGATGGGGCGATGGATGGACGTCCCTATCTTGACCCGTTTGGTACGGCTCGCAATGGCCGCCGACAGCATGAGTGGCTGCGGGTCCATGCTTCCCTGGGTGGAGAAGTGACTGCCGCCCAGCCAGATATAGTCCCACCCCATCTCCTCGACGGCGTCCACCTCCTTCCAGTTCTGGCCGTACGCCTCCGCTTCCAGGAGCTTCCCGCCGCGATACTCGGGGTCCCAGGGGACTTTGTCACCGACGTACACGGCGTTCCAGGTGGTGAAGAGTCCAAAGTCCATGAGTACCCCTCCCGTGTTGCGCGGCGTGTGCGCGGGACTGACACAGGCTAGCACTCTGTGCGGAGCGGCGGCATCCAGGACAAGCGACTACCTGAAGGCTCGAGAGCGGAATCAGGCCCACGGTACGTGCGGTTCGATCCGTTGCGTCCCGCGTAGGCAATGGCGTACGATGCCATCGTCTGCTTTCAAATCCAGGATGTGGTTGCTGCATTGGCGCGACCACACGACCCCCTCCAGTGCTCTGGCAATGGCGCCGGGCTCAGTCGCAACGGCGACCGAGCAGTTCGTCACCTTCCCGATGCTACGCGGCCTGTGGGCGCAATGCCCGGCCGGCGTGGTCACGGTTGCATCGGGTGGCGGCTCTGAGGGAGGAGCGATGGGAGTGGCACGACGGCGTGTACGCGGCGTATCGCGGCGGGAGCTCCTGCGCCTGGGAGCGATCGGGATCGGCATCGTAAGTCTCGGCGCAGCGTGTGCGCCAACCCCGCCGGCGGCACCGGCCCAGCCTCCGGCAGCCCCTGCCAGGCCGGCCGAGCCGGCAAAACCGGTGGCACCGGTCGCGACCACCGCGCCGGCGGCAGCCGCGCAACCGACCACTGCACCGGCGGCCCAGCCGGCCAGCTCGGCTAGCTCGGCCAGCGGCAAGATCACGATCGTCTTCGAGAATGATCCGGACACGATCGTGCCCAGGGATGCCTACACCAACAACGGCTACTTCGTGCTGGACAACGTCTACGATCACCTCGTCGCGCGCGACTGGTCGTCAGGCTCGGCTAAGCTCGTGCCACAGCTGGCCGAGAGCTGGACCGCTGTCGATCCGAAGACCTGGCGCTTCAAGCTCCGCCAGGGCGTCACGTTCACCAACGGCGAGAAATTCACTGCCGACGCGGTGGTCGCGGCCATCACCGACATCGCCAATCCGGAGAAGCCAGGGCTGGCCATCGGCGAGTACGGCCCCCTTCAGTCGGCGAAGAAGATCGACGACTTCACCGCCGACATCATCACCAGGGACGCCGACCCGATCTTGCCGGAACGCCTGGTCCACTTCCCGATCCCGGCGCCGAACTGGCTGAAGAACGCGAATCTCACCGTGACCTCCACCGAGGCGGTCGGGAGCGGTCCGTACATCCTGGCCGAGTATGTGCCGAAGGACCATCTGCTCTTCAAAGCCAACCCGAATTACAGCGCCTTGCGTGAAAAGTGATCGTTTCGTCAAACTGTGGGTATGAAGGCGTATTCGCGGGATTTGCGGATTCGGGCGCTCGATGCGCTGGATCTGGGGACGCCCTGACCGAGGAGTCCGCCGTTTGGGGTTTCGACGGCGACCCCGACGCGGTGGCGTCGTCGGCAACGGGAGACGGGGAGTTTGGCCGAGTCGCCCCGGCCGTCCACCCGGGCGGAAGACGGTCGGCCTGGTGGCTGCGCTGGTGCCTCGCTTGCAGGAACACCCGGATGCGACGCTGGAAGAGCACTGCGTGTGGTGGGAGGCGAGCAGCGGCGTGCGGATCAGCCACGCGACGACGAGTCGGCATCCACCGGCAGGTCGGCTGGACCCGGAAAAAGTCTCGGCGGGCCAGCGAACGCGACGAGACGAAGCGGGCGGTCTGGCGCGAGCAGGCCCGGGGACGTCGACCCGAAGCGCGGTTCGTCTGGGTGGACGAGACCGGCAGCGACCTCGATGACCCGCCCTACAGTCGGGCGCCACGTGGGCAAGGGCCTACGGCGACGTGCCTGGCCGGGCGTGGAAGAACCGGACCATCACGGCCCTGACCGTCGACGGCTTCGGGCCTGGCCTGCTGCTCGACGAGGCGATCGACCGTGGGCCGCCTTCGACGCCTACGTCATCCACCGGCTGGCCCCGACCCTGAAGGCCGACCAGATCGTGGTCGTCGACAACCTGAAGGTCCACTACAGCGACCGCGCCAGTCGGCGATCGAAGCGCGGGCGCCCAGCTCTGGTACCTGCCGGCCTACTCACCCGACCTCACCCCCATCGAGGAGGCCTCGAAGTTCAAAGGCGTCCTGCGGACCAGCGTACCCTGCACCGTCGAGGCCCACAGCACCGCCGTCTGGGCCGCCCTCCGCACGATCACCTCACAGGATGCCGCCGGCTGGATCGCCCACGCCGGTTACGGCCCCCGCCGACGCCGACCCAAGCGCTCACCACGCCGCCGCCCGGCACCGCTCCCGCCCTCGCGCTTCCCAGACGCCCCACCCGTCATCACGCTTCAGGTGCCGACCCCCATCCTCTTCGATCACCTTTGGTGAAATCCGCTGTACTGGGGTCCCAACAAGGCCAGGATCGCCGAAATCAGGCTGATTGGCCGGCGGGAGCAGGGGGTCCGGGCTGCCATGCTGCAAGCCGGCGAGGTGAACCTCGCCTTCCATATCGCGCTCGACGATGCCCAGAAATCGGCTCGGCCGATCATCGAGCAGACGCAGGAATCGGTCATCAACATGGTCAACTACGAGCACCCGGTGATGAAGGACATCCGGGTGCGCCGGGCGATCGCCGCCGCCATCGACGTCCCGGGGATGATCGACGCGCTGTACCCGGGCGGCATCGCGGTGCCGCTGCTCAACCAGGCGGTCCGCCAGGGCACGGTCGGCTGGAACCCGAACATCAAGCCGTTCGCCTACAACCTGGACGAGGCGAAGCGCCTGATGCAGGAGGCTGGCGCGGCGGGTACGCCGGTCGAGTACATCGTGAAGCCCGGCTCGTTCCCACGCGGGACCGAGGTCGGCGAGGCGGTCGTCGGTAAGCTGAACGACATCGGCTTCAAGGCGACGCTCCGCCAGATGGAGGGAGTCCCCTTCTCCGAGAAGAAGCGGGCGGTCAAGCCCGGTCAGGACACCTTCGACCTGCTCCAGACCTCGGTCAGCAGCCCGGTCCTCGACAGCTCGCGCGTCTTCGACGCGTATTACAAGTGCGGCTCCATCTACAAGATTGGGTGTGATGAGGAGTTCGATCGACGCTACGGCGAAGTCCGGGGACTCACCGGCGAGGCCCGCGACAAGGCGTTCCAGGGCCTCTGGGAGTACGCCTCCGACAAGCTGTGGAACTTGCCGATGTTCGGCCTGAACTGGGTGCACGCGGCCGGGCCAAAATTGAAGTGGAATCCCCGCATCGACGGGCTGGTGCTGTTCTCGGAGATGAGCCTGGACTCCTAGCCACGCCAGTGCCGACGTGACGAGCTGCTCCTGGCCGGAAATCCTGGAAGGCTGCCCTTCTGTGGATCGAAGGCCAGGAGCAGGCCAAACACCAGTCTCGTCGCGCCGAGGGTGCCGATGCTCCAGCCACCACCCAGGACTGCTATGACCGTCTTGAGGGGCTGTGGGTGCCCACAGGCGCGGCAAGGAAACTCTGCTGCTGCATGCCCACCTGCTCGGAGAGGCATGCCCGTTTCGTACTGATGAGTGGGCCGAAGGTGATGCTCGCCCTCGCGCATGCGGAGCGACCCCGCCTGGCGGCCGCCGACGTCGACCGCCCCACCCATGGAGAACTCGCCATCTTCGCCATGACACCTTGCAGGATTGACTAGCACACAGCTGGCCACCGGCGTGCCCGGAGGGCCAGCGACATCGGCGACCCGGCGCGCCGTCTCCCGCTTGCGAGGTGGGTGTCCACATCGCAAGCAGGAGACGCCTGCCAGCGCTTTGTAGATAGAACGGAAAAGGGTGTCACGGATACACTCCCGGAGGGAGAGCGGCCTGATGCCACGAACGATCACCGCGTACGCCTTCGACTACCACTACGGCGATGGCGAGGTGACGGTCTATGCGCTGAAGCAGCCTGACACTGTGGACGGTGTGCGGACCGTTACGGTCGAACTGCTCGGCGATGCCCAACTTGGAACGTACGGCCAGATCACCTACACCGTCCGAATGGGTGATGGCGTCGCCAATATCCGCGACACCGATGAGGATGACAGCCCATGCATCCTCGTGCCATCCCCACCAACCGTATCTCCACAGAGTTACCAGGGGTTTACGCTCGGCGATGCGATTCAACTGGGGCACGCGCGTGTAGGAGCGTGAGCATCCTCAGCCGGCCCGGCTGACCTCTCGGTCAGGGTGCTGGCTGCTCGACCCGCCGTGCTATCCTGCCGCGACGATCGACCGGCTTTGGTGGCGGCTCGCGCAGTGCAGCGCAAGGGGGGAGACGACCCATGCTCGCCAATCGAGTGAAGCAGCTCTACTCAGCAGGAAAGACCGCGTTCGGCACCTACGTCGTCATTCCGTCGCCGATGGTGATCGAGGTGGCTGGGCAAGCCGGACTCGATTTCGTCCGCATCGACAACTACCACAATCGGTGGAATCCCGAGACGCTGGCCAACATGATCCGCTCTTGCTACGACCAGGACATCACCCCCTGGATTCGGTGCCGGAACGATCCCTGGATCATCATGACGACCCTCGACATGGGCGCCCAGGCCCTCTCGATCTCGAACATCGGGACGGTTGAGGCGACCAGGCACGCGGTCGCGTCCACCTTCTACCCGCCGAAGGGCGAGCGCGAGATGGCGCGGGCGCATCGCTTCCGCTCGATGTCCGGCCAGGAGTACCTCGACTGGTCGGCCAACGAGGTGTTCCTCTCGGTCCAGATCGAGGGCGACGAGGGCATCGTCAACTACAGGGAGATCGTCAAGATCGAGGGCGTCGACTGCATCCAGACCGGCCGCAATGACATCTCATCGGCGCTCGGCATGCCCGGCCAGGAGTACCACCCGAAGGTGCTCGAAATGGAAGATCGCATCGTCGACGCGGCGATCGAGGCCGGCAAGCAGGTCGCGCTGGTCTACCCCGCGACCGAGGAGCACCTGGAGCGCGTCTCCGGCCTGATCGCGCGCGGCGTCCGCATCCTGACCGTCGACCACGACTACAGCGCGATGCGGCGCTTCTACACCAACGCGCTCGGCCGGCTGCGGCCAATCGCCGAGAAGCAGGGCTAAGCCACCCGCGATCGGGAAGTCAGTGCGCCGAAGGCCGCGCCGTGACGTGGCGCCACGGGCGCACCATGACTCAGGAGGCACGGTGCGGTGAGGCCCCGTGCGAGGGCGAGGAGATGAACCATGCCGAAGAATCGCGTGAAGCAGACCTACGAGTCGGGCAAGGTCGCGTTCGGCACCAACGTCGCGATACCGTCCCCGATCGTCGTCGAAGTGGCCGCGCAAGCCGGCCTCGACTTCGTCCGGATCGACAACTACCACGTGCGGTGGAACCCTGAAAGCCTGGCCGACATGGTCCGCTCTTGCTACGACCAGGACATCACCCCCTGGATCCGCTGCCGCAACGATGCCTGGGCCATCATGACCGCCCTCGACATGGGCGCCCAGGCGATCTCGATCTCGAACATCGGGACGGTCGAGCGGGCCCGGCAGGCGGTCGCGTCCACCTTCTACCCGCCGAAAGGCGAGCGCGAGATGGCGCGGGCGCACCGCTTCCGCTCGATGTCCGGCCAGGAGTACCGGGAGTTTTCCGCGAACGACGTGTTCCTGTCGGTCCAGGTCGAGGGCGACGAAGGGATCGTGAACTACAAGGAGATCGTCAAGGTCGAGGGCCTGAACTGCATCCAGACCGGCCGGAACGACATCTCGTCGGCACTCGGCATCCCGGGCCAGGAGTTCGATCCGAGGGTCATCGACATGGAGGACCGGATCGTCGGGGCGGCGCTGGAAGCTGGGAAGCAGGTCGCGCTGACCTACCCGGGCACCTCCGAGTACGACGAGCGGATTGGACGCCTCATCGAGATGGGCGTGCGCATCTTCAGCGTAGACCAGGACTTCAGCGCGATGCGGCGCTACTACGTCCAGGCCCTCAGCCGGCTGAGGGCCGCGACCGAGGCTTCGACCAGGTAAGTGGGGGACAAGACCGATGGCACGTGAGATTCCCAGTGAGGCGGAGGTCCGGGGTTACTACACGTCCCTGAGTAACTGGGGGCGCTGGGGCAACGAGGACGAGCTCGGGACGCTGAATCTGATCACCCCGGAGAAGCGCAAGCAGGCCGGCGCCCTCGTCCGCGACGGCGTGGTCGTCTCCTGCGCCCGCATCATCACCTACGAGCCGACGCCCGATGGCCCGCTGCCACCACGCCATTACATGATGAAGAGCGGCGAGGGCGACCCCGGCCCGGTGATCGGGCGCGCCAACGCCACCGATGCATTCACCATCGCGCCGCACGGCCGGACGATCACGCACCTGGACGCGCCCTCGCACACGTTCGTGCGAACCGACCTGTCGGCACCCTGGACCCTGTTCAACGGCAAGCCTCGCGAGGCGGTGACCACCGACAAAGGCGCGACAGCCGGCTCGATCGAGCTGGCCGGCGGCGGCATCGTGAGTCGGGGCGTGCTGCTCGACGTCGCCCGAGCGAAGGGCCAGGACTGGCTGGAGCCGGACGACTACGTCTTCCCAGAGGATCTCGAAGCGGCCGAGCAGGCCCAGGGTGTGCGCGTCGAAGCCGGCGACATCCTGTTCATGCGGACCGGCCACCCGAAGCGCCGGGCCGCGCTCGGCGCAGAGGTGACCTCCCAGGCATTCGCGACCTGGCAGGCGGCCTGCCTGCCCTGGCTGCGCGAGCGCGACGTGGCGCTGATCAGCTCGGACACGTCCAACGACTGCCACCCGGGCCACTACCCCGGCCTCGGCCACAACGGCGGCATCCACGGCGTCGCCATGGGCGCCATCGGCCTCTGGCTGCTCGACAACCCGACATTTGAGGACCTGGCGGTCGCCTGCGCCGAGCGCAATCGCTGGGCGTTCATGGCGATGGTCGCGCCGCTCAAGCTTGAGCACGGCACCGGCTCGCCGGTGAACCCGCTGGCGGTGTTCTAGGCGCAGCCGGTTCGCAGAAGAGATCCTTCAGTTCCGACGCGTCCTACACCATGCGACGGAGGCCCACGATGCCAGAGCGCGACCTGATCGGCTACGGCGCGACGCCGCCGCGCGTCCGCTGGCCCGGTGATGCCAGAGTCGCCATCTCGCTGGTGGTCAACTACGAGGAAGGCTCCGAGAACCTGCTCCAGGACGGCATCGGCCGCCGCGAGATGATGGGCGAGGGCATGTCACCCGTCCCGCCAGACCAGCGTGACCTCGCCAACGAGTCGTTCTTCGAGTACGGCAGTCGGGCCGGCGTCTGGCGGCTGCTGCGCATCTTCAAGAAGCACGACGTCCGCGCCACCTTCTTCGCCTGTGCCGTGGCGCTGGAGCGCAACCCGAGCGTCGGCCCGGCCATCACCGCCGCCGGCCACGACGTGCTCGGCCACGGCAACCGCTGGGAAGAGTACTACCTGATGGATCGCGAGGCCGAGCGCCAGGCGATCCGCGAGGGGTACGCCGCCATCGAGCGCCTCACGGGCCAGGCGCCGGCCGGCTGGTACTGCCGCTACGGACCCAGCGAGAACTCCCGCGACCTCGTCGTCGAGCACGGCGGCTTCCTGTACGACTCCAACTCGTACGCCGACGACCTGCCGTACTACACCACCGTCCAGACGCCGACAGGCCCGAGGCCGTGGCTGGTGGTGCCGTACTCGCTGACCGTCAACGACAGCAAGATCTGGCGAGGCAGCCTGGCCCACGGCGAGGACTTCTACCAGTCCATGAAAGAGACGTTCGACACCCTCTACGAGGAGGGCGCCGAGACGCCGAGGATGATGAGCGTCGGGCTGCACTGCCGCATCGCCGGCCAGCCCGGCCGCGCCAACGGCCTGGACCGCTTCATCGCCTACGCGAAGTCCCACCAGAACGTCTGGTTCGCCGGCCGCGCCGAGATCGCCCGCACCTGGCTGCAACAGTTTCCGCCCACGCCCACACTCGCGCCGTGACGAGACGCGGCGCGAGCGCCGGACCTCACCACCTCCCAACCGATCCTCGCCCAGGCCGCCCAGATCATCCGACGAGCCTGACCGGGCGTGGCACGGCGGGCGGCGAGACGCAGAGGCACGGGACCGCCTGCCACTCGTGGGGCAGGTCGCGCACGATGAACGTCGAGTCGTACTCGACGGTGCCGGCCGGGAAGCGAGCGCGGTCCGCGAAGTAGCTAGAGACCACCCAGTCCACGTCCAGCGGCTGAAGGCGCCAGGCGCCGGCGTGAAGCCGCAGCCCGTCCAGGCGTGACCCGTCGTGCGTCGCCGAGTAGCCGACCGCGCCCGCCACGAAGAAGTCCAGCGCCTCGTCCAGACATCCGAACCGCGACGACGACGGCAGATCGCGCGCCGGACGGGCACGCAGCCAGACGTCGCCGCCGCCGTCCTCGGTGTCCAGCTTCAAGGTCAGCCGCTCGGACTCGTCCCAGAACCGGAACCGGCCCCGCCGCGCCTCGCCCGGGAAGAGCCGGCCACCCAGCAGCGCGTTGAGTGGCGTTCCGGTGTCCCGTCTCGGGATGTACACCCCATCCTGCTGGACACCACCGTCGTCGGTCCAGGTCACCGCCACCCGGTGCGCCGCGTTCTCGCTCGCCAGCCCTACCATCTTCGGGAAGCCGCGCGGACGCATCTGCTCCAGCCGGATCAGGCAGACCCCCGCCAGCGCCCAGCCGTCCACCAGTTTCGGGCGGAACGGCGCCGGCAGCTGTCGCTCCATCACGTCGGGCGCCACCCGGAAGTTCACCAGGATGCGCCGGCGCACCAGTCCTCGCAACGCCGGTACCTGAATCACGCCGCCACCCCCTCCCGCGAGCGGGCTACCAGATCGTGCGCGGCCGAGGCCCAGTCCGGATACTCGAAGAGAAAGCCAGCCTCCAGCAGCCGCCCCGGCACCACCCGCCGACTCTTCAGCAGCAGCTCGGTGTCCGTGCGGTGCACGAACGCCGCAATCTCCAACTGCCACGTCGCCGCCGGCACCCCGATTCGCACCCCGCACGCATCCCTGAGCGTCGCCATCAGCTCGCGCTGCGGCAGCGGCCCCGGCGCGGCCAGGTTGACCGCTCCGGACAGCTCCTCGCGCTCCAGCAGGAACCGCACCGACCGCGCAAAGTCCCGATGGTGAATCCAGGACATGAACTGGCGGCCGCCCGCGATCGGCCCGCCCAACCCGAACCGCGTCAGGTGCTGGAGGATGTCGAAGACGCCGCCCCGGTGCGGGCTCATCACCATCGCACAGCGCATCGCCACCTTGCGCGTGTGCGGCGTCTCGGCCTCAGCCAGCGTCCGCTCCCACGCCTCCGCGATGTCGATGCTGGTCCGCCAGTAGGTCGGCGCGTCCGGCTCGTCGCCGCCGATCAGACCCGTCGCCTCGTCGTTCGGCGCGTCGAAGCGGTGGGCGTAGATCGTGGCCGTGCTCATCTGGAGCCACACCCGTGGTGGCCGGACCGCCGCCGCGATGGCCTGCCCCATCACCCGCGTCGAGTCCACCCGCGAGCCCATCATCTCTTGCAGATTCGTCTTGTTGTAGCGGCAGTTGACGCTGCGCCCGGCCAGGTTGATGACCGCGTCCGCGCCGTCGATCGCATCAGTCCACGGCCCGAGATGTCGCCCATCCCACCAGATCCCACCCGGTATCCGCCCGCCGCTCCTCGACAGCACGACGATCTCGTGGCCGTGCTCTGTGAGGTCGTGCGCCAGCACCTGCCCGAGATGGCCCGAACCGCCCGCGATCGCAATCTTCATCTCGCTACCCCCTTGACGACGCGCTCCCGCCGTCTTCTATTATTAGTAAACGTGTTCATGATAAATGTCAAGTGGGGGCTTCGTGGCTGACGCGTCGATCTCTCCGGACACCAGTCCTGGTGGTGCGCAGGACCGCCCACGCGGCAGGGAGGCCACTCCAGAGGAGCCGATCTCGTCAGTTGACGGTCGCCGGCCGCGCGGCCGCCCACGCGGCGCCACCGCCCAGGGCGTCGAGACGCGCCGCCGCCTCTACGAGACCGCCATTCGGCTCGTCGCGGCGCGCGGCTGGCACGGCACCACCCTCCGCGACGTCGCGGCCGAGGCGGGCGTCAGCGTCGGCCTGCTCTACCGCTACTTTCCGAGCAAGCAGGCCGTCCTGCTCGCCCTCTACGACGAGCTGTCCGCCGAGTACGCCGCCCGCGCGGCCGAGCTTGCCTCGGGCCGCTGGCGCGACCGCTTCCTGGTGGCGCTGCGGACCAGTCTGGACGTGCTGCGCCCCCATCGGAGCACCCTCGCGGCACTGGTTGGGGTGCTGGTCAGCCCGTCCGAAGACGGTCTGTTCGCGTCAGGGACGGCCTTCTCCCGACTGCGCGTCCAGGCCGTGTTTGTCCAGGCCGTCGCCGGCGCCACCGATGCCCCACGCGGCGAGGTCGGCCTGGCCCTCGGCCGGCTGCTCTACCTGCTCCACCTGGCCGTCCTGTTGTGGTGGCTGCTCGACAAGAGCCCGTCGCAGCGCGCCACCGACGGACTGGTCGCCCTCTTCGGTCGCACGCTCCCCCTCATCGCCATCGCCATCCGCGTCCCGACCGTGCCCGGCCTGCTGCTCGCTGCCGACCGCCTCGTCCGCGAAGCCCTCTTAGGAGATTCACCCTCCACTCCCCGTTCTCCGCGCGATGAGCAATCCTGACGGACAGGATGTCCGTTCTACATGACTATCAGAGCGTCGCCCAGACCGAATGCCGCACGCGCCTGCGACGCTCGTATCGCCGAGGCATGAATGCTGCTTTTCTCAGGATCGCAGAGAGGGCAGCTCTCGCACCTGCCGATCCCATCCCGAGAAGGCACGACATGGCAGATCACCAACGCGGCGCGGCACGTCAGAAGACGTTGGACCCCTCACCAGCGCAGGGACCGAAGACGCTTCTCAGCAACCCACGAGCCCTGCTCTCACTCCTGAAAGAGACGTACGGCGACTGGAGCGAAGACAAGGCCTCGCGGCTGGCAGCGGCGCTGGCCTACTACACGGCCTTTTCGGTCGCGCCACTGCTGCTCATCTCGATCGTCGTGGCCGGGCTCGTCTTCGGCCGCGAGGCAGCCGAGGGCCAGATCTTCGGACAGCTTCAGGGCATGCTCGGCTCGGACGCGGCCGGCGTGATCCAGACCAGCGTCGCCAACTCCCAGAAGTCAGGCGCCAGCGCACTGTCGGCGGTCGTCGGCCTTGCGACCCTGATCTGGAGCGCCTCCAGCCTGTTCTCGCAGCTTCAAGAGGCGCTGAACACGGTCTGGGAAGTCGCGCCCGATCCGCACGCCGGCATCATGGCGACCGTCAAGCGGCGGTTCCTCTCGATGACGATGGTGCTCGGGATCGCGTTCGTCCTGCTGGTCTCATTGGTGCTGAGCGCCGGCATCGCGGCGGTCGGCAGCCTGCTGGGGGACGCACTGCCGGGCGGTGCCGTCGTCTGGCAGGGCGTCAACTTCATCCTCTCGTTCGCGCTGGTCACGGGGCTGTTCGCGGCGATCTACAAAGTGCTGCCGGACGCGACGGTCGATTGGAGCGACGTCTGGATCGGGGCCGCGGTGACCGCGCTGCTGTTCACCATCGGCAAGCTACTCATCGGGCTGTACCTCGGCCACGCCAGCATCGGCTCGACGTTCGGGGCGGCCGGCTCGCTGCTGGTGTTCCTGGTCTGGGTCTACTATTCGGCACAGATCCTCTTCTTCGGAGCGGAGCTGACCCAGGTCTACGCCCGCCAGTACGGCTCGCGCATCACCCCGTCCGCGGGCGCCATCTCGCTGAGCGAAGAGGCGCGCGCGGACCAGGGCATCCCGCACGCCGAGACGGTCGAGCGGGCGGCGGCACAGCAGAAGGATGGCCGAGCGGCGGCCGTCGTCTCGAACGCCACGCCAGCTGGCTCGACGCACCACCGCGCGATGAACGTCACGCACGTGGCCGGCCGGCAGAACGGCAACGGGACGGCCTCGCTCGTGGCCGACCGCGACGCAAGCACCGCCGCGCACGATTCGCGAAGCGGGAGCAGCGCGCGCTCGAACGGCGCGACGGCCGGTCACGAGCGGCGCCCCGGTGGCAATGGCGGTACGAAAGGCGCACCGGACGCGGTCAAGAAGCTGATGTGGGCCGGCGTCGTCTCTGGCACGATGGCGGTCGGCTCACTGGCGGCGCGCCGGGCCAGCGCCGAGATCTGGCGCGTCGTTTTCCACGAGGACCCACCCACAAAGGACGTGTAGAAAAGGACGTGTAGCCATCATGCGCGCCTGAGGCATCGACTCTGATGAGCCGCCACGCGGCGCCCCTGGAGCTCCCCCTCTACTGTCCCGGCGGTTAGGGACAGTAGAGGGGGTTGGGGGGTGAGGGCACCTGTCAGATCGAGGCCAGCATCCGATCCACCGTGTCGGCGGGACTGGCCACCGGCCGGACCTCCACCATCCCGTTCGCGATCCGGGTCTCGTAGCGGGGCTGCGGGTAGGCCGCCGGTCCCTGGCAGACCGAGCCGTCGCGGAAATCGAAGCGGGAGGCGTGCCACGGGCACTCCACGCACCACTCGTCCACCAGCTTGCCCTCGGCGAGCGGTCCCCCGAGATGCGAGCAGGTGGCGTTGAGCGCCAGGATCTCGCGGCCCTTGCGCATCAACACCAGCGGCACCTTCGTCTCCCCGAGCGACGCCTCGGCGGCGGTCAGCACGCCCTCGCGGACCTCGTCCTCCTTGACGACCGCCACGAAGTCAGATGGGTTGGGCGCCAGCTGCTCGACCTCCGGGCTCCAGGCGTTCCGGTTCACCCCCTGGCCGAGCGTGTACGACAGCTCGCCGCCCAGGTAGCCGGCCGCCCCCACCAGCGAGAGCCCGGTCATCGACAGGAAGACACCCAGGCCCCGGTGGCCGCTCCTGCGGGCAAGCCAGGACCCGGCATAGCACGTGAGGGCGGTGCCGTTCAGGGCCGCGTGCGCGAACCCGAGCCGTTTCGGCTTACCCTCCGTGTACGACCAGTCCACGAGCCCTGACGCGGCCGTCGGCAGGGCCGCCAGGATGCCGAATCCCAGGGCGGTGTCCGCCCCCTGCCGCGCCCCGACGAGGTCGAGCACGGTTGCCGTCGTCCAGGCGCCAATCGGCGCGGCCACCAGGGCGGGATGGAGCGCATGACCGAGCCAGGTACCGTGCAAGGCGTCCTTGACCGCAACCCCCTGCTCACCCGCTTGCTCGAACGCCGCCGTGACCGCCTGCTGAAGCCGCCCCGCGAGCTCGTCCACGTTCACGATCGCACCTCGTCCTCGATGTGTGCTGGATGTCGTCACGAGACGTGCGCAAGAGCAGTGCCGGGGCGAGAGGCGAGAGGCGAGAGGCGAGAGGCGAGAGGCGAGAGGCGAGAACATGGTGGCCGGTGCGGAATGGCCGGGGCTACCATCGTCGGGCGCTTCGCGAGCGCCGAGACCGGAACCACCGGAAGGACACGCCTACGATGAGCACGCCGGTGCTCGTGATCCTGTTCGCCGCCATGATCGGCATCGCCTACCTCGTCGAGCTGCCCTGGTGGATGGTCGCCATCGGCTGGGTGCTGGCGCTCGTCGGCTACCTGCTCGAACGCCGCCGCGACTGACCGAACTGGCGGTGCGTGCGCTCGGGACGCTCCGCTGTCAGCGCGCCTGCGGTAGACTCCCCCCGTGAAGCTCGTCGCCAGCGACCTGGACGGCACTCTCCTCCTGCCGGACCGTACCCTCTCCGCGCGCACCGTCCAGGTGCTGCGCGAGGTCGTCGCGGCCGGGGTGGTGCTCGTGCTGGTCACCGCCCGGCCGCCTCGGACCGTCCGCCCGCTCGCCGAGCAGCTCCAGGCTCAGGGACTGGCGATCTGCTGCAACGGCGCCCTGATCTACGATCTCGGTGCCCAGCGCATCGTCCGCCACGCTGCCTGCGAGCCGGAGATCGTCCACGAGCTGGTGACCGCCCTCCGGCAGGCCCGGCCCGGCGTCCAGTTCGCCGTCGAGGTCGGGGAGCTGTACGGCTGCGAGCCGGGCTACAAAGCCTGGAACCCGGTCGTCTGGCAGGCCGCCCCGGTCTTCGCCGACGTCCTGGAGCTCTGCACCACGCCGGTGACCAAGCTGCTGGTGCGCCACCCTGAGATCCACCGCGACGAGCTGCTGACGCTGATCCAGGCGCTCGGCGGCGCGCGGGTCGCCGCCACCCACTCCGGCGCCCCGATGGTCGAAGTCTCGGCAGCCGGCGTCCACAAAGCGGTCGCGCTGGAGTGGCTGGCCGGCTCGCTCGGGATCGCCCACCACGACGTGGTCGCGTTCGGGGACATGCCGAACGACCTGGCGATGCTCCAGTGGGCCGGGCGCGGCGTGGCGGTCGCCAACGCCCACCCGGACGTGCTGGCAGCCGCCGACGAGGTCACCCTCTCGCACGAAGCGGACGGCGTCGCCGAGACCCTGGAGCGCCTGCTCGCCGCCCGCACCCCGTTCCCAGACGGCGCCCCCGCACTCCTGACTCCTGACTCCTGACTCCTGACTGGAGGTACATGGTGAGAGCCGTCGTTCTGAGCGCGATCGGCACCCCGATGGCCGTCGAAGAGATCCCGACCCCGGAGCCTCGCGCCGGCGAGGTCATGATCCGCGTCGAGGCGTGCGGCGTCTGCCACACCGATCTCCACGTCGTGAAGGCCGAGGTCCGCTTCCCGACGCCGTGCGTGCTCGGCCATGAGGTCTCGGGGAGGGTGGTGGCGCATGGCACGGGGTTGTCGGGCACGGACGCCGAGCGGCTGGCTGTCGGTCGGCGGGTCGTCGGCGCGTTCATCATGCCGTGCGGCAGCTGCTACTACTGCGTGCGCGGCCAGGACGGCCTGTGCGAGACGTTCTTCACCTTGAACCGGCTCCAGGGCAAGCTGTACGACGACGACACCCGTCTGCGCCGCCCGGACGGCTCGCCGATCTGGATGTACTCGATGGGCGGGCTGGCCGAGTACGCGGTGATCCCCGTCACCGGCGTCGCGCCGCTGCCCGACGACCTCCCGTTCGACGCCTCGGCGATCCTCGGCTGCGCGGTGTTCACGGCGTACGGGGCGGTCCGGCGCGGCGCAGACCTGCGCGCTGGCGAGTCGGTGGCCGTGGTCGCGACCGGCGGCGTCGGCTCGAACGTGATCCAGATGGCGCGGGCGTTCGGCGCCTACCCGATCGTGGCGATCGACGTTCGCGACGACAAGCTGGCAGCGGCCCGCGAGCTCGGCGCGACGCACACCGTCAACAGCACGACCGAAGACGTCGGGGCGCGCATCCGCGAGCTGACGGACGGCCGGGGCGTGGACGCGGCCTTCGAGGCGCTCGGCCGGCCCGAGACGTTCGTGCAGGCGGCCAGCATCGTGCGGGCTGGTGGGCGGGCGGTGATGGTCGGCATCGCGGCGGCCGGCTCGACGGCCCCCGTCGAGATCACGCCGCTGGTCCGGCGGGGCGTCAGCATCGTCGGCTCATATGGCGCCAGCACCCGCGCGGACCTGGCCGCCGTCATCGGCCTCGCCCGGGCCGGCGCCGTCGACGTGTCGCGAGCGGTCACCCGCCGCTACGGCCTGGAGCGTGCCGCCGAAGCGTACGACGCCCTCAACCGGGGCGAGATCGTCGGGCGGGCCATCGTCACGATGACGTAGCCCGCCCGACACGCCCGGCGGCTAACTGGCCTGGCGCCCCGTGGCACCAGGCTTGGCCTTCCAGTCCGTGGAGCGGCGGCGCGCGACGACCTCCTCGGTCGCCATCGCTTCAGCCCCGAAGTGGAAGCGGCTGAACACCATCCCGAGCTGATCGGTCGTCACCGCCAGCTCCTCGGCCTGGGCGTACATCTCCTCGATCTGATTGCTCATGCTGATGGCCGCCTCAGACGCCTGCCCGGCCTCGCCGCTGTTCTGGGCCGAGGCCGTCGCGATAGCCGCGATGGCCGTGGTCACCTGGCCCGCCTGCGCCGCCATCTCCTCCGTCGCCGCCGAGCTGTCCTCGACGCTGGCGTTGATCTCGCGCATCGCCTCGACCACGCCACGCGCGCCGCCGGCCATCTCCTGTGCCGAGGCCGCGATCTGCGTGACCTGGCGGACGGTCGTTTCGACCGCCTGGAGGATCTCCCCGAGCGCCCGCCCCGCCTCGTCAGCCTTCGACGAGCCCTGCTCCACCTTGATCGAGCCTTGCTCCATCGCGGCGACCGCGTCGCCGGTCCCACCCTGCACCTCGCGGATCAGGTCGCTGATGGCGCGCGTCTCTCGTTGGGAGCGCTCGGCCAGCTTCCTGACCTCGTCCGCGACGACCGCGAAGCCTCGCCCGTGCTCGCCGGCTCTCGCGGCCTCGATGGCGGCGTTCAGGGCCAGCAGGTTGGTCTGCTCGGCGATGTCGTCGATGGTGTCCACCACCGCGCCGATCTTCTCGCCCAGCCGGCCAAGCTCCTCGACCTTGTGGGCGGCCTCGACCACCACCTGCTTGATCTCGGCCATGCCCTCGACCGTCTCTCGGACCGCTCGGGCGCCCTGCTCGGCCGACTCCTGGGCCTGGCGCGAGGCGTTCGCCACACTCTGCGCGTCGGCTGCCACCTGCTCCACGCCGACGACCATCTGGGCCGCCGTCGCCGACACCACCTGGACCTGCTGCGCCTGCTCCGAGGCGCCCCGCGCGATGCTCTGGATCACGACGCCAAGCTGGGCGACGGCCTCGTTGGACAGGCCGGCCGACGCGCTGGACTCCTGCGCCCCCCCGGCGACGCGCTGGGTGGCCCGCACGACCTCTTCCACCGCTTCACCGGTCGTCGTGGCCGCCGTCGCGAGCTGGTCGGACGCGCTCTTGAGGCCGTCTGCCGAGACTTTGATCTGGCCCATCGTCTTGCGCAGGCTCTGCGTCATCCTTTCGAACGCCGCACCAGTATCCTCGACACTGTCGATCATCCCGTTCAGGTCGCGCGCCAGGCCGCTCAACTCGTCGTGGCCGCGGTCGTCGATCCGCGCGATGGTCAGGCTCACGGTCTGGGTGAGGTCGCCGTCGGCCAGCGCCTGGGCGACCGTGGCGAGCGACGGCAGGTCCTCGGTGGCGATCTTGCGGGCAGCACCGGCGACGCGCGCCACGGCGTTGCTCATCGAGCGGGCCAGCAGCAGCGCCACGACGAAGGCAACCGGCAGCGCCAGCAGGCTCGCCCCAATGATGCCCTCGCGGAGCAGCGTGCTCGTCGCCACGGCCCCCTTGACCGCCTCGCCGGCCTGGGCCTTGCGATCCCGGGACAAGTCGGTCAACTCGTCGTCGGCAGTGTCCTTCGCCGCTTCCCACTGCACGAACAGGCTCCTGGCAGTGTCGAGGTCGCCCTTCTGAACCGCCTGCTCGATCTGCTGCTGGAGCGTCACGGCCTGGCGCCAGGACTGCTCGACTGCGTCGAGACGGCTGCGCTCCTCGCCGCTCGTAGCCTCCTCGCGGGCGGCCTGGAAATGCTGCTCGTAGTCGGCAGCGCTCTCACGAGCGTCCTGGAGATGCGCTTGCTGGGCCGAGGGGTCAGCCGCGCGGACCAGCTTGGAGAGGTCGGCCTGGACCTCCATGATGAGCCGAGCGGCCTCGTTGGCGTCGTAGACACTGGACAGATGCCCGTCGCCAATCTGCTTGATGTACCCGCCAAGGATCACGGTGGACAGCGATCCGGCGGTCGCGCCGACCAGCAGAAACATCAGCACACTGCCAAAGCCAGCGAGCAGCTTCACCCGAATGCTCAATCGCACAACAGCCTCCACGTCATTGCACCAGAACCCCAGCCCGCGGGGGGTGACATCAGTTGCGATCAGCGGGTCTGATTACCCTGTACTGGCTATAACGGCGCGTGTGCGCCGTTGGGAGACACCGGCCCTGGGCGCCATCCAACGAACAGAAGCTCGTCGCCGCGCTCAGCACACGAGCGTCAGGCATCAGTGCTGACCGCGAGGATAGCCTCCTGGGTGAAGGACGTCGCCCAGGTCACGTCAGCGTTGAGGAGCGGGTCGGGTGTCGGGTTGCCTGCCTTGAGCTTGACCGCGATGAGCCGCTTCCCCTCGGCCTTGCTCTGCTCGATCTCCCACCAGATCCAATTGCGCGTGCCGATCCTCTCGCCGAGCTGGTGCCTGGTATTCGCATACGCGCCAACCAGGACGAGCGTGTGCGTGGCGGCTCGGATCTGGGCGCTGAGTCGCGCCTTCACCTTGGCGACGTTGTCGTTGAGCTGGCCTGCCGACAGATCGGTAAAGGTGGCGGGGATCTTATGATTGGCGAGCCAGGCGCCCAGCAGCTGCCGAGAGTCCCAGTCATTGGTCCAGTCGAAGCCGATGCAGATCCTTTTCGCCTCGGCCGAGTGGTCCGTATTCGTCATCGTCTGATCTCCCTCCTTCCTCGTCGGGTCGCAGACGCTGCGCAGCGTTGAGGATAGCTTCGACGTACGGCTCGCCTCTATGTTGGTGTCGAAGGGGTGGTTTCAGCCGTTCTGTCACGGATCGCCCACGGTCAGAGCGACGGGTGCGAGCAGGTGCTCGAATGGGGCAATAGTGATCGGGCGCTACGAGCCGCTCCTGTTCTCCAGCGGCTTTGTGAACGTGTCTCCTCGGGGAGCAGGCGCGCCAGATCGGACATCGACTCGCCGGGTCGCATAGGCATCTTGAACCTGACGCTCGCTACCGCCTGACACGAACGCCACGGCGTGTGATGGTCAGGAAGTGATCCAGGCGGTCAGCAAAGTTGGCGAGAACGTAGTCAAGCCGTTCAAGCTCGACATGCAGGTCGATTCTGCCCAGGCGGAAGTAGAGTACGCCGCCATGTGGATGACCGTGGCTGAACACCAACTCGCCGAAGTCTCGATCGAAGGTGATGAGAATGCGTTGATCCCGCAAAGCGATTGCCAGAATCTCGGAGTCCTCGAGCGCTGGGGCATAGTCAGTTGCGACAAGTGCGACATCGTGCCCATGACTCCGGAGATAAGGAGCGATCCGAGCATCAGCACTCTCGTCAATGAGAAATCGCGCGAGGGCAATCACGAAGATGGCTGGACGGTCTTGACGAGCTTCGGGCGGGGAGGCCGCACCTGTACAGCATGGCGAGCGTATGCGATGCACGCCTTCACGTCATCCTCGGTGAGCCGAGGATAGGCGGCGAACAACTCGCGAGGATCGAGATCGTAGGACAACTGCTCCAGCACCAGATCAACCGGGATCCGAGTGCCGCGCACAGTCGGCTTGCCCAACATGATCTTCGGGTCCATCACGATTCGGTCCAGGTACGAGACGGTCGGCTCGGCAGCCATGGTCGATCAACTCCCGGGCCAGATTATCTCACGTCCGGGCGGCTGACGCTCCAGCCGGACGGCGTCGCACGTGAGACCCTCCTGGGTCGGCCGGCCTTCCGATCGCCGCTGTCATCGATCAACAGCACCCCGTCCTCGTGCGGCGCCGGCGACGGATTAGTAACCAGCATCTCCAATCGTCGCCAGCAGCGCGCTGCAGCCTCAGGCCGCGCTCAACACACGACCGTCAGGCATCAGTGCTGACCGCGAGGATAGCCTCCTGGGTGAAGGACGTCGCCCAGGTCACGTCGGCGTTGAGGAGCGGGTCGGGTGTCGGGTTGCCTGCCTTGAGCTTGACCGCGATGAGCCGCTTCCCCTCGGCCTTGCTCTGCTCGATCTCCCACCAGATCCAATTGCGCGTGCCGATCCTCTCGCCGAGCTGGTGCCTGGTATTCGCATGCGCGCCAACCAGGACGAGCGTGTGCGTGGCGGCTCGGATCTGGGCGCTGAGTCGCGCCTTCACCTTGGCGACGTTGTCGTTGAGCTGGCCTGCGGACAGATCGGTAAAGGTGGCGGGGATCTTATGATTGGCGAGCCAGGCGCCCAGCAGTTGCCGAGAGTCCCAGTCATTGGTCCAGTCGAAGCCGATGCAGATCCTTTTCGCCTCGGCCGAGTGGTCCGTATTCGTCATCGTCTGATCTCCCTCCTTCCTCGTCGGGTCGCAGACGCTGCGCAGCGTTGAGGATAGCTTCGACGTACGGCTCACCTCTACGGCTAGCCGCTACGGGCGGTCGGCGGCGTCCACCAGCCGTATGAAGGAGAACCCGGAGGCCATGAAGCCGGTCACCAGCCCGCTCGACGCGAAGCTGAACCGCAGCAGCTCGCCGGAGTACCGCCCGCCCCGCACCATGAACGCGGCCGGATCGTCGGTTGGGTCAAGGGTGACCAGGGGGGCGACGGGGAACGGCGAGGAAGACGCGTCTTTCAGCTGGAGCCGGCCGTCCCGATACTCCAGCCGCGCCGGCTGATCGCCCACTCGCAGCATCCGGTACTGTCCCAGGTACTTCCGGTACTCTGGCGGGGTCGGGGAGGGCGGAGCTGACGGCCGGGCGCACTCGGCGGCGGCGACATGCTGCGCCACGGTGTCCATCAGCGGCGCCGCGATGGCGTCCGCCGCGCCGACCCCGTCGATCAGCACGACGATGCCGGCCTGGATCGACGCGTCGAAGTAGACCTGCGAGCGGTAGCCCGGCACGCTGCCGCCGTGGCCGTGATACACCCGGTCGCCTCGCCGTAGGATGCGCCAGCCGAAGCCGTACCCTCCGACCCAGCCCGGCTCGACGTAGACGGCCTGCTGCATCTCGTACCGGGACGTCGCGGACAGGATCTCCTCGCCCGAGGCGACCGGGACGCCGGATCGCCGCTCCGGGGCCACTGCGCCGCAGTGGAACGCGAGCCAGCGGCTCAGGTCGCGCGCCGTCGTCCACAGCTGGCCGGCCGCCGCCATCCCATTGAGCGGCGAGGGCGGCGCTGTCTCGGCGGCGTCCTCGAACGGGTGCGCCAGGTGCCCGGACGCAGCCCGCGCGGCGAGCTCGCCGGTCGGCTCGAACGTGGTGGACGCCATGCCGAGCGGCCCGAAGACCGCCTGCTGCATGTACTCGACGTAAGGCATCCCAGAGACCCGCTCGACCACCTCGCCCAGCAGGGTGTACCCCAGGTTGGAGTACTTGAACGCCGAGCCCGGCGGGATCGCGACCTTCACGCCCGGCAGGGAGGCGAGCCACTCCTCACGAGTCGGGAAGCGCAGCGAGAGCCAGTGGTCGAGCGGCGGCTCCCCCACCAGTCCAGACGAGTGCGAGGCGAGGCGGCGCAGCGTCACGTCCTCGATCCGCCCGAACGGGCTCTCGACGGCGGCAAACTCCGGGACGTGCTGCACCAGTGGATCGTCGAGGTGGAGCTTCCCGGCGTCTCGCAACTGGACGACAGCCGTAGCGGTGAACGTCTTGGTGATCGAGGCGACTCGGAACTGGGTGTCGGCGTCCAGCGGGCGGCTGCCCGGCGCGGACGACGCCGCCGTGGACGGTCCGCCGCCCCAGCCAAACCCCTGAGACCAGGCCAGGGCGTTGTCCTGGTCCGTGCCCGCCGCCAGCCCGACGACCATGCCGGGCAGGTCGTGCTCGGCCACCAGATCGGCAGCCTGTCGACGTAAGGCCGTGGAAAGCACCGGCAGCCAGTCTGGAGGGGTCATCGGGTCACTCCTGTCGGGCGCAATGAATTGCGCCCCTACCAGATTGTCCAGTGTAGGGGCGCAATTCATTGCGCCCACCTGGGGTCTTATCGGCTGCCGAGCTCCTGCAAGCGGGCCATCGTCACGCCGAGCTGTTTGACGACGCCCACGTTCCAGGGGCTGGCGAACAGGTTGATATGGTCCACGCCAGCCTCGTAGAGGGCATGGAAGCGGTCCGCGATCTCCTCCGGCGTGCCACGAATGGCGCGCGGGTGGATGCCGCCAGGGTCGTCCTCCGAGCCGGGGAAGCAGACGAACGCCCCGACCGTCTTCGAGAGGGTGGCCGGGTCGCGGCCCTCCTGCTCGCAGGCGTCGTCCAGCGCCTGGAGCTGCGGCGCCACGGACTCGGGGCCAGTGTGGGGCATCGTGTTGTAGGCGTCGGCGTACTTCGCGGTCAGCCGCAGCATCCGAGGCTGGCGCGCCCCGATCCAGATCGGCGGCCCTCCCGGGCGCGGGCCGGGCGGGTGCAGCAGCGAGTCGGTGACGTGGTAGTACTGGCCGTGGAAGGTGACGCGCTCGCCCTTCAGCAGCGGCACGATGATCTGGAGCGCCTCCTCGAAGCGGCCGGCCAGGTGGTCGAACGGCAGCCCGAACGCGGTGTACTCCGGCTCGTGGTAGCCAGCCCCGAGCCCGAGGATCAGCCGGCCGCCGCTGACCTCGTCGAGGGTGCCGGCCATCTTCGCCAGGACGGCCGGCTCGCGGAAGCTGGTGCAGGCGACGAACGGGCCGAGCGTCACGTTCTTCGTGATCCCCGCGATGGCGCTCAAGAGGGTCCAGGCCTCCCAGCAGCCCCGGTGCTCGCCCTCGGGGATGGTGTCGAAGTTGCCGTACTTCCTGAAGATCAGGTGGTCCGGCGCGAACAGGGTGTCCACGCCAGCCTCGTCGGCGGCGATGGCGATCTCTTTCAGCTCGGTCCACGGCACGACCCGGCCAGCGCCCGGCACGAGATGGTCGCCGCTCCGCATCATGATCCCGAGTTGGAGCTTGCCGCGCCCGTTGGCCCGCCCCGGGCCGCCACTCTCCGTCATGCCACGCTCTCCACACTACAGATCGTCGGCGGCATCGTAGTCGGTCCGTGGGCGGAACGCCACGACCCCAGCATCTGGCCCTGAGCCGCCTCAGTCGATGTAGACCGCGCCGTTCACGTCCAGCGCCTCGCCGCTGATGTAGCTGGCCTTGTCGGATACCAGGAACGCCACCGCGTTCGCGATGTCCTCCGGCAGCCCGAGCCGTCCGGCCGGAATCGACTCGATCACCGCGCCGAAGCGGGGACTGTCCCACATCGAGGCTGACAGCTCGGTCTTGATTAGGCCGGGGCAGATCGCGTTCGCCGTGACCGCCGGCGCCAGGTCGCGGGCCAGCCCCCGGATCAGCCCGAGCATCCCAGCCTTCGCCGCCGCGTACGCCGTCTTACTGACCGCCGGAAACGCCCCGCCGGTCTTGGCGTTCATCGACGAGATGCAGACGATCCGCCCCCAGCCGGCCGCGACCATCGCCGGCGCGGCGGCGTGCGACCAGTTGAACGAGCCTTTCAGGTGGACGCCCAGCACCAGATCCCAGTCAGCCTCGGTCAGCTCCAGGAACGGCTTCGGCGACGTGATGCCGGCGTTGTTGACCAGCGCGTCGATCCGTCCGAACCGGCCCAGGACGTCAGCCACGATCTCCTGAGCGCGGGCGTACTCACGCACGTCCGCCTGGTACCCCACGGCATCGGGAGCGCCGCCCTCGCGGAGCTGTCGGGCGGCAGCCTCGGCGGCCTCGCCGTTCACGTCCACCACCACGATCCGGTACCCATCGGTAGCCAGCGCCTGCCCGATCGCCAGCCCGATCCCGCGCCCGCCGCCCGTCACGATCGCGACCGGCTCTCCTGCTGGACGTGCCATCTCCATAACCTCCCGGGCGCTCAGGCTCGCGCTCAACGCTGCCAGGTGCCGGACATGCGCACTCCCAAAGACCGCGTCCGGCGGAGCCCCCGCCGAATCGTAGCGGCCGGCCCGGTCAGGGGCAACGGGCACGGCTGTGATCCTTGTGCAACCTCGTGCCGACCGCTGGTGGCACGCATTCTGCTTTTAGACATCAACCAGGAGGTACTGACCATGTACTCGATTCTTTACATCATCGGAGCGATCGTCGTCATCATCGTGGTACTGCGACTGCTCGGCCTGTACTGATCGAACCTTCGCGGAACCTTCTGAGAACATCATCTGGAGAGCACATCGTGTATTCCATCCTGTACATCATCGGCGCCATCGTCGTCATCATCGTCGTCCTCAAGCTACTCGGCCTGTACTAAAGATCCAGGCTGGCACGCCGATGAGCAGCCCATAGGAGGCCGTGTCCAGGAAGCTGGAGCGGCCTCCTGGCACGTCCAGAGGGGATGTGACCGAGGCGAGATGACCGGAGCGCCCGGCGCGAGGGCCGGCTCGGCTACGCTTCGACCGTGCGGGCACATGGAGCGCCAATCTTCCCCGGGACGTGGGTTGAAACCCACGTCTACCATTGGACCGTCGCTACGCGACGGGAGCAGCGCCAGGGGATCGCAGCGTCATCGCCACGCATCGGCCTCAACCCGGCGTGGCGTAGCCACGCACCAACGGTAGCCGTGGGTTTCAACCCACGGCCCCGGGCGGGCGTGGGGATCGCTCCTCCGCCTCGGGTGGAAATCGGCTTCGACCCGCGGCTGCAGGGGCCGGTTCGGACTGGTCGTGATAATGGGGACTAGCACGACCAGTCGAGCCGAAAAACGAGCTCGGTCCAATGGCGCCGTCCAGCGTGCCGGACCAACGCCTGTACACCAGCGCGCGCCCACAGACGCCGACGTCTCGCTCGCAGACGCGCGCCAGTCGTTCATCAGCTCGCTGGCCGGCCGCGCGGCGCGCACGCAACGCACGTACGCCACCGCGCTGGACCGGCTGACAGACTTCCTGGCAGAACGGGGAGTCGCTCCGGACACGCCGACCGGCCAGCTTCCACCAGACCTGCTGGAGGGGTTCTATCTCTGGTGCGTCCGGCGCTACGGCGTTGGCTCCCGGAGCTGCCCCACGTACCTGGCCGGTGCCCGCGCCTTCTGTCGGTTCCTGGACCGCCACGACCTCGGCCCGGCCTCCTACGCTCGCCTCCAGGCCGGCCTGGAGCAGGTCATCGCCCGCCACCCGTACCGCACGCCGCGCGTGGACGACCGCGTCCCCGCCACGATCGTCCATCTGGAATCTGAGCCGCTGCCCGTCGAGCGCGACGCCCTCCTGACCGCCCTCCGAGACCGCGCCATCCTGCGCGTCCTCTACACCACCGCCATCCGCCGCGACGAAGCGGTCCGCCTCAACCGCGAGGACGTCGCGGACGGACGGGCCACCCAGGCGCTCATCACCGGCAAGGGCAGCAAGGAGCGGGTCATCTTCTTCGACGCACCCACCCTGGCCGCCATTCGACGGTACCTGGAGGCCCGCGCCGATCGCCACCGCCCCCTCTTCCTGCGCCACGACGTCGGGAGAGGCGCCCCCGGCCCGCGCGGCGAGCGCTGGCGGCTCGGCGGCGACTCGATCTACAACCTCGTCAAGCGCGTCGGCGCGGCCGTCGGCTCACGCGCCACGCCCCACTCGTTTCGCCACGACCGCGCCAGCCTGCTGCTCAACCGCGGCGCCGATCTCTCAGAGGTCCAGGACATCCTCGGGCACGCCAGCCCCGAGACGACGAAGCGGATCTACGCCCACTACGAGACCAGCCGCCTGCGCGAGGCGTTCGACCGCTACACCCTCCCGCCGGAGCAGCGCGTCGCGCCTGAGGAGTAATCAGGGACCAACGAGTACCCCATTGTCATCCTGACTTGAGATTGGACAAAAGGAAGCCCAGGGAGAGGAGGCCTGGCGGAGCGTCGGCGCGCGAGGAATGCTGTGGGTATGGAAGCAACCACGGCAGTCCAGACGATCCGCGCGTTTCGTCAGGCCGTGTACCAGACCCTGGGCCACCGGAAAGATACCCTGTTCGAGCTGCTGGAGGCAGCGGTGGTGTCGTCGGGACCGGCGAATCTGGTGCATTTGAGCCTGGCATCGATCTTTCGGCGTCGCTGGCCGAGTGCGAGCGACGCGTTGGCAGACGGACAGGTGCGGCCGGACCGGTGTCGGGCGCTGGTGCAGGCCCGGCTGGCAGCGGACGAGGCGGGCCGGGCCGGGCCGGGTCGGCCGGTGTGGGCGGGCGACGGGACGACCTGGCCCCGGCCGGCGGCGAAGACGAGTCCGGAGCGGACGTGGGGCCACCGCAGCACGCCGGGCATCCCGCAGGACGGGGTGGTGCCGGCCTGGGAGTACGAGTGGCTGGTGGACGTGCCCGAGATCGGGAGCAGTTGGGTGCTGCCGCTGGACGTCGAGCGACGCGGCCCCACCGACGGCACGGCGACCGAGGTCGCGATCGGCCAACTGCGGCGGGCCCTGGCGGCCCGCCCCACCGGCGCGGCCCGCCCGGTCGGGACGTACGACAGCAACTACGACCCGATCACGTTCGTGCGGGCCGACCTGCCGCTCGACATCCTGGTCCGCCTGCGCTCGAATCGGAAGTTCTTCCGGCCGCCAGGCCCGCGCACCTGGCGTGGACGACCGCCGGTGCACGGGCCGGTCTTCAAGCTGTCCGACCCCGCGACCCACGGCACGCCGGATCGGACGGCGACGCTGGACGATCCGGTCCACGGCCAGGTGCAGGTCGACGTCTGGGAGCACCTGCACGGCCAGGCCGCGGCCGATGCCCCGTTCACCCTGGTCCGGGTTCAGGTCGAGCGGCTGCCCCGCCACGTCAAGACGCCCAAGCCGCTCTGGCTGGCCTGGATCGGCGGGCCGCTGCCCGACGACCTGCTCGACCTCTGGCGGTGGTACACCCGCCGCTACGTCATCGAGCATGGCTTCCGCTTCCTCAAGCACGACCTCGGCTGGACCGCCGTCCGCCCGCTGCACCCCGAGGCCGCCGATCGCTGGAGCTGGCTGCTCGCCATGGCCCTCTGGATGCTCTGGCTCGCCCGACCCGTGGTCGCCGACCAACGGCTCCCATGGGAACGCCCGCTCCTGCCGACCCGCCTCACCCCGGCCCGCGTCCGCCGCGCCTGCGGCCCGCTTTTCTGCCAGGTTGGAACGCCGGCTCGCCCGGTCCAACCGCGCGGAAAAGCCCCCGGCCGACGCCCAGGTCAGCGCCCGCAGCCTCATCCGCGCCAGCCGGTCGTCCGCAGACCCCCACAACGCGCGGCTTGACGAAAGGAGCGGCCCATCCGATTGTCCAATCACCAAATCCTGAGCTCGCGAAGGATCTCACAGACGCTCGCCGCTAATCGGGGTGAGATCCTTCGGCTCCGCTCGCAAGCTCGATCCACCTCAGGATGACAGGGGAGGGGTCAGCCCACGCCGCGCAGCCGATCCGTCTCGTCGCGGGTCAGCTCGTCCAGGATCGCGAAGAAGTAGCCCATCGCCCGGCGCTGCCCGGCCTGGCCGCCACGGACCCGGCCCCGGCTGACCTGCTCCAGCGTCTTCTCCCGTGCGATCTCCAGCAGGGTCACGAATCGCGCTCGTGGCAGCCCCGAATTCCACCAGATGTGGTGCGCCCGAGCTCGCGATCGCCGCGGATCATCGTCGCGGAAGTCCGCGCCATACTGCTCGATGTGCGCGGCAATCTCTTCACTCTCCGGGCTGGATGACGTCGTGCGCGCAGCGCCTCCCGACGTCGTAGTCGATCTCTGTTGGGCTGGGTTTGCCGGTCCGGACTCTGTGGCTATCTCTTCTCGTTGACCTCTGTTTCGTGCACCCGTATCGGTGCCGCGCTGAGCCCTCATTGCGGTGCCACGCGGTGCCCCGCTCTCGGGGCTGGCCGCTGCACCGTTTTCGGTGCTACGCGGTGCACCCTTTAGGGTGCTACGTCCTGTGGATACTGTGGATAACCCCCCGGTCTCGAAGAGCGGCATCGGCAGATCGCCCCGGGCCTGCTCGACAGCCTCGGCCAGCACCAGCCGTTCGAGCGCCGAGAACAGCCCCGACAGATCGCAGTAGTCCGCCCGTCGCCCGATGCCGGGGACGGTGCGAGGGGTCGCCACGAGGTACCCCTTCTGGATCAGCGACTTCTTCCAGTCGTACACCTTGTTCTTGTGCCGGCCCAGCTCGTCGGCCGCCTGGAGCATCGAGACGTACGGCCAGTCAGGCCCCCACTTCTTGTCCAGGATGTAGAGGCACAAGACCAGCTCTTGCGGGGTCAGGTCGAGCTCGCCGGCGTGGCGCAGCAGGACGGACGGGGCCGGCAGCACGCCGCCTTTCACGATCAGCGGACTCAAGCGTTGCTCCCACCGGTTGTCGCTTGTGCTGTCCGACACGTCCTCGTTGCATCCCTCTTGACGTAGGGCGCACCGACGTAGTACCGTGTCGGGTAGACGGCGACGGGCGGCCTGGCAGCTCCCATCGACCCGAACGGCCTCGCCGGGGCAGCGCTGGTGGCACAGCGGAGACCCTACGGCATCAGATCATTTGGACGGACCGTGGTGTGGCAGCCACGGTCCGTTTGCGTATGTGGCGGAAACTACTTTCCGGAGTAGTATCAGCCGGCTCCCCCACGCGGTCAAGCACGGTGAGAAGCATGGCTGCATGTTCGTTCAGACGGTGGGCACGGATCACGGTTCCGACACAGTCTCTTCCGTCAAACCCGGACACCAACTGGCCCGAACGCCGCGACGATCCCGTTCCGACGCCGTTTCAGGCGCCGGGCAACTGACCCTCGGAGGCCGCATGGCGACCGACGATCTTGGCCGTCGGATGGCGAGCGCGTACGACGTGGTGGCGGCAGCGTACGCCGACCGGAACAGCGTCATGCCACCGGCCTATCTCGACCTCGGGGCGCCCTTCATCGCCCAGGTCGGCGTGCGTGGCCGCGTCCTGGATGTCGGGTGCGGGGCCGGCCGCGATCTCGACTGGCTGCTCGGTCAGGGCGTAAACGTGGTTGGTGGCGATCTCTCGGCCGGGATGCTCGCGCAGGCGCGGGCGCGGGTCGCGCCCCACGGTGACGCCCGGCTGGTCCGCCTGGACATGTGCGCCCAGCCGTTCCCGGACGCGACGTTTGCCGGCGTCTGGTGCTCGGCTTCCCTGCTCCACCTCCCGAAGCAGCTCGCGCCGCGCGCCCTCGCCGGGATGCGTCGCATCCTGGCTCCGAGCGGCCCACTGTTGCTGGGCATCCAGGAAGGCGACGGCGAAGGGTGGGAGACCGGAGCATACGACGCGCCGATCGAGCGGTTCTTCGCCCGCTACCACCCGGACGAGGCGCGGGCGTTGCTCGCGACGGCCGGCTTCGAGGTGCAGAAGCTCCACACCGGCGAGGCCCGTAACCGCCGCTGGCTCACCTATCTTTCGACCCGCTTGCCGTAGCGGCGCCCCAACCCCGTTGTCATCCACGCCAAAACGAGGCTGCTTCTTCCCCTGTCATCCCGCCCAGGCGCGCGTGCCACATCCCATTTGTCATCCCGACCAGGCACGCTTGCCACATCCCATTTGTCATCCCGACCGAAGCGAGCTTGCGAGCGGAGCGGAGGGATCTCACGCTGGCCTGCTCGGGAGCCTGAGATCCCTCGGTCGCTGGGGCTCCCTCGGGATGACACTGGGAATTGTGGGCCTTCGATCCAGTCCCTCACGCGTGGGTCTGGTCGGTCAGGACGGGTCGCGGCGGTAGACGAGGTCCGTGGCGTTGAGCGCGAAGCCGATCGAGCTGTAGGTCGCCCGGCCCGCCTCGCTCCCGAACCCAACCTGCGCCACCCGCGCGCCTGCTGCCCGAAGCGCGCGCAGTGCGTCCAGGCAGACCGCGCTCGCCAGCCCACGCCGCTGGTGATCTGGATGCGTCCCGACCGGCTCCAGCAGCCCGGCCCCATTCCGCTCGTCGAGCCAGGCCGTGCAGAACGCCACCACCGTAGCGTCCTCCGTCAGCACGATCCTGTCCAGCTCGGCTCTGTATGGCCAGGTGCGCCGGATTCGCTCGTAGCGCTCCAGCAGGAAGTCGGACGGCGCGAACGCGGCCCGCTGCGCCTCCACCCGCCCGATCCCCTGCTCCCGCGTCTCCACCCACCCGAGTCGGTACCCAGCCGGCAGTACCGGCTCCGGCACCTCGTCCAGCGAGCGCGTCATCACGCCTTCCGTCGTCGGAGCTCGTCTGAAGCCGTGCCGCTCCAGCGCAGCCGCCAGCGCACGGTCTTCTGTCGAGCGTGCGAGATCCAGCCCGTACGTGTACAGCGACACCGGCGGATCGCCCGTCGCCACCGCTGCCGCCGCTGCGTCCACGACCTCGGCCAGCATCTCGTCTAGCAGCGTCTCGTCGGCGTGCCCCGGCGCCACGAACACGTTGAAGCCGCCGAACGTGCGCAGGTATGTCCAGCCGACGACCTGTCCTGAGTCGTCTTCCCACAAACGGATGTGCAGCGAGAGGTCACGATGGCTGTGGTAGCGCGTCAGCCACGCCAGGTCGCCAACCCGCAGCGAGGTGATCGCGTACGCATCCGCCACGCTGGCCTGCATCCGCCGCAGATCGGCAGCGCCCGCGTACGCTCGATTGACGATCACGACGGGTTGCGCGCCGTCCGGACCCAGGCGCTGCCGCCCTTCGCCCCCAGAGACCGCCCGTACAGCCAGACCTTCCAGCCAATGTAGCCCGGCGCGTACGCCAGCGAGCGGTACACCCGCCACGGCGCCCGCACCAGTGCCAGCGCCGCCAGGATGTATCCAAGCTGCCCGGCCACGCCGAACGCCGCCAGCAGCGCGGCGGCCCGCGCTCGGAAGAGGACGCTCCCGGCCAGCACCGCTCCGCCCAGCACCACCGGCACCGAGAGTGGCGGGATCAGCTGCTCCGCCACCGCGTCCAGGCGGACCGGGTCACGGTGGCGGATGCCGTCCAGCACCAGACCCAGTCCCCGCTCGCGCAGCATCTCGATGCGGCCCCGCTCCCAGCGCTCGTTCTGGCTCTCGGCCTGGGTGTACGTCACCGGCATGTCGGCCAGGACCGTCGTCTCCGGCACGAAGTCCACCCGCAAGCCGGCCGCCACCAGCGCCAGGTGCAGCTCCACGTCCTCGGCCAGCGTGAACCACTCCCAGCCGTACTCGTCCAGCACCGAGGCCAGGAACCCCATCCCGTTCCCCTTCAGCCCCGCCGACAGCCCCAGCCGCGACCGTCCAAGCGGTCGGAGATAGTGCAACGCCGCCAGCGCCACGTACCGGAGCGTCGCCAGCGGCGACTCCCCGACGTTCAACACGCTGTAGTACACCTGCACCACCTGGCTGCCGGCCTCGAAGTGGGCGTCCAGCCGCCGCAGCAGGTCCGGCGCCACCACCGTGTCCGCGTCCAGCACCACGAACGCGTCGTACCGGCCGCCCCGCTCGCGGAGGCGGGCCAGCAGCCAGCGCAGGGCATACCCCTTGCCTCGCGCATGCTCGTCGAACCGCTCCTCGACGCGTGCCCCAGCTGCTCGGGCCACCTCGGCGGTGCGGTCGGTGCAGTTGTCCGCCACCACGCAGACCTCGAACAGCGCGGACGGGTACTCCAGGGCGCGCGTGCTCTCGAGGAGCCGCCCGATGGTGCTCTCCTCGTCGTGGGCCGGCACCAGCAGCGCGAACCGGCGACGCTGGCCGGCGTCTGGCGGCGCGGCCTTCCTCCCGAGCAGCGCCGCGCCGGTCAGCAGCAGCAGGTAGCCGGTCAGGCCGGCCAGCCCCCCGGCCGCGAGGGTCAGGAGCGTGCGCGCTGCCAGCAATAGGTATCGCACCGAGCCTCCAACCGCCCCTGACTGTAAGGAGCCCCCTCCCCCAGCCCCTACTGTCCCCCGGTGCGCGGGAGAGGGGAGAAGTCTTGCCCCCCTCTCCCGCGCACGGGGGAGGGGGCTCCTACATGCCCAATCCACTCAGACATTGCCGAGGGGTGATAGTCACCCCTTGACCCGCCGCCACTTGCGCAGGCTGACCAGCTCGCGCGGCGGGCTCAGCTTGCTCCCCACTTCCACGTACGAGACCTCGGCCGCGTAGACGCTCCCCTCGGAGTCCACCGAGACGCTGTGCAGCCAGTTGAACTGGTCCGGCCCCTCACCCGGCAGCGGCGCCCCGAACTTCGTGACCCGCTTCCCCTCGCGGTCGTAGATCTGAATCTTGTGGCCCACGTTGCGGACGCCGTGCTGGACCGGCGGCGGCCCCTGCTCCGCCACGTAGACGTTCGTGTCCGCGCCGCGCCCCGCGAACACCGCCACCGCCTTGTGCGCGTGCCAGCCCATCACCCACTCGCCGCTGGTGGTGAACACCTGGACGCGGTGGTTCTCGCGGTCGCAGACGATCACTTTGTCGTCCCCGAACATCGCGATGTTGTGAGGCAGGCTGAACTGGCCCGGATCGGTGCCCGGCTCGCCCCATGAGAGGATGTGCTTGCCGTTCCGGTCGTACCGGTGGACCCGCGAGTTGCGGTACCCATCCGAGATGAACACGTCGCCGGTCTTCGGGTCGATGGCGGCGTCGGTCGGGCGGTTGAACGGCTCGCCGCTCTGGAAGCCGCTCGGGGAGCCGGTCCCGATGGTCAGCAGGGTGTTCCCCTTCTTGTCGGTCTTGGTGATCTTGTTCCCGACGTCGTCCACCAGCCAGAGGTTGTCCTCATGATCGACGGTGATGGCGTGGGCGCGGATGAAGCGGGTCCCGATCCAGCGCGGCATCATGTTGCCGTACGGATCCTCGAACAGCTCCGTCCCCAGGAACGGGTTCTCATTGCCCCAGGAATCGACGAGGTTCCCATCCCGATCGAACACCAGGACGGGCATGTTGCCCCGATTGAACACGTAGACCCGATCCTGCGAGTCCACGGCCACCGAGGTCGCTTCCTTCAGCCAGAGCCCGTGCGGGATCTTCGCCCAGAACGGTACTGGCTCGTAGACGGTGTCTCTGGTTGCCGGTCCGACAGCCATCATCTGCCTCCCTGTGCACGTCGCCGGCATTGTAGCCGCGAGAAGCCCCACCCTCAGCGGGCGCAATGAATTGCGCCCCTACAGACGTTGGCGTGGTACGGGCGCGATGAATCGTGCCCCCTCGGCGACGACTGCTCCCCTCTCCACCGCAGTGGGGAGGGGCTGGGGGTGGGGCTGTCCTGTCTCTCCTCACGACCACGTGCCCTGGTAGTGGCGCACTCCAAGCGCCCAGCAGTCGCGCGCCGCCAGCAGGAACGCGAGCGCCACTACCGGCGAGCACACCTGCACCACCGGCGGCAGGCCGAGCGGGTCCGGCCGCTCCAGGATGTACAGGCTGGGCAGGTATGCCACAAACGCCAGCGGCACGATGACGGTGAAGAAGCGGCGCAGCCCGCCAGAACGACCGCCGAGGGGGTCGGGCGACCGCTCGCTCGCGATCTGACTGTACCAGAGCCGGCCCGTCACCAGGCCGCCGGGCCGCCTCCCACGAACGTCGGCCAGCTCCCGCAGCGGTCCACCACCGTCAATCGGACCGTCGCCGCCCCGGCCGAGGCCCGCCGGACCCAGAACTGCGTGCTCCCAGACCCGGCCGGCAGGCTGACCGTGAACGTTCCCGTCCGGCCGCTCTGGTCTGGCAGGTCCACCAGGGCGTTCGCCGTCTGGCTGAAGGCGAGCGCCGTTAGCCAGTTGTTGGCGCCGCTTGCTGCCACCGTGACCACCAGCCGCCCGTCGCCGAATCGTGCCGTCCGCACCGAGATCGGTGGGCGTGGCGAGCACGCCGGCGGCGGTAGCGGCGGCGGACCGCTCGTCGCCTGCTGGTACGCCGTCAGCGACGCTCGGGCCTGGCCGTCGCCGTCGTACAGGCCGTAGAACAGGCCCCCTTCCGGGATGTCCTGGACGCCAAACCAGTACCCCCGACCCACGTACGGCGTCCCGCGCAGCGCGTCGTACAGCACCCGTACGTTCTGGGCCTGGGTGCTCGCGTCCACGAAGCTCAGCGTCCAGCCGCCTTCGGTCATCTCGATCTTCTTCGGCGTGCTGCCGCCCTCGTACGCTACGTACGCCGCCCGGATCTCCGCCAGGTACGCTGTGAGCTTGTCGCGGCCGGTCAGCCCGCCCTGGTCCACGTACAGGTGGAGCCCGATCTGATCCAGTGGCGCCGCGCCAGCGCCCCAGCCGGCCTCCCCGAAGCCCATCACGTACAGGTCGCACAGGTACGCTGCGCCGCTCGGGCGGCTCTCCTGGCACGCCGACGACGCGTACCCCACCCCCGCCGTCCGAGGCGAGCGACGCGGCCCGACCCGCTCGCCGTGCCGGACCTCCTGCTGGGGCGGCCCGGCTGGCACGCCCGGCTTCGCGCTCGGCCGGACCGTGAACGTCGCCCCGCCCTGGTCGTGCGCCAGCAGCCCGCCGCTCACGATGACCGCGTCGCCGCGCGCGGCCCGAATCGCCGCCTGCGACCGCTTCACCATCCAGGCGTAGTTGGACGGGTAGAGGAAGGTGCCGCCGGTCGGGTTGCCGCTGCCATCGCGGCCAGTCCATGCGTTCGGCTCGTTCCAGACCTCCCACCAGCCGATCTGGCTCGCGAAATGTCGGGCGACCTGACCGGCCGCGCCGCTCGCGAACGCCCAAATGTATGCGTTGTCGCCGTTTCCACCGGCGACCTCGGCGTTGTTTGCGATCCACTCTGCCTGCGAGCCGGGCCACGATTCGTTGGAGAGCAGCCCCAGGATCTGAAGCCCCTGCCCTCGCGCCCGCCCGACCACCTCGTCATACGCCTGGAGCGCCGTCCGTCCGTTGCAGCCGACCGACGTCCAGTCCGCGTAGCAGGCTCCCAACCGGAAGTTGATCCGGACCCAGCCAGCTCCCGCCTGCCGCATCAGCGGCGTCTGCACCGCCACCGAGTGCGTGAACGCCGCGTTGCCGCCATCGTCGATGGCCCAGCCGCCCTGCAAGCCCTGGTCACCCTGCGCCTGGGCCTCCGCCGGCCCGGCCGGCGCCGCGAGCACCAGCACGACCGACAGGGCCAGCACGAGTAACGAGTAGCGAGTGGCGAGTAGCGAGAGATGAGGGGCGAGGGGCGAGGGGTGAGGCACCACTGGTTGGCCGTCCGGCGAAGTCGCGCACGTTCCGGAGAAACGAGCGATCCGCCCGGACGTTCTGTCACCCAAAGGCGCTACGACCGAAGAAGGCGCCCCTCCTGGCTCCTGACTCCTGGCTCCTGACTCCTCGTCACGCCACCGCTCGCCGACGCTCGCCGGCCGGCCGGCAGTCGTCGAAGCGAGCGCCCATGATCAGCAGCAGGTCGATCTCGTCCGGGTCCAGTGGCTGCGCGAACAGGTACCCCTGCCCACGGTCGCAGCCCAATGCCTGGAGCTGCTCCAACTGCTCGACCGTCTCGATGCCCTCGCCGGTCACGGCCAGGTTCAGGCTCTTCGCCAGTGCCACCACGCTCCGTACGATCGCCGTGTCGTTCGAGTCGTGCCCCAGCCCGCTCACGAACGAGCGGTCGATCTTGAGGGTGTCGACCGGGAACCGCTTCAGGTAGCTCAGCGACGAGTAGCCCGTCCCGAAGTCGTCGATGGCGAGCTGCACCCCGAGCGCCTTCAGCTGCCACAGCTTGTCGATGGTGCCGTCGATGTCGCGCATCAGGACGCTCTCGGTGATCTCGAGCTTCAGGCAGGTTGAGTCCAGGCCCGTCTCGAACAGGACGCGGGCCACCTCGTCCACCAGATCGGCCTGCACGAACTGTCGCGCCGACAGGTTGACGCTCATCGTCAGCTTCGGCTGCATCGGATGGGCAAGGTGCCACGCCTGCGCCCGCCGACACGACTCCTCCAGCACCCACAGCCCGATCGGCACGATCAGCCCGGTCTCCTCGGCCAATGGGATGAACTGGACCGGTGAGATCGGCCCGCGTGTCGGGTGCTGCCAGCGCAAGAGCGCCTCCAGCTCGGTCACGTACCCTGTGGTCAGCGACATGATCGGCTGGAACACCACGCGGAGCTGCCGGTGGTCGAGCGCATGCCGCAAGTCCTGCTCTAGCTCCAGCCGGTCCAGCGCGCCAATCGTCATGCTCGGGTCGAACACCTGGAAGCCGGCCTTCCCGTTCGCCTTGGCGCGGTACATCGCCAGGTCCGCGTCCCGGAGCAGCGTGTCCGCCCGATCCTGGCCCGGCGTGCTCAGCGCGATCCCGATGCTGAACGTCACACACAGCTCCCGACCGTCCAGCCGGACCGGCTCGGCCATCGTCGCGCCGATCCGCGCGGCAACCTCGACGGCCCCCTGCTCGTCCAGAATGTCCTCCAGCAGGACCGCCATCTCGTCGCCGCCCAGCCGGGCCGCCGTGTCCTCATCACGCAAGCACGCCCTCAGCCGTTCGGCGACCGCCGCCAGCAGCCGATCCCCGATCTCGTGGCCCAGGCTGTCGTTGACGACCTTGAAGTTGTCCAGATCCAGGAAGAGCACCGCGATCGAGCGCCGGTACCGGTCGGCGCGAGCCAGCGCCCGCTCCAGCCGGTCCAGGAACAGCGCCCGGTTCGGCAGGCCGGAGAGCGTGTCGTGGAACGCCAGTTGTTGCAGGTCACGCTCGAACGCTTTCCGCTCGGTGATGTTGTGGAACGTCACCGCGATGCCGCCCACGCCAGCGTCTTCGACGAGGTTCTTCGCGATCACCTCGAAGTCCGGCCAGGTGCCGTCCTCGTGACGGAGCCGGAGCTCGCTGCTGACGTCCAACGAGGCATCGTGCGCCACCTGGGCCAGCAGCTCCCGCGCGGCCGGCTGGTCGTCGTCGTGGACGTACGCCAGCAGGCTCGTCCCCACGAGGCTATCCGGCGAGCGACCCCAGGCGCGCCTCGCCGGCGGGCTCACGTACCGGATCACCGCCGCCGTGTCCACGATCGCGATCACGTCTGCCGTGTTCCCGACCAGCGAGCGGAACCGCTCCTCGTTCTGGCGGATCAGCAGCTCTCGCTCGAGCTGCTGGCGACGGATGAACGCGCCGGCGTTGCGGACTACCCCGTACAGCGAGAGGAACAGGATCAGGAACCCGCCCACCACCGCCACCCAGACCAGATGCCGGATCGGCTGGACCGGCGAGAGGTCGGCGTACAGCTCGTAGGCGCCGACCACCGCGCCGTCTTCCACGAACGGCACGTACACTTCGTACGCCGAGTCATACCGCGCGTGCAGGTCGTGATTCTCGTGTGCGGTCAGCCCCGTCAGCTGCGACCCGACCCGACCGGCCAGCGCCTCGGCCAGCAGCCCGCTTGGCGCGGACTGCTCCCCGCGCTTGGCCGCGATGTCGGAGTAGATCACGGTCCCGTCGCGTGCGAACAGGTGGAGCCGCAGCACCCCGGAGCGTGTCTCGATCAAGCCGGTCAGGTGTGGATCGAGACGCTGACCCAGCTCGTCGATGCGCTCGGGGGTGAACGGCGGCTGGAAGTCGGCGGCGGTGACGTGGTCGAGGATGCCGAGCTCTACCTGATCGACGGCCCGCGCAATAGTGAGATCGCGGATGTACTCGCTGAGGCGCGTCTCGATCAGCCCGGCCAGCACCGTCGCGACGAGCAGGGCGACGGTCGCCCCGACGACGGTGAACCGCGCGACGAGCCCCGATCTGCGCACGCCGTCGGCCAGGCATTTCCCGACTCGCCTCATCCCGCCGAGAGCCGTGACCGGCCCCGTCAGCGGCGCCGCCGTCTGTAGGGCGACCCTGCTCGCCATCGCACCCCCAAAGCGACCTGCAGCCGTCATGCTCGCCGTTGCGCAGTCGCTCTCCATGAGAGTCCAACGTCGCCCTGGTGCGATGAGTGACGGTTATGGTCGACCTGGTGAGCGCTTCCGTGCTGCTGGTTCTCTCACATCGATGCCTTCCACGCTTGCATCGCTGCGCTACACTATCACCATGCCGTACGCCGTCATCCTGGCCGGCCCGAACGGAGCTGGCAAATCGACTTCCGCCCCCGCCGTTGTGTCCGAGCTCATGGCCGCGGGAGCCTTTGTCAACGCCGATGTCATTGCCCGGGGTCTCGCAGGGTTCGATCCCGACAGCGTGGCGTTCCAGGCGGGTCGGATCATGCTCCAGCGATTAGAGGAGCTCGCTGGGCACCGCGCCGACTTCGCGTTCGAGACGACCCTGGCCAGCCGGACCTTTGCGCCGTTCATCCGTCAGCTTCGGAGTGACGGATATCGGACGCGGCTGGTGTATGTCTGGGTAGAAAGTGCCAATCTGTGCATCCGCCGCGTTCACGCACGGCGAGCAGCTGGTGGTCACTTCGTCGATGAGGACATCGTGCGCCGTCGGTACGAGCGTAGCCTCGTCAACTTCTTCACCCTGTACCGTCCATTGGCAGACGAGTGGCAGGTGTACGACAATTCGAGTGGTGAACGGCCGGTGCTCGTCGCTGAGGGGCATAACGCCCAGGTCATTGCGATCCACGAACGAGCTACCTGGGACGAGATGACGCGGAGGGTCGGTCGATGAGCACAGCACCTGAGGACCTCAACCGCAAGGATGGCACGCTAGACGTCTTCGGGACGCCCGGGCACGTCGAAGCCGCGATGGCTCGGGCCGTTCGCGACGCCATTCGCCGGCACAAGCTGCTCGGCGAGTCCATCGCCGTCATGCGAGACGGCAAGGTTGTCGTCGTGCCGCCCGAAGAGATCGTCGTCCCCCAGCTCCCCGACGACCCAGCTCCCTGACGGCTCCCCAGCCCTCCGAACGTCAGCGCCGACGCTCTACCAGGAGCGTCGGCGGGTCGGATAGATGCTGCGCGGGGCGTCAGGACGCGATGCTGATGTTCCCCCGCCCCTTGCGCGGCCGGATCGCCGCCGGCAGCGGGATGCCAGCCGTTGGGGTCACCAGCAGCTCGGCCTGGTGGGACGGCACCGGGCGGCTGAAGTAGTACCCCTGGCCGTAGTCGCAGCCCAGGCTGCATAGCACGTCCAGCTGGTCGGCCGTCTCGATGCCCTCGGCCACCACCCGCATCCCCAGGTCGCGCGCCAGCGTCACGATCGAGCGGACGATCGCCTCATCCTGGCGGTCCGTCCCGATCCGGTGCACGAACGACTTGTCCACCTTCAGCACGTCGATTGGGAAGCGCCGCAGGTACGCCAACGACGAGTAGCCGGTGCCGAAGTCGTCGATGGACAGCTCCAGATTCAGCGCCTTCAGCTGGTGGAGCCGCTGAATCGTGCGCTCCACGTCGTGCATGACCATGCTCTCGGTCAGCTCCAGCTTCAGGTAGCTCGGGTCGATGCCGCTCCGCTCGATGGCGGCCGCGATCGTCTCCACCAGATCCGGGCTCTGGAACTGGCGCGCCGAGACGTTCACGCTGATCATCAGCCCACGGCCCGGACAGCGCTCCTCGTGCCAGGCCTGGACCTGCCGGCACGCCTCCTCCAGCACCCACAGCCCGATCGGCACGATCATGCCGGTCTCTTCGGCCAGCGGGATGAAGTCGGCCGGCGAGATGATGCCGCGCTCAGGGTGCTGCCAGCGGACCAGCGCCTCGAAGCCGGCCACCGTCGCGTTGTCGAGCCGGACGATTGGCTGGTAGTAGACCCGCAGCTCGTTCCGCTCGATCGAGCGGCGCATGCTGGTCTCCAGCGCCAGCCGCTCGTTCACCTGCTCGTTCATCGTCTCGTCGTAGATCTCGCAGCGCGCCTTGCCATTCGCCTTCGCACGGTACATCGCCTGGTCGGCGTCGCGCAGGAGGTCGTCCGGGCCGGCGTGGTCCGGGCCGCTCACCGCGATCCCGATGCTGACGCTGGTGTACACCTCGCGGCGGTCCAGGATGAACGGCTCCTTGAGCTGCTCCAGCACCCGGTTCGCCAGCTGCGGCGCGTCGTCCTCGTTGCGCAGGTCCTCGATCAGGATCGCGAACTCGTCGCCGCTCAGCCGCGCCAGGGTGTCCTCGTGCCGCAGGCACTGCTTGATCCGGTCCGTCAGCGTCACCAGCAGCTGGTCCCCAACGCCGTGGCCCAGGCTGTCGTTGATGACCTTGAAGTTGTCCAGGTCGATGAACAGCACCGAGATCGCCGTCTGGCGCGCGTTCGCCCGCGCGAGCGCCCGCCCGACCCGGTCCACGAACAGGGTCCGGTTCGGCAGATCGGTCAGCGCGTCGTGGAACGCCTGGTAGCGCAGCGCCTGCTCGAAGTCCTTGCGCTCGGTGATGTCGCGGAACGTCGTCACGATGCCGTTGACGCGCGGATCGCGCAGCAGGTTCGTCGCCACGATCTCGAAGTAGCACCAGCCCTCGTCCGCCAGCTTCAGCCGGATCTCGGCGGACATGCTTAGCCGCGGCCGGCTCAACGACTGCGCGATCAGGTCCCGCGCGATCTCGGCGTCCTCCTCGTGCACCAGCTCGAAGAAGTTGACGTTGCGCAGGGCATCGCCAGAATAGCCCCAGATGCGGCCCGCCGATGGGCTGTGGAAGTGGATCGTCCCGTCCACGGCCAGGATCGTGATGACGTCCGAGGTGTTGAGCACCAGGGAGCGAAATCGCTCCTCGGTCTGGCGGCGCGCTCGCTGCGTCTTTTCGAGCGCGTCGAGGGCGTCATGAGCCGCGCTCGTAGCCCGCTTCGCCCGAATCAGCTTCCTGCCCAGGATCGCGACCAGGGTCGTCAGGAGGACGACGAGCAGCCCTCCCCCGGCCAGCATGACCAGCACGAGGTAGGGCAGATCGAGCTCCGGCGCCGTGTCGATCAGTGCCTCTATCATCCGTACCCACTCCAGGGCTCACTGCCCCCTCTTTTCGCACCAACGATTCAGGAAGCCCGAAGGTGACCGCATTCGTGCGTCAACCGTTCATTGTCGTAACGACGCGCACGATGTCCGCCGCGAGCCTGTACGGCTGGCCTTCGCCACGCTGCCCGCGCGCGAGCGATTGCTCAGCATCGACAGCCGAACCGGCCGTCCAGACCGTGGTGTGGTGTCCCGGCCGGTCACTTCTGGGGGGTTGCCGACGTTGAAAGGAGACGAGGGGAGAGTCGTGCTGATCGCGTGACCGCGCCAGCAGATGCCGCCTTGCAACAGCGGGAGGCGTCACTGCGTCGCAGCACGTGGCGTCATCCCACCGAAGCCGTCTCGGAGGACAGTGAACGCATGGGATCGTTCATGCGCGCGACCGCCGTCAGCCCTGCCCCGCGGGACGCCGAAACGGCTGACCGAGACGGGATCCTGGTTGCACGGTGCCTCGACGGCGACCAGACTGCCTGGCAAGAGCTGATCGACCGCTACTCCCGGCTGGTCGAAGCCGTCATCCGCCGCTACCACCTGCCCTCCGAGGAGCAGGCCGACGTCTTCCAGGACGTCTGGGTCGCGCTCTGGCGCGATCTCGGCTCGCTGCGCAGCCATCAGCGGCTCGGGCCGTGGCTGGTGACGGCGACCGGCCGCATGGCCTGGGACGCCCGCAAGCGACTACCCCGCCACCTGGACGGCGGCCCGGTCGACCTGCTGTCCGACGTGCTGGAGGATCAGGCCGCCACCCCGGAGCAGGAAGTCACCCGCCGTGAGACCAGCGAGCGGCTCCGGGCCGCCCTGGCGCGCGTCTCGCCCCGCTGCCGGCTGCTGCTCCAGGCGCTCTTCTTCGACGAGACCGTCTCGTACACCACCATCGCAACCCAGCTCGGCTGTTCGCCGAACAGCATCGGCCCGATTCGCAGCCGTTGCTTCAAGGAGCTGCGCGATGCGCTCGGCGAGCCGTGAGGCGGTCGCTGCCGTCGATCTCTCCGCCGACTGGGGCTCGCTCGCGG
>JAXLXF010000053.1:0-43649 GCA_046328125.1 Chloroflexota bacterium
GGCGCCGAGCAGTTGAAGGGGCAGGCCGGCATCCAGGTCTTGCAGAGCCCGTCGGCGTGGCTGGCGTGCCACCCGTTCAACGTGTCGCGCAAGCCGTTCGACAACAAGAAGGTCCGCCAGGCGCTCCGGATGGCCGTGGACACCAAGGAAGTGATCCAGAAGGCCGTCTTCGGGGCCGGCGTGCCATCCGGCGGGGTCGCGAACGGGTTCGGCGACTGGGGCCTGCCGGAAGCTCAATTGAAGTACACGAAGCCAGACATCGAGGGCGCGAAGAAGCTCCTGGCCGAGGCCGGCTTCCCCAACGGCTTCGAGACGACGATCACCTGTTCGCCGCAGTACCCGGAGTTCGTGGCGACCTCGCTGGTTTGCCAGGAAGCGTGGAAGAAGATCGGCGTCAACGCCAAGGTCGAACAGATCGAGTGGGGCGCCTACACCAAGCGCTCCTCGAAGGCCGGCGGCTTCGACTACGACATCGGCGCGACGGCGTTCACCTTCCGCCCCGACCCGGACGGCTACGTCTACGCCTACTACAAGACCGGCGCCGAGAACAACAACGGCTACAGCGACCCCAAGATGGACGACCTGCTGGAGAAGGCCCGCACCACCACCGACAACGCCAAGCGCAAGGAGTACTACATCCAGATCCAGCAGATCATCGAGGACGAAGTGCCGATCATGTTCTGGTACGTCAAGAACAACATTGAGGCGGTCACCGACAAGATCGGCGGCTACAAGCAGTCGTTCACCCTGCGGCGGATGTTCCTGAAGGACACGACGGTAGGGTAATCGGTACGTGCAGTACGTTCTGCGGCGGCTGGCGCTCTCCGTCCTGGTGCTATTCGGCGTCTCGATCCTGATCTTCGGCATCATTCGGATGCTGCCGGGCGACGTGATCGACATGATGATCGGCACCGAGGGCACGATGAGCGCCGGCGCCCAGCAGGCCGCCCGCGAGCGGTACGGGCTGAACGACGCCGTGCCCGTCCAGTACGTGAAGTGGCTGGGCGGCATCGTCCAGGGCAACCTGGGCAAGTCGTTCCGGACCGGTCAGGAGATCCTGCCGCTGATCGTCACACGGTTGCCCACGACCATCGAGCTGGCGGTGCTCTCGGTGCTGCTCTCCTCGGTCATCGCGATCCCGCTCGGGGTGATCTCGGCGCTCTCGCGCAACGGCTGGACCGACTTCTCGGCCCGTATCTTCGGGCTGATCGGCCTGTCGGTGCCGAACTTCTGGCTGGCGACGATCCTGATCCTGGTCGCCTCGTTCCAGTTCCGCTGGTCGCCGGCCCTGATCTACGTGCCGCCCACGCAAGACCCGCTCGGCAACCTCCAGCAGATGCTCCTGCCGACCATCTCGCTGGCCGTCTTCCTGATGGCGATCATCATGCGGATGACCCGCTCGACGGTGCTGGAGGTGCTCGGCGAGGACTACGTCCGGACCGCGTACGCCAAAGGGCTGAGGGACCGGGTGGTGCTGAGCCGCCACGTCCTGCGGAACGCCCTGATCCCCGTCATCACCATCATCGGGCTGCAGATGGGGTCGTTGCTCGGCGGGGTGGTGGTGATCGAGCAGTTGTTCGGGCTGCCGGGCCTGGGCTGGATGCTGCTGAACGGCATCTACCAGCGCGACTATCCGGTGGTGCAGGGGACGGTCCTCTTCTTCGCGCTGGTGTTCGCGCTGACCAACCTGCTGGTCGATCTCACCTACGCGCAGCTCGACCCGAGGATCAAGTATGGCTGACGCGACGACCGGGGTCGGCACGGCGAGCGTCGGCGGGAGCGTCGTCGAGCTCCGGCCGCGCGCGCCAGCCGCGAAGCGCACCGCCCGGTTCGTGGCGCGCAACCCGATTGGCGCTCTGGGCGCCGTCATCGTCGTGCTGGTCGTGCTGACCGCGATCTTCGCGGACGTGCTGGCGCCGTTCGACCCGACCTCGCAGCTGGCGCAGCCGCTCCAGCCACCGGGCGGCGCGTACCGGCTCGGCTCCGACGAGCTGGGGCGGGACGTGCTGAGCCGGGTGATCCACGGTGCGCGGGTGTCACTCTATGTGGGGATCGTCTCGGTGGCGATCGCCCTGGTGAGCGGCTCGATCCTCGGGCTGCTGGCCGGCTACTACGGCGGCAAGATCGACATGACGATCATGCGGGTGATGGACGTGCTGTTCGGCCTGCCGGCCATCGTGCTCGCCATCGCGATCACCAGCGTCCTCGGTCCGAGCCTCAACAGCGTGCTGGTGGCGATCGGGATCGTCTACGCGCCACAGTTCAGCCGGGTGGCACGGGCGCCGACCCTCTCGCTGCGAGAGCGTGACTTCGTGACGGCGGCGCGGGCGGTCGGCGCGGGCGACATCTGGATCGTCGCCCGCCACATCCTGCCGAACATGACCGCCCCGATCGTGGTCCAGGCGACAGTCGCGTTCTCGA
Organism: Chloroflexota bacterium; assembly: GCA_046328125.1. Lineage (GTDB taxonomy): Bacteria > Chloroflexota > UBA6077 > UBA6077 > JACCZL01 > JADZEM01. The sequence continues at coordinate 2,422 of JAXLXF010000053.1, forward strand.
CGGCGATCCTGACCGAGGCGACCTTGAGCTACCTCGGTCTGGGCACCCAGCCGCCGACGCCGTCCTGGGGCACGATGCTGAACGCCGGCAAGCAGGTGCTGCTGCTTGCGCCCTGGACCTCGATCTTCCCGGGCCTCGCCATCGCGCTGACGGTGCTCGGGTTCAACCTGCTCGGCGACGGCCTCCGCGACGTGTTGGACCCACGCCTGCGCTAGCAGCATGGCCCGTAAAGACGCCGACCTGAGCCGGCAAATCGGGTGGTGGCGGTAGGACTCGAACCTACGGAGCTGTGAAGCGCCTGGTTTACAGCCAGGTCCAATTGCCGCTATGGGACGCCACCTTGCGCTGACCGAGCGGAAGTATACAGCTGCGTGTGCGGGCATCTCAAACAGGTTCGAGCGTCCAGGTGCCCTGCACCATCTTGCAGCCGGGTCCGTGGACTGAAGTCCAAGTCTACCATCGCACCGTCGCTACGCGACGGAGGCCGCGCGGGGACAGCAGCCTGCGGGGTTGCGCTGTGGCGAGTTGGATGATCGGTCCGAGTCATCCGTCACCATCGTCGCGTAGCGACTTTCTGGAAACCTGCCCCTACATCCCACTCCGTAGGGGCAGGTTTCGCGTGTCACACTCTTGGGGCGCACCGTCAGTTCGTCGGTGGCACCAGCGCCGTTGCGATGTTCAGGTACGTCCCGTCGTTCGCCAGCGCCATAATCAGTCCGGCCCGCGCGTCCCGGAAGTACCGCTCGAACGGCAGCCGCGCCGCGAACGCCGTCCCGCCAAACATCGTCATCAGCTCCTGGGTCACCTCGACGGCCGTCTCCGAGCAGAGCACCTTCGCCTGGAAGATCGGCAGCGGGGAGTGGAGCTCGCCCCGGTCGGACATCGCCGCGACCGCGTGCAGCATCGTCTGGGCCGCCTCGATCTTGACCGACAGCTCGGCCAGCCGCCGCTGGTTGGTCGGGTTGTCCAGCCGCCGCGAGCCGCTCGGGAACCGCCTGTCGCCCTCGCGGAGTGCGATCTCGAACGCGCCCGATCCGATCCCGAGGTACGCTGCGGCGTAGGTCAGCCCCATCACCGGCCGGAAGTGGGCACCCAGATCCGCCATCGCGGTGTGCTCGCTGCCGATCCGGCACTCCTCCGGCACGAAGCCGCTGAAGCGCATCGGCGAGCTCTCGTTGCCGCGCAGCCCGAGCCCTTCCCACGGCTCCAGGATCTCCCACTCGACGGCATCGCCCGGAACCCAGAGCAGGCTCATCGAGTCGTTCGGGGAATCCTCGCCGATTCGGCAAAGGAAGAAGTAGTGCGACGCCTGCCCGGCCGAGGTGACGTACGACTTGCGGACGCCGTCCAGCTGGTAGCCGCCGGGCACCTTCGTGACTGCCGACATCGTGGACGCCGAGGTCCAGTTGTCGCCCGCGCCCTGGCTCTCCGAGCCGGCCACCGTCGCCAGGATCTCGCCGCGTCCGAGCGGCTCCACGAACTGATCCACCTGATACGGCGTTGGCGCGCGCACCAGCACCTCGGACGCTTCGAGGTGCATCTTGTAGCACATGGCCGTCGAGGGGCACTGTTTGGCGATCTCCTCGACGATCAGGCAGGTCGTGAGCAGGTCCGCGCCCAGACCGCCGTGCTCCGGCGAGACGCGCAGCCCCCACAGGCCGGCCTCGCGGAGCGCCTCCAGCGACTCGCGCGGGTAGCGCCGCTCGCGGTCCGCCCGCTCGGCGCGCGGCCCGATCTCCCGCCGCGCGAGGTCGGCCACGCGCTCTTTCCACTCCGCCTGGGAGGCTGTCAACGGGAAGTACGTCATCTGGTCGATCTCCCCACACGACGGGCGATACCGTCAGGATCGAGTCACGGTCCCAGGACGGTAGCACATCGTGCGGCGGCGCACAGTGACGCGCGTCACAGCTCCAGGGCGATTGTCTGTTCTGGGACCGAGCAGATCGGAAGAGATCGGCCCTGATGCCTCGTCGGGGCTTGAAAGCCCCGCCTACACTCATGGCGTCGCGCTGCGACGCCGAAGCGCGCAATCCTGTCGCAGAGCGACAGCTGACTGTAGACGTGGGCTTCAGCCCACGGACGCGCCGCCATGACACAAATCCGGGGTTGCACGCCCGACATCAGGTACGGTCGGCTGCGCGACGCTATCTGGCTCAGGTGGTGGGGATGGCGATCGTCTCCTCGCCGGTCCGACCGAGCGCCCGCGCCAGCACCCCCAGCTCCTCGATGTTCTCCCACGACTGCGCGCGCCGGCCCTCCTCGATCTCGTGGATCAGGTCGGCCAGCTTCTCGTTCAGCGTCATGTCCACGCCGACCGCCCGGCCGCGCCGGGCCAGGTCGGTCACCCGCAAGTCAACCTCGGTCTTCCGCTTGCGGATCGCGAGGTCGCGCCAGATCCCCGAGCGCCGCTTCAACTGCCGCCACTCGGCGTCCAGGATGTTGTCGATCGAGGCGACGGCGCGCTGCCACTCCTCGGCGGTCTGGGGGCGCATCAGGTCCGGCTCGAAGCCGTCGAACGCCTGGAGCCGGATGCCGTGGCGGGCGGCCGTCTCGATGCTCTCGGCGACCGTCGCGATGACGGTCCGGCGATGCTCCTCGTCGGCCAGGATGTCCACCACGTCGGCGTCCACCATCGCCGTGCAGTAGGTGATCGAGGCGAGGCTGTGCTTCGACCAGAGGTACCCCCAGATGTTGTCGGTCGTGCGCGTCTCGGTAAACTCGGAAAAGACGCGGGCCAGCTCCTGGACGCGCGGCGTGATCCGTCCGTCCAGCTCCCCGACGTAGAAGCTGCCGGTCCCGCCGTGGAGGATGCGTCCCGGCTCCAGGTAGTCGGCGGCCCAGTTGATGTGCGCCCCGACCGTCCGCTCCGGCCCGACGATGCCGGCGATGGTCTCCTCGTTCAGGCCGTTCTGCAACGAGACGATGTAGCCGTTCTCCGCGAGGTACGGCAGCATCTGGCGAGCGGCGCTTTCGGTGTGGAGCGCCTTCACCGCGATGATGACCGTCTCCAGCGGCCCCTGAAGGTCGCGCGGATGGATCGCCTTCGCGGGGACCGTGAACGTGCCGCGAATCCCCTCAATGGTCAGGCCGTGCTCGTTGATGATGCGGACGTGCTCCTCGACCAGATCGACGAACGTGACGTCGTGACCGGCCTGGATCAAGTACGCGCCGCAGACGCCGCCGATGGCCCCTGCGCCGACGATGGTCAGTTTCATACTGTCTCCTTACTCCCTGGCACGGCTGAACGGGTCAAGCAGGTCGCGCAACGACTCGCCGAGAAAGTTGAACGCCAGGACGGTCAGCAGGATCGCGAGGCCCGGCCAGAGTGCCAGCAGCGGCGCCGTGAAGACGTAGCTCTGGGCGTCCGAGAGCATGTTGCCCCAGGACGGCGTCGGCGGCTGGACCCCGAGCCCCAAATACGAGAGGGCAGACTCGGTCAGGATCGCCTGGGCCACGCCGAGGCTGGCCGAGACGACCGTCACCGGCAGCGCCTGGGGCAGCGCGTGGAACAGCAGGATGCGCCCGCTCGACGCGCCGAGCGCCCGTGCCGCCGTCACGAAGTCGAGCGCGGAGGTGCGCAAGACCTCGCCGCGCACGACCCTGGCCGTCGTCATCCAGCTGGACAGGCCGATGGTCACGATCAGGTTCGGCAGCGTCGAGCCGAGGCTGGTCAGCACCACCAGCACCAGGAAGAAGACGGGAATGCTCAGCATCCCGTCCGCGATCCGCATCACGATGGCGTCCGTCCAGCCCCGCGCGAAGCCGGCCAGCGCCCCGAGTGCCGTCCCGAGCACCAGCGACAGCCCGGCTGCCAGCAGCCCGACCGCCAGCGAGATCTGGCCGCCGTGGAGCAGCCGCGAGAGAACGTCTCGCCCGGCCTGGTCCGAGCCGAGCACGAACCGCCCGCCCATCGGCGCCAGCCGCGCCCCGATGATGCGCTCCGGCGGGAACGGCGCGATTACCGGCGCCAGCACCGCCCCGGCCAGCGCCACGACCAGGAACGCCGCCGCCAGGGCCGCCACCTTCTGTCGAAAGAAACGTCGCAGGAAGCCGGGTCGCCCGTCTCTCACAACTCGCTACTCGCTACTTACTCGCCACTCGCCACTCAATCTGCCACCCGGATGCGCGGGTCGGCCCAGCCGTAGACGAGATCCACCACCAGATTCGATGCGATCACCACCGCCGAGACCAGCAGCGTGATCCCCATCACCAGCGGGTAGTCGCGCTGGACCGCCGCGTCCACCGCCAGCCGGCCCATCCCCGGCCAGGCGAAAATCGCCTCGGTGATGGCGGCGCCGGTCACCAGGCGCGGCAGCATCACGCCGACGATGGTGATGACCGGGATCAGCGCGGCGCGCAGGGCGTGTCGGGTCAGCACGGTGGAGTTGGCGAGACCCTTCGCTCTGGCCGTGCGGATGTAGTCCTCGGCGAGGACGGCCAGCACGCTGGAGCTCGTGTAGCGCGTGATCTGGGCCAGGTTCGCCGTCGCCAGCACCACCGTCGGCATCACCAGATACCGCAGCCTGTCAGCCACCGAGAACGGCTGATCCAACGAGTACATCCCGGCCGACGGCAGCAGCCCGAGCTGGACCGAGAACAGCAAGATCAGCAGAATCCCGAGCCAGAAGACCGGCACCGACATCCCGAAGAAGGCGAAGCCGGTCACCAGCACGTCCACCAGCCCGTTCCGCTTGACCGCCGACAACACCCCGAGCGGGATGCCCAGCGCCAGCGTCACCAGCAGCGCGGCGCCGCTGAGCAGCAGCGTCGCCGGCAGCCGCTCGAAGATGAGCGTGCCAACCGGCACGCCCTGGCTCAGCGAGCGCCCCAGCTGGCCCTGAAACAGGTTGCCGAGCCAGCGGGCGTACTGAACTGGCAGCGGATCGTTCAGACCGAGATCGGCCATACGCTCCTGGATCTGCTGCTGGCTCATGTCGCCTTGCAGCAGGATGGCGGGACCGCCCGGCGCGGCGTGGATCAGCACGAACGTGACGATGCTGACCACGAACAGCACGCCAATCGCCTGCCCGGCCCGCCCGATCAGGTAGCGCTGCATGTCCTACTCAATCGAGACCTCGTACAGGTACTGGAGCGCGTCGCGGTAGCCCATCGGCGGGAAGTTCTTCACTTTCGCGTTGATCGCCTGGAGCTCCTTCGGGTTGTAGATGAACACCACCGGCTGGTCATCCGCCAGGATCTCCTGGACTTTGTCGTAGATCGCCTTGCGCTTCTCCGGCTCAAAGACGGTGCGCGCCTCGGCGAACAGCTTGTCCACGTCGGGGTTGCTGTACCCCCACTCGTTGAGCGACGAGCCCGTCGTCCAGTAGGCGGTCAGGTCCGGCGAGGACGGGACCACGTAGTACCAGTTGACCGCCTCGAACTCGCGCTTCTGCCGCCACTTGCCCATGTACGAGTTGAAGTCCAGCAGGTCGAGCTTGACGTCCACGCCGACGTCCTTGAGATTCTGCTGGACCATCAGGCCGGTCTGCTCGCGGTCCGGCTGGCCCTTGTCGCTCGACATCTCGAAGCTGAACGGCTCGCCGTCCTTCTGGAGGATGCCGCCAGCTCCCGGTGTGAAGCCAGCCTCCTTGAGGAGTGCTTTCGCCTTGTCCGGGTCGTACGGCCACAACTTGAGATTCTTGTTCTGCCAGTTGCCCAGGAACGGCGGGATCGGGTTGGTGAGCGGGTACGCCTTGCCATCTGTGACCGCGTCGATGATCGCCTGCTTGTCGATGGCGTACGCCAGCGCCTGCCGCACCTTCTTGTCGGTGAACCACTTCGCCACGCGCGGGTTCTTGTGGTTGAACCCGATGTGGCGCATGTCCATCTGGTTCGCTTCGGCGATTCTGACGTTGCTGGCGCTCTTCAACGCGTCCAGGTGCGAGGTGCCGATGAACGCGATGTCGAGCTCGCCGGTGCGGACCTGGGCGACGGTCGTGTTCACGTCCGGGATGATCTTGTAGATCACCTGATCCAGCTTCGGCTTGCCCAGGTAGAAGCCCTCGTACGCCGCGACGGTCAGATGGTCGCCGCGCGCGTGCTCCACGAACTTGAACGGCCCGGTCCCGATCGGCTTGTTGATGAACTCCTCGGGCGGCTTGGTCATGTCCTTGCCTTCGAGGAGGTGCTTCGGCAGCATGAACGCGAGATAGCAGAGGATCTCGGGCAGCGACGAGAACTTGTCCTTGGTGACCAGCACCAGGGTGTTCTCGTTTGGCGTGTCGATCTTGACGACCGGCGTCAGGTTGCTCCGCAAGATCGAGTTGATCTTCTCGTCCTGGTACACCTCGAACGAGAACTTGGCGTCCGCCGAGGTGAACGGCTTGCCGTCATGCCAGGTCACGCCCTTGCGGAGCGTGAAGGTCCAGGTCAGGCCGTCTGGCGAGACCTCCCACTTCTCGGCCAGGTCTGGCGAGGGCGCGAAATTGCCCTTGTCGTACTTGATCAGCTGGCTGAAAATCGCTTTGTTGACCATGATGTTCTGGACCGCGCCAATCGGCGGCCAGGGCGTGACGTTGGCGTTGACCGGGATCTTGAAGCTGCCGCCGCTGGCGCCGGACGGTTTTGCTGCGTCGGCTGGTTTGGCGGCTTCCGCTGGCTTGGCCGCTGCTGCCGGCGCCGCCGTCGCGGCTGCTGCTGGCGCGGCCGGAGCCGTGGTAGCAGCCGGTGCCGCTGGCTTCGTGGCTTCCGCCGGCTTCGCTGCCTCGGCCGGCTTGCTCTCGGCGGGCTTCGGCGCGGTGCTGTCGGCCGGTTTGGCTGGCGCGGCGGGCTGTCCGCAGGCGGCCAGCAATCCAGCCGCCCCCACCATCAGGCCGGCTCGGCGCAAGAACGCTCGACGATCGATCCGTCGCTCCGGCCAGTCGCCGGCCGTGGCAGTGCGATGCTCCATCGGTACGCCTCCGGGGTATGGGCTCACTCGCAACTCGCAACTCGCAACTCGCAACTCGTCAGGGCTGGCTGCGCGGCAGGTTGAACCGCCCGGCCGACGAGCCGCCGTCCACGGGCATCAGGGCGCCGGTCATGTACTCGGCCTCCTCAGAGCAGAGGAAGTACGCCCCCCGTGCAAGGTCGTTCGGGGTGCCGGTCCGTCCCCACGGGATACCCCTGGCGATGGTATCGCGGTAGACCGCCGAGACGCCCTCGCGCTCGCCCACGTCCGTGAAGCCGGGCGAGAGGATGTTGACGTTGATGCCGTGCTCGGCCAGCTCGAACGCCAGCGCCTTGCTGAACAGCACCAGGCCGGCCTTCGAGGCGCAGTAGTGCGCCGCCCCGATCCGCGCCGAGCGATGCGCGCCGCTGGCCAGGGTCACGATCTTTCCCCGACTGTTCGCCCAGGGGTACGGCCCGCCCTGGGCGAGCATCTGGCGAGCGACGGCGCGCGTGACCAGGAACGTCCCCTTGAGGTTGGTGTCCAGAACGCGGTCCCACTCCTCCTCGTCCATCTCTACGACCGGACGATTCGGGTAGATGCCGGCGTTGGAGATCGCGACGTCGAGCCGGCCGAAGCGGCTGACGGTCAGATCGACGGCGCTCTGGACCGACTCGGAGTCGCGGACGTCGGTGACGTGGCCGACCACCTCGCGCCCAGCCGTTTGCAGCCCCTCGACGACCGCCGCGAGGCGCGCCGCGTCGTAGTCGAGCAGCGCCACGCGGTCGCCCGCCTCCGCGAAGTACGTCGCGATCCCCCGTCCGATGCCGTCCGCCGCCCCGGTGACCAGCACGCTCCGGCCGCTCACTGCCATGCCTCACTCCCTTGGCCGGTCTCCTCGGCGAGCCGGGCGTCGGAACGATGGCACGACAGGGTAAGCGTGTCAAGCGCCACCCACTGTCATCCTGAGCTCGCGAAGGATCTCCCAACGGAGCAGCACAACTCCCTGAACGCAGGGCGGGGCTGTGAGATCCTTCGCAGGCTCAGGATGACAGTGAGAGCTCAGGCTGCCGAGCGCTGCCGTTCCACCTGGAGTGCGCCGACCACCCGTCCGATCTCGGCGGTCACTGCCTCGACCATCGCGCCGACGTCGCCGCCCTGCCCACCACGGATCATCGCCTCGGTCTCCTTGCAGAGCCGCTGCAGGCGTCGCGCGCCCAGGTTCCCCGCGCTCGACTGGAGCGTGTGGACGACCCGTGCGACGGTCTGCTCGTCGCCGGCGGTCAGCGCCTCGTGGAGCTCGGAGGGGACCGGCCCGACCTGGGCCAGGAACAGGTCGATCAGCTCCACCACGAACGCGGCGTCGCCACCGCGATCCTCGTCCGCGAGCTGGGCCAGCACGTCGGCGTCCAGGGCCGGCTCGCCGCTCAGATCGACCGCGCGAGGCGGCGGCTGGTGGTGCTGGCTCGGCGTGACCACGATCCGGCCAGGAATCCAGCGCCGCAGCGCCTCGGCCAGACGCTCCAGCGTCATCGGCTTCGACACGTAGTCGTTCATGCCAGCCGCCAGGCACCGCTCGCGGTCGCCCGGCATCGCGGACGCCGTCAACGCGATGATCGGGATGCGCCGCGCCTCGGACGGACCGGCCGCCTCCCGCGCCCGGATCGCAGCCGTCGCCTCGTAGCCGTCGAGCTCCGGCATCTGGCAGTCCATCAAAATCGCGGCGAACTCCTCACTCGCGGTAATGGAGACCGCTTCCAGCCCGGTCGCGACGATCGTCGCCTGACAGCCCACCCGCGCGAGCAGCCGCCTGGCGACTTCCTGGTTGACCGGGTTGTCTTCCGCCACCAACACGCGCACCGGCTCGGTGTTGACCGGCTCCGCCAGCCGTGCCGCGGCCGCCTCGCCGATCCGGCGCGGCTCCGCCACCCGCGCCCGGCCCACCGCCCTCGCGACCGCCGCGAACAGCTGCCGCTGGCGCACCGGCCGACCGAGCGTCACGATGTGCGGATGCTCCTGCGCTACCGGGTCCACCAGGCCACGCCGGGTCAGCACGACGCGCGGCGTCGCGGCGAGAGCGGCGTCGGCGGCGCTCCTCCCATGCTCGCCGTCAGCGCCCCCGAACAGGGCCGAGTGCGGCGGGACGCTCTCGTCCACCAGTACGAGATCGAACGGTACGCCCTCCACCATGGCGTCGAGCGCGTGCTCGGTCGCCAGCGCCTCGGAGTCCACCGCCTCGACGGCGAGACCCCAGCTCGCCAGCTGCGCTTCGAGCGCCAGCCGATGCGTCGGGTTCCCGACCACCACCAGGGCGCGCAGGCCGTCCAGGATGTCCGGGAAGCGTCGGTTGGCCGTCGCGGCCCCGCGCAACAGGCGGACCGTGAACCAGAAGGTGCTCCCCTCGCCCGGCGTGCTGTCGAACCCGATCTCCCCGTCCATCATCGCCACGAGCCGCTTCGAGATGACCAGCCCGAGGCCGGTCCCGCCGTAGCGGCGAGTCGTGGAGCTGTCGGCCTGCGAGAACGGCTGGAACAGGCGCGGCCGGACTTCCGGCGCGATGCCGACACCGGTGTCGCGGACCTCGAAGCGGACCACCAGCGCGTCGTCCTGCTCCTCGACGATGCCGGTCCAGAGCACGACCTCGCCCCACTCGGTGAACTTGACCGCGTTGGCGGCGAGGTTGAGCAGGATCTGGCGCAAGCGGCCGGGGTCGCCGATCAGCCGTTCGGGTAGCTGCGGCCCCACGAACGTCACCAGCTCCAGGCCCTTGCGCTGCGCCGACTCGGCGATCAGATCCGCGACGTCCTCCACCACCTGGCGGACGTTGCACGGCACGGATTCGACGTCCAGGCGTCCAGCCTCGATGCGCGAGAAGTCCAGGATGTCGTTGATGACGCCGAGCAGGGCATCGGCGCTGGAGCGGATCGTCATCGCAAGGTCGCGCTGGTCGTCGCTCAGGTAGGTGTCGAGCAACAGCTCGGTCATGCCGATGACCCCGTTCATCGGCGTCCGGATCTCGTGGCTCATGGTCGCCAGGAATTCGCTCTTGGCGCGGTCCGCGTCCTGCGCGGCGACGGCCAGCTCGTTGGCGCGGACCACCGACTCTTCGAGCGCCAGGTTCGCCTCGGCGACGGACGCGTAGAGCGAGGCGTTCCGAATCGCCACCGCTGCCTGAGCCACGAAGCTCTCGACGAGGTGTTGATCCTCGGCCGCGAGCTCGAACGGCTGACGGCCGTTCAGGGTCAGCACCGCCAGCATCGTGCCCTCGTGCATGACCGGCACGCCGAAGAAGCTCGGCAGGTCGTGCTCGACCCACCACGAGACGTTGAGCGCGCGCACGTCATTGGCGATGTTCCCGACGGCCAGCGGCAGCCGATGCTCCGCCACCCAGCCGGCCAGCCCCTCGCCGATCGCCAGGCCGTCGCGCGGCATGGCGGTGCACAGGTGATCGTCAGTGCAGGCGCTCACGTGAATCCGCTGCGTCGCCTCGTCCACGGTCCAGAACGAGGCGACCGGCGCGTCAAACAGGCGGCCAGCCGCCCGCGCGATCTCCTGGAGCACCTCGACCCGGTCCAGCGTGGACGAGATGACTTCGTTGAGGCGGGTCAACGTCCGGAACCGCTCGACCTGCACGGCGAGCCCGGCATACAGGTGGGCGTTCTCCATCGCGGCGGCGGCCTGGTCCCCGAACAGCGAGGCCAGACGGGCATCGCCTTCCAGGAAGGGCGCCGCGTCCACGCGGTAGCAGCAGAGCACCAGCACGCCGACGGTCCGTCCGCCGTGGCGGAGCGGCACCCCGAGCGCCGACCGCAACCCGGCCTCCACGCTCGGCCCCATCGCGTGGTCCCAGTGCTGGTAGTCGTTCACCACGACCGTTTCGAGCCCACTGAAGGTGTAGCCGACTAACCCCTGCCCGGGCAGAACGTCCGGCGTCGGGTCGGAGGCAGGCACGTTCCAGTTGCGGAGGCAGTGCAGGACGCCGCCCTCGTCGTTCCAACGGAAGAGCGACGCACTGTCCGCGCCAACGAGCGAGACGGCACTGCGCAGGATCTCCTGGAGGATCGTGTCGAGGGTTCCCGAGGTCGTGGCGAGGGTCGTGGACGCTTCGTGCAGGTCGAGCAGGCGACGGGACTCGTCCTGGTACTGGCTTTCGCGGGCCTGGAGGGCCAGCGCGGCGCTCTCACGCTCCTGCTCCTGCTGTTTCAGGCCGGCCGCCAGCTGGTCGAGCGCATGCCCGAGCGCGTCGAGCTCGCTGTCGCCGCCCGTCGATCCTATCCGCGCTGAGAGCTCGCCCCGCGCCAGCCGCCGGGTCGCCATCGTCAGCGCCTGAAGCTTGCGGAGCACCAGCAGGTCAACGCCGATCCAGGCGACGGTCAACGCCAGACCAGCCAGCAACAGCAGCGCGACCGGGCCGGCGGTCAGCAGCCAGCCACTCGCCGCTAACCCGAACGTTGGCGCGAGCACCAGCACGGTCAGCAGGAGGAGGCGCACACGCACACTGCTCAGAACGCGTCGAGCTCGTCGGGTCATCTCAATCACAGAAACGTGAGGGAACGGTCGAGAATGGTCGGGTCGGGGATTGGGCGCATCGGAAGCGAGGACCGTTTGCTAGAAGGAGAACGAACGAGTCGCCAGACTGGGGATGTTAACGCGTGCTCGAAAGGCGACGCCCGAATCTCTGCTGGCCCACACGACACCGAATTTTGACCGGCATTGGCAGTGTGACGAGATCCCAGACACTCATCGCCGGCTCTTGACCGGCAACGGCACGTCGGAGCGGCCCCAGGCCAGCACTCGGGCGTACCAGGCCAGCTCCGCGGCCATGTCGTCGATGCGCCCGACGAATTCTGGTCTCACGAGCTCGCCGCGTTCGTCGAACAGGCCGCGAGCGTCGCTGAAGTAGACCGAGTCGCGGATCGGCAGCGCGTGCATCTCGATCAGCACCAGTTTGAGCTGCTCGACGGCCCGGACACCGCCGAGGTTGCCGCCGGAGAGGCCGCAGACCGCCATCGGCTTCCGACGCAGCTCCGCGTGCAGGTAGTCGACGGCGTTCTTCACCGCCGATGTGTAGCCGTGATTGTACTCGGGCGTCAGCCAGACCACGGCATCAGCCGCGACCATCACGGCCTGGAGCTCCACGACGGCCGGCAGCTGGTCCTGATCCGGCCTCTGCCCAAACACCGGGAGGTCGAGCGCCCGCAAGTCCACCAGCGGCGCACGACAGCCAGCTGCCGTCAGTCGATCGGCGAGCAGATGGGCCGGCCGCTCGCTCAGCCGGTTCTGGCGAACGCTGCCCAGGACGACGGGAATCGTGAGCGGGGACGCATCAAGGCTGGGAGACGACGCTGACACGATGGTGCCCTCCAGTGGGTAGAAAGTCAGGATACCGAACTGTCGCCGCCGAGGCGGACGCCTGACATCGGGAGAAGGGGCAGGACGCGCCCTGCCCATCAGGACAGGATCGGAGAGAGGTGACCGACGGGGTCCAGAATGACGTACGATGTCGCGTCAGCGACTGGCGAGGGGGCGACGATGCAACATCGCATACGAGGCCGGCGAGGAGCGCGACGACGGCTGTCGGCGCTTGCCATCGCCGGGGCGCTGGTGCTGGCCTCCAGCATGGGTCCTGCCGCCGACACCGCGCACTCGCAGGCCAGCTGCAATCCGACCGCGACCAGAGACGTGCGGGGCGAGGGCTGCCCGCTGGACTTCTCCGTGCCGGTACGCGCCAGTCTCACCCGCACCGCCAGCCTTCACTATTGGCACATCACCGTGCCCGTCACCGGCCGCGTGACCTTCGAGCTGTCACCCAGACCGCCGGTTGACCTCGACCTGTACGTCGAGACGCCCAGGGGTGACGTGATCTCAGCCCAAAGAGACGAGCCCGCCCGCGAGCTGAGCACCTTCGTCTGCGAAGCGCCCGGCGAGTATCGCGTCTTCGTCCAGATCAACGAGTCGCGCGATCCCCTTCTCAGTCAGGTCGAATATCGGCTCGCGGCACACGCCTCGCCGGAGATCGCCGCCGCGCTCCCTCCGCCGACTCTCAGCGGCGATGGCCGTCCAGTTGGGCTCCATTTGCGCCAGATCGTCATGATGGGGTTCGGGCCAGCTGGTGACGTGCTGGCGTCCACCTCTGATGACGGCATCCTTCGCCTCTGGCAGGTTGCGACCGGCGGCCTGGTGGCGGTGGTTGGCGAGGATGCTGGGCCGATCCGCAATCTGGCGTTCAGCGCCGATGGGCGCCTGCTCGCCACCGGTGGACGGGGCGGCTCGGTGCGCATCTGGAGCCTGGGCGGCAGTGTCCTGGCGCCGGTCGGCGGCCGGGTGGAGACCGCCGATCCTCGGTCGCCGGCGCCACGCCCGGTGTTCGCGCCGGACGGCGGCGCGCTGGCCATCGCTAAGGTCAAGGAGGGGGGCACCAACGACCATCAGCTGGTCGAGATCTGGCGCGCGACGGACTACATGGCGAGCGCGCGCATCGGCGCTGACGACGGCGTGATGGGGCTCGCCTTCACGCCGGACAGCCATTCGTTGATCCTGACGACCCGACACATCGCCGGCGCCGGCTGGACGCTCCAGGCGTACGACCCCGCCACTGGCACACCCACCGCCAGCCTGCGCGGCATCGACGCCATCGCCACCAACACCGTCTCAGTCGCGCCGCCCGTCGTCGACGGCTCCGGCCAGCTGGTGGCCGTCGCCACCCGTTTCGAAACGCCCGCGTTGGAGGATGCGATCCGCATCTGGCGAATCGGCGCCGCCGCATTCGAGCGCGAGATCCGCATCCCGACGCGGAAAGAGGCGGACCTGGCATCGGTCGCTTTCACCCCAGACGGGCAGTCGGTCGTGGTGCTCTCAGAGTACCCGTCCATAGCCCGAACGTTTCGGCTCGCGGACGGCGCCGAGATCGGCACACGCCAACTGCGGGACCGCGCCGATCTGACGACCCTCAGCTCCGACGGTCGCCTGGGAGCAGTGTCGAGCGGCGGCACCATCCGAGTCGCCACGCTGCCATGAAGTCCGCCACCAACCTTGTCGCACATGAGAGCTGAGCTCTGGAACGGGCAAACCCGGCCGTCCCACTGCGCCCTCACGTACCCACGGTCAAAAGACCACTATCGGGGCGGTTATCGGCTACCGCTCCAGGTGGCGCCGTTGATCGAGCGACAGTTGTAAGAATACGACCCGGACGAGTAGAAGTAATAGTCACAAGAGTACGACACGTACCCGCCAGCTTGGCGATTGTAGCCGGAGCACGACGTCGAGACATTGCTCCCACTTCCGTACCAGGTGCAGGATTCTCCCCCTGCCGCTGTGAACGATCCGCTGTCCGCGAACGCCATTGTGCTGGTCCACGCCATGAGCAGCGCTGCTGCAAATATGGAAACACCACTACGCATAATCTATTCCTCTGCCCTGCACCACACGATACTGTGTGACTCAAGAATTGTCAACATCATAGCGAACCTATTTGACCATTCCCTGCGCGTCTGATCCCTGCTGCCCACCGCAATTTGTCTGGTGGAACGTTCGAGGCGTCCCGTACACTTGCTGCGGGGCTGCGAGGTGGGACTGGTGGACGAGAACAGCGCAACATTGCGAGACTTGCTCGGGCTGATGTTCCGTGCCCATCCCTGGCACGGCATCCAGACCGGCCCGGAGTCTCCCGAGGTCGTCAACGTCTACATCGAGATCGTGCCGAGCGACACCGTCAAGTACGAGCTCGACAAGGAGTCCGGCATCCTCAAGGTGGATCGCCCGCAGAAGTACTCCAACGTCTGCCCCACCCTGTACGGCTTCATCCCGCGCACGCTCTGCGCCGAGCAGGTCGCCGAGCGGACCGTCCAGCGGACCGGCCGCGACGACATCGTGGGCGACGGCGACCCGCTCGACATCTGCGTGCTGACCGAGAAGCACTTCACACACGGCGATTTCCTGCTCCACGCCATCCCGATCGGCGGCTTCAGGATGCTGGACGGCAACGAGGCGGACGACAAGATCATCGCGGTGATGCAGCAAGATGCCGTCTACGGTAGTTGGAACGACCTCAAAGCCGTGCCGATCAGCACCATCGAGCGGCTGCGCCACTACTTCCTGACCTACAAGGACGCCCCGGGGACGTCGCAGCGGAAGGCCGAGATCACCCACGTCTACGGCCGGGCCGAAGCCCACGACATCATCCGACGCTCGCAGGAAGACTACCGCGCCCGCTTCGGGGACATCGGGAAGCCACTGGCGCGGCCGGTCGCTTCAGACGGGGCATCCGCCGTCATCGCCGATCCGTTCGAGGCGCTGTCGGTCGAGTAAGACCTCAGCCGACGACCAGTCTGAGATACGGCGCACGCTCGGCGGCGCGTAGCGGGCGTGGCGCGGCCGGGCGCGGCTCCAGCGCGGCGACGATTCGGTCAACGCTCGTGACG
Organism: Chloroflexota bacterium; assembly: GCA_046328125.1. Classification (GTDB taxonomy): domain Bacteria; phylum Chloroflexota; class UBA6077; order UBA6077; family JACCZL01; genus JADZEM01. The sequence goes on from JAXLXF010000053.1 coordinate 17,710, forward strand.
CCCGCGTCAAAATGAACCAGCATGGTGCCGGTCAGCGGATTCGCCTCGGCCTTGCCGACGCCGTCGAGCGCCAGGACGGCGCCAACAACGGCCTGAGCGCGCTCGGCGTCGTCGCGCAGGCCCTGGACACGCAGGCGGGCGCGGCCGGGCACCGCCGACAGCACCTCGACGCTGGACAGGGCGCGAAGCTCTGGCGTACCCGTGGAGACGGTCACCGCGCCAACGTTGGCGTCGTACGGGGCGGTGGACGGCACACCCGGCGTGGTAGCAGCGGCGCTGGTAGCAGGCCGCGCCATCGTCCCGACGGCGTGCTGGATCGCCTGACAGGCCAGGGTCGTCGCGACTTCGCTGGCGACCGCCCGCACGAGCTGTGAGCCGATCAGGCCGGCGATGAGCTCGATTGACATCAGCAAGTTCCTCTGTACGCTGTGGCGCTGAACAGGGTGTTTCTGCTCTCGTAAGCTGAAACGCTCCCTATGCACACCGCGTACCGGGGCGCCGGTTAACGGACGCTTAAGCGACGGTAAGGGTTTACGCCGTGATGGCGCTCGCGTGGGCATCACGACACGATCCATACCATGCCAGGAGCCCCGACCGAACGCTCGGCCGGGGCCACGTCGCTACGTCCCGATCAGGAGAGCCATGATTGGCTATCCCTCCTGACTCCTGGCTCCTGGCTCCTGACTCCTGGCTCCTGACTCCTCGTCCGTCAGCTCGCCAGCGACACGCCCTGGTAGGTGATCGAGCGGATCAGTGCCTCAGCCTTGGCCGCGGCCCCTGGGGAGAGCGGTGCGTAGTCGAGGCCCGAGGAGTACGACTGCCCGTCTTTGATCGCCCAGAGCAGGAAGTCGACCAGCGCCTTCCCCTTCGCCTGGTCGGCCTGCTCCTTGTTCGCGAGGATCCAGGTGAAGCCCGCGATCGGATAGGCGGCCGGGTTCGTCGAGTTGGTGATCATGATCTTCATGTCGTCGGGGAGCGTCACGCCCTCGGCGGCGGCGGTGGTCGATTCGAGCGATGCGTTCACCCACATGCCGGCGGCATTCTTCATCGTCGCGAACGGCAGGTTGTTCTGAATCGCGTACGCCAGCTCGACGTAGCCGATCGCGCCGTCGTTCGCCTTCACCTCACCGGTGACGCCCGGGTTGCCCTGGCCGCCCAGCCCGTTCGGCCAGTTGACCGAGGTGGCGTTGCCAACCTTGCTCTGCCACTCCGGGCTCACTTTGCTCAGGTAGTTGGTGAAGATGTAGGTCGTGCCACTGCCGTCCGAACGATGGACCGAGATGATGTCCTTGTCCGGCAACGTCACGTCCGGATTGTCGGCCGCCAGGGCAGCATCGTTCCACTTCGAGATCGTGCCGAGGAAGATCCCTGACAGCGTCTCCGGGGTGAGCTTCAGCTTCCCCTCAATCTCGGGGACGTTGTACGCCAATACCACCGACCCTGACGTCATCGGGATGTGCAACAGGTCCGGCGCGGCGGCCAGTTGTGCATCGGTCAGGATGCCGTCGCTGGCGCCGAAATCGACGGTCTTGTCGGTGATCGCCTTGATGCCGCCGCCGCTGCCGATCGCCTGGTAGTTGATCTGGACGCCGGTCCGGTTGGCGTACTCGTTGAACCACTTGGTGTACAGCGGTGCGGGGAAGGTCGCGCCTGCTCCGTTGAGCGCAACCTGGGCATTCGCCAACGAGATCGGCATCGCCATGACAACGGCGAGCAGCATCAACAACAGAGACGGAATGTGCTTCACAAACAATCCTCCTAAGGAACGCGTCTGCCATCCGGTGGTCGAGAGACCGGATCACACACTCGACACAGGCGGGATCATACGGTGGTCTCAGGAAGGGGATCTTAACCGCGCGTAAGCTACGATTAACGGCACGTAAACTTTCGCTGATCCCGTCAGTATTTGGACGAGCTATCCAGCTCCTCGATCTGGCCGGTCACCATGTACACGACTCGTTCACAGACGTTCGTCGCGCGGTCTGCGATCCGTTCGAGGTTGTGGGCCGTCCAGAGCAGCCAGGTTGCTCGCTGGATCAGCTTGGGATCTTCGATCATGTACGTCAGCAGCTCGCGGTAGATCTGGTCGTACAGTGCGTCCACCCGATCGTCTTCCAGGACGATGGTGCGCGCGGCATCCACGTCGCGTCTGACCAGGGCATCCAGGCTGCGTCGCAGCATCGAGCGCCCCATCTCGGCCATCCGTGGGATGTCGATCAGCGGCTTGACCGGCGGCTGGTCGCCGTGCATCAGCACGATCTTGGCGATGCCGGCCGCGTAGTCGCCGATCCGTTCCAGGTCGGTCGAGATGTGGATCACCGACGCGATCAGACGGAGATCGCCAGCGATCGGCTGCTGGGTCGCGATCAGCCGGACCGCGTCCTCCTCGAGCCGGAAGCGGCGGGCGTTGATCTGGCTGTCGTCGGCGATGACCTGCCGAGCCAGGACCGCGTCCAGGCGGGCGAGCGCGTCCACCGAGCGCTCGATCGCCTTCTCAACCATGCTGCCGAGCAGAAGGGTGTCGTCCAGGAGGGTGTGAAGCTGCCGGTCGAAGGCAGCACGAGCCGTCACGGCCATGCGAGTCCTCCCGATCAGCCGAAGCGGCCGGTAATGTAGTCCTCAGTACGCGTGTCACGCGGGTTGGTGAAGATCTGACGCGTCGGCGCAAACTCCACGAGCCGCCCGATCCGCTCCTCGCCGGCCAGCATGAACGCCGTGTTGTCCGAGACGCGCGACGCCTGCTGCATGTTGTGGGTCACGATGGCGATGGTGTACCGCTGCTTCAGCTCGACGATCAGCTCCTCGATGCGGTACGTCGCGATCGGGTCGAGCGCCGAGCACGGCTCGTCCATCAGGAGGACGTCGGGAGCCACCGCGACTGACCGTGCGATGCACAGTCGCTGCTGCTGCCCGCCCGAGAGCGAGGCGCCGGACGCCTTAAGCTTGTCCTTTACCTCGTCCCAGAGGGCCGCCTGGCGCAGGCTGCGCTCCACCACCTCGTCCATGTTGACGTGCTTCGACAGTCCGTTCAGGCGTAGCCCGGACGCCACGTTCTCGTACACCGACATCATCGGGAACGGGTTCGGCTTCTGGAACACCATCCCGATTTTCCGGCGCACCGCGACGGGATCGACGCCCTTCTGGTAGATGTCCTCAGTGCCCAGCAGCACCCGCCCCTCGGCGCGAGCGTTCGGGACGACCTCGTGAATGCGGTTCAGGCAGCGGATCAGCGTCGACTTGCCGCAGCCAGATGGCCCGATGATCGCCGTGACCGCGCCCGGCTCGATCGCCATGTCCACGTTCTCGATCGCCTTGTGGGCGCCGTAGAACGCCGAGAGGCTCTCGACACGCATCCCGATCGCCTCAGAGGTCCGCGCGCTGGATGCTGCTGGCGCCTGTGCCGCCACGGTCGCCTCCATATACTCCTCAGTCCCTTCCCAAATGGCCTACACCCGATTCCGCGTCGCCAGACGGGTCAGCAGGCTCGACGCCGCGATCACCAGGATCAGCACCAGCGCGCTGCCCCACGCCTTGGTGTGCCAGTCCGCGTACGGCGAGCTGGCGTACGAGTAGATCTGTAGCGGCAGCGCCGCCATCGGCTGGCGCAGGTCGAAGTTGAAGAACTGGTTGCCCAGCGCCGTCAACACCAGCGGCGCGGTCTCGCCGCCAGCCCTGGCGATGGCCAGCACCACGCCGGTCACGATGCCGCCCTTGGCGGTTGGGATCACCACGAACAGGATCGTCTTCGCCCGGGAGACGCCCAGCCCGAGCGACGCCTCGCGGTAGGTGTCTGGCACCAGCCGCAGCATCTCCTCGACCGTCCGCGTGACGATCGGGATCACGATCAGCGACAGCGCGATGCCGCCGGCCAGCCCCGAAAACGAGCCGAACACGTTGCGCACCAGCACCGCCCAGACGAACACGCCGACCACGATCGACGGCACGCCGGCCAGCAGGTCCACCGTGTAGCTGACCGCCATCGCGAAGCGGCCCCGTCCGTACTCGGACAGGTAGATCGCCGTCCCCACGCCGACCGGCACGCCGATCGACGCCGCCACCCCGAGCATCAGCAGCGTGCCGATGATCGCGGGCGCCACGCCGCCGCCGACCTCGCCGAGCGGCAGCGGTCGGTCCGTGAAGAAGGCAAAGTCGAGCGCCGGCGCTCCCTTGATCGCGACGTCGATCAGGATGACGGCCAGCACCGCGACGCCAAGCGCCGCGCACAGCACGACCGCTCCGAACATCGCGTGGTCAAACAGCTTGCGGCGCGTCGCCTGCGCGCCGGAGACCAGCAGGCTGCTGGTCGGCACGAGCTCGCCCATCGACGCTTGTCGCTGCATCGGCGCCCTCCTTCCAGTCTCTCTGTCAGGCGCGGACGTTGCTGCCACCGGCGAACCTCCAGACGATCAGCCGGGCCAGCGCGTTGACGATGCCGCTCACCAGCAAGAGCACCAGCGCCACGTTCACGATGGCCGCGAAGTAGATCTCTTTGTCCGCCTCACGGAACTGATTGGCGATGGCGCTCGCCATCGTGTAGCCCGGCGTGAACAGCGAGAAGTTCACGTCCCGCGAGCTGTTGCCGATCACCATCGTCACGGCCATCGTCTCGCCAAGCGCCCGCGCGAGACCGAGCATCGCCGCCGCGATCACGCCGGAGCGCGCATACGGCAGCACCGCCCAGGCGATCGTCTCCCACTTGGTGGCGCCCAGCCCGATCATGCCTTCACGCTGGGTGTTCGGCACCGTCACGAACACCTCGCGCGCCACCGACATGATGGTGGGCAGGATCATGATCGCCAGGATCACGCCGGCCGTCAGGATGTCGCGGCCGAGCGGCGGCCCCGCCACGATGGTGCTCAGGACCGGGATCGAGCCGAAGACCGCCTTCAGGAACGGCTCGACGGCGCCACGCATCACCGGCGCCAGGACGAAGAAGCCCCAGAGTCCGTAGATGATGCTGGGGATGGCGGCCAGCAGCTCCACCAGGAACGACACCGGACCGCGCAGCCAGGGCGGCGCGTACTCGGCCAGGAACAGCGCCGCGCCGACCGCGATCGGCGTGGAGATCAGGAGCGCCAGGGCGGAGCTGAAGATCGTGCCGTAGACGTACGGCCATGCGCCGAACTCTTCCTTGACCGGGTCCCAGGTGGAGGTGACGATGAAGCCGGCCCCGTACCGCTCGATCGACGGCAGCGAGTCGAGCACCAGCAGGGCGACCAGCCCCGCCAGCACGACGATGACCAGGCCCCCCAGGCCGGTCACAATGGCCTGGAACACCTGGTCGATGGGACCGACCGATCCGATTCGGGAGCTGGGTGCCTGCTCGGCCCGCGCCTGTGCCATCGTCCCTTCCCCTACCGACCAGGAAACGCCCTGGCGCCACCGGCCTGGATGCTCTGGATCATGTCGTCGGCCTTCTTGACGATGTCGGCCGGCAGCGGCGCGTACCCGAGATCGGGACCGGCCTTCTGGCCGTCGTAGATAGCCCAGTAGAGGAGGCGGGTCAGGGCGGTCGCCTTCGCCTTGTCCGCCATCTCCTTGTAGGCCAGGATCCAGGTGAAGCCCGAGATCGGATACGAGGTGTCGCCGGGCGCGTTCACGATCGAGGCGCGCAGGTCGGCCGGGATCGTGCTGCCAGCGCCAGCCGCCGCCGCCGAGGTCGCCTCGATAGACGGGGTGACGAACTTGCCGGCCTTGTTCTTGACGTCGGCCGGCTTCAGCTTCTGCTGGATCGCGTAGATCAGCTCCACATACCCGATCGAGTACGGGTTCTGGGTCACCTCGTTAGTGACGCCCGGGTTGCCCTGCCCGCCGAGCCCGGTCGGCCAGTTGACCGCCGTCGCGGTGCCGACCTTGCTCTTCCAGTCCGGGCTGACGTTCGAGAGGAAGTCGGTGAAGATGTAGCTGGTGCCACTTCCGTCCGAGCGGTGCACCACTACGATGTCCTTGCTGGGAAGGTTGACGCCGGGGTTGTCGGCCTTGATCCTGGCGTCGTCCCACCTGGCGATGTCGCCCATGAAGACGCTGGCCAGCGTCTCGCCGCTGAACTTCAGCGCCGTGTCCTTCAGCTCGGGGATGTTCGAGATCACCACCACCGCGCCGAGCGTCATCGGGATGTGGAGGATCGCCCCGCCCGTGGCCGCCTTCAGCTGCTCGTCGGTCATCGGGCCGTCCGAGGCGCCGAAGTCGGAGGTCTTGTCCGAGATCGCCTTGATCCCGCCGCCCGAGCCGATCGCCTGGTAGTTGACCTCGACGTTCGCCAGCGCCTTATAGTCGTTGAACCACTTCGTGTAGAGCGGCGCGGGGAACGTTGCGCCAGCGCCGGTCAACTGCTTCGCCTCGCCCTCGAATGGCCCCTTGACGACGCCGAGCCCGGCGCCAGCACTCGCGGCGCTGGTGGCCGGCGAGGCCGCCGCCGCGGCTACCGGGCTTGCCCCTGCTGCCGGGCTGGTCGCAGCCGACTGCGCGACCGGCGCCGCTGGCTTCGTGTCTGCCGGCTTCGCATCCGCGTTGGCCGGCTTGCTGTCCGTCTTGTTCGCGGCCCCAGAATTTGTGCCAGGGCCGCACGCCGTCACGAGCACGCCGAGCCCTGCGAGCATCGTCAGCACGGCCCGCCGTCGGCTCACCAGCGATCGTCCCATCGTCCTGTCTGTCTCCCAGATATCCCGTCTGTCCATGCCTGAAAGCTAACAAGGCGACGTCAACCCACCTTTAACAGCGCCTTAACCGCCGTTAAGGGTGGGTAAATGAAGCCGGCGTCACGAGTGGCCCAGACTCGCCCCGGCGACCACCCGCTGTCAGACGACGTTCAGGAGACGGGGTCCAGCGCGGCATCCGCTCCGCATTGCCACGACCCGTCCAGCTGCTGTCACACCGACACGACTCTGCCTCGCCCCTGAGCGCCGCCTCGTCTGTCTGAGAGGTGGCGACGAACACCCCCTGGGAGCGCGGCCATCCTGGCCGCTTCGGTTGTTGACAAGCGATGCCGCTGCCCTGACTCCGGAGACAGTCTGCACGGAAGCGGCCAGGATGGCCGCGCTCCACGGGCACGTCGCGCATCCAACGGTCACCGACGGCGTGCAACCGCATTCGGGGTGGCCGGTGTTCAACGCCCTGCGGGCCGGTGCCAGTGTGTTTGGACTGACCGAGCCATTCCATCCCCAGGAGTCACACCCCGTGCAGGTTGCAGTCACGTCGCGTTTGCCGTCCGGGTTCACCCGCCTGGCCTGGTCCAACCTCGCGGCCCAGTCCGCCGAGCAGATCGGGCTGGCGGCCGGGCCACTGGTCGCCGTGCTGGCGCTCGGCGCTGGCGCCGGCCAGACCGGCCTGCTGCAGACCGCCCAGACGCTGCCGTTCCTGTTACTCTCGCTGCCGGCCGGCCTCCTGGCCGACCGTTCGTCGCGGCGTCGCCTGATGGTCGCGGCGGAGAGCGTTCGGGCAGCGGCGCTTCTCGGCATCCTCGCAGCCGCCGCGCTGGGTCTGTTGAGCCTGCCGGTCCTCGCCGTGCTCGGCTTCCTGGGCGCAACCGGGACAGTCGCCTACAGCGTCGCCGCGCCGTCGCTGGTGCCCGCGCTGGTCCCCTCCGAGTCACTCGGTACCGCCAACGGTCGCCTGGAGCTAGCCCGCAGCGTCGCGTTTGTGGCCGGCCCGGCCCTGGCCGGTCTACTGGTGAGCTGGGCCGGCGCACCGGCCTCGTTCGGAGTCGCGGCTGCCCTCTCGACGGCTGCCGTGATGCTGCTGGCCGGCCTGCCAGAGCCGGCCAGCCGGACGGCCCGCCGTCACGACCCGGTCCAGGAGATCCGCGAGGGCGCTCGGATGGTGCTGGGCCACGAGCTGCTGCGGCCCGTCTTGCTGACCGCGATCTTCTTCAACATCGCGTTCACCATCATGCAGGCCGTGTACGTGCCGTACGCCGTCACGCAGCTCGGTCTCTCGGCGGCGGGCGTCGGGCTCACGCTCGGGGCGTTCGGCTTCGGCATGGTGACGGCCGCCCTGCTCGCGCCGCGCATCTCGAAGCTGCTGCCGTTCGGGACGGTCGTCGCGGTGGGGCCGGTGGCGGGTCTCGCGTCCGCGCTGGTGATGGTGACGACCTTGATAGTGCCGTCGGCGCTGCTGGCCGCCCTCAGCTTCTTCCTGATCGGGGCTGGCCCGCTGCTCTGGACGATCTCGACCACGACCCTCCGGCAGGCAGTGACGCCCGGCGAGCTGCTCGGCCGCGTCTCAGCCGTGATCGTGATGGCGACGTACGGCGCACGGCCAATCGGCGCGACCATCGGGCGCTCGTCGGCGGCACGTACGGCGCCGAAGCGTGCATCCTGCTGGCCGCGCTCGGGTTCACAATCCAGGCGGCGCTGATCCTGAGCTCGCCAGTCCCGAAGCTAGCCAGCCAGCCGGGGCTGGCCGCGTGACGCCAGGTATGCCGTGCCCCCGAGCGCCCGTTTTCGCCGTTTTGGCCTTTCGAGTTGACAGCAGCTCGGGAGGTCGCGTACACTCCGCGCTACGACAAGTGCATAGCGAACGCGATGACGGGGACCAAAACGGTTGCCGTGTCGGTCAGAGAGCCGGGGGTAGGTGCGAGCCCGGTCCGACAAGCAATCTGAGCTCGCCCCCGAGCGGCCGAGGCGAACGGTACACTCGCTGACAAGGCGAGGTGGAGCTGAGTAGCCGAGGACGGAGTGGCGCACGATACCGCGCTGTGAGTGGATGCGCCGCGAGGCAGCGTCAACCAGGGTGGTACCGCGAGTGATCCTCGTCCCTGTCGGGCGAGGGTTTTTTGCTGTTATGGCCTCGCTCGACACCACCTGGAAGACACCCGGCACGAGGTCGTGCTGAGGGAAGCTGTAGCGCTGGGCGCGTCAAGCCGGGTGGTACCGCGAGTGGCCCTCGTCCCGAGCAGGCGAGGGCCATTCCGTGCGAGTAGCGAGTAGCGAGTAGCGAGTAGCGAGAGGCTGGTGCGACGCGGCACGCCATCTCGGCACTCTCCACTCGCTCCTCATCACTCGCTACTCGCTACTGGTTGGAGAGCGGGATGCGGTTGAACGGGTCGCAGATCCTGAGCAAGTGCCTTCACGAGGAAGGCGTCGAAGTCATCTTCGGCATTCCCGGCGGCACGATCATGCCGCTCTACGACGAGATGCACAAGCATCCGATGCGCCACCTGCTGGTGCGCCACGAGCAGGCAGCCGCCCACATGGCGGACGGCTACGCCCGCGTCAAGCGTGACGTCGGCGTCTGCATGGGCACCTCAGGCCCGGGCGCCACCAACCTCGTCACCGGCATCCTGAACGCCCACATGGACTCCGCCCCCATCGTCGCGATCACCGTCAACGTCCCTTCGGCGATGATCGGCTCGGACGCGTTCCAGGAGGCTGACATCTCGGGGATCACCATCCCCGTCACCAAGCAGAACTACTTCGTCCGCCACACCCGTGACCTGGCGAAGATCGTCAAAGAGGCGTTCTTCATCGCGAGAAACGGGCGGCCCGGCCCGGTCCACATCGATATCCCGAAGGACGTCCTGCTGAACGAGGCGGACTTCCACTACCCGACCTCGGTGGACCTGCCCGGCTTCCAGCCCACGTTCGAGGGCAGCATGGTCCAGATCCGCAAGGCGGCCCGCCTGATCGAGCAGGCGAAGCGGCCGGTCATCATCGCGGGTCAGGGCGTGCTGATCTCCCAGGCGTCCGAGGAGCTGATCGCCTTCGCCGAGAAGACGAACACCCCAGTCGTCAACACGCTGCTCGGCCTGTCCAGCTTCCCGGCCTCGCACCGGCTGTACAACGGCTGGCCCGGGATGCACGGCTACGTCTACTCCTCGTACTCCATCGACAAGGCCGATCTCGTCATCGGGATCGGCAACAGGTTCGACGACCGCTTCTGCGGCAAGTTCTCGGCGTTCGCCCCGAAGGCGAAGATCGTCCACATCGACATCGACCCGGCCGAGATCGGGAAGAACGTGCGGGTGGACGTGCCAATCGTCGGCGACGTCAAGCGGGTCCTGACCAAGCTGACCCCCGAGGTCAAGGAGGTCGAGGACCACGACGAGTGGTTCGCGCAGATCGCGGAGTGGAAGAAGGAGTTCCCGCTCAAGCAGTATCCGGACGACACGCCGGAGCTGTACACCCCGCAGATCATCAACGCGTTGTACAACGCCACCAAGGGGAACGCCCTGATCGTGGCGGACGTCGGCCAGCACCAGATGTTCGCGGCCCAGTACTACCGCTTCGACGAGCCGCGCATGTTCCAGACGTCGGGTGGCCTGGGCACGATGGGCTTCTCGCTGCCGGCCGCCATCGGCGCGCAGTGCGCCCGCCCGGACAAGGAAGTATGGGCCATCGCCGGCGATGGCTGCTTCCAGATGAACCTGCAAGAGTTGGCCGTGCTGACCCAGGAGCGCATCCCGGTCAAGATCGCCGTCGTCAACAACGGCTACCTCGGGATGGTCCGGCAGTGGCAGCAGCTGTTCTGGGCCGGCAACTACCAGCACGTCGATCTGGAAGGCACGCCGGACTTCGTGAAGCTGGCGGACGCGTACAGCATCCCGGCCTGGCGGGTCACCCGTCCCGGCGAGGTCGCGTCGGCCATCGCGGCGGCGCGCGCGTACCAGGGGCCGGCCCTGATCGAGTTTCGCGTCTTCCGCGAGGAGAACGTCTTCCCGATGGTGCCATCAGGCGCCTCGCTCTCCGAGGTCATCCCGGACACGCCGTACGTGCCGGCCGCCATCGCCACCCCGATTCCGGCCGCGGCTCCTGCCGCCCCATCCAGCCCCGCCCCCGTCCGCGTCTAGGGAGGCTCCCCATGAAGCACACACTGGTCGCCACCATGGAGGACGGGCCGGCCGTCCTGAACCGCGTGGTCTCGCTGTTTCGGCAGCGCGGCTTCGCCATCGACTCGCTGACGATCGGCAAGACCCACGAGACGCACGTGATGCGCCTGACGATGGTGGTGGACGGCTCGAAGACGGCCATCGAGCAGGTCGTCAAGCAGCTGTACAAGGTGATCGAGGTCCGCAAGGTCTCGGACCTGACCGAGGACCAGACCGTCGAGCGCGAGCTGGCACTCATCAAGGTCGCCTCGAAGTCCGCGGCCTTGAGGTCGGAGATCCTCCAGATGGTGGACGTCTACCGCGCCAGGGTCGTGGACATCGCGATGGGCTCGCTGACCGTCGAGGTGACCGGCCCGACTGACAAGATCGACTCGATGGTCTCGATGCTGCGGCCGTACGGGATCAAGGAGATGGTCCGGACCGGCCTCGTCGCGATGGCACGCGGCGTCATGTCCGGCCAGGAGAAGGGCCGCGAGGCGGTCCGGCTGCGCGAAGTATCGTAACGAGTCATGAGTAGCGAGTAGCGATGCCTATGTCATCCTGAGCTCGCGAAGGATCTCCCAACGGAGCAGCGCAACTCCCGGAGTGCGGGGCAGGGCTGTGAGATCCTTCGCGAGCTCAGGATGACAAGGCATCGCAGATCACCACTCGCTACTCCGTACGGAGGCGATTGTTTTGGCTCTCAAGGTGTATTACGACTCGGATGCCGATCTCAGCTTGCTGAGTGGCAAGAAGATCGCGGTGATCGGCTACGGCAGCCAGGGGCACGCGCACGCGCTGAACCTGAAGGAGAGCGGCCTGGACGTGATCGTCGGGCTGTACGCGGGCTCGAAGTCGGCGGAGAAGGCGCGCGCCGAGGGTCTGACCGTGATGCACGCGGACGAGGCCGCGAAGGCCGCCGACACCATCATGATCCTGACGCCCGACGAGACCCAGCACGACATCTTCGAGCGCGACATCAAGCCGAACCTGAAGGACGGCGACACCGTCATGGTGGCGCACGGCTTCAACATCCTGTACGGTCAGATCGTCGCGCCGCCCAACGTGGACGTCTCGATGATCGCGCCAAAGAGCCCGGGCCACCTCGTGCGGGATCAGTACGTGGCGGGCGCTGGCGTCCCGGCCCTCGTGGCGGTCCACCAGGATGCCTCGGGCAACGCGCTGCGCAACGCCCTGGCGTACGGCAAGGGGATCGGCTCGGCACGGGCTGGCATCGTCCACACCACCATCAAGGACGAGACCGAGACCGACAACTTCGGCGAGCAGGCGGTGCTCTGCGGCGGCGTCAGCGCGCTGGTGACGGCGGCCTTCGAGACGCTGGTCGAGGCTGGCTACGCTCCTGAGCTGGCCTACTTCGAGTGCCTCCACGAGCTGAAGCTGATCGTGGACCTGTTCTACCGGGGCGGCCTCAGCCTGATGCGGTACTCAGTCTCGAACACGGCGGAGTTCGGCGACTACTACGCCGGCCCGAGGATCGTGACGGACGAGACCAAGAAGGCGATGAAGCAGCTGCTGACCGAGATCCAGAACGGCACATTTGCCAACACCTGGATCCTGGAGAACGTCGCTGGCGCTCCCCGCCTCAAGGCCAGCCGCGCGGCCGGCGCCGAGCACCAGATCGAGAAGATTGGCGCCGAGCTCCGCGCCATGATGCCGTTCATTCAGCAGCAGCGGTAGTGGAGAGCCGAGAGTGGAGAGTTAGAGATGGTGGAAGCTTGCTACTCTAACTCTCCACTCTCCACTCTCCACTCGTGACCGGGAGTCCGCCGTGTCATCACACGTACGCATCTTCGACACCACGCTGCGGGACGGGGAGCAGTCCCCCGGCTTCTCGCTGACGTCCGAGCAGAAGCTCGAGTTTGCCAGGCAGCTCGAGCGGCTGAACGTGGACGTCATCGAGGCGGGATTCCCGGCTGCCTCCCCGGACGACTTCGCGGCCGTGCAGCAGATCGCCCGCGAGGTCAAGGGCCGCGTCGTCACCGGCCTGGCCCGCGCCGTCCCCGAGGACATCGACACCCTCTGGGAGGCGGTCAAGGTCGCGGAGAGCCCGCGCCTGCACACGTTCCTGTCCACGTCCGACATCCACCTGGAGAAGCAGTTCCGCCTGACCCGCGAGCAGGGCAAGGAGCGGGCCGTCGCGATGGTGGCCCGCGCGAAGCAGTACTGCTCGGACGTCGAGTTCTCGCCGATGGACGCCACGCGCTCGGACTGGAACTACCTGTACGAGGTGATCGAGGCGGTCATCGAGGCCGGCGCCACCACCATCAACATCGCGGACACGGTCGGCTACGTGATGCCGGACGAGTTCGGGGAGCTGATCTCCGGGGTCTGGGGCAAGGTCAAGAACGCCGACAAAGCCACCATCTCGGTCCACTGCCACGACGACCTGGGCATGGCGGTCGCGAACTCGCTGGCGGCGGTCCGGGCCGGCGCCCGCCAGGTCGAGGGCTGCATCAACGGCATCGGCGAGCGGGCCGGCAACGCCTCGCTCGAAGAGGTCATCATGGCGCTGCGGGTCCGCCAGGACTTCTACAAGGGTCTGGACACCCAGATCGACGCGACGCAGCTGTTCCGGACCAGCGAGATGCTGGCCGAGTTCACCGGCCAGGGGCCGCAGCCAAACAAGGCGATCATCGGGCGCAACGCCTTCGCGCACGAGTCAGGGATCCACCAGGACGGCGTGCTCAAGGACGTCATCACCTACGAGATCATGACGCCCCAGTCCGTGGGCCGCGCCGAGAACAAGCTGGTAATGGGCAAGCACTCCGGGCGGCACGCCTTGCGCGTGGAGCTGGCGAAGATCGGCTACGCGGTCGGCACGTACGATCTGCTAGAGGCGTTCAAGTCCTTCAAGAACGTCGCCGACCACAAGAAGGAGGTCTTCGAGGAGGATCTCCACGCCATCATGGAGCGGCTGCCGGCCGGCGTGATCGCCACCACGCCCTGAACGCCTGGTGTCCATGCTGTGTGTCTGGCCGTGACTGTCGTGTGCTGGCAGTCACGGCCTCTTGTCGAGAGCTGACATAATTGCTGAGTTGCCGTGGCTGATTCGCCACTCCGTATCGGCGACCCGCTCCGAGCGATCGGCTATCACGGCACGTCACGTGTAGCCGCCGAGGACGTGCTTCGCAACGGCTTTCGCGTCGGTCGGAACATCTACGACTGGCTCGGGGACGGGATCTACTTCTTTCAAGATGCCCCGAACCGCGCCCGCGAGTGGGCGGCGCAGCGGCATGGCGCTGACGGCGTCGTGATCCGGTCCGTCATCCGCCTGGATGACTGCCTCGACCTCCTCGACATCCAATGGAATCGTGTTCTGAATCAAGCGTACACTGACTACGTGGAACTGCTACGCAGGACCGGCACTCCGCAGCCACGGCAGTCCACGGGCGCACATCGTCTGGATCGAGCAGTGGTCAACTACGCCGTAGACTTCGTGGCGAGCCAGAGCGGCATACGTATCAGATCAATCCGAGGAGTGTTCGGCGAGGGCGTACCAGTGTTCCCAGGCACCGCTATCCTCAGTCGATCGCACGTCCAGATCGCTGTTCGTGACACGTCTCTCATTGAGTCGATGGAGTTGCTCCGAGAGGAGGACGACACATGAGTCGGCTTGACGCGAAAGTTGTCGGCAAGCTCCTCCGCGAGCACTTTGCCACGGTAACCAATGAGGAGTTTCTCGAAAATCTGCGGCGATGGACGCCCGACATCCTCGAAGATGCCGAACCTGAATATCACTCGATGAGAGAAGGAAAATCGGTGAACGGAACAGCAGCCAAGAGTGGGTCAAAGAAGGCGTACAAGATCGTCGTGCTGCCGGGCGACGGCATCGGTCCAGAAGTGGTCGCCGAGGGCGTCAAGGTGCTCCGAAGCGTCGGCGAGCGGTTCGGGCACCGGTTCGAGATGGACCAGCACATCGTCGGCGGGGCGGCCATCGACGCCTACGGCACGCCGCTGAAGCCGGAGACGGTCAGCGCCGCGAAGAAAGCCGACGCCGTCTTGCTGGGCGCCGTCGGCGGCCCGAAGTGGGACGATCCGAAGGCCGAGGTCCGCCCGGAGCAGGCTGTGCTCGGGCTGCGCAAGAGCCTGGGGCTGTACGCCAACCTCCGTCCCGTCAAGACGCTGCCAGCCCTGATCGACAACTCCACGTTCAAGCCGGACGTGATTCGCGGGGTGGACCTGCTGTTCGTGCGGGAGCTGACGGGCGGCACTTACTTCGCGAAGCCAAAGAAGATCTGGCAGACGAAGTCCGGCACCCGCGCCGTGGACACCACCCTCTACACCGAGCAGGAGATCGAGCGGGCGGTGCGCGCCGCCTTCGAGCTGGCGAAGGGCCGCCGCAAGAAGGTCACCTCGGTGGACAAGGCGAACGTGATGGCGACCTCGCGGCTGTGGCGGATCGTGGCCGAGCGCGTCGCCGCCGAGTACCCGGACGTCGAGTTCGGGCACATGCTGGCCGACTCCTGCGCCATGCACCTGACCCGCCGCCCGACCGACTTCGACGTGGTGGTGGCGGACAACCTGTTCGGCGACCTGCTGACGGACCTGGCCGCGATGCTCGGCGGCTCGCTCGGGATGCTGCCGTCCGCCAGCCTGGGAGCCGGCAAGGCCAGCCTCTACGAGCCGATCCACGGCTCAGCGCCCGACATCGCCGGCAAGGGACTGGCGAACCCGCTGGCCACGATCTTGAGCGTTGCGATGCTGCTCCGGCACGCCCTCGAGCTGGAGACCGAGGCCGCGACCGTCGAGGCGGCGGTGCTGCGCGCTCTCGACGAGGGGCTGCGCACGCCAGATACGGCACGGGCCGGCGAGAAGGCGCTGCTCTGCGCCGAGGTCGGCGACCAGATCGCGGCGGCGGTCGCGGAGGCCCAGCCAGCCGTCGCCGTCTGACGGAGTTGCGAGTTGTGGGTTGCGAGTTGCGAGAGGACGGTCGCTCGCAGCTCGCAGCTTCGTGGTAGGCTGAAGGTGCTCCGTCAATCAGTGGCATCAAGTCCAGGGACTCGACGACCATGACGATCCACAGACAGCGTTCGGCTGCTTCGTCGCCAGACCTTTCTCCCGAGGATCTCCTGGCCCTCCGGCGCCAGTCGCCTAACTACGTGCCGCCGCCACCGGCGCCTGTCTCATGGGATGACTTCCTGGCCTGGGCGCCTGACGATTGGCGCGTCGAATGGGTTGCTGGAGAGATCATCGAGATGCCACCTGCACACGAGGATCACCAGGACTCCGGCCTCTTTCTCATCACGTTTCTCTTGCTGTATATCCAACGGCATGGACTTGGACGGATCTTCTATGCACCGTTCCTGGTGCGCCTACCTCAAAAGCCCAGTGGTAGAGAGCCAGACCTTATATTCGTGAGACGAGAGAACGCAGGGCGCATCAACCCGACCTTCGTGGATGGACCGGTGGATCTCGCTGTCGAGATTGTGTCACCGGACAGCGTGATGCGCGACTACCAGGAAAAGCTGGCCGAGTACGAGGCGGCCGGCATTCCAGAGTATTGGATCGTCGATCCACGACGCAGAGAAGCCCGGTTCTATGAGCTCGGCGAAGACGGCCACTACCGATTGGGCGAGGTTGGCTCCGATGGCATCTACACCTCGAAGGTTGTAGACGGATTCAGGCTGCGGGTCTCCTGGCTCTGGCAGCGACCGATGCCGACCATCGACCAGGCGCTTGCCGACCTGCCGGCCTAACCGCTCTCAGCAGGCGTCGTCGGTCGGGCGCCCGCCGACCGGATCAGTGGCAGAAGCCAGCTGATCGCCAGCGCCAGCGCCGTCCCCGCCGCCACCAGTCCGTAGCGGAGCGTGCCCGACTCCAGGATCGTCCAGCGGGCGTGCACCATGCTGGCGGCGCAACTGGCGGCCAGCAGCACGGCCAGCACCAGGCCGCGCCGCCCGCCCGTCTCCAGCGTGCGCTGCACGTCCAGCATCGCCAGCGGGATGACGACTGGGAACAGGTGCGAGAGGTTGCGGCCCTCGTCGCCCCTGGAGACCGTCAACTGGAGCACCACCAGCGCCGCGTAGACCAGCGCGCGTCGCTGGAACGGGGTCGGGCCGGGCAGGTGCCGGAACGCCAGCAGCCACATCACCCCGAGCGTCGAGTAGACGTCAAACAGCTCCGACAGGGTCGGGACGTCCTGCCGGAACGTCCGTGCGAACGGCGCCAGCATCGCCAACGGCGTGGCCCCGGTCAGCACGCCGCCCACCGCCAGCTTGACGACGGCCACCACCACCAGGACCGCCACCGGCACCAGCACCGCGAGCGCCGCCCGCCGCCAGGAGCTCCGGCTCGGCGGCTCCACCGCGAGGTACAGCGCCACCAGCAGCAGCGCCGTCTCGCGGTTCAGCGTCCCCACCGAGACCACCGCCACGAACGGCCAGAACCGCCCCCGCGCCAGCAGCCAGAACGCGGCGGCCTCAGTCAGATAGGTCAGGCCGTCCACGTAGGCCGGCGTCGTCAGCATCCGGATCGCACCGCCAGAGACCGCGAACAGCAGCGCCCCGCTCCACGCCGCCACCGGTCCTAGCCCGACCGCCCGCTGGTAGGCATAGAGCGCCGTGGCGGTGAGCGGCAGCGCCGCCAGCGACACCAGGCTGAACCCGAGCTCCAGATCGCCCGGCCAGAGCGCGGCCAGCTCCGGCGTCAGCACCCGAAACGTGTATGGTAGCCGCGCCAGATAGGCCGGCCGCTCGGCCATCTGCCAGTATTGGCCAGCGTCGTCCTTCTGGAGCCCGACACGCGTCGTCCCAAACAGGAAGAGCTGCACCACGATGGCGCTAGCGACGGCCAGCACCGCCGCCAGCTCTCGCATCGACGTGTCACGCCCTACTGGCACCAAGCTCGCGTCTCCCCTCATCGCCGGGAGCCGTCCTGGCTGTCGAGCCAGCACAGCTCCCGGTCCGCGTGCGGGGAGTATGGCAGGGGCAGGCGCCCCATGTGGTGCCGTCGGGGGAGTGTCGTCAGTGGGTGCCGATGGCGAAGTAGACCAGGAAGGCAAGCGAGACGATCCAGAGTGGCAGCGCCGCCGTTCGAATGTGAAGCAGCGTGTAGAGGACCACCCCGGCCCCGATCCCATTGGTGATGCTCCAGGTCAGCGGCATCAGCATCAGCGCGAACAGGGCCGGCAGCCCCACCGACAGATCCTTCCACGGGATCTCGGCGGCGGTGGCGGCGATCATCAGCAGCCCCACGATCATCAGCGCGCCGGCCGTCGCCTCCGGCGGCACGATCGCAAACAGGTTGCCGAGGAAGACCGCCAGGAAGAACGGGATCGCCACCACCACGGCGGTCAAGCCGGTCCGACCGCCCTCCGCGATGCCGGCGCCGCTCTCGATGTAGGTCGTGGCGCTCGACGAGCCAGCCAGGCCGCCGACCAGCGCGCCCAACGAGTCAACCAGATACGCCCGGTCCTCGTGCTCGCGCAGGTTGCCGTTGTCGTCCACCAGGCCGGCCTCGGTGCCCAACGCGGTGAACGTCCCGGCCGTGTCGAAGAAGTCGCTGAGCATGATCGAGAGGGTGGCGAGCAGGCCCGCCAGCAGCACGTTCCCGCCCCTCGCCAGAAACCCGAGCCCCATGACGCCGCTTCCGATGTTCGACAGGTCCGGCGCGCTGAACACCTGCGGCGGCAGCTCGAGCTTGCCCGGAATGACCGAGAGCTGTACGCCACCTGCGAGGTGAACGACCACGCCCAGCACCGTCGTCAACAGGATGCCGACCAGCAAGGCGCCTCGGACCCGCAGGTGCATCAGCACCGCCGTCACCAGCAGCCCGAACACCGCGAACACCGTCGGCGGCGCCAGGAAGTTACCCAGCGCGCCGGCCGTCGGCGGCTGGACCGTGCCACCCTGAGTGGCGCCCAGCGGCACGACGAAGAAGCCGGCCTCGTAGGCGCCGATCGCGAACAGGAATAGGCCGATCCCGGCCCCGATCGCCAGCTTGAGCGGGACCGGCAGCGCACGGAGCACGGCCTGCCGCAGCCCGGTGATGACCAGGATCGTGATGATGACGCCTTCGAGGAGGATGACGCCCATCGCCTCGGCGAACGTGTACTTCAGGCCGACCATCAGCTGGAACGCCACCACCGCGTTCAGCCCCATGCCCGGCGCCAGCGCGAACGGCAGGTTGGCCCAGAGGCCCATCGCCGCGCACATCAGGCCGGCCACCAGACAGGTGCTGGTCACGATGGCCGCGAACGAGACGTTCTGCTGGGCGATCTGGGCGCCGCCGGTGATGATGACCGAGTTGACGACGATGATGTAGCTCATGACCATGAACGTCGTCAGGCCGGCGCGGACCTCGGTGGGGATGTCGGTGCCACGAGCCGACAGGTGGAACTGCCGCTCGAAGAACGAGTCGGACGCTGCCGCCGAATACCCTGACGTCGTCGAGGGGCCGCGGCCGGACAGGTCGGTTGTCCCGCGTCCGTTCGCGGCCGCACGCGCATTTGTCGGGGAGCGACGACCGGAGCCCGAGGACTCCGCGGACCGTCGCCTGCTCTGGCGGTTGTCGTGACGTGGCATCGAGACCTCCCGGGGTGGTCGTCATCGCCGCTCGAATGTGGCCGCGCACCAGGGGCGCCGACCGACGCGGCTCGCCACATCGGCCATTGTCGCTCACTTGTACTCGTGGGCGCGGATTCCGGCAACCCTGAGATAGTGGTGTGAGCCAGCAGACCGCGCCGATGCGAACCACCGGACGGTACACTCTCGATACGGGTCACCTTTCGTTCGGAGGCGGGAATGTCGCCCTTTCAGATCCTCCCGGCTGAGCGCGGCTTTTACGATTGGTTCGAGAAGGGCGCCGCGGCGGCACGAGACGCCGCGCGACTGCTCGCGGCACTGCTCGCCGACTATCGCGACGCCGAAGGACGGGTTGTCCAGATCACCGAACTGGAGCACCAGGGCGATTTCATCGTCCACGAGACGTTGAACCTGCTCTCACGAACGTTCATCACACCGCTCGAAGGCGACGAGATCCGCGCGCTCGTCAGCGCCGTGGACGACGTGACCGACTGGATCGAGGACGCCGCCGACGCGCTGCTGCTGTACGAGGTCACCGACCCGATCCCCGAAGTGAAGCTCCTGGCAACCCTGCTCTACCAGTCAACCGAGCAGATCGTCGAGGCGATGCCGTTGCTCCGCGAGAAGAAGAACCTGCCCCGAATTCACGCCTACACGGTGGAGATCAACCGCCTGGAAAACGAGGCCGACCGGATCCTGCGAAGCGCGATGGCCCGCCTGGTCAAGGAGCGCGGGGACTGGTTCGAGCTCCTACGCTGGAAAGAGATCCTGGAGAAGATCGAAGAGGCCACCGACAAGTGCGAGGACGTGGCGGACGTCCTGGAGGCCGTGGCCGTCAAGAACGCCTGAGCGAGGAGACAGGAGACAGCATACAGGAGACAGGAGAGGGTTCAATACCCTCCTGTCTCCTGTATGCTGTCTCCTGTCTACTTGATCAGCGCATGCGTGATGACGCTGAAGATCCAGCCCATCGCGATACAGGCGGGGATCGTCACGATCCAGGCCGTCACGATGTTGCCGGCCACGCCCCAGCGGACCGCCCGCGGATTGCCCGTCGCGCCCACCCCCATGATCGTCGAGCTGATGACGTGCGTCGTCGAGATCGGGATGCCGAGCCTGCTCGCCACTTCGATGATCGTCGCCGCCGTCGTCTCAGCCGCGAAGCCGTGGATCGCCTTCAACTCGACGATCCGGTGGCCCATCGTCTTGATGATCCGCCAGCCGCCCGACGCCGTCCCCAGGCCCATCGCCGTCGCCGCCGCGATGATGACCCAGAGCGGCACGTCCCAGTCGTCGCCGGTCCAGCCGTAGTAGGCCGCCAGTGACATCGTGATGACGCCCATCGTCTTCTGGGCGTCGTTACCGCCGTGGCTGAACGCCATGTACATCGAAGAAACCAGTTGTGCCCGCCCGAAGAAGCGACTGACGAACGCAGGATGCGTGCGGGAAAACAGCTGAAGCATCGCGATCATGAACAGGAAACCGATACTCAGGCCGAGCGCCGGCGACGTGACCAGCCCGATCAGTACCTTCTCGATGCCGGGCCAGCCGAGCACCCCAAGGCCGCCGGTCGCCCATCCCGCCCCGACGATGCTGAACACCAGCGCGTGGCTAGAGCTGGACGGGATGCCGTAGTACCACGTCAGGATGTCCCAGACGATCGCCGAGAGCAGCGCCGAGATGACCAGCTGCTGCGTCACCGCGCCCGGCTCCACGATGCCTTTGCCGACCGTCGTGGCGACGGCGGTGCCGGTCATCGCACCCGCGAAGTTGAGCGTGGCCGCCATCAGCACGGCCTGAAGCGGCGAGAGCACCCGCGTCGCGACGACGGTGGCGATGGCGTTCGCCGTGTCGTGGAAGCCGTTGACGTAGTCGAACGCCAGACCCAGCACGACCACCAGGACGAGGATGGCGAACCCAGTGTCCATGAATCCCCCGACGCATCGGTATCTGGGGACGCTCAGCGCGTGGTGGCCGAAGCGTGCCCGAGATCATGGTACTGCACGGCGGTGGCCGCCGCGCCGGCTACCGCGCGCGCCGCGATCTCGTGGCCGCGCTCGGTCCAGTGGCCGTCCTTCCGAAAGATGACCGGCGGCCCCCCTGCCGCGACTTCGGCGCGGAAGATCGGGCGCAGATCGAGCAGTGGGATGCCGTGTCGGTCCGCGATCTCGGTCAGGCGCTCGTTCGGCGCGTCCGGGCTGAACCGCCGCTGCGCCTGCGAGCCGGTCCCCACCAGCTTCGGCCAGAGGTCGTCGTAGGTCTGCCACTCCGAGGGTGAGAGCACCAGCAGCAGCGGCACGCCGTTCGCATCGGCCGTCGCCTTCACCTCTGCCAGCAACGCCTCAGTGACGCTCCAGGCTTGCTGCCAGTCGTCGCCGGGCTCGGTCAGGTACACCTCTTTCTCGGCGTCCAGCGGCGGCACCACCGAGCCCTGCGCCCGTGCGACCGTCTTGCCGATCCACCACAGCTCCAGCGTCGTGAACACCACCGAGTGGTCGCGCAGAAACGTCCGTACTCCCGACCACCGCTCTTCTGGCGGCGCCTCGAACGGCTGGAGCTCCAGCTCGCCGCCCCGTTGCACGAAGAACGGGCGGCGCTCGGCGGCCAGCTTCCAGCGCCGCGCGACCGCCACGCTGTTGTCGGCCGGGTCGTTCGCGATGGTGAACACCAGCACGATCAGGTCTGGCTGGTACGCCAGCCCTTCCCGTTGGAGAAACAGCAGCTGCTGACCGGTCCCGAAGCCGGCCACGCCGGCGTTGACGCTCTCTACGCGCTTGCCGCCGGCCAGACCCTGGAGCTCGCCACGCAGGCGGCCAGCCATCGTGGCGTCCTCGCCGACCTGCGCGCCTTCCACCACCGAGTCGCCCAGCACCAGCGCCCGGAACGTGTCGGCCGGCTTCGGGATGCTGACCTCGGGGCCACGCAGCCCCTGGGTGTTGAACTTGACGAACGTCGTGAACTCGTCGGTCCTGACCCAGCCGCTCACCCCTGGCTGATGAAAGAAGCCGTAGACCGGGTGGTACACCTGGAACCGGGCCATCGTCAGGTCGAGCGGGATGTTCGGGCCGGCCAGCCTGAAGGCCGCTTCGACCATCAGAAGCCCCAGGAACAGTCCGACGAGCACGAGCAGGAGCCGCGCGGCCAACCGACGCATGACGAAGGTGTAGTATACGATCACGGTCAGACACGTCCGGACGTTGTCACAATCGTTACGGAACGATCTTCGGACGGTCGGCGAGCGGCCAGGACGATGCGGGGGAAGCGGTGAACGGCGGGACCTGGACGCTTGCACTCGACATCGGGGGCACCAAGCTCGCGGCAGGACTGGTCCGGTCGGACGGCAGTGTCGTCGCCCACGACAGCGTCGCGACGCGCGGCGACGGCTCGGCGGACGCGCTGTTCGCGGACCTGATCGGCCTCGCCGACCGCGTCCTGGCAGCTGGCAGTGTCCGCCCAGACGACCTGGTCGGGGTCGGGGTCGGCTGTGGCGGCCCGATGGAGTATCCCGAGGGGCGCGTCTCCCCGCTCAACATCCCGGCCTGGCGCGGCTTCCCGCTCCGGGCCAGGCTCCAGGAACGGTACGGCCGCCCGGCCCTGGTGGACAACGACGCCAAGGCGCTCGCGCTCGGCGAGTACGTCGTCGGGGCCGGCCAGGGAGCCCGCTGCCTGATGGGGATGGTCGTCTCGACGGGCGTCGGCGGCGGCATCGTGGCGGAGGGGCAGTTGATCCACGGCGTGCGCGGCAACGCCGGCCACATCGGTCACGTGATCGCCTTCCCCGGCGGCCCGGAGTGCGGCTGTGGCGCGCGAGGCTGCGTCGAAGGCGTCGCATCGGGCAGCGGGCTGGCCCGGCGGGCGCGGCTCGCGAAGGCCGAGGGCCTGTTGCCGGACCTTCCAGCCTCCCCGACCGGCGAGGACGTGGTGACGGCCGCGAAGCGCGGCGAGCCAACCGCCGTGAAGTTCGTGGAGGAGGCCGGCATCGCCGTCGGGCGAGGGATCGCGGCGGCGGCGGCGCTGCTCGACCTGGACCGGGTCGTCATCGGCGGTGGCGTCGCACTGGGCGCCGGCGAGCTGTTGCTGCGTCCATTACGTCAAACGCTGGAGCAGGAGGCCCGCCTCGACTTCACGCGCGGCATCGAGCAGGCCGTCAGGCTGTCCGATCTCGGACTGATCGCCGCGCTGGCCGGAGCCGCGGCGCTGTTGCGCGGGCTTCCCCGCCACGAGGGGTAGACTGCTGGTCGAGGAGCACGGGCAGGCAGCGACTGGGCGGACGCCTCGCGGCCACGATCCGGCCACGCGGCGTGTTCGCGACGTGGTAGTCGGCGGGCGCCTCGTGCTGCCCGGCACGAAGCGACGCCGCGCACACCCTCGACACGATACCGCCGGCGAGGCGACGTCATCTCGTCGGAGGCTGGCCCGCCAGCGCCTGCTGACGGCGCTCAACCGCCTGATCTCGTCCTCCCTGGACATGGACGACGTCCTCAAGGCGATTGCGCGGGCCGCCGCGACGCTGATGGGAGCGGCCTCGGCCTCGTTCTGGATCGCCGACGAGGAGACGCAGACGCTGGAGCTACGCGCCTTCTCCAACGAGCTGATGGGCGCCGGCCAGACGTTCCGACGCGCCCACTTTGGCGAAGGGAGCGCCGGCTGGGTCGCGGCGAACCGCCAGCCGATGAACGCCGACAACGCCTTCACAGACGGCCGGGTCGGCGGGCTGGACTGGTACCGCGAGCACGGCCTGGTCAGCACCTACACCACGCCGGTCATGAACGAGGACCGGGTGGTGGCCGTACTCTCGCTGAACGGGCGCCAGCCGTTCCGGTTCACGGTGTACGACCACAGCCTGCTAGACGGACTGGTGGCCCAGGCGGCGGCGGCGATCCGTAACGCCCGCCTGTTCGCGGCCGAGGCCGAGGCGACGCAGGCCGCGCGTGCCGCCGACCGCGCCAAGTCGGAGTTCCTGGCGATGATGAGTCACGAGATCCGGACGCCACTGAACGGCATCATCGGCAGCGCTGAACTGCTCAACGCCACCACTTTGTCCCACGATCAGCGCGAGCTCCTGAACACCGTCAGTACCAGCGGCGAGATGCTGCTGGCCATCGTCAACGACGTCCTGGACTACGCCAGAATCGAGTCCGGCCGTCTGGAGCTCGAAGCGATCTCGGTGGACCCCGGCCAGGTCGTTCGCGGTGTCGTCGAGATCTGCCGGCCGGTCGCGCAGGCCAAGGGGCTGATCCTGACCACCGAGATCGACCCGGCGCTACCACGGACCGCTATCGGCGATCCGGGCCGTCTGAGCCAGGTGCTGGCGAACTTGCTGAACAACGCGGTCAAGTTCACGCCAGCCGGCCAGATCGTCGTCCGGGCGACCGGGACGCCGATCGCGGCGAACCAGGCCCGGCTGACGATCGAGGTGCAGGATTACGGGATCGGGATTCCGGCGGACGTCCAGACGCAGCTGTTTCAGGCGTTCGTGCAGGCTGACAGCTCCACGACACGTCGGTACGGTGGGACCGGTCTGGGACTGGCGATCTCGCGGCGGCTGGTCGAGCGCATGGGCGGAGAGATCGGCGTCGAGAGTGTCGTCGGGCAAGGCAGCACGTTCCGTTTCACCGTGCCGGTTGGGCTGCCGCCGTCCGCGACGGCACCGTATGGATCGATCCTCGGAGCACGCCCGTCCGAGCCGGCAGCCACGCCTGTCCCCGTGGAGAACGGCTCGACCGCCACGCCGACGACGACCGCCCCGAACGAGCTCGAGCCGCCCCCGCCACCGTCCCTCCCCGATCTTCCGCGTATCCTGCTGGTCGAGGACAACCCGATGAACCAGCGGGTCGTCACCCTGATGACCGACCGACTCGGATACGCCATCGACGTCGTCACGGACGGACGGGCCGCCGTGAATGCCATTGCCGGCGGCGCGTCGTACGCACTGGTGCTGATGGACTGCCAGATGCCGGAGCTGGACGGGTTCGAGGCGACCCGCCAGATCCGCAAGCTCGACGGGCCGGCCGGCCGCACCCCCATCGTCGCGCTGACGGCGAGTGCGTACGCTGCCGACCGCCAGCGCTGCCTGGACTCAGGCATGGACGACTTCCTCGCCAAACCGATCACGTTCGCCCTGTTCGCGGCGATGCTGCGCCGCTGGCTGCCAGACTGAACGCGCCCGTCGGAGGCCCGCGGTGCCACGATGCCTGACCAACCTGCTGCTGCTCGCGCTGGCAACTGGCCTGGCGCTGAGCGGGCTGTTCGGCTGGATCTCGCCCGACCGCTCTGCTGGCCCCTGGTACGAGCTTCACCGCCTGTTCGGTGTCGGGTTGTTGCTGACGCTCGTCTGGAAGACGCCGATCGCGCGCGGCTCGCTGGCTCGACGGCTTCCGCGACCGCGCCTCAGACGCTCCGTCATCCCCGGCCTCCTGACCGGGCTGGCCGCGCTCGGCGCCCTGGTGCTGGGGCTCGCCTGGACGCTCCACCTGCTGGAGTTGGACAGCTTCGGCGGGTACTCTCCGCTCAACGTCCACGTCGAGCTCGGACTGCTGCTGCTGCCGCTGCTCGGGTGGCACCTCTCGCGCCGCTGGGAGCGCAAGCCGTCG
>JAXLXF010000054.1:0-43154 GCA_046328125.1 Chloroflexota bacterium
TAGACGGACGGCGCGCTCAGCCCGACATCCTGTGCGAGGTCCGTGTACGAACGGCGGCCATCCTCGGCGAGCAGCGCCAGCAGGCGGCGGTCGATGGCATCCAGCGCGACGGGCGCCGCCGTCGCGCCAGTCGGGGGAAGATCGGCAGGGCGGGCTGAGGACGAGCGGGGCGTCGGTTGGCGCGGCACGAGCACCAGCTTTCACGGCGCGGCGCTCTGACGGCCGGCCTCTGCCGATCAGGATACCCGAGATGGTGTCCGCCGGGGCTCTCTGGCGGAGCAGGTTACTCGCCGCGCGGCTCGAACGCGTAGCCGCCGCCGGGCGCCGTCACGAGGTACGTCGGCGACGACGGGTCCGGCTCGATCTTGCGCCGCAGGCCGAGGATGACCTGGCGCAGCGCGCCGTGGGCGTCCTCATAGCCGGGACCGCGCAGGTGGCGCAGCAGCTCTTGCGGCGTGAACACGCGGCGCGGATGCGCCAGCACCAGGTCCAGCAGCTTCGCCTCGGACGGCGTCAGGCGGCTGTTCACGCCGCGCAGCACGCTCCGGCGCGAGGAGACGTCCACTTCCAGCTCGTCGTCCTGGTACCGCCCGATCGCATTGGCCGGCCCACGCGTCCTGCGCATGAGCGCCTCGGCACGCGCCGCCAGCTGGCGCGGGCTGAACGGCTTGATCACGTAGTCGTCCGCGCCGGCCTTGAAGCCCCGCACGACGTCCTCGTCGTGGTGGCGAGCCGTCAGCATGATGATCGGCGCGTGGCTGACCTCGCGAATGCGGGCGCAGAGGCTGAAGCCGTCGATGTCCGGCAGCCCGACGTCCAGCAAGATCAGGGCCGGGTCGTCCTCTTCCAGCGCGCGCAAAGCCTGGCGGCCGTCGGGCGCCGAGCGCACAGACATCCCGGCCTGGCGTAGCGTCTCACGCACGAGCAGGCAAATATGTGGCTCATCGTCCACGACCAGAACGAGCGGTGAATCCATGGCTGCGGGCGTCTTGCGGCCTCGCCGAGCTCGGAGCTGCAGGCGACGGTGTACCCCAACGACGGTCAACCGAGATGCGCCACCGTCGAGGCCCGTGCGCCGAGTGGAGTCTACCACAGATCAGGCCGATCCTCGGTGGCCGAGTCAGGCCCACGGACGCACGAAGCCGCGCGCCTCAGACGCGCGGCTTCAGGGGAGGGGAGGAGCAGCCGGCGAGCGCGATGGCGGGAGACAGATGGCCGATAACGGACTGAGAGCGGACCGACAGCTAAGGCAGGTAGGTGAAGGTCAGGCCGGCCGGGGTCAGGCAGGTGTCAGGCGACAGCCATCCGGAACGGGGTGATGTTGCTGGGCGTGCGCGAGATCGGGGTCGGAGCGGACGGGGCCAGGTGGCGGCGGAGGTTCGCCAGCGCCCGGGCCTGTAGCTTCTTCACGGCCTCCTCGGAGCGGCCCATCGTCCTGGCGGCCTCGGCCACGGACATCCCCTCCATGAAGCGCAGGTCGATGGCCTGCCGCTGCTCGGGGGTAAGCCGGGCCAGGGCCGGCTCCAGCGCCTGACGGTCCAGCACCTGGCCGAAGGAGGTGATCGCCGCGCGCTCCGGCACGTCGCCGACGTCGTCCAGCGAGTGGGCGGTCATGCGGGGCAGGCTTCGGAGATAGTCCACCAGATGGTTGTGAGCGATGCGGTACAGCCAGGCGGTGAACGGCAGGCCGCGCTCGACGTAGCGGTCCAGCTTCTCGTAGACCTTGACGAAGACGTCCTCGGTCAGATCCTCGACGACCTCGTCCGAGCCGTCCAGTCGGCGGCGGAGGAACCGGTACACCAGCGGCGAGTACTGCTCGTACAGAGACGCGAATGCCGCCTGGTCACCCTGCTGCGCCTGACTCACCAGCTCCGACACTGCCTGCATCGTCCTGTTCCCCTTCGTCCCGTCTCTCGCCAGCCTGCTCGTGAGAGATCTTGTCAGCACTGCGTCACAGCTCTCGCGGACTCAGTGTGGCATCGGCGGCGTCAGGCGAGCGTTAGAAGGACGGAGCACCGCGTCAGATCGGTGTCAGGGTTTTCTCGCGTATGCGGTCTAGCAAGACAGCCCCATCTCAGAGCGACGGCGCAGCCTCGGGGCTCCAGGGCAGCAGCAGGTGCACCGTCGTGCCTTCGCCGGGGACGCCGCTCGATTCGAGCCAGACGGTGCCGCCGTGCGCTTCGACCACGCCGCGCACGAGGTACAGCCCCAGCCCGTTCCCACGGATGCGCTCGCGGGAGGTGTCGCCGGGCAGGCGGACGAACCGCTCGAAGATGCGCTCGTGCTCCGCTGGCGGCACGCCGACCCCACGGTCACGCACGCTGATGACGATGCCTTCCAGCTGCGGTCGCACCTTCACCGTGATCTGGCCGCCCTCAGGCCAGTACTTGATGGCGTTGCTCAACACGTGCAGGAGCGCCTGCCGGACGCGGTCAGAGTCCCAGCGTGGCGGCGGCACCGCCGGCGGCACGTCCAGCCGGAACCGGTGCACCGTCGTCATGGCGCGCGCCTCGTCGATCGCCTGCTGGACCACGTCGTGGGCGTTCACCTCCGCCACGTCCAGCGTCAGCGTGGTGGCGTCGAAGCGGGCCGCGTCTACCAGATCGTTGACGTGCATCGAGACCTGGCGGGCGTTGCGGAGGATCACTTCCAGTCCGTGCACCAGCGTCGGCTCGACGCCGGCCCGCCGCCCGCGACGGAGCACCTGGGCCGCGTTGGTCGAGATCGCCTGGAGCGGCGAGCGCAGCGCCTCGCTCAGATCGGCCGCCAGCTCGTCCTTGATCCGCTCGGCGGCCCGAATGTGGGTCACGTCCGTCCAGACGATGACCTGGCCCAGCACCATGTCGCGCTCGTCGCGGACCGGTGTCGCCAGCCACTCCATGTCGATCGCCTGAGGCGCCCGCAGCCGGAGCTCGCCGCGCTCGTCGGCGGCGAGATCGGCCGTCCGGGCGATGGCGTCGTCCAGCTCGCGCGGATCTTCGACGTACTCGGCGTGCTGCGAGAGGATCTCGGCGCAGGTCAGCCCGATCCCGTCGCCGGTCAGCCCGATCATCTCGCGGGCCGTTGCATTCATCAGGATCGCCCGTCCGTCCCCGCCCAGGATCAGCAGCCCGACCGCCATCGAGTCCAGCACCAGCTCCAGCCGCTCGATGGACTGCTCAAGCGCCCGCAGGCAGCGCGCCTGTTCGAGCACCAGGCTCGCGCGGCGGGCCAGGTCGTCGAGCAGCCCGGCGTCCTGCTCGTCCGGCTGGCGCTGCCCACTCGCCCAACCGACGCAGATCGCGCCGACCGGCCCCGTCGCCCCTCGGATCGGCGCCGACACCATCGACCGCAGCCCGAGCCGCCGTGCCATCTGGGCCTCGACGCCGTTGCCGGCGTGGCGACGGATCGACTCGTCGGTCAGGTCGGGAAGGAGCACCGCCTGGCCGGCCCGCATCGCCGCCCCGGCGAACCCCTCGCTCACTCGGATCGAGCGCCGCGCCAGCAGCCCGGCCAGCTCGGACGCGTGCCGAAGGTTGCGCTGGCGCATCGCCACCAGTCGGAGGATGCCGGTCCCCTCGTCCAGCTCGTAGACGGCGCACCAGTCCGCCAGCACGTCCACGCAGCGGTCCGCGAGGCTGCCCAGGGCCGAGACCGGGTCCGTCGCGGCGAGCAGCGCGTCCGTCACGGACACCATCAGCCCGAGGTCACGCTCGCGACGGCGGCGGTCCGAGATATCACGAGCCACGATCGAGGCGCCGAGAATCGTGCCGTCCACGTCGCGGATCGGGCTGGCGACGGTCTCGATCCAACGCGGCCCACCGTACTCCGGCCGCAGCACGCACTCGCCGCGTCCGACCGTCCCCTCGCGGAGCGCCCGCGCCAGCCCGAGCACCTCGCGATCCAGCGCCGCCCCGTCGGGACGGCTCAGCCGCATATTCAGCGTGGCGACGACCAGCCCGAGCAGGTCGTCGCGGTCGGCAAAGCCGAACAACGTCAGCGCCGCGGCGTTCCCTTCGACGATCGTGGCTGACGCGTTGACGACCAGCAGCCCGTCGCCCAGGGAATCGAAGACGGCCTCGAGCTCGGCGGCCTTGCGCCGGATCACCTCCTCCGCGATCGGCTGGCTGATGGCGGCGGCGACGGCTCGGCTCCGACTCTCCCGCGTGATCGGCACAACGGCTCCGTGGGCGAGATGACGCGGGGGCCATTATACGCCTGACTTCTGTCCACACCGTGTCACAAAGCGTCAGGTCTACAGAATCGTGATACCGGTGTGGGAATGTGGACCGAGCCGTGGACGGACGGCTCGATCTCGCGTAGCATCACGGCAGCCGGCCTCCGGGGCGGCCTCGCACCGTCCCTGTCCCCGCTGGCGCCCGCCTCAGCTGGCACCCTCGCCCCACGCCCCCCAGATTCTGCTCGTCCTGAGACACGCCTCCTGTGACTCTCCCGTACAGCCTGCTCCTGCTCGCGCTCGGCCTGACCGGCGGTACTCTGAGCGGCTTGCTCGGGATCGGCGGTGGCCTGGTCATCGTGCCGTTGCTGCTCTACGCTCCGCTCTGGCTCGGGTTCAGCCCGATCGACATCCGAACCGCCACCGCCGTCGCCGTCGTGCAGGTGACCGCCGCGACGCTCTCGGGGACGCTCGCCCACCGACGACGGGGGGCCGTCTACCTGCGCCTGGCGGTGACGATGAGCCTGGCGAGCGCGGCCGGGGCGCTGCTTGGCGGGGTCGTCTCGGCCAGCGTGCCGTCTGAGATGCTGCTGTACGCGACCGCCAGCCTCGCCACGGTGGCGGCGCTGCTGATGTTCCTGCCCACCCGCACCGAAGCGCCTGACGCGGGCGACCAGCCGCCGTTCAGCCCGGTCGTCGTGTGCGTCGCCGGCTTCGTCATCGGCCTGGTGATCGGCATGAACGGGTCAGGCGCGTTCCTGATGATGCCGGCCCTGATCTATCTGGTGGGCCTGCCGACGCGAACCGCGCTCGGGACGGTGCTGGCGGTCGGCTTCCCGACCTCGCTGGCGGCCTCGATCGGCAAGATCGCGACGGGTCAGGTGCCGCTGATCCTGGCCGGCATCGTGGTCGTCGGGGCGGTGATCGGGGCGCAGATCGGCAGCACGCTGAGCGCCCGCACGCCGTCGCGGGTGCTGCGCTGGCTGTACGGGGCGCTGGTCTCAATCATCGCGGTCGGGCTCTGGTGGGACATCGTCAACGTCCGCTGACCGGAAGCCCCACCCCCCAGCCCCCTACTGTCCCCATTGCGATGGAGAGGGGGCGGGGGGTGGGGCTATCTCTTCTGCCTCCCCGCCAGCCAGAGCACCCCGGCTCCGGCTAGCAGCACCACCGCCAGCGAGCCGACGACCGGACCTCCGACCGACGACACCCAGTGTCCCGCCAGCCACAGGCCGGTGAACGCGCCGCTGACCACCGCCCCGACGATCCCCAGCCCGAGCAGCGGCAGCACCACGCCACGGCGCGCGTACCAGCTGCCCGGCCGGGCGGGCAGGAAGCCCCAGCCGAGCAGCGCCAGGTAGACCGTTCCCACCCAGAACGCCAGCACCCGCCCGAACCCCACGTCCACGCTCAGGATTCGCTCGACCAGCGCGGCCTGGAGCAGGCTTAACAGGGCGTACGCCGCCGACGGCCCGGTCGCCCAGGCCAGGAGCAGCAGCCAGCGAGGCAGTGTCGCGGAGTCTCGTCGTCGCGACGCACTCTCATCCTCCATCGCACCAGGGTGCGCAGACGGGCTACTCGAAGGGAGAACAGAAGAGGTTACATCTTGGCGACTCACGTCAGGACTCCGTCACCTGCCCTTGACACCAGGCGTTTGCGTACCGTACCTATGCTCAATCGTCCACGCTACGTGCACTCCGTGCAATGTCAAGCGGTCCCATGTCACAGGATCGTCAAGATATTGACCGGAGCCTTCACAGCGGGTATCATGGCCGCGCCAGAGCACTGTAGCCGAAGGGAACGCGTGAGCTTCTTCGACAAGCACCTGGCCCCGACGATTTCCGGTGTTCGCTCTCGCAGCGCTCGCCAGCAGGGGAGACTGTCATGAGAGACGAGCGACCGGCTGGTGCGCCATCTTCCAACGGCGTTTCAGGCCAGCGCCTGTACGACCTTTCGTCCTTGAAGACGAAGGTCTGGCAGCCGCTGACCGTCCTCGCCTCGTCCACGACCGCCGCCCTCATGTCGAGTGCGCGGTCGCGCGGTCGCGCGGTTGGCAGATTCGCCAGCGGCGACGACCTGACCACGAAGGGTGCTGACGAGCAGCTGCTGAGCCAGGACCGGCCGGCGTATCGCGTGGCTGCGCAGGCAGCTGCCGATGCGGACGACGCGACCGACGCCACCAGGCAACGCCCCTCGCTGAGCGCGCGACGGCGCCGCCTCTCGCGTGTTTCCCGCACCCGCAACGCCGATCCAGCCTCTCGCGCCCGCCTGCGGGCTGGCCTCGCGCGGACCGGCTTCCACGGTCTGATGGTCGCCGTCGGGCTGACGGCCGCCGTCACGGTCTGGAGCGGCGCCGGCGAGCGGCTGCAGGTTGCGGACAGCCACGCCGACACCGTCGCGACGGTTGACACCGTCAACACGGCGGACGACGCGCTCAACCCGGCCGACGATCCGGTGGCGCTCTCCGACGACGCAACCGACGACACCGGCCCGGCCGGCCAGCCGATGCAGCCGCTGGTCAGGCGGGTGGTGGAAGGGGACACGCTACGCTCGATCGCAGCCGAGTTCTCGGTCAGCATGAGCACGATCCTGGCCTCCAACAAGCTCGACAACCCGGACCTGATCCAGCCCGGTCAGGAGATCGTCATCCCGCCGGTTGACGGCGTGGTGGCGGACGTCAAGCCGGGCGAGACCCTGGCGCAGATCTCGGAGCGGTACGGCGCGCAGTGGGAGGAGGTCGCCCAGGCAAACGCTCTCCCGAACGACCCTGACCGCGCCATCTCGTTCGAGCGCATCATCGTGCCCGGCCGCGAGAGCGCGGATCGGGCCATTGGGATCGCGCGGCACGACGGCCCGAACGGCTCGGCCAGTCCCGCCGAGGGCACCGTGAACCTCTCGACCCGCTCGGACATCGTCTCGTACGAGGTCCAGGAGGGCGACACGCTCGGGCAGCTGGCGACGCAGTTCGGGGTCAGCCTCTGGACGATCCTGAGCGCGAACAACCTGGCGGACCCCGATCTGATCCGTCCGGGCATGCGACTCAAGGTGCTGCCGGTCAACGGCGTCGAGCACGAAGTCCAGCCCGGCGAGAAGCTGACGGACATCGCCGAGTTCTACAAGGTGGACCTCGGTCCGCTGATCGACTTCAACGGGCTGTCCGATCCTGACAACCTGAAAGTTGGCCTGCGATTGACCATCCCCGGAGCCGAGCGCCCGCAGCCCGGTTTCTCGCTGGCGGGCGGTGGCCCGGCCCCGGCGATCTCGGTGCCTGTGGCGGCCGCGTCTTCGGCCGCGAGCCGCCCGACCGCCAACGTGGCCGCCGCTCAGCGGCCCGCTGCCCAGACGACGCTCGCCCAGGCCCGGCCACCGGCTCCAGTCGCCCAGGCACGATCCGCCGCGCCGGTCGCCCAGGCCGCGGCCAGACCGTCCGCACCCGTGGCGCAAGCGAAGCCGGTCGCGCCGGTCGCTCAAGCAAAGCCAGCCGCGAAGCCGTCCGCGCCCGTGGCGCAGGCCGCTCCGGCCCGCAACGTCGTCTCGGCGGCGGCGATCTCGGCGCCGGTCAGCGTCTCGCCGGGCGGTGCTGGCGGCAGCGCGGTGGTGTCGGCGGCGATGCGGTTCCTGGGCTCGCGGTACGTCTTCGGCGGCACCTCGCCAGCCGGCTTCGACTGCAGCGGCTTCGTCTGGTACGTCCACAAGTCGATCGGCAAGCCGGTCTCGCGCGGCCTGTGGGGCCAGTTGAACGGCGGCCCGCGCATCGCGCTGAACGCGCTTCAGCCGGGCGACACGGTCTTCTTCGCGAACACCTACATGCCGGGCCTCTCCCATGTCGGCATCTACATCGGCGGCGGGCGGTTCATCCACGCCTCTGACGAGTCGTCGGGCGTGAAGATCTCCAGCCTGAGCGACTCGTACTGGGGGCCGCGCTACATCGGCGCCAGCCGGCTGTACTGACGAGCAGACGAGGCGGCTGCCGCCTCGTCTGCTCGTTACTGGAGCACGAAGGACAGCACCACCAGCAGTGCGATCAGCACCCCGGCCACGATGCAGATCCGGCGCAGGTCCGCCCAGACGTACGCATACTCAGCCGCGTACTCCTGGTAGCGGCGCCGGGCTGGCGGCAGCTTCGGCACGGCGCGCCCGACGCCTCGGCGAGCAGCGGGGCTGGAATTGGCGGGCGTTGCCGACGGCGCGCGATTCGCGGCCGGGGCCATCACCGGCGTGGCTGCCGCGCGCGAGCCGCCCTCGGACGGCACGACCTCGTCCAGGATCTGTGCGACGGATGGGCCGGTTGGCGAGGCGACCGGCTGCTCGGCCGGCGTGTCGGCCTGGCTCGGCGCGACGCTTCGTGGCGTGCGCCGCTTCTTCGTCTTGGCTTGCTGGGCGGCCAGCCGCTGGGCGACTGAGCGACTCGTACGCGGCATTATGGCTCCCGAGGCTGAGAAAAGGCGGGCATTCAGCCGCCAGACAGAAATTATACTGTTCACGTCGCGGGAGGACAGCTACAGCAGGAGGCCCGTATGAGAATCTTTGACCCGCACATCCACATGTACGCGCGCACGACCGACGACTACGAGCAGATGGCGCTGGCCGGCATCGAAGCGGTCGTCGATCCCGCGTTCTGGCTCGGCTCAGCCCGACACTATGCCGGCACGTTCTACGATTACTTCGAGCACCTGCTCGGCTACGAGGCCGAGCGCGCCGCGATGTACAACATCGCCCACCACTGCACCCTCTCCGTCAACCCGCGCGAGGCGAACGACCTGGCGCTGGCGAACGAGGTGCTGGAGCGGCTGCCGGAGTACCTGACTCGACCGCGCTGCATCGCTATCGGCGAGGTCGGCTTCGATCGCCAGACCGAGGCTGAGGAGGAGATCTTCCGCAAGCAGGCCCGGCTCGGCCGGGACCGCGACATGCTGCTGCTGGTTCACACCCCGCACCAGTACAAGCGGCTCGGCGTGGAGCGGACCCTCAAGATCCTGGCCGAGGAGGGCGTCGATCAACGGCGCGTCCTGATCGACCACAACACCGAAGAGACGATGCCACTCTTCGCCGGCACGCAGTACTGGGTCGGCCTGACGGTCTACCCGGTCACCAAGCTCTCGCCGGAGCGGGCCGTCAACATCGCGCGGCAGTACGGCCTGGAGCGGCTGATCGTCAACAGCTCAGCCGACTGGGGGCCATCTGACGTGCTGAGCGTGCCGAAGGTCGCCCATCTGATGCTGAAGACCGGCTTCAGCCGCGACGAGGTCGAGCGCCTGGTCTGGGCGAACCCGATCGGGTTCTATTCGCAGTCCCCGAACTTCAAGGTACCAGTCGGCGCGGAGCATCTGGCAGCCTCCACGCGCAACCCGCTGCGCAGCACCATGGCCTGAGGCGCGAGTTGCGAGGGGCGAGGGGCGAGTAGCGAGTAGGTTTCGTCTCCTCTCGCCCCTCGCCCCTCGCCCCTCGCAACTCGTCTCAGAAGTAGAGCGGCACCGGCCTCGAATTCTCCGTCTCCAGCAGCCACTCCAGCAGGTGCCGCTGCATCTCCGCGATGACGGGCGCGTGGTCTGGCCGGCCAGCCAGGTTCTCCAGCTCCCACGGGTCGGCTTCGAGGTCGTACAGCTCGTCGATCTCGCCGGTCACGTCCGTGACGTACTTCCAGCGCGCCGTTCGGACCATCTTGCCGTGGCCGTGTGCCTCGCGCTGGCGCAGGAGCGGCCAGCCGACGCCGGCGCGCTGCTCGGCGGGCACCTGGGCCACGTCCGCGAGTGTGACGGCTGGGCCGCCAGCGCCGTACTCGGAGAAGACCGCCCGCCGCGCCGGCGGTGCGTCCGGCACGGCACCGGGCATCGCCTGCCCCTGGACCGCCGCCGGCACCTCGATGCCGAGCAGTTGCAGCATCGTCGGCATCACGTCCACCAGGCTCACAAGCTCGTCGCGGATGGTTCCTGAGGGGACGTGGCCCGGCCAGGATAGCAGCAGCGGCACGCGGGTCAGGCAGTCGTAGAAGGCGTTGGACTTGCCGAGCAGCCGATGCTCGCCGGCGTAGTCGCCGTGGTCGGACGTGAACAGCACGATCGTGTTCTCGGTCAGGCCACGGCGATCGAGGGTGTCCAGCACCCGCCCGACGTGGTCGTCGATCTGGCGGACCATGCCGTAGTACATCGCGCGGACCTCGCGGAACCGCCGATCCGGCATCTCCGCGAACCCGAACAGCTCGTGGAACACCTGTTGCCGCTCCGGCTTGTCGGCCATCTCGTCGGGGCGCCAGGGCGGCATCGTGATGGCGTCCGGGTCGAACAGCGAGGCGTACGGCTCGGACGCTTGGTACGGCTCGTGAGGGTCCGGGATCGAGAGCCAGCTGAGGAACGGCCGCCCATCCGCTGCCCGCGCCTCCATCTCCTGGATGCACTGGTCGGCCAGCAGCGCCGTCGTGGACTGCTCCGGCGGGCTGTCGAGCGTGCGGGTGTCGTAGCGCGCGGCGTGCTGACCTGATGCCCACCCCTGCGGCATCGCGTCCGGGCGGAGCGGCGCGTTGCGCACCAGCGTGCCGCCCCGCGCGACTGGCCCGCCGTGG
Source organism: Chloroflexota bacterium (assembly GCA_046328125.1). Classification (GTDB taxonomy): domain Bacteria; phylum Chloroflexota; class UBA6077; order UBA6077; family JACCZL01; genus JADZEM01. The sequence continues at coordinate 10,716 of JAXLXF010000054.1, forward strand.
CCGGCCTCCCAGACTGTCCCGAACCGCTCCAACTGATCGGCCCGGAAGACGTGGTTCTTGCCGAACAGGGAGGCCGCGTAGCCGCGTTCGAGCAGCAGGCTGGCCCAGTCGATCTCTGACGTGGGCAGCGGGATCTCGTTGGTGCGGACGCCGGTGCTGTGCGGCCAGCGGCCCGTCCAGAACGCGGCCCGCGATGGGACGCAGAGCGGGTGGGCCGTATAGGCGTGTCGGTACATGGTCCCGCGCGCCGCCAGCCGCTCCAGGGCGGGTGTCCGGACGTCCGGGTTGCCGTACAATCCCAGCGATGTCGCCATCTGCTGGTCCGTCATGATGACCAGCACGTTCGGGGTGTCTGCCACGCCACTGCCTCCCTGGCCGCGCCACATGGTAGCGCCTCTCTCCGCCATGACGTTCGGCCGGAGCGCCTGATGCTGGTCCAGTCGCCGCGCGCCCGCACCTACCTGGAGCTCGTTCGCCTCCCCAACCTGTTCACCGCCGGCGGGGACGTCGTCGCGGGATACCTGGTCGTCTCGCGCGGCGTCAACGTCTCGTCCTGGCACCTGGCCGTGCTGATCGTGGCGAGCGTCTGCCTGTACGCCGGCGGGGTCGTTCTGAACGACTACTTCGACCGCGACGTGGACGCCGTCGAGCGGCCGGAGCGTCCGATCCCGAGTGGACGTATCCACGCCGCCGACGCCCTGAAGCTGGGTCTGGGGCTCCTGGTGCTGGGCTGTATCCTGGCGGCCGGCGCCGGCACGCTCAGCCTGGGCGTCGCGGTCCTGCTGGCCGGCTGCATCGTGCTCTACGACTCAAAGGGCAAGCGCATCGAGTACGTCGGCAGCGCGAACATGGGCGCCTGCCGCCTGCTGAACGTGATTCTCGGCGCAAGTGGGGCCGCGCCACTGCTGCTGGAGAGCTGGCTCTGGCTCGCGCTGCCGGTAGCCTTTCTCGTCTTCCTGTACATCTCGTCGGTGACGCTGCTGGCGACCGGCGAGGTCTGGGGCGGCAACCGTCGCATCTCGACCTCGGTCTTCATAACGGTCGCTGTGGTGATCGGTGGGGTGCTCTGGCTCGGGTTCGCGGATCGGCTGGTCGAGCCGCTGTTCGGGTATCCGTTCCTGGCCGTCTTCGCCGCCGCCACGCTCTACGTCATCGGCCGGGTCGTCGCCGAGCCGGCCGCGCCTCGCATTCGCACCGCGATCAAAACGTGCGTGCTCTCCCTGATCCTGCTCGACGCCGCCATCGCGGCCAGCGCCGGTGGCTTCGGCTACGGGATCGGCGTGGCCGTGCTGATCCTCCCGGCGCTGTACGCCGCGCGCCTGTACGCCGTTACGTGATCCACCTCGCCCCGTTGGTGAGCGCGTTGAGGGATGGGGGCGCGATTCATCGCGCCCCTACCAGGACCAACCTGGTACGGGCGCAATTCATTGCGCCCCTCTCGCTCGTCCTCGCCCGCGCATGGGAGAGGGAAGCAACTTCCGAGGAGCCTGCCTGATGCCGAATCACGTCCTGGTGCTGGACCTCGTCTGCCTGACCCTCGATCATCTCAAAGACACGGCTGCCACGCCCAACCTCTGCGCCCTGGCCGAGCGCGGCTATGCCGTCTCGCTGACGCCGCCGTTCCCGGCCGTCACCTGCACCGCCCAGGCGACCCTCACGACGGGCGCCGCCCCGAGCGAGCATGGCGTCGTCTGCAACGGTATGCTCGAGAAGGACCGGTTTGCGATTCGCTTCTGGGACCAGCCGACCAGCATGGTGAAGCGCTCAAAGGTCTGGGAGCGGCTGCGCGAGCGCGATGCCTCCGCAACCTCCGCGCTCCTCTTCTTCCAGAATACGATGTTCGCCAGCGCCGACATCGTGGTCACGCCCGCCCCGATCCACCTGGACGAGGGCCTTGTGCCCTGGTGCTACTCCAAGCCGGTCGGGTTCTACGAGAGCCTGGAGCAGAAGCACGGCGGCTTCCAGCTGCCCTGGTACTGGGGACCGATCGCCGGCTCGAAGTCCAGTGAGTGGATCGCCAAAGCGGCTCTCGACACGCTGGAGCAGCACCGCCCGACTCTGACGTTCGTCTACCTGCCTCACCTGGACTACAACACCCAGCGGTTCGGCGCGGACAGCGACCAGTTCAAGGCCGACCTCGCGACGATGGACCGGATCGTCGGGGAGATCGTGGCGGGCGTCGAGCGGCTCGGGCTGGCCGACGACACCGCCATCGTGCTGGTCAGCGAGTACGCGATGACGAACGTCAGCCGCCCGATCCTGCTGAACCGGGCCTTGCGCGAGGCCGGGCTGCTGGCCGTCCGCGAGATCGCTGGACGCGAGTACCTGGACGTGGAGCTGAGCGCGGCGTTCGCGATGGTGGATCACCAGATCGCCCACGTCTTCGTGCAGCCGGGCCAGGAGGCCGCTGTCCGAGCCACGCTGACCGCGATCCCGGGCGTCGAGAAAGTGCTGGACCGCGCCGAGCAGGCCGCCTACGGCATCGACCACCCGTCCAGCGGCGACCTGATCGCCATCGCGGAGTCAGACGCCTGGTTTGCCTACTACTGGTGGCTGGACGACGCGGTAGCGCCGCCGTACGCCCGCGAGATCGACATCCACCGCAAGCCGGCCTACGATCCGGTCGAGCTGTTCTTCGACCCGGCCACGAAGTCGATCCCGCTGCGGCCAGAGCTGGTGAAAGGCTCGCACGGCCGCCCGCCGGACATGGAGACGGCCCGTCCAGCGCTGATCGTGGCCCAGCCAGGAGCTGCCCGCCCGTCCAATGACGAGATCGACATGCGCGAGGTGCCAGGGATCATCCTCGGGCTGCTGGGCCACCGCTGAGCGGGGAAGCCCCACCCCCAGCCCCCTCCCCATTGCGATGGAGAGGGGAGCAGGCTTCTCATCTCCCCTCTCCATCGCAATGGGGAGGGGGCTGGGGGGTGGGGCTTCCGTACGGCTGAATCCAGATGTCGGTTACCATTCGTAAGACTCTGAGCGACTCGTCGTACGCCACGTCCTCAACGATCGAGGAGGATCACCGATGGTCACGATCACCCGACTCAACCACGTCGTGCTGTACGTCCGCGATGCGCGGAAGTCGCTCGCCTTCTACGAGGGCGTCCTCGACTTCAAGCCGACCGCTCCCCCCACCGACCGTGGCGTCTTCCTGCGCGCCAGCGGCAGCGAGAACCACCACGACATCGCCCTCTTCAGCATCGGCGCCGATGCCCCTGGCCCGACCCGCGGCCAGCAGGTGGGGATGTACCACGCCGCGTTCGAGGTTCAGACCATCGACGACCTGGCGCAGGCCCGCGAGCGGCTGATCGACGCCGGCGCGCTCGTCGGCGAGACCGACCACGGCGCGAGCTTCAGCCTCTACGTCCACGATCCGGACGGCAACGAGCTGGAGATCTTCTGGCTGCTGCCGCGCGAGGAGTGGGACCGCAAGCCGGCCACCCGCGAGCTGCGGCTGCACGAGAAGATCGCCGAGCGCAAGAAGGCCGCTGCCACCGCCTGACAGTACAACCCCACCCCCCAGCCCCCTACTGTCCCCATTGCGATGGAGAGGGGGCTGGGGGGTGGGGTTTCCTTACCGTCCGGTCACCCGGATCGTCGTCAGCTGCACCGTGGCGCCGGGCTGATCCAGTCGCTGGAGCGGCCGGCCCGACTCGCCGTCCAGCACGGACGCCTCCAGCGAGTACTGCCCGGCCGGCGTGCGCCCCGGCACCGCGAACGTGTCGCGGCGCACCACGATCCAGTCGCCCTGGCCTGGGTCTGGCAGGGCGCGATCCGGCTCCTCGGAGCGGACGACGCCGCCGTTCGCGTCCACCAGCCGCAGCGAGACGACCGGCCCCGAGATGCCCTGACTGGTGACCCACCAGAACGTCGAGACCGGTAGGCTGTCGCCGGCCTTCACCTGGCGCTGGTCGGTCCGATACCCCAGGAGCTGGACCGCGCCGTCGAAGCGCGCCGTCACCCGGTTCGGAGCCAGAACCTGCCAGCCCTGCGGCCCACGATTCGGGATCAGCGTAATCCGGGCACGAGCCAGGCCGTCGCGGTTGTTCCGGCTCGGGACCGGTACGGACCCCGACCGCTCGCCGAAGCGGTCCATCGACTCGATCGGGTCCAGGTCCGGCAGCTCCAGCACGACGGCCGGCTTCAGCATCTGGAAGATCAGCGTGTCAGCCGGCAGGAATCGCGGCTCCAGGCGTGGACGAAGCAGGTAGTCCAGAATCGCCGGCACCTCGGCGGTCAGCGGGTCGGTCTCGCCGGCCAGCACCCAGACCTGGGTCACGCCGGCCGCCGTCGCCGCTGCCTGGGTCCGGTCGGCAATCGCCTGCCAGTAGCGGATCGGCGGCTCGACGCCGTACCGCTCGCCGGTGCCCAGCAGCTCGGCCGCATCGCGCCCGATGCCCACCGCCGCCGTGCGCAACGACGCTGGCTCCGTGGGCGGCTCGTCCACCTCGTACGCCTCCATCACGCGGTACACTAGCGCCGTCGCCGTCAACTGGTACGCCAGCACCACGACCAACACCGTCGCGCCAAGCCCGGCCAGCAGCCGGGACCGCCCGAGCAGCCAGCCGATCGGCAGCGCCATCACCAGGAAGATCGCCGGGAAGAGCGCCACCAGATAATGGAGGTAGATCGAGGAGGACTGCGCCACCAGCGCGCCGAACGGCAGCACCAGCCAGAGCGCCGGCAAGAGCGCCCGCTCCCAGCCGGCTTGCCGCCGCACCGCCGCGAGCACGCCCATCCCCAGGCCAGCCGCCAGCAGCACCCCAACCAGCACCAGCAGCCCCCGCCCGAACGTCCCGAGCGGGTCCAGCCACGGCGCAACGTCGCTGGTGGCCGGCAGCAGCCCGAAGCCGGCCCCGGTCCAGAACACCAGCTCCCACGCCCCGCTACGCGGCGCCAGCGCGACGCCTCGGTTCCCCTCGGCCAGCTTCGCCGAGAGCTCCGGCCAGTGCAGCGCCACCCAGCCGAGGTACGGCACCGCCAGCAGCGCCCCCAGCACGATCCCGAGCGCTGGCCAGCGCAGACCCCAGCGCTTCGGCCAGAACAGCAGCGTCAGCAGCGCGGCCGGCCCGAAGATCAGCGAGAGAATGCGGATCTGCACCTGGACCGAGAGCGCCACGAAGAACGCCACCGCCCAGCGCGCCCGCCCCCCGGCCACCACCTCGTAGGCCGACCAGAGCGCCAGAACCGTGAAAAGTGGGACGATCTCCGCCCAGCTGCGGCGGCTGAAGTAGACCGCCCACGGGTTGACCGCGAACAACAGCCCGGCCGCCAGCGCCACCCGCCAGCCGAGAAACCGCTCAGCCAGCAGGTACGTCAACACCACCGCCGCGACGTTGAGCAGCGCCACCCAGACCACCGCCATCGTGGCGGGCGAAGGTGTGAGCGCGGCCGGCAGCATCAGGTACACCGAGCCGGGCGGGTCCGGGATGCCCCACGAGGTCAGCGGGCCGGTCAACGTCGGGCCGTGCAGAAGGACGTCGCGAGACCGCGAGAGCACGTCGATGTCGTCGTAGCGCAGCGGCGCCAGATCGACGCGCCAGAGCCGAAGCACGGCTGCCAGCGTCGTCACCAGCCCCAGCGGCGCCAGCCGCTTCAACGCTGCGGGTCTTACCGTCCGACTCCAGCGGCTCGCGGCCGGTCGCCGGGGCGATGCCGGGGCCGCGATGGGATCACCAGACCGAGCGTCACCACCAGCGCGTAGGCGAACGCACACAGGTTCATCGCCACGTTCAGCACCTGCAACGCCACGACGACGAACGGCAGGGGCTGATCGGGGTCTGGGCCGGCCGCCCAGTTCGAGACCAGGAGCGGATCGTGCAGGGCGAGGTTCAGCAGCAGACTCGCGGAGACCAGCCCGAACAGCAGGCCGTACCGTCGGTCCAGCGCCCACGCCACCGCCAGGAACGGCAACGCCATGAACAGGTGGTTCTCATGCGCGCGCACCGTCACCACGAACCAGCCGACCGTCAGCAGCCCGATGAACGAGAACAGGCGGTCACGCGGGCGCAGGCTCGGCAGCTTCTGGATCACCAGTACGACCAGCGCCAGCACCATCCCCAGGCCCACCATCCGGTAGGTGATCGGGCCGATCAGGCTCTCCCAGTCGTTGATGAAGCGCCACTCCAGCAGCGTTGGGATCCACCACAGATTGTGGGCCTGGGCGGTCAGCGCCTGGGCGTTTACCGACTTGTTGTCCAACGCCTCCAGGAACCGTTGAGCGTGATGGAGACGATTGGTGACGATCCACGGCAGCAGCACCACCACCGAAGCCGCGAGGCCGCCCAGCGTGCCCATGACGACGCCACGCCGGCCGTACCAGAACACCAGTCCCAGCCCGACGATCGGCAGAAGAATCCAGGCTTGCGGCTTGGTGAGGGCGGCCAGTGCGATGAGCGCGCCCGCCGCGAGCGGCTGCCCGTACACCAGCGCGCCGACCGACAGCAACGCGAACGCCGCGTGGACCGGGTCGGTCTGGCCGAGGTGCGCCACGTCGTAGGCAACCGCGGGATTCAGCGCATACGCCGTCGCCACCCCGAACGCGATGCCCGGCCCGAACCGGCGGACCAGCAGGTAGATCGACGCCGCCACGACCGGATGGAAGATGATGCCGGGCAGCTTGACGAGGAACGTGTACAGCTGGCTCGCCAGCATCGGCTTCTCGGCGAAGCTCGGATCGACCAGATTCTGGTAGATCTCGCCCGCCGCGCCGAAGAAATAGAGCAGCACCGGTGGATAGTCGGTTGAGATTCGGTACGCGTTGTACATGCCCTCGCGGGCGATCTGCCGGCCCCAGACCTTGTTCGTTCCTATATCAGAGACGTAGCCCGGGCTCAACGCGGCGATCAGTACGTAGACGATCGCCACCCCGACGAGGAGGAGTGCGAGGAGTTGTCCCCAGGAGAGAGGCGCCCGAGCGAACATGGCCTGACGCCCTCCTCGCGCAGCGCGAGCGGGCTTGAGAGGGACCGGGCGCGAGAAGCCGTGGGCCGGCATACTGCGCGCGGATTGTACCAGTCAGGCCCGCACAGGTTCACGAGATTCAGAGGTCACCGGTGGTGGAGGTTCGGTAACCGGCGCGACAGCCTCTTGTCGAGGCACAGAGGCTGTGGCATGATAGCCTCGAACGTAGCGTTAGTGCGCTTTACGAAAGAGTGCAGGCGCCACCGCTCGACAACCCACTCGTTATAGGGTCAAGCTGGCAAGAAGCGGGTCCGCGCGTCAATGCGAAACAAGCTTCAATGACCGTTCAAGTGAGGGAACGAGTGGATCGATTGTCGCATAGAGGGGTGAGCGAAGCACCGGGTGGGTTGGCGCAGCGAGCCGCGTGCAAGCGTGCAACTGAAACGAGTCCCTGTCGGTGGCGGCAGGGCTGGAGCGTGAAGCCGTGACCGCGACGAAGGCGACCCAGAAGATCAGTCGACGCCGGTTCGCCGGCTCGGCGACGGCTGCCGTTGGGGTGGTGGCCGCGAGTACGTACGTCAAGCCCGAGATGAAAGCTCTCGGCATGTCGACGGTGTACGCGCAGGTCTCCCCCGTGCCCTCCAGAGACATCACGGTGACCGTCGAGACGCCGACCAAGACCGTGACTTCGGGGACGCTCACGCCGACGACGACGACCACGGCTGGGACCATCACCCCCACCACCACGACGACGGCCGGCACGCTGACCCCGACGACCACCACGACCGTCGGCACCCAGACGCCTACCGCGACCACCACCACGACCCCCGGTACGCAGACGCCTACCGCGACGCCGACCGGCACGCAGGCGACGTCTACGCCGACAGAAACCCCCACGGCCACGCCGACCGGCACGCAGGCAACGTCCACCCCGACCGAGACCCCCACCGCGACGCCGACCGGGACGCAGGCAACGTCCACGCCGACGGAGACCCCCACGGCCACGCCGACCGGTACTCTGGCGACCTCCACGCCGACGGAGACGCCGACGGCCACCCCAACGGGGACGCTTGCGACCTCGACCCCCACCGAGACGCCGACTGCGACCCCGACCGGCACGCTGCCAACGTCCACCCCAACCGAGACGCCGACCAGCACTCCGACGGCCACCGGCACGGTGACTGAGACGCCGACGGCCACGCCGACGGGCACCCTCCCCCCTGAAGGCACGCCTGTCACGCCCACCACAACCGCGACGACAACGGCAACCGCGACCGGGACTGTCGTCACACCCACGTCGACGCCGAATTCAAACAACAACAACAACTCGAACAGCAACAGCAACAGCAACTCGAACAGCAACAGTAACGCGAACAGCAACAGCAACAACAACGAGAGCGGTGACGGCGGCACCACGACCTCGCAGCGCGATGACGGCGGCACCCGCTTCAGCTCGATTCCGCCGTTCAACTACCCTGGCGTCCTGAGCTCGCAGCCAACGCCGAGTGGCGGCGCACCGATCATCCCGGTGTCGGCCCGGCCGGTCCCGGGCGTCGCGTCGAACCAGCCCGCTCCACCAGTGGCGGCTGCCGCGCCCCGGCCAGTCCAGACACCGTCGGTGCTGCCAGTAGCTGGTCAGCTCGGGGCGGATCTGCCGCGCCTGGCTGCGCTCGCCGGGCTCGGACTGGTGGCGTCTGGTCTCGGGCTGCGCCTGCGAGATCGGCTGTTCAAGAACGGGCGGAATCAGCCGCCCACCCCGCCGACCCCTCCGGACGCGCAGTACGAGGGCGAGATGTCGGACACGTACCTGGACGACCAGATGTAGGGACGGCGTCGCCGTCGCAGACACCATGAGGCCCCGACTGCCGAGCTGGCAGCCGGGGCTTCTTGCATGTTCGTGCCTCAGCTCGTCCGGGCGGACACGCCCCGGCGGCGTCCGCGCGGCAACCTGTTATCCTAGACCCACTTCTCACCCGATTCGACATTGAGGTCCCCATGCCGGACGTCGTCACTTTCGGCGAGACGATGGCGCTCTTCGCGCCGCGTGAAACCGGGCCGCTTCGCTACGTTGCCGACTACCGGCTCAAGATGGGCGGCACCGAGAGCAACGTCTCCGTCGCACTCGCTCGCCTGGGCATCCCGGTCGGCTGGTTCAGCCGCGTCGGCGACGACGAGCTCGGCCGGTTCATCGTCCACAACGTGCGCGGCGAAGGCGTGGACACCAGCCGCGTCATCGTCGATCCCGCCGCCCCGACCGGCCTCTACCTGAAAGAGATCAGCGCCGTCGGGGACACCACGGTCTACTACTACCGTCGCGGATCTGCCGCCTCGCGGATGGAGCCGTCCGATCTGGACGCGGACTACCTGACCGGCGCAAAGTGGGTCCACGTCACCGGCATCACCCCGGCCCTCTCGCCGAGCTGCCGCGACACTGTCGAGCGGGCCATCGAGCTGGGGCGCGCGGCCGGCCGCGAGGTCTCGTTCGACCCGAACATGCGGCTCAAGCTCTGGACCGTGGAGCAGGCCCGCGAGACGATGTTCCCGCTACTGCGCCGCTGCACCATCCTGCTCGGCGGCATGGAGGAGCTGAGCTTGCTCCTGGACGTTCAGAGCGCCGACGCCGCCGCCGACTGGGCGCTGGAGCAGGGCCTGAGCGTCGCGGTGGTCAAGCTGGGTGCGGACGGCGCGCTGGTGGCGACCCCCACCGAGCGTCGCACGATCCCGCCGTTCACCATTCCGCGCGTGGTGGACACGGTCGGGGCCGGGGACGGCTTCGACGCTGGCTTCATCGCCGGCCGACTGCTTGGCAAAGACCCGTGGCAGGCCGCGGAGCTGGGAAACGTCGTCGGGGCGCACGCCCTGATGGTCGAAGGCGACTACGAGGGGTACCCGACCATGGCAGAAGCCGAGGCGTTCCTGGCCGGCCGGGCGCGCGTCGCCCGGTGATGGAAGGGCCTCCCTTTTTGTGCGGTAGGGAACAGCCACGGCGCCTGAAGCTATGGCACGATGACGAGGAGAGCGAGGGGACATGAGCGAGCAGTGGCGCCTGGTCTTCCTGGGCGGCGGCCAGATGGCCGAAGCGATTGCGCGTGGTACGATCGGGGCGGGCCTGCTGACTGCCGATCGAATCGCGGCCTCTGAGGTCCGCGCCGACCGCCGCGCCTATCTCGAAAGCAAGGTCGGGATTCGGGCGGTGGCGACGAACGCCGAGGCCGTGACGCTCGGCGACGTGATCCTGCTGGCCGTCAAGCCGCAGGACACCGGCGTGGTCTTGTCCGAGATCGGCGGGCTGGTGCGCGAGGACCAGCTGGTCGTCTCGATCGCGGCCGGCGTCCCCCTCTCGAAGCTGGAAGCGCCGTTCGCCCCGAGGAAGATCCCCGTCATCCGGGTGATGCCGAACACGCCGTGCCTGGTGGGTCAGGGGATGGCCGCCGTGGCGCGCGGGACGTACGCCGCGCCAGAGGATGCTGCCCGCGTGCTCAGCATCTTCAACGCGACCGGCAAGGCCGTCTCGCTGCCGGAGAAGGATCTGGACGCCGTGACCGGTCTCTCCGGCAGCGGCCCTGGCTACGTCGGCGTGATCGTCGAGGCGCTGATCGACGGCGGCGTCCGGGCCGGCCTCGCTCGGGACGTCGCCACGACGCTCGCGATCCAGACCGTGCTCGGGTCGGCCCAGATGCTCGCCGAGACGGGCACCCACCCGGCCGTCCTCAAGGACATGGTCACCTCGCCGGGCGGCACCACGATCGCCGGCATCCACGCGATGGAGCGGGGCGGCGTCCGGTCCGCCCTGATCGACGCCGTGGTCGCGGCGACCGAGCGGTCCCGCGAGCTTGGGAGCTAACAGGAGCGAGAACATCATGGCAGGAATTCTGGACGGCAAGACCGCCCTGATCTTCGGAGTCGCCAACCGACGCAGCATCGCCTGGGCCATCGCGCAGGCGCTGGCCGCCGAGGGCGCGAAGCTCGCGTTCACCTACCAGGGCGAGCGCATCGAGGCTGGCGTCCGCGAGCTGGCCGGATCGGTCGGCAGCTCGCTGGTGCTGCCCTGCGACGTCACCCGCGATGAAGACCTGGACGCCGTCTTCGACGGGGTGGACAAGGCGTTTGGCGGCCTGGACATCCTGATCCACGCCGTGGCGTTCGCGAAGAAAGAGGATCTGGAGGGCCGCTTCACCGACACCAGCCGCGAGAGCTTCGCGCTGGCCCTGGACATCAGCGCCTACTCGCTGACGGCGATGGTGAAGCGCGCCGAGCCGCTGATGGAGAAGAACGACGGCGGCAGCGTGGTCGCCATGACCTACCTCGGCGGCGAGCGGGCGGTCCCGCACTACAACGTGATGGGCGTGGCGAAGGCTGCGCTGGACGCCAGCGTCCGCTACCTCGCAATGGAGCTGGGCGAGAAGAAGATCCGCGTCAACGCGATCTCGGCGGGGCCGATCCGGACGCTGGCCGCCCGCTCGATCTCGGGCTTCACGGTGATGGAGGAGCACTACGAGAAGCGCGCGCCGCTGAAGCGCAACGTGGACGCCAGCGAGGTCGGCCAGACCGCCCTCTTCCTCTGCTCCCCAATGTCCACCGGCATCACCGGCGAGATCGTCCACGTGGACTCTGGCTACCACGCGATCGGCTTCTAGCGAAGAGCAGGCGAGCAGACGAGACCGGAGCAGACGAGGGGCAAGGAGCGAAGAATTGTCCGACCCCCGTTGTCATCCTGAGCTCGCGAAGGATCTCACAGCTACTTGCGGCTGGTGTCTGTGAGATCCTTCGGCTCCGCTCGCAAGCTCGCTCCACCTCAGGATGACATCGCGGGCCTGACGATCTACGATTCCTCGCGACTCGCGACTCGCGACTCGCGACTCGCTACTCGCAACTCCGTCACGCCATGAAGATCCCGCCGTTGGCGTCCAGCGAGGCGCCCGTCACGTAGCTGGCCGCGTCTGACGCCAGGAACAGAATCACGCTGGCGATCTCCTCCGGCTGCGCCGCCCGGCCCATCGGGACCGTCTCCACGACCTTGTCCAGGTGGCCGGCCGGGTAGTTGTCCACCGACAGCGGCGTCAGCACCACGCCCGGGTTGACCGCCGTCACGCGGATGCCGCGCGGCGCCAGCTCCTTCGCCAGGTGACGGGTCAGTCCGAGCAGCCCGGCTTTCGAGGCCGAGTAGGCGCACGCCATCGCCGGGCTGGACGCCCGCCCGGCCAGCGAGGCCACGTTCACGATGGCGCCGCCCGGCCCCATCTTCGGGGCCGCCGCCCGCGCGCAGATGAACGAGCCTTTCAGGTTGACGTCCATGATCCAGTCCCAGAGCTCGTCCGAGACCTCCGCGAGCGGGGCTGGCTTCCCGACGCCGGCGTTGTTGACCAGCACGTCCAGCCGCCCGAATCGCTCGACGGCCAGCGATACCGCCGCCTCGGCGTCGGCGGCGCTGGTGACGTCCAGCTTGACGGTCGCCACGCCGGGGGAGCCGGCCGCGCGCGCCGCCTCAGCAGTCTCGGCGAGCTCCGCCACGTCGCCCAGCACCAGCCGCGCGCCTTCGGCAGCCAGCGCCACCGCCGTCGCCCGCCCGATGCCGCCCCTCGCCCCGGTGATCAGCGCGACCTTTCCCGCCATGCTTCCCGAGCGCATCCCCATGCCCCTCCTGTCTCCTGTCTCCTGTCTCCTGTCTCCTCGTTTACGGTACCATGCCGCCCGGACGATGACTTGGGTAGGGGGTGGCGACAGTGGTGATGGACGACGGCGCCTGGCGCGAGCAGCATGGGAGCCGACCCGGCCCGGTTGAGTCGCTCGGGTTGAACGGGATGGTGTCGTCGGCCCACCCGGTCGCGGCGGCCATCGGCGTCAGCGTGCTCCAGAGCGGTGGCAACGCCATCGACGCGGCCATTGCCGTCGCGGCGGCCGAGGGCGTGGTCCTGCCGGCCAGTTGCGGCCTGGGCGGCGATGCGTTCGTGCTGGTCTACGATCCGAAGGACGGCAAGGTCACCGGGTTCAACGGCAGCGGCGTGGCCGGGAAGCACGCCACCCGCGAGCGGTACGTCGAGGCCGGCCTCAGCAAGATGCCGCTGAACGGAATCCACTCGATCTCGGTGCCGGGCGGCGTGGCCGTCTACGAGAAGCTGTGGCAGACCTACGGCACGAAGCCGTGGGCCGATCTCTGGCAGCCCGCCATCAGGCTCGCCGACAAGGGCGTGGTCATCAACTCGCGCGTGTCCAGGCACATCGCGAACCGGGCTGGCGTGCTCGGCGGCTTCGAGTGGTCCGCGAAGCAGTGGCTGCCGGGCGGGCAGGCTCCGGCCGGCGGCAGCGTGTGGTCCGCCCCGAACCTGGCGAACAGCCTGCGAGCCGTCGCGGAGGGCGGCGCCGAGACGTTCTATCGCGGCGCGCTGGCCGAGCGGATCGTGCGCTACCTGGAGGCCGAGGGCGGACCGTTCGTGGCGGACGACTTCGCGCGGCAGCAGTGCGAGGTGTACGACCCGATCCGCACCACCTACAAGGACGTCACCGTCTTGCAGACAAACCCGGTCTCGCAGGGCTTCCTGATGCTGGAGCAGTTGAACATCCTCGAAGGGCTGGGGCTCGAAGACCTCAGCCTGTTGAGCGCCGACCGCCTCCACTACCTCGTCGAGGCGAAAAAGCGCGCGTTCGAGGACCGCAACCTCGTGGCCGGCGACCCCGCCTTCGTCAACTGGGATCTGCACCGCCTGGTCTCGAAGGAGCATGCCGCCGGCCGCCGCGCCACCATCGACCGCGCCCGCGCCTACGACCCGGCCCGCCCGCTGGTGGCCGAGCACAGCGGCGACACCTCCTACTTCTGCGTGGCGGACGGCAGCGGGATGGCCGTCTCGTTCATCCACAGCCTCTCGGCGGCGTTCGGGAGCGGCGTCGTGGCTGGCGACACCGGCATCACCCTCAACAACCGGGCCGGGCGTGGCTTCTCCCTCGAGGCGGGCCACCCGAACGTGGTGGAGCCCGGCAAGCGCACCATGCACACCCTCAACGCCTACCTTTGCCTCAAGGACGGCGCGGCCTGGCTGGTCGGCGGCACCCCCGGCGGCGACCAGCAGACCCAGGTGAACACCCAGGTGCTGACCTCGATCGTGGATCAGGGGCTTGGCGTGCGGGATGCGCTGGAGGTGCCGCGCTGGTTCAGCTTCCCCGGCACCGACCCGGCGACCATCGACCGGGCCACCAGCATCGTCGTCGAGGACCGGGTGCCCGAAGCGACCCGCCGCGAGCTGGAGTCTCGCGGCCACGTCCTGGACGTGCAGGGGCCTTGGGGCGGCGGCGGCGCCGTCCAGCTGATCGAGCTCGACCGCTCCACCGGCACCCTGCGGGGGGCCAGTGACCCGCGTGCCGGTGGGGTCGCGCTCGGAATCTAGGGAGGGGTGCTTTGGCTGACGTTCAGCTTGGCGCCCCTTCAATAGCTGTCGTCGCCGGCCCGCGGCTCGCGGGCCGGCTCCACGTCCGGCCTCGCTGGCTGCTCGCGCGGCTCGGGATGATGTCGTTCGGCCTGGTGCTGGCCGTCCTCACGCTCGAGGTCGTCCTTCATCTGCTCGGTCCGCGCCTGCCGGGTCTCTACAACCTCGCCACCTTCCAGCGCTACCACGAGGTGTACGGATTCTTCCACCGGCCGGGCGCGCGAGGCTGGGTCCGCACCTCCGAGTACACCAGCTACGTCCAGATCAACTCGCAGGGTCTTCGTGACCGCGAGATCGCCGTGCCCAAGCCGCCGGGCACCTACCGCGTCATGGTGATGGGCGACTCGTTCGTGGAGGGCGCCCAGGTCGCGCTGGAGCAGACGCTGCCCAGGCAACTGGAGCGGCAGCTGGGGGGCGGGCAGGGCGGACAGAGCCGCCCTTTGGAGACGATCAACGCCGGCAACGCCGGGTTCGGCACGGCCCAGGAGATGCTCTTCCTGGAGAAGGACGGGCCGCTCTACCGCCCGGATCTGACCATCCTGGTGTTCTACCTGGACAACGATGCTGCCAACAACGGCGTCGAGATCGCAAAGATGCTCAAGATCGACACCAGTCACCGTCCGTTCTTCGAGGTTCAGGCTGATGGCAAGCTCCATCAGCTCGGGATGGCGCCGATCTCGCCAGAGCCGTTCGGGGCCGTGCGCGACTTCCTCCGCAATCACTCACTGCTGTTCAACGTCTACGAGAACCTCGTCACGGCAAAGGTCTCGGCGAAGCGGTACCACGCGATGCGGATGGACCGCGACCGCAACATGTATCGCATCGACCCGCTGCCGGAGTGGAAAGCGGCCTGGACGGTCACCGAGGCGCTGCTCGCTCGGGCGAAGCGGTCGGCGGCGGCCGTTGGGACCGAGCTGGTCGTGGTCGCGGCGCCGTCACAGTTCCAGATCTACGACGACCAGTGGCGGGCGCTGATCAGCGGCGACCGTGAGGCGCAGCCAGGGATGTACAAGCGGGATGCGCCGAACCGGCAACTGGCCGCCGCCGCCGAACAGGCCGGTGTCCGCTACTTCGACCTGCTGCCCGGTCTGCGCGAGGCGGCGGCTTCCAGCGACGTACCGCTCTACTTCGCCGAGGACGGCCACTGGACGGCGGCCGGCCATGCAGCCGCCGCTCGTCTGGTGGCGGGCTACCTCCGCGAGCAGGGGCTTGACGGCAGCAACAAGTAGACACCCAAACCGAGGCCACGGGTTGAAACCCATGGCCTCAGAGCTTCCACGTATACTACGGTCATGCAGCTAGCGTTCGAGCGCGGCGACCCGAAGCGGCCACGTGGACACGCCGTGGTCTACTTCCGCGCCACCTCCAATCAACAGATGATCCTTGCCAGCTACGTGGTGGTGCCGCCCATCTCGATGGACTTCAGCAAGTTCATCCCGCCGATGTTCGCGGCCCAGCTGCCGGGCATCATGCCGAGCGGCCCCCAGGTCTTTCCGCTGCCGCCGATCCCCGAAAAAGTGGAGAGCCTGGCCTTCGTCGAGGCGCTGGCCGCCTCGCGTGACGACGACCTCGTGTACTGCGGCGCTGTGGACCCGATGGACATGCAGCGGCTGCTGACGGTGATGTCGGACGTGGCCGGCGAGTACGGCACGATGTACGAGAACCGCGCGCCGCTCGACGACAGCCCGCCGCCGCCCGGCGACACGTCCAGCCCCGAGTCCAGCGTGGACGTGGACGAGCTGTTCATGAGTCTGATGAGCGACAGCGAGAAAGTGAACCGGATCGCCAAGATGACCGGCACCGTCCGCTACGCCGTCGAGGGCAACGACCAGTCATTGCTGGCCGAGACGGTCCAGGAGATGGAGCGGATCGGGCGACATCTCGCATTCCGCTACAAGATTGGCGAGCTGATCGAGGCCGCCCGAGGCCCCGCCCCGCGCGACGGCCGGCTGGCCGAGCTGCTGCTCCAGCGCTGTTACAAGCTGGCCGCCGAAGAGTACGATGCGCTCAGGACGCTCGACGCCCAGATCGACGCTTTGAAGAAGGAGCCGTAACGTGGAAGAGCAGCCAGACGATTCGGTTGAAGCACCCCCGCCGATCGGGCTGCCCTCCCGCGCGCTCGCCGTGATGCTCGCCGAGGCCCTGCGCGACATGCGCGACCGCGACGAGGAGATGGACGACGAGACGATCCTGGTGCTGATCGCCGCCGCCATTGAGGCGAACAACCGCCAGCTGTACCAGGACCTGCTCGACCTCGGCGTCTTGACCGAAGAGGACGACGACGAGGCCGGTGCCGAGCCGTAGACGCGCCGCGTCGGCCACACCGGCCGAGCGAAACGTCGGCGTAACACCCCGTGCGTCAAAACGTCCGCCATCTGCGTCACATCTGACGATGGGCGTTGCGTTTCACTCCGTCAGGTGCGACAATGGCTCACACCTTACATCTCGGTGCGCAAAGTCCCCGAGCGTGGGCAGTCCAACGTTGGACAGGACGTCGGACCCATGCCGAGACAGGCGCTGGTCCCTGGAGGCCGTATGCTCCGTCGCTTGCTTCTCTGTGCTGCGCTGATCGTGGCATTCGCCTCGCTCGGCTCGTTCAC
Organism: Chloroflexota bacterium; assembly: GCA_046328125.1. Classification (GTDB taxonomy): domain Bacteria; phylum Chloroflexota; class UBA6077; order UBA6077; family JACCZL01; genus JADZEM01. The sequence goes on from JAXLXF010000054.1 coordinate 27,637, forward strand.
GCGGACGCCGGCCACCGTCGAGGCCGCTCCCGCCAACCAGTCCGTCACCATCTACGTCACGGACCACCAGGACGCCGGGTCAGACCAGGCGCAGGTTGAGTTCCAGCGGGGCGAGGGCCGCGTCTGGGCGCACGTCGAGGGCATCCCGGCCGGCGCGAACCTGAGCTACATCCTGCGGCTGAACGGCGACGACTACAAGTGGGGCAAGCTGGACTGCTGCAAGAGCGGCGGAACGGCCATCTTTGCGATCACCAGCAAGGATGACGGCTCGATTCCGGGCGGCGCCTACCTCCTGCTCGTCTACGACGGCGACAAGGAGCTGGGTCGGACCGGCTTCGGGGTCAAGGGCGGCAAGGGCTCGGACAACGACAACGACCACTGATCCCAGCATCGTCGCCGCGCTGACCTGAAGCGTCGCGCTGGCTGGTACGGGCGCGATTCATCGCGCCCCAACCCGGGTCATCGTGCCCCAACCCGGGTCCAGCCTGAAGCGCACTCGTGAGGCTCCACAGGCGCCCGCTCCGAGAGCTCGGAGCGGGCGCCTTGCTGGTTTCGCCAGACCCGACGCTAGCGCATCAGCGTCGCGTCAGCACCAGGTTGTCGAACCGCACTTCCACCAACCCCGGCTTCTGGGTCGTGTTACCCGCGGCGATCACGAAGATCCCATCCGGGATCGAGTTGTCCTGAAGGTCGAGCACCTTCTGGCCGTTGATCGACGCTGACAGCGACGATCCAGCGCAGGTCAATTCGAGGTGGTTGGTCGCGTTGTCTCGGCGGATGGCAGCCGACTCCCGCCACACTTCGGGCGGCACCGTTCGACCGCCTGAGATCCGTAAGATCTGATACACACCGTCATGGGGCATCACGGCCATGACGTAGAAGTCTGCGCCGTTGTTCCGATACCGACAGCGCAGCTCGACGTAGCGCCCATCGGTGTCGCCGACGATGCGGGCGTCAACCGCGAGCGTCCCGTCCGACGGCGTATCGGTGAGCGCCGCGCCGACGCCGCCGGTCAGGGAGAGATCCAGCCGTTTGACGACGTACTCGCCACCGACGTAGCCCAGCTGCACCTTCGTAGGATCGACCGCCTGCTTGGGAAGTCGGCCCGCTGACGGATTGTCGAAATTGTCAGCCAGCACGATGTCGCCGGCCGCCGGTGCGCGTGGCGGCGGCAGCGATGACGACGCGACACCGGCCGGGGTCGCGATGAGCACGTTGTCGTAGTAGACCTCGGCCGGCTCCGCCCAGGTCACCACCCCGAGGCCGATCTGCCCGGCGGGATTCGAGTCGTCCGCCGCGCGAATCACCTCTGTGCCGTTGACGTTCACGACGATCTCCGCTCCAACGTAGCGGATGACGATGCGGTTGACACTCCCATCCGTTCGTACGGCGGTCGTCTGTTGCCAGCCCACGATGTCCGAGCGCGTGCCGCCGTTGAGCCGTCCCAGTGCGACTTTCCCAGCGGAATCCATGAGGAAGCGAATGGAGTTGTTTGGGTCCGATCGTCGCATGCCGATGGTGGCAGCGGCCAGGCTACCAGAAACGATCCGCGTATCGACCGCGAACACGAAGTCGCGCACGCGCGGCCCCAGATACGACCAGCCACCCTCGCCGACCGCCGTCGTCCCCGACCGTTTGATCTTGACGACGTACCGTCCGCCCTCATTGTGGTAGTCCATGTCCGGGTCATCCCCGACGTAGCCGTCGACGACGCCACCCTCCCGGAACTCGCCGGAGAACAGGATCTGCGGCGCACCCGCGACGTACGTGAACTGCGCGCCGATCCGGTACGGAACGCCATCGCTGAAGGCGCCCGTCGGCGAGACGACGCCGACGTAGTACGCACCCGGCAGCGGGAGCGTCGTGCTGAGCGCCTGTCCGCCCGCGCCATCGGTGGACTCGCCGATCACGGTGCCGTTCCAATCGTACAGCTGGAGCCGATACGGCTGGCCGGTCAGGGTGACGGTGACCCGTGCGTTGAAGTCGAGCGCGACGATACGATAGGCATCGACGTCGTCCGGACTGGAGAGGAAGCCGAGCGCGTCCGATCCTGGCCCGAGATTGCAGGCGTTCTGGAAGCCGTCGTTGGGCTCGGGGCACACATCCTCGCCGGCGGCGGGGGCGGCCTGGGCCGTCGGCGACGTTGTCGGCTGGGCCGGGCCTACCAGCACCGCCAGCACGAGCAGAACGGTCGCGCACCGACGCGCGGTGGACCGTACCGGGCCTGTACCGATCATACGGACACCTCCAGCCGGCTGACGGCGGTGAGGCAGAGCTGCCGCCTGACCACGCAGCACAGGAGGCACGTCGCGGCCTCCACGGCGCGCATCCTAGCACAACGGTACGCATCCGTGAGTACAGGGCGATCTCAAGTCGCAGACTGTTGGATCGAGCCGCGAGTCGGACCAGTCCACGCCGGGACATAGAAGCAGAGAACCAGGCCAGGAAGCGGTATGATCCTCACGGTATTCCGCCGGATCCCTCGGCCCGCCGGGGCAGCAGACGGCGTCAGGGACGAGCATGGCCGACAACGACAATCTCCCGTCACCCGCCGCCACCGATGCCGCCAGTCAGCCACAGGGCGAGACGCTGCTCGCGCCTGACGAGCCGGTCCAGGTCGGCATCCTGACCGAGGGCAAGGCGACCCTCGCAATGGTGATCGTCGGCCTGGTGCTCCAGGAGAGCGTGCCGCTCGACATCTACATCGTGGACACGGCCGAAAGCGCCGTCATCAAGCGAGACGACGTGGTGTTTGCGATGCGGCTGGCCTCAGATCGCGGCGTCTACTGCGGCTACGAGCACATCCGCGAGCGCAACCGGAAGTTCAGCGTGGGCCGGCTGCGGCTGCTGGACGAGCTGCGCGGGCCGCTGATCTCGTTCATGGACGACGACATCGTGCTGGCCCCCAGCGCCAGCCACAACCTGTACGAGCGCGCTCGGGCGGCCGGGGTGTTCGGCTTCCTCAGCCCGGTCCTCAAGAACTGGGGCGATGCCGACAATCCGCTGCCCGGCCGGCCGCACTACTCGCCCGGCGGCATCATCTACCAGGATCCCGTCGTGCGCCGCGTCCTCCGCGACTACTATCAGACCACCACCGACGTGCTGGATGCCAGAGGCGGCCCTGATCGCCTCTGGGAGAAGGCGTTCCTCTCGGAGCTGTTCCCGGCGCTCGGGCGGTCCAGCGAGGTCCGCGCCGACTGCCTGAGCTACCATCTCGACTACCGCGAGCGGCCGGTCCGCTACCGCGTTGACGACAGCATCGTCCAGGCGAGCGTCAGCCACGCACGGACGCTGGCGGCCGCAGCGCTCGCCACGTCCTGATCCTCGGCGCGAGAGCGCGCACCGGACCGGCAGATACCCCTCGGGAGAGGCACCATGTTCAGCAGCGCAGGCGGTGGTCCCTCGCTCCCCAGCATGAACAGCCCGTTCGAGATCCTGGTGGTGCTGGTCGTGCTGGCAGTCATCATCTGGCTCGGGTTCCGCTTCTTCAGCGACTAACCGTCACCTGCACGATCGTCTGCACCGCGAGCGTCAGCGAGCGGACCTTTGAGCACCGAGGTCCGCTCGCTGACGCTCGCGGTGCAGAATGCCACGCCACTTCTGCGCCATTGGGGGCGAAACCCACGGGCGATCCTACTGGCGCGTCTTGATCTCGAAGAGCAGTGGCCAGCGCTTCCCGCTCACGTACAGGTGGTCGCCGTCCGCGTCGTACGCGATGCCGTTGAGCACGTCGTCGGCGTCGCCGCGTGGTCCCGGCAGCAGCCCGGTCATGTCGAGCGCCCCGATCACCTGCCCCGTCGCCGGGTCGATGCGCAAGATCCAGTCGGTGTGCCAGACGTTCGCCCAGACCTCACCCTTGACCCACTCCAGCTCGTTCAGCGACGCCTGAGGATGCCCGTCCACCGTCACGTCCACCGTCCGCGTGACTTGATGGGAGTCCGGGTCCAGGAAGAACAGCGTGCTGCTGCCGTCGCTCATGATCAGCGAGGCGCCGTCGTAGGTGAGGCCCCAGCCCTCGGTCTCGTACGCGAAGTCGCCGACCAGCCCGAAGCTGGCGCGGTCGTAGACGAACGCCTTCTTGTTCCGCCAGGTCAGCTGGATCAGGCGATCCCCGATCATCGCCAGCCCCTCCGCGAAGTACTCGCGCGGAACGTCGATCTTCTGGGTCACCTCGCCAGACGGGAACGCCACCCGCCGCAGCGTGGACTCGCCGTTCAGGCCAGTGCTCTCGTAGAACCCGCCGTCGTACCAGACCCAGCCTTGCAGAAACGCTCGCTTGTCGTGCGGGTAGTTGCCCAGCACGTCGTACGGCGTCACCAGCGCGGCCGGGACCATGCCCGGCTGCGCCTGGGTGGGAGCTGGCGGCACGAACAGCAGCCCGGCCGCGACGATGGCAGCCAGGACCGGAACGAGCAGCCGCGCTCGCACGATCGGCGCCGAGAAGAGCGATGCGGTCGTGATCCGTCTGATGGCCGGACCCTCCATCTCTACCGAAGCATCCCACTGCCGAGGCAGCTATTGACGGAACGAGCGAGCCACCCGTGCAGTCGCGATCCGCGGCGCGCGCTACGCCAGGTCCGCCAGCGGGATCGCCTCGCCGATCAGCATGACCGGGATGCCGTCGCGCACGGGGTAGAGGTACGCGCCGTCTTCGCGGACCAGGCCGGCCTCGATCGCCTCGCCAACCGCCTCGCCATCACGGTTGTGGAGCGTGCCGGCCGCGATGGCCGCGTTCACCCTGGTCACTGTCGCCTCATCCGCGACGTGGACCGGCTGATGGGTTTCGGGGCAGGCGAGGATCGCCACCAGCGATGCGTCGACCATGAGAATCCTCCGTCCGGGCGTTGTCCACGGAGTTGTACCGGACCATCCGCCGTGGGTTGAAACCCATGGACACTCTGGGATGTCCGCTACTGGTCGTAGGCGGCCGCCGTCATCACGCCCCACTCGGTCGGCGGCCAGTAGCTGACCCAGGCCTTGCCGATCAGGTTGTTGGCGGGGACGAACCAGCCAAGGTGCGAGTCGCTGCTGTTCGGGCGGTTGTCGCCGAGCACGAAGTACTGGCCGGGCGGGACGACCTTCGACTCGAAGTCATAGGTGGCGTGGTGGGTCAGGTACGGCTCGTCAAGCGGCTTGCCGTTGATGAAGACCTGGCCGTTGACCACGCGGACGGTCTCACCCGGCAGGCCGATCACCCGCTTGATGAAGTCCTTGTCCGTCTGGCCCGGCGAGAGGAACACCACGACGTCCCCCCGAGATGGCCCGCCAAAAATGAAGTTCGGCGTGTCCTGCGGAGTCCGGTCGGGGACCATGTTCTCCAGCAGGGTGCCGTCGGCGCGGGCGTACAGCACCTTGTTGATGAGCAGGTACTGCCCGGTGTGGAGCGTCGGGTCCATGCTCGCGCCTTCGACGCGGAAGTTCTGAACCACGGAGCGCACTGCCAGGAAGATGGCGATCGTCAGCAGGACGGTCTGGATGATCTCCCAGACCAGCGAACGGGCCGAGTCTCCTCGGGATTCAGTGGGTGCCGCCGGCTGCTCGGCGGAGCTCTCCGAAGTCCAGGCCGAAGACGGCGTCACCTGATCTGTCTGCATGCCGCCGCTGCTCCTCCCTGACGATGCAGGCCACGCCCGGAATGATGCTCCAGAGCGGGGCCAGCGCACTCCATTATAGTCGCGCCCTTCCGGCTGAGCCAGGAATCCTGGCGCTTCGTTCGCCACGCCAGCGTCACGTCGTCGCGCCGGTTTTGCGATGCACGAAGCCGCCCGGATCGCGGCGCGGGCACGATCCGCGATACCATCCGTCCGTTCGGCGCACACGGTCAGAATACGGTTTTGACCGAGACGCCAGGTCTCGCCTGAAACAGGACCCTGCGTCGTCGGCGTGAACCGACATCTCGCGCCTCATTCAACACGTGGTAGAACGGGAGGGCTGCCGATGGAGGCCCGGCTCGACATCCCAGACGTCCTCGTAGTCGGGGCTGGCGTGGTGGGCGCCGCCCTGGCGTACGAGATCGCCCGCCGTGGCCGACGCGTGCTGGTGCTGGAGCGCGCTGCCAGCCCGGCGCTCGGCGCGACGCGCTGGAGCATGGGCGGCACCCACTGGCTCGCCGCCGCCACCGAGCCTCGCCTGCGCGACCTCTGCCGCGAAGGGCTGGACCGGCATCAGGTGATGAGCGAGGAGATCGGGACGGACAGCGGCTTCCGACCCCGGCCGATCCTGGTGCTGGCTCCTGACGAGACCGCCCTGGCCGGCCTGGCTCCACTGGTGGCGAACGGGCGCGAGCACGGCTTCGAGGGGCGGGTCGTGGACCGCGCCGAGCTAGCGCGCCTCGAGCCGGACCTCCTGCCCGGCGCGACGGTCGGCGGCGTCCTCTGCGCGCTCGGCTGGGTGGACACGGTCGTGGCGACGCAGGCGTGGCTGCGAGCGGCCACCATGCACGGCGCGTCGGTCAGGACCGGCGTTGAGGTGTCGTCGATGCAGTGGGACGGGCCAGCTCCCACCGTCGTGACCGCTGGCGGCCCGATCTCGGCCGGCCAGGTCGTCCTGGCGAGCGGCGCCTGGATCGGCCGGCAGCTGCGCCAGAGCGGCCTCAGCCTGCCGCTGGTGCACACCCACGCCGAGATCGTCGAGAGCGACCCGCTCCCGCTCACGTTCAAGCACGTCGTCGTCTGCGCCAACCCGCCGGAGCGGACGCGCGGCGCGCTGGAGCTGGCGATGTCCGATCCGGCCCACCGAGCACGCCTGGACGCCGACGACGGCGCCGACCTGGGGGTGACTCCAAGCGTCGAGCTGGGCGTGGTGCAGCTGGCGGACGGCCGGGTTCGGCTCGGGCAGATCAGCCGGGCCATCTCGGGCATTCTGGATGGTCCCCGTCCGGATGGCGAGGCTGCCATCCGCGCCGAGGTTGCGCGGTACTACCCGGAGCTGGCGAAGCAGCCGGGCCAGGTGTACAGCCGGCCGGTCTCGTTCTCGGCGGACCGCCTACCGGTGGCCGGGCCGGTCCCGGGCGCTCCCGGCTTCTGGCTGGCGACCGGGCTGGTCAGCCCGATCGTCTTCCTGCCGGCTCTGGCGAAGCGGATGGCCGCCGCGCTGGACGGCGAGGCGGCGCCGGAGCTGGAGCCGTTCGCGCCGGCTCGCCTGCTGGAGTCCGGTTCCTGACCGGAGCTGGACGCCTGCCAACTCTCAGCCGCGCGACGGGGATCTCTGAGTGAGCCGCGCCGGGCTGCTGCGACCGCTGGCCCGCGCCCTGTTCCGGCTGGCCCGGACGCGGCCGGCCGGCTGGCTGGTGCGAGCGGGCTTCGCGTACGGCGCCGCCCTGCTGCCAGTCCGTCGCGTCGCCCAGACCGACCGCGCGATCGCGTTTCACCACCCGGCTCCGAGCTGGCGCCCCCACGTCCTCGTCGTCCCCAGACGGCCAATCCCGAGTTTCCTGTCATTACGCACGGAGCACGCTCCGCTGTTCGGCGAGATCGTCCGTCTCGCCTTCTCGCTGGCCGAGACCCACGCGTTGTACGTCAACGGGTTCGCGGTCCTGGTGAACGGGGGCGCGTACCAGGACGTGAGCCAGCTGCACGTCCACCTGGCCGGGCTGGACGCTGGCCTCACCTACCACGCGCCAGACGTGTGCCCGGACGGCCCGCCGCTCGCCGAGACCACCAGATGGGTCGCCCGCCCTCACCCGCGCCCAGAACGCGCGGTCCACCTCGTGATCCGGCCCCGGCAGCCCGTTCGGTGGCGCGACCTCGCGGGTACCGACGGCACGATCCTCGGGCAGGAGCTGGCGGGGATCGGGCAGGCGCTGGTGCGGCAGCTCGGGGGCATGGAGTCCGGCTTCACCCTGCTCGCGAGCGTCCCGCCGGGCGGCGCCGACGAGCCGGTCTGCTGGCACCTCGTCGGCGGGGCGCGTCAGGCGGGCGGCTGATCGGGCGGGCGGCCGAACAGGCTGCCCCAGTTGCTGCGCGGGCGCGGCGCGTCGGGCGCCGCTGGCGGCCCGTCGCCGGCGGGCGGCTCATGAGCCTGCTCAGCCGCGTTCGCGGTCATCGGCGGCGCCTGGGCCGGCTCGGCCTGCGTCGTCGCCCGCTCCGGCTCGGGCTGCGACTCGGCCACCGGCTCGGACGCCGGCGACGGCTCGACCTCGGAACCGGAGCGCAGGAAGCTCGGCGGCGGCGCGTCCGGATCGGCGAGCGGCACTGGCGGCAGCGACTCGACGGCCAGCAGCGGGTCCAGGTCAGCCTGTGTGTGCTGGTGGTCGTCGCGCGGGAGCGGGGGTTCCAGGCCCTCGGTTGCCGGCGCGTTGTCCGCGAGGGCGGACGCGGGTGTCTCGGCCTCCAGCTCGCGGCTGGCCGTCTCTGCCGCGTCTCCATGCACGGCGACGGCCGGTGCTGTTGCCGGAGCGTCGGCGGCGATGGCCGGCGCCGGCTGCACCACCGTCACTGCTGGCTGCACGACCGTTACGAGGTAGCGCCGCATCGACTTGAGCGCGGCAAGGCGCCGCTCTCGCGAGGCCATCAGCATCGATTGGCCCTCGCAGACGGCGTTGGCGTTGTGGAACCGGCTGCCGTTGCTGAGCAACTGGGCGGCCCGGCTCGCCAGCTCCAGCGCGTCGATCACCCGCTCGTGCGCCCCCGCCAGCACGGCTGGCGGGACTACCCGTTCGAGCGAGCGGCCCATCGTGGCGGTCTCCCACCGATGGATCGCCGCCACGTTCCCGAGCTTCTCGCTGTCCGTGAACAGGGTGGACTGCTCTAGCCAGTACTGGTACAGCCACTCGGCGCGGTCCAGGACCGGAATGACCTCATGGGCGTACGCTTCGAGCAGGTCCGCTGGCGGGAGCGGCGTCCGTCGAATGAAACGACCGATGGCGGCGAGCGTGTCCGAGACTGGCATCAAGGTGGCGAGGATACTGATCTCTTCGTGATGCTCGCAAGATTACTGCCAGCCTGACACGATCCCGGACACAAAGAAGAGGGGCTCCCTCGCGAAAGGAGCCCCTCGACCGCTGTTCAGTGCACTACGGGTGTTAGGAGCCAGGATGCCGCCCTTCGGCCGGTATTCGGCCCATGACTGCTGTCGGTTGCCGCGCACTCAAGGCGACGTCTACCAGGACAGACTGCGGATCATCCCTGAAGGGTGCAAGCCTGGGGTTGTCTCTGGCCCCGCGCCCAGCTGGCGAGGGGCCTTACCCATCGACCTGCCAAACCCCCAGCTCTATTCGGGTTCTGGTCATCTCGTGCTCCCCTCGTCGATTGAAGCAACTACTTGACCGCCAGCGCTGGTACCTTCAGCCTACCACCGTCACCATCGCCGCGTCAATGGTCCGGACAGAATCGCGCGAAAATTGATGGCAGACTGCAGGCATCTACCGAGAGACCACGTGCCCCAGCTCGGACAGGGCGTCGGCCAGCCAGACGCGCGCGTACGCCGTCAGATCGGCTGGGAGCGCGCCCGGCGGGAACCAGTCCCAGGCCAGCCCTTCCTCGTTGCCCGCCAGGGCGCCGCCGACCACCCGGCACACGAACAGCGTGGTGACGAAGTGAACGACTCGTCCGTCGGGGTACGCCACCACCATATACGAGGCGTCGGAGTACACCCCCACGACCCGCTCGACGGTGGCGGCGAGCGCCGTCTCCTCGCGCAGCTCGCGGTGGAGCGCCGCCAGCACGGTCTCGCCGATCTCGACCGTCCCGCTCGGCGGCGCCCAGCCCCCACCGACGCGCCGCTGGTGGAGCAGCACCCGGCCCGCGTGGTCGAACAGGACGGCCGCCACCCCCGGCCGGATCGAGGTCGGAGCCGGCGCCGAGGCTGGTGTCGGGACATCGTGGGTCGCCGAGACGTCGTCAGTCATCAGTCGCGTGCGTCATGACCTGTTGCTTCGCCAGCACACGTCGTCGGGAATGCACGATGTCCTCAGCGGCACGGGCGTCCTCAGTAGCGGTGGCCGCGCTGCCGCCGGATGTCGAATCGGGCGGTCCGCGCCACCAGCATCACCGCCATCACCCCGGCCTGGACTGGATCGGTCACCACCAGATCGGCCTCGTCCGGGACGCTGCCGGCCATGTTCAGCGAGACGACGATGATCCCCTGCTGGCGGATCTCCCGCACCGCGCGGGCCACGTCCCCGCCCATGATCGAGCCGGCCATCACCAGGGCGACCGCCCGCGTGAGCCGGCCGACCGCCCGCACGGCGCCGGCCAGCTCGTCCTCGCCGACCAGCGGGATCGTGTCCACCGAGATCCGTTCACCTCGGATGTTGTGGCGATCGGCTTCCGAGACCGCCCCCAGCACGACCTGCCCCACCTGGGCGCCCCCGCCGATCACGATGATGCGCTTGCCGTAGATCCGCCCGAACGAGGGCTGCCGCTCCACCAGCCGGACGATCGGCAGCGCCTCCAGATCGCGGATCAGCGCCTCGACGTCCTCAACCTCGCTCAGCTCGAAGTAGGTGGCGCTCCGCTGGCGGCGCTCGTCGCCGATGTCCACGTAGGTGATGTTGGCACGATGCTCGAAGATGACTCGGGTCAGGGCGTGCAAGACGCCCGGCTGGTCCGGCACCTGGACGCGCACCAGCAGCGCGATGGTCCCGTCATCCTGGAGCCCGATCGTCTTCGGATCGACGAATCCGGGCGGCTCGCCGATCTCGGGACGACGCTCGAACGTCGTCGGGTGGGCCGGACCCCCATCTGGGCTATCCGACTCATCCGGGCTCGGCGGACCTTTCGAGCCGTCTCCGAGTCTATCTGGATCGGTCATGCGCCAAGTGTACCGGTCTGCTCTTCCCACTGCCTGACTCAGCGCGCATACCCATCTGGGTAAACACCCCCCATCTGGGGGATACAACCCCCCAACCAGCCTGTGTACGGCAAGTCTTTTAACCCACCTGGGTGGGTGTATCAGACCGAACGGGTCATGAACTTTCCGAAACCGCCGCCGATGATCTAAGCAGCGTTGAACATGGGCGCGCAGAACGGCCCGAACGCGCAGCGCCAGGGTGTGTGGCGAGGCGCTGGAGTGACCCAGACGGGTGGTCTGGGGGGCACAGTCGATGGGGACCGCTGGCGCTCAGAGATGAAGGGAAGGCAGAGGATGGCTGACGAGACGCAGGAGCTGGTGCAGACCCTGGTCGAGCGGGCGCAGTCAGGTGACGGCGGCGCGTTCGGCGAGCTGTACGAGCAGTTCGCGCCGGAGATCTTCCGCTATCTGCTCCGCCACCTGAACGGCCGCCGCGAGTCCGCCGAGGATCTGACCGAAGAAGTGTTCCTGAAGGTGCTGGAGCGGCTGGGCAGCTACCAGTTCCGAGGGCTGCCGTTCTCGGCCTGGCTGTACCGCATCGCCCGCAACCACATGATCGACCATCTCCGTTCGCGACCGCGCCAGGTGATCAGCTCGCTGGACTCGGCGCCGGAGATCCCCGAGAAGAAGGCCGAGCAAGTGATGGACCGCTCGCTGGACCGCCACGAGCTGACGTATGCGCTGGAGCGACTGACCAGCGATCAGCGTCACGTGGTGACCCTGCGGTTCCTGGACGGCTTCACCACCGCCGAGACCGCCGAGATCATGGGCAAGACCGAGGACGCGGTCAAGAAGCTGCAGGCGCGCGGCCTGGTGCAGCTGCGCCGCATCATCGAGCAGGCCCGCCGCGCGGAGGAGCCGCAGCCGGCCGCCGTGGCGACCGCCCAGACGTCGACCGGCCGCCGCATCGTGGCGCTCGGAGCCGCCTGAGCGTCGAGATCACGCCGGGGCGGGCAACACACCCAGGAGCCCGGTCCCAGCGCTGCCTTCCAGAACAGGGCGCGTCCCCAGCGGACGCGCCCTTTCTTTGCGCTCAGCCCGAAGTGGGCAGAGGGCAGATAACGTATCTGCCGACCGCCGACTGCTTGCTCGGTCAGGCCCGCGCCGTCACGACGTGCGATTCCCACGGCGAAGCCATCCCGTCGTCGTCCACGTACTCCGCCATCGACGCGCGGATGCTGCCGAGCATCGCCTGGCGCGTCGCCTCGTCCAGCGCGGCCACCGCCGGCGCCATCGGCGATCCTGAGAGATACCCCAGCACGTACTCATCCAGCGACGGATAGCGGATCAACTGGCTGTGCAAGCGGACGTGCACGTCCTGGAAGTCCGCGCCCGAGACGAGCGCTCGCAGATCCGCCGCCCCGCCGAGCACGAACGCCGTCCGCAAGCCGGCCGAGGTCTGTGGACCGAGATACTGGTCGAGCGCCTGGGCCAGCGCGGCGTAGAACGGCTGATGCTCCAGACGGCGCCAGAGCCCGAACGCGATCCGACCACCGGGCACCAGCACGCGCCACACCTCGCGCAGCGCCGCCGGTTGGTCCGGAAAGAACTGGAGCCCCTGGTGGCAGCAGACCAGATCGAATGAACCGTCCTCGAACGGCAGCTCCATCGCACTGGCCTCGTGCCACTCGATGGGCGGGCCATCGGTCTGTGGGATCGCCTGGGCCATCGCCAGCATCGCCGCGTTGAGATCGAGCGCCGCCACGCGCCCGCTCGGCCCGACGCGCCGCGCCGCCGCGCGGGCCACCTCGGCTGTCCCACAGGCGAGGTCGAGCACCCGCTCGCCCACTGCCGGCGCCGCGTCTTCGACGAGCGCCCGACCGAAGGCGTTCCCGAACGTGGACATCATGTAGCGGTCGCACGCCTCCGCGACGCTTAGCGACCCTACCTGCCAGCCAGACTGCACGATCATCTGCACCCCTCCAACACTCGGCCGCCGGCAACGCTGGTACCGGCGCACCCACGCGCCCGCTTCGACCCCCGCCTCGGCCTGGGCCGCCCCCTCGGAGCCGGCGGCGCACCCACGCGCCCGCTTCGACCCCACTCCGGCGGGTGCCCCGCACCACGCCTCGCGAGATGTCGCTAGCGTACGGCGTTGGTGCGTCCGGATCGACCGTAGAAATACTGCTCCTGACGGCGGCCGACGATTAATCGTCCGTGCGGGTCATGCGTCCCCTCGCGCCGACAATGCCCAGACGGCGAGCTGTGTCCGCGAGGCGAAGCCCAGCTTCCCCATGATCCGGTAGACGTGCGAACTGGCGGTCCGCTCCGAGATGACCAGCCGTTCGGCGATCTCGCGATTCGACAGCCCGGCTGCGACGAGCTCGACGATCTCTCCCTCGCGCGCCGTCAGCGACGACCTTCCCTGCGAGGTCGAACGTCTACCCGAGAGCACGGTGCTGACCGGTTCCACGGCATCATCCTGGAATGGGTCGTACTGCCGCAGCGCGTAGGCGATGACCTGCTCCAGCGACATCGCCCGGCCCTCGGCCGCGGCGACCTCGGCATCGTGCGGGCTCAATCGGGAGCGCGCGGGAGGACGCACACGTAGCTCGTTGCCACGATTCGTCGGGAGCGGACGTGTTCCGGCCAGCTCTGACAGGTGGATCCCAGCCTCCGACAACCGAACCGCGCGCTTCACCTGATCCTGCGTGTTCGCCAGCTCGGAGAACCGACCGAAATTGTCGCTTACCCGACGGTAGTCGCGGAGGTGCCAGTACAGCACGAGCGCCTCCTCCAGTGCGGCCGTCACACCGTGAAAATCCCCAGCTTGCCAGGCCCAGTGGGAGATGGTGCCGCCGCCTGAGAGAACGGCGGCAAGGCCCCAGGCGTCGCCTATGCGGCGGCAGATGGTCAGGCTCTCCTGCAGATAGCTGCTCGCCAGCGCCTCTACAGCGGTCGGTGTTGAGACCTGCTCGTCGCCGGACCTCCTGTGCGGGGCTGCGAGCTGAATCGCACCGTCCTGATGGATGAAGCGGTCCCAGTACAGGACGGACGCCATGGTGCTGAGCGTGTGCGCCGTCAACCATGCATCGCCGATCTCGCGGGCGATGGCGAGCCCTTCCTCAGCCGCCGCGTACGCCCGAGGATAGTCCCGCAGGTCCCGCAAGAGCATGCCCAGGTTAGCGAGGGCGTGCGCCGCGCCGGCCCGATCTCCCACCGCACGGAAGAGCGCCAGGCTCTGCTCACCAAGCGCGACGGTGCGCGGCGGATCGTTCCAGGAACGCCCAATCCAGGCGAGGTGGCAGAGAGCCCTGGCACGCGATCTCCGCACGGCGACGTCCCCACATGAAGCTGTCGCGGCAAGCGCAGCTTCCAGCCAGCGCGTCTCGCCGAGCTGCGAGCGGATGAACCAGAACCACCCGAGCGCTGCCGAAAGCCGCAAGGCGGTGACGGGGTCATCTCCGACCGCAAGCGTCCAGGCCAGGGCCGTCCGGAAGTCCTCGTGCTCCGCCGCGAGCCGGTCGAGCCAGGCGACCTGGTCAGGTCCGTGCAGCTCCGGTTCGGCCCGCTCTGCCCAGTCCAGGAAGTACGCGGCGTGGCGACGACGGATCGCTCCGGCCTCACCGCTCGCCTCCAGGCGCTCCAGGCCGTATTCACGGATCGTCTCCAGCAGGCCGTAGCGCGCCTCCGAGCCGGAAAGATCCACAACCACCAGTGACTTGTCGGCGAGTCGAGTCAGGGCCTCCAGGAGGTCAGGTACTGCGTCATCGGTGCTGGTGGACGGGGACAGGGACGCGCCATCACCGCCAGCACCCATCTCCCAAGACCCAGCACCCACGACGACCTCAGCCGCTTCCAGGGTGCAACCTCCAACGAAGACAGCCAGCCGGTGGAGCGCCGTCCGCTCAGGCTCGGTCAGCAGGTCGTAGCTCCAGTCGATCGCCGCACGGAGCGTCCGTTGTCTCGGGAGCGCCGTCCGACTGGCGCCGGCAAGCAACGTGAACCGGTCGTCCAGCCGGCTGGCGATCTGCCGCGGGGTCAGCATCCGGGATCGGGCCGCCGCCAGCTCGATCGCCAGCGGGATGCCGTCAAGGCGTCGGCAGATCTGGACGATCGCGTCCACGTGCTGCTCGGTCACTACGGACACGTCGCTAACGGCCTGAGCCCGCTCGACGAAGAGACGCGTCGCCGCGTGCCGATTCAGGAGAGCTGCCGGGTCCGCGCGGCTGTCTCCGAGCTGCCTTTCGGACGGGAGCGCCAGTGACGGCACCCGCCGGATCACTTCGCCCTCGATGCCGAGCGCCTCGCGGCTGGTTGCCAGGATCGTCAGGTTCGGGCAATCATGGAGCAGCTGAGCCGCCACCTCGGCAACGTCGGCTACCAGATGCTCGCAGTTGTCCAGGATGAGCAGCAGCGGCCAACGCGCACGGATGGCAGACACGAGCGTCTCGACCAGCACCCGGCCCGGCTCCTCACGGACCCCGAGCACCGTCGCAACGGTCTGCGCAATCGTCTCGGGAGTGGTGAGCGGCGCTAACTCGACGAGCCAGACGCCGGCCGGGTACCTCTGTAGCGTTGCCATCCCGACGTGGTGGGCAAGCCGCGTCTTCCCGACACCGCCGGCCCCAACCAGCGTTAGGAGTCGCGTTGAAGTCAGCCGGGCAGCCAGTTCGGCAACCTCACGCTCGCGGCCAACGAACGAGGTCAACGCATCGACGAGGTTATGGCGTGGCGCAGCCGTGGGCAAATGCTCGGGGACTATCTGGCGCGCGAGGCGAATCGGC
>JAXLXF010000055.1:0-40153 GCA_046328125.1 Chloroflexota bacterium
ATGCCGGGAATCGCGCAGAACGCGCACTTCTGGTTGCAGCCGTCCGAGATCTTGACGTACGCGCTCGGGCCGTTCGCGACGCGGCGCGGCATCTCCAGATCGATGGTGCCTTTCGGTGCGATCGCCATCAGGTCGAGCGAGCTACCCGGCTGGCGCGGCTCAGGTGGCAGCACGGTCAGCTCGCGGGCGAAGCGCGGCACGGTCTGCCAGTTGCGCGCCCCGACCACCGCGTCGATCTCCGGGATCTCGCGCGCCACTTCGTCGGCGTACCGCTCGGTCAGGCAGCCGGTCGCCAGCAGCTTCTGGCCCGGCCGCTTCGCCTGCCCGAGCTCCAGCAGCGTGTCGATCGACTCCTGGCGGGCCGCGTCGATGAAGCCGCAGGTGTTGACCACCACCAGATCGGCCCGCTCGGCGTCTTCGACCTGCTCGAATCCCTGGCCCGCCAACAACTGGCCGATGCCTTCGGAATCGACGGTGTTCTTGGCACAGCCAAGGCTGACCAGCGCGAACCGCCGTCTTTCGCCCGGATTCACCAGTGTGTCTATCGTTCTGTCGAGCGCCTTACTGTCGTCCCCAGAATGCATCAACTGCCTGCCCACGGACCCCGAGCGGTCCTTGTGTCGCGCCGTTCACGACGACCTGTACGCCAGCCGCGTTCCCAACGCGCATCCGCACCTGCTGTTCGGCGGTGAAGCTGCGCGCGAAACCCGGCTGTGCCGTGTCGGCCATCACCGATTTGCCATCGACCCAGACCTCCATCCAGGTCCGCTCTACCACTCTCGCATCGACGACCAATCCACGTGCGGGGGCCGCTGGCTGCGGTCCAGGGGCGGGTGACCCCGTCGCCCCGATGGCGAGCGCCGGCGGCGCGCCGACTGGCGAAGGTGACGGCGTGCGTGACGCTCCAGCAGTCGTCGTCGTGGGTGCGCGCGAGGTCGGCGCAGCGTCGATGCGATCGACGTTCTCCTGGAACGAAGTATACTGGCCCCAGAGATAGACCGCGAGCAGCACGACCACGACCAGGCTGGCGAGCACCGCTGCCGGGCGCAACGGGAACGAGCGCGGCGCGTCGAGCTCGGCCGGAATCGGCCGGATGTCAACCCGATCCACGAGGGCATCTTGCGGCCCGTACAGGTCGAGCATGCCCTCCGGGTCGAGCCCGAGGTACTGCGAGTAGGTCCGAATGAATCCCCGCGCGTAGACGGCGGGTGGCATCGCCGCCTCGTCCTCGTTTTCGAGGGCGACAAGATAGCGACGGTTGATCCGCGTCTCGCGCTCCGCCTCCGCGAGCGAGGCGCCGATGTCCTCGCGCGCGTCCCGCAGCGTCTGTCCGAATGCGCCCACCTACACTCCGAGCCGGCAGTCCTCGCCCCGAACTGTAGCCAGGGAGACGCCTGTCAGGCCATGCCCGACGTCCGAGGCGCCCGCGAGCGCGAGATCGCCAGGCGAATTCCAGCGCGTACGAGGATGCTCCGCGTCGCTGCGGACCAGTACCCTATGCCACGACGGCATCGTCTGGCACGGTGCCTCATCAGTGGTCACTCACTCGTACATCGGAGGGCACCATGTCGGTGTCGTATCAGCCGCTCGCCGGCAAGGTCGCCTGGGTCACCGGCTCGTCCAGGGGCCTGGGCCGCGTCATCGCCACCCATCTCGGCACGCTCGGGGCGGCGCTGGTGGTCCACGGCACCACCCCCACCTCGACGCGGGCATTCGGCGAAGGTGACTCCCTCGCCAGCGTCGCCGAGTCGATCGCCGAAGAGAGCGGCGCCGAGGTCCAGATGGTGTACGGCGACTTGACCGACCCGGCCGCCGTGGACCGCATCACGCGGGAGATCACTGCGCGTTTCGGGCAGGTGGACATCCTGGTCAACAACGCCGGCGGCGACATCGGAGCTGGCGGGACGATGTCGCCGACCGGCGGCAAGCCAGACCCGAACGACGCGGTCTTCATCCCGCTAGAGGACGTCCGCGCCGTGATCGACCGCAACCTGCTCTCGTGCATCCTGGCGTGCAAGGCCGTGGTGCCGGCCATGATGGAGCGGCGGCGTGGCTGGGTGGTGAACTTCGGCAGCAACGGCGGTCTGGCCGGCCACGCCTCGGGGGCAATCTACGCGACGGCGAAGGCGGCCGTCCACGAGTACACGCGCTGTCTGGCCGCCCAGCTCCGCCCGTACAACATCCCGGTCAACTGCATCTCGCCCGGCGGCACTGTGACGCCGCGCTTCCTGGCGACGCGGCAAGCCGACCCGGCCCGCCTCGAAGCGACCGACACGCTGGAGCGGTACGCCGACCCGATCGAGACTGCCCGCGCGGTCGCGTTCCTGGTCTCAGACCCCGGCCCGTTCATCAGCGGCCAGGTCATCCGAGTGGATGGCGGCTCGCAGCTCTGGCCGTCCTGACGCCGCCAGCCGAAGCCTGCTCGGAGCCGGGCGGTCAGCTCATCGTCGGCTGACCGCCTACCCCAGCAGCTCGTCCACGGTGAACGTCAGACCTGGGAAGTCGAGCGGACTGACGGTATCGCCTCGATGCATCGTGACGACACTGGCGTAGCCGTCCGCGGTCGGTTCCCGGTGCACGACGACCGCGTCGTCCTGGAGATCGATGACCCAGAGATCGCGGATGCCGTGCAGCGCGTACATCAGCGCCTTGGCGCCCAGGTCGAAGGTCAAGGTACTGTCGGCGACCTCGACGACAAAGTAGGTTTCCTCCGCGGACGGATGGCGTGTCTCGTACAGTTTGGGGTTGTCGGGATAGGTGCGCACCACTGCGACGTCAGGCTCGGGCTCCGCGCGAGTGGCGAGGTGGATCGGGATCTGGTTGCGAATCATCGCCCGGCCGCCGAGCCGCAGAGCGAAGAACATCGCCAGTCGATTGACATTGTAGGCGTGGCGCGGTCCTATCGCCGGCATCTCAAAGATCGTCCCCTCGATCAGTTGGACCCGTTCGTCCGGGCGCAGGATGCCGACCTCGGCCATCTTGTAGTACTCGTCAACGGTGAACAGGCGCGGCGCTGGCTCCGGCGGTCGTGGCCGCGACGGCAGATCGGCGGATGGATCCGACTCGACGATGTGCGCGTGTTCGATTGCCATCGGTCCCGGCCTCTGAGGTCGTGATGTGTCCAGTGAGTCGCAGACACAGTGTACCAGCGCCGGCGACGGCCCGAGCCGATGCCGGCGGCACCGACTCCGAATCGCTTGACGCCCGAACGCCGGTCACCTATGCTCCCGCCTGCCGACCATGCGACTGTTCGACCAGCGCGGCGCGCTCGGCCGGCCAGCGGCAGCGGCAGTCGAAGACGACGGCGGGGAGGCTGAGATGACGGGACGGCGGCGATTCACGGTGGCTGCGGTGGCGCTCGGACTGCTCGGAAGCGTCGGTCTCAGCATGGTCGCGGACGCGCAGAGCCAGTCCATCACGCTCCAACTGGCAAGCCAGAACAACTCCGGCGTCGCCGGGTCCGCGACCATCACGGACGTCGGCGGTGGCAAGCTCAAGGTGGACATTAGCGCTACCGGCTCTGGCGCCGGCCCGCAGCCGGCCCACATCCACGAGGGCAACTGCGCGCAGCTCAACCCGGCCCCGAAGTTCGCGCTGACCGACGTGCGGAATGGCGCCTCCACCACGACCGTGGACGGTTCGCTCCAGGCGCTCACGGCGTCCCCGCACGCCATCCACATGCACAAGTCGCCGGACGAATTGCCCGTCTACGTCGCCTGCGCCGACATTCGAGCCAACGCCGCGCCAGCAGCCCAGGGCGCGCGACCTGGCACCCTTCCCCCGGCGGGCATCGCCGACACTCGAACCGCTCTGGCTACCGGACTCTCTGGCATCGGCCTGACGCTGTTCGGCATCGGTGGTGCGCTCCTGCGGCGCCGCCGCACCGCCCGCCGTCTGTCCTGAACCGGCGCGCCCCTCTCGACGACCGCTGGCGAGGCGCGCAGCGGTCGTCGTGTTCTTTACTTCGCGGTGGCGCTGCCCTATGATGCCGGCAGTGGATGGTGCCGATCTGTCGGCTCGATCGGGGACGAGCCTGCGCGCCGGGGCTCCCCGCCCGACCCGTGTGACGTAGCCCCAGTGTGAGGTAGCCCGGGCGTGGACGTCCCCACGTACTTCGGCCATGACCGTGCGTATCGGATCGAGTCCCTCCTGGGTAGGGGTGGGTTCGCCACGGTCCACAAGGCGTATCAGGCCTCGCTCGACCGCTACGTCGCCATCAAGGTGCTGCGAAGCGAGGTCGTGGAGAACGACCAGGCGATCGAGCGGTTTCAGCGCGAAGCCCGAGTCGCGGCCCGCCTCAGCTCGCATCCGAACATCGTCACCATCTTCGACTGCGGCGAGCAGGACGGGCGAGCCTATCTGATCCTGGAGTTCGTGGACGGCATCACGCTGGAAGACCGCCTCGCGAAGCCGTTCACCGCCTCAGAGATCGTCCACATCGTCACGTCGGTCGGCTCGGCGCTCGACTACGCCCACGCGCACCAGCTCGTCCACCGCGACGTGAAGCCGTCCAACGTCCTGCTCGGCCACGACGGTCGGGTGCTGCTCTCGGACTTCGGCATCGCCAAGCTGCTCGACACGGTCAATTCGGTCACGGGCAGCGTGCTCGGGACCGTCGAGTACATGTCCCCTGAGCAGATCGTCGGAGCACCGCTCGACGGCCGCTCCGACGTGTACGCGATGGGGGCTATGGCCTATCGGCTCTTCGCCGGCCGGCCGCCGTTCCACGGTTCGATGACCTCGGTCATGTACAAGCACGTCCACGAAGAGCCGCCGCCGCTGGACGTGGCCGAGACTGCCCTGCCGCCAGACGTCGAGACCGTGCTGCGGAAGGCGCTCGAAAAGAACGCTGCCGATCGGTACCCGACGGCCGGCGATCTTGCCGCCGAGATCGCACGCGCGTTGCGTCCGGCCACCCTGGTGGAGCAGGCGCACCAGGCGCTCGCCGGCAACCAGCTGGATCGCGCCGAGCGTATCACCTCCGAGCTGGTGCTCGGCGCGAGCGACGATTCGAGCGGCCGCTACGTCTCGGGCCGCGTCCAGCGCCTGCGCGAGGTCATTCAGGTCGCGCGGCTGCTGGACGGCGGAGACCTCGGCGCGGCGCACGATCTGATCGACCGATTGCGCCTGCGCCAGTCAAGCCAGCCCGAGATTCAGGAGCTGGTCCGACGGGCCGACAGCGCCGGGGCGTTCGACTCGAGCCAGACGACCGTCGCAGGCGCGCCGCCCCCGGTCGTGGATCGCCCATCTACCGATCCACGCGGCAAGCCCGCCGGCGCCGACTCACCACCGGGCGGCTACACCCGCCTCGTGCCGAAGACGCCCGCCGACGAGCCCGAGACGCGCATCGCCTCGGGCTCGTCGAGCCAGATGCGCCCGCCTCAGTTCGGGGCGAGCCGCGACACGCCGACCGGCGAGACGCCATCCGGACAGCGCCGCCTGCCGACGCCGCCGATCTCCGGCGAGCGCGGCTACACGCCGAGGCCGCCGCTCGTCCCAGCCACGCGTCCGACCGCACAGCCGACGCCTCCCGGCGGCTTCCCAGCCCAGGCGGCCAGCTCGTCGCGAACGAGAACGATCGGGATCGCCGTGGCGGCACTCGTCGTGCTCCTCCTAGGCGGGTTGCTCGCATGGCGCACGTTCAGCGGCGGGGCTGCCGCGCCCACTGCTGGCACGGCCACGCCGACCACGACCGTCGCGGCAGCGAAGCCGACGGCTGCGCCGGCGCAGCAGCCCGCCGCCACCGGTCCGACGACTGCGCCAGCTGTCGGTGGTCAGCCGGGTGGTTCGCCGGCAACCGCAACCGGTCCGACGCCCGGCGCTGCCCCGAGTGCGCCAGGAGCCGCGTCGGCGCCCTCTCCCGCGCCGTCGTCGCCTGCCCCGCCGGCCGCCGCCTCGCAGCCGGCGCAGGCCGCCTCGAAGCCGGCCGCCGCGAACGTCCAGCTCGCGCCGCCGCTCGCTCACGCCCGCCATCTCCACACCGCGACCCGCCTGGACGACGGCCGAATCCTGGTCGTCGGCGGCCGAGACGGCATGACCGCCCTGAACACCGCCGAGATCTACGACCCCAAAACGAACGCCTGGACGCCGACCGCGAACATGTCCACCGCCCGCTACCGCCAGACGGCCACCCTCCTGCCCGGCGGCATGGTGCTGGTTGTGGGTGGCCAGGGCGGCGACGGTAACTTCCTGGACACCGCCGAGAAGTTCGATCCCGCCAGTGGCGCCTGGTCCCCGGCCGGCAAGCTGAGCGTGGCGCGCGGCGGGCACACCGCGACGCTGCTCGACGACGGCCGGGTGTTGGTGGTCGGCGGGTACAACACGACCCAGTTCCACAACACCGCCGAGCTGTACGACCCAAGAGACAGCGCCTGGTCGGCGGCGGCGACGCTCGCCGACATCCATTCCGGGCACACCGCGACACGCCTGAAAGACGGGACCGTGCTGGTGGCTGGTGGCTTCGGCTCGACGACCCAAGCGACGATCGAGCGGTACGATCCGAAGGCGAACACCTGGGCATCCGCCGGGTCGATGAAAGAGGGTCGCACCGACCAGACGGCAGTGTTGTTGAACGACGGACGGGTGCTCGTCGCCGGCGGCGTCAACAGCCAGAACGGCGGCACCTACCTCGCCACGGCTGAAATCTTCGACCCGGCATCGGGCGCGTGGTCGCCGGCGGCAAGCATGGCCGGCCCGCGCAGCGGCCACACGGCGGCGCTGTTGCCGAACGGCCAGGTGCTGGTTGCCGGCGGCCGAGATGCCGAGACCTCGCTGTCCAGCGCCGAGCGCTACGAACCGGCCGGGAACGCCTGGGCACCGGCAGGCACGCTCGTCGCCGCGCGCTGGCTGCCGGCCTCCGCGCTGCTGCCAGACGGTCGATTGCTCCTCTCCGGGGGGCGCGTCGGGAATAGCTCGCTGGCGTTCGTCGAGCAGTACGATCCGGCCCGCAACGAGTGGGCCGGCGAGGGACAGACGCTCACGCTCAGCCTCACCAGCCAGAACAACTCTGGCATCACGGGCACCGTCGTCCTCACGAACATCGGCGGCGGCAAGCTTCGAGTTGAGATGCACGCGGTTGGGGCCGGGCCGGGACCGTACCCCGCCCACATCCACATGGGCAGCTGCGCGCAGTTGAACCCGGCGCCGCGTTTCCCGCTCACCAACGTCCTGGACGGGGTCTCGATCACCGAGATCGACGCGTCGCTCCAGCTCGTGACCTCCTCGCCCAACGCCATCCACATGCACAAGTCGCCCGATGAGATGCCGATCTACGTTGCGTGCGCCGACACGCGCGTTCCTGGATAGTCCCGCTCGCTCGAGCTCGACCGCCCGGATGGGACGGTTGCCGATCTCGCCGGGCATGTCGCGAATGCGCGGTCGGGTGGTCGTGGTGCTCGCCGCCGCCGCCGCCTTCGCGTTCGCGCTGAGCTGCTGGCCGTCCCTCGCGGCCTCGACGGACGCCGCTGCCGGCTACGCGCGCGCCGACCCGCCGGCCGGCGCGACCGTGCCCTCTGCGCCGTTCGTGCTGAACGTCTGGTTCACCCAGGAGCTGGTCTCGCGCAGCCGGTTGCGCGTCCTCGACCGACAGGGTGTCCAGGTGGATCTCGGCGACGGCCGCGTCGATCTCGACGACGCGGACCGAAAGCACATGGTGGTGTCGCTGCCGGCCCTTCGCGATGGGATCTACACCGTGTCCTGGTCAGCCGTCTCGTCGGAGGACGGCGCGATGCAGTCCGGAGCGTTCACCTTCGGCGTCGGCATCTCGCCGGAGTCGCCCTGGCAGATCCTGGGGCGCTGGCAGGGCTCGGACTTGCAGACGAGCCCGTGGCTGACGATGCAGGGGCCGTGGCGGATTCGCTGGCACCTCGATGTCGGCGCCGAGGCGGCCGCCATCATGATCGAGGAAGAGGGGAGCTCGCTGCCGGAGCTGATCCTGGGCAAGATGGGCCTGACCGACGGCACCATCGACCGCGAGCGGGGCGGTACCTACCGGATCATGTTCCACAACTACGTCCCGTATGACGTGACGGTCGAGGACTTCGTCGGGGTGACGCCGTAACGTTCAGCACGGGATGAAGCCGATCTCGCACCGGCGAGCGGTCTTTCGCGCCGTCCCCCGGTGGCTCTCTGTCACCGCTGCGCCGTGACACGCGGCCAGATCGTTGGTTGTGAAGGTCTCAGCCCCGGCCGCGAGCTCCAACCGCTACCAGGGCCTCGTTGTCGATCTCGAACCCGTTCGGTCCCTCGTACGGCCTCAATACCTGCTCGATCTCGGCCCAGGCCGCCTCGCGCTGCTCCTCGTTCAGCTCGCCCAACAGCTTGACCAGCAATGGCTGCGTCCCTTCGAGGTTCTGTCGCGCCTCGGACAGCGACGGGAACCGGTAGACGAACGGCACGGTGCGCGCGTCCACCTCCTCAAACCTGGCCCGCTCGAACGCCTCCCGCAGAATCCCCGGCTCGTTCAGCGCCCACTGTCCCGGCCCTGGCTCCGGAAACCTCCGACCGAGCAACCGGCTCGCAATCGCCTGCGGCTCGGACCGAAACAGGTTCTTCTCGACCGACGAGAACACCACCGCCGCGAACCGACCGCCCGGCCTCAGCACCCGCCGAATCTCACCGAGCGCGCGCTGCACGTCCGGCACGAACTGCAAGCTGAACCGTGCAATTGCCGCGTCGAACGAGCCGGATTCCAGGTCGAGCTGCTGGGCGTCCATGACGCGCCATTCGACGTTGCTCAGGCCAGCCGCGCGAATGGCCTCCCCCGCATGTTCGAGCATCGCGGACGAGATGTCCGTTGCCAGCACGCTCCCGTTCGGCCCGACGCGCTGCGCAGCCTCGACGGTCTGGTCGCCGGTGCCGGCCCCGACGTCGAGCACCCGACTCCCCTCCCGTACTCCGGCCAGGTGCAGCATCGCCTCGGTCACCGGCGCAAGCGCCTGGCCGCGCGCCGCCGCCGCGTTCCGCCAGCCGGCCGCTGCCGCATCCGATCCCCACGCCGCGCCCGACGCGCTCGACGCTGGCTGCTCCACGCTCATCGCCCCACCTCCCGCTCTCGCCCCATGGTACACGCCTACATATCAAGTCGCGAAGCGTGACCTACCTGCATCCAGCCAGAATCGGCCATCTCGACAATCGGGCACGAGCCGCGGCGGTGGCGGCCGCGTCGGAACGTGGTCGGCTCGCGAAGATCGCACGTCAGGGTGACGGCGTCGCTCGTGGCCCGCCCGATACCCGTAAGCGGGTCAGCACCCAGCCGGCCCCGCCCAGGACGGCCACCATCGAGACGAACATGATCGGCACGCCGTACGCCGCTGCCACCAGACTGCCCACGACCGGTCCGCCGCCGTTTCCGAACGCGTTCGCCGTCGCCAGCAGCCCGAACGCCGCGCCACGCCGACCCGGCGGCGTCACCAGGATCATCAGCGCCTGAATCGCCGGGAACATGCCGCCGAGCGCGAACCCCATCGCCGTCCGGAGCACCAGCAGGTGCCAGACCGAGCCGATCCACAGGTGCAGGGGCGAGATCACGATCGTGCAGGCGAGGCAGCCCAGCAGCGTCGGGCGCCAGCCGTACTTGTCCGTCAGGCGACCGAGCAGCAGCGCGCTCGTGCTGGCCGCGACGCCAGTCGCCGCCAGCACGAGCCCGACGATGGTCCCCAGATGCTCGGTCTCGCCGACGAGCTGCTGGACGTAGAGCGGCAGCACCGGCTGTGGGGCCAGGTTCACGAACCGCACCACCCCCATCAGGCACACCACCGCGAACAGCTCGCGCGTCATCAGCCGCCGCGTGGCCCGCTGGGACCCGCCTGATGCGCCGACGCTCGCATCACTTGTGTTCGTCGCTCGGGAGTGCTTGCGCGGATCTGGGACCAGCGTCGTGACCAGCATCGTCAGCACGAGCATGATCGTGCCGGCCACCAGGAATCCGAGTCGCAGCCCGAACAGGTCGGCGAACACGCCGCCGAACAGCGGGCCGAGCGAGACGCCCAGGAACATCGCCGCCTGGAGTATCCCGAGCACGGTTGCGAGATAGCGGGCCGGCGTGGTGAGCGAGGCGACGGTCGCGATGGCCGGCACGACACCGCTCAGCATCCCTTGCGCGACCCGCAGCACCAGCAGCTGCACGGGCGACTGCGCGAAGCTGGTCGCCAGGATCACCACTCCAGATCCGAGCAGCGCCCGCTGGATCATCAGGCGGTGGCCGAAGCGGTCGGCGACCATCCCCCAGAGCGGCGCAACGCACGCTCCGAGCACCGCTGAGACCCCCGAGATGGCACCAGCCCAGACGCCGGCCTCGGTCGGATCCGGCACGCCGAGCTCCTGGATGTAGAGCGGCGTGAACGGCGTCACGAAGCTGAAGGCCAGCTCCGAGATGACCTGGACGGCGGTCAGCACGGCCACGGTGCGGACCCACGGCGACGCCGCCGCGTGGCGCACTCGTCCGAGAGACAGCGTCGCCATCCGCACCCCTTCCCTGTCGGCCAGCACGCCCGAGTCGGCGGACATTGTAGTTGCCGGCGCCCGTGGGGCGGCGTGCCGAGCGCGCCTCAACCTCGTGCGTCTCGCCAGGTCAGCCAGGCAGGGAGCCGCGAGCCTCGCACCGGTTATCCAAGAGGCGTCGGCGACGAGTGCTACGGCGGCTGCTCGTCGTTCCGGTATTCCAGGATGTCGCCCGGCTGACAGTCGAGCGCCTTACAGATCGCTTCCAGGGTGGAGAACCGGATCGCTCTGGCTTTCCCGTTCTTCAGGATGGAGAGATTCGCCATGGTGATGCCAACCTTCTCCGCCAGCTCGGTGACGCTCATCTTCCGCCGGGCCAGCATCACGTCAAGATTCACTATCGTGGCCACGAGTGCATCCTCATACCGTCAAGTCGTTCTCCGACTTGAGATCGACCGCGTGCTGGAGGACCCGTTCGAGTACGGCTGTCACGGCGGCCACGACGATCGACGGGAACGTGACGAGGATGCGCATGAACAGACCAGCCGGCCGGTCATCGGGATCGCCATTCAGCATGAAGAGAACGCTCACCGCGACGAAAGCAATGATGGCTATCGCGCAGTACTTGATGATGCGCACGGCTCTGACGGCTGTTGGCGAGAATACGGTGTTCTGGTCGGCGTATCCCAGCACCTTGAACGCCTGATAGAGCGCCACGAAGAACGCTATCGACGCGACATACGCATACGCCAGGAACGGGTCGTTGAAGTAGACCTCGAAGAGCGTGGCGTGCGCGTTCCTGCCCTCGATCCGCGGCTCCCAGAGCAGCAGCGCCAGCGCGCCGATGCCGACGAGCACGAGGACTGCCTTCAGGAACAGGATCGAGCCTCGATTGATGAGCCGCCCCCGCGATGTGAGTCATCGAGGCGTACGCTACCACAGTGATGTATCGTTTGTCAATATATCTTTATCGTTCTTCGAAGAGCCTGATGGCATGCCACTGCCTGCCGCCAGCTCGTTCCGACCGCCATGCGAAAAGGCCGCCCCAGCCGGGACGGCCTCTCTGCCAGGAAGCGGAAAAGACCGTCAGGCCGACAGCACGCCGTGTGCGATGGCCCGGCTGCGGAGATCGCCTTCCTGCTCCACGTGCGTCCGCACCGCGTCCACCGCCGCGCCCAACAGCTCGAGGTCCAGCGACGCCGCGGCGTCGGGATGGCCGGCCTCCACGAGGAGATCCTTCGCCTGCGTGCGGAGCTGCTCCAGCGACCAGTCGAACTGGGCATCGGCATCGACCATGCCTTCGGGGAACGCCACGTGGGAGCCGCCCGCTCCGAGCTTGTCGTAGCCGTTCTTGTGCCAATGTCCGCGCGGCCCGTGCGGATCGAAGCGGATGATCTCTTCCCCCTTGACGTCGAGGCCAAAGGTGGTCCCGCCAAACTTGCCCTTCAGGCACCGCAAAGGCCAGCAGTACAGGGTGACGTCACCGGCCGTGGACACCTTCCGAACCAGCACGCGGCCCACGTACGACTCGCCGTCGAGCATCGTCGCCATCACAACCCCCCTCGGTCACAGATAGCTCGCGGATGTTGCAGCCCTGTATACCACACGACCCGATCGGCACGTGTCCGCTTCAGCAGACGGCCGGGCCGCAGGTTGAAACCAACGTCTACATTCAGATGTCGCGCTGCGACAACATAGCGTGCCTCGGCGTTGCAGCGCGACGCCATGACTGTAGGCGGGCGCTTCAGCCCCCGACACGGCTCCCAGACCGCCGATGCCCCGAACATGATCGCGGCAAGGGTCGCGTGATACGCTGCTTCCACCGGGTGGGAGGAGACGCAACATGGACTACGAGCACATCCTCGTCGACGTGGAGGATGGGGTCGCGACCATCACGCTCAATCGACCGAGGCAGCTCAACGCGATGAACCGCAAGCTGGGGCGTGAGCTGCACGACGCCGTGAAGCAGGCCGAGGCCGACGATGCGATCGGCTGTATCGTCATCACCGGCGCCGGCGAGCGTGCATTCTCGGCGGGCGGCGACATCAAGGAGCAACTGGAGACCGACGCGCAGTATACGGACGAAGAGCAGGATGCATTGCGCGACCGGCGGACCAGCTACGAGATCAGCGCGTGCGCCAAGCCGACCATCGGCATGATGAACGGCCTCGCCTTTGGCGGCGCAGCGGTGCTGGCCTCATCGCTCGACATGCGGGTCGGCTGCGAGGCGACGCAGTTCCGCTTTCTTGCTGCGGCGTACGGACGGATCAACAGCACCTGGACGTTGCCCAATCAGGTCGGCTGGCCGATCGCGAAGGAGCTGCTGTTCACTGCCCGGATCGTGGAGGCGGAGGAAGCGTACCGGATCGGGCTGCTGAACCATCTCGTGCCTCGCGCACAATTGCGCGAGAAGACGATGGAGCTCGCCAGGATGATCGCCGCGAACCACCGCGGAGCGGTCATGGGCATCAAGTCGCTCATGCTCCAGCAGATGGCGCTGGACCTGGAAGGACAGTTCGAAGCCGAACGAGCGTACACCACGAACGTGCTACGCGGCGCGAAAGCGAAGGACGCATTCCCCGAATTCATCCAGCGCAAGGGCCTGACCATCGGTTAGTGCCGGTGCTCGGCTCGTCCTGATGCTCATGCAGGCGCCAGATTCAGGGATGCTGACGACGTGCCCGTAGACGGCGACGATCCTCGTCGCTCCGGCGATGCAATCCGCGATACGCCAGGATCATTGGCGCCCAAACCAATCAGTTCCGTCAGCCCCCAAAACCGTTGCCGGGGACCGCATCACCTCACGTTCGGAGGTGGCAGAGCGGCGCAGACGTTATCGGCGACGACAGCGCCGGTGCGCCGCTGCGCCACCCGCCTGAGCTGACCACCCGCCTCCCAACTTTAGGCAGGTACCCGCACGCCTTCACGATGTCGGGGCATGAGGCGCGGCGGCGCGGGCTGTGGCAGCAGCTGGTCACTCGCCAAGCGCCGCCTTTGCCACATGCCTTCAATTGGTCACCGAGGTGCGGCACAAGGCGGCCATGTCGCCCCGACTGTCACTCGCAGGCAGGCCGCCACGTGCCAACGCGCGCTGCCAGCCCCCCGCCCTCGACACGATCCCGTCAGCCTACGGACGGCGGCCACGCCCCGCTGTCATCCTGAATCGAGACTTCAGCTCAGGGATTCGCATCAAGCCAGTCCGTCGGTGAGATCGCCCCAGCTCGCTCGATCAGCTCTCGGTCCCACGACACCAAAGTCGAGTTGGTCATCGAGGCTGTCGCGGCGTACAGCGCGTCCGCGCCGCGCAGAAACCGGTCCACTCCCAGGCGCAACGCCTCAGCCAGAAGAGCCTCGTCAACAGCAACGTGCGTGATCCCCTCCACCTTCAGGAGATCCTGCATCAAAATCAGACCCGCTGCCGTGCCCCGACGCTTTCTTGCAAGACCACAGCCGACTTCGACTACTGCAAATGCCGGAACGAGAAGACGGATGTCTTCAAGTCCGACGACACCCAGAAACAGTTGGCTCTCGTCATGGAAGGCGTCTGCTCGGTCTGCCGCCGCGATCCAGACGCTCGCGTCAACCGTGAGGTCAGTCATCGGCGGTCGAGTCGATTACGATCTTCCTCCATGATCTCGCGTGCTGTCGGACCTGCCGGCGCATCTTTCATGAGCTCGTCGGCGCGTTTCATCCATCGCAGCAGCGCCTCAGCACGGGCTCGGCGCGTGGGTGGCACGTCCTCCTGATCGGCCAGCCAGCGCTCGAACAACTCGATCGTCACCGCCCCGATCGGTCGGCCTTGCTGGGCACTCTTCGCTTCGACTTTGAGGTACAGCTCGTCAGGGATCTCGATTGTCGCTTTCATACGATCTAGCATACCGCCATCACCCTCCGCCGGCGACATCCCGACGTCCGTCACCGCCTTACGCCCACGCTCCATCGCAATCGCGGCATGAGGCGGGGCGGCGCGGGATGCGGCAGCAGCTGGTCACCCGCCGAGCACCGCCTTTGCCACATGCCTTAGGCTGGTCACCGAGGCGCGGCACACGGCGGCCATGTCGCCCCGGCTGTCATTCGCAGGTTAGCCGCCACGTGCCAACGCGTCGCGCCCGGCCCGGCACTACCGCATTGCGTCGAAATGGCAACCAGAATTGCCATTGCGCCGTTCTGACACTAACCTCTCCCAACCCGCCCGCCTCAACTGACCGTACCGTCAACCACCCGCCGCAACCGCCTGTTTCACGTCGGCTCCCCTCTTCCGCGCAACGGGACAGTAGAGGGGGTCGGGGGTGAGGGGTCATCCGGCCATTGACGAAAGGCCGCGCCGCCCATATACTCCCTCGCAGACACAACTGCATACTGTCAAAGACTGCGAACGGGACGAGTACCCCTCGCGAGCGCCTCAGAGAGCCGGGTAAGGTGTGAGCCGGTGGCGCAGACGGTGGCGAATGGACCCGGGAGTCGCGAACCGAACCACCCTTTCTCGGGTCAAGTAGGCTTCGCCGGAGTTACCACCGTTATCAGGGTGTAGGGCATCGCTCGTCTTCCTCAGGCAGCTGCCGTGCCCGCGAAGGGTCGTCCTCAGCGTGCACGCCACGCGAATGGCGGCCGAAACAGGGTGGCACCACGAGAGAACGCCCCTCGTCCCTGACTGGACGAGGGGCGTTTTGCGTTCTCAGCATCCGGCGGCCTCTATCACTCGGCGGTCGCCGCGAAAGGTGTCTCCCGATGTCCGTCTCCAGCCCCAACGGGCATACCCTCAGCGGCAAGAAGGGCCGCGTCCTCACTGGCGACCGTCCCACCGGCAAGCTCCACCTCGGCCACTACGTCGGCTCGCTCGCCAACCGCGTCCGCCTCCAGGACACCTACGACTGCTTCTTCATCGTCGCCGACTACCACGCCCTCACCACCGGCTGGGAGAACCCGCGCGGCATCGGCGAGAACATCCGCGAGATGGTCCTCGACTACCTCTCCGTCGGCATGGACCCCGAGAAGAGCACCATCTACCTCCAGTCGCTCGTCCCCGAGACCTGCGAGCTCCATCTCCTCTTCAGCATGCTCGTCTCGGTCCCCAGGCTGGAGCGCCTGCCCACCCTCAAAGAGGTCGTCCGCGACCTCAAGCTCGACACCGCCTCCTACGGCCTGCTCGGCTACCCCGTCCTCCAGTCTGCTGACATCCTGATCGTCCGCGGTAACCTCGTCCCCGTCGGCAAGGACCAGGCATCGCACATCGAGATCACAAGAGAGATCGGCCGTCGCTTCAACGATACCTACGGCGAGACCTTCCCGATCGCCGAGGCCCTGATCGGCGACGTCCCCACCCTGGTCGGCCTGGACGGCAAGGCCAAGATGTCCAAGTCGCTCGGCAACGCCATCATGCTGGCAGACTCCCCCGAGGAGGTCCGCCAGAAGGTGATGGGCATGTACACCGATCCCACCCGCCTGCGCGCCACCGACCCCGGCCACGTCGAGGGCAACCCGGTCTTCCAGTACCACGACGCCTTCAACCCCGACACCGCCGAGGTGGACGACCTCAAGGACCGCTACCGCAACGGCAAGGTCGGCGACGTCGAGGTCAAGCGCAAGCTGATCGCCGCCCTCGAAAACTTCCTGGCCCCGATCCGCGAGCGCCGCGCCCGCTTCGAGGCCAACCCCGGCATCGTGGACGAGGTCATCTCCGAGGGTAGCCGCCGCGCCCGCCAGGAGGCCGAGGAGACGATCCGCCTCGCCCGTGACTCGATGGGCATCAACTACTTTTCGAGCGAGCGGCCAGACATGGCCGGCGCACGGAGGGCCTAGTCAGCATGGACGGTCGCAGCTACACACCCAGCCTCGCCCAGGCCCGCTCGTTCGTCGGGAAGGCCAAGTTCGTGCCGATGTACCGCGAGATCCTGGCCGACCTCGAAACTCCGGTCTCGGCCTACCTCAAGTACGCCGCCGGCCGCGACTCGTTCCTGCTCGAATCGGTCGAGGGCATCGAGCACGTCGGCCGCTACTCGTTCATCGGCGCCCGCCCCCGCGAGGTGCTCGACATCCGCGAGGGCGGCTCAGCCACCCTCGAAACCCCGGACGGCAACCGCGAGCTCCGGTATGACGACCCGCTGGAGCTGATCGACTCCCTGCTCGGGCGTAACTCGATGGCGAAGCTGCCCGGCCTGCCCCGCTTCATCGGCGGCGCGGTCGGCTTCCTCACCTACGAGATCGCCCGCTGCTTCGAGAAGCTGCCGGTCCCCCCGAACGACCCCCACCAGCTGCCGCTCGGCCGCCTGCTCTTCGTGGACTCGCTGCTCGTCTTCGACCACTCCCGCCGCACGATCAAGGCGCTCACCCGCCTCCCACTGGACGGCGACCTGGACGCCAACTACCGCGAAGCCGCCGAGCGCATCGAGCTGATGATCGAGCGCCTGAACGGCCCGGTCCCCGCCGAGAGGCTGGAGTCGATCCCGACTCAGAACGAGGGGATCGGCCTCCACGACCGCGTCCAGTCGAACGTGACCCCCTCCGAGTTCATGGCGATGGTCCGCAAGGCGAAGGAGTACATCAAGGCCGGCGACATCATCCAGGTCGTCCCGAGCCAGCGCCTCTCCCTCAAGACCACTGCCGACCCGTTCTCGATCTACCGCGCCCTCCGGGTGGTGAACCCCTCGCCGTACATGTTCTTCCTGGACTACGGCGACTACCACATCGTCGGCGCCTCGCCGGAGATGCTGACGATGGTCGAGAACGGCGTCATCCACAACCGGCCGCTCGCCGGCACCCGCTGGCGTGGCGCCACCCCCGAGGAGGACGACCGCCTCGCCCGCGAGCTCCTCGCCGACGAGAAGGAGCGCGCCGAGCACGTCATGCTGGTCGATCTGGGCCGCAACGACGTGGGCCGCGTCAGCAAGCCCGGCTCGGTCAACGTGGACGAGCTGATGGTGATCGAGAAGTACTCGCACGTCATGCACATCGTCTCGAAGGTGACCGGCCAGCTGAAGGACGAGCTTCGCCCCGTCGACGCCCTCCGCGCCGCGTTCCCCGCCGGCACGGTCTCGGGCGCCCCCAAGATCCGCGCCATGGAGATCATCGCCGAGCTGGAGAAGGACCGTCGCGGCACCTACGCCGGCTCGGTCGGCCTCTTCAACTGGGACGGCGAGCTGGAGACGGCCATCGCCCTCCGCACCGCCCTGGTCAAGGACGGCACGGTCCACGTCCAGGCTGGCGGCGGCATCGTCGCGGACTCTGACCCCGCCTTCGAGTACGAGGAGACGCTGAACAAGGCCGCCGCGCTGCTTAGGGGCGTCCTCGCCGCCGAGCGCGCCGCCCGCCCATTGCGCCCGGTCCAGGCGTCCGCCGCCTCGACCGCCGGCCTCGCCCAGGAGGTACCGGCCACATGAACGTCGTAGCCCCACTGCCTACTGCCTACTGCCTACTGCCTACCCGTGAGGTACCGGCCACATGAGCCGCCTGCTCTTGATCGACAACTACGACTCGTTCACCTACAACCTGTACCAGTACCTCTGCGAGCTGGGAGCGGACGTGACGGTCGTCCGCAACGACAAGATCACCGTCGACGACGTCGAGAAGCTGAATCCCGATGGCATCGTCCTCTCGCCCGGCCCCGGCCGCCCCGAGGACGCCGGCGTCTGCATCCCCGTCATCATGCGCTTCGTCGGCGAGAAGCCGATCCTCGGCGTCTGCCTCGGGCACCAGGCGATCGCAGCCGCGTACGGCGCCCGGATCGTCGGCGCCCCCGAGCTGCTCCACGGCAAGACCTCGCTGATCCACCACGACGGCACCGGCCTCTACGAAGGCATGAAGCCCGAGTTCCAGGCCGTCAGGTACCACTCGCTGGTCGCCGACCGAAGCACCCTGCCGGACAGCCTGCTGGTGGACTCCGAGACCTCGGACGGCATCGTGATGGGCCTGCGCCACAAGGACGAGCTCCTCTTCGGAGTCCAGTTCCACCCTGAGTCGATCTTGACTGATGGTGGCAAGATCCTGTTGCAAAACTTCCTGGACGTGGTAGCTGCCGCGACCGCCGAGCCGGTCGCCGTCGCCTCCGCGACTCCGGCGGGGAGGTGACGACATGGCGATCAAAGAGATGATCGTCAAGGTGATCGAGGGTCGGTCACTCCGCGAGACTGAAGCCGCCGCCGCTATGCTCGACATCGTCGAGGGGCTGGCGACGCCCTCGCAGATCTCGGCGTTCGCGGTCGGCCTGCGCATGAAGGGCGAGACCGCCGAGGAGATCGCCGGCTTGGCGAGAATCATGCGCCGCTACGCCATGCGCGTCGAGGCCGGCCCGGACGCCATCGACATCGTCGGGACCGGCGGCGACGGCGGGATGACCTTCAACATCTCGACCTTGTCCGCCATCGTCACGGCGGCAGCTGGCGGCAAGGTCGCCAAGCACGGCAACCGTGGCATCACGAGCAAGTGCGGCGCCGCCGACATCCTGGAGGCGTTCGGCGTCGCCTTCGACCTCCCGCCGGACGGCGTCGCCAAATGCGTCGAGGAGACCGGCTTCGGCTTCATGTTCGCGCCCTTGTACCACCCGGCCATGCGCCACGCCGTCGTCCCCCGCCGCGAGATCGGCGTCCGTACGGTGTTCAACCTGCTCGGCCCGATCACCAACCCGGCCGGCGTCACCTCCCAGGTGACCGGTGTCGGCGTCAAGTCGGTCACCCCGCTGATCGCCGAAGTGCAGCGGCTGCTCGGCGCCCGCCGAGCCCTCGTCGTCCATAGCCACGACGGCCTGGACGAGCTGTCGATCTCGGCCCCCAGCACCGTCTACGACGTGGCGGACGGCTCGGTCCGCGAGTACGAGATCACCCCTGAGTCGGTCGGCCTCCAGACTGCCCCGATCAAGCAGATCGTCGGCGGCTCGGTCGAGGCGAACCTCCGCATGGCCCAGGCCGTCCTCGGCGGCGAAAAGGGCGCCCCGCGTGACGCGATCCTGCTCAACGCCGGCGCCGGCCTGGTCGTCGCCGGCCTCGTCGACGAGATCGCCGAAGGCGTCAAGCTGGCCGCCGCCACCATCGACTCCGGCAAGGCGAAGGCGAAGCTCGATCAGGTCCGCGAGGTCTCGACCGCCCTCAAGCCAGCGGCGGTGTCCTCATGATCCTGGACGACATCCTCGCCAACAAGCGCCGCGAAGTGCTGGAGCGGAGCAAGCGGGAGACGCTCGACAACGTGGCGAAGCGCGCCAGCCTCGCCCGCAAGCCGCTCGACTTCAAGGCCGCCCTCCAGCAGCCCGGCGTCGCCATCATCTCGGAGATCAAGCGTCAGTCCCCGGCCAAGGGCGCCCTGAAGCTGGACATGGACGCATCCACGATGGCCGCCACGTACGCCGAGGCCGGAGCCTCGTGCATCTCCGTCCTGACCGACGAGCGCTTCTTCAAGGGCTCGGACCGAGACCTCGAAGCGGTCCGTCAGAAGGTCACGGTGCCGGTCCTCCGCAAGGACTTCGTGGTCTCGCCGTACCAGATCTACGAGGCCCGCACCCTGGGAGCTGACGCCATCCTGCTGATCGTGCTGGCCTTGACTCCTCAGGAGATTACCCTCTTCTCGAACCTGGCGAAGGCGCTTGGGCTGACCGCGCTGGTCGAGGTTCACTCCGAGGAGGAGCTGAAGGTCGCCCTCGACCTCGGCTGCGACCTCATCGGCATCAACAACCGCGACCTGACCCGGATGGTCACCGACATCGAGTCCACCGCGAGGCTTCGACCGCTGGTCCCGCCCGGCGTGACCCTGGTCAGCGAGAGCGGCATCCGCACCGCCGAGGACATCGCCTGGCTCCGCGATCTCGGCGTGGACGCCGCCCTGATCGGCGAGTCGCTGGTGACCGCCCCTGACGCCGGCGAGCTGCTGCGGAGCTTCCTGGCGGCGGGTGGGTCAGCTCCCGCCCCGGTCAGCTCTGCCTCGTCTCCCATCGCACCCGCGCCAGCACCCGCCGCCTCGGCCCGACCATGACCGCCGTCAAGATCTGTGGCATCCGCTCCCTCGACCAGGCCCTGGTGGCCCTCGACGCCGGCGCCGACTTCCTCGGCTTCATCTTCTACCCGCCGAGCCACAGATACATCGAGCCGGCCAGGGTCGGCGAGATCGTGGCGGCCTGCCGCGAGCGGCTCGGGTCGTCACACCCCTGGTCGGCAGTCGGCGTGTTCGTGGACGAGCCGCTCGATGTGGTGCAAAACGCCATCAAGAACGGTCAACTGGACATGGTGCAGCTCTGCGGCCACGAGGACCGTGCGTACGCGGAGTCGTTGGACGTCCCCGTCATCCGAGTCGTCCACGTCGATGGCATGGGCCAGCCGGCCGCCTCGACGCTTGCCGCGGACCACGGCGCCGCCCGCGTCCTGCTGGACACCAAGATGGACGGCCGCTTCGGCGGCACCGGCACCACCTACCCCTGGACCGAAGTTCGCAGCGCCGCTGCCGAGGCGTTCCTGGCCGGCGGCCTGACCCCTGACAACGTCGCCGAGGCGATCCAGACTGCCCGTCCCTGGGCGGTGGACGTCAGCAGCGGCGTCGAGCGCGACCGGGTCAAAGACCCGGCCCTGGTGCGCGCGTTCATCTCGGAGGTTCGACGTGTCGAACACCATCGCGGCTGAGCAGGTGGCACAGGCAGTGCCCCGTCGGCCCGGCTACTTCGGCGAGTACGGGGGCCAGTTCGTCCCCGAAGTCCTGATGCCCGCCCTGGCCGAGCTGGAGACCGCCTACGCCGAGGCGAGCAGCGACCCCAGCTTCCAGGCCGAGCTCGCGCAGCAGCTCCGCGACTTCGTCGGGCGACGGACCCCCCTCTACGACGCGCCCCGTCTCTCGGAGGCTGTCGGCTGCCGCGTGATGCTGAAGCGCGAAGACCTCGCCCACACCGGCGCCCACAAGATCAACAACGCCCTCGGACAGGCGCTCCTGGCCGTCAAGATGGGCAAGCAGCGGATCATCGCCGAGACCGGCGCGGGCCAGCACGGTGTCGCCACGGCCACCGTCTGCGCCAAGCTCGGACTGGACTGCATCGTCTACATGGGCGTCGAGGACATCCGCCGGCAGGCGCTCAACGTCTTCCGGATGGAGCTGCTTGGCGCGAAGGTCGTCCCCGTCACGAGCGGCACCCAGACCCTCAAGGACGCCATCAACGAGGCGCTGCGCGACTGGGTCACCAACGTCCGTGACACGTTCTACATCCTCGGCTCGGCGGTCGGGCCGCACCCGTACCCGACGATGGTCCGCGACTTCCAGTCCGTGATCGGGAAGGAGTCGCGCGAGCAGGTTCTCGACCAGGCCGGCCGCCTGCCGGACGCCGTGGTCGCCTGCGTCGGCGGCGGCAGCAACTCGATCGGTATGTTCGCCGGCTTCGTGGACGACCGCGCGGTCAGGCTGATCGGCGTCGAGCCGGGCGGGCGAGGCATGGGTCCGAACGAGAACGCCGCCACCCTCGTCACCGGCAGCGTCGGCGTGCTGCATGGCACCCGCACGATGGTGCTCCAGGACGAGAACGGCCAGATCCTCGGGACGCACAGCGTCTCGGCCGGCCTGGACTACCCGGGCGTCGGCCCGGAGCACAGCTTCCTGCAGGCGTCTGGCCGGGCGCGCTACGTCGCGGTCTCGGACGCGGACGCGCTCAAGGGCTTCCGCGATCTCTGCCGCCTGGAAGGGATCATCCCGGCCCTGGAGCCGTCCCACGCCATCGCCTACCTGCCGGAGCTGGCCCGCGAGCTCGGGCCGGACGGCCTGATCGTGCTCAACCTGTCCGGGCGTGGCGACAAGGACATCGACAGCTACCGCGAAGCGACCGGAGGGCTGTCATGAGCGGCGCCAATCGCCTGGACACCCTGTTCGCCCGCCTCAGGTCCGAGGGGCGGATCGCCCTGTTCCCGTACCTGGCGGCCGGCTACCCGGACCGCGCCAGCTGCGCCCGCCTGCTCGACCTGATGGCCCGCAACGGCGCCGACGGCTTCGAGCTGGGCATCCCGTTCTCTGATCCGCTGGCTGACGGGGTCACGATGCAGAAGGCGAGCGCCCGTGCCCTCGCACAGGGCATCACCATTGCCGACGCCCTGGATCTGGTGGCCGGCCTGCGCCGCAACCACCAGACGCCGGTCACGCTGATGGGCTACTACAACCCGTTCCTGGCGTACGGCATCGAGCGGCTCTGCGCGGACGCCGCCCAGGCCGGCGTGGACGGCTTCATCGTCCCGGACCTGCCGTTCGAGGAGGCCGGTGAGCTCCAGGAGCACGCTCGCCGCAAGGGTCTCCATTACGTCAACTTCCTGGCCCCGACCAGTCCTCAGTCGCGGATCGAGATGGTCGGC
This sequence comes from Chloroflexota bacterium, assembly GCA_046328125.1. Lineage (GTDB taxonomy): Bacteria > Chloroflexota > UBA6077 > UBA6077 > JACCZL01 > JADZEM01. Next base: position 22,737 of record JAXLXF010000055.1, read on the forward strand.
GGCAGCGCCACGGGGTTCGTCTACTGCGTGGCCTTGGTCGGCACGACGGGCGCGCGCCGCGACCTCTCGCCAGAGCTGGCGCCGTTCCTGAAACGAGCTCGCGCGGCGGTCTCGGCGCCGCTGGTGGTTGGCTTCGGGATCTCGACGCCGGCCCATGTGGCCGGCCTCGTCGGGCAGGCCGATGGCGCCATCGTCTCAAGCGCCCTCGCCGACCTGATCGAGCGCACGCCGCCCGAGCGGGTCGACGATGCCGTCGCGACGTTCGTCCGCGAGCTCCATGAGGCCACGAATGGAGCCACTACAGCTGCTCGCTAAGCCGCAGAGCGGGGTGATCGCGGGTGTGCGTCAGAGTCTTGGGGCGCGATGAATCGCGCCCGTACCAGGGGACGGTGCCTTGTACGGGCGCGATTCATCGCGCCGCGATTCATCGCGCCCCGATTCATCGCGCCCCGATTCATCGCGCCCCGATTCATCGCGCCCCGATTCATCGCGCCCCGATTCTTCGCGCCCCAATTCTTCGCGCCCCGGGTTCTGGATGGGCACAAGACTCTGATGCACCCACGGTCATCGCCCTCGCCGAATTGTCGATACTGTCCGAGTGACGATCGCATCCAGAGCGCCCGTGCCGATCATCCAGCTCGACGATTTCGAGGGGCCGCTCGACCTGCTCTTGAGCCTGGTCGAGCGGCGCCGTCTGCCTATCGCCGAGCTGAGCCTGGTGGCGGTCGCGGATCAGTACCTCGCCCAGGTCCGCAGCCTGCCGTTGGCCCAGGCCGATGCCCTGTCGGAATTCCTGGCGATGGCCGCGCGACTGCTGCTGTTGAAGTCGCGCTCGCTGCTGCCGGCCATCGCGCCACCGGTCACCGCTGAGACGGAGGAGGACGTTGACGGCGCGGACCTCGTGCGTCGCCTCGAGGCGTACCGGACCTTCCGACAGCTCGCGGCGCGCCTGGGCGAGCTCGACGCGGCCGGGCCGCTGGCATTCAGCGGCGGCGCTCGCGCATTCGAGCTGCCGCCTGCCCCGCTGACGCTTCAGGTTATCGCCCCGGCTCTCCTGGCCTCGCTCTACGAGGCCGTCGAGCGCCGCCGCTCCATGCCGATAGCCCAGGCGGAAGAGCCCCGGCCCCGCACCAGCGTCGCCGAGCGCATCGCGCTGCTCCGGCAACGGCTCGCCACAGTCGGTCACGCCGCCTGGAATGAGATCGCCGGCAGCACCGTGGACGAGATCGTCGCCACCCTGCTCGCCGTTCTGGAGCTGGTCCGGCGCGGCGAGATGGTGGTCGACCAGCCCACGCTCTTTGGACCGATCGTCCTCAGGCGCTCTCCACCAGCTCCAGAAAGCGCGTGACCATCTCGACGTAGCGGCCCGCCATCGGCCCGGAGGTCTGGAGCACGTCGTGGCCGACCTCCGGCTCCGAGATGTGCAGGCAGTCCGGGATCAGCGACGCCGCCCATGCCGCCTCGTCGTCCGCGAGCGCCCCGCCGAGCGCCGGGTTCCCCTGGAGCAGCAGTGTCGGGCAGGCGATCCGCGCCAGTCGATCGCCGAGGTCATAATCGTCGATGGCGCGGTTCTCGATCACCGGCGTCAGCACCTCCGGGTCGATCCGACCCAACCGGACCGAGCGCAGGCGTCGGGTGACCGGATCGAGGCCCGGCGTGTACGGAGCGAGCCGCTCTGACAGGTCGGCGCCCTTCAGACCCTCCCGCAGCCGATCTCGCTGAGCGACGAAGCGGTCGTGCTCCGGCCGGTTCGTGAACGGCTCTCCATTGAACGCCCCGAGCGGCGGATCTTCGAGCACCACCCCGCTCACCAGGCTGGGCGCTTCCGACGCCAGCCCGATGGCGATCATCGAGCCAAGCGAATGACCGGCCACGGCGACTCGCTCGTCGCCCAGGTGGCGGATCAAGCGGATCAGGTCGTGCACGTACTCCATCAACCCGTAGTGGCCCGTCACGTGCCCCGACTTCCCGTGCCCCCGCAGATCGACGGCTACCACGCGCCAACGCAGCGTCAACACTGGTATGACGGGAAGAAACCGCTGCCAGCAGTTCGTGATCCCGTGCAGCAGCAGGAGCGGCGGTCCTGCGTTCGGCCCCTCCGCGTAGTTCAGCTCGACGGCGCCAGCGTCGAATCTCCGCTCGGTCAGCATGATCGCCTCCTGGCGGGAATGGTACCGGTCACGGCCGCCAGCCCTCCATCCAGGACGGCATCACGGCGAACAAACCTCGTGCAGGTCCAGGCGAGAGATTCGGGAATGCAGCGAGCGTGTCCGTGGAGCGCGGCCATCCTGGCCGCTTCCGTGCTGACTGTCGCCGGACTCATGGCAGCAGCATCGCTCGTCAACAACCGGGGCGGCCAGGATGGCCGCGCTCCACGATCTGCCGCCGGACATGCCCGAAGAAGCGTGACGGCTAAACACTGGGCGGCCGGACGCACGCAATGGTCAGACCGACTGGATCACGCGATGGGCGCCGTGCTGAGAGCGACCAGATCGCCGGCGGTTCGCCCGAGCCGAATCGGCACGCTGCCCTCCTGCTCGATCGCCTCGACGGACCAGTCGTCTAACGTGCGCTCGCCCTCGAATCCGAACGCGTTGCGCGGCAGGATTGCCATGTCGGCTGGCCCCTCGTGGAGCACCCGCACGACGTCGCGACCGCTCATCAGTCCGGAGACGGTGATGGACGAGCCGAACAGCGTGTTCTCGACCACGCGCACCTCGACGGTCAGACCGTCCACCTGCGCCGCCTCCTCGGCCATCAGCCGCAGTGCGGGCGCCGCCGAACGTCCGCACAGCCAGGCCACCCGTCGGGGCGGCGTCACCGCTGCCGGCAACCGTCGGCGCACCCGCCGCCAGTCCGCCAGCATCACCCGTGTCAGGCCGACGCCGTTCTGGATCTGCGGGAAGTCCTCGTAGTAGGCCGCCCCGGGCAGCTTCCGCCCGGCCATCAGGAACAGCTCGTCACTCGGAAAGACGAGCGCCCGCCCCAGCCGCCGTCGAAACTCGCGGCGCAGCTTCGCCAGCCGGTCGAGTGCGTCCTCGGCGTCGGCTGGCGTCAGCGGCCGCAGCTCCCGCACGCGGAGATAGTCGCTGATCCCAATCGGGACCACCGCCGCCGACGCCACGACCTCGTCGAGCTCGGCAAGGTCGCGGAGGGTCTTCTCTAGGATCTCGCCGTCGTTGACCCCGGGGCAGAGCACGATCTGGGCGTGAATCTGGATGCCGGCCTGCCCGAGCCAGCGCAGCTGTGGCAGGATCGGCGCGGCATTGGGATGCGCCAGGAGCTTGGCCCGCAACTCTGGGTCGGTCGCGTGGACCGAGACGCGCAACGGCGTCAGGCGCTGATACGCGATCCGGTGCCAGTCGTCTTCGGTCAGGTTCGTCAGCGTCACGAAGCTGCCGAACAGGAACGAGTAGCGGTAGTCGTCGTCGCGAACGTAGAGCGACCGTCGCAAGCCCTTGGGTAACCCTCGAATGAAGCAGAACTCGCAGTTGTTGTTGCACTGCCGAAGTCCGTCAAACGTCGGCTGCTCGAAGTCGATGCCGAGGTCGAGCTCGTCGCCTAGCCGGACCCGTTTCGTCAGAGTCGTGCCTTCGCGGGCCAGATCCACCAGCACGCTGGCCCGATCCTGCACCTGAAGTCGCACGTCGGTCAGATCGCGCGGCACGACGCCGTCGATGGCGATCAGGCGGTCGCCCGGCCTGACGCCAGCTCGGCCAGCCGGACCGTCGTCACGAACCCGTGAGATGACCGCGCCGACCGCGTTGACCGGCCGACGCTCCTCGCCGGACGAGATGACGCCGAACCGCCCGTCACCTGGATTGCTGGCGAGGGCTTCGAGCGGGATCAGCGCGCCAGCAGTCATGCCCGTCCGTCCCTGCTCGGCTCCTGCGTGCCCCGCCTCTCGCGTCGCTCGATCGCGTCGGCCAGCAGCCGCCGTACAATAGTGACCACTTCCTCGACCGTCCTGCCGTCCGAGTCGAGATCGACTGCGTCGTCCGCCCGCGTCATCGGGGCGATGGCCCGCGATGCGTCCGACCGATCTCGCTCGTCGATCGCTCGCTGGATGCTGTCAAGCTCAGCCTGGTCCCCGCCGGTCTGCCTGAGGCGTCGTCGGGCACGCTCCTTCGAGCTGGCCGTCAGGTAGATCTTGAGGTCGGCGTCGGGGCAGACGACGGTGCCGATGTCGCGGCCGGCCAGGATCGTGCCTGCCCCCTGCACCTGCCGCCGCTGAAGGTCGATCAGGCCCGCCCGTACGGCCGGCGACGCGGCCACCTTCGAGACCACGGCGTCCACGGCGGGCGTCCGGATCTCGTGGCTGACGTCGCGCCCTTCGAGCAGCACGTCGATCTGGCGACCGTCGGCGACGCTCGGCGGCTGCACGTGGATGTCAACCTCGGAGACAAGATCCCGGAGTGCAGCTTCGTCTTTCAGGTTGACCCCGAGCTCCAGGCAGCGCACGGCTACCGCGCGGTACAGAACGCCGGTGTCGAAATAGAAGTAGCCGAGATCGTTCGCCAGCCGCTCGGCGACCGTGCTCTTGCCGGCGCCGGCCGGCCCGTCGATAGCAAGGACGATGGGTTTGCTCAAGCTCTGTGTCCTCGAACGGTAGTCCCCGAGTTTTCGTGTGCGCGGAGCGATTCGAGCTCTGCCGCGTTCAGGACGCGCCAGGCGCCCGGCGCGAGATCCCCCAACTGCAACGTCCCGACTCGGACGCGAACCAGGCGGACGACCTCCAGGCCAACCTGCTCGAACATCCGGCGAACCTGCCGATTCCGGCCCTCACGCAGAATGACGCTGACCCAGGCGCCGTCTGGCGTGGCGTTCAATCGTTCGAAGCGTGCCGGCGCCGTGCGCCTTCCGTCAAGCTCGATGCCGCTACCCAATTGTGCCAGGACGCCGTCCTGGATCGGGCCGCGGACGAGCGCCCGATACTCCTTCTCGACGCTGTGGCGCGGGTGCGTCAGCTCGAGCGCCAGGTCCCCGTCGTCAGTCAGGACGATCAGCCCCTCCGAGTCGTAGTCGAGCCGGCCGACCGGGTACAGCCGAGTTGGCAGGTCCACGAGGTCGAGGACCGTTCGCCGTCCTCGCGGATCGCTCGCCGTGGACACCACGCCAATGGGCTTGTTCAGGACGATGTGGGTCAGCGTGCGCGGCGGGCGAACGGGCCGCCCGTCCACCTCCACTCGGTCGTGCGCTGGATCGACCGACACGCCCAGCTCGCTAGCGATCTCCCCGTTCACGCGGACGCGGCCGTCGGCGATGATCCGCTCGCTTGCCCGCCGCGACGCCACGCCACAGCGCGCGAGATACTTCTGCAGTCGCTCGCGCTCGGTCACGATCCACCCCCGCTGGCGATCGTGGCCCGCAGCGCTCGCCCGAGCACCGGCGGCGCGTCGATGCCCGCCCCCTGCATGTCCGCCCGCAGCATCGCAATGCGCGGCTCGGTTGGCTTCCGTTCAGCCTTCCCCTGCCCGCTATGGCCCCACTCCCCGTCCCCAAAGGCGTAGTCGAGCAGGGAGGCCGCGTCGAGATCGTAGCGCGGGCTGTTCATCACCACGGCGATCGCCCGCCGACCGTCCCGCGTGGCTGTCGCCACCAGGCAGCGCCCGGCCAGGTCGTCGTAGCCGGTCTTGATGCCGTCCACGCCGTCGTAGACCCCGAGCAGCGGGTTTCGCGTTCGGAACACCCAGCGCGGCGGCCCCTCCACGACGTGTCGGCCCTGCGCGACGATGCCCGCGAGGACCGTCTGCCGCATCAGCGCCCGCCCGACAATTGCCATGTCGTACGCCGACGACACGTGCCCGTCCGCGTCCAGGCCGTGCGGGTTCTTGAATCGCGTGTTAGTCAACCCGAGCTCGACCGCCAGCTGGTTCATCCAGCCGACGAATCGCGCGGTCGAGCCGTCGCCCACTGATTCCGCGATGGCGACCGCCGCGTCGTTCCCCGAGTCGAGCAACAATCCGTACAGCACGTCGCCAAGGGGCAATGCATCGCCCGGCTCCAGCCCGATCGTGACCGGCACGACGTCGATCTGGTGGGTCACCCGCACCACCTTGTCGAGCGGCGCCCGCTCGACGGCCACCAGCGCCGTCACCATCTTCGTCAGACTGGCCGGGTGCAGCTCCTCGTGCGCGTCTCGCTCGTAGAGCACCGCTCCTGTGTCCGCGTCCACCACAATCGCGGCTCGCGCTCCGGCGCCGGGCGGACGTGGCTCGTCGGCCAACGCCGGCGTCGAGGCGCGGGCCGCTACGAGCCAGATGATCGCTACGGACACGATGAACCTGAGCCTGACACAGACCCGGCCCACGCTACCCAGTCCCCTCAACTTCCCGCGCATCGCTTACAGAAACGCCCCACGCAGGTGGTCGACGCGGATCACGCGCCCGTTCCGCGCCACGACCACGGCGACCACGTCGATGCGCCAGTTCGCATCGGGGATGCCGAGACGGGCCACGTACGCCTCCGCGAGCTGCTCCAACCGTGCGAGCTTGGCCGGCGAGATGGCCTCGTCGGGCGCCGTCGATTCGTCGCCAACGCGCGTCTTGACCTCAACCACCACCAGGTCGTCTGCATCCCGTGCGACGAGGTCGATCTCGCCGACAGGGAAGCGCACGTTGCGGTCGAGAATCACCAGCCCCTGGCGCTCCAGGTAGCGGGCCGCCAGCTCCTCGCCCCGCCGCCCGAGACCCTGTCGCGCGGTCACGGGCATGGCAATCCTCGCAACGGAGCGTAGGAGAGCCGGTGGACCGGCGTGAGCCCCTGGCTACGAATCGCTTCCTGGTGTGCCGCCACGCCGTACCCCCGATGCTGTTCGAAACCGTACCCGATGTGGCGCCGTCCCAGACCTTCGAGCCACCAGTCACGGTACACCTTGGCAACCACCGACGCCGCCGCGATCGACAGACAGCGGCGGTCACCTCGAATGATGCCGCGCTGCGGCAGCGACACGGAACGTAGTCTAAACGCATCCACCAGCAGAAAGTCTGGCGCCAGGTGAAGTCCGCGCACGGCCCGCGCCATTGCGAGCTCGTTGGCCGCCGTCAGCCCGAGCAGGTCGAGCTCGTCGGCGGACACGGCTCCCACGCCGACCGCCCGTGCCAGCCCGATGACCCGCTCGAACAGCGCCTCGCGCTGGTCGTGGCTGAGCAGCTTCGAGTCACGCAGCCCACTCAGCGCGGTGTCAGCCAGCTCACCGGGGTGGGGCAAGATCACCGCCGCCGCCACCAACGGTCCGGCCCAGGCGCCGCGCCCGGCCTCGTCCACGCCGGCGATACGAGAGAAGCCGCCCGTTGCCAGGGCGGCCTCTTCGCTCAGGTCTGGGTCTCGTGACGTGCCCGCGTCAGTGGGCTTCGCCATCGCGGCATTGGCCTCTGCGTTACTGGCCCTTCGCGGCGGCAGCTGCGGCGGCAGCGGCGGCCTTCGCGGAGATCGGGCGACGCTCCTTGATGCGGGCGGCCTTCCCGGTCAGCTCGCGGAGGTAGTACAGCTTCGCGCGCCGCACGATGCCACGACGCGCCACCTCGACACGATCGACGCGTGGCGACTGGTACATGAACGTTCGCTCGACGCCGATGCTGTGGCTGGCGATACGTCGGACTGTGAACGTTCCGTCCGGCGACTTCGGGCGATGGGTCGCGATGACGATTCCCTCGAACACCTGCAGGCGCTCGCGGCTCCCCTCGACGACCCGCACGTGGACCCGGACGGTGTCACCTTCGGAGAAATCTGGCAGGGCCGACGCGCGTGGCGTCGCCATCAACTGGGCTACATCGGGCATGCTCATCCACCTGGCGTGCAGTCACTCGAATTCGACAACCCGAGAGTATATCAGCGCCGGCTCTCAGGGTACCACGCGTGTCGCGCGCTTGCGCGGCCGTCGGCGATCTGCGATAGCCGCGGCGATGGTCGTGGCGCGGCGTTCGAGCGCTTCGAGCTGGCGTGGCGAGAGCACCGACTCGATACGGCCGCTGGCCGCTCGCAGATCGCGTCGGTCGGCCACCACGTCCGGGGCCAGCCGACGCAGCACCTCCAGGGCGACCCAGGCGGTTTCCGCCACGCCATCCGCCAGCGACGCGGCCTGACCGGGCCGGGTCGGCTCGGCGCGCACCCCCGGCTCGACGTCTACGGGGAGTCCGGCCTGCGCAAGCGCCGTCAGGAGTTGGGCAACGCGGTCGCCGCGCACCAGCGCGTGCCGCTCGGAGATCTGCTCCAGGCCGTCGTCGCCCGCGCCGACCGATCGAAGCGACTCTGCCAACACGCCCGGCTCCTCGCTCCAGAGCAGCAAACGAGCGCCCAGCTGCAATCGGCGGCGTTCGTCCGTCCAGGCGTGGATCGCCTGCTGCCAGCTTACCGGCAGCGGCTGCTGGGCCAGCCGAGCGAGCAGGGAGGCGAGCTCGTCGGCGTCGCCGCCCAGGCGCACGCCCCGTTCGAACGAGGCTGGCGTCACCGTGTAGTGGCGCCCCTCATCGCCGCTTCCGCCGAACGCCAGATACCGCTCGGCGCGAGAGAGCGTCGGCAGGTCCGCACCCGGTGGCGCCAGCAGGTGCAACTGGCTCTCCAGGAGGCACGGCACAGCGGCGGCGTGCCCCGGCGACGACGTGCCTCGCATCAGCGACAGCAGGCTCGGCGTCGGTGCGACGTGCGTCCAGTCGGCGTCATCCCCGCCCCACCGGACCAGCCCGAGCCAGAACCACCGTCCGGCGAGCCAGCGCTGATACAGCTGCGCCCGCCGCCGGTGCGCGAGGTTACCGCCGCGTGAATCATCTGCGCGTTCGCTCGTCAGCGTCTCGGCCAGCCACGACGCCACCCTGTCGGCGGGCCACCAGCGGTCCACGTCGAGCTCGCTCAGCAGCTGGAGCGCGTCGGCCTGCCGCCTGCCAGCCCTCGGTCGATCGTTTCTCCCGCGCACTTCGGTGCCAGCCACCGGGCTGACCGCCAGCGCCTCCTGGACGATCGTGTCGGGCTGCCGGAGCAGGCGCTCCAGTCGCTCGTCGTCGGGGAGCGGCCAGCCGTCGCGGCGGAGCCAGCCCGCTCGCTGGGCGATCCAGAGCAAGAATCGCCATCGCTGCCCAGGAACGCCAGGACCGTCAGCCGCCTGTCGCTGCAGCAGGCTCAGCAGTTGACCGACCGAGCGAGCTGGCCGCCCGGCCAGCTTCCGCGACGCGGCGCTCCACGCCTCGCGGCGTAGCGCGCTTGCCAGCACGAACAGGTCGGCGTGCAGGTCGATCGCGGTGACGTGCTCGGGAGTGGAGTCGAAAGGGTTGAGGCCGCCGCCCGCGCGGTCGTCGCCGAGCGCTGCCCGTGCCGCCTCCAGCCCCTCCTCGGCCATCACCAGATAGACGCCTTGCCGTCCCTCGTCGCCGTCGAAGACCCGAAAGAGCAGTCCGCGGTCGAGAAGTGACGCTGTGGCCGTGTCGAGCTCGTGGACCACCGCGCGCGCCTCGTCGTCGAGGTCGGCTGCGCGTGGTGAGACCCCGAGTAGACGCTGTGCGAGAAGATCGGCCTCGTGGCGGCCTCCCGCCCGGGCCAGCACCCGCGCCGCGTCCCGCCGACGCCCTTCCAGCGCCGCCCAGGTCTGCTGGTCGGTCAGGCCAGCGCCAATCTGCGCTACCAGCAGCTCCACCAGCTCGCGGCGGAGCGTGCCAGCCTCAACCGGCAATTGCCAGGCTGCCGCGAGCCTGGCAAGCTGGCTACTCGAGCATCCCTCCAGCAGTCCATGGAGCTTCATCGCTGCCGGAGTGCCCTCACCCCCCAACCCCCTCTCCCTGTGCGCGGGAAAGGGGGAGACGGACTGCTTGCTCCCCCTTTCCCGCGCACAGGGAGAGGGGGTTGGGGGGTGAGGGCTTCTCCTAGCGCACGAACAGCGGCGCCAGCACCAGCGTGATCGTGCTGAGCAGCTTGATCAGCACGTGCAGCGACGGGCCAGAGGTGTCCTTGAACGGGTCGCCGACCGTGTCGCCGACGACGGCAGCCGCGTGAGACGGCGTCCCCTTCGCCAGCACCAGGCCGGCGTCGTCCTTCAGCTCGCCAGACTCGATGAACTTCTTAGCGTTGTCCCAGGAGCCACCGGCGTTGTTGAGGACGGTCGCCATCAGGATGCCGCCCATCGTGCCGACCATCAAGAACGAGGCCATCGCTTCGGCCTTCAGGAGCAGCCCGACGATCACCGGGAACGCCACCACCAGGATGCCCGGCACGACCATCTCGCGAAGGGCCGCGCGAGTGGTGAGATCCACGCAGCGCGCGTAGTCTGGCTTCACCTGGAAGGTCATGATGCCGGGGTTCTCGCGGAACTGGCGCCGCACTTCCTCGATGATGTCGCCGGCCGCCTTACCGACCGCGCGAATCGTCAGTGCGCAGAAGAAGAACACCAGCGTCGCGCCGAGGAACCCGCCGATGAACACGTTGACGTTCGTCAGGTCGACCGGGATGTGTGCGAGGCCGGTGACCTTCTTGACCTCGTCCAGGTAGGCGCTGAAGAGCAGGAACGCCGCCAGGGCCGCCGACGCGATGGCGTACCCCTTGGTGAGCGCCTTGGTCGTGTTGCCGACCGCGTCCAGGGCGTCGGTGCGGTGGCGGGTCTCCTCGGGAGCTTGCGACATCTCGGCGATACCGCCGGCGTTGTCGGTGATCGGGCCGAAGGTGTCCATCGCCAGGATGTACGCGACGGTGGTCAGCATGCCCATCGTGGCGACAGCGGTACCGAACAGGCCACCCGCCACGCTCGCCTCAGCCGCGCCGAGCTTCTGGATCAGCGGCTGGAAGCCGGCCGCCCACTGCGACCCGAAGTAGTAGCTCGCAAAGAGCGCCAGCGAGATCACGATGGCCGTCGGGCCAGTGGTCTCGAGACCGACCGCGAATCCCGAGATGATGTTCGTGGCGGGACCAGTTCGCGACGCTCGCGCGATCTCCTGGACCGGTCGCCAGCTGCCGGCCGTGTAGTACTGAGTCAGGTAGACGAAGATGACGCTGGTGATCAGGCCAGTCAGACCGCACGCCACCAGCCACCAGGAGCCGAGCATCACCATCGTGACGGCGATGATGCCGATGGCGCACAGCACCGTCATGGTCCAGTAGCCACGGTCCAATGATGCCTGGGCGTTCGTGACTTCGCCCTGGCCGGCGCCCACCATGTAGACGCCGACGATCGAGGCCAGCAACCCGATCGAGCGAACCACGAGCGGGAAGAAGACCCAGGCCACGTCGTTCGTCGCGCTGTAGATCGCGATGCCGAGGATCATGGCGCCGATGTTCTCGGCTGCCGTGGACTCGAACAGGTCCGCGCCACGACCGGCGCAGTCGCCGACGTTGTCGCCCACGAGGTCCGCGACCACTGCCGCGTTGCGCGGGTCATCCTCGGGGATGCCCGCCTCGACCTTGCCGACGAGGTCAGAGCCGACGTCCGCCGCCTTCGTGTAGATGCCGCCGCCCAGCTGGGCGAACAGTGCCACAAAGCTCGCGCCGAAGCCGAAGCCGACGATCAGGTACGGGGCGATGTCCGGCCGCGTGAACCCGCCGTACGCCGCGAAGATGCCGAGCACGCCGAGCAGGCTCAGCGACACTACCAGCAGCCCCGACACGGCGCCACCGCGTAGCGACACCTGGAGCGCCGCCTTCAGGCTCTGCGTAGCGGCAGCGGCGGTGCGGAGGTTCGCCTGCACCGAGATCCACATGCCGACGAACCCGGCGACCGCCGAACAGGCCGCGCCGACCAGGAACGCCACCGAGGTCCGCCACGCCAGCTCGGTCGGCGACACGTCGCCCACGTGCGGCGCAATGGCGCCCAGCAAGATGCCGATCAAGACTGCCGCCACGACCGCCAGGATGCCGATCGTGCGGTACTGCCGATTGAGGAACGCCATCGCGCCTTCGTAGATCGCGCTCGCTACCTGTTGCATCTCGGGCGTGCCTTTGGGGCGGCCCAGCACATCGCGAGCGAGCATGATCGCCGCGATGACCGCCACGACGCCTGAGATCGGCACGAGCCACAGAATTCCGCCCATTCATCCTCCTTCGTTGGAGCCAGACACATGACGCGGCGCCGCGTCAGGCGCCGCGAGATACGCGCGATGACCGAATCGTCTTCGCCTCGGCCGGGCATCCACTGGTGCGGCGGGCGACGCTCCACCATCCACCGATGCTCGCGCACGTAGGCGAGGCTCCCTGGCAGCGCTCTGAAGGCTCGCCGACTCGCGGCTGACCAGATCGACGGGCACGAGCTCCGGAGGATCGCGAGGAACAACGGAATGAGGACGAAGTCCGAGAGCTACGGCCTGACTTCTGGACAGCGAAGAGTAGACGATTCCTGAGGAGACGTTGACAAGGGGCAGCAATCGCGAATTCTACTGACGGCCCTCCGGCCGGTTCAAGGCGCCGTCCCCACTCTGGAGCAGCAATGTGAGCAGCGCCATCCGCACGTACAGGCCGTTTTCGGCTTGACGGAAGCAGGCGACGCGCGGGTCGCTCTCCAGGCCGAGGGCGAGCTCCGGCCCCCGAGGCAGTGGATGGAGGACGATCGCATCCTTCTTCATCCGCCCGAGCACGCCCGCGTCTACGCTGTACGAGCGGGGCTGCGCGGCGAACCGCTGGGCCATCGTCATCCGCTCGGAGTGGGCGCGCGTGAGGTAGATGACGTCCGCCGTGCCGAGCACCGCTTCGAGGTCGTCCAGCTCCTCGAAGACCGCGCCGGCCGCCGTCAACCGGTCGCGGATCGCTGGCCGCAGCCGCAGCGTCTCGGGCGACACGAACCGCAGCCGAATACCGGGCACGCTCGCCAGCAGCTCGGCCAGCGAGTTCACCGACCGCTCGTAGGTCAGGTCGCCGACCAGCGCGATTTCGAGGTCGTGGAGCCGCCCGAGCTCGCGGTGGATCGTGTAGGCGTCGAGCAGCGCCTGCGTCGGGTGCTGGCCCTCGCCGTCGCCGGCGTTCACCACCGGCACGGTCGAGACGGCTGCCGCTCGGCCGGCCCCGCCTTCCTCATGGAACCGAATCAGCAGGATGTCGTAGCCGTATGAGCAGAGCACGCGCACGCGATCTTCGAGCGGCTCGTCGTCGCGCTCGCGGACCTCGCGGAGCACCTCGATCCCGCTGGTCGTGCCGCCAAGCGAGGTCATCGCGCTCTCGAACGAGATCCGCGTACGGGTGCTCGGCTGGTAGAACAGCCCGAACATCCGACGCCCGGTCAGCAGGCTCGAATCGCCGAGCGCATGAAGCTGGCGCATCAGGTCGGTGCGCGGGAACAGCTCGTCCAGCAGCCAATCGCGCGAGAACTGCGAGGCGTCCAGAATGTGTGTGAGGCCGGTCGCTCGTCCCGTCACCGCTCCTGCCCCCGCCCGCGCGATCCCGGCGCCAGGGCGGGATCGGGTAGCCGTACTCTCATGCCAGGTCTATCCTCCAGGGCGCTCGGTCGCCCGGGACCGGACACTCGAAGCGCGCCGCCGCGAAGGGTAGCATGCCGGCACGGCCTTGGGGCGCTTATGGCGTCAACACCTCGTGGATCGCGCTGTCCGAGCCGCCGCCGGGCGAGAGCCCCCCGCCGAGGACGTGGAGTTGGCCGTTCGCCGCCACCGCGCCGATCCCGTGACGCGGCGTCGGCATCGGCGCGCCCGTGGTCCAGGCGTCAGACGCCGGGTCGTACACGAACAGCTCGCCGTGGGTCGTGCTGGTGTCCTCGCCGCCCGTCAGGTACACCAGGCCGTTCAACACCGCGCCGGCGATGCCGCTGCGTGGCTCCGGAAGCGGCGCACCGAACGCCCAGGCGCCGGTGGTGGGATCGAGGATCTCCAGCGTGTCGAGATTCCGGGCCGCGTTCCCGATTCGGCCGCCCGCCGCGTACAGCTTGCCGCCGACGGCCTCCAGCACGAAGTGGTCCCGGGCCACCGCCATGTTCGGGCCGGTGCTCCAGGATGACGTGGCCGGGTCGAAGACCTCCACCACCGGCGTGTTGCGGGCGCCGATCCCGCCGACCACGTAGAGCTTGCCGTCCAGCGCGGCCACACCCGGGGAGCTTCGCGGAGTGGGCAGCGCCGGCAGCTCGCGCCAGGCGTCGGCGGTTGGGTCGTAGGCCAGTGCCGTCGAGGTCGCGCGGCCGGCCTCGTCCGCCCCGCCGAACACGTAGATCGTGCCGTCGAGCGTCGTCACGCCGAGGTGGTTGAGACCTTTCGGCATTGAAGTCCCCTTGCGCCACTGGCCGCTCGCCAGGTCGAGCACCTCGTTCGCCGTCTGGGCCGCGCCGACTCCGCCGCCTAACACATAGATCTGGCCGTTGAGTGTGGCCGCGCCGATCTCCGACCGCGGTGTTGGCAGCTCCGGCCCGACGCTCCACGAGCCCTGCGCGGCGGCCGGCAGCGCCGCGACCAGAAATACCATCGCCAGCGCCACTGCGATCGACGCCCTACGCATTCCGACTCCAGTCGCACGCCGTTCGTCCCGATCGGTTGGGACACGGCCACGCGTCAGTTCTGACAATCTAACGCGTTGGCGAGGCTGACGGTTCTACCAGTCCAGGCCGCCGATCGTTCCATCGGCGATACGGCGCGGCTCGACTGTCCCCCGTGCGTCCACGATCCACAGGCCGCCGGTCCCCATGACCGCAAGATACGCGCCGTCCCGCGACCACGTCAGCATCGGCTCGTCTTCGACCAGCGAGGTCGCCCGCTGGAGATCGCGACCGTCCGGGCGGATCTTCCAGACGCCCCACGGATCGCCGTGTGCCTCGGCGACGGGCACGCCGAGCCAGGACGCGATGCCGGTGGCACGCGGCTCCGAAGGTGGCAGCGCGCCCGACGGCCCCGGCCCGACCGCGACGAACGCGATCCAGCTGCCGTCGGGCGAGAAACGCGGTCCCATCACGCCCCGGAACATCGACGGTGGCACGATCTCGCGGGCGTCCCCGCCGTCCACCGACCCGACCCGCAGCGACTGCCCGGTGCCGTTGTCGTACATGAACGCCAGGCTGCGTCCATCTGACGAGGTCGCCGGGTATGACGCGTCGTCGTACAGGCGGCGCCGCGAGCCGTCCGCGAGGTTCACCTGCTCCACTCGTGCGACCGGCTTGCCGTTCTCCAACCCCTGGAAGGCGTAGAAGATCGACTTGCCGTCCGAGGACCAGGCCGGCCCGTCAACGATGGTGCCTGGCTGTGGCCGCTCCACGAGCACTTTCGGCGTGCCGCCCGCGGCCGGGACCGTGAACAGCTCCGAGCTGCTCACGCGATCCTCTTGACGCCGGTAAAACAGCGTGAACGCCAGCGTCGAGCGATCCGGGCTCCAGGCCATCGCCGTCACGCTGGCGTTCTGCCTGCCCGGGAGCAACTCGCGCGAGCGTCCGGTGGCCGGATCGACCAGGCTGATCCCACCCGAGGTCGGGATCGCGATCTGACCGTCAGCCGCCGGCGGCGCATTGCGCCAGGTGTCGGTCAGATCCCAGGTCAGCAGCCCCAGCGCCGCTACCAGCGCGATCGCCGTCAGCGCGATCAAGACTGGCGGCGCGTGACCCGCCTGCGCCGTGCGCCGCGGCGATCCGGCGCTCGTGGCCCGCCCGGGCCGAGGACGCTGCTTAGGCCGACTCCTGGTTGCTTTCATGGCAGATCACCGGCACGGGAGCCATCGAAGCGGACCCTCACCGGCGCGGTGCCCGGCTGATCTCGTCGGATCTGACCCCTGAACGTCCGCACGTGCGCCCTCAAATCATGGCTTGACTGTATCACGAGCATAGTGATTTGACCGACGTGTTGACCGGAACGACCAAATCTGAACGATCCGAGCTCCAGACGTGCACCTGAATGATGACACCAGCGTTATAGTGATTCGGAGGCCGCCGCCAGATATGACGCTACGCTCATTCTGCCGCATTCCGCGTGATGCCGCTACACTGAAAGCCCGGCCTGAAACGGTGCCGGCCAATCGCGCTCTGCTCTGGCAGGCTGACTTCGGAAGGGACCGCGCGTGATGGTCGCAACTGACACCGTACAGCCGATCCTGGACGCAATTCTCGAGATCGGCGAAACGTTCGCGGCCACACTCCGCCTCGAAGCGGTGCTCGACTCGATCATCGAGTCCGGCATGCGTCTGGCCGGCGGCGACAGCGGCTCCGTGATGCTGCTCTCCGACGACGGCCGCGAGCTGGTCGTGACGGCAGCGGTCGGTCCACGGGCCTCGATCATCATGGGCTCCCGCCAGCCGGCCAGCGCCAGCGTCGCTGGACACGCGCTCCAGTCGAACACCAACATGGTCGTTCGCGGCGTGGCCGGCCGCGAGGGCGGCCCGCGCTCAGATCACCCGCAGGATCTCGGCTGGGGCGTGGTGATGCCGCTCCGCGTCGCGACCCGGCTGCTCGGCGTGCTCAACCTGAGCACCAGCGTCCACCGCGACGAGCTCCCGGCGACTCGCGTCAGCCTCCTCGGCATCCTGGCCAATCAGGCCGCCATCATGATCGAGGTCGGCCGGCTCTATCAGGATCTCGCGCTCAAAGAACGCCGGCTCGAGCTCTTCGTGGACCGCTTCCTGCGGCTCCAGTCCGAGCAGCGGCAGGCATCTCCGACGCCGAGCCGTCAGGCGCCGGTGAACGACGTCCTCCGAAGCACCGTCGCCGAATACTCGCGGACGCTCCGCTCGTCGCCGGACGCCATCAACGAGGACGCGGCGGAGCGCCTCTCCGCGCGCGAGCTCGAAGTGCTGGCTTTGATCGTCGAAGGGTTGACGAACAAGGAGATCGCGAGTCGGCTCTGCCTCAGCCCCGACACGGTCAAGAACCACGTCGTGCACATCATCCAGAAGCTCGGCGTCAGCGACCGGACCCAGGCCGCGGTCATGGCGGTGCGCCAGGGCATGATCGCCTGACGGTCGCTCGTCACGACCGTCGCCGTCGGGTGGGGTAGAGCATCGCGACGCGTGGTATCGTTTCGGAGCGATTCTGCCCCGAGCGATAGCTGGAGCTTCCCGTGAGCGCCCCCACCATCCCTTCCACCCCAGTCTCTGTCCCGCCGGCCGCCGAGCCCGCCCCCGAGGTCGGCGCCCGGTCGGCGCGGATCGTGGCGCTCGCGGTCGGCGTCGTGATGCTCGGCCTGTTGGCATTGATGGTCTGGGGCATCGGGAAGCAGGCTCAGGGCACGGTCGGCGAGGTCCGGGTCGCCTTCAGACCAGCGCCGCCCTTCACGATGCCGATGATGGACGGCAGCCAGCTCGACCTCGCGTCGTTGCGCGGCAAGCCGGTCATGCTCAACTTCTGGGCGTCCTGGTGCATCCCCTGTGAGGATGAGGCGGGCGTCCTGGAGCGCCTCTCGCGCCAGTACCGGGACCGCGTGGCGTTCGTCGGCATCAACGTCCAGGACACCGACGCCAACGCTCGCGACTTCCTGCGGCGCTTCGGGGTGACGTACCCGAACGGTCGCGATCTGACCGGGGCGATCTCGGTGGAC
>JAXLXF010000056.1:0-38952 GCA_046328125.1 Chloroflexota bacterium
CCCTCCTCCTCGTGCCGTTCTCTCCCTTCTGGCTCCTGACTCCTGGCTCCTGGCTCCTCCGTCCGCGCCTCGATCTCCGCCAGCGACAGGTCGCCGATCCGGAGCAGCAGGTCGTGGAGGCGGTCCGGGGAGCGCGCCTTGTGGCCGGGCGTCAGCCCCTGCAGCCCGAGCTCGATCTCCTCCAAGACGGCGCCGTCCAGCAGCTCGCGGAGCTCGGCGGCTCCGAGCAGCTCGCGCAGCTGGGCCTGGTCCACCGCCAGTGCCTGGGCACGACGCTCGGCGAGCGGGGCATCGCCGTCGTAGATGTAGTTGGCGACGTATCCGAACAGCAGCGAGGCCGCGAACGGCGACGGCGCCTCGGCATCGACGGTGACGACGCGCAAGTCGCGCCGACGCAGCCGCCGCGCCAGCTCGACCAGGGCCGGCAGGTCGAAGACGTCCTGTAGGCACTCGCGGAACGTCTCCAGCACGATCGGGAAGGAGCCGAAGCGCGAGGCGACGGCCAACAGGTCGGCGGCCCGCTTGCGCTGCATCCAGAGGGGGGCGCGCTGGCCGGGCCGCTGGCGTGGGATCAAGAGGGCGCGGCCGGCTGCCTCGCGGAAGTGGGCCGCGAACAGCGCCGAGCCTCCCAGCTCCCGCACGACCAGATCCTCGATCTCATCCGGATCGGGCAGGAAGAGGCTGGTGTCTGGGACGGCGCCCCGGTCCGGCAGCCGCACGACGATGCCGTCGTCGCTCCAGATCGTGTCGGCCTCCAGCCCGAGCCCGGTGCTGGCAGAGTGGTCATCGCGTGCGGCTTCGTCGGCGGCGCGGAGCTTCGCCTGGAGCGCGAGCGCCCAGGGTGCGTGGACGCGCCCGCCCCACGGCGAGAGCAGGCAGATCCGCCAGTCTCCCAGCTCGTCGCGGGTCCGCTCGATGACGATGGTGCGGTCGTCAGGGAGGGCGTCGATGGCGGTGCGCTGATCCTCCAGGTAGGCCAACAGGTTGTCGGCAGCGCGGGGGTCCAGGCTGTGGCGCTCGGTCAGGAGGGTGCGAGCGGCCGGCTTCGGCATCGCCGTCAGCTCGCGGGTGAGCCGGCCGATCGCCTCGCCCAGCTCGACCGGCCGGCTGGCTCGGTCGCCGCGCCAGAATGGCATCCGGCCCGGCTCGCCGGGGGCCGGTTCGACCAGCACGCGGTCGCGGGTGATCTCGACGACCCGCCAGGACGACGCGCCGAGCACCACCACGTCGCCCTGCCGGCTCTCGAAGACCATCTCCTCGTCCAGCTCGCCGACGCGCCGCCCGGCCCCCCTGCGCCGGGGCACCCCGGGAACCCCCGTTGGCGCAACGGCGGCGTCAGGGGGCGCAGTGGACGGGCTAGGGGGCGCAGTGGACGGGCTAGGGGGCGCAGTGGAGGGGCTAGGGGGCGCGATAAATCGCGCCCGTACCAGGTCGTCACGAGTAGGGGCGCGATTCATCGCGCCCACTGAGGCCCCGTCGGCCAGGAAGACGCCGTACAGCCCCCGGTCCGGGATGGTGCCGGCGTTCACGACGACCAGCCGCTGGAGGCCCTCGCGGGCGCGGACCGTGCCGTTCAGGCGGTCCCAGGTGATCCTCGGGCGTAGCTCCGCCAGCTCGTCGGCGGGGTAACGGCCGGAGAGCATGTCCAGCACGCCCTCCAGCTGCCCGCGCGAGAGGGTGGCGAACGGAGCGGCCTGCCGGACCAGCTGATGAAGGTCGTCCACGCGCCACTCGCCGACCGCGCACATCGCGACGATCTGCTGAGTCAGCACGTCCAGCGGGTTGCGCGGGACGCGGGTCTCTTCGACGCGCCCCTCGTCCATCGCGCGGGTGATGGCGGCTGTGGAGAGCAGGTCACCGCGATACTTCGGGAAGATGACGCCTCTAGAGACGCCCTCGACCTGATGACCCGCCCGGCCGATCCGCTGCAAGCCGCTGGCGACCGACGGCGGCGTCTCGATCTGGACGACCAGATCGACGGCGCCCATGTCGATGCCGAGCTCCAGGGAGGAGGTCGCGACCATCGCCGGCAGCAGGCCAGCCTTGAGGCGGTCCTCGATGATGACGCGCTGCTCGCGAGCGATCGAGCCGTGGTGGGCCTGGGCGATCTCGGCGCCGGCCAACTCGTTGAGAGCGCCAGCCACCCGCTCGGCGAGGCGGCGGCTGTTGACGAATACGATGGTGGAGCGGTGGGCCTGGATCAGCTCCAGCAGCCTCGGGAAGATGGCCGGCCAGATCGAGTGACGCTGAAGGACGCTGGTCGGGCCTTCTGGGATCTCGCCCTGGTCTGGTCGGATCGCCTCGCCCAACCGTGACATGTCTTCGACAGGCACTTCGACGCGCAGGTCGAACGCCTTCCGGACGCCGGCGTCCACGACGCTGACCGGGCGCGGCACCCAGGAACCCCCCTCCCCCGTCTCTGTCTCGCCGCCGCCCAGGAACCGCGCCACCTCGTCCAGCGGGCGCTGCGTCGCGGAGAGCCCGACGCGCTGGATCGGGCGGCCACAGAGATGGGCCAGCCGCTCCAGGGAGAGCGCCAGGTGCGCGCCGCGTTTGGTGCCAGCCAGGGTGTGGATCTCGTCCACGATGACCAGCTCCACGGACTGGAGGATCGCACGGGCCTGCGAGGTCAACAACAGATAGAGTGATTCGGGCGTGGTGATGAGGATGTCCGGCGGGGTCCGCGCCATCCGGGCTCGCTCGCCAGCCTCGGTGTCGCCGGTGCGGAGGGCCACAGTCGGGACGTGGACGGCATCGCCACGGCGCTCGGCCACCCGCGCGATGCCGACCAGCGGCGCGCGGAGGTTGCGCTCTACGTCGAAGGCGAGGGCACGGAGCGGCGAGATGTAGAGCACCCGGCAACGCGCCTGCTTCGCTGGCACTGGCGAGAACATCAGCCGGTCGATGGCAGCCAGGAACGCCGCCAGGGTCTTGCCGGAGCCGGTCGGCGCCAGGATCAGCGTCGAGCGCCCGGCGACGATCTCCGGCCAGCCCTCGGCCTGGGCACGGGTCGGCGCGGCGAACGTCTCACCCAGCCATGTCTGCACGGCCGGGTGGAAGAGGCCCGGGAAGGGGATCGGATCGGCAGCCCGCGCAACGGCCACAAACATACCTGCCTGCTGGTAGATCCTTGCAGGCAGGATGCCGCGACAGGTAACGCACTGTCTATGACGGGGTCGTCACAGCGCGCGACAACCCCGTCACGTCGAAATGACCCGAGCCGTGCTACCCGTCGTGCCGCTCGGGCTGGTTAGTTGTCCTGCTCGATGTACGGCAAGATCGAGTTGCCATGCTGCTTCTTCGCGATCATCTCGACGTCGCTGCCGGTGTCGTCGGCGATGCTCTCGTCGAGTGCGTCTTCGGTCGTCTGGTCGTCCACCACTCGCTCCTCGTGACGGCCTCCTGCTCCACACAGCGTGCCGCCGTCAGCATGGAGCCTACGATACCAGCGAACGCGGCCCGGCGCTGTCATCCCGCCGACACTCACGCGCGGTAAGACGCACCGGACCTCGGGCCGTGCCTGCCTGCTACACTGGAGTTGACCAGTCGTACCACGTGAACCCCCAGAGGCCACGCTCGTGAAGACGATCGCCGCGACTATCAGCGAACGAGGCGAGGTGCCACTTCCACCAGAGGTGCTGCGCCTTCTTGGACTTGGCCCTCACGATCGAGTCCAGCTGGTCGTGGATGGGCATCAGGTGCGGATCGTGCCTGCGATGCGCCGGGCCTTGCCGATCTCGCCACAGGATGACCGTGCCACGAGAGCCGCACGTCGACGCGCGGTACTGACGCAGGTGAGCGCCGCTTTTGCTCACGAGTCAGTCGAAGAAGCAGAGCGCGCTGTGGCAGCAGCCATCGCCGAGGTTCGTGCGGAGACGACGCCTCCCCCGGCTACAGAGTGATCTTCGCCACGCTCGACACCAATGTTCTTGCGGCGGGCACGCGGAAGCTCGGTGACCCATCGAGCAGTCCCGGTCGGGTTCTCGACCACTGGATTGAAGGGGACTTCGTCCTGGTGTGCTCAGTACCAATCCTCACCGAGCTCACGCGTACGCTGAACAAGAGATACTTTCGACAGCATCTCTCTGACGAGCAGATCCAGGATGTCCATGACATGCTTCAGGACGAAGCGTTAATGGTAGAGCTCACCGTTGAAGTCGTGGGCGTTGCCAGCCACGCTGCCGACGATCTGATCCTGGCGACTGCCGTGAGCGCCGGAGCAGACTATCTCGTAACAGGAGATCAGGATCTGCTGCGCCTTGGAGAATACGAAGGGGTGCGTATCATCAGTCCACGCGCATTTCTGGATGTCCTGGAGCAAGCACGCGATTCAGACGCCTGACGAGGTCTACGGATCGGGGAGGTCCACCACCAGGCCGTCGTAGGCCAGGGCCACGTCGTCGGGGAGCTCGGCGCTGATCCGGTGGTACTCCACGTTGTGGTTCATGTGCGTCAGGAGCGTCCGACGTGGGCGGAGCTCCCGCGAGACGGCGATCGCCTCGTCGATCGAGTAGTGGGTCGGGTGGGGGCGCGGGCGCAGGCCGTCGATCACCATCAAGTCCAGGCCGTGGAGCCGCGCCATCGAGCTGGGCGGGATGCCGTTCGCGTCGGTCAGGTAGGCCAGGCCACCGATCCGCCAGCCACACGACCTGATCCGTCCGTGCTGGAGATCGACGGGGGTGATGGGTACGCCCAGCAGCTCGAACGGCTCGTCCACCACGTCAAACGTCACGTGCGGGATCAGCCCGACCCACGGCGTCCCCGCGAAGGCGTACTCGAACCGCTCTCGCAGCACGGCGTCCGTCTGGGCGTTGCCGTAGCAGGGCAGCGGCCCGCCCAGCGCGGCGTTAAACGACTTCAGATCGTCCAGGCCATGGACGTGATCGGCGTGGAAGTGGGTGTACAGCACGGCGTCGATGCGTCGGAGATCGGCCCGCAACGCCTGGAGCCGCATCTCCGGGCCGGTGTCGATCAAGAAGGCGCGGTCTCGAACTTCGATCAGCGCCGATGCGCGGTACCGCTGGTTGCGCGGATCGTCCGAGGTGCAGGTTTCGCAGGTGCAGCCGATTGCCGGCACGCCGTGCGACGAGCCAGAGCCGAGGATCGTCAGGCGCATCGAACAGCGAGCAGTGCGGGCATGCTCGTACTGTAGGGCCGCCGGCCTCCGCCGCGCAATTTTGACGAGGAGCCAGGAGTCAGGAGTCAGGAGGTGGGGCGCGGGCCGTCGAGCACCATCTGGGTCTGCGTGGTCACCGAGACCAGCCGGCCAGACGCGTCTGAGATCCGCGTCTGCCAGACCTGGGTGCGGCGACCCTTGTGGATCGGCGTCGCCTCGGCGCGGAGCGTGCCGCTGCCGGCCGAGACGAAGTTCGTCTTCGATTCGAGCGTCGTCGTCCAGGTGTCCGGTTGCAGATTGATGACCGTCGCGACGGCCCCCACCGTGTCGGCGAACGCCATCAGCGTGCCGCCGTGCGCGCGACTGCCGCCCGTCATCAGCTCGTCGCGGATCTCGAGCTCGGCCACCAGACGGTCCAGGCTCGCCTCGACGTAGCGGATGCCCAGCAGGCTCGGGAGGCCGCCACGCACCATCCGCTCGTTGAGGTTGTCCAGATCGACACTCATAGGAATCGCTCCAGGAGACCCCCGCCTGAAGGCGGGGGAGGAATGGAGCAGCCGTGCACGGCTGCGACTGCCTGTCCGTTCAAGCACGGAAGCAATCTGGTACAATTCTTCTCGTGAAGTTGACCGTTCAGACGAAGCTGTTGCCAAACGCCGAGCAGGCTGATGTGCTGTTGCGGACGCTCGAAGCCGCCAACGCCGCCGCCGACGCGATTAGCGCACGGGCATGGTCGGAGCGGACCTTCCAGCAGTTCAGCCTGCACCGTCTGGTCTACGCGGACATGCGTGCCGAGACTGGACTGTCGGCGCAGATGGTGGTCAGGCTGATCGCTAAGGTGGCCGACGCCTACAAGCTGGACCGTGCCCGCCAGCGCCGTTTCAACCGCTGCGGCAGCATTGCCTACGACGAGCGCATCCTGCGCTGGAAGGCTGCCGCCGTGTCGATCTGGACCGTGGACGGTCGTCAGACCGTCCCGTACGTCTGCGGCGAGCGGCAACGCGAGTTGTTGGCGCACCAGCAAGGCGAGAGCGATCTCGTCTTCCGCGACGGCGAGTGGTACCTGTACGCGACCGTCGAGTACACCGAGCCGCCCGAGTCCGAAATCGCCGACTGGGTCGGTGTCGATCTGGGGATCGTCAATATCGCCGTCACCAGCGACGGGGCGATCCATGCTGGCGGTCAAGTCATTGCCCTCCGGCACCGTCACCGGAAGCTGCGTCAGCGGCTTCAGCAGAAGGGCACGAAGAGCGCGAAACGGCTGTTGAGGCGTCGGCGGGTCAAGGAGGCCCGCTTCGGCACCTGGGTCAACCACACGATCAGCAAGCGGATCGTTGCGGACTGCGAAGGCACAACGCGGGGGATCGTGCTCGAAGACCTCAAGCACATCCGGACGCGGGTCACGGCTCGGCGCAGCCAGCGCGCAACCCTCCACTCCTGGTCGTTCGGCCAGTTGCAGGCGTTTCTCACCTATAAGTCCCGGATGCGGGGTGTGCCAGTCCAGTTCGTGGACCCCCGCAACACGAGCCGGCGCTGCCCGGCCTGTGGGCATACCGAGCGGGGCAATCGTCCGAGTCAAGCTACCTTCCTGTGCAAGTCGTGCGGGCTCGCTGACCTTGCCGATTTGATCGCGGCCCGGAACCTCTCGGCTCTGGGCCGGGCGACCGTAAACTCGCCATACGCGGGGGAGTCTGTTGAGACACAACATGCTTCACCCGAAAGCCGCCTCCTGTAGGGGGCGGTCGTTTACCCTCGTCCTCTCATGCACGCACTCGTCAGGCACACACTCGGTCAGCCGAGTCCGCGTTAGTAGAGCCCCTCGGAGGAGCCCCCGTCCACGGGGATGATGGTACCGTTGACGGCCGCCGTGCGTGGCGAGGCCAGGAACACGACCACGTCGGCGATCTCCTGGGGCTCGACCGGCCGCTTTATCGGCATGACGGCCGATGCTCGCGCGCTCGCCTCCTCGCGCGAGATGCCGTGGCGCTCCTGGAGCTCGTCCAGGCGCTGCTCCCACCGCCGGGTGCGGGTGTAGTGTGGATCGACGACGTTCACGGTGATCCCGTGGGCGGCGTTCGCCTTCGCCAGCTGCCGGCAGACGTTGGCGGCTCCCGCGTTGACGGCGCCACCCACCACAGCCTGGCCGGTCGGGTTGCGCCCGTTCAGCCCGCCGACCATCACGATCCGCCCGAGCTTCCGCTCGCGCATGCCGGGCAGCGCGGCGCGGACCAGGCGGATTGGCCCGAGCAGCTTCACCTGCAAGGTGCTCTCGAAGTCGGCGTCCGACACCTCGTCCAGGGAGCCGCGCCGGGCGTTGCCGGCCGCCAGCACGACGGCGTCCAGCCTCCCGAAGTGCGCCTCGGCGGCCCGGACGACGGCCTGGGGCTGCTCGGCGTCCAGCAGGTCGCAGGTGAACGTCCGATGGGAGAGGTTGCGCGGTCCGAGCTTCGCGGCCAGCGCGTCGAGCTTCTGCTGGTCCCGCCCGACGAGGG
Source organism: Chloroflexota bacterium (assembly GCA_046328125.1). Classification (GTDB taxonomy): domain Bacteria; phylum Chloroflexota; class UBA6077; order UBA6077; family JACCZL01; genus JADZEM01. The sequence goes on from JAXLXF010000056.1 coordinate 7,609, forward strand.
CCAGCTGCGCGCCCTCCGCCGCGAACGCCTCCGCGATGGCACTGCCGATGCCGCCCGTCGCCCCGACGACCATCACCACGCGGTCTTGTAGCTGCAGATCCATCTCGCCCCCTCCCCGGTCAGTCCAGCGGCACGCTGCCGGTGTACTCCAGCACGTAGACGCCGCCCCGCGCACGGTCCGCCGCGTACACGATGCCGCGGTCGTCCACGAAGCAGTCGCTGATGCGGCAGCCGCGCTGGCCGGCCGGGGTCTCCGGCAGGAACGCCGCGATCTCCTCCGGGCGGAACGGGTTGCGGATGTCGTAGATGCGGAGGCCGGCGCTGAACCAGGCTGCCACGACGGTGTTCTGGAGTTTGGCGCTGCCGGGCTGCGGGTCGTTCTCGTGGACGTTGTGCGCCCCGATCCGCCCGCCCACTCGGTGCAGCTCGTCGAAGTCGTCCGGGTTCGGCATCGTGGAGATGATGATCGGGTTGGTCTCCTCGCGGGCGTCCACCATCCAGAGCAGTTTGGGCCAGTCCGTGCCCTCGTCGCCGGTCGCCTCGTCGGCCACCACCAGCAGGTCGCGGTCGAAAAGGGGCAGGACGGTGTGAGTGAAGCCGGGGAACGGCGGATGGTAGTCCACCCGGCTGACCAGTTTTGGGTTGCTCTTGTCTGCGATGTCCAGAATGAGGATGCCGCCGTCGATGTAGCCCATGTAGACGCGGTCCGGCCGCTCCGGGAAGCAGAGGATGTTGTGGGGCCGGTAGCCAAAGTCGTAGTGCTCGGCGTGGCGCTTCAACGGCCCTTCAGGGTCGCCCTTGCGCTGGCCGGGCAGCCACCAGCGCCCGACCTCGCGCGGGTTCGAGCGGTCCTCCAGATCGACGATCATGTAGAACTGGTGGTCTTTGGGGTGGTTCCACTCGAAGTCGGCGGCGCCGGTGGTGATGTGCGCGTACCGCCCGTCGATCAGCGAGACGTAGTGGACACCCTGCGAGAATGGTCCCGAGGTGTCGAAGAAGCCGACCTCGCGGGGCGAGATCGGGTCCGAGAGGTCGTAGATCGTGAAGCCGGCCGGCTGCTGTCCGAAATTCTTGCACTGGCTGGCGAGCAACAGCGTGTCGCCGTGGATCGCCAGCGAGTTGCCGCGCACGTCGTTGTGGGCGACCTCGGCCTGGTACACCAGCTCCGGATTCGTCGGGTCCGTCACGTCCAGGATCGACATCGCCATCGGCGGGTTCTCGTGCGCCACGTAGAACAGGCGACGGCCGCTCGGGGTGATCTTCATCGCCAGCCCCTCGCCGGCGTTCGGCCCCGCGCCGAGGCTGTTGTGCCCGATCAGCTTCAGGTTCTGCTCGATCCGTACTGGCGGCAACGCCATGGTCTCACTCCCCGGCGGCGCGACGGTGCGCCACACTCTCTCCGCGTGCGACGGTAGATCGTAGTCCGGACCGGCCCTCACGCCCAAACCACGGACCGAGATGTGTTGAAACTCTCGGCAGCCTCCGAGTATCGTCACGCAGTGTCGGCGAGTGTGCCCACAGGGTGGTGGGAGCGCCAGGACTCTCTGAGCCGTGAGACAGGGACGTTCTGACGATGGACAGCGGTGTACCGTGCAGACAGGGTACGCCAGGAGTGAGAGCGATGCAGCTCGTTCCGCGACCGATCTCGCGCAGGCGCCTGTTGCGTATCGTGCCGGGGATGATGGCGGCCGGCCTGCTGGCGATGGCGTGCCAGTCGCCCCCGGCTGCCGCGCCCACCAGCGCGCCGGCCCCGGCCGCCAAGCCGGCCGAGACCGCCAAACCGGCCGCCCCGGCTGCCGCATCGCCAGTGGCCCCGGCCGCGGCCTCGCCGGCGGCTTCTCCGGGCGCGTCACCAGCCGCGTCGCCATCACCGGCCGCGAAGCCGAGCGCCTCGGCCGGCCCGGCCGACAAGGCCGACGTCGAGGCCGCCAAGAAGGAAGGCGCCGTCGTCTGGTACACCTCGACGCCGCTGCGGCAGGCTCAGGTCGTGGGTGAGGCGTTCGAGAAGAAGTACGGCTTCAAGGTCGAGGTGTTCCGGACCGGCGGCGAGCAGGTGATCCAGCGATTCAACACCGAGATCGCGGCCGGCAAGACGGTCGTGGACTTGCTGACCGCCTCGGACCCGGCCGCGTTCGACGAGATGGTGAAGAAGAGCCAGCTCGTCAAGTTCCGCCCGGAGCACACCGACAAGGTGCCGGACGCCGCCCGCAACCCGGACGGCTTCTGGGTCGCCCAGCGCCTCAACCTGACCGTGATGGCGTACCGCTCCGACAAGGAGAACGCCGCCGACATGCCCAAGAAGTGGGGCGACGTGGCGGACCCGAAGTTCAAGGGGAAGCTCGTCCACGCCGACCCGGCCTTTACGGCCATCGCCCAGCAGATCGTCGGGACGTTCGCCCGCGACAAGGGCTGGGAGTTCTACGAGGCGCTGAAGAAGAACGACATGATGATCGTGCAGGGTCATCAGCAGCTGGCCGAGATCCTGGCCCTGGGCGAGCGGACCGTCGCGGCGGAGGCCGGCGACGCCGACATGTGGGACTTGCGCCGCAAGGGTGTGAAGGTCGAGACGATCTACCCGGAGGACGGCACGTTCGTGATCCCCGCCCCGACCGGCATCGTCGCCAACTCACCCCACCCAAACGCCGCAAAGCTGCTCGCCGAGTTCATGCTGAGCGACGAGGCGCAGAAGCTGTTCCCGGCCGAGGGCTTCTACGCCGCTCGCGCCGACATGCCACCGCCGGACGGCGCGCCGCCGCTCGACAAGCTGAAGCTGATCACCATCGACCAGGAGTACACGGCGAAGAACGCCCAGGCCACCAAGACGCGCTTCGGCGAGATCTTCAGCAACTGACCTCCTTTGTCATGCTGATCCGGATTGTCATGCTGAGCTTGCGAAGCATCTCACCCACACCAGCGTCACGAGTCCGTGAGATCCTTCGCGAGCTCAGGATGACAGGGGACATGAGAGCCGTGACATACCATGAGCACTGAGGCAATCGCCGTTCGGGCCAACACCGCGCAGATTGCCCGCGAGCGATGGCTCGCGCCGGACCGAATCGTCATGGCCGGCGCCGTCGTCGCGCTGCTGGTGCTGGTCGTCTATCCGGCCATCTTCCTGGTCTGGGGCAGCGTCAGCCAGGACGGCGTCTTCACCCTGGAGCACTTCCAGCGGGCGTTCAGCTCGGCCCTGTACTACAACGCCCTCCTCAACACGGTGTACCTGGGGCTGGGCGTAGCCGGTTTGAGCGTCCTCTGGGGCCTGCCGATTGCCTGGGCCGTCAGCCGCACCACCATGCCGGCCAAGGGGCTGGTGCGGGCGCTCGTGGGCGTCTCGTACATCACGCCGCCGTTCCTCAGCTCGATTGCGTATGTGGTGCTGCTCGCCCCGAACGCCGGCGCCTTCAACCAGCTCTTCAAGCTGATGGGGTTCGAGCGCGGCCCATTCAACGCCTTCACCCTCCCGACGATGATCTTCGTGACCAGCCTGCACACATTCCCGTTCGTGTTCCTGCTGGTCTCCAGCGCGCTCGAGTCGATCGACGCCTCGTTGGAGCAGTCGGCGCAGATCCTGGGCGCCGGCCGCCTGAAGAACACCCTCTCGATCACCCTGCCGCTGGTGATGCCGGCGATCCTGGCCGGGGCGCTGCTGGCGTTCGTGAACGCGATCAGCCTGTTCGGCTCCCAGGCGATCCTCGGGCTGCCGGGCCGCGTCTTCACCCTCCCGACCCGCATCTACGCGCTGTTCAACTACCCGCCCCAGTACGGACTGGCCTCCGCGCTCTCGATGATGCTGGTGATCCTGACGCTGGCTGGACTGTACGTCCAGCACCGGTATTTGCAGGCGCGCTCGTACGTGACGGTAGGCGGCAAGGGCGCCCGCCCGGACCTGATCGACCTCGGACGCGGGCGATACCTGCCGCTGGTGTACTGTGCGCTGGTGTTCGGCTTCTCGGTGGCGCTGCCGTACGTCTTCTTGCTGGTCGCCTCGTTCACCAGGACGTGGTCGCTCGGGCCGAGCGCCGCCAACTTCACGCTGGAGAACTACCAGTTCGTGCTGTTCGGCTACGAGGCGACCTGGCGCGCGATCCGGAACAGCATCGTGCTGGCGAGCCTGGCGGCCACCCTCGCCATCTCGATCGGCGCGGTGATCGCCTACATCGACATTCGCACCGAGCTGCCCGGCCGCCAGCTCCTGGACTACCTCTCGCTGGTGCCGTTCGGGCTGCCGGGCATCGTGCTGGCCGTCGCCATCGTGCAGGCGTGGCTCGGCTCCCCGATCAACATCTACGGCACGCTGGTCATCCTGCTGCTGGCCTACCTGACCCGCTTCATCCCGGTCGCGGTGCGGGCGGCAAACGCCTCATTGCGGCAGGTTGACGGCTCGTTGGAGGAGACGGCCCGGATCACCGGGGCGTCCTGGCTGCGGACCTTCGCCCAGGTGACGCTGCCGCTGACGCGGTCCGGGCTGTTGGCGGGCTGGATCCTGGTGTTCGTCGCCTCCCTCCACGAGGTCTCCGCCACCATCCTGCTGTTCACCGGCCCGACGATCACCCTGGCCGTCGCCAGCTTCAACCTGTACGACAACGGCCTGCTAGAGAAGGTCTGCGCGATGGCCGTCCTGACGATGGTCCTGACCACGCTGGTGCTGCTCGGGGCGCGGCGGTTCAGCGCCCGACGCGGCGGCGCCACCAGCCAGGAGCAGTTGCAAGAGCAGCAGCCCGTGGCGGCCGGGGGCTAAGCCGAGATGGCCGACATCGTCATCGAGCACCTGAGCAAGCGATACGGCGACCACCAGGCCGTGGACGACCTGTCACTGGAGGTCGAGGCGGGCGAGTTCCTGACCCTGCTCGGTCCGTCCGGCTGCGGCAAGACGACCACGCTGCGGATGATCGCCGGCTTCATCACGCCTGACCAGGGCACCATCACCGTGGGCGGCGAGACGCTCTCCACCCCGGACGGCGTCGTGCCGCCTGAGAAGCGCCGCATGGGGATGGTGTTCCAGAACTACGCGATCTGGCCCCACAAGACTGTCTACGAGAACGTGGCGTTCGGGCTGGAGGTGATGAAGATCCCGAAGCAGGAGACGGCCCGGCGGGTCGGCGAGATGCTGGCACTGGTCGGGCTGGATGGGCTCGACCGGCGCTACCCGAGCCAGCTCTCGGGAGGGCAGCAGCAGCGGGTGGCGCTGGCTCGCTCGCTGGTGGTGGAGCCGCGCATCTTGCTGCTTGACGAGCCGCTCTCGAACCTGGACGCCAAGCTTCGCGAGCGGATGCGCTGGGAGCTGAAGCAGCTGCAGCGCCGGACCGGGATCACGTTCGTCTACGTCACCCACGACCAGACCGAGGCGATGGCGCTCTCGGACCGGGTGGTGGTGATGCACCTGGGCAAGCTCCAGCAAGTCGGCACGCCGCGCGAGGTGTACGTCAGGCCGGCCAACTCGGTCGTGGCCGACTTCATGGGCCTGGTCAACCTCGTCCCGGGGCGCGTGCTGGAGGTGTCGAATGGTGGTGGCTCCGGCGACGGCGACACGGACGGCCTGGTGGCGGTCGGCGAGCGGCTGCGCGTGAAGGCTGGCCTGCCGCCAGGAGCCGTGCCGGGCGCCGAGGTGACGCTGGCGGTCCGGCCGGAGAGCGTCCAACTGCTGCGCCCGCAGAGCCCCCCGGACCCGACGCTGACGATGGGCCGTATCGAGGACGCCGTCTTCCTGGGGAGCTTCAACGACTATCAGGTTGCCGTGGACGGCCTGCGCTTGCGCGTCCAGGCCCCCGCCGGCGACCAGTTCGAGGTCGGCGAAGCGGTTATGCTGCGACTTCACGGTCGCTGCGCCGCCGTGCAATGAACGACGAGGAGTGAACCATGACCGTCGAGGCGTCCGCCCCCGCGCACGAGGCAATCGCCGGTGTGTCCCACTGGGTCACCAAGCAGCATGAGAGCGGCCCGATCCGCCTGTTTGCCTGGGAGAAGTACCTGCCGTCCCGTGAGGGCAGCTTTGCCGGCATCGTCCTGCTGGTGCACGGATCGTCGATGGCCTCGACGCCGACGTTCGACCTCCAGGTGCCGGGCCACGGCGAGACGCACTCGCCGATGGACTACTTCGCGCGGCAGGGCTACGACGTCTGGTGCTTCGACTGTGAGGGGTACGGTCGCTCCGACAAGACCCGCGACAGCAAGTTCTACTGTGCTGACGGCGCGGACGACACCGAGGCTGTCGCGGAGTACATCCGCCAGGTGCGGGGCGACGAGAAGCTGCTGATGTTCGGCGGATCGTCCGGCGCGCTGCGGGCCGCGATGTATGCCGAGCGCCGCCCAGACCGGATCAAGCGGCTGATCCTGGACGCGTTCGTCTGGACCGGCGAGGGCGCCCCAACGCTGGCGCAGCGCCGCCAGCGCCTGCCGGAGTACCTCGCGAGCAACCGTCGCCCGGTCAACCCGGAGTTCGTGCGGACGATCTTCACCCGGGACCGCCCCGGCACCGCCGATCAGGAAGTCGTGGAGGCGTTCGCGGAGGCGATCTGCGCCCTGGACGACTCGATCCCGAACGGCACCTACGTGGACATGTGCCAGAACCTGCCGCTGGTGGACCCGCGCAAGATCGACGTGCCGATCCTGATCCTGCGCGGCGAGTACGACGGCATCGCGTCATTCGACGACCTGCTGGAGTTCTTCCGCTTGCTCCCGAACAACGACAAGCAGTTCATCGTGGTGCCCGGCGCGGCGCACTCGGGGCTGCACGGCAAGAACTTCCGGACCAACTTCCACATCATGCAGAGCTACTGGAGCCAGCCGGACGCGGTCTATCTGGGATAAATGGGGAGGCTCGCGGATGCAGCGGCTGAGTCGAGACCATCACGTCTACTTCCTGGACCCGGCCACGCCGCCGGCCATCACCATCGAGTCTGGCGAGGAGCTGCTGGTGGAGACCTGGGACGCCTTCGAGGGCGGGCGTGACGCCGCGGCCTTCATGGCAAAAGACCCGAAAGGCCCGGCCACCGGCCCGATCTTCGTGAACGGCGCCGAGCCGGGCGACGCCCTGAAGATCGACTTCCTGAGCGTGGTCCCGAAGGCGGACGAGGGCGCGGCCCACATGATCATGACCGGCCGGGGCTTCCTGGACGACGTCTTTGTCGAGCCGCACTGCCTCCAGATCGGCCTGACCGCCGACGAGGCGATCTTGCCGTGCGGCATCCGGCTGCCGCTCCGCCCCTCGATGGGGTTTGTGGCGACGACGCCGCCGTATCAGCAGACGACCGCTAGCGACAGCGGCCCGTACGGCGGCGACATCGACATGCAGGAGCTGGTGGCCGGGAGCACGCTCACCCTGCCGGTACTGGTGCCGGGCGGCTTGCTGGCGCTTGGCGACTGCCACGCGGTGGTCGCCGACGGCGCGGTGGCCGGTACCGGCGCCGAGTGCGCCTCAGACACCGTGATCCGAGTCACCGTCCTGAAAGGCGCCAACCTCGTCGGCCCGCGCGCCCTGACGCCGGAGCATCTGGTCGTGCTCGCGTACGGCGAGGATCTGGGTGCGGCGATGCGGCAGGCGGTCCGTCAGATGGTGGACCTGCTGGTGCAGGAGCACGGCATGGCCCCCGTCGATGCCTACACGCTGCTGAGCCTGGCCGGCGATGTCCGCGTCTCGCGCACCTTCCGCGAGATCAGCTCGGTGAAGATGCTGCTCCCGCGCGCCGTGGTGAACCAGGCGCGGTAATATCTCGCAGTTGAGAGCTCGCTCGCGACGATGCACCCGTCGCAAGGAGAGGGCAGGCTATACTGCTGGCATGAGCGTGCAGTGGCGAGACAGGATCGTCGTCGACCCAGAGGTGCGCAGCGGCAAGCCCCGCATCAAAGGGACACGGATCACCGTGTACGACATCTTGGAGTATCTCGCCGGCGGCATGAGCGAGGATGAGATCCTGGCCGACTTCCCCGACTTGACCCGAGAGGATATCCGTGCGTCGCTGGCATTTGCGGCGGCACGCGAACGACGCCTCTCGAACTCGGTCGAGTGAAGCTCATCTTCGATGAGAATCTGAGTCCGCGCCTGCCGTACCTGCTCGCCAACGAGTACCCAGATAGTACCCACATTAGAAGGGCGGGTCTGCTCGGCGCAACGGATCGGCAGATCTGGGACCACGCCAGAGCGTACGGCTTCGTCATCGTCACGAAGGACACCGACTTTCGCGAGAGGAGTTTCGTCGACGGAGCTCCACCAAAAGTCATCTGGCTTGATGTGGGCAATGCGGGGACATCCGCGATTGCGTACCTGCTCCAACGGGAGCTTACACGCGTTCTGGCGTTTGACGCTGACGCCGAGACGGCGCTGCTCATGTTGTCTCTCGGGCCAAGAGCGATCTGACGCTGCCTGTCAGCGGTCGCCGATGAGCTAGCCGTGGTCTAGCGAGCTGGCTCTTCAGCGCGGTGGCCGGCACCGGCGCCGAGTGCGCCTCAGACACCGTGATCCGAGTCACCGTCCTGAAGGGCGCCAACCTCGTCGGCCCGCGTGCCCTGACGCCGGAGCATCTGGTCGTGCTCGCGTACGGCGAGGATCTGGGATTGGCGATGTGGCAGGCGGTCCGTCAGATGGTGGACCTGCTGGTGCAGGAGCACGGCATGGCCCCCGTCGATGCCGACACGCTGTTGAGCCTGGCCGGCGACGTCCGCGTCTCGCGCACCTTCCGCGAGATCAGCTCGGTGAAGATGCTGCTCCCGCGCACCGTACTGAACCAGGCGCGGTAAGCCTCACATGTCAGCGGGTCAGGCTGACAGGGGCGGTATGACCTGACCTTCGATGGCCGCCCAGACCCCGTGCGTGCGGGCGAGCGACGCTGCATCGTCGTGGATGCGCAGTCCCGCAACGACGGGCAAGACGGGCCGGCCAACCTTCCCGAGCAACGTGGCCCGATCGATGGCCCGTTCGACGTCATGCAACCCGATACCGGCCGAGATCTCGACCAGCAGATAGACGTCCTGACCGTCGTCGCGCCGCCTCCCGGACAGTACGGCATCCGCACGCATGACGGCGTGGCGCTCCTCAACGGTCAGTCGCCCCTCGTCAACGGCGTCGTCGAGCAGATCGCCCAGTGGTCCGAATCCCACGATGCGGAGACGGCGCGCGATCGGACCGAGATAGGCTGGCCCTTTGTGCTGGAATTCGATCTCCAGCGTTCGACCGTCGATACCGCCAACCCGGTCTTCGAGCCGATCGTGCCGCCCGATCAGGTCGTTCAGCGCTCGCTGGGTCTGAGTCTGGGCTTCGGCCAGGGCTTGCAGCGTGACTTCCACTCGATCGAGCCGAGTCTCAGCCCGGGCCTGTGCCTCCGCCAGAGTCTGAAGCGCGGCTTCGACTCGATCGAGGCGGGCCTCGACCCCTTCCAATCGGGCTTCGACTCGTTCCAGACGAGCCTCGGCGCGAGCCTGGGCTTCAACCAACTGGCGCACGAGCGACGGCAGTTCGATAAGGTCGTCCGAGAGCACGTGGCGACGCAGCTCAGTCCGCCACTCCGGGTGCTGAGCCAACAACTCGATCAGATCGCGGAAATCCTCGACCGTGAAGGCCACCGCACGCTCCTGTCGCAAGTATATGGCAGGCTACACCGCCGGCATGAGCGTGCAGTGGCGAGACAGGATCGTCGTCGACCCAGAGGTGCGCAGCGGCAAGCCCCGCATCAAAGGGACACGGATCACCGTGTACGACATCCTGGAGTACCTCGCCGGCGACATGAGCGAGGATGAGATCCTGGCCGACTTCCCCGACCTGACCCGAGAGGACATCCGTGCGTCGCTGGCCTTCGCGGGCGCGTTAGATCGCGGGAGGCCAGATCCCGGAAACGGAGACTGCGAAGTCGGGTAGCAGCGGCGACGTGAGCGTGTCCTCGTTCGCGAGCGTAGCGACGAGCCGCAAGGCAGCCTGCTCGCGGCGATAGACCTCGATGGTCTGCTGCCGCCAATCGACGAGCCAGTACTCACGTACACCGCGCCGAGAATAGAGCGTGAGCTTCAGATCTCGGTCTCGACGCTCGTTCGTCGCACCGTAGGACAGCACCTCGACCACGAGCTCGGGCGCTGCGCGTAGATGTCCGGCCCCGTCTTGAACGGCGGCCAGACGTTCACGACTGATCCAGACGACATCCGGGGCACAATCGTCATCCGCCGCGAACACCAGGCCGGGTGCCGGGATCGTGACGCCGAGCCCCAGGTGACGGTTCCAGTTCCGGAGCTCGCCTGCAATCTCATTGCAGGTGTACTGATGGTGCCAATCCGGTTGCCTGGACGCGTACAGCTCTCCGTCGATGATCTCGTAGCGCACACCGTCAATGTCTGGCAGGAGCTCGAGATCAGCAGAGGTGAAGCGGGGTGAGATGCTCACAGGGCTCCTCGCAGTGGCCGACGCGATCCTACAAACAGTATAGGTGCTCGAATATCGGGCTGGGCATGCTCCTCTGTTACGGAGCCGGCTCTTCGGCGGGGCGGCCGGCTGGCACCAGTTGCGCCGAGAGCAGCCGCGCCGGCGTGTTCCCGATGTTCCGCAGGCGGTGTGGCACCCCCGGGTCCGCCAGGTAGCCCTGGCTCGATCCGAGCGGGAACGTGATCCCGGCGTACTCCAGCTCCCAGTAGCCGTCCAGCGTGTACGCCAGCTCCGGCCCGGTGCGGAGCCGTGGCCGCGTGGAGGCGCCGGGCTGGAGCGTCACGGAAACCAGCCGGGCCTCGTAGCGCCCCGGGACCAGCCCGACCAGTACCGGGCTGATCGCCGCTGCGCCCGGCCGCCGCGACTCGGTCTCCCGCTCCAGCAGGATCGTCCAGACGTCCAGGCTCGCGGCGCCGCTCGGCTGGCCGCTATTCGAGGAGCGGAACGAGGACGTGTGCAGGTGGCCGATCCCCTCCGGCGCCCAGGCGGCCTGCCCCTCGCGCATGAACACGCCCTGCGTCTCTTCCACCACCAGATACGAGTCGCCCGTGGCAGCGTAGATGAAGCCGCCGGCGTGGGCGTGGGCGTCCTCGTTGATCGGGTGGCCCCGCCGCAAGACCCAGCGTCGGCCTGCCGGCACCTCTTCGAGCGACTTCCGCGCCAGGATTGTCTCCTCAATGCCCGACGCCTGTGCCTGCGCTGTCCCAGGTCCGTCTGGCAGCGCGAGCGTCAACGCGAGCACCATCATGACGACCGCGACGCCAACCCACACGCCTGAGCGCCACTGGCACCGGTCCAGGAGGGCGTGGGGAACCGACGGTCTCGGACGTGACGAAGCAGGGTCAACTGGACGGCGTACCCTGGCCTCGACGCGCTTCATGGGCCAGTCTACCACCCACTATCATCCTCCCGGCGCAGCCTGCTGGCGACACACCCGCCGGCGGGGCCGAGGTGTCATGTCAGCGCGCTCTATCCAGGTCACTATCGTCCGTCTCATCAGCATCGTCGTGTTGGCGAGCGTCGTCGGGCTGCTGCCGGGGGCCGGACGGGTGCGCGCCGCGCCAGGCTCGTTCTCCTTGCCCATGCCGATTCAGGCGCCGTCCGGCTTGCAGCAACCGCCGAGCTCGGCGCCGCCGCTGATCCTGGCTGAGACCGTGGATCTCTCGGCCGTGCCGGCCCTGCTGGACGGGCTGACCCGCGCGAACCAGCGCCCGGCCGCGCTCTGCCTGCCCACCGAGACGCTCGCAGGCGCAGACGCAGCGCTCGAGCAGATCGTCGCGCGGGGGCTGCGTCCGTCCCTGCTACAACAGCGCGTCCCAGTCTGCCTGACCGTGCGCCCGGTCGATCCTGGCGACCTCGCGGCTGACGACGGCGCTGCCGAACGTCTCCAGCGCACCGTGACGCGGGCGCGAGCGGTCCTTGGGGCCGACGTGCACATCGACGACGTGCGTCTCGATCTCGCTGGCGTGGCTCCCAACCCCGAGGAGGCAGGCGCCTTCACCGCCCTCGTGAGCCGCGTCGCCCGCGAGCAGCTCCCCAACGCGACCGTCACCGTCGTTTTCGGCGACGTGGGGGGCGTCGACGCGCGCCGGCCGTCCGGCGCCAGCGCCTACCTGATGGCGCTCGGACGCTGGCTCGATCGCCACCACCCCCAGGACGGCCCGGCCGATCTTGCACTGCCGTCGGTCAGCCTGGCGCTCGATCGCCTGCCGCCGCGCGTCGTCGGACTGGCCCAGGACTGGCTGCGCGTGCGGCACCTGGCGCCCGGTGTCCAGGTGACCGCCGACGCTGCCGCCGAGCCGGCCCTCCGTGCGCTGCGGCTGGCGGGTGGCGCTGCCGACCCGATCGCGGTCCGGCTTTCCGGCGAGCGTGCCCAGGCGGCCACGCTGGCACCGATGCTCGCGGCGCTCCACACGCAGGCCGCACACGACCCCCTCCCGTGGCTGGAGCTCCGCGAGGCGCCGACGATCGCCCTGCCCGGACCAACCTGGACCGACGGAGACGAGCGACAGGAGCCGTACGCGGTTGACTCGAACAGCCCCGTCCACTGGGACGGCGACACCCTCTACGTCTTCACGTCCGTGGCTCGGCCTCGTCGCGCCGTCGGACACGCGCTGGACGACCTCGGCCCGGCAGACCCGGTCGAGATACGCGGCCCTGACGGTGGCCCGACTGCCCCTGGAAGTCGCTGGCTGGAGGCCACCTATCAGGCGCCGGGCGGCGCGCTATACGGCTGGTACCACGAGGAGCCGCCCGACGCCTGCTCGGGCTCCGGCCTGCGCGACACCCAGGTCGCTGACCCGAAGATCGGCCTGCTGCCAGCGTGGCAGACAGCACGGGATGCTCGAAAGCTGACCTCACCCCGGATCGGCGCGATGGTCTCGGATGACAACGGCGAGAGCTGGCGCAACCTCGGCATCATCATGGAAGCGCCGGAAGCCGACCTGATCTGCACCACCGAGAACTACTTCTTCAGCGGCGGCCTCGGGGATTTCTCGGTCCTGGCCGATCGGGACAACCGGTACCTGTACATCCTCACGTCGAGCTACTCGCCAGACCCGGCACAACAAGGCGTCGGGGTGGCTCGCATCAGCCGCGCAGACCTGGACGACCCCGTCGATCGGGTCTGGCGCTGGGGCGACGACGGCTGGACCGAGCCCGGCCTCGGCGGGCGGGGCGCGATGCTCTACCCGGTCGCCGTCAACTGGCACCGTGGCGACGCATTCGGGTTCTGGGGGCCGACGATCCACTGGAACACGTATCTGGATCAGTATGTGATCTTGATGAACCGGGCTGGCGACGCGGACTTCTCGCAGGAGGGCGCGTACGTCTCGTTCGCACAGACGCTGGACGATCCGCTGACCTGGACGGTCCCCCAAAAGTGGCGCGCCGGCGGCGACTGGTACGCCGAGGCGATTGGCCTGGACGCCCGCGCGCACGAGACCGACAAGTCGATCGGGCAACGGGCGCGCTACTTCGAGCATGGCGTCTCACGCCACGAGCTGGTCTTCCACCGCCGCCGAGATCAGGCCAGCTCGTAGACCTGGACCGGCTGCTCGCGGCCCTTCACCTGGATCTCGCCGTGCGGCTTCGCGGTGGCCGCCAGCTCCACCTGGCCGTCCAGGCGCTGCACGACGGTCTCCGAGACCATCAGCCGCGAGCCGAACTGCTTGTTCAGCTGCTCCAGCCGTGAGGCCAGGTTCACCACGTCGCCGATGATCGTGTACTCCTTGCGGGCGGTGGAGCCGACGTTGCCGGTGACCGCCTCGCCGGCGTGGAGCCCGATCCGGATCCGGGTCGGCGCGATCTCGCCGCTGGCGCTCATCGCGTCGATCTTCTGGATGATCTCCAGCGAGGCCCGAACGGCGTTCTGGCAGTCGCTGGCATCGGCGATGGGCGCCCCGAAGACGGCCATGAAGCCGTCGCCCAGGAACTTGTTGACGATGCCGTGGTGGTCGTTCACCGAGTCGATCATCACCGCGAACAGCGAGTTCAGGTACTCCACGACCTCCTCCGGTCGGCGGCTCTCGGAGAAGGTGGTGAACCCTTCGATGTCCAGGAACATGACGCAGACGTGCCGGACCTCGCCGCCCAGCTCGACGTCCTGACTGAGCAGCCGCTCCACTACGGCCGGCGAGACGTGCTGGCCGAACATCCCGACGATCCGGTTCTGCTCGTCGATCGAGCGGAGCGCGCGGAAGAACTGCTGTCGGATCTGGAGGCTGACGATCCCGGCCACCAGGCCGCTCGCCACGAGGATCAGCACGCGCGTGCCGTGCTGGATCGGCGCGGTGAACAGCGGGTCGATCGGGCCATTCTGGGGCTGCGTCAGGAAGTAGAGCCCGAGCAGCGCGTACTCCAGGCCGGCGACGAGCCCGGTGAACAGGCAGAGCTTGAAGTCCAGCCGCAACGTGGACAGGATGATGAAGACGAAGTAGCCCCAGGCCGGCGGCATCTGGAGGACGTAGGCCGGGCTGGTCGCCACCGGCCCGACGAGCATCGCGAAGGTCGGGATGCTGACCTCGACGGCGGCGTTGAGATAGCGGAGCGGGGTCGGCAACGGTTTGTCGCCGCGCAGCATCAGCGTCAAGCGGACCAGGACGGCGACCTCATAGGCGACGGTCGCCGCGCCCAGCACGGCCAGCGATCCGAGGTTGACGGAGCCGCCCAGCTGCGCCTCGAGGGTGCCAGGGAAGACAAACCAGAGGAACAGCCAGCGCACGACCAGCCCGACCAGCAACAGCACAACCAGGCCGACCCGCAGACGCTCGCTCTGGAGCACGGCGCGGCTGAACGCGGCCTCGAATCGCTCCGCCGACCCGCTCGGCGAGATCACCGTCCCCGTCTCGGACATCCTGGCGCCCCTCCCCGGTACACCACACCACCGCGGCCGTCGCCCAGCGCCATTGTGGCACACCGCTGAGGCCAGCGGAGCACCCCGGGCACCAACTTGTCGCCCCTACCATGTCGACCCGGATAGGGCCACCCCTGGACCTGGGCCTGGACTCTCCCTGGACCGAGTCCAGGTCAGAATCCAGACCCCTGGACCGTCCACTCGACCAGGGTGCATGACCACATCACAGCTCGACAATGAGACCAGAACCAGCACACGAAGCGCCTGGATCGAGCGTGATGAGCAGGGTACTTCCACCCCCCGCAAGATCGAACGAGCCAGCGAGCTGGCCGGCGACCGTGCCGGCAGCTCAGACGGCGCCCAGGACGGCGATGCGCCGCGTGCTGATCGTCGATGGGCACCCGGCCGTCGGACGCGGCCTCCAGGCTCTGGTCGACGAGATGCCGGGGCTGCGTGTCGTCGGGATCGCGAGCCGGGGCGAGACCGGCCTGGCGCGGGCGGCTCTCACACGGCCTGACGTCGTGCTGGTGGACGCCGACCTGCCGGGCCTGTGCAGCATGGCGGTCATCCGCCTGCTGCGCTGGCGACTCCCGGCGACGCGGATCGTGGCGCTCGGGATCTACCCGGAACGACTCGCGGCGATGCGGGCGCCCGGGGCCGACGCGCTGATCCTGAAGGACGCCGGCTACGACGCGCTCTTCGAGGCAATCGCCGGCGGCGCTTCAGTCGTGGACGGGGAGGGGGTGCTCGCATGAGCCTCACCAGATTGGCCGTCTTCCGCCCCATCGTCGCCCTGACTGTGACGTTCGCGCTGATCCTGTTCGGACTGGTCAGCTATTCGAGCCTGGGGCTGGAGCAGAACCCGCAGCTGAACCTGCCGATCGTGACCGTCCAGATCGTCTACCCGGGCGCCAGCGCCCGCACCGTCGAGGAGCAGGTAGCGAGACGGATCGAGGACGCCATCGCCGGCCTCGGCAACATCAAGACGATCACGTCCGTCGCGCGGAACGGCCTGGCGACCGTGACGGTCGAGCTCACCGAGGGCGTCAACGTGGACACGGCGGCCAGTGACGTTGAGCGGCGGGTCAGCGGCGTCCGTCGCGATCTCCCGGCTGAGGCCGAGGAGCCCAGCTTCGTCAAGCTCGACCTCAACGACGTCCCGGTCCTCTATCTGGCGGTGACCGGCGCCTCGGGCGACCCGGTCCAGGCGTACCGGGTGGCGGACGATCTGGTACGCCCGCGCCTGGAGACGGTGGACGGCGTCGGACGGGTGGTGGCGGTCGGCGGGCAGGAGCCAGAGGTCCAGGTCGAGATCGTGCCCGAGAAGCTGCGGGCGTATGGCCTGACCGTCAACGACGTGGCGAACGCCGTCCGCGGCCAGTTCATGAGCACCTCCGGCGGCGACGTGAAGACCGGAAGCGGCGAGAGCACACGGCGGGTCACCCTGAGCATCGACTCGCGCGAGACGAGCCTGACCTCGCTGGGCGCGATCCCGGTCACCTCGCCGGACGGCTTCAGCACCGAGCTGCGCAACGTGGCGACGGTCTACCTCGGCGGCAAGGAGGCCGAGGAGATCGTGCGGGTGAACGGCCAGCCGGCGGCCGGGCTGCTGGTGTTCAAGCAGTCCAGCGCCAACATTACCCAGACCGTGGACAGACTTCGGCCGCTCGTGGCGCAGATCGACCAGGAGCTGCCGCCGGGCTTCCGGGTCAATGTGGCAGTTGACCAGAGCACGTCGGTACGGCAAACCGTGGACGGCGTCCAGGAGGAGCTGCTGCTGGCCGCGCTCATCACCGGCGTGGTGCTGTTCTTCTTCCTGCACAGCGTCCGTAGCACCGTCATCGTGATGCTGGCGATCCCGACCTCGCTGCTGGTCTCGACGATCGTGATGAAGGCGCTCGGGCTGACGCTCAACACGATGACGCTGATCGGCCTGACCACCTCGATCGGCGTGCTGGTGGACGACAGCATCGTGGTGCTGGAGAACATCTTCACGCACCTGGAGCGCGGCCAGGACGCGAAGACGGCGGCCATCGAGGGACGCTCCGAGATCGGGATGGCGGCTATCGCGATCACCCTGGTGGACGTGGCGGTCTGGGGACCGATCATCTTCATCACCGGCATCACCGGGGCGTTCCTGAGGGCGTTCGCGATCGTCATGGTGGCGGCGACCCTCGCCTCGCTGCTGGTCAGCTTCACCCTGACCCCCCTGATCGCCTCGCGCTGGCTCCGGGCGGCAGGGGCGAGGGGCGAG
Source organism: Chloroflexota bacterium (assembly GCA_046328125.1). GTDB lineage: Bacteria > Chloroflexota > UBA6077 > UBA6077 > JACCZL01 > JADZEM01. Next base: position 24,619 of record JAXLXF010000056.1, read on the forward strand.
GGGCGAGAGGTGAGTCGCTCCACTCGTCCCTCGCCCCTCGCCCCTCACCCCTCGATCCTCGGGCGGTTTGCGCGCCTCTTCGAGCCGCTCTACCAGGCGGGCGAGCGGGTGTACGTCCGGCTGCTGCACTGGTCGTTGCGGCACCGGCCGGTCGTGCTGGCGCTGGCGGCGGCGGTGTTCGGAGTCAACTTCGTGGTGCTGCCGCGCCTGGGCACCGAGTTCGTGCCGGAGATCAACCGCGACAGCGTGATCGTGGTGGGGCAGTTGCCGGCCGGCACGGCGCTGGAGGCAGCGGATCGTGCCGCGAAGCGCTGGGAGCTGATGCTGCTCGACCGTGAGCGCTTCCCCGAGATCCACACGGTGTACGCGGTGGTCGGGCGGGGCGATTCGGACTTCGACCGCGAGCCGCGCTTCATCTCGCTGACGCTGGACGTCGGCCCGACACGGGAGCGGACCCGCACCAGCAACGAGATCGGGCGGGCGGCCTCCGACGTCGGCGAGGCGGTGGTGCCGGGCTTGCAGGCCCGGCTCGGCGGCAGCCGCGCCGGCGGACCGGGCCAGCCGGTGACGGTGCGGATCTTCGGAAGCGACCTGGACGTGCTGACCCAGATCGCGGAGACGGCGACGGCGGCGCTGGCGGCTCGGCCGGAGCTGACGGACGTGACGAACGGGATGTCGGCGGCGCCGGAGATGACCCTGAAGCCGGATACCACCCGACTGATGGACCTCGGGCTGAGCACGCAGGCGGTTGGCAACGCGGTGCGGATCGCGTACCAGGGTCAGGTGGTGGGGCACTGGACCGAGGCGAACGGGACCGAGCGCGACGTGCGGGTGCGCCTGCCGGACGCGCTCCGCTACAACGCCGAGGCGGTCTCGGACCTGCCGCTGATCCGTCGCGGAACCGTGACGGGGGCGGGCGGGCAGGCCGTCGGCGGGCCGATGCTGACGGTGCGCCAGGTCGCCTCCGAGACCATCGAGAGCAAGCCGAGCAAGATCACGCGGGTGAACCGTCAGCGGATCGCGACGATTGGCGCGGAGCCGAACGACGTGCCGCTCGGCACCGCCACGAAGGCGTCCACCGAGGTGCTGAACGGGCTGGCGCTGCCGGCCGGCACCCGCTGGTCGTTCGCGGGGCAGGGCGACGAGCAGGCCAGCTCGTTCCGTCAGTTGGGCATCGGCCTGGGGATGTCGATCCTGCTGATGTACATGGTGCTGGCGATCCTCTATGAGAGCTGGCTCCAGCCGGTCCTGATCCTGACCGCCCTGCCGCTGGCGTCGGTCGGGGCGTTCCTGGGGCTGCTGGTGTTCCGTCAGACGCTGAGCGTGCCGGCGTTCATCGGGCTGATCGCGCTGTTCGGGCTGGTCGGAAAGAACGCGATCCTGCTGGTGGACCGCGCCAACGACCTGCGCCGACAGGGCTTCGACCGGCAGGCGGCGCTGGAGCAGGCCGGGCCGCATCGCCTGCGCCCGATCTTGATGACCTCGGCAGTGCTGATCCTCTCGATGATCCCGGTGGCGATGAAGTGGGGCGACGGCGGCGAGATGCGCGCGCCGCTGGGAGCGGTGCTGGTGGGCGGCATGGCGACGAGCACCTTCCTGAGCCTGCTGTACGTGCCGGTGGCGTACACCTACTTCGACAGTCTGGGCGTGTTGATCGGGAAGCTGGCCGGGTTCCGGCCGCGCCTGCCGTTCGGGCGGGGGCGCTCCGGCGGGGCCGGGAACAGCGAGCCGCTTCGACCGGTCGCATCGCTGGCCTCGCCGCGCCCGTCGAGGCCGCTGCCGGTGGCTGGCGGGGCGTCCATCGCCGCCGAGCGAGTCCAGGCGGTCCGGGGCGGGCATCGCCGGCCGAAGGGCGGCTCGGGTGGGTCGTCGACGGTCCTGACCGCCCGCTGACGAGGTGAAGGGAGTGGCGACGCTGTCATCGGACCGCCGATGGTTCTCGGAAGCAGTCGTCTCCACACGGGAGGTCAGAGGCCGAGGTCGGCGTGGGAGATGGCGATGCGCTCGTCACGGGCTTCCTGCCCTTGCAAGCCGGGCGTCTGGATCACGAAGTGGAAGTAGTCCGGCGAGCTGCTGAGAAAGGTGTGCGGCTCGCCGGGCTCCACCACGACGACATCGCCGGCAGAGAGCGTCAACGTCCGGCTGCCGACGCGGATCTCGGAGGTGCCGCGCGCCACGAGGTAGATCTCGGTCATACGGGTGTGGACGTGCGGCTCGTCGATGTGGGTGGGGGCGTAGCCGAGCGAGAGCGGGAGGTCCGAATTCCAGGGGCCGAGGTACCAGCCTTTGACGATGGCCGGATCGGCGCGCTCGATTCTCACGGGAGAGTACCTCCGGTCGCGGGGAGCTGTTGGCGCCAGTATGTCGCCGCGCCTGCTTCTCGCTATGCACCAGCCTGAGTATCATCTGTGGGAGAGACTCGTCGCGGGAGCAGCATGGTGGCCGTCACGCAATCCGCCCTCGCCCATCAGATGGCTCGCCAGGTGGTGCGCACCGCGCCAGCCGACGCCAACATCAGACGGATCTGGGTCTGGAGCCAGCACGGCTACATCGACCCGGAGCGTGACTACGTCCACATCTGGGTGCTCGCCGATCCGATCAGTCCGGCAGCTGATGATGCCCTGCTTACCACCCTCAACGATCTTCCCGAGCGGTTTCCGGATGTCAACATTGGCGCTGGCACATTCGCGCCGGGTGACTATACGGAGGAGGAGCTCCGAGACTGGATGCATCCTGACGCCGAAGAGATCGACCTGGGCATCAGGTAGACCCATTTGGCTGAGCGAACAGCATCCGCCGCGCTCCAACAGGTTCTCGGTCGACTTCAACAAGCGATCTCGGCGCTGTCGCCAGCAGTCTTCATGACGCCCCATGTCAGGCCAGGGCCGTACACTCTCGTCGATGTGCTGCTGAACAAAGGGGAGCCGGTGCGGCTGCGTGGGCGGGAGCGTCTCCACCTTCGGGTCAGGATGCGGGTCCGGGTAAGCCAGGCTGAGCCGCCGCGCGGGCTGTGGGACGCTGCCACGGCTGCCTACGAGTATCGCCTCTCGGACGGGGATGGCCGCGAGATCCTGGCCTACCACTGGCACCCGGGCGGCCAGTCTCATGCCGAGACGCCGCACCTGCACCTGGGGGTGGGAGCCGAGATCGGGCGGGCGGAGCTGCTGACCGCGCACTTGCCGACCGGCTCCGTCGCGATCCAGAGTGTCCTGCGCCTGGCCGTCGAGAGCTTCGGGGTGGAACCGGCGCGGCGGGACTGGAGCCGGGTGCTCGGTGAGTAGCGAGGGGCGAGGGTGGGTAGCGGGTAGCGAGTGAGAGCTGAGAGTGAGTCGGACGCGGAGCGAGGGACGGGTGAGAGGCAAGGGATGAGGTACGGGCGCGGGGTTGAGCGGCGCTCGAAAATCGGGGGCGGCCTCGCTACCATAGAATAGACGGGTTGCCGTTGGGCATCGTTCGGCGCGGTGCGAGCGCCAGGACGCGTGCCAGCACAGCGGCAGCGGCCGTCCGACCGTTGACAGCATCCAGCCCACCGAGATGTGGTGAGCCGATGCCCTACAATGATGTCGATTTGTCCTAATGCATCTCAGACAAATGGCGGCCGATGAGCGGCGGCGCGGCTAACGGAGGACGGGCGACTTCCAAGACGGCTGAGAACGGGCCGACACAACGGGAATGGGTCCACTGACGGACCATAGACGCAGAGCAACCGAGTGGGAGGAGACATCGCGTGCGACGATTCGAGCTCGCACTCCCGAGCACGGTCTCGGAGTGCCTCGACGCGCTGGGCAACGCCAGCGGCGAGGTGAAGATCGTAGCGGGCGGCACCGACTTGCTGCCCCAGATGAAGAACGGGCTGGTCAAGCCGGCCCTCGTGGTTGACCTGAGCGGCGTCGCCGAGCTGAGGAAGCTCGAAGTTGACGGCAACGGCGCGCTGCACATCGGGGCCGGCGTCTCGGCGCGCGACGTCGAGCTCTCCTCGACGGTGCGGGACGGCTTCCTCGGGGTGGCCGAGGGCGCCGGCGTGATCGGCTCGTATCAGGTCAGGAACCTGGCGACGGTCGTCGGGAACGTCTGCAACGCGGCGCCGTCCGCCGACGCCTCGCCGCCGCTGGTGGCGATGGACGCGGTGGTGGTCATCGCCGGGCCGGACGGCCAGCGCTTGCTGCCGATCGCCGACTTCTTCCAGGGCGTGCGGCGGACGGCGCTCCAGCCGGGCGAGCTGGTGACGGAGATCGTCGTGCCGGCGGCCGGAGCCGGCAGCGGCGGGACGTACCTGCGCCACACGCCGCGCCGCGAGCTCGACATCGCGGTGGTGGGGGTCGGGACGCAGCTGACGATCCAGAACGGCAGGTGCACGAAGGCACGGATCGCGCTGGGGGCCGTCGCTCCGGTGATCGTGCGGGCGACCGAGGCTGAAGCGGCCCTCGAAGGGCAAGAGGTCACCTCGGAGCTGCTCGACAAGGCCGCCAGCCTGGCGGTCGGCGCGGCGAAGCCGATCTCGGACCAGCGCGGCTCTGCCGAGTATCGCCTGCACCTGACCCGCGTGCTGACCCGCCGGACGTTGCAGACCGCCTTCGAGCGTGCGACTGGCCGCTCGTCCAGCCGAAACGGAGCCCACTAAGCTATGCCGAAGATGGTTCTGGAGACCACGATCAACGGCGAGGAGACCGAGCTGCTGGTCCAGCCGTACGCGACGCTGCTGGAAGCGCTCCGTGAGACGGCCGGCCTGACCGGCGCCAAGGAAGGGTGTGGCACCGGCGACTGCGGTGCCTGCACGGTCCACCTGGACGGGAAGCCGGTGGCAAGCTGCCTGGTGCTGGCGATGCAGGCACGTGGCCGGAACGTGCGGACGGTTGAGGGGCTGGCGAACGAGGACGGCTCGCTCCATCCGGTCCAGAGCGCGTTCGTGAAGCACGGCGTCCCGCAGTGCGGCTTCTGCATCCCGGGCATGATCATGTCCGCCGCGGCGCTGCTGGAGGCGAGCCCGGCTCCCTCCGAGGAGGAGATCCGGCTGGGGATCGCCGGCAACCTCTGCCGCTGCACGGGGTACACCAAGATGGTGGCGGCGATCGTCGAAGCGTCTGGTGCTGGGAAGGAGGCGTAAGCGATGGCAACGGTGATGAAGACCTCCCGCGACGTGCGTGGCATCGGGCTGCGCATCCCGCGTGCTGACGCCCCCGAGAAGGTCAGCGGCAAGACCCAGTACGTGGCCGACTTGCAGCTGCCGGGGATGCTCCAGGCGAGGCTGCTCCGGAGCCCGCACGCGCACGCCAGGATCAAGAAGATCGACACCAGCAAGGCGCTGGCCTTGAAGGGTGTCCGCGTGATCTTGACCGCAAGCGACATCCCAGAGCTGGAGCCGGGCGCGAAGACGCGCGGCCACGCCATCATGGCGATCGACCGGGCGGTGTTCGCGGGGCAGCCGGTGGCGGCGGTGGCGGCGGACGAGCTGTCGATCGCGGACGAGGCGCTGGACCTGATCGAGGTCGAGTACGAGGTGCTGCCGGCGGCGGTGGACCCGATCGCGTCGATGAGCCCGAGCGCGCCGCGCGTCTCTGACGAGGGCACCGAGGCGGACACCTCCGAGGCACTGGCCCACTCGGGCATCGCGCCGACCGAGAGCGAGGCGGCCGAGAACGCCCCGAACGTGACCCAGAAGTCGAACCTGGGGCGCGGCGACGTGGCGGCCGAGATGGCGAAGGCCGACTATATTCTCGAAAAGACGTACCACGTCCCGATGGTTCACCAGGGGTACATCGAGGCGCACGGCGCGGTGGCCCAGTACGACCGGGCGACCGGACGGGTGACGGTCTGGGCGACGACCCAGGGCTCGTTCAACACGCGGTCCGAGATCGCGGACGTGCTGCACATTCCGGAGTCCAGCATCAAGGTGATCCCGCTGGAGTGCGGAGGCGGCTTCGGGGCGAAGATTCGCGCCCTGGTGGAGCCGATCACGGTGCTGCTCTCCCGCGCGACTGGCCGGCCGGTCAAGTACATCATGACCCGTCGCGAGGAGCTGGAGGCCGGGATGCCGGCCCCGAGCGTGACGATCAAGCTGAAGACCGGCGTCAAGAAGGACGGCACCCCGCTGGCCCTCGAAGGCGAGACAGTCATCGAGGCGGGCGCCTACTCGGGCGCGGTGCTGACGATGAGCGGCGTCTTCCTGGCAAGCGTGTACCAGTGGCCGACCTTCAAGGTCACCGGCTACGAGGTGTTGACGCACAAGCCGAGCATCGCGGCGTACCGCGCCCCGATGGCGCCGCAGACGGCGTTCGTGATCGACTCGCACATGGACGCGATCGCCCGCGAGCTGGGGCTGGACCCGGCGGAGTACAAGGCGCAGCACCTCCAGAAGGGCGGCGACCTGATGGCGCACGGCCAGCCGTGGCAGCCGAACGGCGCGCGTGAGTGCCTGGCGGCGCTGCGGGAGCACCCGCTCTGGAAGTCCAGAGACGAGTGGAAGGCGAGCGCGAAGGATGGGAAGCTGCGCGGGACCGGCCTGGCGGTGGGAGGATGGGTGCCAGGCATCCAACCCACGAGCGCCTCGATCCGGCTGAACCCGGACGGGACGCTGACGGTGCTGACCGGAGCTGTGGACATCGCTGGGACGAACCAGGGCCTGGCGCTGATCGCGGCATCGGCGTACGGCGTGGACATCGAGCGGGTGAAGATCGTCACGGGCGACACGGACACGTCGCCGCTGACGGGGATCAGCGCCGGCTCGAAGACGACGTACACGGTCGGCGCGGCGGTGATCGAGGCGGCCCAGGACGCCAGGAAGCAGACGCTGGACATCGCGGCCGGCGAGCTGGAGGCGGCGGTCGAGGACCTGGACATCGTCGGGGACAGCGTGGTGGTCGAGGGCGTACCCGGGAAGTCGATTACGCTGGCGGCGATCGGCAAGAAGGGGAACACGTTCCAGAGCCGGGTGCCGCCGGTCCTGGGGACGAGCACGCTCGGGTTCTCAGTGCAGGCGCCGGCATTCGCGGCGCAGCTGGCTCGCATCGAGGTGGACGCGGACACGGGCCAGATCACGGTGACAGACTTCGTCTGCTCGCAGGACGTGGGCAAGCTGCTCAACCCGCTGGGGGCTGAGGGGCAGATCCAGGGCGGCGTGGTGCAGTCTCTCGGGTTCGCGCTGACCGAGGGCTTGATGTACAACGACGACGGTCGGCTGATGAACCCGAGCCTCCTGGACTATCGTAAGCTGACGGCGGCGGACGTCCCGAACATCGAGTGCGTGATCGTGGAGGTGCCAGCACCGGCCGGTCCGTTCGGCGCCCGGGGCGTCGGCGAGCCGCCGATCATCCCGGCGCCAGCGGCCGTGGCGAACGCGTTGCAGGACGCGACGGGCGTCCGGCTGACAGTGCTGCCGCTGACGCCAGAGCGGGTGGCGCTGGGGATCGTGGCGGCCAACGGCAACGGGCACTGATCTCGGCTGACCCGGGGGCGCGATGAATTCAGGGGGCGCGATAAATCGCACCCCTACAGCCCCCGCTTCCACATCCGGAAGCGGGGGCTTTTCCATGCTCAACGTGGGCGCGATCTGGCGCAGATGTGGTCCGGCGTGGGGCCAGGTGCACTACTCTGTAATGTTAGAGGGTAGAGCCGTAGAATCGGTCAGCAGGCCGGCTGGCACTACTGCATACCAGCAAGACCGGCGAGTGCGTCGCCGAGATCGCACAACTCTTCGCGGTACTCCAGATCGCTCCACCAGTACTCGTCGGTGGCACGCAGCCGCTCGGCCCCTACCCACGCTCCGACAAGATTACCGGCCATGCTGGCGACGGTATCGGCATCGAAGCCGGCACGAATGGCCGTGAGGATGACCTCGCGAGGATCGTCTGGCGTGCGGAGGAAACAGTACAGCGCTGCCGGCACCGATTCGAGGGCGAAGGCGCCGTTGTAGGTATAGGCGAGCACCCGATCGGGATCGTCCCACGTGAGCAAATCCGACAGCTCCCGAAGACGGTCGATAAGGCGAATGGCACCGCCAGCCGGTCGACGTTCCGGTGTCGGTACCTGCTCAAGGCCCTGTATCGTGCCGGTCACGAACGTGAGAAAGGCGTTGGCATCGATTTCGCGGGCTCCACGCGCGACCTCGCGAACACACCAGGCAACACCGGCGGCAATCACGATCGCGCCGGCCACACCGACCGGGTGGGTGTGAGTGGGTAGGGACGAGAGAAGCGCGTCCGACATGAGATGTTGTGGAGTCACCCGAAAAGCGTGAGCGAGGCCAATCGGCGCTGCACGCATCGCAGCGCCGTTGCCAGCAGAGTGGATCTCCACGCCGGCTTGCCACCACGGCTGACCCCGGATGAGGTTCTGGATCGCATCGGTCGTGGCGCGGCCCCTTCCACGGCCTATCGGCAGCCAATCAATGAGTTGCCGAGAGAAGGCTTCGGGGTCAAACTGTCCCTGACCGTTGACGAGGCAGCGGCTCACCTCCATCGTGAGCTGCGTATCATCGGTGATCGTGCCGGCTGGCCCGCTGCTCCAGCCGTGCCAGGGAATGTATTGGGTTGGTCCATTGGGTCCGAAGCGGTCCCGGATTTGTGCCGGATGTCGTCGCTCGACGGGTCGGCCAAGGGCATCGCCGACGGCTCCCCAGAGCAAGGAGCCACGGTAGCGATCCCGGACCTTCTCCTCGGAGCCGCGCCCTGATGCGACTGATGGCCACTCGACAGCAGGCAACGGATACATTTGAAGACGGCGTCGGCAGTCAGGATCGGAGACTCTCACATCGTCGCTCATACGCACCTCAGCCTCGAGCGTCCCTCCCACGCCCATGCGCGGGGGTCAAACCGGCGGGAAATCAGGTGGTGACGTCAGGGTCTCCTGTCGGAAACCCGAGGCGGCGTCTTGGAGGATTGGGAGGGGCCATGAGCTGGCGGATGGCGTCGAAGACGATGCCGAACTGGGCGTCGTACTTCTGCTCCAACTCGTCGAGGCGACGAGCAAGCTCGGCGTTGCTTTCCAGCAGGCGACGCAGGCGCACGAAGGCCCGCATGATCTCGATGTTGACCTGGATGGCACGCGGACTGTTGAGGATGCTCGACAGCATGGCGATGCCTTGCTCGGTGAAGGCATACGGGCGGTAGCGACGCCCACCGCGTCCGGAGGAGCTGGCGGCACGGGAAAAGGGTACCGTGTCGTCCCGGGAAGACCCGTTTGAGGTCACAGTCTGTGATCTCAACTGGTCGTACTCCTCTTTCGTGAGCTGAAACATGAAATCGTCCGGGAACCGCCCTACAGCGGCTTGCGGCACCATTGATCTGAACTCATCCCCCTGGTCAGGGTCGCCAGGGCAGGAGATACCATGATCAATGCTGGCGAAGAGTGCTGTATGTGGCGTCTGACGGACTGGAGGAAGACCCTCGTCTGAACGCCGTAGAGCGCTGCGAGGTCGGCGTCGAGCAAGACCTTCTGGCCGCGGATGACGAGAATGGCCCGTTCGATATGGACGGTGGCGGCCAGGGTGATCTCAGACGACACGATCCCTCCGTGTGACACTGCTCCAGAGAGCGTGGCTCGCCAGGATTAGACAGGGGCTTGCGGCCAATAGTCAAGTGTGCGGATGGGGACACCGGGCGCGCCGCGTCGGCACGTGGCGGCCTGCCTGCGAGCGCCGATCTGGGCGACATGGCCGCCGTGTCCCGCTCCTCAGCGCGCGAGGCTGGGCATGTGGCAAGGCGGCGCCCGGCACCTGACCGCTGCCGCGACATCCCGCGCCGCCGCGCCTCATGCCGCTGATTGAGATGTACTGCGTCCTTGACGGCTACGTTCGGCGACTCTACCAGCTCGGCGGCTTGGAGATCGTTCCGGTCGCGTCCTGAAGCGTTGGCGGGAACTGGCAACTGGCGAGCCCCTGCTCGCCGATCGGACGATAGAACGTCGCGGCTCGCTTCAACGCGTTGCTGAAGCGTTCGTTCGGATTGAGCACGCCAACAGGTTTCTTCAGTTGCCGACGGACAACTTCGATTGGCATGACCAGATCAGAATCATTAGAGATGATCACGGCCATCTCGAAGTCTTGCTCGTATGCGTCACACAGCAGCCTGGTCGCGATGTTGACGTCGGAGCCTTTCTCCTCGGTCTTGATGACCTGGACCATCGGCGACCTGCCGGGCGGCGGGTTGTGACGCATCATCGTCACCACGGACGTGAGAAAGATGCCGTAGTCGATACTCAGGTTCGGAATCGTCTGCAGGGCGCGCAAATAGGTCTGCTGACGGACGCCCTGCTGGGGGTTGCCAGGGCGTGGTTGAACGAGGGCCGTGAAGTAGCGAACGCGGTGGACGGTGTCGTTTGGCAGCTCGTGACGGCTCAGCGCTTCGAGGTCGAGCCACTTGTACAGCTTGCCTTGCCGCTCGTACCGTTTGAGCCCGAAGTAGAGATTGAAGCCATCGACGTAGACGTTTACTCTCACGCACCGTACCGAACAAACGAGAAGGCCGCCATTACTGGCGGCCACATGGCCCCGCCACCGAAGTGACGGGGGGGATTACAATGACATTCTGCCCAAAAAGATGTGCAAAAGTCAATCCCGCTATGCCGCCATCACGGCTCTCCGAGAGAACCGCGGGATAGGGCTGTCGTAGCCGGCCTCGTCGAGGATGTAGCAGAGGCCGCGCGGCATGTGCGCATCGACAATGAACTTCACGTCAGCGCGAGATGCTGGCTCCGGAGCTTGATCGAGCGAGTGGCAAACTCCAGGCAGGCGAGCAGATCGTCACGCTCCAAGTCTGGGAATTGCGCCAGCAAATCGTCGATGGAGTCGCCGGCCGCAAGGTACTCCAGCATCGACTCGACGGGGTAGCGCAGGCCGCGAATGGTCGGCTTGCCGTGGCAGACCTGAGGATCGATGGTGATGCGGGACAGCAGCGAGTCCATGCTACCAGTGTGCGCGCCTGGCATTCCGGAGTCAAGCATCAGCTTGTGGGCGTATTGCATGACCGGCGAACGGTTTTGTGAGAGGGCGGAAGCTGAACGCCGAGGCTCTCGGGTGTGTCGTGGAGCACCAGCAGCTGGCTGGCCGTGAGTGGCAGCATGGCGTAGGTGCGCCCGCTTCGGTCGGCAAACTCGACCTCGCACGCGCCGCCGTCGTAGAGCACGACGACGGTGCCGATATCGCCATGGCGCAGGAGCAGGGACTCGCCACTCTCGAAGTGCGTGGTACGCGTGTCTTCGAGCAGGGCCACAGTCGCGTGCATCGCCGGTCGGTCGCTCATGGTCTAGACTATAGAGCAGGTCGGGAGTCGTGGAAGGCGCGCTCTGTGTCGGACGATCTTCGTCGCCAGGATGACCTCGGAGGGAAGCGTGTCGGTCAGCCAGAAGGGGCCAGCTGTCTTGCGGTCGTCGCTCCGGCGGCTCGACGAGCTGTCGAAGCTGGAGCACGATTGGGACAGCTACGGCGCACTCCCAATGACCGAGACGGCACTGGCCTCCGCCGATGCGATGATGCGGAAGGCCGTTGACGTTCACGGTCCGGCGTTCGGCGAGCGGGTTGCGCCGTACACGGTGACGCCGATTCCTGACGGCGGTGTCTCCATCGAGTGGCGAGGCCCGCGCGCCACGTTGGAGCTCGACATCGGGCCGAGTGGCGCGCTCAGCTACCTGCTCGTCGACCAAACCGAAGCGGAGCGCCGGTTCGAGGAGGCGTCGGACATCTCCAAGCGGCAGTCGCTGGATCTGGTGAGGGGCGTCCTTGGCAGTTGAGCTGCCGGACTGGCCTGAAGAGATCATTGCGGACGACGACTCGCTCTATCGTCGGGTGCCGCCGATCTTCGTCAAGCCTGACGGTACGCTCAGCGACAAGCTCTTCATGCGGAACAGCGAGTCAAATCGGAATAAGAAAGAGCCTGATCCGGACATCTCCGTCGATTGGGACCGGTACGCCACGCCGGAGCAGTCGCTCGTCAGAGCGGAGCGGCCCACGCACGGTATCTGTGGGCTTCGGGCGGCGTTTCCACGGTCGCTGGATCTGACGGCGACGCACTCGCCGGATCGAGAGCACGACAATCGTGCCCACGCGTCGATCCGTGGGAACGAGGGGCCGCGCGCAAAACAGCGCTGCTTCCGGCTGGCCGAGCAGGCTTCGAAGCACCTGCTCATCCGTCCTACGTCGCCAACGTAGCGGCGCCGTCGCGTATGAGATTACCCGTCAGGGCGGGTGAGGTGGTGACGTCAGGTTCTCCTGTTGGAAAGCCCAGGCGGCACGTGGCGGCCTCCCTCCAAGTGCCCATCTGAGCGACGTGACCGCCGAGTGCCGCTCCTCAACGCACGAGGCTGGGCATGTGGCAAGGCGGCGCCGTCGCCTGACCCGGCCACATCTACCAGCCGCCGATTCTCGGCAAGGGCCGAGCAAGGTGCTTCCGAAGCCACCTGGAGGGTGGTAATCAGTTCGGTACAATGAGCACATGGCGAAGCGAAATTATCTTGTCGAAGGCAGTTCGGGCACCGGCAAAAGTGCAGTCTGTGAAGAGCTCCAGAAGCGTGGCTATAAAGCCATCAGCGGCGACAGGGAACTGGCTTATCGGGGCGACCCTGAAACGGGAAGGCGATCAGAACGTCAACATGGACCAACAGAAGGTCCTGGTTTTGGGTACCATATATGGGATGTCGATAAAGTCAGAACTATAGTCTCGAACAAGGACGACGAGGTCGCCTTCTTCTGTGGCGGTTCCAGGAACTCGCATAAATTCATAGATATATTCGACAAAGTATTCATCTTGGATGTGGATATCGCAACGCTCAGAGAGAGATTGGACCGTCGCACTGCTGATGATTGGGATATAACTGACCCTGAAAATAGCACGGACTTTGTGCTTCGCTTACATGCCACCAAAGAAGACTTACCTGATGGAATACCTATTGATACCGCTCGGCCAATTGGCGAAGTAGTTGATGCCATACTTGCATGTACTGAAGTGTAGTTCTCCAGTTCGTCTATCTCTCGGAGCAAAGCCGCCTGGTCATGCTCTTCTACGGGGAGGTCCAGGGAGGGAAACCAAGGTTTCCCTCCCTGGCGTTCGGGTCCCGAAGGGACCACCTTCAGGGGGAAGGTCGGGACGGGGGTGGGTTTGAAAGCCGGTTGAATGCCTACAGCTTCAGAAGCTTCGCCGCGGTCCCACCCAGCATCGCAATCCGCTCCTCATCCGAGAATCCGGGCGCATCCATGATGTGCGTGACGGGGTCCGGATGCCACGGAATCGGATGATCGGTGCCGATCACCAGTCTGTCCGAGCCCACTTCGGCCGCGAGGTGCCGTAGCATTTCCGACGTGAAGACCAGCGTGTCGTAATACATGTCGCGCAGGTATTCCGTCGGCTTCTTCTTCAGCGTGATGCTCGGATCGCACTCATCCGGGGCGACGCGGCACGCGTGATCCATCCGCGGCGCATACGACGGCACAAAGCCGCCGCCGTGCGCTGCGCAGAGCTTCAACTTCGGGTGTCTGTCGAGCGTGCCTTCGAAGATCAGCTTCTCGAGACAGATCGTCGTGTCCAGCGGATTGCCGATCGTGTTCGCGAGCCAGCCGTTGCCGGCGAGACGCTTGTGCAGCTCGGGCGTGCTCGACGGATGGATGAAGACGACGACGTCGAGGTCCTCGCACGTGCGCCAGAACGGCGCGAACTTTGGATCCGAGAAATCCACGCCCGCACAGCTCGCGCTGACCGCCGCGCCGCGCAGGCCCAGCTGCTTGACCGCGTGCTCGAGCTGCTCCGCGGCGAACTCCGGGAACTGCAGCGTGACCGACGCGAACGCGGTGATGCGATCCGGGTAGGTCCCGCAAAACTCCGCGAGGCGCTGGTTATTGATGCGCACGACCTCCACCGCCTGGTCCTTCTCGGCCCGGTACCAGAACGGATTGATGCTGAGCGCTTCGACGTCGATGCCCTGCGCATCCATCTCGGCGATGCGTCGCGCGCCCACCTCGGAGATGCCGGGTCCCCGGCGCTCGTGCGACTCGACCGTGAGTCCCATGATCTGCAGCGCCTCGGGAATCACGCAGTGCGCGTGCATGTCGATCGTCCGCACGCGGCGTCCGCCGACGCTGACTTCGCGGCGCTTCGCAGCCGTGCTCGCCCCATCCGCACCCGCCGCACTGCCGCCCGCCGCGGCCATGCGCGCGTTCTCGTGGGCAGCGTCCAGCATCTCGCAGCTCGTAAAGACGATCGGCGGCACACCGCCACCGTCGCTCACGTTCGGTTGCATACCGTGCATCGTCCTCTCCTCCTCAACGTGTTCGCCGCGATTGCGAGCATACACGGGCCGACGCCTACAGAGCCGATGTGCGGGATGTACGCGATTACCGCGCCCCACGGTCGG
>JAXLXF010000057.1:0-38310 GCA_046328125.1 Chloroflexota bacterium
TCGATGTTCCGCGATCAGGTCGGCAAGGCCGGGAGCTTCCTCGGGGCGGCGCGGCGCTGGCTGATGTGGGCGAAGCTCCAGAGCTACCTGCGCCGGACGCTGCCGTCCTTCCGGGCCACCACCGTCGTCTCGGAGGGCGAACGCCGGAACGTGGCCGTGGCGGCCCCCAACTACCCGAACGTCCACGTCGTCCCGAACGCGGTGGCCGTCCACGAGTACGGCGCCTACTACGGCGCGCCGGAGCCGTGGTCGATCGTGTTCGCCGGCGCGCTCACCTACAACGCGAACTACGAGGCCGCCAGCTGGATGCTGCGCTCGGTCTTCCCGCGCGTGAAGGCCGAGGTTCCCAGCGCTATCCTGCGCATCTCCGGCCGCCACGACGGCGTCGATCTCGGCGGCCTGCCGCACAGCTCCGGCCTGGAGCTGACCGGTCACCTGGCGGACGTCCGCCCACTGATCGCCCGTAGCGCCGTCTCGGTGGTGCCGCTGCTCTCTGGCGGCGGCACCCGCCTCAAGATCCTGGAGTCGATGGCGCTCGGCACGCCGGTCGTCTCGACCTCCAAGGGCGCCGAGGGCCTGGCCGTCACACACAACGAGAACATCCTGATCGCCGACACTCCTTCGGACTTCGCGATCTGCGTCAGCGCGGTCATCAAAGACCGGCGGCTGCGCCAGCGCCTCTCCGAGGCCGGCCGCTCGCTGGTCTGGTCACACTACGACTGGAACGTCGTCGGGGAGCAGCTGCGGTCGGTCGTCGAGCAGGCAACCAGCCAGCCAACGCCAGCCCTGGTCGGAGGTGGCGCGTGAGAGTCGTCCTCGCCACCCACTTCTTCTTCCCCACCCAGACCGGCGGCACCGAGGCGTACACCCTCGGGCTGGCGCGGTCGTTGCGGGCGCGCGGCCACGACGTCTCCATCATCTGCGCCGGGGACATCGAGGCGCCCCACGGCTGGCAGCCCCGCGCCGACGACGACACGTACGACGGCATCCCGGTTCGGCGGCTGTCCTGGGACTGGCGGAAATCGCCGGACCCGTTCACCACCTTCTACGACAACGCCTGGACCGACCAGCTGGTCCGCGAGTACCTGGCAGAGACACAGCCGGACGTGGTCCACGTCACCTCCTGCTACTCGCTCGGGGCCGGGCTGCTCAGGGCCGCTCGCGAGGCTGGCGCCCGCACCCTCCTGACGCTGACCGACTTCTGGTTCCTCTGCGTCAAGCACACCCTCTTGCAGGGCGACGGCTCCCTGTGCGCCGGCCCGCGCTCGGCCGAGGAGTGCCAGCGCTGCCTCGCCGGCGGCTCGCGCTCGCTCCGTCAGGCGATGAAGATCGTTCCGCCCCAGATCGTCGCGAAGGGCCTGCTGGCCGCCGCGAAGCGTCCTACCCTCCAGCGGCTCCCTGGCCTGCGCGGCTACGTTGGCGATGCCGAGGCCCGGCTGCGCGCGCTGCGGGCGGCGTTCCCGTACGCCGACACCGTCCTGGCGCCGTCCGCCTTCATGAAGAAGATGCTCGTTCAGAACGGCTACCCCGCCGAGGCGATCCAGGTCTCGCCGTACGGCCACGACCTCGCGTGGGGGCCGCGCACCGATCCTCGCCCGGCCGACGGCATCCTCCGGATCGGCTACCTCGGGCAATTGGAGCCGCTGAAGGGCGTAGACCTCGCGCTGGAAGCGATCCGCGCGCTGGAGCCCGGCCTGCCGATTCAGCTCCAGGTGTACGGTCCGCTGGACAAGAATCCATCTTACGCGGACAAGCTGCGACGACTGGCTCACGACGAGCCGCGCATCTCCCTGATGGGCGGCTACCAGCGCGCCGACCTCGCCGCGATCCTGGCGAGCCTGGACGCGGTCGTCGTGCCGTCGATCTGGTACGAGAACACGCCGCTGGTGGTGGCCGAGGCCGCCGCCGCGCGCCGGCCGGCCATCGTGACCGACCTGGGCGGCATGACCGAGGCGGTCCAGGACGGCGTCAACGGGCTGGTCTTCGAGCGCGGCAACGTGCTGGGGCTGGCGAACGCGATGCGCCGCCTCGTCAACGAGCCGGGCCTGCTCGCCCGCCTCCGCGAGGGCACCCGCCCGCCGCGCACCACCGACGACGAGCTGGCCGAGATCCTGGGCCTCTATCGCGGCGCGCGGGAGCCGGTGCCGCAAGCGCCGGCCGCTCCGGCGCCGGTGCTGGTGTAGGAGGCAGTATGCGGGTCGGCATCGATGCGCGCTACCTCTCCCACGGCCTCGTCGGCGGGGTCCACACCTACGTCCGCAACTTCGTGCCCGAGCTGATCGCCCAGGCCACGGACTGCGAGATCGTGCTGTACGCCGACACTCGCCGCCCGTTCGAGCTGACCGAACTGCCGCCGCGCGTCACGCTGCGCACGCTGCCCTGGAAGAGCCCCCTCTCGACGATCCAGCACGACCTCTTCCTGCGCCGCCAGATCGAGCGTGACCGTCTGGACGTGATCCACTTCCCGGCCAACTACGGCGTCGGGCCGCGTGGCACGCGCACCGTCCTGACCATTCACGACGCCATCAACCTGCTCCCGATGCGCGAGATCGTGCGGGGCCACCCCAAGCGGCCCGGCACTATCGCCAAGATGACCTACCTCCACTACTGGACGCAGTATTCCGCGCGCCGCGCCGACTTGATCCTGACCGTCTCACGGTACGCGGCGGGCGAGATCGCGCGGGAGGGACGCCTCAATCCCGAGTGCGTGGTGCCGATCCCACACGCTCCCACGCCCGACCTGCTCCAGCCGGCCGACTCGGCCGCGCTGCTGGCCGTGCGCGAGAAGTACGCCATCGGGCAGCCGTTCGTGCTGGCCGACGCGCTGAAGAACCCGGCTCCGCTGGTCCGGGCCTGGGAGCGGCTGCCGGCCGCGCTCCGCGAGCGCAACCAGCTTCTCTTCTTCTGCCGCCGTGACCAGCTGCCGCCGTCCGTGGCAGACGCCGAGCGCCGCCGCGCCGTCCACGTCCTCATTCGTCCCGAGCGCGCCGACCTGATCGCCCTGTTCCGGATGGCCCAGGCGTTCGCCTTCCCGTCCTGGATCGAGGGGTTCGGCATCCCGGTCCTCGAAGCGATGACCTGCGGTACGCCGGTGATCGCCTCTGACCGTGGCGCGATCCCGGAGGTGGCTGGCGGCGCCGCCCTCCTCGCGGACGCCGAGGACGACGCGACGTTCGCGCGGCATCTG
The DNA here is from genome assembly GCA_046328125.1 of Chloroflexota bacterium. Lineage (GTDB taxonomy): Bacteria > Chloroflexota > UBA6077 > UBA6077 > JACCZL01 > JADZEM01. The sequence continues at coordinate 3,188 of JAXLXF010000057.1, forward strand.
GAAACCGTCCTGACCCAGCCCGAGGTCGCGGCCAGCCTCCGCGAGCGCGGCCTCGCCCGAGCATCCCAGTTCTCCTGGGCCAGCACCGCCCGCCAGATCCTCGACGGCTATCGTCGCGCCTGCAACGCGGCCACCCCCGCAGCCGCACCTACACCCACAGCCGCCACGCCTGCCGCACCCGCAGCCGCCGATACCCTTGACGAGCATGTCGAGGCTGGCGTGCTCACCGGATCGCCGTCATGACCGAGACCTTCCCGACGCACGCCAATTCCCCATGTCATCCCGAGGGAGCCCCAGCGACCGAGGGATCTCACGCTGCCCATCACCGGAGCATGAGATCCCTCGACTCCGCTCGCAAGCTCGCTCCGCTCGGGATGACATTGGGTGTTGTATGCCTGCTCCCCCTCTCCCGCGGCAGGGAGAGGGGGCTGGGGGGTGAGGACTTTCCTCCGGCGACTGGGCTGGGGGGTGAGGGCACCGCTTCCGCTCGATTGCCGGTGGATGAGGGTACCCCTTCGGCCTCGCGGCGGGGCTGTGAGGGCCATCTCGGGGGCGCATCGTGAAGCTCGCCTCCACCGTCCTCAAGAACTCGGCGGCCGGCGTCGCGGCGCAGCTTGCCGTCAAGGTGCTCTCGTTCGGCTTCACCGTGCTCGTCGTGCGCCAGCTCGGCGCCGAGCAGTACGGCCAGTACGCCGCCGTCCTGGCGTTCGGGGCCATCTTCGTCTTCCTGGCCGACCTCGGCCTCGGCGTCTACGTCGTGCGCGAAGTCAGCCGCTGGCGCGCCGTCGCGGACGGAGCCGGCAAGATCGCCGCCATCTTCGGCGACTCGCTGGCGCTGCGCTTCGTGCTCTCCTGCATCGCGGCAACCCTCCTGATGGGAACCGCCATCGTCACCGGCCGACCCGCCGAGATGCTGGTCGCGCTGGCGATTGGCGCGGTCGGACTCATCGTCTTCAGCGTCCAGGGCGCCAGCGAGTCGGTCCTAGCCGGCTTCGAGCGGCTGGACGTGGCGGCTCTCGGACGGGTCGTCAATCAGGTCATCTTCGTGGTGCTGGGCGCCGTCGCGCTGGCGATTGGGGCCGGCTATCAGGGGCTCGCCGTCGCCAGCCTGGTCGGCGCGGTCGTGATGGCGACGATCTGTTACCGCGCCACCCGCCGGCTCGGCGTGGAGGTCGGCCGGCCGAGGCCCGGCACCTGGCCCGGCCTCTTGAAGGCGACTGCCCCGTTCGCGGTGATCGCCGGCACGCTCGGCCTCTCCTACAAGTTCGACTCCGTCCTCTTGAACCTCACCTGGGGCGACGCCGAGACCGGCCACTACAACGCCGCCTACAGCCTGGTCTTCGCCGCCGTCTTCCTCTCGAACGCCGTCAACACCGCCCTGTATCCCTCCCTGACCCGGCAGGCCGCCAGCGACCCGGCCTCCCTCCCACGCGTCTATGCCCGCGCCCTCCGCTACCTGCTGGCGCTGGCGATCCCCATCGCGGCGGGCGGCTGGGCGCTCTCCGATCAGCTGGTGCCACTGCTCTTTGGCGCGTCGTACGGCCCATCGGCGCAGGCGCTCGCGATCCTGATCTGGGTCGTGCCGCTGATGTTCGCCTCCGAGCTGCTCGGTTACATCGTGGTGATTCGCGGCGACGAGAAGCGGGTCGCCAAAGCGGTCCTCACCAGCACCGGCGTCAACATCGTCTGCAACCTGGCGCTCGTGCCGTGGCTCGGCCTGACCGGCGCCGCGATCATGACCGTCGTCACCGAGGCGATCCTGGTCGGGCAGTACGTCTGGTCGCTGCGGGCCGTCATGGCCGAGATCGACTGGACCGTCACGCTCGGCAAGACGATCCTCGCAACCCTGGTGATGGCCGGGCTGGCGCTGGCGCTGCGCGGCCTGCCAGTGATGGTCACCGTCACACTCGCGGGCGGCGTCTACGGCCTGCTGCTACTGGTGCTCGGCGTGGTCGGGCGCGACGAGCTCCGCTTCCTGACGGCGCTCCGGCGCGGGCGGGGCCAGCCTCTCCCAGACTCGCCGTCCCGTCCAGACGCACAGCTCCACACGGCCACAGACGACCACCCGTCGCTCGTCGCGACCGCGCCCGCCACGGCCACTTCGCGCTCGTAACGCCCGCCACCGGCTCACTTCGGGGGACCTATGATCGAGACGCTGCAAAGAACGCCAGAGACCGCGCAGGCCAGCACCCGGCACCCGCTGGTCGGAATCGTCATCCTGAACTGGAACCGCTCCGACGACACCATCGCCTGCGTCGCCTCGCTGCGGCGGATGGCGTACGAGAACTACCGCGTCGTCGTCGTGGACAACGGCTCGAAGGACGACTCGGTCGTCAAGCTGCGGGCCGCCTACCCGGACCTGGACCTGATCGAGAACGGCCAGAACCTCGGGTTCGCGGGCGGCAACAACGTCGGCATCGCGCGGATGCTGGCAGCTGGCTGCGACTACGTCATGCTGCTGAACGACGACGCCGAAGTGGCCGAAGACACCATCTCGAAGCTCGTGGAGGTCGCCGAGAGCGACCCGCGCATCGGCTTCGTCGGCCCGACCATCTGCTACTACGACCAGCCGCGCGTCATGTGGTTCGCCGGCGGCCAGATCACCTCGCACGGCGAGCCAAGCCACCTGGGAGACCTCCAGGAGCTGCCGGCGCCCGGCCAGCCCCCGCGCGACATGGACTACGTGACCGGCTGCGCGATCCTGGCCCGCCGCGAGCTGATCGAGAGGATCGGGCCGCTCGATCCGCGTTTCTTCATCTACTTCGAGGAGACCGAGTGGTGTACGCGCGGCCGACAGAACGGCTACCGCGTGGTGTACGTGCCGGACGCCGTCATGTGGCACAAGATCACCCCGACCGCGCGCATCTACTCGCACCGCTACCTGTACCTGATGACGCGCAACCGGCTGCTCTACCTCCACCTGACGGGAGCGGGCCTTGCGGCGAAGCTCGGGGCCGCCGTGGACACCCTGCGGACGGTCGCGAGCTGGCTGGTGCGCCCCCAGCACCGCTCGATGCGCCCCTACGCCCTCACTCCGGTCCGTGGCCTAAGCGCGTACGCGCTCGGGCAGTACGGGCCGCCCCCGGCGAGCCTCTGAGAGCCAGGATGCCTGCCAACGACGCCCTCCGCGCAAGCCCCCAGGAAAGCCCCCTCCCCCCGACCCCCTACTGTCCCCCGGTGCGCCGGGACAGTAGAGGGGGAGACGGCGAGGAGCCTGTCTCCCTGCCCGGCAGACGAGGCACTCGGGTGGCTCCGGCCGGGTTGCGCGGCACACCGGCAGCTCCGGACAGTCTGCGCGGCCGTGGAGGCACAGCCCCGAGAGCTCTCGACGCCCCAACGGCCCGCAACTCCCCTGTCATCCCGAGCGGCCGTCCGCTGACCACTCCAGGCATGTCTCCTCTGCACGATCCCGAAGGAGCCCTCTCCCCTTGTCATCCCGAAGGAGCCCCAGCGACTGAGGGATCTCACGCTCCAAATCACGGCAGCATGAGATCCCTCGGTCGCCGAGGCTCCCTCGGGATGACAGTGGGGAGTGGCAAGCTCGCGGCTGGCTCCCCGTCTCCCGCGCACAGGGAGAGGGGGCTGGGGGGTGAGGGCATTCTCCCGGGGCTGGGAGGTGAGGGCCATCCCAGGACGCTGCCGTCAACGGGTGAGGGCCTTCCCGGCCGCGTCTCCCGCATCCTCGGCTACGGCCTCGCCAGCCTGCCGTTCGTCGGCGCCATGATCCCGTTTGCCATCGCCACGGGCACCGGCAGCGGTATCGTGATGGCGTTACTGCTCGGCATCGGGCTGCTCGGGCTCTGGCTCGCAAGCCTGCTGGTCAGCCGACGCGTCGTCGTCGTGCGAAGCGCCGTCAACGCCCCCGCCTGTGTCGTCGCGCTGATCTGGGTCATCGCCCTGATCTGGTCCAACATCGCCCTCGACCCGCGCATTGCATTCCGCCTCACCTTCTCGTTCACCATCGTCCAGATCGCCGGCACAGCCGTCACCATCGTCTCGCTCGGCCTGCTGCTCGTCGGCGCGAACGTGGCCCCGAGGCGCCGCTACCTCCAGATCGCCACCTGGAGCATGATCGCCGTCGGCACCATCAACATCTGCGCCGAGTACGCGCACATCGAAGACGACGTCTGGTTCCTGAAGTCGAACGGCCTCTTCGCCACCTGGGTCATCGCCCTGGCGTACGGACAGGCCCTCTTCAACCACGAGCTGCCGAAGCCGGTGCGCGCCGCGCTCCTGGTGCTGGTCGGCGCGATCATGTTCCGCGCCGCCGTCTGGCAGACGATCTGGCTCTCCGGCTGGATGCCCGGCCTGGCCGCCATCGGCACGATCACCCTGCTGCGCTCGCGGTTGCTGACGCTGATCGGTGGCGTCGTCGGGCTGCTCGGCAGCTTGCTCTACTCGCACAAGCTGTACGAAGCGATCTATCAGTCCCAGGTTGACGAGGGCTCGGACACCCGCTTCGACATCTGGGCGCAGGCGTGGGACCTGCTCAGCAAGCACCCGGTGTTCGGGACCGGCCCGGCCGGCTACGCCGCCTACTACATGGCCCTCTACGCAGACTCCCTCTCCTCGATGTCCACCCACTCCAACTATGTGGACATCGCGGCCCAGACCGGCATCGTCGGGGCGGTCGCCTTCCTCTGGCTGCTCGCCGCGATCCTCTGGATGGTCTTCAAGGGCTGCTTGCGCTGGCGAGATGGCCTCTATGGCGCGTACGCCGCCGCCGCGATGGGCGGTTTCGCCGGGGCCGGCGTCGCGATGACGCTGGGGGACTGGGTCATCCCGTTCGTCTACAACCAGGGCATCGACGGGTTCCGCTACACCGTCCACACCTGGGCCTTTCTCGGACTCGCGGCTGGCCTCGCCGAGGCGCCGCTGGACACGGTGGAGCGTACATGAGCCTGCATCCCGATCTCGCCGTCGTCGTGGTCAGCTACAACACCCGCGAGCTACTCGAGCGCTGCCTGCACTCGGTCGAGGCGGGCGTGTCAGTCTTGCGCCACGAGCTGATCGTCGTGGACAACGCCTCGGACGACGGCAGCGCCGACATGGTGGCCGCCCAGTTTCCGCACGCGACGCTGATCCGCAACGTCGGCAACCGGGGCTTTGCCGCCGCCGTCAACCAGGGCATCTACGCCAGCACCGGCCGCCACGTCCTGCTCCTCAACAGCGACGCCACCGTCGATCTGGACACGATCGCCACGCTCGTGCACCGGCTGGACACCATCCCCGATGCCGGCGCAGCTGGCGGGATGCTCCTCAACCCGGACGGCTCGTTCCAGGGCTCGTTCGCCGACTTCCCGACCCTCGCCAGCGAGACGATCCTGGCGACCGGCCTCTCGCGCTGGCTCCTGCCGCTCACCTTCCCCAGCTACCCGGCCGAGGCGAGCCAGCAGCCGCGCACCGTGGATTGGGTCTGCGGCGCCCTGATGCTGCTGCGCCGCCGCGCCATCGAGGAAGTCGGCGTCTTCGACGAGGCGTACTTCATGTACGCCGAAGAAGTGGACTGGTGCTACCGCGCCCGCCAACATGGCTGGTCGGTGCTGTACGCGCCCGAGGCCCGCGCGACCCACCACGTCGCGGGCAGCTACGGGCGCGCCCCGCTACGCCGCCGCGAGCAGATCTACCGCAGCAAGGCGATCTACGTGCGGAAGAACCTCGGGCTACTCCCAGCCCTCGCCTTCCGTGCCTCGATCCACGTCGTCTCCATCCTCAAGCTGGCCGGCTGGGCCGCCGCCGAGGCGTGCTCGTTCGGCCCCCGCCGCGCCCAGGCTCGCCGCAACGTCGAGTCGTACCGCTACCTGCTCGCCAACTTCTGATCGCGCCATTGTCATCCTGAGACCGACCATGCGCCTCGGCGCACCAACCCTGATGAAAATGGGGCGATTGGCGGAGGAGGGTATGATAGGGGAAGCAGGGTCGGGTGGCAGGAAGGCCGAGCTTTGCTGGTGCCCAGAGCCCGATCCTGAGAGTGGCCCCGTCCGGCGCGCGGTACCAGTCCTTGGCGCTTCGAGCCCGCACGAGAGAATCGTGAACGTCGCCAGGGCGGCCACCCGGCCCCTGCCCGATGGAGGTGGCGCGATGGACGTGGTGCACGAGCGGTGCGCGGGGTTGGACGTGCACAAACGGACGGTGGTGGCGTGCGTGCTGGTCCCCGGCGAGGCCGGGACGGTCCAGACGGAGACGGCGACCTTCAGCACGATGCTGGGCGAATTGGAGCGGCTGGCGGGCTGGCTGGCCGAGCGTCGGGTCAGCCACGTCGCGCTGGAGGCGACCGGGGTGTACTGGAAGGCGGTCTACAACGTGCTGGAGGGCGCGGACCGCTGGACGGTGCTGGTGGTGAACCCGGAGCACGTCAAGGCGATCACCGGACGGAAGACGGACCGGGCGGACGCCCAGCGGTTGGCGTTCCTGGTCCGCCACGACCTGCTGTCTGGCAGCTTCATTCCGGCCCGCGAGCAACGCGAACTGCGCGAGGTGACCCGGGCGCGGACGGCACTGGTGCGGGAGCGGGCGCGGATCGTGCAGCGGCTGGAGAAGACGCTGGAGGGGGCGAACATCAAGCTCGGGGCGGTGGTGACCGAGCTGTTGGGGACCTCGGGCCAGGCGATGCTGGACGCCACGCTGGCCGGCGTGAGTGACCCCGAGGAACTGGCCGGCCTGGCCCACCACAAGCTGGCACCCAAGCGGGAGTTGCTGGTGCAGGCGTTGGCCGGACGGTTGACCCGCCCCCTCCGATTCCTGGTGCAGCAGCACCTCGACCACTGGCGCGAGCTCGACGCTCGCATCACCGCCTTCGACGCCGAGATCGCGGACCTCCTGCGCCCTTTTGACGCCCTCATCGCGCGCCTGGACGCGATCCCGGGCGTCGGGCGCCGCACCGCCGAGATCATCGTCGCCGAGATCGGCACCGACGTGGACGCCTTCCCCTCCGAGCGCCACCTCGCCGCCTGGGCCGGGCTCTGCCCCGGCAACCGTCAGAGCGGCGGCCGACGCAAGACGGCCCGGACCCGCCATGGCAACCCCTGGCTCAAGGCCGCCCTCACCGAGGCCGCCTGGGCTGCCAGCCGCTGCAAGGACGGTTACTTCCAGGCCCAGTACCACCACCTCGTACCCCGCCGCGGTCGCAAACGCGCCATCGTCGCCGTCGCCCACTCCCTCATCACCGCCCTCTACTTCATGCTCCACCACGACGTCCCCTTCCACGACCTCGGCGGCGACTACTTCGAGCGGCGCGATCGCGACCGCCAGCAACAGCGCGCCATCGCAACCCTCCGCTCCCTCGGCTATGACGTCACCCTCTCACCCCATCCCCCGACCGATTCCCCCACCAGCTCCTCTCCGGAGGCCGCCTAGCGACACTCCTCCCGCCCCTATTTTCACGAGAGCTCGCGAAGGATCTCACACCCTAACCCGAGCACAAACCGGAGAGGCAGTCCCTTGGCAGTCTCCGACCGAGTCTCACAACCAATGGCCCCCTCCCCCCAGCCCCCTCCCCCGTGCGCGGGAGAGGGGGAGCAGGACGTCACGCAGGGCGCGATGTCCAACGTGGGCGCGATGTCCGACGTGAGCGCGACGTCCGACGTGGGCGCGATGAATCGCGCCCCTACCAGGACGAACCTCGTACGGGCGCAATTCATTGCGCCCCCCGGCCCCATCGCGCCCGCGTCCATTGCGCTCCCCGGCCCCATCGTGCCCGCGTCCATTGCGCTCCCCGGCCCCATCGCGCCCACATCCATTGCGCCCCCTGGCCCCACCGCGCCCACATCCATTGTGCCCCCCGGCCCCATCGCGCCCCCATCCCTCGCGCCCGGCTCCCCCTCTCCCGCGGTTAGGGAGAGGGGGTTGGGGGGTGAGGGCTTCCCGGCCACCCTCTCCCTGCGCTGGCGCGCCGACCTCCCGTTCCTGATCGCGCTGGCGGCTGCCATCCTGTTGGTCACCTCGATCCCGTACGTCTTCGCGTACGCCACCGCTCCCGCCGATCGGCAGTTCATGGGACTGACCCACACCACCCACGACTACGCCCAGTACATCTCCTGGGCACGCGAGTCGCAGGACAAGGTGTTCGTCGAGAACAAGCTGACCCCCGAGCCGAGCGAAGCCTCGTTCTTCAACCCGGTCTGGTGGCTGATTGGGCGCATCGAGCGACTGTTCGGGCTCAGCTTCGCCGCCGTCAACCAGGGGTTCAGGGTGCTGGCCGGCCTGACGTTCGTGCTGACGCTCGGGGCGCTGGCCGGACGAGTCTTCCCCGGCCCAGAGCGCCGCTTCGCCGTGGCGCTCACCTGCCTGACCTCCGGGCTGGGCTGGCTGCTCGTCCTCGCCAAGCAGTGGACCGGCGAGCTCTCGATCCCGCTGCTGGTGCACACCTTCCCCGGTAACACCTTCTTCGGGATGATGGTCGTCCCGCACATGATCCTCTCTTGCTCGATGCTGATCGGCGTCTTCTTCCTGGTCGTCGAGACGGCCCGGCGCACCTGTGGCCGGCGCGCCTTGCTGGCCGGCCTGCTCTGCATGCTGCTCGGCTTCGCCCACCCGTACAACATCGCGACGGCCTACTCGGTGATCGGCGCGTTCGCTGTGCTGATCACCCTGCGCGACGGCATCCGCTGGCGCTGGCTGATGGGGATCGCCGCGATCTACGTCATCTCCGCCCCGAGCGTGCTGTACTGGATGTGGGTGTCGGCGCAGAGCGAAGCGTGGCGCCAGGTGCTGGCCCAGTACAAGAATCTTGGCGTCTTCACCCCGAACCCCGCGCAGCTGATCGTCCTGCTCGGCCTGACCGCCGTGCTGGCCGCCGTCACGTTCCGAGGCTTCGTGCCCCTCAAGCAGCGCCGCGTCGAAGAGCTGTTCGTGGCCTGCTGGCTGGCCGTCAACGCCGTCATCATCTATCTGCCGCTCGACTTCCAGATCAACCTGCTGAGCGGCATCCAGGTGCCGCTGGCGTTCCTGGCCACGCGCGGCCTGTACGAGCACGTCGTGCCGTGGCTCCGCGAGACGCTGCCGGCGAAGCTCTCGCTGCTGCCGGGCGCGCTTGGGCGGATCGACCTGCGCGGCCTCACCCGCTACGCTCCGATCCTCTTCCTGTTGCTGGTATTGCCCACCAACCTCTACCTCGTCTCCTGGCGGGTCCTCGACCTCAGCCGCCACAAGTACCCGGACTACCTCTACAAGGACGACGTCGCGGCGTTGGCCTGGATCGAGCAGCAGTCTGCCGCGACGCCCGCCGACGTGGTGCTCAGCTCGCTGGAGATCGGCCACTGGATCCCCGGCCTGACCGGCGCCCACGCCTTCCTGGCCCACGGCGCCAACACCCTCGACTTCTACGGCAAGCGCGCGATGGTCCAGCGGTTCTACGCCGCCGACGGCAGCGACCAGGACCGTCAGGCCACCCTCGCGAAGTTTCGCGTCCGCTACGTCTTCTACGGCCCCTCGGAGCGCGCGCTCGGCACGTTTGATCCCGCCACCGCGTCATATCTTGAAGCGGCCTTCACCACGCCGCACACCACGGTGTACCGGGTGATCCTCCCTGGGAGCGCGGCCATTCCTTCGCTGCGCTCAGGACAGGCTCTAGCCGCCCCGGACGGACGAAGCGGCCAGGATGGCCGCGCTCCCAGCGACGAAGCGGCGAAGATCGCCGCGCTCCCAGGCAGGTAACGTCCTCATGCCCCAGCCTTGGCTCCGCCCGATCCTCCTGGCCCCGCTCGGCGTCCTGCTGGCGCTCTGCGTGCTGCTGCCTGCCGCCGGACCGGCCCAGGCCGGCGAGGAGACTGGCTGGAGCACGCCGCTCCGGATCTCCGGCCCGGACCCGCGCGCCGGTGGCTGGTTCCCGGCCATCACCACCGACGTTTACGGCCACGTCCACGTTGTCTGGAACGGGCGCGCCCCCCGCCGGCCAGCTGCCACCACCCTCGAGAGCAGCCAGCGCACCAGCGACGCGGCCGGCTGGCTGATCTACGCCCACTCGGACGGCCAGAAATGGTCGCCGCCTTCCGAGATCGCGGCCATCGGCGAGGAGGGCGACGCGCTCCGCTCCTCGCTGACCGCCGACACCAGCGGCAACCTCCACCTGCTCTACCGTGGCATCGACCTCAAAGACCCGAAAGTCGGCGGCGCCGAGAACGAGCCGATGCGCTACGCCTCGGTGAACGCGCTCCAGGCCGAGTGGCCGGCCTCCTGGTCGGCCGGCGCCCAGTTCAGCCGCCGCACCCCGGCCTACTTCCCCGAGATCACCACTGACAGTCGTGGCACCCTCCACGCCCTGACCACCGAGGCGGACGCCAAGGGCAAGTACACCGTCTACTACCGCCGCTCCGAGGACCAGGGAAAGACCTGGTCGCTCAGCACCCCCATCGAGACGACCCTCGCCGTCTCGCGCTGGCGAGCGCAGCTGAAGGTCGGCCCGAACGACGATCTCAACGCCGTCTGGGAGGTCGTGGACCCTGACGAGCCGTCCGGGCGTAACCCGGTCGGCTTCGTCTACGCCCGCTCGACCGACGGCGGCCAGAGCTGGAGCACTCGCGTCTTCGCGCCGCCCCGCAAGGACTACCTCTACGCCAAACAGTTCGAGGGCACTCGCTGGCGGCTTCAGCCTGCCGTGGGCGTGGACGGGCGCGGCCAAATCGTCCTGGTCTGGCGCGAGTACGAGACGGACACGATCTACTTCCAGCGCTCCACGGACGGCGTCGAGTGGACCGCGCCGGCCCGGATGGGTGGCATCACGAAAGGTCTGGACCGCCCGTTCGACCGCTACGACATGGCGCTCGACAGCGTCGGACGGCTCCACCTCGTGCTCGTGGCGTATCCCGATGGCTCCCCGATCATGTCGCTGCTCCACGCCGAGTGGCTCGGCTACACCTGGAGCACGCCCAAGGTCATCACCCGCGCCGCGTCCGCGCCCTTCCCGGAGTGGCCGCGCATCGCCATCGGCGAGGGCAACCGCCTGCACGTCGCGTGGTTCGGCGGCAGCATCCCGACCGTGGACCGCGTCCCGATCGGCATCTGGTACAGCACAAAACGGCTCGACCAGGCAGCGTTGCCCGTCGCGCCGGTGCCAACGCGCGGCCCGGGATCGGGCGTCAACGCCACGCCAGCAACTGGCAGCTCCCAGCAGTCGGCCTCAGCTCCACCAGTCCCCGGTCAGGAAGCTGTAACGGCTCCACGGCCCACAGGAACCCCAATCGCGCGGCCGTCTCAACCCGCCCGCAACCTCGACGTTACACCATTACCAGTGGTACAGGGTCTGGCGGTTGCCGCGACAGTGCTCGTGCTGTTCTTGCTCTTTCGCGTGCGCCACCAGGGAGGCCGAGGCCGATGACCGTTAACCTCAACAACGCCCTGATGGCGCTCGTCCGCTACTGGTGGCTCCTGCTCACCGCCGCCGGCATGGCCGGCCTGATGACCTACCACGCCGTCCGCCAGACCCCGCCCGTCTACGTCTCCTCCACCACCCTGATGGTCGGCGACATCCTGCGCAGCCCCAAGCCCGGCGAGGACGAGTTCGGCGTCGTCCAGAACCTCGCCAACGGCTACGCCCAGATCGCCCAGCGCCAGCCGGTCCTCGAAGCGACCGTCAAGGCGCTCAACCTGCCGTACACCTGGGAGATCCTGCGCCAGCGGATCGTCGTCGTCCATCCGACCGGCTCGCTGACCGTCGAGATCCGCGCGATGGACGGCGACCCGGTCCTGGCCCGCGACATCGCCGCCACCATCGCCGATCAGGTCATCCAGGCCAGCCCGACCCGCGACCGCAAGCAGGAGGTCGATCAGCGGCGCCAGTTCGTCAAGGACGAGCTGTCCGATCTCCAGTCCAAGATCGAGGCCGGCCGCGCCGACCTCAACAAGAAGCAGGCCGCCCTCGGGCAGGAGACGAACGCGCGCGGCGTGCTGGACCGCCAGGACGAGATCAAGGCGATCGAGCTCAACCTGACCAAGTGGAGGACGTCGTACAGCGAGCTGCTGGCCTCGTTGGAAGGTCGGGGCGATCCGAACACCCTGACCATCCTCGAGCCAGCGATGGTCCCGACCACCCCGACCGGTCCACGCGGCACCTGGTACGTGCTGCTGTCGGCGGTCGGCGGCTTCGGGGTGGTCGCGATCGGCATCGTGGCGCTGGAGCTGCTGAGCGGCAAGGTCCGCTCCAGGAGCGACCTGCCCGTGGCGATCGTCCAGGAGCCGGACGGCATCGTGGCGTACCTGCCCGTGATCGGCAAGAACGAGGGGCCGATCGCCGTCGTCGCCGATCCGACCTCGCGCTCGGCCGACGCCTACCGACTGCTGGCGGCCCAGCTGCGGTTCGCGGACGGCGACGAGGGCAACAGCGTCCTGATGGTCACCAGCGCCACCAACCGTGAGGGCAAGTCCACCACCGCCGCCAACCTGGCAGCGGCCCTGGCGCTCGGCGGCTCCAGCGTCCTCTTGATCGACCTCGATCTCAGGAAGCCGACCCTTCACACCCTGTTCGATGTGCCGAACCAGGGCGGCGCGGCCGAGATGCTGCGCTACCACGACTACAACCCTGAGCACCACGTCGTGAAGACGAAGGTGCCGCGCCTCTGGCTGCTGCCGGCCGGCGTCCCGACCGACAACCCGACCGAGCTGCTGAGCAAGTCGGCCCGCCCACTGATCCTCTCCGCCTGGAGCACCGCCGACTTCGTCATCATCGACGGGCCGCCGCTCCTAGCCGCCGCCGACACCAGCGTCCTGACCGGATTCGTCCCAGAGACCCTGTTCGTGACTCGCTTCGACCACTCCAACGCGAAGGAAGTCCGCGCCGCCCTCAGCATGTTGAGCCGCCAGCGCACCACCCTGCGCGGCGTGGTGATGAACGGCGTGCCGGACGCCCAGACCAGCCTGACCGGCTACCGCTACGTCGCGGATGGCCCGGCCCCGAGCCGCTGGCCCGGCTTCGGGCGCGGACGGGGCGCATCGGCGACGGCCTCACGAGCGCTCGCGCTGCCGGTGACGGCCACGGCAGCGGCCAGCGTGCCAGCCTCCGTCGTCAACGAGCCGTGGCTGCCCAAGGGTAGCGAGCTCTAATCCGCCGAGCATCCTGGGAGAGCTGCCCACCATGCGACTGCCCGGTACCCTACGACTGTCCGGCCTGGAGTGGCGACTTCTTCTCGTCCTTCTGGCCTGCTACGTCTACTTCTTGCCACGCTACGCCGACTGGAGCCAGGGATCGCGCGTTGCTTTGATTCTGTCGCTGGTTACCGAGCATCGCCTCGAAATCGACCACTTCGTCTGGAGCACCGGCGATTACGCCGACGTCAACGGCCACCAGTACAGCGACAAGGCGCCCGGCACGGCGCTGCTGGGGGTGCCGCCGTACGCCGCCGCCCGGGTTCTGCTCCAGACACCGCTCGGGGAGCAGCTGGTGGAGCGGCTGGCGCGGGGCGAAGCGCTGCGCCAGACCCTCAAGCCCGGCGAGGCCGTCCGCGAGAAGGTCGATTTCGCCATCGCGCAGGCGGTCGCTACCTGGGCGGTTATCGCCGTGCCGGCCTCAATCCTCGGAGTTGTCCTGTTCCGAGTGCTCAGCAGCATCATCGCTTCGGAGCGGGCGCGGCTGGCCGTGGTACTGACATACGGGCTCGCGACCTCGGCGTTCCCGTACAGCGGCGCGCTCTACAGCCACCAGCTGACCGCCGCGCTGCTGTTCGGCGCGTTCGCCCTCATCTGGGCCTGCCGCGAGCCTGGGACGCTGGTCGGGATGGCCCGCCAGCCGGGCACGGTTCGGCTGTTGACGGTCGGGCTGCTGCTCGGCCTCGCCCTCATCTCGGAGTACCCCACCGCCCTCATCGCCGGCGGCATCGGCCTCTACCTGCTGGCGCTGACCCATCGCCCGCTCGACTGCATCGTCGTGGGCATCGGCGCGCTGCCGGCCCTCGTCGCGATGGGCATCCACAATCAGCTGATCTTCAACACCCCGCTGCCGGTCGGCTACTCCTACTCGACGCTCTGGCAGACCGAGCACCAGACCGGCTTTTTCAGCCTCTCGGTGCCGACCTGGGACGCCTTCTGGGGCATCACGTTCGGCGCGTATCGCGGCCTCTTCTACGTCTCGCCGGTGCTCTTGCTCGGCATCGTCGGACTTAGCGTGCTGCTGTCCCGCCGTGGCCTCCGCGCCGAGGGCATCCTCGCCGTCTGGTGCATCTTCAGCTTCATCACGTTCAACAGCTCGTCCGTCATGTGGACCGGCGGCTACGGAGTCGGGCCGCGCTACCTCGTCCCGATGCTGCCGTTCCTGGCGCTCGGCATCGGCGCCGCGCTCGACCAGTGGGGACGGTTCGCCTCGTTCCGCGCCCTGACCGCCGTCCTCATCGCCTGGTCGGCGTTCGTCACCTGGAGCCTGACCATCGGCGGCCAGTCGTTCCCGGACTTCGACCCGGAGCCGCTCTGGCACCTGGCCCTGCCAGCCCTGCTGCAGGGCGACATCGCCCGCAACCTCGGGACACTGGCCGGCCTCCGAGGCTGGTGGAGCGTGTTGCCCCTGGCGCTGGTCGTTCTGGGGTTGCTCGCGATGGGAAGCCCCCTCCCCAACCCCTCCCCCGTGCGCGGGAGAGGGGAGAAGGACGCGATGAATCAAGGCGCGATGCCAGCTGGGGGCGCGATGCCAGCTGGGGGCGCGATGAATCGCGCCCGTACCAGGGCGGACCTAGTACGGGCGCAATTTATTGCGCCCCACACGCCTGCGCCAACCACACTCGCGCCCGCCACATCTGCGCCCAACGGGCCTGAGGGTATCTCCTCACCGGCGGGGGTCTGACCGATGCGTGCCTACCCGCTGCGCCTCCCCACCACCCCGCTCACCATCCCCAGCCTGCTGCTCCGCCACGCCGCGCTCACCCGAGGCGTCGTCGTCGCCGGCTGGCTGACGCTGATCGTCCTCGCCGCGACGGTCAACCTCCAGTACTCCCCCGTCACCTGGTTCGACGAGGGCTCGCACCTGCACGTCCCGAAAGCACTCGTCCAGCACGGCGTCTACGCCGACACCAGCTCGGACGGCTTCCGCTACTTCGGCCCGACCACCGGCGTCGGCCCGACCGTCCTGCTGCCCATCGCCGGCGTCTTCAAGATCGCCGGGATCGGGCTGCTCCAGGCGCGGCTGGTGATGGCCGCCTACCTCGTCGTCGCACTGGTCATCTTCGCGGTCACCGCCCGCTACCTCCACGGCGAGATGGTCGCGCTCATCGCGTCCCTGCTCCTGCTCGGCGCGCCCGGCATCGACCTGCTCTACCTCGGGCGGCAGGTGCTCGGCGAGGTGCCTGCGCTGGCATTCCTGATGCTCGGCATCCTGCTCTGGCTCAAGAGCGCCGAGAAGATCGATGAATGCCGCGCCGAGGAGATCGGCGACAGCCGGTGGCTCCTGCTCGGGTCCGGTGGCCGTGGGCTCCTGCTCCTCTCCAGCCTCTGCTTCGCCCTGACCGCACTCACCAAGAGCCAGTTCACCCTGATCCTGGCCGGCACGTTCGTCGTCCTCTTCCTCGCCAACCTCGTCTACTACCGCGCCCTCTCGCCGCTCCACACGATCCTGCCGTTCCTGGCTGTCGGGGCTGGGGCCGCGATCGGGCAGGTCGGGCCGCTGCTGCCGCTCGTCGGTACGCCGGAGCTGAGTCACACCCTGGCGCTGGCCCGCGAGGCGTCCGGCGGCGCGATCTTCGTCTTCTCGCCTGCCCGCGTTTTGAGCAGCCTCAAGTTCCTGCTCGGCACCGACCTGATGGGCGCCTGGGTGCTGCCCGGCCTGCTCTACGGCCTGGCCCTGGCTCGCCCGCGCACGCTCCAGGGCGCCCGCCACGGCCTCTGCGCGATCTTCGCCTGCGTCGGCCTGAGCTGGTTCGCCTTCGCCTCGATTGGCTGGCCCCGCTACGCCTTCCCCGGCCTCGCCATCGTCGCCATCTTCACCGCCAGACTGCTGATGGACCTGCTCCGCGCGATCCAGCCCGTCTCCTGGAAGCCCGACCTCGCCGCCGCCCGCTACGCCGCATTGGTCTGCCTGGTCGTGGCGCTGCTCGGGACGCCGGTCCTGGAGCAGCTGCGCACCGTCGCCAGCACCCGCGACGCCTCGCCCCAGCAGATGGCGGCCTACCTCAACGCCACCGTGCCGCTCTCGGACACCGTCGAGGGCTGGGAGCCGGAGCTCGGCTTCTTGACCGACCACCCGTACCACTACCCCTCGTCCGGCTGGCTGGACCGGGCCGTCCGCGCCCGCTGGCTCGGCGGCGCGCCCGGCAACCTGGAGTACGACCCACGCTCCGAGGCCCGGTCCTCGTACCTGGTGGTCGGCAAGTTCGGGAAGTACGCCGGCGTCTACGACAGCTTCTTGCAGCGTGAGCACCCCCAGTTCGTCACCTCCATCGGCCCGTACGACCTCTACCGCCTCCAGGAGCGCCAACCATGAGGATTCTGCTCCTGACCCAGATCGTCCCGTCCCCGCCGGACAGCGGCCCGAAGATCAAGACCCTCAACGTCTTGAAGCACCTCGCCGAGCACCACGACGTCCACCTCGTCAGCTTCGCGCGCACCCCCGCCGAGGAGCAGGCCGCCGAGGCGCTCCGCCCCTGGTGTCAGACCATCGACCTCGTGCCGCTGACCCGCTCCCGCCGCCTCGACGTAACGGCCCTGGCGCGGTCGTTCCTGACCCGCCGGCCGTTCCTGGTCGAGCGCGACGACTCCGTGGCGATGCGCGCCTGCATCGCGCGCATCCTCGACACCTACCAGTTCGACGCGGTCCACGCCGACCAGCTCACGATGGGCCAGTTCGCCGTCGATCTGCCGCTGCCGCTGCGTGTGTTGGACGAGCACAACGCCGTCTGGACCATCGTCCGGCGGGTGGCCGAGCAGGAGCCGTGGGGGCCGAAGCGGCTGGTGGCCGAGTTGGAGTGGCGCCGCCTCCGCACCTACGAGCAGGCGCTCTGCCGGGCGTTCGACCACGTCCTGGTGGTCAGCGAGACCGACCTCCACGATCTATGCCCCGAGTCCGGCCGCCGCCCGACTGTGACCGCCGACGGTCGGCTGGCCGCCGGCGACGGTCCCGCCGCGACCATCGTGCCGATCGTGGTAGACACCGAGGCGCTGGCGTACGCGCCGCCGACCCCGGACGCCCAGCACGTCCTCAGCATGGCGACGATGTTCTATCCGCCGAACGTCGAGGGCGTGATCTGGTTCGGGCAGCAGATCTTCCCGCACGTCAAGAGCCAGCAGCCAGAGACCCGCTTCCTGGTCGTCGGCGCGCGCCCACCCGAGCACGTCCACGCCCTGGAGACCGAAGCCTCCGGCATCGAGGTGGCCGGCTACGTGGACGACCTCGGCGCCTACCTGAAGCAGAGCGCCGTGCTGGTCGTCCCGCTCCACTCCGGCAGCGGGATGCGGGTCAAGATCCTGGAGGCGTTCTCCAGAGGCATCCCGGTCGTCTCGACCACCATCGGCGTCGAGGGCATCGAGGCCCGCCACCGCGAGCACCTGCTCGTCGCCGACACGCCTCACGACTTCGCCCTGGCCGTCCTGGACACCCTCCGCGACCGTGAGAGCGCCCTCCGGCGGGCCGCCGCCGCTCGCGCATTGGTGGAGGAGCGGTACTCCCGGCGACGTGCCCTCGCCGGCATGGACGCGCTCTATCCGCCTGCCCCGGCTGCCCCGATCGCGCCCGACTCGCCACCAGCATCGGCCACGCCCGACACCACCCCCGCTCCTGTCGCCGCCGCCGCCTCGGCTCCGTCCACCGACGCCTCGGCGCCGTCCACGGCCTCCGACTACGTGATGACGGGCTCACGCGCGTGATGGCCGAGTTTCTGGAGCGCGCCCAGCCCTGGCTCGTCACGCTCGTGGCGCACAACTGGCCGGTCTTCATCTACCTGGCGGTCACGGCGGCAGCGGCCGTCTGGGCGTTGCTCCATCCGGCCCGCCAGAGCGTCCTCTTCCTCTACGGCGCCTGCCTGCTGGTGCTCGCGTACGAGTACGACAAGCACGGACGTGCCACCATCCTCGACACCACCAGCTACCTGTTCAGCGTCGAGACGAACCTCAACGCCCGCAACGCCAGCCGCTGGCTCCTGCTGGACGTCCTGCCGGTGCTGATGCAGGTCTCCGGCTTCGGGCTGCTGGCCGGCGCGTTCGCGCTGCACCGCCGCGCCCTCCGCAGGCCGGCCACGCCCATCCAACCCACCCGCCCCACCCGCCTCGCCGACCGCTTCGAGGGCCAGTATGAGCTGTAATCACACCATCCACATGCGCACCGCGCCGTGCACATCCAGTCGGCCGGCCACAGCCCTCCCCGTAGGGGCAGGTGGGGGCGCGATTCATCGCGCCCGACCGAGGTGAGGCTCTTTCCACATGAAGATCCTCGTCGCGCTCCCCTACGCCCCCTCTCTGATCCGGGTCCGCCCGTACAACCTCGTGCGGGAGCTGGCGCGCCGCCACGAGATCGGCGTCCTGATCGCCGGACCAGCGCCGACGTCAAGCGAGCTGGACGATCTGTACACCTTGGCGGACACCGTCGAGGTCGTCAGTACCAGTGCGCTGGGGATGGGCCTCAGCCTCGCGCGGGCTGCCCTGCTCCGCGAGCCGCTGCAAGCCGCCGTCAACCGATCGGCTGCCGCCGGCCAGCGCATGGTGCAGCTACTCCACCACGGCCTCTATGACGTCGTCCACGTCGAGCACCTGCGCGGCAGCTTCCTCGAAGCGTGGATGCCCCCCGAGACGCCCCGCGTCCTCGACGCCGTGGACTCGATCTCGCTGCTCTGGGAGCGGACTCGGCGCGCCAGCTTGAGCCGGAAGCACCGTCTGATCGCCAGCCTCGAGCTCGGAGCGACCCGCCGCTACGAGGCGCGCATGATGGCCCGCTACGACCGCGTCGCCGTCACCTCGCCCGAGGACGCCGACGCCCTGCGCCAGCTCGCCCCAGCTGCGCCGCTCACCGTCATCCCCAACGGCGTAGACCTGGACTACTTCCGCCTGCGCGGCAGCCTCGTCGAGCCGGCCACCCTCGTCTTCTCCGGCAAGATGTCGTACCACGCCAACGTCACCGCGGCCTTGCACTTCGTCAGGGACATCCTCCCGCGCGTCCGACAGGCCGTCCCGAACGTGCGGCTGCGGATCGTCGGCAACGAGCCGCCACCCGCCGTCAAACAGCTCGCCGCCGACCCCCAGATCGAGGTCACCGGCTACCTGGACGACCTCCGGCCGGCCATCAGCAGTGCGACCGTAGCGGTCTGCCCGGTCACCGTCAAGGTCGGCATCCAGAACAAGATCCTGGAGGCGATGGCGCTCGGCGTGCCGGTCGTCTCGTCGGCGCTCGGGGCGCGTGGCCTGACCGCCCGAGCCGGCCGCGATCTCATGGTCGCGGACGACGATGATCGGTTCGCCCAGCACGTCATCGCGCTACTCAAAGACGACCTCCTCCAGGCGCGGCTCGCCTCGGCCGGCCGCCAGTACGTCGAGCGGGCGCACTCCTGGCCCGCCGCCGTGGACGCCTTCGAGCGGCTCTACCAGGCCGCCATCGGCGCAAGAACGCTCCCCTCTCCCTCGCAAGGGGGAGGGGCTGGGGGAGGGGGCCTCCCACAAGACTCCCTCGCGACACGCTCACGGAGGGCGACGGTCTGATGTTGATCGCACGAGCACCACTTCGCATCAGTCTGGCCGGCGGCGGCACCGACCTGCCGGCCTACTACGAGCGCCACCCCGGCCTGGTCGTCTCCACCACCATCGACAAGTTCGTCTACGCCCGCGTCGCGCAGAACGAGTCACGCAGCGCCCAGATCATGTCGGCTGACTACCAGATGTCGTACCTGCACGGCGGCGGCGTCCCAATGAACTGGGACGGTGACCTCGCCCTGCCGCGCGCCACCCTCCACGAGTTGGACATCCACGAGGGTCTCTCGATCTTCCTCGCCTCCGAAGTCCCGCCCGGCACCGGCCTCGGCTCCTCCAGCGCGATGGCCGTGGCGCTCGTCCAGGCGCTCGCCGTCTACCGCCGCCTGCCGCTCTCCCGCCTCGAGATCGCCGAAGCCGCCTGCCGCATCGAGATCGAAAAGCTAAAGGCGCCGATCGGCAAGCAAGACCAGTTCGCGGCGGCGTTCGGCGGCCTCAACGCGATCCACCTCACCAGCAGCGGCGTCTCGGTCGAGCCGCTGAGCGTCGCGCCCGGCCTCAAGGAGCGCCTGAACCGCCGACTGCTCCTCTTCTTCACCGGCACCGCCCGCAGCTCCGCCACCATCTTGCGCACCCAGCAGCAGGCCAGCGCCGACGGCGACCGCAAGACCATCGACGGCCTCCACGCGATCCGCGCCCTGGCCGACACCTGCCTCGGCCTCCTGGAGCGCGGCGACCTCGACGGCATCGGCGAGCTGCTCCACGAGGGCTGGCAGCGCAAGCGCGCCCTCGCGGCCGGCATCACCAGCGACCGCATCGACCACCTGTACGCCGTAGCCCGGGAGCGCGGCGCCCTCGGCGGCAAGATCACCGGCGCTGGCGGCGGCGGCTTCCTGCTGCTCTACTGCCACGAAGGCCGCCAGTCCGACGTCGTCGCCGCGCTGGAGAGCATGGGCCTGCGCCGCATGGAGATCGGCTTCGAGGAGCACGGCGTCATGGTCTCCTCGCTCGCCTGGCAGTCCGCCAGCGACCTCGTCGCCACTCGCGCAACCGCATGAAAGCGCTGATCCTCGCGGCCGGCCTTGGCACCCGTCTCGGGCCGCTCACCGCCAACATCCCCAAATGCATGCTCTCCGTGGACGGCCAGCCGCTCCTCGAACGGCTGGTCCGCTGGGTCCGCGCCCACGGCATCACCCAGGTCGCCGTCAACCTCCACTACCACCCGGAGGTCATCACCGCCCACCTGGGGGATGGCTCACGCTTCGGCGTCCAGATCACCTACTCCCACGAGGAGACGTTGCTCGGCACGGCCGGCGCCGTCAAGCAGCTCGCGCCGTTCTTCGCCGACGAGCCGTTCGTGGTGGTGTACGGCGACGGCTACACCGACCTCGACCTCACCCACGTCGTGAAGCTCCACGCCGCCCGCCGCCAGCCCGGCCAACCGCATATGACGATGGTCCTCTTCCACGTCCCCAACCCGAGCGCTTGCGGCATCGTGGAGCTGGACGCGGACAACACGATCGCGCGCTTCGTCGAGAAGCCGGCTCCCGACGAGGTGTTCAGCGACCTTGCCAGCGCCGGCGTCCTGGTCTGCGAGCCGTCCATCCTGGACCTGATCCCAGACACTCTGCCCAGCGACTTCGGCCGCGACGTGCTGCCGCTGTTGCTGGAGCGCAGCGTCCCGGTCTACGGCGAGCCGCTGGCGGACGACGAGCTCCTGATCGACATCGGGACGCCGGCCGCGTTCGAGCGTGCTTGCGCACACGCGCGCGCCCAGACCTTCCCAGAGGACACTTCCGCAATAACCCCGGTGCCCGTCGGAGCGGCACCCAGATCGCATCGGCGCGGCCTCAGCTAGACGGAAGAGAGCGCCTTCCTGCGCCCGGTAACCCAATCTCAACGCGTCTGTGCACGGGACTGATCTGCATCTGTACTATAGTGCTGATGGGTCAGGTGTTCTAGCCCGCGCAGAGAGCTGCATCTCTCGCGACACGCCACCACACCTGGACCGCACGCCGAAGCCGGACAGGCCGCCTGCCACCGGCGCCGCCAGCGTTCACGCTGATGGAGGATAGAGCGAAAATCTCAGAATGCCAGACGACGGCAAACTGACAACACGAAGAAGGGTCTAAACGGCTGGTACCCGTCTAGACCCGAGGGTAGAGGTGGGCTGGTCGGCCGCCCCATGTCCCTGTACTCATCATAACATCGGCTTCCTGAGGCCACCAGCGGTTGGCGCAGACTGTTGCGCCTTCGAAACAATCGCCCGGTGGTGTCTGGCGGGCATCTCCTCAGCAGTCCGACGATCGCCTTCCACTCCTCCTCTCCCCAAGACGCGCGCAGCAGCTGGCCCCGCGCGATCGGCCACGGCCGGTCCCGCTGTCCGGCGCTGCCGCGAAGCAACGAGGGGATGGACGTGGAATCCTGGTACGTAGCCAGAACAAAGATGCATCGAGAGGTCGCCACCGCGCACGTGCTCGCGCAGCGGGGACTGGACGTCTACTTGCCGCTCTTACCTCCCTCGTCACGGCCAAGAGCACGGACCGTCGTCAGAGAGCCGCTCTTTCCGGGCTACCTGTTCGCCCGGCTGGACGTCTATTCGAACGCCTGGCTGTCGGCCCGCTCCGCTCCGGGCATCGTCTACTTCCTGGGCGGCGACGAGGCGCCGACCGCCGTCCCAGACGAGCTGATCGAGGAGATCCGTGCGCGGGCCGAAGGCGGCAGCTTCGCGCAGCGCCGCCCGAAGTTCGTCCCCGGCCAGACCGTCGTGATCCGCCACGGCCCGTTCAGCGGCCTCGAAGCGATCTTCGACAGCAACCAGTCGGGGCGCGGCCGTGTGCGGGTCCTGCTGGAGATCGTCCAGCGCCTCGTCCCGGTCGACCTCCACATCGACGAGATCGCCAGCATCAGCCCGGAAGCAGCCACCGTCTAGGGGAGCCGGGGGTGAGGGCCTTCTTCCGCTCTCGCCTCGCGGTAGTAACCAGCGTGTCAGTGGGGCATTCATGCACAGCCTTGACAGAACCTTCCAGCGAGCGCCCGCCAGCGCGCCGGCGCTCGAATACCTGACGGAGCTGACCCAGGTGCTCCAGCGCGTCCCGGCCGAGCCGCTCGCGCGGGCCATCGACGCCCTGCTCGAAGCGCGCGAGCACGGGCGACGCGTCTACGTGTTCGGCAACGGCGGTAGCGCGGCCACCGCCAGCCACTTCGTCTGCGACCTCGTCAAAGGCGCTCAGGTGCCCGGCTTCCGGCCGTTCCGGGCCTTCTCGCTGACCGACAACACCCCAATGATGACCGCCTACTCGAACGACGTCGCCTACTCCCAGACGTTCGCCCGGATGCTGGAGGCGCTCGTCGAGCCGGACGACATCGCGCTCGGGATCAGCGCCAGCGGCAACTCCCCGAACCTCGTCGAGGGGCTCCAGACGGCCGTACGGCTCGGCGCGCGGACCATCGCGCTGCTCGGCTTCGACGGCGGCGCCGCCCTGAGCATTGCCGAGATCGCCGTCCACGTCCCCTGCTCGGACTACGGCCTCGTCGAGGACACCCACGCCGCGCTCGGGCATGCGATAACTCTCTCTGTCCGCCGCGCGCTCGAAGCCGAGCGCGCCCACGACCTGATCCGCCTCGCGTAGCAGGAAGATGGAAAGCCCGGGACGGAGCGCGCCACCCCGGTTCCAAAGCTGGGTGGACGACCATCCCGGCAGCTGGTCCCGGCTCTGCACCCGGCTCGGCCTCGGAGCGATCCTCGCGGTGCTGGCGGCGGTGGTCGCGTTCGGACTCGCGGACCTGGGCGTCCTCGCCGGCCTGCCGACCGTCTCTAGCGCCGCCACCGACCCCAACAGCGTACGGACGGTCGCCTCAGCCTGCCCCAGTCCGCGCCCACCGGTCCAGACCGACGTGAGCCAGTCAAGCCCGACCACCCTCGGCGTCACCGTCACGGCCGGCTCTGGCACCCTGCAATCCATCACCTTCGGGGCCGCCGCCAACGCCCAGATCGAGGTACCCGGCCGGCCGCCCAGCGCCACCGGCGGCTTCAGCGTCAGCTACCCGGCCGGCACCCAGTCCGCGTCGTTCACCGTCCGCAAAGGCCCCACCAGCGCCGCGACGACCGTCCGCATGACCGTCCGCGACGGCTGCGGCGATTGGCCGACCTTCGTGGGCGGCGGCACCGAGATCTGGTCGCCAGCCACCGCCACGCCCACCGCCACGACGCTTCCGGCCGCGACTGCCACGGCGACAGCCACGAATACGGCCACGGCGACAGCCACCGCCACGACGGCGGCCACCGCGACCAACACCTCCGTCCCGACCGGCGGCGGCACCATCCTCGAAGGGTTCGAGGGCGCCGCCAACACCTGGCAGGTCGTGACGGACACGGCTGGCAGCGGCACCGTCCAGCGCAGCTCGGCTGTCACGCCCGCGCAGGGCAGCTTCGAGGCGCGGCTCGCCACCACCAGTACCAATAGCCGGGCCAACGTCCGACTCGGCTTCACGGACGCCGCGGCCGACCACCAGTGGGAGGAGCGGCCCGGTACCTGGCACTGGCAGCGCGCCAGCGTCTACGTCCCCGCCGCCACGGTCAACGCGCTCGGAACCGGCCAGTACCTCACCATCGGCCGGCTCTGGGCCAGCGGCGCCGGTTACGGCTGGCTGCTCCGCGTCAAACAGAACGGCGAGCTCTACGTCGTCGGGCGGCGCGACTTCGACAACGCGGCCATCGAGTTCAAGGTGTACGGCCAGATCCCGACCGATCGCTGGTTCGACCTCGAGCTGGGCCTCCACAGCCAGGCCGGGCCGGGCGTCAAGCGCGCGTTCGCCTTCCTCATCGACGGCGCCTTCTACGGCTGGTACCACCAGGGCCGGATGCAGGGTGAGACGTACGACCAGGCCGCCATCGGCATCGTCGAGACGAACAGCACCAGCCCCCTGGAGCTGTACGTGGACAACTGGCGCCCGCAGACGACGGCATCCCTACCCGGCGGCCCAGATACCCGATCCGTCGCCAACGTCCAGGAGTCGGACTACCGGCTCCAGTCCGGCCAGCAGTGGCAGATCGACTGGACCACCTGGGCCAACGACCTGAGATTGGTCGCGACCCACGGCCTCTATAGCGCCTCGGACCGCTTGCAGTCCGGCCGCAACCTGGACCGCCTGCCGGACATCACCTCCGGCTGGGCCGAGATCGAGGTCGGCTGGCCGAGCGGCGCCCCCGCTGACAAGGCTCCATCAGACGGCACCTACTTCGGCCCGATGGTCGGCTTCCGCAAGGAGATCAACCGCGAGCAGAACCTCGAAGTGATCCCGATCGGGCGGGGCAACGGCAACGTCTCGCTGGTGTTCGAGATCTGGGACGGCAACGGCCCGACCATCCTCGGCGAGTGGCCGATGCCGCTCGCCTCGATCGGCGGCGGCAGTCACATCCCCGAGCCCGGCGACGTCATCCGCGCCCGCTGGGACCAGCTCAACGCCACCCAGATCCGCGTCCGCGCGTCCTACTACGACGCCAGCGCCGCTCAGTGGTCCGCCAACATCCTGGACGTCACCTTCAACGGCTCGACGGCCTCCGTCGTGGACTTCAACGACGGCTTTCACCTGGCATCGTCGATCACGATCGACACGACGGCCTACTCGATCCGCCGCTACAAGGTCGGCGTCCCGGCCACCTACCCCGGCCCGTAACGGACGCGCCGTCCACGTCAAGCTGATGGCCCCGTTCGGCACCCTCGAGGTCGGGTGCGGCGCCGACGACCCGTCCATGCTGCTGGACCTCGCCCAGGACACGAGCGGCGACGTCCGTCAGATCGCCGCCGACCACCGCTTCGACGCCCCCAACATCCCGTGCGAGGACTGGCTGACCGCCCTCTACGTCGGCGACGACGGCAAGGGCGGCCGGCGCGCGTATCTTGACCCCCACTTCGCGATCCTCAACCCGAACACGTACTGCCAGCCGAACGGCCCGGGCTGCACGCTGGCCCACTCCGACGACCGCGCCCCGAATTGACCGTCAGTCACGCACCGAGCCGGCAGCCTCCGTCACCACACCGGGCAGCGTCACGGTGAACGTCGAGCCCTGCCCGTGGACGCTCTCCACCGTCAGATCCCCGCCCATCATGCGACAGAAGTGGCGGCTGATCGCGAGGCCCAGGCCAGTGCCGCCGTACCTGGATCGGGTGCTGGCCTCAGCCTGGGAGAACGCCTCGAACAGCCGGCCAAGTTGTTCGGGCGTCATCCCGATGCCGGTGTCGGCGACGGCGAAAGAGATGCCCTCACCCCCTAACCCCCTCTCCCTGTGCGCGGGAGAGGGGGAACCAGCGTGCTCGCGCTCCCCCTCTTCCGCTTGCCGGGACAGTAGAGGGGGCTGGGGGGTGAGGGCCACTCGCAACTCGATCCGCCCGTGGTCCGTGAACTTGGCGGCGTTCGAGAGCAGGTTGAAGAGGGTCTGGCGCACCTTGGTCAGATCCGCGTGCATCTCACCAATGTCTGACGGACAGACCACCACCAGCTCGTTGGCGTTCTTCTCCATGAGCGGCTGGACGATGGCCGCCACGTCCTGGACGAGCTGACTGACCGAGAAGTCCTCCAGATAGAGGTCCATCCGGCCGGCCTCGATCTTGGAGAGATCCAGGATGTCGTTGATGAGGCCCAGCAGGTGCTTGCCGGCCGCGTTCACCTTCTGCAGATCGGGGATGTACGACTCATCGCCCAGGTCTTCGGCCTCCTCCTGGAGCATCTCGCTGTACCCGATGATCGCGTTCAACGGTGTCCGTAGCTCGTGGGACATGTTCGCCAGGAACTGCGACTTGTGCCGACTCGCCTCCGCAAGCTGCTGATTCGCATCCTGAAGCTGCTCGAAGAGCCGAGTGTTCTCGATCGCGATGACGGCCTGATCGGCGAACGTCTCCAGCAGGGCCACCTGTTCGTCCGTGAACGCCGTCGCCTCGTATCGACGGAGTGTGATCCCACCGATCGGCTGTCCTTCCCGGATGAGCGGGACACTGAGCGTCGCACGGAGCCCGAACTGGCGCCAGAGCGCCGCCCCGATGGGAAACTCCGCTTCGATGTCTGCCGGGTCACCACACAGCCGGACCGGTCGGGAGTCGAGGACGGCCCGGCCTACCGGCAGCCCCGGGACGAGGGGCAATCGCGGTCCGACGTACGCGTGCGGGTCGTGCCCCCAATCGGCCGGCACGATCAACCACTCCCCGCTCACGACGTTGACCACGGCACCGTCAGAGCTACAGAGTGTCGCGGCCGCATTGGCAATACTCGCCAGGACGGCTTGCAAGTTGGTCGGCGACGAGGCGATCACCCGCAACACCTCGGCGAGCGCTGACTGCTGCTCCAGCGCCTCGCTCAACTCTCGGTTGCGCTGATCTAGCTCCTCGAACAGGCGCGCATTCTCGATGGCGATGACCGCCTGATCCGCGAACGCCTCGACCAGCGCGATCTGGCTGTCCGTGAACGGGCGAACCTCGAAGCGCTGCATATTCAGGACGCCGATCGGCTCTCCGCGCTGGAGCACCGGCACGCTCAACTGGCTCCGGTACGGCACGGCGTACGGCCCACCGACGCCGTCGCGCTGCTCCGGAGGGAGCGCCCTGAAACGCTCGTGGATCGCGCGAGCCTCCGGAAACTCGTCCTGATTCGCGAGGTCGTCCACGAAGACGGTCTGGCGATCCAGAAACGCTCGGCCCATGATCGACTGCCTGGAGATCGACGCCCCGTGGGACGCCTCGAACGGATCCTTCCCCTCGCGCCGGAGCGCATCCTGGATCTCGCGGATCCGGCCGGTCCCGACCCGCGCGGCGAGCGTCCCATCGCGTTCGCGACGCTGAGCCAGGAACGCATCGGCATCGCAGATGCGCGCCGCGACTTCCACGATGGCCTGGAGCACGACGTCGAGGTCGGTCGGAGAGGCGGCGATAACGCGCAGCACATCAGCTGTCGCCGTCTGCTGCGCTAGCGCCTCCATGACTTGCCGGTGGCTCTCCTGAAGCTGCTCGAAGAGCCGCGCGTTCTCGATGGCGATGACCGCCTGATCCGCGAACGTCTCGACCAGACGGATGATCGGCTCGTCAAATGGGTGCACATCCATGTAGCCAAGATTGAGCGTGGCGATGGCCTTGCCATCCCGTAGCAATGGCACTGCCAACAGACCCCGATTGCCGGTACCATGAGATTGCGCGATGCTGGTCGGAAAGCGCTCGTCAGTCTGCGTGTCCTCCGTGTAGACCGTTTTGCACTCCAGAATCGCTCGGCCGGTGATCGTGTCAGGGTCGAGCGGCTGCGCTCGGGCGTTGAGCACCCAGCCGTCAGGTCCACATTCGGCAACCGGCACCCGGGAATCCCCCTCGACGCGCCAGAGCACGACGACGGTCGCACCGGTGAGCCGGGCCAGGCTCGCGACTAGCGCATCTAGCACCGGCTGGAGGTCAGTCGGCGAGGTGGCAATGACCCGCAACACCTCGGCAGTGGCCGTCTGCTGCTCATGAGCCTCGCGCAGCGCCCGGTCACGCTGCTCCAGATCCGCGCGCAGCGCGGCCACCTCGGCGGCGTGCCGCGCCCGCAGCTCCCCGAGCTCGGCTTCGAGCCGCGCGAGCCTCGCCGCATCGTCAGCCATCCTCAACTCCACCCGCCCGCCCCACCGGCCATCGTAGCGGTCGATGGCGCCAGGATAGCATCCCTCCAGCATCCCGGCCTGTGACCGAGATCACAAGTGGTCCGTGGACTGAAGTCCACGTCTACCAGTGGTGCGTGGCTACGCCACGACGGGGTCTGCTCGTTCGTCGCAGAGCGACGACAGAGTGTAGACATGGGTTTCAACCCACGGCGTCGCCTGACTCCCCCTCTCCTGTCCCACGCACAGGGACAGGAGAGGGGGTTGGAGGTGAGGGCTTCTTGTAGTCGGGGGTGCGGGCTTCTACGCGTACCGGATCACGCTCCGCCGCACCTCGCCGGCCTCCAGCTGCGCGTACGCCCGGTTGATGTCTTCCAGCTCCACGAACTGGCTGATCAGCTCCCGCAGCTTGTACTTGCCGTCCATGAACATGTCCACGATCTTCGGCAGGTCCACCCGCTGGCGCGCGCTCCCGAAGCCGGTCCCGGTCAGAATCTTCTCCGAGAGTAATGCCGCGCTCTCCACCGACACCTTCGTGCCCTGCGGCGCCACCCCGATCATCACCGCCATCCCGCCACGGTGGATCGCCTCGAACGCCTGCTCCATCGTCTTCTGGGTGCCGACGGCCTCGATGGCGTAGTCCGCGCCACCGTCACCGCAGATCTCCTGGATGCGGGCGACCGGGTCCTCCTTGCTGGCGTCGATCAGGTGCGTGGACCCAAACTCACGGGACCACTCCAGTTTCTGGGACAGCACGTCCACCGCGATCACCTTCGAGGCGCCCATGATCGCGGCCATCTGGATCGCGTTCAGGCCGATCCCGCCGCAGCCCCAGACCGCGACCGTGGAGCCCGGCTCGATCTTCGCCTTGTTCATCACCGCGCCGGCGCCGGTCATCACGCCGCACGAGACCAGGCAGATCACGTCCAGCGGCGCGTCTTTGCGGATCGGGATCAGGCTGATCTGCGGCACCACGGCCCGCTCGGAGAACGTCCCGAGCTGGTGCATCTGGTAGATCTCCTGGCTGCCCTTCCGGAAGCGGGTCGTGCCGTCGTGCATCAGGTAGCGCGGCTGGACCGTCAGATCGCACATCCTCGGCCGGCCGATGGTGCACCACTTGCAGTGCCCGCAGGACGGCAGGTACGAGGTCAGCACGTGATCGCCGACCTTCACCATCGTGACCTCCGGCCCGACCGCCTCCACGATCCCCGCGCCCTCGTGCCCGAGCACGGCCGGGACCGGGTGGAAGTTGCGGCCCTGGACGTAGTGGAGATCGCTGTGGCAGACCCCGGCCGCCACGTACCGCACGATCACTTCGCCGGGCTGCGGATCGAGCATGTCGAGTTGCTCGATTTCGAATCCGTGCTTGCCGGGCTCCCAGAGCACCGCCGCCTTGGTCTGCATCGTCACTCTCCTCTGAGTCGGCTCCGCGTTGGCGTCCGTACCCGCGCTGAGCCTGCGTCCTGTCCGCGCCGATCCGCGCCGACTCCGCGCTCATGCTGCGCCGCCCGCCATCGGACGACGCCGCTCCGAGGATGGTAGCCCGCCAGCCATCCTCCCGCATCGCGTGCCGCCCGCTTGCCCTCTTCCCCTGCCATCCCAGGCTCGGCGAGCTTGTGAGCGGAACCGAGGAATCTCACGCTTCGATGCAGCTCACCGGCCCTGATGCGCCGCACCCATTCCGAACAGCGGCATGAGGCGCGGCGGCGCGGTATCTCACTGCTACGGTCAGTCGCCGGGCGCCGCCTTGCCCCATGCCCTATCCTGTCGTCCGAGGAGCGGCACGAGGCGGCCATGTCGCATCGACCGTCACCCGCGGGCAGGCCGCCACGTGCCGGACGGGCGTGCTCGTCGCCGGCCTCCGGCATCACAACCCGTCAGCCGGCATCACAACCCATCAACGTGCTGAAAGCAGCCGAGCCCCATTGTCATCCTGCCCCCTTGTCATCCTGAGCCCGCGAAGGATCTCCCAGCCCCACCCCGCCTCCTCTCGCCATCCCCGAGCCTCTGCTGCGGCGGCGTGGCGGCGCAGCTGTGGCAGACATCGTCAGCGCCCGGGCGCCGCCGCGCCGGCCGCCTCCCCAGACCAGCGTGGCCCCGACGTGATGCGCTCCTTGGCGATGCTGCCACTGTTCCGCCTCCGCGTACCAGCACGGTCTCCCCCCTCGCGCAAGCACGCAGCCACTCGAAGAACCGCGACTTCCCCTTGTCATCCCGAGCGGCCCTCCAAATGCTCTCCCTGCAACTCACCGCCGCGAGGGATCTCACGCTCGCCGCCACCACAACCCACGCTTTGCCACGTCGTACTCAACCGCCACATCTCGCCAGTCACTGCCTGTCTCGACTCGTGCGACACGCTTGCCCAAAACTGCCGCAAACGAGCACGCTGCACCGGGAAGTGAGAGTCACGCGTATGTCGGTCGCCAAAATGCTTGCATCCAGGTCGGGGGGGGGGTGGTACAGTACCGCTACGCGCAGCGCTGCACTCCATGACGGAGGGGCGACTGGATGTCGATGCCTGACGATGTCCTTACTGTGAATGCCGATGGCCTCGGAGGCGACGCTCGGCCCGCCGACGGCCGCTCGTCCGCTGCCTCGGAGGCGCCCGCGCCGGCGCTGCCCCCGCTCACGGTCAGCGCCCTGCTGGTCACCAAAGCCGACCTGATCTCGGCGTTGCGGGTGTATCTTCCCCAGTTGACCGACCTCGAAGCAATCGACGGCGAGCGTTTCCTGTTGAGCGTCGTCGAGCCGCCAGCAGCCAGCGGAGGCGCCTGATGGTAGACGGCAACTTCGACACCGTCCGCGTCGGCACCCCAGCTGCCGGCGGCCTCTACTTCCTCCAGCCGCACTCCGACCCCTTCACCGGACGCTGCATCTTCCGCTCGGCCGCCGACGCGCTGGAATTCCACGGCGGTGGTGGTGGCTACGTCTTCAAGAACAGCGCCGACACGGTCCTCGTGACGCTCACCAACAGCGGGCAGACGACCATGAAGTCGTCGGACACCACCCCGCTCGTCCTGGACGGCGGGGACGCTGCGACGCCCTACGGCGTCAACATCCGCTTCCGCAGGGCTGACGGACAGGCGGCCTGGGCGCTCGGCAGCGGCGTGGGGGGTGGCAGCCAGCGGGACTTTGGCTTGGTCGATCTGCTCGACAACAACACCGTGCGACTCTTCGTCGATCCAGCGGGCCGGGTGGGTGTCGGGACGACCGCGCCTGGTTCGCTCACAAAGCTCGATGCCGTCGGGACGATCCGCGCCCGCGATGACGGCGGCGTGGTGGATCGGGGCGTCGAAGTGCTGTATAGCGGCGACGTTGGCAATGTGTTCGCGTACAATCGTGGCGCCAACGGCGGCTACATGCCGCTTCGCCTCGACGGCACCTCGCTCTATCTCAACACCATGCCCGGCACCGGCAACGTCGGCATCGGCACCGCCACGCTGGACGCACGCCTGAACGTTTCTGGCACGACCAAGCTGGATGGCAACGTCAGCATCGGCGTAACACCGCGTCCGGAGCGGCTGGCTGTGCTCGGGGCGGACAACGTCCAGGCGACAAATGTTGGTGCCTTCTTCGCAAGTGACTTCTCGGAAGGCGTCGGCATTGGCATGAGGGATGTCCGCCAGATCCTGCCCGGTCACGACCTGAACGTCAACGCAGCGACCACCGGTCAGATCAGGATTGGCAACGCCAGCTCCGGCCACATCATCCTGGCCCAGGGCGGTGGGAGCGTCGGGGTAGGCACGACCCCAGGGACGCAGACGAAGCTCGACACGCTTGGGACGGTCCGTGCTCGCGACATTGCGGGCGGGGACCACGGTGTCGAGCTGCTCTCCAGCGGTGGCATCGCCAATGTGATTGGCTACGAGCGGACCCAGGGCAACTCGGGCTATCGGACACTGCGCCTGGATGGCTCGACGCTAAGCCTGAACCTCAACAGTCCCGGCAATGTCGGCATTGGGCTCGCGGTGCCACAGCAGAAACTCGACGTAGCCGGCAACATCCAGGCCAGCGGACTCGTCATCGCCGGTTTGAATGTCAACGCGGGGACCGACGTCAATGTTGGCCACAGCCTCTCGGTGACCTCCGATGGCACGATTGGTCACGATTTGACAGTTGGGAACAATGCCACAGTGAATCAGGATCTCCTGGTGAAGAGCGCCATCCGTGCCGGTACGGCAAATCCGGCGCGAAAGATCGCCGACGGCAGCGGCTGCTACTACGCATAGGCGTTCCACGACCAGTTCGGGGTGACGGCAGATGTGCTCGATGGGTAGACAGGCATGAACGAGCAGGTTGGCCCCACACAGTCAGGCGGCACAGGTGCGCCTGGACCGGTGCAACTCACGCGGTCGGGAATCGCCCACCTTCAGCAGACCGTTCGCGGGCTGCGAGAGATGACGCGTCCACAGATTCTTGCCCGCGTCAGACAAGGCCAGTTGTTCATGGATCCGGTCCGAGGTGCTGAGACGACCGCAGCTGCGCGGCAAGACCTGGCCGCTGTCGATCGCCAGATCGCGGAGTTCGATGCACTGCTCGCAAGCGCGCAGATCGTCGGGGACGGCCCGGCCCCTAACACCGTTCAGATCGGCTTCCCCGTCACGGTCCGGGACGCCGATGGCAACAGCCAGACGCTGACCATCGTCTCCTCTCCCGAAGCTGACCCGGCACGCGGGTTGATCGACAGTGAGTCTCCGGTGGGAACCGCTCTCCTCGGCAAAGCGCCCGCTACGACCACCACCGTCGGCGACGGCAAGGACGCCCTTGCACTCACCGTTGTGAGTATTGCGACGGCAGAAATGGCAGACGGAGCACGAGTCACCACTGAAGAGGCGTAGCCCGCTCCCTCGATTCACGCCCAGATGGTGGCGGCGACTACGACGACAATTGCCTGCGGGCGCCTTGCAGATGTGTCATAAACCGTCCCGCCCGCTGACTGCGGCCTGATCGTCAAGGAGCAAGACGATGCCACGCACCTATCACCGAGTCTTACGCACGGGCAGCTTGATTCGTGCCGACGACCTTCGCCAGGTGCGGGACTTCGTCGATCAGGATATGTCTCAACTACCGCCGGATCTTCGCTACCAATTTGCCTGGCCACCCTCTGCCATTCAAGCTGGGACGCCAATTCAGGCTCGCTACCTTACGGACATGCGCGACGCAATTCAGGTGCTCTGGAACTACAAATCCCGCCCGCCGCTCCCCGGTTGGACTAGCGGAACTACTCCCGGTGGACCGAGCAACAGTCGCACTCCCACGATCATTCGTGCATCCGATGTAAACGACCTCCGCTTCTGGCTAGCCGTCTACGAAGCCAATCATCCCCACGGCATCGGACTCGATACCCTGAGTTGCGATCCAAGCCAGTCCGGGAGACCAGAAATCAGTCAAGGCTGGGTCGACAACATTCACGCGCTCCGAACGGCGAGCCCCCCCCTCCTGGTCCGTTGCGATGTCAGAGGGCCTGGCAGTCCTCCAGGCAGCGCCAATTTTTCTGCTGATGATTACGATGGATACAAGCGCGCCTTTGACAAGTTTAAAGGCACGACGTCTGGCCAGAATATCCCCGTGTTCGCCCTCCTTACCCGTCAGTTCCACCAGCCCGCAGGTCTCAATCCATCGGAGGGACTCGGTCCCACAACGTTTTCGAATGCGTACATAGACTCGTTCGTTAATGCTGCCCATGCATTTGCGACCCAGATGTCCGGGCACGGTGTGCAAGGTTACATCATCTGGAATGAACCAAACGCCAATCAAGAACCGCTCGATCCAGAGCATTTTGCCGCTATGATTTATCAAGTTTACCAGCAGCTACAATCACTTGGCGAGATTTACTGGGGAGGTGTGATATTTGGAGAGGCACCGCCTTCCAATCCCGATCAAGCGGACGTGAATGCTCTCAACTTCATAGGCAGCACGTATGATTCAGAAACTGGCGCCCTAATTCAGAGAGGCATATATGATTCACTGCTCTACTGGAAGAAGGCAGGAACAGATAATGAAGGGTCGTATGGTCCATGGCCGTGGACCGGAGTTAATGCTCATGTTCACCATGACAGAACGAAGAATAACGTTGATCATAATCTTGGCCGTCTTAACACACAGACAAGTGTTCTTGGTTTGAAGGGTATCCAAGATAAGTTTGGAGATTCTTCGATCATGATTATCGGAGAATGGGGCATACAAAACGGGAGGCCATCATCAGGTATGTCTCATGTTTACCCGTTCTTCAGGGATTGGGCAGAGTACATGTTCTATCATTCTCATCATGCGATTGTTCCAGGCAACGTGCAATGGGGAATCGTCGATTACGTCCAGTTTGGACCGCTGTGTCCTGATGGCTTCTGCGTAACCAATCATAGAGAACCATATTATAGTGCATTTGATGCGCTCGCCGGAACCTAGAATGGCGGTCCTTGCGCTCTCTCTCACTGCGTTGATCGCTTCGATCACTCCATGGATCTACAGGCTTCATATCGTTTCAGAGAGTAATTCGTCACCCTCAGCATCGACAGAGTGCGTTCTTACAGACCATTGGCTTGAGTTACCATCGCCAGAATTAAGGATGCGACTTCCGAATGGGAGATTTAAAAACGGAATCTCATCTGTCACATATGCATGGCCTTCTGAGAAGGATATCTATGTAGGGGGCTCCAGGCTCTATCGGTCGAATGACTGTGGGACCCACTGGCTCACATGGGATTTTCCAAGTCTCAGTGGTGATCCTCTGACCGGCTGGTATGGGAATTGCTCTAGTCTAAGCTCAGGGCTGGGTGTGCTGTTCGCCGCAGGAGGTAGCTTAGGGCTGCTCTGGTCGTCAGACTCTGGCGGCTCCTGGAGTATCGGCAGCCCCGCCGATCAAACGATCAGAACCCGCTATGGGCAAGTGTTTGCCAGCGCGATCTCGGCGTCTCCGAATTCAAGA
>JAXLXF010000058.1:0-37014 GCA_046328125.1 Chloroflexota bacterium
GGCTGATCCCCTGCACGACCGGGAAGTCCCGCTGCTGGATCGAGTCGATCACCCAGCGGCCGATGCCGGGGATCGAGAAGATCGTCTCGGTGATGACCGCGCCGCCATCAGCAGCCCGATCTGGAGCCCAATGACTGTGAACACGACAGTCCACGGTCGGCCTGCCGTAGCAGGACGCCAGGGGCGCCCGTCACGATCTTGCAGGAGGCACGCGACTGACGACCTGGTAGGGGCAGGTTTCCAACATCCCGTCTCCACAACACCCCCTCCTAACCTGCCCGCCTCCCTGACGCACCCCACAACACCCAGATGCACCGGGGTAGGCTGTTGAGGCGGGCAGGTTAGGGTAGTCAGGTGTGGAGATGGGCACCTGGAAACCTGCCCCTACAAGAAAGACGTGCAGAATACTGACGGACACCCCCGGCCCGTTGCCGCCGCGCTCCGAGGCGACAGGATCGGGTATAGTCGGGCGGCGCCCGACCCGCTCAACGAAACGTCGAACATTGCCGGCTGGCGATGTGGCGGTTGGACGGGATCACCAGACTCTGTCGAGCTTATATATGGCACAACGCGCCCACGATCCCGCGCTCGGCGATCCGTTCGACGCGCCCGCCGAGGCGGTCCGGCATCCCGCGACCTCGTTGTCGGTGGTGATCCCCGCTCTCAACGAGGAGAACGGCATCGACGCCATCCTCCAGCGCGTCCTGGCCCAGCGCGACGGGCTGGACAAGGTCGGCATCCACCAGCTCGAAGTGATCGTCGTCGACGACGGCTCCAAGGATCGGACTGCTGACCGGATCCGGACCTACTCGGACGTGCGGCTGATCCAGCACCCGGTCAATCGCGGATACGGCGCGGCGCTCAAGACCGGCTTCAACGCCGCCACTGGCGATCTGCTGGCGTTCCTGGACGCCGACGGCACCTACCCGCCGGAGTCGTTCCCGGAGCTGTGCGTGGCCGTGGAGCGGCACGACGCCGACCTGATCATCGGCTCGCGGATGCTCAGCGGCGAGAGCGAGATGCCGCTGGTGCGCCGGATCGGCAACACGATCTTCGCGGCGATGTTGAGCGTGGTCGGCTCGCGCAGGATCTCGGACAGCGCCAGCGGGATGCGGGTCTTCCGCCGCGAGTCGCTGCCGATCCTGTACCCGCTGCCCGATGGGCTCGACTTCACCCCGGCCATGAGCACTCGTGCCGTCTACGAGGGTCTGAACATGGTCGAGGTGCCGATCCCGTACAAGGAGCGGGTCGGTCGCTCGAAGCTGAACCCGCTCAAGGACGGCATCCGGTTCCTGCGCTCGATCCTCTGGACGGCGTTGCTCTACGACCCACAGCGGTTCTTCGCGCCGCTCGGGCTGGCGATGCTGGCGCTGGCGCTGATCCTGGGCCTCGGCCCGACGTGGTTCTACCTCCAGAACCGCCACCTGCAAGAGGACATGATCTACCGCCTGTTCGCGGTGCTGATCCTGAGCGTGGCAGGCGTCAACCTGCTGGCGTTCGGGGTCACCTGCCAGGCGATCCTCGGCCTGCTGCCGGCCCGTCGCCGGCCGCCGCCCGTCGTCCCGAGGCCGTGGCGTGGCAGGCTGGCAGGGATCGGCATGGTGATGATCGTGGTGGGGATCGGGCTGATGACGCCGGCCGCGCTGGAGTGGCTGGCGACGCGCCAGATCACGTCACACTGGTCGTACTTCGCGGCCGGCGGGACGCTGATCCTGACCGGGCTCGGCCTGGCGACGTGGTTCGTGCTGCTGATGATCCTGCAGGAGCTGACCACCCGCGACGCGCGCGCCCGCCGCGACCTGAGCGTCTGACCGCAAGTGGTCAGTGCTCAGTCGTCAGTTTTCAGTGCGGCCCGGCCGAACCATCGCCCACTGACGACTCACGACTGAGAACCGACAACTCAGAGGCCCACCACCACGTTAGCGGTCAGGTTGCGCAGCGCCTTGACCATGCTCATCGCGGTCAGGCGGCCCGTCTTCGGGTTCTCGGTGGGGATGTTCTGCAGCAGGATCTTCAGCTCGCCGAACTCGCCCTTGACGTCGATCTCGTGGGTGTTGCGGAGGACGGTCGGATCGGCGACGACCCGGACGACGGTCTTGTCTAATCCCAGGCCGGCCAGACTGACGGCGGCGGCGACGTTCACGTTTTCGGGGAAGCGTAAGGCGGCCTCACGGGCCGGACCTTCGTAGAGGACGCGCGGCACGCCGGACGCCTTCGCCGCTTCGATTTCGTCTGGTGGCAGCAGGCCAGCGGGCGGCTTGCGGACCGAGTGGGTGACCGATTCCAGGCCGCCGACCGCGCCCGCCGAGATCGCGTCCAGGCCGGCGATGGCGCCGGTCGCCAGGTAGACACGGCGGCCGTAGTCGTGGGCGGCCCGGTACAGCCGCTGCTCGAAGCGCGGGTCCGCCAGCGCGCCGACGCTGATCAGCAGCAGGTCTTTGCCCTGGCGCAGGACATCCTCGGCGTACGCCTTGAGCGCGTCGTGTCCCGCGACCTCGACGACCAGATCGAGGCGGGTAGCCAGGAAGTCGGCGGCGTCGCCGGTGACCGCGCAGCCGAGCCGGGCGGCGACGTCGTGGCCGATGCGCTCGGGGCGTCGGACCAGGACGGCAGCCAGCTCGCAGCGGCCGGCCTGGCCGGCGACGATCGCCTCCGCAAGCCGGCGGCCGATCGCGCCGAAGCCGATCAGGCCGACCCGGAGCGGCGGATGTTTCGCGTGCGGCTGGGTGTCGGTCATGGTCGGCGTCCTTTCGATCCTGGCGGTCGGCCGAAGGATACAACGGCGCAGACGCCCGGCACGATTGAAGGGGGCGCCGTGGACTGAAGTCCACGTCTACCATTGGACCGTCGCTACGCGACGGGGGACCGGACCAAGGCAGTGCGTCGTCACGCATCCGCCCTGCCCAACGTGGCGTAGCCACGCACCAACGGTAGACGTGGACTTCAGTCCACGGCTGGATGCTGATCTCGCACTTGTGTCAGCCCGCCGACACTCCCTGCGACATTCCGCCACCGCGACTGCACTGGTCATAACGAGCAGCTCGACGCAAATCGGGGGCGGAAGGTGGGGCGTGTGACGATGTGGTGGGTAGCGGGTAAAGCGCGGATCGGGTTGGCGGGGGCGGCGGCGGCGGTCCTGATGATCGGATACGGAGCGATGCAGCCGACGACGGCCGCGGCGCAAGGCTGCCACGAGCGGTATCAGGCCGCGCCCATCGACGAGGCCGGGACGGAGTGTCCGGGCAACCCGACGGTCTGGAAGAGTCACACCTACGCCGAGTCCGGGGTGGGGTACTACACCGAGACCGAGGATCTCGGGAAGGGGCAATCACGGGTGCGCGTCAGCTACCAGTACGGCGACGGTCGCCTGGCGGTGGCCGTGCTCACCTGCGAGGACGATCGCTGCACGCGTGACTTGTCGAACGGGGTGCCGTTCCCCTTCGAAGCCGGTCAGCCCCGGCAAGATCAGCCACGCCAGGAGCAGCCGCGCCGGAACCTGCCGGGCACCAACAACCCGCGCCCGACTCAGGTCCGCCCGTCCGACATGATCTAGGGCTGGCTCAGCGCGCGGGCGATCTCCGCGCCGACCCGCGCGTTGTTCTCCAGGAGGGCCAGGTTCGCCTCGACGCTCTCGCCGCCGGTCCGCTCGGCGACGGCGGCCAGCAGGAACGGCGTGACCTCGGGGCCGCGCAGGTGGCGGCGCTCAGCCTCGGCCAGCGCGTCCGCCAGGACCGACTCGACGCGCTCGCTTTCGAGGGTCTGCCCGGCCGGAGGTGGGACTCCCACGAGCACGCCGCCGCCAGTCCCGAGATCCCAGCCGGCCCGCGCGATGCTTGCCGCCTCGTCGCCTGATTCGACGCGGACGGTGACGCCCAGGCCGCTTCGGGACGCATAGAAGGCCGGCAGCTCGTCCGTCCGCCAGCCGAGGATCGGCACACCGACCGTTTCGAGGATCTCGATGGTACGCGGCAAGTCGAGCAGCGCCTTGGCGCCGGCGCAGACGACGATGGCCCGGCAGCGCGCGAGCTCCACCAGATCGGCGGAGATGTCGAAGGTCTGGTCCGCGCCTCGGTGGACGCCGCCGATCCCGCCGGTTGCCAGCACCTGGATGCCGGCCAGCGCCATCAGCGCCAGGGTGCCGGCGACGGTGGTCGCGCCATGCTCGCGGCGGGCGACGGCGATGGCGATGTCGCGGCGGCTGCATTTACGCACGCCGTCTGTGTTGGCGAGCGACTGCAGCTCCGCGTCGCTCAGCCCGACGATGGGCTGGCCGTTCAGGATGCCGACCGTCGCCGGCACGGCGCCGCCGGCCCTGACGACCTCCTCCAGGCGGCGGGCGACGTCCAGGTTGCGCGGGCGGGGTAGTCCGTGCGAGATCAGCGTCGATTCGAGCGCGACGACTGGATGGCCGGCGTCGAGGGCGGCGCGGACCTCGGGCGACACGCGAACAGCTAGTGTCGCGGTCATGTGAGTGGCACGGCAGGCGGGTCGGTCATTTCAGCCTCAATCGTCAATGGCTCGTCCGGTGATGGACGGCTCGCCACGCATCGCCGCGCGCCGTGCTGGCGAGCGCAGCCACTGGAGGCAGACGAAGCCGAAAATCGCCATCGTCGTCGCCACCAGATAGAGGCCGGCGCCGGCCATCATCCCGACAGCGGCGGCGAACCAGATAGTCGCTGCTGTCGTGAGGCCGCGTACGGTGGATGGCGTCCGCCAGATGGTGCCAGCCCCGAGGAAGCCGATGCCGGTCACGATCTGCGCGGCGACGCGGGCCGGATCGCGGACGGTGCCCAGATCGACGAAGCCGTAGATCGAGACCAGGGTGTACCCCGCCGAGCCGGCCGTCACCATCATGAACGTGCGCAGGCCGGCCGGTCGGCCGGCCCGCTCGCGCTCCCAGCCGAGCAGCGCGCCGAGCGCGAACGCCAGCAAGATGCGGATGGTCATCTCGACGTCGATAGGGTTGATCGGGAGCATCGTCAGCCGCCAGCGGGTCGTTGAAGCGCACATCGTACCCGCAATGCGGATGCCATTCCAGCGAGGATCGTTCGGCCGGCGGTGTCAGTAGCGTCTTCCGGGTGGACGGCCCCGTTCGCCGCGCCCCGGTGCTGGCGGGCGGGGAGGGCCGCTCCGTTCCGGAGGCAGTGCCGGTTCCAGGAAGTAGGGCGGTACGTCCACCTCGTAGACGTCGCAGAGGCGCTGGTCCGTCATGCGAGACTCGATGCGCCGATCCTGCTCCTTGAGCGTCAGGTTGCTGGTGATGACGGTGGGCAGGGCCGCGTTGTACCGATGGTTGAGCAGCTGGAACAGCTTCTCCTGTGCCCAGGGCGTGCCGCTGTGGGCGCCGAGATCGTCCAGCACCAGCAGCGGCGCGGTGCGAACGGCGTCGAACACCTTGTCGTAGCTGACCTTGCTGTCGGGCGCGTACGCCGAGCGCAGGTAGTCCAACAGATCGGGCACGGTGATGAAGTACGCCGAATGGCCCTCCTCACGGCGGGCGTTCGCGATGGCGGCGGCGAGGTGGGTCTTGCCGGTGCCGGGGTTGCCGAGCAGCGCCAGCCAGCCGCTCGGATTGGCGGCGAACTCGCGCGCGCGGTTGCAGATCAAGCGCATCACCTCCCGCTGGTGCGGGTCGATGGCCCGGCCCTCGGGTCGGAAGGTCGCGAACGTCATCTGGGCGAGGCGCTGGAGCGAGAGACCGCCCAGCCGCTCCAACGACGACGCTTCCCAGTCGTCCAGGATCGCGGTGGTGGTCAGCGTCGCGTCGAGGATGCGGGTCTGGAGGCGCTCGTCCAGCTCCTCGGGGCGCAGGTTGGTGGTGATGACGGTGGGCAGGCGGCCGTTATAGCGATGATTGAGCAGCTGGAACAGCTTCTCCTGCGCCCAGGGCGTGCCGCTCTGAGTGCCGAGATCGTCCAGGATCAGCAGCGGCGTCTCCCGGACGGTCTCGAAGAGCTCGTCATAGCCAACGTCACTGTTCGGGCTGAACGCCGCGCGCAGATGATCCAGCAGGTCGGGGACGACCGAGAAGATGACCGACTCGCCGGCTGCGAGGCGGGTGTTGGCGATGGCGGCGGCCAGGTGGGTCTTGCCGCAGCCGGGCGGCCCGGCGAGCAGCAGCCAGCCCTCGGGCGACTCGGCGTAGGCGCGCCCGCGCTCGACGATGCGGCGGTAGCGGTCACGCCGAGGCTGGTCGCCGGAGCGGCCTTCGACGTCGAGATTGTCGAACGTCAGCCGGGTCAGCGGGCCGAGATTGCTGAGGCGCTCCAGGCGGCTCTGACGCCGATCCGCGACCTCCTGGGTGCGGCAGGGGCAGACCACGATCTTGCCGAAGTCGTCGTGGCCGGCCGGCACGTCCATCCGCAGGAAGCCGGCGTCTCGACAGCGCGGGCAGGCGGGCGGCTCTGGTGGCTCAGCCTCAGTGCCGGACCAGCCGGCCGTAACGGCCTTCGAGATACCGCCCCGAATCTTCAGTCGGGTCAGCGCGTCGCCAAGTCGTTCCACTCGTCCCCCTTCCTCGGCTGGCCCAGTTGTCGAGGACGCGCCGAACGTAGCGCCAGCTCCGTTTGTTGTTCGCCACGGCCTCGCGGAACGCGTCTTCGATCCAGGCCGTGGGGTACGTCTGTGCTGCCTCGCGCAGCTCCTCGGCCAGGAGCGGCGTCAGCAGCCCGATGTTCTGCTCGTACAGCTCGAAGATGGTCGGGCGGTCGTCAGAGGGCGCCTGCTCGCCGGGGACCGGCGCCGGTCCCAGCTCCCCGAGGCGCCTCATGCCGGCCTGCACGTCCTGCACGACGCGCTCGTTGGCGCGG
Organism: Chloroflexota bacterium; assembly: GCA_046328125.1. Lineage (GTDB taxonomy): Bacteria > Chloroflexota > UBA6077 > UBA6077 > JACCZL01 > JADZEM01. Next base: position 6,810 of record JAXLXF010000058.1, read on the forward strand.
GTGTTCAGCAGGTAGCAGGCATCCTCAGTCGTGCCGTCGGAGACGCGCACGGAGAGGAGGGTGCCCCGCCTGACGGCCCGGTCGAGCGCCTCGGCGGCCGCGGCTTCTGGGGAGTCGTTCTGGGACCCACCGAGGGCTGCCAGCAGGCCGGCGTCCGCGAGCAGGCTGGCCCGCCGCACGAAGCGTGGGGCGCGCGGCTGGCCGTGCAGCAGCCGCAGCACGTGCAGCAGGGTCTTGAGCTCTGCCAGGTCGTCGATCTCGCGGAGCAGCGTCCCGAAGACGGCGCCGGGGACCGGCACCAGCTCCATGCGGTCGGGAAAGCCCGGGAACCGCTTCGGGAGTGGGTCGGCGATCTCGGTCATCTGGCAGCGCTCCTCAATCTCGATACACTTCGAGGTCGAGGAACTTGGTCGTCTTCTGGTTGAACAGCAGGGAGATCTGGCCGGTCGGGCCGTTGCGGTGCTTGGCGATGTGGACGTCCGCGATGCCCTGCTTCTCGCTGTCCTTGTTGTAGTAGTCGTCGCGGTAGATGAACATCACGAGGTCCGCGTCTTGCTCGATCGAACCGCTTTCTCTCAAATCTGAAAGAATGGGGATCTTGGGCGAGCGTTGCTCGACGGCGCGCGAAAGCTGCGAGAGCGCGAGGACCGGCACGTGCAGCTCGCGGGCGAGGCCCTTCAACTGCCGCGAGATCTCGGACATCTCGTTGACGCGGTTCATGCCGGAGCCTTCGCCGGCCGTCATCAGCTGGAGGTGGTCCACGACGACGAGGTCGAGCGGCACTTCGGCGTGCAGCCGGCGGGTCTTGGCGCGCAGGCTGGTGACCGAGATGCCGGGCGTGTCGTCGATGTAGATCTGGGTCTCGGCCAGGATGCCGAGCGCGTGCCCGAGCTTGCGGCTCTCGGCGTCGGTCAGGTTGCCGGAGCGCAGGCGGGTCGTCTCGATGCCGGACTCCGTGGAGAGCAGTCGAGCAGCTAGCTGGGCGCCGGACATCTCCAGGCTGAAGATGGCGCTCGCCGCCTTGAACTTCAGCGCCGCGTTCGCCGCGATCCCGAGCGCGAGGCTCGTGTTGTGGGTGACCACGAACTCGTCGGTGACGTAGGTGCGGTCCGGGTGGGTGACGGCGATGCACTGGGTCTCGGCGACCCTGGTGGGCTCGATCGAGGTGACGGTGAGCCGACGCTGGCGCGTGGTCTTGTAGCCGGCGCGCACCTGCTTGCGGGCCAGCGTCGTCATCGACTGTGCGTCGTCCAACGTCAGAGTCAGAACGTAGGCAGGCCGCGCCTCGGTGCGCGTGTCGCCCTGCACCACGTACTTGCGGCGGGGCGGCCTGATGCGGCAGATGCCGCCCAAAGAGCGCGTGAGCGTGGCGACATCCTGGGCCAGCTGCTCGCTGACGGTGGCGAAACAGACGCTGCCGTGCGCCTCGACCCAGCCGTCGGTGTCGATCAGGCCGCGCAGCAGATCCAGGCGGGCTTCGCGATTCGCGCTGAGGTACATCGGCGGGATGAACTTCTCGTGCGAGCGTTTGCCGTTCAGGCCGAGCGCGACCAGCGCCTCGCGAACCGGGTTCGGGACGACGCCCTGGACGCCTTTCTGCCAGCGGGAGCTGACCCGCCGGATGCGGTAGTCGTAGCCGCCACTGACGACGAGCTGGAGCTCCGGCCCAAGCCGCGCCTGCATCCGCACGAGCAGCTCGGCGTCGGCAGTGGAGATGCAGAGTCGAGCCAGGGTGCCATCGCCGAGGAGCGCGCCGAGCACCCACGGGTCGAGCGGCAATGTGGCGCGGTGGCCGAACTCGCCGCTGAACCTGTCGATCCAGACGCGCCCCTGGTACCGCTTGCGGGTCAGCATCTGGCGAAGCTTTGCCGTCGTCAGAACCCGGGGCGCGTCCCAGCCTCGGTACATCACCTTCCAGAGGTGTTCGTCGCAGCACTCGGTGGAGCGGTCGTCTGAGAAGGTGACCCGGTAGACCTGCTTTTCGCCCTGGGGGAAGATGCCCGCGACGCGCGACGGCTGCCCGTCCACCGATGCCAGGCGGTCGCCGAACTGGAGGTCGCCCATCCGCTTCCAGCCGTCCTCGGTCAGCACCTGGGCGTCGAGCGGCTGCGCCTTACCCATCGCGGGCCGTGCGGCCAGGATGATCAGGTCGGAGCGCTGGAAGCCGCCGGCGGTGAGTTTGTCCAGGTCGGCGTAGCCAGAGGGGACGCCGTACTTGATCCCCTCGCCCTCGCGCAGCAGACTCAGCTGTTCCAGGTAGTCGCGCAGGATGTCGCTCAACGCCGCGAAGTCGCGATTCGCCTTCTTGTTGGCGACGTCGAACAGGATCTGCTCGCTCTTTTCGAGGGCCGTCTCGGCGTCGAACTGGTTCTGGAAGCCGATCGTCGCGATCTTGCCGCCTGCTGAGATCAACCGACGCATGAACGCCGCCTCGGCGACGATTTTGGCGTAATGGTCGGCGTGGATCGGAGTCGGGACGACCCCAAGGAGGCCAGCCACGTAGGCGACGCCGCCAGCCTGCTCCAGCCGCTGCGAGCGGTCGAGCTCGTCGATCAGCGTCAGGTAATCGACCGGCTCGTGCTGCTCGTACAGGTCGAGCATCGCCTGGTAGATCGAGCCGTTGCGCTCGCGGTAGAAGTCCCGCGCGTCCAGCACTCCGGAGAGGCGGCCGATCACTTCACGGTCGAGGAGGACGCTGCCCAGGACGGCCTCTTCCGCCTCGACGTTATGCGGCGGCAACCGCTCCGGTTGATCGTCGAACCGGAGGCGTTCTATAGCCACGGTGTCTGCACTCCGACTACGCGGCTACCTGGCCGGCTGTACGTCCACTTTCACGTGTGCGTTGACCGCGCGATGCAGGCGGATCGTGACGTCGAACTGGCCGAGCTGGCGGATCGGCTCGTCGAGCTCGATCTTGCGCTTGTCGATCGGCTGGCCGAGGTGGGCCGAGAGCTGATCGGCAATGTCCGCGCTGGTGATCGAGCCGTACAGCCGCCCCTGGTCCCCGACCTTCGCGGTGAGCACGACCGGCGCGCTGGTCAGGCGGTCGGCGAGGGCTCGGGCGGCGGCCTCCTCGGCGGCGGCCTTCTTCTGCTCGGATGCCTTCTTGGCCTCGACGTTCGCGAGCGCGCCGCCGGTCGCGGGGATCGCGAGCTTGCGAGGGATCAGGAAGTTTCGGGCGTATCCATCGGCCACGTCCTTGACCTCGCCGGCCTTGCCGGTTCCTGGGACGTCCTTGGACAAGATCACCTTCATGGCCGGCTCCTTCGCGGTCTGGTCACCGCGCTGTGAGTATAGCAACGGCTCGGCCGGTTGCCTGTGAACCGCCGTCACAATGGTGATCCGTTCGCGCCGATCACGATCCGCGGCACGTGACGGAAGACAGTCTTAGTTCGCGAGGATGCCCTCACCCTAAGACTACCGGGTCCGGTGGGTGACCACGTGCACGCTGGTGCCGATGACGATGATGAGCAGGATCAGCGGCTCCAGCGGAATGCCCTGGACGCGCGGGATGCCCATCAAGGTCAGCACCCAGAGCACGAACAGCGCGATGCCGGTCATCTGGAGCGGGCCGCGCATCGTGGCGATCACGGCGACGATCACCAGGCCGATCGCGAAGTCGGTCACCTTGAACGACTTGTCGCCGACCGTGAGCGCCGTGACCCGCAAGAAGTCCAGGCCGCCGATCTGCGTCACCGTCAACAGCCAGAGCACCACCAGGAGGATCACGAGTGCGATTTGAATCATCGTGCTGCTCCCCCGGTGCGCTCGACGGTGGGCGCAGGCTAGCGGCGTCCGGCCTGCGCCCCCATCTGAGAACGAATCTCCCGCCTGCTGGTCTTTACCAGTTTGTGTAGCTGTTGTCTAGCCGCCGAAGCCGCCGTGACGCGAGCGGCTTCGAACGCGGCAGCTTGCGCAGCGCCTCGCGGTCAAACTCGATGCCGAGGCCGGGCCGGGTCGGCGGCAGCAGGTAGCCGTCCTGCCACTGGATCTGGACCGGGAACAGGTCGTTCCAGTTGGCGCCGGGGCGGCTCGGCTGCTCCTGGACGCCGAAGTTCGGCGTGGAGAGGTTGAGCGCCAGGCAGGCCGCCGACGAGACTGGCCCGAGCGGATTGTGGGTGACCATCCGGATGTAGTGGGTCTCGCACCAGCCGGCGATCTTCTTTGACTCAGTGAGGCCGCCCGCGATGCAGAGGTCCACCCGGCAGTAGTCGATCAGATCCTCTTCGATCAGCTGGCGGAACGCCCACTTGCCGGCGTACTGCTCGCCGGCGGCGATTGGCACGCGCGCCACCTGCCGAACGCGTCGCAGCGCGTTGGTGTCCTCGGAGCGGATCGGGTCTTCCAGGAAGAAGATCCGGTACGGCTCCAGCGCGCGGGCCAGCTCGATCGACTCGGATGGCTCCAGGCGGGTGTGGACGTCGAGGCAGATTTCGAGATCCGGTCCCAGCTCCTTGCGGATCGCCTCGACCCAGGCCACGCCGTCGCGGATCGCCTGGCGCGGCTCCAGCAGGTCGCCCCGCGACGGCAGATGGAAGCGCACGAACTTCCAGCCCTCGTCGGTCGTCTTGCGGGCGCTCTCCAGAAACGCGTCCAGACCGTTGTCGCAGGCGTTGTGCGGGTAGCAGACGACCTTGTCGCGGACGAGGCCGCCGAGCAGCTGGTAGGTCGGGACGCCGAGCACCTTACCTCGGATGTCCCAGAGCGCGATGTCCACGGCGGACATCGCCGAGCCGACGATCCCGCCGGCCGGGAAGAAGGCGCCTCGGTACATGAGCTGCCAGAGGTGCTCGATGCGGCTCGGGTCTTCGCCGACGATCTGCTCGCGGATGTGCTCGAAGGCGCCGACGATTGCTTCGGAGCGGGTGCCGACGCCACACTCGCCGATGCCCGAGATGCCTTCGTCGGTGTCCACGACGCAGAACACGAAGCTGCGGTTGCTGGCCTGAACCGCGAACGGCTCGATGCCGGTGATCTTCACGGGAGCTCCTCCCTGCCGAGTTGAACGGACAGGGAGACGGTACCTCGCGGTGGCACCGGATGCCTACGTCTCCGCGACAGGACGCACTGATGTCGGGGCTTCAGCCCACGATCGCTCTGCTGTGACCGTCAGTCATCGCTGTTGACGGGGATCACCGCGTTCGGGGCAAGCGCCGACGAGTAGAACTGCAGGTACCGATCTACGTTGCCGATCCAGTACTCGGCGGCGTGCTCGCCGGGCAGCACCTCGAACGTGTGGGTGATTCTCCGACTCAGCATCCGCTGGTGGAGCAGCTCGACGTTCGGTCGCCAGGGGTCGTCCTCGCCGACGTCTACTTCGAGGTTGACGCGGTAGGCCGCGTCTGAGTCCAGCACCAGCCAGAACGGCGTTTGCTCGCGCCAGTACGCTTCGTCGCCGAACAGGGTCTGAAGCTCCGGCGCGAACTGGTCGAACGCCGTGCGCAGGGACGGGCTGTGCGCGGCCGCCGTCCCGAAGACGTCCGGGTGCTGGAGCGCGAGCCGCATCGCGCCCTCGCCGCCCATCGAGAGCCCCCCGATGGCGCGCGCCTGCGGTGCGGCGATGGTCCGATAGTCGCGGTCCACCTGGGCCACCACGTCTTGTACGACGTAATCGGCCCAGCGGGCGCCGGTGGCCTGGTTGACCCAGTAGTTCGCGCCGCCGTTCGGCAACACGATGATGAACGGGTCGATCTCGCCGCGCTGAACCAGCCGGTCCGCGGCTTCGAGCAGCCCGATAGACTGCCACTCGGTGGTGTCGCCGGCCACGCCGTGGAGCATGTACAGGACCGGATAGCGGTCAGTGGACGTGAAGTACCCGGCCGGCACCATGACCCGATAGCTGGTGTGCAGGTCGAGGACGCGCGAGTAGAGCGGCGGCTCGAAGACCGTCGAGCCGCCGGCGTAGGCGACGACGGCGTTCGGGGCGTTCACGTCCACGCTGGCCGGGGTGGTGCTGGTACGGTCAGAGTCGTGCGCGGGTGCGGCGAGGCTGGTGGGGACCAGGCTCATTGCGAGCATCAGCCCCGCGGTGAGGGCGTAACTCAGTCGGGCGATCATTGATAGCGCTCCCGAGGCGCCGTCCGGACGCCCCATTTCATGCCGACAGCTTCTCGAAGACTACAACAGTACAACGCCGTGAAATCGTCCGGTGGGGGCGCACCACGAGAGATCGACACGCGCTCCCGCCGCACCGTCTCAGACCGCTTCGAGGACGGTATTTTGCAGAGGGTGTGCCAGGATCTTCTGGCAACCTGGGAGCGGCCGTCTCGGCGCTTCAGGCCGGGACGCCGAAGACCGACGGCTCGGCGACTCCGAGCTGACGGTAGCGCGTCAACGCGTTCGCCACCGCCGTCGTCACGACGTCCCACGGTGCGCCGCCGTCGAGCGCACGCCCGAGCAGCTCCTCGCCGCGCGGGTTGTCGCCGACGCTGAACGCCTCAGACATCTCCGTCAGCACGGAGCTCCAGGTGGCAGTCAGATCGGCCATGTGCGCTCTCCGTCGAGGCAAAATCGGGTGCGGATCGGCTGGCGAGATCGTGAAGATTTCTTCACGCGGGCTGATGGTACACGCACCTGCCGATCTTGTAAAGCCCCCTTTTTACGGCGAGACGGGAGCACTCTGGCGGCTGCCGAGCGCCACCCGCGCAGCGAAGATCCCGAGGGCGAGTACAGCGGTGGCGAGGGCGATCACCTGGGCCTCTTGCAGCCCGAACACGATCACGGTCTCCTGCCGCACGAAGCTGAACCCGAAGCGAATCAGCCCGTAGCCGACCGTCATGGCGAGGAACATGGTGCCCGGGCGGGCGTCTCGACCGCGCAGCAGCCAGAGCAGCGCCAGCAGCACCGCCACGCCGCCAATCTCGTACAGCGGGTACGGATGGGTCGGCACGCCGAGCAGGTCGGGTGGGATCAGGGCGTGCTCGTGCCAGTAGACGACGCCGCACGGGCAGCCGGTCGGGGCGCCCCAGGCGTCGCCGTTGATGAAGCAGCCGATCCGGCCGATCGCCTGGCCGACAAGCATTGCCGGGGCGGCCGAATCCAGGCAGCGCCAGACCGGCAGGCCGAGCTTCCAGGCGGCGATGGCGCCGGTCAGGACGCCGCCGATAAATCCGCCGTAGACCGCGATCCCGCCCTGCCAGACCGCCACGATCTCCAGTGGATGCTGGGCGTAGTACGGCAGGTGGTCGAGGACGTGGAAGAGGCGGGCGCCGACGACGGCCCCGGCGATCACCCAGCCCAGGCCCGAGACCATCGTGTCGGTGTCGATGCCGAGCTGCTTCGCCCGCCAGAGCCCGACCCAGACCCCGGCCAGCAGGGCCAACATGCTGAAGATGCCGTGCCAGCCCAGCTGGATCGGGCCGATCTGGGCGATGATCGGGTCGATGGTGATCTCGATGGGGCGCATCGTGCTCCAGCGCGCCCAGCTGACGGGGCCGGGGGCGGTCTCAGGATTGGGGCGCCGACGGCGTCGACATCGCCGCGCTCGCCTGGTCGATCAGCCGCTGAAGCGACTCCCAGGTGGGCACGCCTTCGATCTTCTGGCCGTTGACGAACAGCGTCGGCGTGCTGTGGACGCCCTTCTGCTCGCCGAGCGCCGTCTCAGCCTGGACCCGCGCGATCGTCTGGCCGCTGTCCACGCACCGGTCGAATGATGCCGTGTCGAGGCCGAGCTGTGCACCGTATCGCTTCAAACTCGGTTTTGCGAAGGCGCCCGATCCGCGCCCGCCTTGATTGCCGAATAGCTTGTCATGATAGGCCCAGAACTGGCCCTGGTCGGCGGCGCACTCCGAGGCCGCCGCGGCCTGGACGGAGTCGTCTCCGAGGAACGCCATCTGGCGGAAGACGAGCCGCACCTGGCCGTCCGCAATCGGCCCCTGGTCGAGGCGGACGCCGATGGTGGTCGCGAACGTCTTGCAGTGCGGGCACTGGAAATCGCTCCAGTTTTCGATCTCAACCGGGGCGGTGGCGAGGCCCTTCGTCTTCCCTTCCGCGACCGGCTGTGCGCCGCTCGTCGGCGCCGACCTGCTCAGAAAGTAGCCGGCGACGAAGATCGCGGAGATGGCCGCGACAAACACGAGGGCGATGGCGGCCCTGCGTTGGCGAACCCTGGCGTCGGCTCGCCGGTGTCGTGAAGTCTTGCTCATCGTGGTGCCTCGTCAGCGTGCTGCTGGTAGTGAGCGTGCTGTTGGTACTGGTTGCTCCTTTCGGTCTACCAGCGCGTGGCGTGGCCGGGAAGTGACGCCTGTCCTCAGGTTGTCAGGACATGCCGATCCGGCCTGGCGGGGCGCGACGAAGCTCGGCAACCCGTGCGAGGCGTCGTGACATGGACGAGGCGCTCGCGGATGGACCGCGAGCGCCTCGTGGGGAGCGATGGAGTTGTGAGACGGCGTCGATTCGCCGCCGCCTCGGCTACAGGCATGGGCGTTGTCTCAGGCCGGTTGTGGGACCCTGCCCTCGTCCTCCGAGCCCTGGACTTCGTCCCAGATTCGAACGTGATTGGTCTCCTTCAGATACAGCCCGCCGACGATCAGGGTGATGACGGCGACGGAGATCGGGTAGACCAGACCCATGTAGATGTTGCCGGTCTCGGCGACGATGGCGGTCGAGATGAAGGGCACCAGTCCGCCGATGACGCCATTGCCGATGTGATACGGCAGCGAGAGCGAGGTGTACCGGATCCGAGCTGGGAACAGCTCGACCAGGAACGCGGCGATCGGGCCGTAGACCATCGTCACGAAGACCACCTGGACGAGCACCAGGAGCGTCAGCGCCACGGTGTTGACGTCGGTGGCGGTGGCGGTGGCGGGCGAGCCGGGCGGCGGCGGCGTCACCGAGTGCGCCATCGCGTAGTAGATCGGGAAATAGAGCACGGCGGCCAGCAGACAGCCGGCCATCATGATCTTCTTCCGTCCGATCGTGTCGGACAGCTTGCCGAAGACGATGAAGAGCGGCGTTCCGATGAGCAAGGCGATCGAGATGACCACGTTCGCCGTGACGAGGTCAACCTTGAGCGCGGTCTGGAGGAAGAACAGGGCGTAGAACTGGCCGGTGTACCAGACGACACCCTGACCGGCGGTCGCGCCGAACAGCGCCAGCGCGATCAGCTTCCAGTTGCGCTTCGTGCCCAGGCTCTCCTTGAGCGGCTGAGCCGAGGTCTTGCCGGACTCCTTCAGCGCCGCGTACAGCGGAGACTCGCGCAGGCGCATCCGAATGTAGAGCGACATCATGACCAGGATGAAGGAGAGCAGGAACGGGATGCGCCAGCCCCAGGATGCAAACGCCTCGGTGCCGAGCGAGAGCCGGGTCGCGAGCACGACCGCCAGCGAGATGAACAAGCCGACGGTGGCCGTCGTCTGGATCCAGCTGGTGTAGTAGCCTCGCTGTCCGTCCGGGGCGTGCTCGGCGACGTAGATCGCGGCGCCGCCGTACTCACCGCCGAGCGCGAGGCCCTGCAGGATGCGCAACGCCACCATGATGATGGGCGCCGCGATGCCGATGGTGGCGTAGGTCGGGATGACGCCGATGGCGGTGGTTGCGCCGCCCATGATCACGAGGGTGACCAGGAAGGTGTACTTTCGACCGATCAGGTCGCCAAGATGCCCGAACACGGCCGCGCCGAATGGACGAACGGCGAAGCCGATCCAGAAGGTGAGCAACGTCACCAGCAGCGAGAGGACCGGGTCCCCAGCTGCGTTCGGGAAGAAGAGGGGAGAGATGAAGACCGAGAGACTGCCGAAGATGTAGAAGTCGTACCAGTCGATCACCGTCCCCGCGGAGGCTGCTGTGATGATCTCCGGGAGCTTGAACTCGTGCTTCGTCGGCAGCCCGTACGAGTTGACGGTGGCGTCTGCACTCATAGGTCACTCCTTCGTGATCCAACGACGGTGCCCGCGTGTGCGATGGTCTGGCCGTTGCCCTGCGCTGCGTCTTGACGGCGTGACGTAGGCTGCATGTCCTCCTCTCCCATCACGCTTTGATCTCGCTCGCAGGCAGGTGACCGCCCCCGCGTGTCCCGGCCCTGGCCGACATCATCCGTCCGATCCCGGATCGTGGCAATGCCTGCACGCCGGGCGGCGGCCAACCTTTACGCGATACTTACATCAGCTTTGGTCCGGTGCGTGCCAGTACGAGTGGCGAGCAGCGGCAGCGTCGCGCGGAAGCAGGCGCCGCCGCCGGGCACACCGTGCGCCGTCAGCGTGCCACCGAGCCGGGTCACGATCTCGCGCGAGATCGGGAGGCCGAGACCGGTCCCCTGCGGCTTGGCGGTGAGCGGATCGCCGACCTGGCGGAACCGTTCGAAGACCGACTCCAGCTGGTCGGGCGCGATGCCGACGCCTCTGTCTTCGACCTCGACGACGGCGCACGCCTCGTCGCGGAACGTGCGCACGCAGACCCGGCCGCCTGACGGCGTGAACTTGGCGGCGTTGGAGAGCAGGTTCGTGACGACCTGAATCATCCGGTCGCGGTCGGCGGACACCAGGACGGCGCCGTGCCCGGCTTCGACGGTCAACTGAATCTGCTTCTCGTCGAACAGGGCGCGGCTGGCGCCGACCGCGTGCGCGACGACCTCCACCAGATCCAGTGGCTCGAGCTGCCAGTCCATCTGGCCGGCTTCGATCTTCGACAGGTCCAGGATCTGGTTCACCATCCGTGAGAGGCGCTGGTTCTCCTGGACGATGATCGCCAGCACCTGGCGCTGGTCGTCGCGCGAGAGCCCGCCGTGCTCCAGGCCGTCGAGCAGGCTCTCCGAGAGCGAGCGGATCGAGGTCAGCGGTGTGCGGAGCTCGTGGGACACGGTCGCCACGAAATCGCTCTTGAGGCGGTCGAGCTCCTGGAGCCGCGCGTTCGCCCGCTCGAGCTCCGCGGTGCGCTGCTGGACCTTCTGCTCCAGGTCGCGGGAGAGGTCGTCCAGGGCGCGGTAGTGCTGGGCATTGCGCAGCCCGAGCCCGAGCTCGCCGGCCAGGGTGCGGAAGAACTGGAGCAGCTCGGGCGAGAAGTAGACCCGTCCCGTCGCGAGGTACGCGGAGAGCACGCCGACCGGCCGGTCGTCCACGGCGATCGGGGCGTGCACGAACGAGCCGGGCACCGGCGTCTGGGGCGTCGGCAGCACGAGCGGGCGCCGAATCAGGCCGCTGTTCTCCACCACGATCACGCGGTTGTCCAGAAAGCTCTGACCGAACGTCGTGTCGCGCGAGACGCCGTCGCCGGCCGAGAAGTCGGAGTCGGCCGGCAGCCCGATCTGGCTCTTGACCCGCATCCGCCCGTCAGGATCGAGCAGCCTGACCGTCAGCCAGTCCAGCTCCAGCTCGCGGTGGAGCAGGTCGAGGACGCGGTCCATCATCAGCTTCGGGTCCAGGGTGGTCGCGATCCGCTGAGTCGCCTCGTTCAGCAGCGAGAGCTCGCGGACGCGCAGGTGCAGCTCCTCGCGGCTGTGCTCCAGCGATTGCGAGACCGAGCCGAACAGATCCACGATCGCCTCGACGCGCTCGGGGCCGGCCTCGCCGAGCCCCTCCACGATGGCCTGCGCCGATGCGGTCCCGACCGAGCCGGAGAGCAGCCGCTCGGCAAACTGGGTCAGCTCCTGGCGGTCGGCCTCGGTCAGTGCGGCCGGATCGGCGATCTCGTGCTCGGCGAAGTGCGCCTGGAACGCCGCCGACGCGCGCTCGCGCCCCATGAACTTGGCGACCAGCTCCTCCAGGCGCTCCGGCGTGAAGGTGTGGCGGTCGGCGGGCGTGACGGGCCGGCCCGGCTCCGGCGCGGCCAGCCCGACGAAACGCTCGGCCTGGGCCGCTTCGAGGGCGGTCGGTCGGGTCCAGAGCGAGACGCCCACGAACGCCAGCACGTTCGCGGAGATCGACCAGAAGACGGTGTTCGACCAGAAGCCGAGCGCTGTCACGCCGAACAGGTGCTCCGGCCGCAGCCAGCCGACCCCGAGCGGCCCCTCGTCGAGGAGCGCGTCCGGGAGCCAGCCGGAGCGGACGAAGGCCGGCAGCAGCAGCGTGTACAGCCAGATCGTGAAGCCGGCCGCCAGCCCGGCCAGCGCGCCCGGCCGAGTCGCACGGCGCCAGTAGAGCGCGCCGAAGAAGGCCGGCGCGAACTGGGCGACTGCCGCGAACGAGATCAGCCCGATGTTGGCCAGCGTGTACGACTCGCCGATCAGGTGGTGGAAGCCGTATCCCAGGAAGATCGTCAGGCCGATGGCGAGCCGCTTGCTGGTGATGAGCAGGCCGGAGATGTCGCGGCTGGTGCCGATCCGGACGAGCCACGGGACAACCAGATTGTTGAGGATCATCGTGGAGAGCGCGATGGACTCGACGATCACCATGCCGGTGGCCGCCGAGAGGCCCCCCACGAACACGAAGAGCGCCAGACCGTGCGCGTGCTGGCTGAGCGGCAGCGTCAGCACGAAGTAGTCGGCGGCGGTGACCGGCGCGTCGGGGAACGTCAGCAGGCCGCCGAGCGCGATCGGCAGCACGAACAGGTTGATCAGCAACAGGTAGGTCGGGAACATCCACATCGCGGTCTTGATGTGGGACTCGTGGGTGTTGCCGACGACGGCCAGGTGGAACTGACGTGGCAGCAGCAGGATCGCCATCATCGAGAGCCAGGTCAGCGCCAGCCAGTCGCCGTACGAGAAGGTCGGGTCGCCGCCGAGCAACAGCGCGGTTTCCGGTATGGCCGCCGCCCGCCCGAAGACGTCGGCCGGGCCGCCGAACGTGACGTAGGTCACGTAGACGCCGACCGCCAGGAACGCCAGCAGCTTGACCAGCGACTCGAAGGCGATAGTGGCGACCAGCCCCTCATGTCGCCGCGAGGAGTCGAGGTCGCGCGCCCCGAACATGATGCAGAAGAGGGTCAGCAGCACCGCCACGCCGAGCGCGGTGTCCGAGTAGAAGGGGCGGTTGCCGGCCGGCGGGATGACTTCCGGGTAGCGCAGCAAGACGTCCCAGCTCTGGGAGATCGCCTTCAGCTGGAGGGCGATGTACGGCGTGATGCCGACGACCGCGATGGCGGCGACCGTGCCGCCGAGTAGCGACGACTGCCCGTAGCGCGAGCCGAGGAAGTCGGCCAGCGAGGTGATGCTGTTGGTCTTGGCGATCCGGACCGTCTTGCGGAGGATGAACCACCAGAGCAGGGCGATCAGGGTCGGGCCGAGGTAGATCGGCAGGAAGCCGATGCCGGCCGCCGCCGCCCGCCCGACGCTGCCGTAGAACGTCCAGGAGGTGGCGTACACGGCCAGCGAGAGCGAGTAGACGACCGGGCTGTCGATGGTACTCTGACCGGCCCGCGCGCGCCGGTCGACGACGTACGCGATGGCGAACAGGCCGAGCACGTAGGCCAGCGCGACGGTGAGGACGCCCCACTCGGTCAGCACAGCGTCATCCCCCTGGGAGCGCGGCCATCCTGGCCGCTTCGTCGCCCCATCCCAGCAGCCATCCCGGAGTAGCCGGATTGGACGCCAACGAAAGCGGCCAGGATGGCCGCGCTCCCATGGGGGATCATTGGCGGCGGCTCAGCACGAACACGGCCACGATCCCGGCCGCCCAGACGCCGAACAGGTAGACGTAAAGGACGGGGATGCCAGCCACCGTGGCCGACTGGTTGAAGATCGCGAGCAGCGGGAAGTCGATCAGCAGCACGCCGACCAGGAACAGGAGTACCAGGCGCTCGCCAGCCCAATCGGTCATCTCATTCGCTCCCGTGCAGGCAGCATACTACGGAGATGAACGACGCGGCGGCGGCTCCGACGATCCTGGTCGTGGACGACGATCCGAGCATCCTGCTCGCGTTGCGTCTAGCGTTGCAGGCGCGGGGGTATCGCGTACGGGCGGTGCCGAATGGGCCGTCGGCGCTGGCGGCGGCGCAGGACGTCCGTCCGGACGCCGTGGTCGTGGATCTGGCGATGCCGCTGATGGACGGCGTCGAGGTGATCGAGCGGCTGCGGGTCTGGACGCGGGTGCCGATCATCGTGCTCTCGGCGCACACCGACGAGGCGAACAAGGTCCGGGCGCTCGACGCCGGCGCCGACGACTTCGTGGACAAGCCGTTCGGCAACGAGGAGCTGCTGGCCCGGATTCGGGCGGCGTTGCGGCGGGAGCAGGCGCGGCCACACGAGGCGCCAGTCCTGCGGGCCGGCGATCTGGAGATCGACCTGGCGGCGCGGCGCGTCGCGCGGGGTGGTACGCCGATTCACCTGACGCCTCGCGAGTACGACCTGCTGCGCGAGCTCGCGCGGAACCAGGATCGGGTGTTGACGCACGGCCACTTGCTGCGGGTGGTGTTCGGGCCGGGCTACGAGGACGCCAGCGCCAATCTCCGGGTGCTGATCGGGCAGCTGCGGCGCAAGATCGAGCGGGAGCCGGGCCATCCGGAGCTGCTGGTCACCGAGGCCGGCGTCGGATACCGCTTCCGGGCCTGAAGGTGGGGGTTCCACGGGTCCGGGAGCTATCCTATCCGGCAGACACCAAAGGGGGTGGCACCATGGCCACGACGCCCGACGCGGCCTCTCAGGGCCAGGGGGCGATCTCAGCGCTGCTCCAGGAGGACCGGCGCTATCCACCGTCCAGCGAGTTCACCGCCCAGGCGAACGCCGGCGACGCCGGCATCTACGAGCGCGCCAAGGCCGATCCCGAGGCGTTCTGGGCCGAGCAGGCGCAGAACCTCGACTGGATGGAGCCGTACGAGACGGTGCTCGAATGGGATGTGCCGTGGGCGAAGTGGTTCGTCGGCGGCAAGCTGAATGCGTCGGTCAACTGTGTGGACCGCCATACCAAGACCTGGCGGAAGAACAAGGCGGCGATCATCTGGGAAGGCGAGCCCGGCGATTCGCGGGTGATGACGTTCGGCGACCTGTACCGCGAGGTCAACCAGTTCGCCGCCGCGCTCCAGAAGCTCGGGGTGGCCAAGGGCGACCGCGTCGCGATCTACATGGGCATGATCCCGGAGCTGGTCGTCGCGATGCTGGCCTGCGCGCGGCTCGGCGCACCGCACACGGTGGTGTTCGGCGGCTTCAGCCCGGAGTCGCTGCGCGACCGGATCCAGGACTGCGAGGCCAAGATCCTGATCACGGCGGACGGCGGCTGGCGTCGCGGTGGCAAGGTGCCGCTGAAGGACAACGCCGACAAGGCCGTAGTCGAATGCCCGACCATCCAGCACGTCGTGGTGGTGAATCGGACCGACGACGCCCGTCACGTGCCGATGCACGCCCCGCGCGACGTCTGGTGGCACCGGTTGATGGACGACGCGAAACACGCCATCGTGGAGCCGGAGGCGTTCGACTCCGAGCACCCGCTCTACATCCTCTACACCTCCGGTACGACTGGCAAGCCGAAGGGGATGCTCCACACGACGGCCGGCTATCTGTGCGGCACGATGACGACCTCGAAGTACGTCTTCGACCTGAAGGACGACGACGTCTACTTCTGCACGGCGGACATCGGCTGGGTTACGGGGCACAGCTACATCGTGTACGGGCCGCTGGCGAACGGCGCGACCTGTGTGATGTACGAGGGCAGCCCGGACTACCCCGACAAGGATCGCTTCTGGGACATCGTCGAGAAGTACCGCTGCACGATCCTCTACACCGCCCCGACCGCGATCCGCAGTTTCATGCGCTGGGGCAACGAGTTCCCAGAGAAGCACGATCTCTCGAGTCTGCGCCTGCTCGGCTCGGTGGGCGAGCCGATCAACCCTGAGGCGTGGGTCTGGTATCGCGAGCACATCGGTGCTGACCGGACGCCGGTCGTGGACACCTGGTGGCAGACCGAGACCGGCCACATCCTGATCACGCCGCTGCCCGGCCTGACCACCGCCAAGCCCGGCTCGGCCACGATCCCGTTCCCGGGCATCGAGGCGGACGTGGTGGACGAGCAGGGGAACAGCGTGCCGGTCGGCGGTGGCTACCTCGTGCTGAAGAAGCCGTGGCCGGGCATGGCGCGGACGATCTGGGGCGACCCGGACCGGTACGTGAACCAGTACTGGAGCCGCTTCGAGGGGTGGTACTTCACCGGCGACGGCGCGAAGCGCGACGAGGACGGCTACCTCTGGCTGCTGGGCCGGGTGGACGACGTGCTCAACGTCGCGGGCCACCGGATCGGCACGATGGAAGTCGAGAGCGCGCTGGTCTCGCATCCGTCGGTAGCCGAGGCCGCGGTCGTCGGCATCACCCACGAGATCAAGGGGCAGGCGATCGCGGCGTTCTGCACCCTGCGGGCCGGCAACCGCCCGGGCGACGAGGCCGCCGACGAGCTGAAGCGCCACGTGGCAGCGAAGATCGGCCCGATCGCCCGCCCGGACAAGATCTTCTTCACGGCGGAGCTGCCGAAGACCCGCAGCGCCAAGATCATGCGGCGGCTCTTGCGTGACATCGGCGAGGGCCGCGTTATCGGCGACACCACCACCCTGGCCGACCCGACCGTGCTGGCGGAGATTCGCTCCCAGTACGAGGAGAAGGAAGGGTAGAGAAGAAGGCCCCACCCCCCGACCCCCTCCCCACTGCGGTGGAGAGGGGGAGCAGGCTGTTCGTCTCCCCCTCTCCATCGCAATGGGGAGGGGGTCGGGGGGTGGGGCCTTTCTCAGAGAGCGGCCAGCAGCTCGGCCGGCGTAACCGTAGCCACGCCGATCCGGCGGACCACCAGCCCGGCCGCCACGTTCGCTAGCTGCGCCGCCGTCACCAGCTCGATGCCGGCCGCCAGCCCGAGGGCCAGCACCGCGATCACCGTGTCGCCCGCGCCGGTCACGTCCCAGACCTCAGTGCGGTTGGCCGGCTCCAGGTGGGTGTGCCGGCCGCCAGCGTCGATCGCCGACATGCCGTCAGCACCGCGCGTGATGACGGCGTGGCTCGCGCCAAGCTCCTGCACCAGACGCGAGCCGGTTCGCGCGAAGTCGGCCTCCGTGCGCAGACGCTCGCCGAGCGCCGCCTCGGCGTCCGGCTGGTTCGATTTCACGACCGTGAAGCCCCGAAAGCTCAACAGGTCACCCTGCGTGTCCACGCAGGTCGGGATACGGTGCTGGCGCGCCGCCGCGACGATGGCGCCGACGACCCGGGGCGTCACCACGCCGCCGCGATAGTTCGAGGCCAGCACGGCGTCGGCGTGCGGCACCAGCGCCTCCATCCGAGACACGAGCTCAGCTTCGACGTCAGGCAAGAGCTCGGCGGGCGGCAGGTCGTCGATGCGGGCGACCTGCTGCGGGTGCGCCGAGGCGTGGGTCGCCAGGATGCGGGTCTTGATCGCTGTCGAGCGGTCGGCGCTCTCCACCAGGCCGGAGGCGTCAACGCCCGCCCGGTCGAGCTCGGCGCGCAGGCGCTGGCCGGGCGTATCGCCGCCGATCACGCCGACCATGACCGGAGTGCCGCCGAGCGACGCGACGTTGGCGGCCGGATTGGCGCCCGCGCCGGGCCGCCAGCTGCGCTCCACCAGTTCCAGGACCGGGACCGGCGCCTCGCGGGAAAGACGGGTGGCGCGCCCGACCAGGTACTCGTCGAGCACCACGTCGCCCACCACGACGATGCGCTTGCCGACGAAGCGTTCGAGCAGGGCGGCGAGGTCGTCAGGAGGTGGCGTCAGATGAACGGACATCGGCTCGGTCAACGCGCCCGGCTGAACGCGACGAACGCCGCGATGGCCAGCCCGAGCACGTTCCAGAGCGGGAAGACCAGGCTGGCCGCTGCGACCGCGAACGCGACGACCGGATGGTTGCCGCCGATGATAAAGATCCCGGCCCGCGCGAGGATCAGCCCGAACACCACGCCGAGCGCCGCGATGACGCCGAGCACGTTGCCGCTCTTGCGTCTGCAACATCGGGCCACAGCCTCGCCGGTCACGTACCCCAGGCCCGCCATCAGCAGGATGCCGAGGATGCCGGCGAACGGCACCAGATCGCGGATCAGGATCAGCGCGATCGACCCGCCGATGCCACCAGCCAGCGCACCGCCAATCGCCTTCAGGTAGTCCAACGGGCCGAGGACGAACATCGGAAGGCGACGCTCCAGGCCACAGTCGCGGCAGCGCGAGCCGACGGACGTCTGGACCAGGCAGCGCGGGCAGATCGGCGTGTCGCAGCGACCGCAGCGCAGGTACGTCTCGACGCTCGGGTCGCGGGCGCAGCGCCACGGCCCAACCTGGGCCGCGCTGGGACCACTGGCCGCGCTGGCAGGCGGGGTCGGTTCGGCGGCGGTCGCCGGATGCGGGGTGGGAGGGCGGGGAGCTGGCTCCACGGTCGTGCCCCTCCTCAGCTCACGCCGAAGAGCGCCGGCGCGCCGGGCTGACGGTCGTCCGCCGCTCCAGCCGTCCGTGCCAGAACCCGATCTGCCGCTGCCACGACCGCGCCGGGCTCGACCAGATCGAGGCAGGTGCGAGCCGCGCAGCCGGCGGGCGTCCCGAAGGCGTGGCCTCGGTGGACACACGGGGCACAGGCGAGCGTCTCGCGGACGACGGCGTGCCGTTCCGCGCTCAGCGGGTACGGACCCCAGGCCCGGTCGTTCGTCGGGCCGAAGACGACCACGATCGGCGCCTGTGCGGCCACGGCCAGGTGCATCACGCCGCTCTCGTTGCCGACGAACAGGCGCACCCGTTCCAGGAGCGCGACCAGCGCGCCAATCGACGGGGCCGGCCCGACCACGTCGGCGCCGCCAGCCCCCACCGCGACGGCCCGAGCCAGCAGATCCTCGTCCGGACCCGGGCCACGAATGGTGAACGGCTTCAGGCGGTGCCGTGCCACCAGCTCGCGGACGACGGCTGCGAACCGCTCGACCGGCCAGCGTCGGGCCAGGCTGAAGGCGCCCGAGCCGGGGTGGACCGCCAGCAGCCCGCCACCGGACGGCGCGAGGCGCGCGATCTCGGCGGTGGCCCAGGCCCGGTCGGCGGCGGTGACCGGCACCTCGTAGCGGGGGTCCGGGTTGCGCCCGCCGAGCAGTCCGACGACCTCCAGCCAGTAGTCGGCCTCGTGGCGCGCACCGAAGCCATCATCCTGCACGCGGTCGGTCAGGAACCAGCCGCGCCCGTTGTCCAGCCCGAAGATCCGCCGCGCGCCGCTCGCGAGGCTGAGCGAGGCGTATTTCGCCACGCCGAAGGAGGTGGTCAGGTGGTGGAGCAGCACCAGCGTGTCCCAGCGCTTCGCGCGCAACTGGCGCATCAGCGACAGCGCCAGCGGCAGCGACGCCCCGGCGCCGAGCGGGCGGTCGAACGCCGCCTTGTCGAACGGCACGATCTCGTCCACGAGATCGGTGCCCTCGAGGAGCGACGTGCTCTTCGGCGAGATCAGCGCCCCGAGATGCGCCGACGGATGGGCCTGTCGGAGCGCCCGGATCGCCGGAGTAGCCGTGAGGACGTCCCCGAGGTCGGCGAGCTTGACGACCAGGATGCGTTTCACGGGTCCGATTGTACCAGTGGCGTCAGATCGGCCTCACGCGTTTCCGCTGAAGGTGCTAAGACGTGGCGCCTGGTGGCGGTGTGCGCACCAGGTCGCGGCGCTCCGGCGGGCGCAGCAGCAGGTCCAGCGACAGCGAGAGCACCCGTGCGTGCCGCAGGAACGCCAGCGGCAGCGCCACCATCAGGACTGCCGAGCCCCACTGGAGGAGATCCCAGGGCGGGTTCGGCCAGGTCCAGACCAGGATCGCGACGAACGAGACCGCCCAGACCAGCTCCGCCACGACGAGGTTCACGACCATGCTGCCCAGCTCGTAGCCGTTGCCCTCGCGCTTGAGCAGCAGCCCACAGCCCGGACAGGTTCTCTTCAGGGCGAACACGCCGTCGAACAGGCCGGACTGACCGCAGGCCGGGCAGCGCAACAGCAGCCCGCGGCCAAACAGAATCGAGATCTTCTCGCGGGTCGTGTGCTCCAGTGGCTTGTGCAGATCGGGATGCATTGGACGTGGCATCGGTGCAGTCCTTCCCAGATAACCCGTCTCACGACGCTCGGCGGTCCGACCGTGCCAGGCCCCTGTCAACTCCGGTTGCCCTGGACAGATTCAATTGTACGCGTCGTCGATGGTGCCGACTCGCCCGATAGCGTCGGCTCACGAGCCGTTGTGTCGGCCGACGTACACCTGAATCGTGCCGCCGGGAACAGTCGGCCGGATGCTGAAAGAAACCGATGATCGACGGTGTTGTCTTGACGTTGATGTCATATCAGGCACGCATTGTGCTGCCCGAAGTGCCCTCGTCTGCTGGCCGCGCGCGCGAGCATATGGAGCCGTGGAACGATGAGTCGCAGCACACAGTTCGCCTGTTCCGAGTGCAACAGCGAACGCCATTGCCGCGTCGTATCGTAGGACCGATAGAAGCAGCAGCCCACATTCAAGGACGAAGGGGCGGCCCGGTCGACTGGAGTCGACCGGGCCGTTGTGCTGGGGAAGGGACACCAGAATCATGAAGCTCACGCGGATGGCGGTCTACCGGCCCGTGGTGGCGCTGACCGTCACGCTCGCGCTGACGCTCTTCGGCATCATGAGCTACTTCAGCCTGGGGTTGGAGAACAACCCGGAGCTGAACCTGCCGTACGTCACCGTCACGGCGTCATACCCCGGCGCAAGCGCCCAGACCGTCGAAGAACAGGTCACCCGCCCGCTCGAAGACGCGATCTCCTCGCTCGGCGGCATCAAGTCGATGCAGTCCACCTCGCAGGTGAGCGTGTCGCAGATCATCATCGAGTTCGAAGAGGGCGTGGACGTGGACGTGGCCGCGTCCGACGTCCAGCAGAAGGTGAGCGGCGCTCGCCGCGACCTGCCCTCCGAGGTCGAGGAGCCGAGCTACTCCAAGCTCGACTTCAACGACACGCCGATCGTCAACCTCGCCGTCACCAGCGTCGGCGAGCCCGACCCGGTGCGCCTGTATCAGGTCGCCAACGACGTCGTCCGGCCGCGCCTGGAGGGGGTCAACGGCGTCGGTCGCGTCACGGTGGTCGGCGCCCGGGAGCCAGAAGTCCAGGTCGAGGTTCAGCCAGACCGGCTGCGCGCCTACGGGCTGACCATCTCGGACGTGACGAACGCCGTCCAGACCCAGTACCTCGCCAGCTCCGGCGGCCAGATGAAGTCCGGCAGTGGCGGCGACACCCAGAGTACGTCGTTGCGGATCGACACGCGCGGCCCGGACCTCTCGGCGCTCCAGGCGATTCCGATCGCCGGTCCTGGCGGCCAGACTATTGAGCTGCGCAACGTCGCCAACGTCTTCCTGGGCGGCAAGGAAGCGGACACGATCCTACGGCTCAACGGACAGGCGGCGGCCGGGCTGCTCGTCTTCAAGCAGTCGAACGCGAATATCACCCAGACCGCCGACGCCGTCCTGCCCCAGGTCTCGAAGATCGACGCTGACCTGCCGGCTGGCTTCCACCTGGAGACGGTCGTGGATCAGAGCCGCTTCGTCCGCGACACGGTCGGCGACGTCCAGTCCGAGCTGACCCTGGCCTCGCTGATCACGGGCGTGGTGCTGTTCTTCTTCCTGCACAGCGTGCGCAGCACCATCATCGTGATGCTGGCGATCCCGACGTCGCTGCTGGTGGCGCTGATCGCGATGAAGCTGTCCGGCCAGACCCTCAACAACATGACCTTGATCGGCCTGACCACCGCCATCGGCGTGCTGGTGGACGACAGCATCGTGGTGCTGGAGAACATCTTCACGCACCTCGAAAGAGGCCAGGAGCCGAAGACCGCTGCTGTCGAGGGGCGTTCCGAGATCGGCATGGCGGCCATCGCGATCACCCTGGTGGACGTGGCGGTCTGGGGGCCGATCGTATTCATCACGGGGATCACCGGGGCGTTCCTGCGCGCCTTCGCCATCGTGATGGTGGCGGCGACCCTCGCCTCGCTGCTGGTCAGCTTCACGCTGACCCCGCTGATCGCCTCGCGCTGGCTTCGGGCGGCAGGGGCGAGGGGTGAGGATCGAGGGGCGAAGGATGAGTCCTCTCACTCGCCCATCGCCCCTCGCCCCTCGATCCTCGGGTGGTTCGCGCGGATCTTCGAGCCGGCATTGCTCTGGCTGGAGCGGGTCTACACGACTGCGCTGCACTGGTCGTTGCGGCATCGACCGGTCGTCGTCGTCGCGGCGATCCTGGTCTTCTGCTCGAACGGGTCGATCGTCTCGCACCTCGGCACCGAGTTCGTGCCCGAGGGCGACATGGACACGACGACCGTCATTGGGGAGCTGCCGCCGGGGACGGCGCTCGAAGCGACCGACCGGGCCGCCCGACGCTGGGAGATGCTGCTGCTCGACCACGCGCGCTTCCCGGAGATCCAGTCGGCGTACGTCCAGATCGGGGCGAGCGGCAACCCGCGCCAGATCCAGGTCACCCTCGACGTCGGCAAGCCGAGCGCCCGCCACCGCACCAGCCAGGAGATCGCCCGCGCGGCCATTGAGGGCGGCGAGACGATCGTGCCCGAGATGCAGGCCCGCCGCGACAGCGGCAGCGGCCCCAGCAGCCAGCCGGTCCAGATCCGGGTCTTCGGCAACAACCTGGACGAGCTGGCACAGGTGGCCGGCTCGGCCCAGACCGCGCTGTCCCAGCTCCCGAGCCTTGCGGACGTCACCAACAGCCTGTCCTCTGCCGACGAGGTCACGATTCGTCCGGACCAGGCTCGCCTGCGCGACCTCGGCGTGACGGCCCAGCAGATCGGGACGGCCGTCAGGGTGGCGTATCAGGGTGCGACGGTCGCCAAGTGGGCTGAGCCCTCGGGCAAGGAGCGCGACGTTCGGGTGACCCTGCCGGCGAGCGTCCGCAACCAGCCGGGCGCCCTCGCCACCCTGCCGATCGTGGCGCGCGGCGACTGGATGCTGACGCTCCAGCAGGTTGCTACGCTCGACCATCAGGAGAAGCCGACCACCATCAACCGGGTGGACCGTCAGCGGGTCGCGACCCTCGGCGCCGAGCCGCAAGGCGTCCCGCTCGGGACCGCGACCGAAGACGCGTCGAAGGCGATGAACGCGCTGAAGCTGCCGGCCGACATGCGCTGGGAGCTGGCGGGTACTGGCGAGGAGCAGCAGAGCTCGTTCACGGCGCTGATCCTGGGACTGGCCGCCTCGATCGTGCTGATGTACCTCGTGCTGACGGTCCTCTACGAGAGCTGGCTGCAGCCGGTCCTGATCCTGACCGCGCTGCCGTTGGCCTCGGTGGGCGCGTTCCTGGGCTGCCTGGTCTTCGGGCAGACGCTCAGCGTCCCGAGCTTCATCGGCCTGATCGCGCTGTTCGGGCTGGTGGGGAAGAATGCGATTCTGCTGGTGGACCGCGCCAACCACCTCCGCCAGCAGGGGTTGGATCGTATCGCGGCGCTGGAGGAGGCTGGCCCGTCGCGGCTTCGCCCGATCCTGATGACCTCGGCGGTGCTGATCTTCAGCATGTTGCCGGTCGCGCTCCAGCTCAGCGACAGCTCGTCCGGGCGAGCGCCGCTCGGGGCGGTGCTGGTCGGCGGCATGACGACGAGCACGTTCCTGAGCCTGCTCTACGTGCCGGTGGCGTACACCTACTTCGACAGCCTCTCGAAACTGGCGGGGCGGGTCTTCCACTGGCAGCCGTGGAGCTGGCGGCGTCGCCGCTCAGATGACCGCGCGCAGGACCGCACGCGCGAGCCGCTGCCGGTGGCCGGCGGCTCACAGGGCACCAGGGGCGAACGGCTCAAGGCGCTGCGCGGCCAGCGGCAACCGCATGGGCGGCGAACGGCGATGGCTCAGTAGGCGCCAGTGGCGTTGGGCTGGAGACGGGAGACCGGGTCCGTGGACTGAAACCCACGTCTACCATTGGTGCGTGGCTACGCCACGCCGGAGCTGGTCCGTTCGTCGCAGAGCGACGACTGATTGTAGACGTGGGTTTCAACCCACGGACCCGGGTGCCGACGCTGTGCGCCATCTTTTCGTGGCAATACCGCTTCTCGGCACCCAGTATCTCAGCCTTTCAACCCGCTCATCACGATCCCCTGGACGAAGTACCGCTGCGCCGCGAAGAAGAGTGCCAGGATCGGCAGCAGCATCAGCGTCGAGGCGGCCATCAGCAGGTTCCACTGCACCAGGAACTCGCCCCGGAACAGGCGCAGCCCGATCGCCAGGGTGCGCAGGTCGCGGTCCTGGAGGAAGACCAGCGGGCGCAGGAAGTCGTTCCAGTGATGGATGAACGCCAGGATCGCCATCGTCGCCAGGACCGGGCCTGACAGCGGCACGATGATGCTCCACCAGATGCGGAGCGCCCCCGCGCCGTCTACGCGAGCTGCCTCGTCGAAGTCGCCAGGGATCGTCATGGCGTACTGGCGGAACAGGAAGATCCCGAGCGCGTGCCCGCCCAGGCTCCACGGCACGATCAGCGGCAGGAACGTGTTGATCCAGTTGATCTGCTTGAACAGCAGGAACTCCGGGATCAGCGTCACGATCCCCGGCAGCATCAGCGTCGACAGGCAGAGGCTGAACAGGACGTTGCGGCCCGGGAACTTGAGCCGCGCGAACGCGAAGCCGGCCAGGCTCGCCGTCAGCACCCCGAACACGGTGGACGTCACCGAGACGATCAGGGTGTTGCGGAGGTACCAGAGCATCGGCGAGGCCGTCATCGAGCGGACGTAGTTGCTCCAGACGACCGGGTCCGGGATCCACTGGGGCGGCATCGCGATCTCCTGCCCGTCCGGCTTCAGGCTGGTGGAGATCATCCAGGCAAATGGCAGGACGTACAGCACGCTGAGGGCGATCAGGATGGCGTGCAAGACGATGTGGAAGGTCGGGCGACGGCTGCGCGTGCGAATGCGCGCCCCGGCGGCAGCCCGCGCGTCCGCGAGATCCTGCTGGCTGGCGACCGCGTTCATGAGGCGTCACCCCCCTCGTAGTGCACCCACCAGCGGGCCAGGGCGAAGTTGACGGCGGTCAGCGCCAGCACGATGACGAACAAGGCCCAGGCCAGCGCCGTCGCGTAGCTCATGTCGAAGTCGCGGAACGCCTTGAAGTAGATGTAGAGGATCAGGATCATCGTCGAGTTGGCCGGGCCGCCGGCCGTCGTCACGAAGACCAGGGTGAAGTACGCCTGGAACGAGGCGATGATCCCGATGATCAGGTTGAAGAAGATGATCGGGCTGAGCATCGGCAGGGTGATGTTGCGGAACCGCGCGAACGGCCCCGCCCCGTCGATGGAGGATGCCTCGTAGAGGGTGTCCGGGACGCTCTGCAAGCCGGCCAGGAAGATGATCAGCGGCGTCCCGATGCCGCCCCAGAGGGTGATCAGCACGATCGACGGCTTGGAGAGGGCCGGGTCGAACAGCCAACCGAGCCCGGCGAAACCGGCCATGTTGAGCAGCGCGTTCGCCAGCCCGAAGTCCGGGTTGAACACCCAGAGCCAGAGCAGGGCGCTCGCCACGATCGGCATCTGGGACGGCAGGTAGAAGATGGTGCGGTAGATCGCAAGGCCGGCCAGCTTCTCGTTCAGCGCCATCGCGATGAGCAGTGCCAGCACCAGCTGAAGCGGCACCGAGAGGAAGCTGATGAACGCCGTGTTCTGGAGCGTGACGTAGAACATCGGGTCTTTGAACAGGCGCACGTAGTTGTCGAAGCCGACCCATTCCGGCGGCGCCAGCAGCGACCAGTCCGTGAACGAGATCAGCAGCGCCGCGATCATCGGGCCGGCCACGAAGCAGAGGTAGCCGACGAGCCACGGAAGGATACAGACGTACCCTTCCACGGCCTGCTGGCTGAGCAGGCGCCGGCGCGGGCGTGCCAGCGCGCCCGCCGCCCCTACCGAGGTTGCCATCCGCGGCCCCCTTAGCGGACCTTGAGCAGCGGGTCCATCGCGGCTTTGGCGTTCTTCATCGCCGTCGGGACGTCCTGCTGGCCGACCATCACCTTCTCCCACTCGGCGGTGATCACGCGGCCGGCCTCGGCGCCCTTGCCGGGGACGCGCCAGGCCCGCACCGTCTTCGCCGACTCCTGGAGCACTTCGAGGCTCTCGAACGGCTTGATCGACTTCTTATAGAGGTCCGAGTCCCACAGGTCGGTTCGGACCGGGTTCGTCGCGCCGGTCGCCAGGTACTCCGGCGCCGCCGTCGGCCCGCCGAAGTGCATCGCGAACTTGTACGCCGCGTCCAGGTTCTTGGTCCCGGTCGGCAGGCCGGTCGCGTTCGGGCCGTCGCGGTTGATCGGGCCGACCTTCCCCTTCGGCGCGCCGACCATCCCGACCTCGAACGGCACGTTGGTCAGCTCGTTGGAGCGGAACCGCCCGGTCCAGGACATGCCGACCTTGCCGGTCTTGAACAGGTACGTCGAGCCCTGGAGATCGCTCGCCAGCGGGATGCTCTTGTCCTTGAGCGCCATGTCGGCCAGGAACTGGATCGCTTCCACGACTTCAGGCGAGGTCAGCAGCCACTCAGTCTCGTCGGCGTTGGTCAGCTCGCCTTTGTTGGACCAGATCGGCACGCAGGTGAAGAACTGGAGGTTGACCGGCGCCTGCGCCCCGTCGAACCCGAACGTCCGGTCGGCTCCCGAGCCGCCGCTCATCGCCTTGGCGCTCTCACGCAGCGTGTCCCAGGTCCAGGTGCCGGCCTTCAGATGCTCGTCCGGCGTCTTGAGGTTCGCCTTCTTGAACATCGTCTTGTTGAAGAACACGACCGAGGAGCCGCTGTAGTACGGGACGCCGTAGTTGCGCTCCTTCTCCGTCCAGAAGGCCACCTGCGCCGGGATGAACACCGATTTGTCGTTCTTGAACATGTCGGTGAGGTCGTTCAGCTGCTTTGCCAGGATGAAGTTGAGCACCCAGGCGGCGTGCAGCTTGACCACGTCCGGCGGCTGCCCACCGACGATACGGGTCAGCAGCGTCTCCGGGAACTCGGCGCTCGGGACGTCGTCGAAGTCCATTTTGATGGTCGGGTTCAACTGGGTGAACTTGTCCATCACGTTCTGATGGATGGCGTGATCTTCCGGCCCGGCCGACCAGTACATCGCCTTGAGGGTGATCGCGGCGGCGGCGGCCGGCTTGGCCGGCGCGGCGGCGGCAGGAGCGCTCGTGGCGGCCGGCGGCGCGGTGGTGGCGGCGGGAGCGGCGGCCGGCGCGGCCGGCTTCGTCTCGGTGGCGGGCTTGGCGGCCTCTGCTGGCTTGGCCGCCTCAGCCGGCTTGGCCGGCGCGGTGGTCGCGGCCGGCTTGGACTCCATCTGGCTGGGCGGCGTGCAGGCCGCCAGCAGCGAGGCGCCGGCTAACCCCGCCAGCGCGAGGCCGGAGCCCCGCAGCATCGCGCGTCGCGAGAAACGCCGAGAGATTCGATCGACCATGCCAGGCCTCCCCTTCGAGCGTGTGCGCACGGTCGCGCACACCAGCGAAACCATCACGCGCGGGCGTCGCGCGGCCGTTCACGAATCGCGTTACGAGGCTTCCTGAATCGCGCGCGCTTCGGGGCAGTCGGCGGGAGCGCCGAGCCCCTCAGAGATGACGCGGGCGGTCGCCGTGACGTCTGCCCCGAGCCGCCACAAACGCTCCCACGGTGTGCGCATGGTCGGCGCGGCCAGGCTGACCACGCCCACCACGCGCCGCTCGATGCCAAATACTGGCGAGGCGACGCAGCGCACGCCGTCCAGGAACTCTTCGTCATCCCAGGCGAAGCCGCGGCGACGGACCTCGGCCAGCTGCTGGCGGATCAGCTCAGGCTGGGTGACGGTCCGAGGCGTGAACGTCGCGAGCGGCTTCGCCAGGATCGCTTCGCGCTCGGCCTCGGGCAGGACCGCCAGGAACGCCTTCCCGGCCGCCGTGCAGTGGGCCGGTCGGCGCGCGCCGATCTGGTGCCTGAGCGTCAGCGGCTGGTCGCTCTCCAGCCGCTCGACGGTCACCACCTCGCCGCGATCCATCACGCTGAGGAAGACCAGCTCGCGGGCCTCGCGCCGGAGCGCTTCCAACGGCGGCCGGGCCACCTGTCGCACGTCGAGGTCTTCCAGGACCGCCCCGGCCAGCGTCAGGACGCGCGTCCCGAGCCGGTACCGGTCGGAGTCACGCTCGCGGGACACGTAGCCGCGCGCGCGCAGCGTCCCGAGGATTCGGAACACCGTGGTGCGGTGGAGACCGACGGCGCGGCTGAGCGTGGTCAGGCTCTCGCTGCCGGTGCGGCTGCGGGAGAGCGCTTCGAGCACGCGCAGCCCCTTGTCGAGCGTGCTGAGCATCGGCTGGGCGTCGTCGGAGGGGTGTCCGACGCCGTTCTGGTCTGGCACGGTCCGGACGGTGCCTCCTCAAACTGGTCAGGCTCGGGCGGTCGGCTCCGCTGGCGCCGACCGGCGGGCGAATGCCGCACATGGCGTGCGCATGGCGTACGATACGCGGGTGTCGGACTCGTGTCAAGACCGAGAGTAGTGAGTAGCGAGTGGGTTTCGTCGCTACTCGCTACTCGCTACTCACAACTCGCAACTGGGAGGGACGAACTGATGAAGCTGGAAGGCAAAGTCGCGCTGGTCACCGGCGGCGGCGGCGGGATGGGCGGCGCGCAGTGTCGGCTGTTCGCGGCCGAAGGCGCCACTGTCGCCGTCGCGGATTTCGTGGTGGACAAGGCCCAGCAGGTCGTGGACGAGATCAAGGCGGCCGGCGGCAAGGCGATCGCGGTCAAGCTGGACGTGGTCAAGTCCGCCGAGTGGGCGGAGGCCGTCGCTGCCACCGAGCGCGAGCTGGGGCCGATCTCGATCCTCTCGAACGTAGCCGGGGCCAACTTCCGGGTCGGCTTCGACCAGCAGACCGAGGAGCAGTACCTGACCATCATCAACTCGATGCTGCTCGGCTCGTTCCTGGGGATCAAGGCGTGCGTGCCCTCGATGCGCAAGGCCGGCGGCGGCGTCATCGTGAACATGGGCTCGCTGGCCTCGATCAACCCCGGCGGCAACAGCCCGGGCTACGCGGTCGGCAAGACCGGCCTCGTCGGTCTGACCAAGTCGGCGGCGCTCTCGTACGCGAAGGACAACATTCGCTGCGTGATCGTCTCGCCGGGCCACGTGGACACGCCGTTCATTCGCGGCAACAACCCGCACAGCCCGAACGACGCCTCGACCAGCATCGAGAACCCGGAGAACTACGAGCGCCGGCTGCGGGCGACGCCGCTCGGGCGGCTCCAGGTGCCAGATGACATCGCCAAGGCGGTGCTGTTCATGGTGTCAGACGACGCCGCGATGATCACCGGCTCGATGGTGACCGTGGACGGCGGCGCGGCCCTCTAGCGCCATGCGCTGGCCAATTCCCAACGCCGTTGTGACGGGACAACACTAGCGGCGGCTGGCGAAGTAGGCCGAGCGCAGCACCGCCAGCGTCTCGGTGGCGGCCTTCTTCCAGGTGAAGTTGGCCGCCCGGGCCAGCCCCTTGGCGCTCAGCTCCCGGCGCACCTCGGCGTTGTCCACCAGACGCCGCAACGCCCGCGCGATGGCGCGCACGTCGGTCGGGTCCACCAGGATGCCGGCGTCGCCGACCACCTCCGGGAACGACGACGTGTTGGAGGCGAGGACCGGCGTCCCGCAGGCCATCGCCTCCAGGGCCGGCAGCCCGAACCCCTCGTACAGGGAGGGGAACGCCAGCCCGAGCGACCCCGAGAGCAGGACCGGCAGGTCGGCGTCGTCCACGTAGCCGAGCAAGCGGACGCGGTCTCGGGCGCGAACGTTCGCCAGGGCGCGGGCGAGCCGATCCTGCTGCCAGCCCTCGGCGCCGACCAGCGCCAGGAGCACGTGGGGCCGCACCGCCGCCACCTGGTCGAACGCCTGGAGCAGCCGTTCGAGGTTCTTGCGCGGCTGAAGCGTGCCGATGAAGATCAGATACGGCGCTTCCAGGCCGTGGTGGGAGGTCGTCTCCACGATCTGGGCAAGGTCGCGGACCGGTTTGAACTCATCGCCGCAGCCGTGGTGCACCACTGTGATCCGGTTGGCGCTGACGTCCTCATACTGCATCAGGTCGTCGCGGGTGGTGCTGGAGATCGCGATCACCCGCGTGGCGCGGTTCGCGCTGGTCCGGTTCGAGGACTTCCGCAGCCAGCGATTGCTCGACGGATGCTCGTCCGGGAAGTGGACGTAGCCGAGATCGTGGACGGTGGCGACGCTCGCGGCCGGCAGGACCGGAGGCAGGGTGTGGGACGGCACGAACAGCACGTCCGGCGGGCGGATCGCCATCTCCACCGAGAGGCGCCCGACGGTCCAGAAGCGCGGGCTGGGCATCACCCGCCAGCGAACGGCGTCCGACCTGGGTAGCAGGCCGGGCTGGGGAGCCTCGTTGAAGTAGAGGACGAACTGGTCTTCCAGCGCGA
>JAXLXF010000059.1:0-36503 GCA_046328125.1 Chloroflexota bacterium
CTCCCAGAGATCGACGGCCTCGCCGTCGCTCATGCCCTGCTGCTCGACCAGGGCGGCCCACGCCTCGTCAGTCGTCGTGAACGGGTGCACCTGATTCCTCCGAACCTGGGGTCGTGCATCGGGAGGCAAGCCACCATCATGCCAAGGGCGTCATCACCCACGGCCGGTCTGCCAACGCGTCTATTATCGGCTTCAGACGCCTGTGATGGGCCTGTGATACCCGGGTACTTCCACCGGCCGCTGAGCCCGCGTATGATCCCGTCTGTCAGATGTGACTGGCTCGCGAGAGACAGTCGGACGCGGTGGCAGGCCGACGCGCAAGCGAGATGCCGCCGATGTCGCGATGGAGGAGTGACGGCCGGCGCTCCGTTCGACGACTGGCCGAGAGGCCCGGGAGGCGAAAGCTTTCCGGGCCTTTTGCTGTCTGTCCAGCCGACGTGGCTACGAGAAGGCGAGACGCCACGCCATCTCGAAGACGCCAGCCACCGGAAGCGTTCGCGGACCGCCTTTGTGGCATGGCCACAACCGAGCTGTTGATGCGAGTCAACTCATCAGCGCCTCGACAGCTGCCCTGATCTCCTCCTCGCTACTCCCCAGGCTCTCGACGACGCCGGCCGCCAGCCCCCCCGGGACGCCGAGAGCCCCGAGCAGCAAGTGTCCGGTGTGGATCTCGGCATCGTCGCGGGCGCGGGCCAGTTGCTCGGTCAGCTCGATCGCCTGGATGCCGCGCGGGGTGAGGCCGGGATTGCTCCGCGTCGGAGACATGCCACGACCGACGATGAACAGGATCGCCTCCCGCACACGTTCCGCAGTGATCCCATGCTGCTGCAACACCTGAGCACCAGGGCCGGCGACCTGTGTGGCGACGCCGAGCAGCAGGTGCTCGGTGCCCAGGTACGTGTGGTTGAGTGCACGCGCTTCGTCCCTGGCCTGCACGATGGCCGCTCGCACGTCTGCCGACAGTATCGGCACGACCGGGCGCAGCCGCTCCCCCAGCACGCTCGAGATAGCGTCCGACTCGGCAGCGTCAGCCGCCGGGCCGGCCGACAGGCTCCCACCGGACGGCATCGGGAACTGCTGCCGCAGCCACTCCATGCAGGCGGCCGTCACGATGGCGTTGATCGGCAGGCCGGAGTAGCGGCTGGCCTGTTCGAGCCGCTGGTAGATCGGATCGGAGAACCGGATCGTCGTCGCTCGCATCGTCCCACCAGCTCATCATGATGACGTCATTATGACTTCAGAATAGTACCAATCTACCATCGCGAGCGCAAACTACGGGCATTGCGGCGCTGCACTCTGGGAAGACGATCCGTGCTAGGCAACCGCGTGGGGCGCCGATCCGGCTATCCTCAGGCGAGCGCCGGACGACGGTGAGCGGCCGGCGCATCTCGCGTCCTCGCCCGGGCCGTGCTCTCCCGAGCGCGCTCGTCCCGAGGGGGCCGCCGCCGAGGATGTCGCCGCGATGGTGCCGATGCTGACCGAGGCCACGACCCCGCCCCTCGACCTGCTGCTGGTAGGCGGCACCGTCGTCGATCCGAGCCAGGGGCTGCACGCGCCGAAGGAGATCGGCATCGCCCAGGGGCGGATCGTGCTGGTGGAAGACGCGATCCCCCGAGCGCGTGCCCGCGAGGTGGTGGACTGCACGGGCCTGATCGTCACGCCGGGGCTGGTGGACCTGCACGTCCACGTCTACGAGGGCGCCTCCCACTACGGCATCGACGTGGACGCGACCTGCCTCCAGACCGGCGCCACCACCGTGCTCGACCTCGGGTCGGCGGGAGCGTGGACGTTCTCCGGGTTCAGACGGTCCGTCATCGACGTGGCCCAGGCCCGGGTCTACGCGCTGCTGAACCTGTCCACGACGGGGATGGTCTCGCCCGTCGTCGGAGAGCTGGAGGACATCCGCAACGTCGACAACGCCCTGACCTCGAAGGTGCTGCGCGCGAACCGCGACGTGGTGCTCGGCATCAAGCTTCGGATGAGCACGCCGCTGGTCGGCAACAACGGCGCCGAGGCACTGCGGCTCGCCCGCGAGCTCTGCGACGACCTGAGCGTGCCGCTGGTGATCCACCCCGGCAACTCGGAGGTCTCGATCGGCCAGATCCTGGAGCACATGGTGGCCGGCGACGTGCTGACCCACGCCTACCACGGCAACTCCGAGGGCAGCCTGGACGAGAACGGCAAGATCCGGGCGGAGGTCCGCGCCGCCGCCGACCGGGGCGTCCTGTTCGACGTGGGCCACGGGCGCGGCAGCTTCTCCTGGGACGTGGCGGAGCGGGCGCTGGGCCAGGGGTTCGTGGCGAACACGATCAGCTCAGATCTGCACGTCTACAACCTGCACGGCCCGGTCTTCGACCTGGCGACGACGGTGATGAAGTTCGTGCACCTGGGGCTCTCGCTGGATGACGCCATCGCCCGTGCCACTCTCCACCCGGCCCGCGCGATGGGCGTCGCGGACGAGGTCGGCGGGCTCACGGTCGGGGGGGCCGGCGACGTGGCGGCGTTCGCGTTGGAGGAAGGGCAGTTCGCCTTCTACGACGCGGCGGACGTGGTCCGGACGGCGCGGCAGCGGCTGGTCCCCAAGGTGGTGGTGAAGGGCGGCACGGTCGTCAGGCGGTAGCCACGGCTGTTCGCAGCCAAACAGGCATCCTGTCGGCAACCAGACATGCTCAGGGGTGATGACGCCGCGTACACTTGAAACGTGCGACGCTGGGGCACGCAGAGGAGCGCGCAAGAAGGCGGGGACGGATGGGCCTGATGTCGCGGCTGCTTTCCCGGGTCGTCGGGCCGGTCGGCGTGCTGGTCGTGCTCAGCGTCGCTCTGGCGCCGCTCCTGTCTCAGCCGAGCGCACGCGTCAATGCCGATCCGCTCCACCTTGCCGGCGACCGCCTCAGCTCGACGGTCCTGCTACTCCTGGCGGGCATCGTCGCCGGCACGGTGTTGTGGCTGCCGATCGCCGTCATCGCCACTCTCGAACGGCGCATGGCACGCCTGGTCTCGGTGCCGGGCGCGGTGGTGGCGCAGGCACTGGCGCCATTCGTCACCGGGCTGGCGCTGCTGCTCGGGCTCGGCGTACGCACACGGCTCTTCCCACTGTCGGGCAGTGGCACGCTGGCCCATCTCGTGCTGCCGTCGCTCGCGCTGGCCGGTGTGCTGGGCGGGCTGCTTTGCCACGCCACCTACTTACGCACGGTCCGACGAGACACCGCCGAGGCCGCCGGCCAGGCCGCGGGAGACGCGCCCTGGCCGCTCGACGTCGCCGACAGCTGGCTGGACACGATCAGCCGGTACGCTGGCACGCTGGTCGGGGCGGCCATCGTCGTCGAGCTGGTCTTTGGGCAGCCGGGTGTGGGCCGGCTCCTGGTCGAAGCCGTCTTCACGCGCGACCAGCCGGTGATGGCGGCGGCGCTCGTCCGGCTCGTCACGATCTCGACGGTCGTCACGGCACTGTTCGGCGTCGGAGCAGCGATCACCAGCTGGCGCCTCGATCTCACACAACGCAAGGACGCGCGGTCTCAGCCGACTGCTGCCGACACCGTGGAGTCTGTCACCCACTGGTCTGTCGAGAGGCGCTGGCCCGCCGTGAGCGTGCTGGTGCTTGGCGCGGCGCTCCTGGCGGGACTGCTCGCCCTGACGGCCGGCGCCGGCGCCGATCCGATGCGGCAGAACATCGCGGACAGGCTGGCCGGGCCGGGCGTCAACGGCCACCTGCTCGGCACCGACCCGATCGGGCGGGACGTGGCGGCCCGCATCGCGCACAGCCTGCTGACGCCGCTGTGGCTGGTCGCCGGAGCCACGTTCGCGGCGGCGTTCGTCGGCGTAACGCTCGGAGCGATCGGGGCGGCGTTTCGGATCGGCGATGTGCTGGTGTCGCTGCTGGTGGACAGCGCCCAGGTGGTGCCAGCCATCGCGTTCGGCCTGGTCGCGGCCAGCATCCTTGGGCCTGGGGTGGTCACGCTCGGAGTGGTGGTGTCGGTCGTGATGACGTTTGCGCTCACGCGGCTGACCCGAGACGCCGCCGGCGCGGCCTGGGCCGGTGGTCGGCGACAGTTGCGCCCGGCGCTGGGCGCGGTGGCGCTGGCGCTGCTGGTCGGCATGAGCACGGCGCTGGTGCTCGTCGCAACGCTCGACTTCCTCGGCGTGGGCACCTTGCCGCCGACGCCGTCGCTCGGCGGGATGATGAGCGACGGGCGGGCGTATCTTACGACGGCGCCCTGGCTGCTGGAGTACCCGGCCCTGACGTTGACGACCCTGGTCGCGAGCCTGCTGCTGATGGGGTACGGCGCGTTCGGGCTGCTCCGCCCGAGCGTGCCC
Source organism: Chloroflexota bacterium (assembly GCA_046328125.1). Lineage (GTDB taxonomy): Bacteria > Chloroflexota > UBA6077 > UBA6077 > JACCZL01 > JADZEM01. The sequence goes on from JAXLXF010000059.1 coordinate 4,315, forward strand.
CCGCGCCACGAGGCCGTCGCCGAGCCAGTCGCCCCGGCCATCGCCTGACGCACGGCTGGTACACGAACCCCGACTGGTCGTGCTGCGCCCCGCGATTCGGGTACCGTACTCTCATCGAGACCGGGCGCATCTCGGCGCCCGACGCACCGTGGGAGAAGACCGATGAAGCTGTGCTACGCGCTTCGGCGCGGCGTGTTCTACCCCAGCCAGCAAGACCTGTTCGGGACGATGCCGCCGAAGGAGCACCGGCCGAGCTACCTGAAGCTGGTGAAGTCGTACGGGTTCGACGGCGTCGAGATCCCGGCCGGCAGCCAGTCCGAGATGGACGCCGGCCAGACCAAAGATTTCGGCCAGGAGCTGAAGGACGCCGGTCTGCCGGCCCTCTGCGTCCGCGCCGGCGGCCCAATCGCCCACCACTCGGCCGGCGCGGAGGCCCGGGCGCGACTAGAGCGCTCGATCAAGGTGGCCTCTGCCCTCGGCGCGACAGTCATCAACACCACGTTCGTGACGCCGGCCACCAACCCGGGCGGCCTCGGCTCCGACCGGCGCGGCGAGGTGATCTCGCAGGGCGGCAGCCGCATGGCGAGCGAGGCCGACTTCGAGGCGACCGCGAAGCACCTGGCCCATTTTGGCAAGATGGCCGCCGACCACGGCCTGGACATCTCCATCGAGGTGCACCAGGGATCGATCGCCGACAACTCGAAGTCCACCCTCCACCTGCTGGACATGGTCGGCCTGGACAACGTCGGCGCCAACCCCGACCTCGGCAACGTCTACTGGCACTACGAGCACCCGGAGGAGACATCCGAGCAGTGCATCGTGGCGCTGGCCCCGCGCTCGACGTACTGGCACTGCAAGAACCTGCGCCGGCTCCACATCCCGGAGCTGAACAAGTCCTGGTTCATTCGCGTGCCCCTCGACGACGGCGACATCGACTACCGCTTCGCGATCTCGGCGATGGTGGACGCCGGCTACAAGGGGTACCTGGCCGTCGAAGGCTCGAACCTGGGCGACCAGCTGTTCCACGACAAGCGTAGCGCGGACTACGTGCGCGGCGTCCTGAAAGATCTGGGCCAGTAACGAGGAGCCAGGAGTCAGGAGCCAGGAGTCAGGAGTCAGGAGGGGTGACACACCGATCGATGTGCGCGGCCACCGTCAATATCCCTGCCCGGCTCCTCCTGACTCCTGGCTCCTGACTCCTGACTCCTGGCCCAGGTGATCAGCACCTCACGGCCGGGGACGGTCCAGCGCGGGACGTACCCGGCCGGCGTCTCGTCGAACAGCTCTGGGAAGTGGGCCTCGATGCGGGTCCGCGCCTCGGCCTCCAGGGCCGGTGTGAGCGGCCAGAACGCCCACTGGTGGCCCCTGAGCTGGGCCAGCGCCGTCTGGATGGCCTGGTCGCGCTCGGAGATCGTGTCCCGCGTAGCCGGCAGGACCGGCAGCATCTGGACGTCCGGCTCGATGCCCAGCTCCCAGAGCACGTTGACCAGCTCGACGTGGCCGGGCACCGGCTCGGACGGCTCGCCGTAGCAGACCTGGAAGACCGCCCGGTTCCTGGACGGCGGCGGCGGGCTGCCCACCGTCATCAGCACGCGCCGTGAGGCGGCAGCTTCCAGTTTCCTGACGAACGTCACGATGTCTCGGGTCAGATAGGTGACGTGGTTGACCAGGGCAAGCGTGCCCCGGGGCGGCTCGACGGTGAGCCAGTCGCCGTGGACGGTCTGCGCGAAGGCGATGCCCGTCGTCTGCGCGTGGCTCTCGAAGGCGCGCAGCATCCCGGCGGACGGATCGACGTCGACGACGCCGCGACAGCGCAGCCCGAGCGGCAGCCCGTATCTACCAGCCCCGCCGCCGACGTCCACGATCAGGTCGTCCGGCTGGACGTACGAGGCGATGATCTCCAGGCTCGGCTCCAGCGGCCGGAGCGGGTCGGCATTGAGCAGCGGATGCCCCGGCGGCAGACCGTCGAACAGGTCGCCGGGCGGGGCCGGGCCGCGCAGCCTGGTGCGCTGAGTGAGGACGGCATCGACGCGGGCGGCGTACGTCTCGACGGCGGACGGCATAAGCGGTCGGCTCCTCGGCAAGAGACGGCGTCGGAGATCAGGCGTTGAGGATCAGGAGCGCAAACAGCTGGTTGACGGTGATCTCGAAGCCCGGTAGCACCGCGTCGAGGTCGATTCGATCGTCGTCGCGCAGGACATCCGGCAGAGCGTCGGGGCGGAATCGGTAGACGACCTCCTCGTCCGGGTCCGCGATCAGCGCGATTCGCACACCGTTCTTGACGAACCAGACACACTTGGTCATGAGGGCAGCCAGACGCTGATCGGGGGATACGATTTCGATGGCGATGTCCGGCGGCTCGACGAAGCGATCTCCGATCTGCCCGTCTTCCCGGAGCGGAATGCGATGCCAGAGATAGACCGCGATGTCGGGGACTCGCGACAATCCGGAGTACGTCGTGCGAAGCTCCGGGAGTGCAAGTGCCAGCTGTCCTGGCTCGGCGAACGTGTTGATCCGGTTGGCGAACCGTAGCTGAAGCAGGACATGCCTTCCTTGCGGTGACACCTTTTGCGTGACCACCCCATCCACGTATTCGAGCGCCGGTTTGACCTCGGGGAGCGCCAGGAACGCATCGAGCGTCATGCGCTGGCCCACGACGCTGGCTGGGAGATCGTCTCCTCTGACTGCCATGTCGCCTCCAGGTGGCGGGCTGTTCGCACTCCAAAGAGTGTACCGCCTCGTCCGCGGACGACGGAGATCGGGGATGGTGGCCCCGAGGCGCTGTGATGCGCTTCTGTCGTGCGGCCACTGCTGCTGGCACACGGGGTGCTTGAGCGATGGCGCCGCAAGCCTCAGCAGAGGCGCGGAAGCCGATCGACTCACCATGAAGGGGAGGCTGCATGGACGCCGTCAAGCTGCTGAAGGACGACCACAAGAAGGTCAAGGACCTGTTCCGCCAGTTCGAGAAGGCCCGCTCCGCCGACCGCAAGAAGGCGATTGCCGAGGAGGTGATGCACGAGCTGGAGGTGCACGCCGAGATCGAAGAGGAGATCTTCTACCCGACCGCCAAGGCGAAAGCGGACAAAGAGGGCAAGGAGCTGGTCGCGGAGGCCGTCGAGGAGCACCACGTCGTCAAGGTGCTGATCGGCGAGCTGAAGGCGATACCCGAGGTGAACGAGCAGTTCGAAGCGAAGTTCACCGTCCTGATCGAGAACGTCGAGCACCACATCGAAGAGGAAGAGAAGGAGATGCTGCCCGACGCGAAGAAGACGCTCGGGAAGGACATCGAGATGCTCGGCGACCAGATGCAGGCGCGCAAGGAGCAGTTGATGGCCGCCGCCCGGTAGCCGTCGAACACCCAGGGGCGCATCGGGCATCCGAGCGCTCGCCCACGGCGCGAAGCAGGCCCGGACCGTACCCCTACGGTCCGGGCCTGCTTGCCTGGCCGATCTGCTATCGTCAGGGGCGGTCGGAGCGCCCGCGGTCGCCCGCCAGCTCCCGCCCGGAGCCTGGCCCGCTTCTCCCAGGCCGCGCCCGGCCAGATGACGCGATCCTTCAGTACACGACGAGTAGCACACGACGAGCCGTGTACCGGATCGGCCTGGACGCGAGGTGTAATCGTGAGCAGCACTGGTGCGGGCACCGTGGGTGAGACGCTTTCGGCAGAGCAGATTCGCGCGCTGCCAACGTACGACTGGGACATCGCGCAGGTCGGCGACACCGCGCCGCCGTTCACCTACACGGTGACCGCGGAGAGCATCGCCGACTACTGTCGGGCGATCCGCAACGACAACCCGCTCTACCTGGACGCCGAGGCGGCGAAGAAAGGGCCGTTCGGCGGGATCGTCGCGCCGCCGGGTTACGCGTTCAAGTGCTCGCCGCTGCGCCGCAACGAGGTGATGCACGCGCGGGGCTACGCCTCGCCGGAGGAGAAGTCCGAGTACCAGACTCCGTACGCCAAGGCCGAGCTGCTGCCACGCCGGCCGATCCGCCCCGGCGACGTGATTACCTCGACGGTCACCCTCGAAGAGAAGTACGAGCGGCGCGGCAACACCTTCATCACCTGGCGGGTCCGCGCCCAGGACGCCGCCGGCGAGCCGGTCCACGAGTACACCTACACGATCATCTGGCGGCAGGGTCCGCGCGATCCGAACGCCGCACGGACGCCGCGCCCGGCCAGCGACGAGCCAGTCCCGGCCGTTGCCCCCGAAGACGCCCTGCCCTCGATCGTCAAGCTGGAGTCCCAGGAGGCGATCGACGCTTACGGCGAGCTGACCCGGGTCCGCCCGCGCGTCGGCGCCAACCTCCACACCGACGAGGAGTTCGCGAAGCGCACGATCTTCGGCGGGACGGCCAACATGGGCGTGGCGACGCTGGCCTACTGCTCCGAGGTGCTGGAGCGGGCGTACGGGCCGGCCGTGGTCTTCCGTCCGGGCGCGACGGTTGAGTACAAGGGCATCCGCCCGATCCGGGCCGGCTACGAGATCACGCTGACCGGCCGGGTGACCGCTCACCGCGCGGACGCCCAGGACGTGGAGATCAAGGTCACCAACCAGGAAGGGGCGCTCTGCGGCATCGCCACGGGGACCGTGATCCTGGACTAGCCTGACCGCTGAGGCACCTTCGCCGGGCACGCGGGGCATCCTCGTGTCTGCACCGCGAGCGTCAGCGAGCCGGACCTCCGGCTTCAGTCACCGGCCGGGAGATCACAGATGTACGAGGGTCCGGCTCGCTGACGCTCGCGGTGCAGATGATGTGTACGTGCACCTCGCGGTGCAGATGATGTGTACGTGCACCTCGCGGCAGATAGGAGTGACCGATTCACAACGTCTCGGGCCACAATCACTGTGACGCGACGTTGGGAGCAGAGATGCCTGGGCAATCTGGCGGTGTGGCTGGCCGCGACCTGCCGGCCGTGGCTCGCGGGCTTCGGGACACGATCTGGGCGGCTCGTCAGGAGACGGATGCGCTCCGACGGCTGCCGCCCGCGGTGGTCGAGGCGCTGCGCGGGGCCGGCCTGAACCGGCTGGCCGTCGAGGCGGCGCTCGGCGGCTTCGAGGCTGACGCCCTCTCCATCCTCCAGGTGTACGAGGAGCTGGGGGCCATCGAGGCGTCAGCAGCCTGGATCGTCTGGAACAACCAGCTCGGCTGCATCGCCGGCCGCCACCTGGCCGACGAGCCGCGTCGGGAGCTGTTCGGCAACTCGCGCGCCCTGTTCGCCAACTCCACCCGTCCCTCGGCGAAGGCGTACGTGGTGGAGGGCGGCATCAGGCTCGTCGGGCGCTGGACGCTCGTCTCCGGCTGCGAGCTGGCCGACTGGCTGCTGCTGATCGGCCAGCTGATGGACGGCGACGAGCCGCGCTACGCCCGTCCTAGCGTGCCGGCTTCGCGGATGGGGTTCGTGCCAAAGGGCTCGTTCGAGATCGTGGACACCTGGACCACCGGCGGCCTGCGCGGCACCGGCAGCCACGACGTGGTCGCGGACGGCATTTTCGTGCCGGACGAGCGAACCTGTGGCTTCATGGACCCGATCCAGGCCGACGTCCCGATCTTGCGCATGCCGTTCCGCGCCACGATGGCGGCGAACATGGCTTCGATCTCGCTCGGCGTAGCGAGAGCCGCCGTGGACGCCTTCGTGGAGCTGGCCCACGAGAAGCTGCCGGTCAACGCCGTCCCCCGCCTGCGCGACCGGCCCGAGATCCACATCGTCGTAGCGGGGGCAGCAGCCGAGCTGGACGCCGCCCGGCTGCTGCTTCACGCGGCGGTCGGCGACCTGTGGGCGGCCTGCGTGGCGAACGAGCCGCGCCCGGACGCTCTGCACGGGCGGGCCATCGGCGGGGCGGCCCACGCGATCCAGACGGCGAAGCGGGTGGTGACGACCATGTTCGAGGTGGCTGGCACCTCTGCGCTCTACGTGGACAACCCGCTGGAGCGCGCCCACCGTGACGTCTTCGCCATCGGGCAGCACAGCATCCTGGGACCGAAATTCCAGGAGGACGCCGGCCGAATCAGGATGGGCCTGCCGTCCGGCATCCCGCTGTTCTAGAGCTGCTTCATTACCGCCCACGCGCCCTCGGGAACCGACGGGCGTACACTCTCGACGACTGTCGCTCACCCGCTGCCCGCCCGACCATCTCGTGGTTAGATGGTCTGATTCCTGCCGATCATCTATGATGAAGTCGCGTCCTGCCCCGGATTTCTCCTTCCCCTCTGAGAAGGACAGTGACTGACATGGCAACTGCTCCGCTCCGCCACCCGAACGCGGCACCCAATCATCTGTGGCCTTCTCCGGAGCAGTTCCGCGAGCAGACGTCCCCATTTGTCCGTCTAGTCAGCACTATCTGGGCAATCCCGCACGTCAAGAAGGTCGGTGCTACTCTCGGCGCGCACAGCTTCGACCTCTGGGTGTTTACGTCGGAAGACAGACCAGAGGTTGAAGACCAGATTTCGGCCGCTGAGCGTGCCTACGCTCTCGAGGTATGCACCGAGGGCTTCATGCTCCATGTCATCCCTGAGGGTGCCATTCCGGTGGATGCGATTCCGCCGTACGAAACCATCATCGAACGTTGAGTTGTGGCTAGCGAGGCGATCCACCGGGCGGAGGCCATCGCGAACCGCGATCACGCGGAGTGGCTGATCTCGGAGCGCTCCGGCGACCCCGTCGCGATGCGATGGGCGGCAACGGCCACCTTCTACAGTGCTGTGCATGCCGTCTCGGCGTATCTGGTGGCTCGAAGTATCTTCGTATCAAGTCACCAGGATCGGGAAAACGCCATCTACGATCCAGCACTGGGAGTCCCAACGAACGTTCTCGATGCGTACCAGTATCTCAAGCGCCGCAGCGTCGGGGCGCGGTACCACGCGAGACTATTCAGTGTTGGCGAGCTGCGGTATCTGATCGACGTTCGGCTCGCCACTGTTCTGACCTACTTCGGAGTCTGAAGAAGTCGGGGTACACGGTTACGGCGTCTGGCGTCAGGGGGCCGGGGGCGAGGTAATCCCGGTCAGTACGACGCGATCGACGTCCCGGCGTGCTCGTGCGTGTCCGCGTAGTTGCCGTGCTCGTCGCCCGAGGCGTAGATCACACCAGCCTCGCGCAGCTCCTCGATCTCTTCCAGCGAGTACCCCAGCTCCACCAGCACCTGGATCGAGTGCTGCCCGAGCGTCGGGGCCGGCCGCGTCACCGCGCCCGGCGTCTCGGAGAGCTTGACCGGCACCCCCAGCGCCTTCGTCGTGCCGATGACCGGGTGCTCCAGCTCCACCACCATGTCGCGGGCCTTGACGTGCGGGTCGTCGTCCAGCACCTCGGCCACGCTCTTGATCGGGCCGCACGGCAGCTTCGCCTCGCGGAACGCCGCGATCCAGTACTCCGAGTCGTGCTTCAGGAAGTGCTCCTGGAACGCCGCCGTCAGCTCGCGATGGTGCTCGTTGCGAAGGGTCTGGGTCTTGAAGCGCGGATCGTCCGCCAGCTCGGGCGCCCCGAGGGTGGCGCAAGCGCCCCGCCAGAGCCGGTTCGTCGGCGCAATGTTCACCCAGCGACCGTCGCTGCACTTGAACGCCCGGTAGGCGCCCAGTCCACTGCCCTGCGGTCCCGGCGTCTCGCCCTTCGCCCAGTACTCGGCGGCGCGCCAGGTCAGCCAGGAGATCGGGGTGTCCAGCAGGGTCGCCTCGACGGCCTGACCCTGCCCGGTCTTCTCGCGGTGGTAGAGCGCCGAGATGATCCCGATGACGCCGTACATGCCAGAGCCCATGTCCGTGACCGGCGTCCCGGCCTTGACCGGCTCGTCACTGTCGTAGTTACCGGTCACGCTCATCAGGCCGCTCATGCCCTGGGCGATCAGGTCCATGCCGGCGAGATCGGCGTACGGGCTGCCCTCCCCAAACCCGGAGATCGAGCAGTAGATCAGGCGGGGGTTAAGCGCCTTCAGGGTCTCATAGTCCGCGCCGAGCCGCTTCATGACGCCCGGCCGATAGTTCTGGACCAGCACGTCGGCGGTCTTGACGAGGCGGTAGAACGCCTCTCGGCCGCGCTCGTCCTTCAGGTCCAGTGAGACGCCGCGCTTGTTGCGGTTGACGACGAGGAAGTGGCTGTTCTCGCCCTTGAGGGCGGCGACGCCACCAGCGGTTCTGATCTCCAGATCGGGGCTCTCGATCTTGATGACGTCCGCGCCGAGGTCCGCAAGGAGCATGCCGCAGAACGGCCCGGCCAGAGCAAGGGTGAAATCGAGGACGCGAACGCCCGACAGCGGTCCCGGCATAGGAAAGTCTCCAGTTGTGAGTAGCGAGTAGCGAGTAGCGAGTAGCGAGCGATGCGTATCGAGCCACGAGTAGCAAGTGAGGTTTGTACCCCACTCGCTACTCGCTACTCGCTACTCGCAACTCACGATGTGAACCACATGCTCCACTCGCGCCAGTCCTCCTGGAACAGGGGACTGGTGAGCTTGAGCTTCTTGTTGGTCAGGTAGTTGTACGGCTGGATCCACATGTGGCCCCACCAGGCCGTGTTGTACATCTCGGTCTGGCACTTCGCGTACGTTGCCTGCCGCTTGGCAACGTCGTACGAGGACAGCCCTTCCTTGAGGCAGTCCTGAATCTGTGGCTCGTTAGGGCGGACGTACGCCGCCGGGCCATCCGGCGCCCAGGCCTGGGTGAGGGTGTTCGGGTCCAGCGGGGTGCTGGTCTGCTGGGTTGCCATCTCGAAGTCGTTGTTCTGGCGGACCTTCTGGCCCCAGGCAACCCGCTCCAGCCCCTCCAGCTCCAGCTTGACACCGATCTTGTCCAGCAGCTGCTGGAGGATCTGGGCCTGCTGGGTGTCGGCCTCGCGGGTGATGTAGGTGATCCGGACAGTGAGCGGAGTGGTGACCCCGGACTCCTTGAGCAGCGCCTTCGCCTTGTCCAGGTCGAAGGTGTACTTCGGCACCGACGCGTCGTAGCCGAGGGTGCCCTCCGTCAGGTCGTAGTAGTTCGCCGCCCCGACGCCCCCACCGACGGCCTTCGCCACCGCATCACGGTCCACGGCGTACTGGATCGCCTGGCGCAGCTTCAGGTTGTCCTTGAACGGCGGCTTCTGGGCGTTGAAGAAAAAGCGGTAGAGGCGGCCCTGCTGGGCGTCCTCGTAGTAGTTGAGGTTGGCGTCAGCCTTCATGGCCGGGACGTCACGCCCGCGCAGCAACTGGCCGATGTCGGCATTGCCAGAGCGGATCTCGTTGAAACGGACCGAGTCGTCCGGCACGAACCGGTAGTTGATCGCATCCAGGTACGGCAGCGGCTGGCCGTCCAGCCCCTTTTCCCAGTAGTTCGGGTTCTTCTTGACGTTGAACAGGGAGCCGCTCTGGAAGCTCTCGAAGATGAACGGCCCGGTCCCGACGGCCTGGAGGTTCATGCCGTCGTCGCCGAGCTTCTGGTGGGCGACCTTGGAGAAGATGCCGGTCTCGCGAGCTCCGTCGGAGAGCGCCGACAGCAGCGAGCCGGCCGCGCCGGTCAGGTTGATCTTGACGGTGTAGTCGTCAACGACCTCGGCCGGGTTCTCCTTGTTGATCGCCCCGAGGTTCGCCTTGGCGATCGACTTTGGATGCTTCATCCAGAGATCGACGTTGTACTTGACCGCGTCGGCGTTCAGGTCGCTGCCGTCGTGGAACTTGACGCCCTTGCGGAGCTTGAAGACGGCCGCCTTGTCGGAGAGCTCCCAGGACTCGGCCAGGCCGGGCTTCGGACCCCAGCGACCGTCGTCGCCCTTGCGCCAGGCCACGAGTGCGTCGTAGCAGACCGAGGCCGTCGGGCCGGTGGTGATCATCGGCCACATCGTCACGAAGTCGTTCTGGACGACGGCGCGCAGGGTGCCGCCGCGCTTCGGCGTCTCGTTGGCCGCGGCCATCGCGGGGTTGGCGGTGTCCGGCTTGCCGGCCGTGGGCTTGGCGGCATCGGCAGGCTTGGCAGCTTCGGCCGGCTTCTGGGCTGGCGCTGCCTGGGCAGCCGGCGCGGTAGTGGCAGCTGCCGGCGCTGCTGGCTTCGCAGCCTCAGCCGGCTTGGTCTCGGCGGGCTTGCTCTCGGCCGGCTTGGCCGGGGCGGCCGGCTGCTGCGGCGAGCACGCTGCTGCCAGCAGGACCGCTGGCCCGGCGGCTGCCAGCATCCGCAGGCCATGCCCCAGGATCTCTCGTCGTGTCAGTCTGCTGCGATGCATCCTGTGCGCTCCCTTCCAGCTCACGTGGATTTCAAGGTCACGCCGACACAGTCAGGCGTCAGAGGCCGAACCGGTGCTGTCCTGTCCTGTACTGTCCTGTGCTGTGCCGCTCGTCCATGGTGACAGACGCTCGCGGCCTAAACGGTTTAGCTCCACGAGCGGTGTAAGCCTAACTGTCTCAGCGCCGCCAGTCAACCGAGTCGGTCATGACATGAGAGCGCTCACCGTCTCCGGATGCGCCGTGAGGTTAGCGGTAGTCGTGGGAGGGGACGGCACGCGCCACCGGCTTCGCCTGTCCGGACGGCGGTACAGTGGCGTCCAGCCGGGCCTGCGCCTGCTCCAGCACCGTGAACGGCCAGGCCCGCCGCACGATGACGTCCATCACCCGCCCCTCGCGCTGCAAGATGCCCTCGACGATCAGCAAAGGCTCGCCGCGCAGGACCCGGGTCTGGGCATGGTAGACCTTCGGCTGGACGATCACGTTCACCAGCCCGGTCTCGTCTTCGAGGGTCATGAACATGAAGTCGCCAGCCGTCTCCGGGCGCTGGCGGCAGATCACGATGCCGCCGATCCGGACCGGCCCGGCCCGTAGCGTATCCAGCTCGGCGGCGGTGCGGACGTTGTGGAGGCGCAGCCGGGGGCGGTAGAAGCTGACCAGATGACGGTCCGGCGAGAGCCCCAGGCCAGCGTAGTCGGCGCGGGTGGACTCCCAGGCGTCCATCGCCGGCAGGTCAGCGCGCTCGGCCAGCTGATCGGCGAGGCCCGGCAGGTGGCTCTGACTGCTGAGCCCGGCCAGCTCCCCAGCCCGCCAGATCGCGGCGCGGCGCTCGTCGAACCGCAAGAACGCCCCGACCTCGGCCAGCCGCTCGATCGTGTCGCGGTCCAGCCCGGTCCGTCGCACGAAGTCGGCCAGCGAGCGGTACGGCCCACGGGCACGCTCCCGCTCCAGCGCCTCGCGCGCCTTCGGCCCCAGCCCCCGCACCATGTTGAACCCCAGACGTAAGGAGACAGGAGACAGGAGACAGGAGACAGGAGGGGCTGAATCTCCTGTCTCCTGTCTCCTGTCTCCTGTCTCCTCCAACGTACACTCCCACTGGCTGGCGTTGACGTCCACCGGCAGGACGCGCACGCCGTGGCGGTGGGCGTCCCAGACCAGCGTGTGCGGCGCGTAGAAGCCCATCGGCTGGCTGTTCAGGATCGCGGCGTAATACTCGGCGGGGTGGCGCAGCTTCAGGGTGGCCGAGACCAGCGCCAGGTGCGCAAACGGGTAGGCGTGGGCGCGCGGGAAGCCGTACCCCGCGAACCCGATCACCATCCGGCGGATCTCCTCGGCCAGATCCTTGCCGTGGCCTCTAGCCAGCATCCGCTCCACGAGGTCGTCGCAGAGCCGCTCCATCGCTTCGTACGAGCGCTTGTGGGTCATCGCGCGGCGGAACTGCTCGCCCTCGCCCAGGGTGTAGCCGGCCATAATCTGGGCCACCTGCATCGCTTGCTCCTGCCAGAGCAGCACCCCGAGCGTCTGCTTCAGAACCGGCTCCAGATCCGGGTGGGGGTAGCGGACCGGCTCCTGGCCGGCCCGCCGCCGCGCGATGTGGCTGCCAGCGCCCGTCGCGCCGGGGCCGGGCCGGATCGCCCCGACGCTGATCGCCACGTCGTGCAGGTTCTTCGGCTGGAGGCGGGGCAGGAAGCTGACCTGTGCCCGCGACTCGATCTGGAACAGCCCGATGGTGTCGCCGGCGCAGATGCCCTCGTAGACGCGCTCGTCGTAGCGGAAGCCGTGCAGGCTCAGCGGACGGTCGCCGTACGTCTCGCGGGTCTCAGGGCGGCGCTCCAATTCCTCGAACACCCTGGAGATCACCTTCAACATCCCGAGCCCGAGCAGATCGATCTTGATCAGGTTCACCCCGAACTGCTCGGCCAGGATCGTCAGGTCGTCCTTGTCCCAGGGGATGATAGTGCGGCCGGGCATCCGGGCCGGCTGGTTGTGGACGACCTCGTGGAGGGGCCGCGCCGAGACGATCATCCCGCCGACGTGGATCGAGAGGTGTCGCGGGGCGTTGATGAGCTGCTGGCTGAGCGCGACCAGCTGGCTCGCGACGCGCCCGTCCACCGGCAGCCCGACTGCGCCCAGCAGGGTGTCGATGGTGTGGCGGTCGTACATGTCCACCGTCTTGGCGAGTGCGTCGATCTGGTGCTGGGGCAGCCCGAGCGCGAACGCCACGTCCCGCACCGCGCTCCGCCCGCGATACGTATTCACCTCGCAGACCATTGCCGCCCGCTCCCGACCGTACGTCTCGTAGACGTACTGGATGACCCGCTCGCGGTCCTCGTGCGCGATGTCCACGTCGATGTCTGGGTACTCCTTGCGCTCCATCGAGGCGAACCGCTCGAACAGCAGGCCGTGCTCCAGCGGATCGATCGGACAGAGTCCCAGGCAGTAGAGCAGCACCGAGGCCGGCGCAGAGCCGCGCACGCTGATCAGGATCCTCTCGCGCCGGCAAAAATCCACCAGGTCTTTGAACACCAGCAGGTAGCCGGCCAGGTCGAGCTTCTGGACGATGTCGAGCTCGTGGGCGATCCGGTCGTGGAGCTGGCGGGTGATCGTCTGATAATAGGTGCGCGCGCCCTCCCAGACCGCCTCGATCAGCACGTCATAGGCGTCTTTGTTCTGGGGGAGGCCGTTCGGACGCGGAAACTCGTAGCGCAGGTCCGCCAGCGTGAACGGGCAGCGCGCGGCGATCTCGCTGGTGATCACGATCTCTTCCGGATGGTCTCGGAACAGGCGCGCCATCTCCTCTGCCGACTTCAGGCAGCGCTCGTCGTTCGGGAAGAGCAGCGGCGGGCGGTCAGTCGTCGGCTGAGCCGCCTGCTCCAATGGCACCCGCAGCCGGATCGAGGTCACCACGTCGTGCAGCGGCGCTCGATCCTTGGTGGCGTAATGGACGGCGTTGGTGGCGACGCAGCGCAGCCCGAGCGCCTCGGCAGCCCGACGCAGGCTGGCGTTCTGCGCCTCCTCGCCGGGGATCAGGTGGCGGTGGATCTCGACGAACAGGCTGTCCACGCCGAAGCGGTCTCGTAGCGCCGTGAGCCGCGCCACGATCTGGGTGGCCGGGCGCATGAGGGCGATCAGGCCGGCGGTGTGGCCGTCGAGGTCACTGAGGGTGATGGACGGTTCTGAGGTGCCCTCACCCCCCGACCCCCTCTCCCTAACCGCGGGAGAGGGGGAGTCAATGCGCGCTCCCCCCTCTCCCGCGGTTAGGGAGAGGGGGGTTGGGGGGGTGAGGGCCTTTCTCCGGTGCGCGCGGTCCACCAGCCAGCACAGGTTGCGGTACCCCGTGAGATCCTGCACCAGCAGCACGATCCGGTCGCCGTCTGCCAGCAGCTCCGCCCCGACGATGGCACGCGGGACCGGATCGCCGCGCTCGGCATGAATCTGGGCCGTCGCGGCGAACCGGACGACGCCGTACACCCCGTGACTGTCGGTTAGCGCGAGTGCGGCCAGCCCCAGCTCCGCGCCGCGCTCCACCAGCTTCTCCGGATCGGACGTACCGTCCAGGAAAGAGAAGTTGCTGTGACAGTGGAGCTCGGCGTAAGCGAGAGGCGAGAGGCGAGAGGCGAGAGGCGCGGGTGAGGGTGAGGGTGAGGCAGCGGAACGTAGTGCTGGGAGCATCAGTCGAACGTCCCGAACAGCAGCCAGCGATCCGCCAGCCGGTCGTGGACGAGCCAGCAGGCGGCGCCGTCCGTCAGCACGACGTGGTACGCGTCCCGGGCGACCGGCTCGGCGACCCACCGCTCCACGAGCCGCCAGGGGCCGGCCGCTCGCACGATCCGCCGCACCTTCTGCCCCTGCACGATCGCGCCGGGCCGCCGCCGGCCGCCCGGCAACCGCTGGCTCCGCTCGATCTGGACCTCCTCCGGCTCTCCCGTGAGCCAGACGAAGCCCCCTCCCTCTATCCCCCGTGCGCGCGAGGGATGGGGTGTGCTGGGCGCGATGAATCGCGCCCCTACCAGGGTCGTCCTGGTAGGGGCGCGATGAATCGCGCCCACCCCCTCCCCAACCCCTCCCCCTTGCGAGGGAGAGGGGTTGGGGAGGGGGCTTCGCGGACTACTTCGGCGGACCGAGGGGCGCGGCGTGCGCAGCGCCCGGTTGAGGCTGACACGCTGCGACGAGATCCCCTCAGCGCCCGGCAACTGAAGCGCAAGCGCACCCTCCCGCCAGCGGAACGCCCGCTCGGGCCGGCGCGAGGCGATCAACTCGGCCTGCTGAACCGCCTCCTCGCCCCAGCGAGCCTGGAGCCGCGCCAACGCTCGCTCGGCGGCCAGCACGCGCTCCGGGCTCGTGGCGCGCCCGTCCTCGCCCGGCAGCAGCGCCAACTGCCGCCCCCCGAGCGGCCCTAGCTCCTCGGCCTCCACGAACAGGCCGTGCACGCCACGCAGCCTGCCGGTCTCCGGATCGCGGAACATCTCAGGGCGCAGCCCCTCGACGTGCCAGCGCAGGTGCTCCAGCAGGCTTGCGCCGCTGCCGGCCGGCTCGGAGAGGCGGATGGTCGAGACGAGCTGCGAGCTGCGAAAGCCCTCTCCATCCCACCATGGGGCCCCTGTATCCCCACGGCCCCCCAGCCCCCTCTCCCTAACCGCGGGAGAGGGGGAGTCGATAGGGTCGTCGCCGGTGGTCAGGCCGGAGGCGTCCAGCAGCCAGTGCACCCGCAAGCGCCCACAGCCAAGCCCATACTGGCCGAGGCGCACGCTCAGCCGATCCGTCAACTGCTTGAGCAGGAAGAGCAGCCGGTCCATGCTCGTCTCGACCCACTCCAGGCTGATGGCCTCGTGCAGTTGGAGGGGGATCGGGCGCGGCCGGAGCGGCCCCTCGTCACGACCCAGCGCCAGCGCCAGCGCCACCACGCCGTCCGGCCCGAAGCGGTGCCGCAGAGCGTTCGCTGGCAGCCGGCGGAAGTCAGCCAGCGTCTGCGCCCCGAGCCGGACGACGCGCTCCCGCGCCTCCGGCGGCAGCGGCAGCAGCGAGACCGGCAACGGCGCCAGGAACGCGGCATCCCCGCCCGCCGGCACGATGACTCCCCCCTCTTCCGCTGCGAGCAGCGCGGCATACCGACCGTCCGCGATCCCCACCCGCACCTGATGCCCCGTCCGCTCCGGCACCTCCCGCGCGATCGTCTGGGCCAGCCGCTCCTCCGAGCCGTACAGGCCAGCCAGCCCGGTCCCGTCCAGGAAGATCGCGTAGCGCGCGGTCAACTCGTGGCGAGCGGCTGCCGCCGTCCCCTCCGGCTCGGAGCTCCACTCGACGGTCGGGCTGAGCTCCGCCAGCACGCTCAAGACCGGCTCGATGGCCTGCGCGTACTCCGTCGGCGCGTCCCGCCGGTACGCGACGTCCGGCCAGCGCGCCTCGGCCTCGCGCAGCGCCAACCCCACGTGGACGAGTGGTGAGGGGTGAGGGGCGAGGGGCGAGGGGCGAGGGAGACTCGCCCCTCGCCCCTCACCCCTCGTGTCAGGCGCTTCGAGCAGCGGGCGCAGGCGCCGCGTCGGGTCGAACACCGCGATCGGCCGGCCCTGCGGATCCGGCCGCACCCACGCCTCCACCTCGCAGCGGAAACGCGGCAGCCAGACGCAGACCGTTCTCCGAGGGGTCTCCTCGGTCGGCGGTGGCATCGTGCGCGACGGTCGTGTCGAGGTCATCGGCAGGACGCTCCAATCGCAGCTCCCACTCCTGGCCGGACGGGGCGCCGCGCAAACGCTCGGTGCGGACGCGCGGCCGGACGCCGGCCAGCTCGCCGTCGCGCCAGGTCCACTCCCAGCCCGTCACCCGCAGCCGCACGTCCGCGCTCGGGAAGAGCCGGCTGCCGGCCCCCGAGCTGCTCGCATAGACGGCCCGCCGCCGATCCGTGACCAGCGCCAACAACGTCGTGCTGGAGCGCGCCGCCAGCGTCGAGAGCCGCACCGAGTCCAGGTTGGACGGGCGCGTCTTCCACTCCACCGGCCAGAGGATCGCGTCGAAGCCGCCGCTGCTCAACAGTAAGGAGACCGCCTCCGCCGTCCCTCGACGATCCGGCGGATGCACCACCACCAGCCGATCCAGATCCAGACCGCTGGCGGCAGCTGCCGGTGGATAGAAGGTTCGGTCCAGGTCCATCACCGCCAGCAGCCCCCCGCGCGAGGCCGCCGCCAGCCAGAGCAGGGACAATCCCAGCTTGCCGCATGACGGCGGACCGCTCAGCTCCAGGAGGCTCGGTCGGAGATACCCCACCGCGCCCGGCCACCAGGGCGGCAGCGTCGGGACCGGCGCCGCGCGGGCAACCTGCGCCGCCTGGGACGCCGACAAGCCTGACGCCAGGGCACCGTTGTACCCGCGCGTCAGGCTGTGAATGCCCCAGCGCTCTTGCACCGCGCCGAGGACCGCCTCGATAGCTGTCGCTTCCGCTCGTTCCATCCCTCATGGCGAGTAGGCGGTAGGCGGTAGGCGGTAGGCAGTAAGCCCCTTCCGCCTACCGCCTACCGCCTACTCGGTCAGGCTGCCTCCACCAGAGTGACTACGCCGAGCCGCTGGTAGCCCACCGAGGCCGCTCGGCGCTGGCTGATCTTGCCCAGCTCCTCGCGGACGTTCTGCACGTACACCGAGTAGCTCGCGCCGTCCAGGTCCACCAGCGTCACCGGGCCGGCCGCGCCGGCCGCCGTCCAGAGCGCGCTGGTGAGCTGGGCCGCCGTCAGCGGAGATGCTTCGCCGTCCAGCGTCACCAGCGGCAGATCCGGCGTGCCCTCCAGCACCACCGCCAGCTCCCACTCACGCGTGATAGCGGGGCGAGGCACGTACCGCACCGCCAGCTCGTACACGACCGGCGACGACGAGCTTCCCGCACTCCCCGTCAGCGTCAGCCGCAACGACACCTGCCGACACGTCACGTTCGCCGCGAAGCTGTACGTCGCCGTCGTCGCGCCCGTCGCCGAGAGCGTCCCGAGGCTCGTCCAGCTGCCCGTGTCTTCCAGTTGGTACTCCACCTGGACGCTCTGCCCTGACGGCATGGGCGCTGTCACCAGGGTGACGCTGCGCAGCAGCTTCGACACGCCCGGCAGCCCGAACGACACCAGCCCGCTCACCAGTTGCCCCGATCCGCCGTAGAGGGTCGGGTCGATCTTCACCAGCTTCGACGCCCCCGTCTGCGTCGTCGCCAGGTACAGCCGGTCGCCGTACACCGTCCCGGCCCGCCAGTCGCTCCCCGTCAGCCCTGCCACCGGCCTGGTGACCGCCCCCGTGTCCGGGTCGTACCTGAGCACGCCCAGCGTGCCGCCGCTCGCGTCCTGGATGCCGACCCAGACCGCCCCTCGCCACGAGACGGGAGCGGTGATCCAGCCCGCGTAGCTCGCGCCGGGCTGCGCCAGCTCGAACACCACCTCCAGCCGCGAGCCGTCCCAGCTGTAGACCCGACCGCCGATCGAGTCGCCGATGTACGCCTTCCCCGCGTGCACCACCGCCGAGAACGGCAGCCCCACCCCGACCGCCTGCACGTGGCGCTCCCAGTTGCCCCCGGACCCCGAGTCGTCCACGCTGTAGAGCGCCCAGTCGTCGCTCGTGGTGTGTCCGGCGACGACGTACAGCTTCTCGCCGAGCACGAACATCGCCAGCGGGAACACTTCCTCCGGGTCGAACTGTCCGAGCGAGAGGGCCGCCCCGTCCCAGTAGTAGAGCCGGCTGATCCCGCCGCTCCCGGCCGAGGCCGCCCCGAGGTACAGGTACTGGGCCGCTTCTCGATAGTGCGTCTTCATCGAGAAGCAGGTGCCGGCCGTCATCACGAACGCCGCGTCCGTCCAGGTCGTACCGTTGAACGAGAGGATGTTGGCGTTGTTGGCGTTCCCGGCGTACAGCACGTTCAGGAACGTCTCGAGCGCGAGCACCTGGGGCGTGCCGGCGATGGTGTGGGCCAGGGCGAACGTCGAGCCGTCCCACGAGTAGATCGCCCCGGCCGTGCCAGCCGCGTACAGCTTCCCTTTGTACGCCCGCAGCGCCCGGATGGCGTCGATCGCGGTCGTCCCCACCACCGACGCGTACGGTCCCAGCCGCAGCGAGCCCGGCACCGTGAACCCGTCAACCCCCTGACCGGAGCGCCAGCGCTCCGGGCGGTCCGGGTCGTGCTGGGCGTACCCCTCCCCACCAGACCAGTCGGAGATCACCAGCACCTGCTCGGGGCCTCGCAGGTCGTCCACCGCGACCGAGCCCTGAGACTGCTTGGCGGCGAACGGCTCGCGGATGCGCTTGACGTACCGGTCCAGGTCCAGGATGTACCCCTGCGAGTTGAGCGAGACGTGATACTGGGTCATCGAGGCGCTCCCTCGTGGCGCGGCCGGGCGCGCCCACACTGCCAATATAGATCATATGTTCTATAGACGCTCCTCGTTCCCGTTCCTCGCCCCAGACCAACTGTCAAGTTGCACGGCAGGCGCCTATGCGCTCAGGGCTGTGGCTCGCCGTCCGCCGCCGAGCTATCCGGCAGTGTCCCGGGCGCCACCGTCCGGTTGTGCTCCTCGGACCACGCCCGCAGCTCGAGCAGCGCGTTCAGCTCCTCGCGCTCGGACCGCTCCAGTGGGCGGACCCGCTCCGCCATCTCCAGGAGGCGCAGCCGTTCCACCACCTCTGGCCGCAGCGTCACCTGCTGCCCGGCAAACTGCGCGGTCAACTCCTGGCGCCGCTCGCGCTTCGTCTGCCGCGCCTGCAATACCGCCAGCACGATGTAGGCGATCAATCCCGCCACGTGGACGACGCCAGCCACGATCGAGAGCGTCGGGGTGCGCGCGCTGTAGATCCAGCGGAAGTCGCCCACCGCCTCCATCACGCTCATGCCAGGGTAGAGCACTAGATCCAGCAGCAGCGTCGCGTGCGCGAACGACATCCCGATGTCGCGCCATGGCTGCCGCATCCGCAAGGCGCCGTACCCGGCCAGCAGCCCCAGCAGCAGGCTCATGCCCGGCCCGGCCGACGCGACGATCCACTCCGCCGTCGGCCCGATCTGGCCGCGATACTGGACGAAACCCCAGTAGAACCGGAAGTGCAGCGAGATGTCGCGGCCGCCCAGCAGCGTCGCCGCGATCATGTGCGCCAGCTCGTGGAGCAGCACCCCGAGCGGCGTCAGCAGCAAGAAGCCGGCCCGCCCCGCGAGGTTGCTGTCCTCGGCGGTGTACTCCGCGTCGATCAGGGCGCGCCAGCGGCTCCGCAGCTGCCAGAGCGTGTAGACAGCCGCGACCCCATAGAGGAGGCTGAGCAGGTCAGCCGGCGCCCCCAGCATCAGACGAGTAGGCGGTAGGCGGTAGGCGGTAGGCAGAGGGAGCGCATCCCTGACGAGACGACGCGCGGCACAGAGGCTGTGAGGCCGTCTTCCACTGCCTACCGCCTACCGCCTACCCGCGTCAGGCCCAGCGCCCCACGAACGGCGACTCGTACCGGTTCGCCGTCGCGAGCAGCGCCTCGCGGGCCGGCGGCTGGAGCGGCTCCACCTTCGCGGCGGCCACCAGCATCTTCGGCAGGATCACCGTGTCGCCGGTGCTGCACATCGTCGTGATCGGCAGCGACAGGTTGAACGCCACCGACTGGTCGATCGTCCCCTGGTCGTCGAACGGCTCGTACCAGCAGGCGTACGTCTTCTCGCGCTCACCCCAGGGCGCCTTCGCCAGCGTCTTGATGACGTGGATGCCCACGTCCCGCCGCTGGCACTCCTCCAGCAGCGCCTCGAAGTCGCGGCGGTACTGGGGGATCGACCAGAGCACGAAGTTCAGCGGCAGCATCACCGTGTCGAAGTCGAACCGGCGCAGCGCCTCCAGGTGGGTGCTCGGAGCATCGTGGGTGTGGCCGGTGATCCCGAGCCACTTCGTCAGCCCCTGCTCTTTCGCCTTGACCAGCGTCTCCAGCGCGCCACCCTTCTTCGTGACCTCATCCAGCGCATCCAGCTTGCCCACCGAGTGCAGCTGGTACAGGTCGAAGCGGTCCGTGTTCAGCCGCTCCAGCGAGCGGTTGCACTCGGCCCAGGAGCCTTCGGCGTCGCGGATGTTCGTCTTGCAGCCCAGGAACATCTGATCCCGGATCTTCGGCATCCAGTCGTGGAATCTAAGCTCGGCCTCGCCGTAGCTGGGCGCCACGTCGATGTGGTTGACGCCGTAGTCGATGGCGGTCTGGATCGCCGTGTCGGCGGTCGCCTGGTCCACCCGCCCGATGCCGGCCGCGCCGAACGCCACGACGCTGCTCATGTGGCCGGTCCGCCCGAGTCGCCGCTTCTCCATCGCCGTCCTCCTTGCTGGTTCGCCCTTCCTCGTTCGCCTGGCATGGTGACGGGAGCGCATCGCGTGGGGGACGCGCGCTTCGCCAGCCTGAACCGTACCGCCCCGCCGTCCGACGCGCAAGCCGACCCCGTCACATCCTGGACGCTACGTCTTGAGCGCGCCAGCCGTCAGCCCGCTGATGAAGCGTCGCTGGAGCAGCAGGAACAGCGCCAGCACCGGCAGGTTCGTCGCCAGCCCGGACGCCATCATCTCGCCCCAGTTCACCCCGACGTCGGTCATGTTCGTGTAGAGGAACACCTGGGCCGTCCGCATCAGCACCGACGACGTCATGATCGAGGCGATCACGAACTCGTTCCAGGAGTTGATGAACACCAGCAGCGCCACGGCCGCCAGGGCCGGCTGCGACAGCGGCACCACGATCGACCAGAGGATCCGCAGCCGCGACGCGCCGTCCACCGACGCGGCGTCCTCCAGCTCGCGCGGGAGCTGCTGGAAGAAGCCGCGCAGCACCCAGATCGCGATCGGCAGGGAGTGGACCCAGTAGATCAAGATCAGCCCCTGATAGCTGTCCAGCAGGCCCAGCTTCGCCATGATGATGTACGTCGGGACCAGGTTGACCAGCCCCGGGATCATCATCGGGATCAGGATCAGGAACAGCACCACCTGGCTGCCGCGAAACGTCATCCGGGCCAGCGGATACGCCGCCAGCGACCCCGCCGCCAGCACCAGCCCGACCGTCACCAGCGAGACGAACAGGCTGTTGAACAGCGCCAGCAGCAGGCCGTGATTGATCGCCTGGAAGTAGTTGTAGCTGGTGATCGGGTTCGGCAAGATCTGGGGCGGGAAGGCGTAGACCTGGCGCTCCACCTTCAGCGACGTCAGGAACGCCCAGACGAACGGCAGCAGCGAGGACAACGCCACCAGCAGCATCACGAGGTAGATGGCGGCCTGCGCGGGGCTGACAGCCAGGCGCGGTGCCCGTCGTGGCGCGCCCCGCGCTGGCGTAGCCGGCCGCTCGATCGGCAGAGAAGTCGTGGACATCAGAAATACCGTTCCGTCCGCAGCAGCCGGACATAGACCAGCGTCAGCAGGACGTTGATCCCAAAGATGAGCATGGCGATGGCCGCCGCCGTCCCCATCCGGGCGTTGGTGAACGCCTCGTAGTACATGCGCAGGCTCATCGTCTCGGTGGCGGTCCCGGGGCCGCCGCCGGTCAACACCAGCATCGCCACCACCACGTTGAAGTCGGTGATCGTCGTCAGGACGACCAGCACCAGCAGCGCCGGCCGCATCAACGGCAGCGTCACCGCCAGGAACGCGCGCCGTCGATTGGCCCCATCAATCGCCGCCGCCTCGTACAGCTCCTGCGGGATGCCCTGAAGCCCCGCCAGCAGCAGCACCATCGCGTACGGTGCGCCGCGCCAGACGTTGACCGCGATCAGGCTCGCCATCGCGAGGACCGGGTTGCCCAGCCACTGGATTCTGGGCCAGCCCAACACCTCCACAAAGAACGCGTTCAAGAGGCCAAGATCGGCGTTCAGGATCCAGCGGAAAATCAGGTAGGTGACCACGTATGAGGTTACCCACGGCAGCAGCGCCACCGTCCGAAAGAACCCCCGGAACCGCACCGACTGGTTCGCGACCAGCGCCAGCGCAAACCCGAGCGTGACGCTGCACACCATCGACAGGGTCGTGAACGTGAACGAGACCCGGACGCTGCTCCAGAACTTCGGGTCGGCCAGGACGTCGGCGTAGTTGGCGGCCCCGACGAAGCGCAGCAGCTGCACGAACTCGACGCGATAGACGCTGATCAGCATGCCGTAGAACGTCGGCACCAGGCTGAACAGCCCGATCGCCAGCAGCGCCGGGGCCACCATCACGTATGGGAGCGGATCGAAACGCCGTCGCCGGCCCCGGCCCGCCGCGACGGGTCGGGCGGCGACTACCTGTTGCTGCATCACGTCATCCAGAACAGAGTGTATTCGAGATCGTGAGTGGTGCCCCTCCCCCTTGCGAGGGAGACGGAATGCCTCCTCCCCTCTCCCTCGCAAGGGGGAGGGGTCGGGGGACAGTAGGGGGCTGACACCTACTTCGGCAGCTGGTCCTTCGGGATGTCGGCCAGCAGCTTGTTGTAGGCGTCGCGGGCGTCGCTCAGCGCCTTCTGGACCGGCACGCCGTCGTTCACCATCTGGTTGTACGCCTGGATCTGGATGTCGCTCGGGCGGACCGGCGGGTTCGTGAGCGGCTCAGACCACTCGTGCGCGGCCTGGTCGAACAGCTTGACGAACGACAGGTCCGGCCGCTCGAAGATCGGGTTCTTGGTGATGCTGGACCGCCTCGGCTGCTGGCCGGCCACATCGGACATGATCAGGTCCGCGTCCGGCGACATCCAGAATGCCGTGGTCGCGATCGCCTGGTCTTTGAACTTCGACTTGCTGGAGACGCCCATCGACCAGTGGTTGACCAGCACCGGCCCGAACTTCTTGCCGTCCCAGGTCGGGTAGCGGCCCCAGACCGCGTCCTCCGGCGGGAACTGCATCTTCTCGCGCCACGAGCCGTAGCGGTGGGTGCCGAACTGGTACGTCGCGACCTGGCCGCTCACGAAGCTGTTGTCGGCGTCCTCCAGGTTGTAGGTGAGCGACGAGCGGGGCTGGATCTTGTCCTTCGTCACCCAGTTCACCACCATCTGGACCGCCTCGACGATCTCCGGCGAGGCCCAGTGGTCGGCGCGCCAGTCCGGCGGCCCCAGGTCAGGCTTGTTGAGCCGTTCCCAGGTGAACTGAGAGAGGCGGGGGATGCCGGCGCCGGACCCACGAGCCAGGAACTGGAACCAGCCCCACATCTTGACGGTCGATTCGTCGAAGCCGGCGTCGGTCGGGTGGCGGCCCTGGGCGTCCACCACAACCTTCTGGCACGCCTCGGTGTACTGCTTCCAGGTCTTGATCTCGCCGATGTTGACGCCGGCCTTGTCGAACACGCTCTTGCGGTACAGCAGCATGTCGCCGAACAACAGCAGCGGCGCGATGTACTTCTTGCCATCGTAGGTGCCGGTGTCCCACCACGCCTGGGAGAGATCCTTCTTGTCCTGGTCTGTCCACTTCCCGAAGGCCGGCTGCAGGTCTTCCAGCGACCCGAGCCGGACCGCCTGCGCCAGGTTCGCCGGGCTGAACAGGCTGATGTCCGGCGCGGTATTGGCCGACCACGCCGCCATGTACTTCTCGCCGATCGTCTCCCAGGCCGTCTGCTCCCACTGGATCGTGATGCCGGGGACGGCCTGCTTGAACTTCTGATCGATCTGCTTCTGCGCACGGTCGCGAGCGGTGTCGCCCAGCGCGGTGAAGTGGCCCATGTAGCGAATCGTCGCGGCAGCGACGGACGCGCCCTGCGCTGGAGCAGCCGCGCCAGCGGTGGCCGGCGTGCCGCTCGTGGCGGCGCCCGTGCTCGCCGCGGCCCCGGCGCCCGGCGTGGCGCCAGCCGCGGTCGCACCAGCCGAGCCACCCGGCGGCGAGCTCGCCGGCGCGTTCGTCTTGGGTCCGAGCGCTTGCTGAACGGACTGACAGCCGGCTGTCGCCGCGAGGAGCGCCCCTGCTCCCGCCGAGACCGCCAGCTTTCCGAGGAAGCTCCGACGATTGAATGACTGACGACGCATGATAGCCTCCCACTCACGCCTCATCGGCACGTTACAGGCCACAATCCCTCGCCCGTCATCGTAGGCCGCGCCTCATAGGTGCGTCCAGTCAACCGCCGGCAGGATGCCACGCTTCGGAGGCGCTCTCATCCATACTGGTGAGGCGCTCACCGCTCTTGACGCGCCGGTCGGCGACCGCATATCGTCCGCGCAGTTTCACGCGACTGAACCCCGAGGTCACGGCGCGCACGTCATGAAGCTCCTCTCCCCACGCCTCCGTTGGACCGCCGAGCTGTTGCTCGTGCTCGGCGTCCTCGCCGCCGGGCTGCTCGTCTTCTTCAGCGCCAAGGCCAAGATCGACTCTGACGAGGGCAACTGGATCGGCACGACCGCCTACTTCGAGACGTTCTTCATCCGGCGTGACTTCTCGCCGGAAGCCTGGCCGGATAGCTACTGGGCCCGCACCCAGCCGATGGTCTTCCGCTACGTCATCGGCAGCTGGCTCTGGCTGCGCGGCCACAACCTCCAGATCCAGAACCCCAACTACGACTACTCCAAGCCAGCCGCCGCCAACCGCCGCCTCGGCCTCGCCCCCGCCGACGACGTCCTGGACGACGCCCGCAAGCCGGCTCGCCTGATGGCCGCCCTCGGCGCCGTCACGCTCTATCTCGTCGTGCGGGTGCTCGTCGGCTCGGTTGGCGGCGTCGTCGGGGGGCTGGCCGCCGCGACCTCGTTCATCGGCAGCCCGTACCTGGAAGAGAACCTGATCCGCGCCAAAGCCGAGTCTACCCTGATGTTCTTCCTGCTGGCGGCGCTGCTCCTGGCAATCTTGAGCGTCCGCCGCCCACGCACCACCGTGTCGAGCGTCCGCTGGGGCCTGGCGACAGGCTTCCTGCTCGGGCTGGCGTTCGGGGTCAAGCTCACCGTCGTGCTGGCGCTCATCGCCGTGACGCTCTGGGCCGTGGGCGCCTGCCTCGCCGTCTGGGCCGCCCGCGCCGGCGCCCCGAGCTGGCTCCGCCGCCTGACCGCCCCGTTCGCCCCTATCCAGCCCGGCGCCGCCGCTCCCTGGGTCTGGCCGCTCGTCGTCCTCGCCACCGTCTCCTTCGTCTTCATCATCACCAACCCGTTCCTCTGGCCCAGCCCCATCGCCCGATCCTGGCTTCTCTTCGAGAACCGCCGCGACGAGATGGCCCAGCAGCAGCTCGACGTCCCCTCCCGCGCGGTGTACGGCCTGGACCGCCGCGCCACCCTGGTCTGGGAGCGCAGCGTCTTCAACGACGCCTTCTCGCCGTCACGGCTCGGGCCGCCGCTGGAGGCCATCCTCACCGTTGCCGGCGCACTCTGGCTTGCCGCCCGCGTCCTGGTCGCCAGGGCGTCAGGGCAGCGCCGCGCTGAGATGATGGTCTTGCTCTGGCTGCTCTGCCTCTGGGCCGGCGTCACGGCCGGATTCGGCTTCCTGCTCCAGCACTACTTCGTCCCGACCGCCAGCATCGCGATCCTGGCGAGCGGACTCGCCATCGGCTGGGCCGTGCAGGCTGCCTGGAATCTCGCCGCCTCACTCTGGCAACGGTCACCGTCCACGCCGCTTCCTGGCGAGCGCGGCCAGAGTGGCGCTACCCCGCTGCTCCGCGCCTGAGTCCCCAGCTCCAGGACCGTCGCCTGAAGTCCACAGCCCGCTCGTGCCGCCCTCGACGCTGGCCCCAGACTCGCGGCGGGGGCACAATCTCGCGCACACTGATGTGCACTGAAACTGCCACCCTCTGTCTGGAGCGCTGCGCGTGTCGACGAATCAAGAGGATCTCTCCGGCAACCCGAACATGCAGCTAGGCGGGCTGCTCGCCCCCTGGCCGGCCGACGACGACGGCATCCAGATCGTCGAAGAGGTGCTGAGCTACCGCGTCGAGGAGAACAGCGTCCTGCTGGAGTGCTGGACGAGCGGCGGCGAGTGGGCGACCGTCGTCCTGACGCCGATCGACGAGTACGTCATGCGGATGACGCTCTACCCGTCCGGCGTGGCGCGGACACCCCGCGAGACTGGCTGCCTGGTCCCCAATCCGCCGGTACCGCTCGCCACCCCGACTGGCGAGTCGCCAGAGCATCCGCCGTCCATCGAGTGCCACATCCGCGAGTCGGACAACCTGATCCAGATCTGGTTCGGCACCCTCCTCTGCGAAATCACGAAGAAACCGTGGGAGCTGGCGCTCAAGAACCAGTACGGCTACCCGCTGGCGCGGGAGAACCGCGCTGACACCAACCTGCGCGGCTGGCGGCGCGCGTCCTGGCTCGGGTACCGACGCGACGCGAACGGCAAGGTCACCTCGACGTTCGACGCGCTCTGGCTGGCCCAGGACGAGCACATCTACGGCCTCGGCGAGAAGTTCCTACCGCCGGACCGGCGCGGGCAGCGCATCGAGTCCTGGAACTTCAACACCTGGGGCGCCACCAACGAGCGGGCGTACAAGAACGTGCCGTTCTTCGTCTCGACGCGCGGCTACGGCGTCTTCCTGAACACCACCCACAAGGTGACCTGGGATGTCGGGAGCGGCGCGACGTCCTCGGTCTCGACCCAGATCGAGACCCAGGACGACCGCCTGGACCTGTTCTTCATCGTCGGGCTGCGGATGGCGGACATCCTGGCGCGCTACACCGGCCTGACCGGCCGGCCGCCGGTCCCGCCCCGCTGGTCGTTCGGGTTCTGGCAGTCCAAGTACGGGTATCGCAGCTGGGACGAGGTCTGGGAGGTCGTGCGGAAGGCCCGCGAGGAGCGGGTGCCGATGGACGTGATCCACCTGGATCCGTACTGGATGCGGGATCGGATGTACGCCGATCTGGTCTGGGACGAGGAGCGCTTCCCGGACCCGGCCGGCAACCTGGCCCGCCTCCGCGAGGAGGGGATTCGGGTCTGCCTCTGGGTCCAGCCCTGGATTCCGGAGCAGAGCGAGGTGTTCGCGGACGGCCTGGAGCACGGCGCGTTCGTGACCCAGGAGGACGGCAGCACCTACTTCTACGCGCCGACCATCCCCGGCCGCCCCGCGAACCGCTGCGGCATCGTGGACTTCAGCAGCCCGACCGGCCGCGAGTGGTACATCCAGAAGATCCTCGGCCTGATCGAGCAGGGGGTCAGCGCGTTCAAGGTCGATTTCGGGGAGGCGATCCCGGAGGACGCCGTCTTCGCGAACGGCATGCGCGGCTGGGAGATGCACAACCTGTACGCCCTGCTCTACAACGAGGCGTTCTACGAGGCGTACGAGCGGAGCGGCCGGGCCGGCGATCTCGTCTCCTGGGGGCGGTCCGGCTGGGCCGGGATGCAGCGGTACCCCGTCTCCTGGAGCGGGGACATGAACTGCAACTTCCCCTCGATGGCCTGCACGTTCTGGAGCGGCCTCTCGATGAGCATGTCCGGCGTGGCATTCTGGAGCCACGACATCGGCGGCTTCATGGGCCAGACCACCCCCGAGCTCTTCATCCGCTGGGCGCAGTGGGGCCTCCTCAGCTCCCACAGTCGGGCGCACGGCACCGCCCCGCGCGAGCCGTGGTCGCTCGACCAGCAGGCGCTGACGGTCTTCCGCGAGTACGACGAGCTGCGCTACCAGTTGATCCCGTACCTGTACAGCCTGGCCCACGAGGCGCACCGGACGGGGATCCCGGTCCTGCGCCCGATGATCCTGGAGTACCAGGACGACCCTGCCACCTACGGCGCCGACAGCCAGTACCTGCTCGGGCCGTCGTTGCTGGTGGTGCCAGTGCTGGAGCAAGGCGCGCAATCGACGCGGGTCTACCTGCCGCGCGGCACCTGGTACAACTACTGGACCGGCACGGCGTACGAGGGTGGCCGCTGGCTGACCGTCCCGGTCCAACTGGACTGGATCCCGCTCTTCGTTCGGGCCGGCTCGATCCTGCCGCTCGGCCCGATCCAACAGCACACCGGCGAGCTGGCGGCCGAGCACGGCGGCCCGGACGAGCTGACCCTCCGCGTCTACCCGATGCCCCTGCCCGATCCGGCCCGCGCCTCACTGGTCCTCTACGAGGACGGTGGCCCCACGGCGTTCGCCTACGAGGACGGCAAGCTGGCCGTCGTACCCTCCGACGGGGCGCCACAAGCTCGGACCTACACCGTCGAGGTGGTGGGCCGCGATCCGAAGACGGCCACCGGGCGGACCGAGGGCAACGCCACGATAGAGCTGTAGAAGAGAGTGCTATCCTGCCTGCGTCAGCGAGGACCGGAGGTGACGTTGCATGACCGCGTCGATGACCCGTGCCGACAGTGGCACGATGAGCGCCCGCAATCTCCGCTATCTGGACGACCACTTCGACCGCCACATCGCGTCTGGGAAACTGGCCGGGACGATCACCGTCGTCTTCCACCGCGACCAGATCACCCACTGGAGCGCCCAGGGGCTGCGTGACCGCGAGCGCGGCACGCCGATGACGGACGACACGATCTTCCGCATCTACTCGATGACCAAGCCGATCGTCTCGGTTGCCCTGATGCAGCTGTACGAGCGCGGCCTGTTCCAGCTGGACGACCCGGTCTCGAAGTACATCCCAAGCTGGCAGAACCTGCGCGTCTACGCCGGCGGCACCTACCCGAACTTCCAGACCACCCCCTGTGAGCGCCCGATGACCGTGCGTGACCTGCTCAGCCACCAGGCCGGGCTGACCGCGCCAGCCTCGGACGGGACGCACGTGGACGCGGCGTACCGCCAGGTCGGGATCGGCAGCAAGATCGGGCGCACCACGGTCGGCTCGACACTCCAGGATCTGGTGGACGCGCTGGCCGAGCTGCCGCTCGACTACTCGCCAGGGACCGGCTGGCTCTACTCCTCGTCGGTGGACATCGTCGGCTACCTCGTGGAGCAGCTGTCCGGGCAGCGCCTGGACACCTACCTCCAGGAGCACATCTTCGAGCCGCTCGGCATGACGGACTCCGGCTTCTGGGTCCAGCCGCATCAGGTCAACCGGCTTGCCACGAACTATCGGGGCGTCAAGGGCGGCGGCGTCGAGATCGTGGACGATCTCGAGAAGAGCCCGTACCTGACCGAGCCGACCTTCCACTCCGGGAGTGGCGGCCTCGTCTCGACGGCCGGCGACTACCTGCGCTTCAGCCGGATGCTGCTCGGCAAGGGGACGCTGGACGGGCAGCGGATCATCGGGCGCAAGACGCTCGGCCTGATGGCCCAGAACCACATCACCGGCGGCAAGACCATCGCCCAGGCGGCGACGGCGGCCCGCTGGCGCGAAGTGTCCCGTCAGGGCGTTGGCTTCGGCCTCGGGTTCGCGGTGGCCCTGGACTCGGCCGACAGCCAGGTCACGGACAGCCCCGGCAGCTACTACTGGGCGGGCGCTGCCAGCACCCACTTCTGGATCGACCCGACTGAGGATCTGGCGGTGGTGTTCATGACCCAGTACATGTCCACCCTGCCCGAGACGCGCCTGAACATCGCCCGCGAGCTGCGCGCGATCGTCTACGGCGCGCTGGACTGACGTCGCTTCCGTTACCCCCGGCCCCCGCGTTCCCCTGGGAATGCGGGGGGTGTGCGTCAGAGTCTTGTGCCCATCCAGATCCGGGGGCGCAATACATTGCGCCCGTACAAGGCAGCGTCCCTGGTACGGGCGCAATGTATTGCGCCCTCAAGCCATCGCGCCCCCAAAGATCTGACGCACACCCGAATGCGGGGGCCGTTCTGTGCCGCGCTGGTATCCTCCCGGGGTCAGATACTTCCTGCGAGCATGACCGGAGGTGAAGCGCGATGGCCGCTTCGATGACCCGCGAGACGACGGGTGGGGTGAGTGCACGCAACCTCAGTTACCTCGACCAGCACCTGGGCCGGTACGTCGAGTCAGGCACGCTGGCCGGCACCCTCACCGTCGTCTACCGACGGGGCGAGATCGTCCACTGGCGCGCCCAGGGCCTGCGGGATCGCGAGCGCGGCAAGCCGATCGAGGACGACACGATCTTCCGCATCTACTCGATGACGAAGCCGATCGCATCGCTGGCCCTGATGCAGCTGTACGAGCGCGGCCTGCTCCAGATCGACGACCCGGTCCACAAGTACATCCCGAGCTGGGAGAAGCTACGCGTCTACGAGTCCGGCACGTACCCCAACTTCGTGACGAGGCCGTGCGAGCGCCCGATGACGGTGCGCGATCTGCTCACCCATCAGTCCGGCCTGACCTACGGCTTCGCGACGGCGACGAATGTGGACGCCGCGTACCGTGAGCTGAAGCTTGGCAGCGGCCAGCAGACCGTGCAGCAGATGGTCGAGATGCTGGCCGAGCTGCCGCTGGAGTTCTCGCCGGGCACGGCCTGGCTGTACTCCCATGCGACGGACATCGTGGGGCATCTGGTGGAGGTGATCTCCGGGCAGCCGCTCGACGCCTACTTCCAGGAGCACATCTTCGAGCCGCTCGGCATGACGGACACCGCGTTCTGGGTGAAGCCCGAGCAGGCCGACCGTCTCGCGACCAACTACGCCATGACGACCGATGGCCAGGGCACCGTGGTACTGGACGATGCCGCGACCAGCATGTACCTCCAGAACCCGATCTACCTTTCGGGGGGCGGCGGGCTCGTCTCGACGGCCGGCGACTACCTGCGGTTCAGCCGGATGCTGCTCGGCAAGGGCACCCTGGACGGGCAACGGCTCATCGGGCGCAAGACGCTGGAGCTGATGACCCAGAACCACATCACCGGCGGGAGGTCGGTGGCGCAGGCGGCGTCGCAGGCACGCTGGCGCGAAGGCTCGCACCCGGGCAACGGATTCGGCCTCGGGTTCGCGGTGAAGCTGGACACCGCGGACGGCCAGATCTCCGGCTCGGCCGGCGAGTACAACTGGTCGGGCGCGGCGAACACCCACTTCTGGATCGACCCAGCCGAGGATCTGGCGGTGGTGTTCATGACCCAGTTGATGTCGATCGGGTCGCCGATCCGCCTCAACCTGAGCCGGGAGTTGAGGGCCATCGTCTACGGCGCGCTCGACTAGCCTCGTGCCAGAGGGCGACACCATCGCGCAGAGCGCCGCGACGCTGGACGGCGTGCTCAGGGGGCGGACGGTGACCGGCTTCCGCTCGCCGGTGCCGGGCGTGGAGGGGCGGGCACAGGCGCTCGGGGTGGTGGGCAGCCGGATCGCGGCGGTCGAGGCGCGGGGCAAGCACCTGCTGATCCGGTTCCATCCCTCACCCCCCGCCCCCCTCTCCCTTGCGAGGGAGAGGGGGAGCCAGGGCGCGGTCTTGCGGACGCACATGCGCATGACGGGATCGTGGCACCTGTACCGGGCCGGCTCACACTGGCGGAAGCCGGCCAGCTTCGCGCGGGCGGTCGTGGAGGCCGGCGATGTACTGGCGGTCTGCTTCAGCGCGCCGGAGATAGAGCTCCTAGCCGGGGAGCAGCTGGCCGGACACGCCGGCCTACGGCGGCTCGGGCCAGACCTGCTGGCGCCAGACTTCGACGAGGCCGAGGCGCTGGCTCGCCTCCGAGCCGCTCCCGATCTGGAGATCGCGGACGCGCTGTTGAACCAGTCGATCGTGGCCGGCATCGGGAACGTCTACAAGAGCGAGATCCTGTTCCTGGAGCGGGTCAGCCCGTTCGCCACGGTCAGCAGCCTGAGCGACGAGACACTGCAACGTCTGGTGCGCACAGCTCGACGGCAGCTGCTCCGCAACGTCGGGACGGCCGAGCGCCGCACGACGACCGGCCGGCAGCGGAGCGCGCTCTGGGTCTACGACCGCGCCGGCCAGCCCTGCGCCCGCTGCGGCGCCCCGATACGGCGCGTGGCACAGGGGCCGCACGCCCGCTCGACCTCCTGGTGCCCGACGTGCCAACAGTGAGTCTCGTGAGATAATTGGCGCAGCCTCCGAGGAAGGCCGCCGAGAATGACTCGTGCCATGCAAGATCGTACATATCGACGCGAGCCGTGGACTGCAGTCCACGGCCCTATCGAGATGCAGAAGTCACACGGATACCCAGAGATGACCGAACTGCTCCAGCGAGCGTTTGCCGAGATCCAGCGGTTGCCGGAGGAAGAACAAGACGCCATAGCAGCCCGACTCCTGGCAGAACTGGAAGACGAGCGCGCCTGGGCCGCCCAGTTCGCCGCCACGACTGAG
>JAXLXF010000006.1:0-301056 GCA_046328125.1 Chloroflexota bacterium
GATCGGCGTCTACGGGTCTGGGGGCGTCGAGAAGTTCCATCGCGCCGCCGCCCTGATGCCGCGCCTGGAGTTGACGCGCATGATCGCGCACCGTTTCGGGCTGGCCGACCTCGAGGAAGCGTTCGCGCTGGCACGCTCGGGACGGCAGGGCAAGATCCTGATCGAGCCGTGGCGGTAGCTAGCGGCGGCTCCATTTCGATCGCCGATCTGTTCGCTGCCTGACACCGCTGCGAGAAGCGCGCACGGTCGGCGTACTGCCCTCAGAACGAGCGAGACACCGCTCGACGAGCATCTGAGGGGGGACCACCACCATGAAGCGCACGAATCTCCTGGCTCTCGCTTTCGCCGCCACGCTGACGCTCTCCGGGGTTGGGGCGGCCTACGCGGCCCCGGCCGACGCACCGTATTGCTACAACACCGCGACCGTGACCTACGACATGGCGGGCCAGTACTACGCTCCGGACATCCCGGCCGCCATCGAAGTGAACACCTGCGGCGGCGTCCAGATCGCCTGGGACAATAGCACCGGTCGGCACAACGCGTTCTACGGGGCGGTCGATCGGCTGAATGGTGGCGGCTTCATCGCGCGGGCGGACGAGGCCCAGGACGGCGTCTTCCCGAACGGCGCCCGGCTCATCGGGATCAAGCCGGCCGAACGCGGCTACATGCAGCTGATCACCACCAACGAGAACCGCGACATCACCGGCGTGTATCGCCTCCAGAAGGTCCGCTAGCGCCGAGCACCGACAGCCCACACATGACGGGCGAGCCCCGACCCTGGCGGGTCGGGGCTCGTTTGGATGTATCCGCGACCCTGCAATAACCAGTTAGCCGTTCGTGCAGATCCTTGTGACGTGTGCGGGAACCCGCGCGATATCCTCACCGCGAGCGTCAGCGAGCCGGACCTCCGGACATGCCCCGAGCGAGCCGATGCGGTGGCCGTGGGGTCCGGCTCGCTGACGCTCGCGGTGAGGATGCGCCGGTCTTTTCCCAAAGCTGTGGCATCGGACCGCACGAGCTAGCACATTCGGAACCAGTACTCTTCGAGGACGCAGTCGGTGGTGGACTCGCGCTGAGCGAAGAACCAGATCAGCTTCGACCACAGCTTGGCGAGGAAGCCGCCCGTGTCATGCTGGGAGGGGTCAGCGCTGCTGTCTGTCTGGAAGTTGTCCGGTACGGTGTCCTCGCCGTGGAACGGTGGCAGCAGGGCAAACGCGCGCTCCCAGGAATCGGCTCCGTCTTCTACGCGAAACGCGGCAACAGTCGTCGTCGGCATCGTCGTGCACCTCACCCTCTGCTGAGGCCAGCGTACGGCGTGCTCGTGTCTGATGCTGTGAGCGCGGTCACACTTCTCGGCGCCGTTCTTCGGTTCCGAGATTTGACAGTTCGTTAGCGATTCGGCAAAACCGGCTTGACCGTTCCAGATTACGCTTGAACTCGGGGACGGACACGACACCGCCCGAAGAGGTCGAAAACGACGCGTTCGGCCCCCCGCGCCCTACCCTCACCGACCCTACATCCAGGAGGTGCGTGCGATGCAAGCGGTTCGACGCTGGTCGAGCGTGCTGGTGCTGCTGCTTGCCATGATCCCCGCCACCGCCGGCGCCGAACCGGCGGCCCCGACGAGCTCGCCAGGAGCGGCGCTGCCTGGCTTCTTCGACCGGGGTGTGTTCGCCACCGTCTGTCGCTTCTCGCACCAGGCTTCTGACGACCCGATCGTCTACCCGAACCAGCCTGGCAAGTCGCATCTGCACACGTTCTTCGGCAACACCACCACGAACGCCAGCTCGAGCTACGACAGCCTCCGAGCCGGCGCCACCACCTGCCGCACCGACGAGGACGCATCCGGCTACTGGGTGCCGGCCCTGTACCGCAACGGCACAGAAGTCCAGCCGATCAGCATGAAGGTGTACTACCGAACCGGCCGCCACGCCCCAGAAGACGTCCAGCCGTTCCCAGCCGGCTTCCGGATGATCGCGGGCGATGCGACCGCGACCAGCGCACAGGGGCTTCGTACCACCTTCTGGCTCTGCCGCTCCCTGCGTGACCTTGACGGCCCACCGGCCGCCGGCCCGTCCGACACGCCCCAGAACTGCCCGGCGGACAGCCCGCTGACGCTGCACGTCCTCTTTCCCGAGTGCTGGGACGGCGTCAGCACCGACAGTCCGGACCACAAAAGCCACGTGACGTACGGACGACTCGGCGCCTGCCCGGCCGATCACCCGGTCGTGCTGCCCAGCCTGGCAATGATCGCGCACTATCCGATCACCGGCGAGCCGGGCGCCATCACTCTGGCGTCTGGCAGCCAGTACTCCGCACACGGCGACTTCTTCAACGGCTGGGATCAGGCGTTCCTGTCGAAGGCTGTGATCCAGTGCCTGAACGCCCAGGCGCGGTGCGGGGTGCTCTGACGCGCGACGCCGTCACCCGCCTGGGCGAGCGGCGACGGGCCTCGACTACGCGGCGAGTCGGCGGATCTCTTCGACCACGGCCGGAATGTCGAGCCCGTCGCCGTTGTACATCGCGCGCACCTGGCCCTTCGCGTCGATCAACGCGAATCGGTTGGTGTGGACGATCTCGGGCTCGGCGCCCGGCGTCCGCGCCATCGGCGGCGGCCGTCCGACCTTGAACCCGCCGATCAACACATCGTCGATCGCCTGGCGGTCGCCGGTCAGGAACCGCCACTCGGCGGGCGTGGCGCCGAAGCGCTCGCCGTACGACAGGAGCGCATCCGGCGTGTCGTGCTCCGGATCGACGGTGAACGAGACGATGACGGCCTTGTCGCCGAGCAGCTTCGCCTGCTTGAGCTGGTCGCGCACCTGGGCCATCGTCGCCGTCAGGAGCGGGCAGATGTCCGTACAGGTCGTGAAGACGAAGTCGGCCAGGACGACCTTGCCGGCGAGATGCGCCGACGTAAACGGCCGACCTGTCTGATCGGTCAGGCTCCAGTCAGGGGCCGGGAACAGGACCGGCAGCGAGCTCGACGGCCGGCAAGCGACACACGCCACAAACAGCAGCGAGAGCAGCAGGGGCAGGCGTCTCACAGCAGGACCTGGCGGTCCACCACCATCGCCACGAACAGGAGTGCCAGGTACAGCATCGAGAAGAGGAAGAGGCGCCGAGCCGCCTGGGCGTTCGCCTCCCGCAGCAGCCGCATCGCGTAGTAGAGGAAGAGGCCGCCCAGCACCGCCGCCGAGACCACGTAGATCGCGCCCAGGAACCCGAGCGTCCAGACCACGATGGTCAGCACGACCATCGCGACCGAGTACCAGAGGATCTGGCGCCGCGTCTCTTCCTCACCCCGCACGATCGGGAGCATCGGGATGCCGGCTGCGGCGTATTCGCGCTGCATCAGGAGTGACAGTGCCCAGAAGTGCGGCGGCGTCCAGACGAAGATGATCGTGAACAGCCAGATCGCCAGCCAGTTCACCTCGTTCGTCACGGCGGAGATGCCCACCACCGGCGGGATCGCCCCGGCCGCGCCGCCGATCACAATGTTGAGCGGCGTCCAGCGCTTCAGCCAGCGGGTGTAGACGAACACGTAGAACAGCAGCGCGAACAGCGTCAGCGCCGCCGAGAGCAGGTTCACGAACGCCACCATGAATGTGAACGAGACGATCCCGAGGCAGATCCCGAAGAAGAGTCCGTTCAGCGGCGGCACCGCACCGGACGGGATCGGGCGCTTCGAGGTGCGTCCCATCTTCTCGTCCACGTCGCGGTCCAGGTAGTGGTTGATCGCGCCAGCCCCGCCAGCCGCCAGCGCCCCGCCGAGCAGCGTAAACAGCATGAGCTGCATCGACGGCAGACCGCGCTGCGCCATCAGCATCGCGGCCAGCGTCGTGATGAGCAGCAGCACGATCACCCGAGGCTTGGTCAGGGTGAAGTAGGCGCGCACTGCCTCGCGCGTCGAGATCGCGGGCGTCGACGAGGCGTCGGCGCGGTCGCCGAGCGGCACGCCCGGCCCGACCAGCTCTGGCCGACGCGCGTGCCAGGTCATCGCCAGCAACACCACCACCATCGACCAGACCGCCGAGGCGCCGGCGACGTGAAGGGTCTGGAGAATCCAGAGCGGCGCCGCGACGGGATTGCCAGCTGCCGACGCGGAGGCGTTTTGCATCCCCTGGACCTGTTGCATCACCAGTGCTGGCCCGACGACGACGGCCACGGCCCCGATGGTGATCTGTGCGATCAAGATGGCGACCAGCGAGTACGCCACGCGCTTCAGAGCGGGCGGCAGGCCAGACATTTTCGAGGTCTTCCAGGCGAGCCAGAAGATCAGCGCCGCCACGACGAATCCGAGCAGCCGGTGGGTCAGATGCAGATCGACCAGCGGGCTGGAGCCGAACGGCGCGAGCTGTCCGTTACAGAGCGGGAACCCGCTACAGACCCAGCCGGCCCCGAAAGCCCGCGTGAAGCCACCGACGATCAACAAAAGGTAGGTGACGCCCGTCAACGTCAGGACGAGCCGCCAGTATCCCGCAAGACTGGCGCGCGTCAGGCGCACGCCAGACGAAGGACCGTCATCCGCTAGCGCCAGCCCGCCATTCGCCGCGACGCGCGCCGCGATGTTGACCCACAAAACGAAGCCCATGATGACGAAGGCGAAACTGAGGTGAACCATCACGGCCAGCGTCTGCGTGTCGAGCCAGACCACCCAGGCGCCCAGCGTGATCTGTGCCGCCAGCATGATCGGGACCGCCGTCGCGGGCCAGACGATGTGACGGACGTTTTTGGCCCAGACCCAGGCCGCCGCGACCATCGCCAGGATCAGCGCCGAGACGATTGCGCCGGTGAACCGGTGGCTGAACTCGATCCAGGCGGTCACCTGCGGCGGCGGCACGAACTGTCCGTGACAGAGCGGCCAGTCCGGGCACCCCAGGCCCGAGCCCGTGGAGCGAACGATCGCGCCGACGACGATCAGCAAGTACGTGCCGACGGCAGTGAGCAGTGCGAGGCGGCGTAGTGCAGTCATTGCTCGCCATTATAGCGACCTCTCCAGCGACCAGGGCCGGGACATCTGTCAGGGTTTGTCCTACCTCTTTGTCCGAATTATTCGGGAAGGTGAGGACGGACGAGACGGCGGTATACTGGTAACAATGCGCCTGTCGGCCCACCCGTTCGGCGTCGAGCGGGCTATGCCCAACAGGTCGAGGTGACAGCATGGACGATCTGGACAAGCGGCTCCTGAACCGCATCCAGTCAGATTTCCCACTCGTGGCGCGGCCGTTC
Source organism: Chloroflexota bacterium (assembly GCA_046328125.1). Classification (GTDB taxonomy): domain Bacteria; phylum Chloroflexota; class UBA6077; order UBA6077; family JACCZL01; genus JADZEM01. Next base: position 5,230 of record JAXLXF010000006.1, read on the forward strand.
GAGGAGCTGGGCCGTCCGCTCGGACTGTCCGAAGACGAGGTCGTCGAGCGGATGCGGGCGCTCAAGGACGGTCGGATCGTTCGCCAGATCAGCGCGATCTTCGACACCAAGAGCCTGGGCTACAAGTCCAGCCTGGTTGCCATGCACGTCGATCCGGCCCGCATCGCCGAGGCCGCCCGCGTCATCAACGAGCACCCGGGCGTGACCCACAACTACGAGCGGAACCATCAGTACAACCTCTGGTTCACCATCGCGGTGCCGCCGACCTCTGACCTGGAGGCGGTCGTCCAGCGCATCCACGAGCTGGCCCGCGCCGAAGTGACGCGGGTGATGTACACGCTGCGCCTCTTCAAGATCGGCGTCAACCTGGACATGACTGGCGAGCGGCCACCGGACGCCCTGGCGGCGCCCGAGTACCGCGAGCAGGACCGGCTGCGGGCGCGCGAGCACACCGTCACCGAGCTGGACAAGCGCGTCATCCGCGAGCTCCAGGAAGACCTGACCATCGAGGCGCGCCCGTTCAAGACGCTCGCCGAGCGGATCGGGATGGACGAGGACGGCCTGTTCGAGGTGATGCACAGCCTGGTGGAGCGCGGCTTCATGCGGCGGATGGCGGCCATCCTCTATCACCGCCGAGCCGGGTTCAAGGCGAACGGCATGGGCGTCTGGGCCGTGCCCGAGGACGACGTGATCGAGCTGGGCGAGCAGATGGCCGCGTTCGCCAACGTCAGCCACTGCTACCGCCGCCCGACCTACCCGGACTGGCCGTACAACGTCTTCACGATGGTGCACGGCAAGTCCGTCGAAGAGTGCGAAGAGGTGCTCGCCGCCATCGCCAAGAAGACCGGCGTGACCGAGTACATCAGCCTTTACAGTACCAGGGAATATAAGAAGACGCGAACGAAATTCTACACTCCGGCATACGAGGAGTGGGAAGCGAAGTACATGCCGCAGCCGGAGACCGTCCCGGCGACGTAGCCGACGGACTCCGGATCACCCTCGGCATGGACTCGCCCCCGCGTGACCGGACGTGGGGGCGGGCCAGGGTCGCCGCTCAGACCTTCTGGTAGATCTGGATGCGGTGGCGGCAGCTCTCCACCACGTAGAGCCGGCCGGCCGCGTCCAGCCTGATGCCGGTCGGCCCCCAGAACCGCCGCTCCTGCTCCGGGTGCGCCGCCTCGTCGCGCAGGGCGGCAGTCGCGGCATCGGCCGCCAGGTAATCGACGGCCCAGGGCGAGAGGTCGGCGTCGCCTTCGAGGGTTGTAGTGAGCGTTCCGTCAGGCGTGTAGATCCTGACTAGATTGTTGCCCCAGTCGGCCACGTAGACGAGGCCGTCGTCGTCCACGGCCACGCCGGACGGCCGCTTCAGCCGAGTCTCGCCCGGCCCGTCAGCGCCAAAGACCGCCAGCGGCTCTCCGTCCGGCCCGAGCTTCTGAACGCGGTCGTTGCGCCAGTCGGCGACGTAGACATTGCCCTGGCGATCCGCGGCCACACCCCACGGCAGGTTGAACTGACCCGGCTCGCGGCCGGGACCGCCCCAGGACGCCAGACACTCGCCCTCGGGGCTCAGCTTCTGGACGCGGTGGTTGTGGGTGTCGCCGACGATCAGGTTGCCATCGGCGTCCAGGGCGAGGCCGGACGGGCGATTGAGCTGCCCCAAACTGGAGCCGTGGCCACCCACTCGACCGACGTAGCGACCGTCCGGCTCGAACGCCTGAACGTCGTGGCGGTGCTCGTCGGTGATCCAGAGGCGGCCCGTTCGATCCACTGCGATGGCTGTTGGCCAGACCAGCTGGCCGGGGCCGTCGCCGTACTGGCTCCACTCCCCCAGATAGGTCGAGTCGATCCGACAGGTCGTGATCCGCATGCCGCCCAGCGGCGCATCGGCGCCGTTGGAACGGTTGAGGACGTACAGGAGATTGTCCGGGCCGGGCGCGACGTCGTACGGATTACTGAAGCCTCGGCCGGTCTCGGCGAAGAAGCCGATGCAGTGGGAGTAGCGTACCGGGCTGCTGACGGCGACCGTCATCGCTCGCTCCTTGGCGGGTCAGAATGGTGAATGTCGGCTGACGAGCATCAGAAGGGCAGAGCGACGAGCTACATGAACTGGTACTCACGCCCGGCCACGATCAGCTGCAGCAGCTCCGTAACCCGAGCTTCAGCAGCCGAGTCCTCTCCAGGTCCGAACCGGAGCGGGCCTTCCTTGTCGAGGTGGGCAATCAGCGCCAAACGCGTGGATGCCCGGAGCGGCAGCGGTCCGAGCGCATCGAGGCAGGCGTCGAGAAGCTCCTGGGATGAGAGCTCGCCGGCCGCGCGCAGACGGTCCACGATCTGGCGGATGCCGGGCTTGTCCAGGTCGGTGACGACGCCGGCCGCGAAGTTGACCCGCTCCACCAGGATGCCGGTGTCGATCCACTCCTTGCCGGTGTGCCAGCCCTCAACGCTCGGCGGGTTCAACAAGTCTTGGCCCATGTAGCGGGTCTCGAACGCCGCGTCGTAGATGCCAGGTCGTGGGAAGCTGAAATCCTTTGCCAGACGCAGCAGCCCGACGACGTAATCGGTCGGGCTCTTGACCATCGCGTAGTAGGCGCCACGACCTCGGAAGTAGTCCGACATGAAGAGCGCGCGGAGCATTGCGCGGATCTCGTAGCCCGAGCGGACGTAGACGTCGGCCAGCTCGTCGATCGCGGACTGGTCCGCCTTGTCCGAGACGAAGAACAGGTACAGGCGCCTCGCCAGAAACTGCGCGGTCGCTGGCTGCCGCACGATGATGTCCACGACGTCGGCGCCGTCGAACGTGCCCGTCTCGCCGAGGAACGTCTTCTCGCCAAAGTCGTGCAGGTCTGGCCGGAACTCGAACTCCCACTTGAAGCGACCGTACGGCTTCGCGGTCGGGATCGGCTTCTTGAAGGTCCAGCCCGTGAACGCTCTAGCACACTCCTTGACATCCTCTTCGGAGTAGTTGCCGATCCCCATCGAGAACAGCTCCAGCAGCTCGCGACCGTAGTTCTCGTTGTGGACGGCGTTGGTGTTCTCCTGGTTGTCCAGCCAGAAGATCATCGCCGGATCGCGGGACAGCTCCACCAGGATGTCGCGGAAATTGCCGAGCGCGAAGCGCCGAAAGGTGGTGATCTGCTGCAGCATCGTCGGAGGCGCTTCGACCTTCGAGTTGCCCGTGGCGAAGAGGCAGTGCCAGAAGAGCGTCATCTTCTCTTCGAGCGGCCGATGCGTGTTGATCATCCGGTAGACCCAGTGGGCCATCGCCGAATCGATCTTGCGGGACTCGTGAAAGTCCACGTAGTAGCGGAAGATCAGGTCTTCGTCGAGGTCTGGCTGGGTCTCTGGATGCAGCAGTAGATCGACGGTCGCCTCGTACCCGCGGGTGAGCGCCGCCTCGAGCTCGTCGGGCGTGGCCCCGAAGCCGGCACGACGATACAGATGCGCCATCAGCTCGCGGTCGGTGAGCTGCCCTGTTGTGACCGTCGCCATCGCCATGTCAGGCCCCCTACGTCGTCGTCGGAGTGTTGCCGAGTACGGTAGGACATCGCGAAAGACGAGGCAAGCCGGCCTCCTGCTGAGCGTCGGGTTGGCACGAACGCGGGGCTGCCCTTCGCGTGGGCTGCGAGCGCCGCGCGGGCCAAGTCGTGGGACGGCTACCGCCCCAGCCAGCGGTCGAGCCAGGCGTACGCGCGCTCTCGCATCTCGTCGGCAAAGCCGTGTCCGCCCGGATAGATGCCGAGATCCAGGCGCTCCGTGCACCCGGCCGCGTCGTACGCGCGGCGCGCAACCTGATACGACTCCTCGACGCCGTCCACCGGAAAGATGCGGTCGGTCGCGCCGTTGAGGGCCAGGAAGGCGCGCGGCGCTACCTCGGCGAGGAGCTCCCCGACGTCGCCATGCTCCAGCCAGCCCGGCACGTACGCGCCGAAATTGTGGTTGATGTCATCGCGCAGGATCGACTGCATCGACGCGAAGCCGCAGGAGGAGACGGCAGCCCGCACTCGCTCGTCCAGCGCCGCCAGAAAGAGGGTCTGCTGGCCGCCGAGCGAGTGACCGATGCACCCCAGCCGGTCCGCCTCAACCTCCGGTCGTGACTGAAGGTAGTCCAGGCCACGCTGCATGTCCCAGAGCATTTTGGTCTGCAAGCACGAGCCGTACAACAGGCGGCTGGTAAACTCGAACCGCTCGAAGTCGCGGCCGGCCTCAGGTCTTGACGGCATGTCCAGGGCACCGTGGTAGGGGCCGCGCTCCTCGAAGCAGATCGCGTCCGGCGCCAGCACCACGTACCCCCGACGTGCCAGCTCCAGCGCGTACGCCTGCTCCGGGTTGCCGGCCAGCCCGGCGACCTCGCTCTTGCCCACGTGGAACTGCCCGGCGTGCTGGTGATGCGCGAAGATGGCGGGCCGGCGTTCGATCGGCTGTACGTCTGTGGGCACGAACAGATAGGCGGGTACCCGCTCGCCCGGCTCGACGGCGTAGGTGACCCGTTCGCGGACAACGTCGGCGAGGTCGACCCGCTCCTCGACCCGTGCGTCGAGCGGGGCCGGCTCCGGCCACCGGCCCAACAGCTCGACCATCAACTCGCGAAACGCACCCATGACGCCCGAGTATGCCACGAAGCCAGGCCGTGGACTGAAGTCCACGTCTACCGTTGGTGTGTGGCCACGCCACGCCGGGGCAGCGTTCTCCGTCGCGTCGCGACGGTCCAATGGTAGACGCGGACTTCAGTCCACGGGTCCCCGCCGCGTGCTACCCTCCTGTCAGCTTCTGCCCGAGGTGGTGTTGTGGACGATCTCACGCTCGGTTTCACGCCCGCGACCGAGCTGCGTCGCCTGATTCGCGAGCGCCAGCTCTCGCCCGTCGAGATCGTCGAGAGCACACTGCGCCGCATCGACCGAGTCAATCCTGTCGTCAACGCCTACTGCACCGTCGCCTCGGAGCAGGCGGTGGCCGATGCCCGCAAGGCCGAACGGGCTGTGACCGACGGTGCGCCGCTCGGGCCGCTGCACGGCATCCCGGTCGGGATCAAAGACCTGGCGCTAACGGCCGGCATCCGCACGACGTTCGGCTCGCGGCTGTTCGCCGAGCACGTCCCGACCGAGGACGCCATCGAAGTCGCGCGGCTGAAAGCGGCCGGCGCCATCGTCGTCGGCAAGACGAACACCCCCGAGTTTGGAGCCGGCCCGAACACGCTGAACGCGCTCTGGGGCGCCACCCGCAACCCCTGGAATCTGGAGCGCTCGGCGGGCGGATCGTCTGGCGGCTCGGCGGTGGCGCTGGCGTGCGGCCTCGCGCCGATCGCGCACGGCAGCGACCTGGGCGGCTCGCTGCGGATTCCAGCCAGCCTCAACGGCGTCGTCGGCTTCCGGACCGCGCCCGGCCGCATCCCGACCCACCTGGAGGGCTGGACGTCGGACAGCTTCAGCGTGGTTGGGCCGATGGCGCGCACGGTCCGCGATACGGCGCTCATGCTCTCGGTCATGGCTGGCCCGGACGACCGCGTGCCGATCTCGCTGGGCGAGCCGGGCAACGTCTTCGAGGACGCCGCCGAGGGTGACATACGCGGCTTGCGGATCGCCTGGAGCCCCGATCTCGGCATCAGCAAGGTCGATCCAGAAGTGGCGCGGATCGTCGAGACGGCCTGTCGGCGCTTCGAGGATGCGGGGTGCTCGGTCGAGGCCGCTGCTCCCGACATCGGCGAGATCCGGCCGATGATCGCGGCGTTCCGAGCACTCGGCACAGCTGCCAACAATCCTGAGCTGCTGGAGAAGGCAGATCAGGTGGACAATCCGTTCCTGCGCGAGTTCCTGAAGCGGCCCGGCCAGCTGACCGGCCTGGAGATCGCCCAGGCGTGGCGCGACCATTCGCGCTATCTGCGACGGATCGCGACGTTCTTCGGCCAGTACGACCTGCTGGTGACCCCGGCGACGCCGACGGCGGCCTACCTGCTGGATCAGATGTTCGCGCCGGAGATCGAAGGCCAGCCGATCGCCAGCGCCATCGACGCGATGCTGGTGACCTACGCGATCACAATGTCCGGACTGCCCGCGATCTCGGTGCCGGCCGGCTTCACGGCGGCAGGCTTGCCGATCGGGATGCAGATCGTCGGCGGACGCCACGCCGAGGCGCTGGTGCTGCGGGCCGCCGCCGTCTTCGAGGAGCTGCAGCCGTGGGCGCACCACCGCCCGCCGGTGGCACACTCAGCGTAGTTACGACAGAGGCCGGATCATGAGCACGGCGCGCATCCCTATCCCGATGGATCAGATCGCCGAGTTCTGCCGTCGGAACCACATCCGCCGGCTGGCGCTGTTCGGCTCGGTCCTGCGCGACGACTTCGGCCCGGACAGCGACGTGGACGTGCTGGTGGAATTCGAGCCGGGTCACGTCCCAGGTCTGGCGTTTTTCGGTATGCAGGACGACTTGACCGACATCCTCGGGCGGCAGGTCGATCTGAACACGCCCGGCTTCTTGAGTCCCTATTTCCGCGACAAAGTTCAGGCCGAAGCCGTTGTGCTCTATGACGCAGCATGACTGCGCAACCCCCTGAAGCTGGGTCTCAGGTCATTTCGAGGTCTGCCTGCCTTCGGAGCTGGCGCGCTCGTTCGAGTTTGGCGCCGGCTCTCAGCCAATCCAGGCAGCCATGATCCTCGATCTCCGGATTCACCCACACGACAACGCCAATTCTGCTGTCGCACCGAACGTGCACGAGCAGGTATCTCCGAACAACACCGTCCGCCGATACGACCGCCTTGCCAGCACGTTCGGCTAGGGCCGTCTCAACCAGATGGATGTCTTTCGACATCACCTGAACCCGCCTGTCCTGTGCGTTTCCACACGCACAGTGGGACAGCAGCGACGATAGATCGGGGAGCTCATCGTCCTTGAGGCGTACCACGCGGCTCGCAGACTGCATGTTGCCGAGCCAGGTCGCTGAGTAGCCGGACATGTGCCGACGCCACTCGGCGTACAGCGCATCGCTCAACACGACGCTATGCCCGGCAGTACGGATCGATTCAAGGACGGAGCGGCAAAGTGAGGATCGCGGATGTGTCGCCTGCACCGTGCCTGCCGAGCGCACGATGTCGGCGTCAACGACCAGATTCCGACGGTTCCGCGGCATACAGTCAGTGAGCTAGCGTGCGTCGTTCGACGGCGTCGAGATAGCGGCCCTGGGCGTGCAGGTACACATCCGAGAAGTCTTCAGGCCAGTCGCCAAAGTCGCCAGACTCTCCTAACTCAACGCTCTGGACCTGCGTCTGACCGAACCGATCGCGTGAGAACCAGTGCAGCGCCACATCCTGACCGCTGATCCGACCTTCGGCCACGGCAGCCTGAATCCCGAGCAACGTGATCGAGCTGTGCGTCTCGACGACCACGCGCACACCTCGATTTGCAGCGTCAATCAGCACGTCGGCCATCGTGAACTGAGCGCGTGGATGCAGGTGAATCTCGGGCTGCTCGATATAGACCGTCTGCCCCGGCGTGGCGACGCACAGGGCGACGATCACTGGCAACGTCTGCGATACGCCGAGTCCCACGTCAGCCAGACTGACCATGTCACCCGGCCTATTCCCGGACTTGCCAAGGACTCGTGCCACACGGAGCTCAACTTCCGTGTCGTTGATCCGCTTCGCCTCTACGTGGTCGGTAAGTCCGAGCTTCTGGAGGTTTGCATTTACAAGATAGAGTTCAAAGCCGGCCGTACGGTCTTGCCAATTCGCAATGATCGACGCCGTATACGGCGGGAACGGCCCCGGAAATGAGGTATCTATCGACGTGACCGGATAGGTGCGCGCCGGATTCCCGCGAAGCCCTGGCAGGTGCAGCATACTGCTAACTAGATGATCAGCCGTGACTTGGAAATTCGGGGCGGGAAACGAAGAGGCTCCTGATTCTGATGAAAATTCAATAGCAGGGACTAGAAAACATCGATTCCTCGCGACTTTCCATTTACTACTCTTGTCAATATCGGATCTAAAGAACGACATCTCTCGCTGCAGTCGATTCGGCATCGCCACAGCGACTTGATCACTGTTCATTTCGAGACGAAGCGTATAGTGTTCATCGGACCACTTTCGCTCCGTCTCGGTCACAGCAAGGCCTGTTGACGGCTTGCGTTCGAACGCGGTTCGAACAAACTCGCCCTCGGTCGTCTCAATCTCAACTGACATCGAGGTTGCGGTTCTCGATGGGCCACAGTGACTGAACAGTTGATCGGTCGATGTCAGTTGAACGTGTGGCCCCTGGAGCAGCAAGGCGCCCGGGTCAAAGCTCGACTCGAGTGTCTGCTTCATCAGCAAGACCGGCTGCATGATGCTCGACTTGCCCGAGCTATTCGCGCCGGCCAGGATCGTCAGCGGGGCGATCCGGATTGACGTAGGCTTCAACAGAGACTTGTAGCCCGCCACAGTAAGACGGCCCAGACCTGCCGGTCCGGGCCGTTTGTCGGTGGTCGCTTGCGCTTGCTGCTGCGTCGCCATAGGTCACAACTATACAGCGCGCTCACGATATCGAGTGCCGGAGTTTCCCGACAATCATCCGCCCGTCGCGAGGCGGGCCAGCGCGTAGACGATGCCAGGGGCTACTGCCGCGAACACCACCACCGCCCCGGCCAGCACCACCGCCGGCGCGGACGAAGCCGGCAGGCGCGTCGCGCCAGCTGCGCGCACCACCGCCAGCAGGTCTGGCAGCGGCTTCAGGTAGTAGAGCGCCCCGAACACCCCACCCAGCGCCGCGATCAGCGTCGGCCAGAAGCCGATGGCCGACCACGCCGCGTCCAGCACCGCCAGCTTTGCCCAGAAGCCCGGCGTCGGCGGGATGCCAGCGAGCGAGAGCAGCCCGAGCACCAGCGCCAGCGCGCGCAGCGCCCCGAGCCCTTCCAGCTTGACGTCCGAGAGCGCTAGCGGCCCCGCTCCCCGCCCGGCCAATGCCGCGAACACCAGCACCGCCGTCGTGGCGTACGTCACCACGTAGAAGATCGCGGCGGCACGGCCCTCAGCGCCGCAGCCGAGCGCCAGCGCCAGGAATCCCGCGTTCGCCACCGCCGAGTACGCCAGCAAGCGCCGCAGGTCGGTCTGCACCAGCGCCGCCAGCGTGCCCGCCACGATCGAGATCAGGCCGATGATGACCAGGACGCCCGAGAGCGGAAGCGGCGTTTGCAGCCCCTGGCTCACCGAGCCGATCAGCCGGCTCAGCGCGATCACCGCCGCGACTTTGCTGGCAGCCATCACGAAGCCGGTCAGCGATGGCGCACCGGCCGTGTAGACGTCCACGGAGCCAAAATGCAGCGGCACCAGCGCCAGCTCGTAGGCGAACCCGAGCCCGACCAGCAAGACGCCGGCCAGCAGCAGCCAGCGGTAGGCCGGCTCGGCGGAGGCGAGCGTCGGCCAGGCGAACGACCCCGTCGCGAGGTAGACCAGCCCGATCCCGAACAGCAGCACTGCCACCGAGATCGACGCCAGCACGAAGTACTTGAACGCGGCCTCAAGCGGGCGGGTACCACGCGTCAGCGCCGCCAGGGTGGCGCCGGTCAGCGAGAGCGTCTCCAGCCCGACCACCGCGCTCAGCAGGTCGTTGGCGGTCGCGAAGACGATGCCGCCGGCCGCTCCGAGCAACAGCAGCGCCGCGATCTCCGGCTTCTGGCCGGGATCTTCGAGCTCCACGCTCTGGAGCAGCAGCATCGCCACGAACGCTGCTGCCAGCACCGTGAGCGTGGCCGCCAGCGTTGCGCCATCGGCACGGAGCGACGGGATGACCGCCGCCACGATCGCCACGCCGCCGACTGCCGAGAGCCAGAGCGAGTTGCGGGTCAGCGGCGAGGTGAACGCCAGCACGGCGAGCGCGCCAATCGAGAGCGCGATCACCGAGAGCAGGGCGGGAGGAATCTGGACGTTCATCAGCGCGCTCCCGGAATCGTCTGCGCGGTGCCGACCAGGGTCAGCAGGAGAATAATCGCGAGGCCCAACACGGATACCAGGATGTAGCGGCCCAGGTGGCCGCTCTGGACACCCGCGACGACGCCAGCCACATCGTAGCTTCGCTCGGCGGCCCAGTCCGACCAGCCGACGTTCGGCTCCAGCGCCTCGACGTGATGCCCCTCGTCGGCGTGGGCCTCAGCTGGCGACGGCACCACGACGCGGGCCGGCTCTGTACGCCACGCCATCAGCGCGAAACCGGCGATCCCGAGCGCGCCAGCCGCCAGCCCCATCACCGACGGAAACTGGATCGTCTCGGCCTCGCCGACCGTCTCGCCCAGCACGTTCGCCAGCAGCGGCAGCGGCCAGCCCAGGTAGCCCAGGAAGATCGCGCCGATGGCGAGAGGCACCAGCGGCCAGAGCATCACGCCACTCGGCCTGTGAAGCTCGCCCAGGTAGCGGCGTGGCCCGTGGAACACCCCGAAGAAGAGGCGGCCCGTGTACATGCCGGTCAGGAAGACGCCGCCGAAGAGGCAGAACCAGAGGATCGGCGGCAGGAAGTCGTGGCCCTGCGCTGCGTCGAGGATCGCGTCCTTCGAAAAGGCGCCCGAGAAAAGCGGCACTCCGATCAGCGCCAGCGAGCCGACCAGGAACGCCAGATATGCGCCCGGCAGCTCCTTGCGCAGCCCGCCCATGTCGGCCAGCTTCTCTCGACCGTGCAGCGCGTGGATCACCACGCCCGAGGTCAGGAACAGCAGCGCCTTGAACGAGGCGTGCGTCACCAGATGGAACATCGCCGCGAACGGCGACCCCAGCCCGATGCCCGCGAACATGTACCCCAGCTGGCTGACCGTCGAGTAGGCGAGGCCGCGCTTGAAGTTGGTCTGCTGGAGGCTCAGAATGCCGCCGCCCAGCGCCGTCGCAATGCCGACGATGGCGGTCGCGCGGGCCACGCCGGGCGCGGCGTCCAACAGGCCGTGCGTACGGGCCAGCAGGTAGACGCCCGCCGCGACCATCGTCGCCGCGTGGATCAGCGCCGAGACCGGCGTCGGGCCAGCCATCGCGCTCGGGAGCCAGAAGTAGAGCGGTCCCTGCGCCGACTTCGCACTGGCCGCCACCAGGATCAGCCAGGCCAGCAGCGTCGCGCCGCCCGGCCCGGCGATGCACTTCGCCGACCCAAGGGTCGTGAGATCGCCGCAGCCGGCCGGTACCAGCACCAGCGCCACCAGCAGCGCCGCGTCGCCGACGGCGTTGGCGGCGAGCGCCTGAAGTCCGGCGCTGAGCGTGCCGGGCTTCTCGTTCCAGAAGGAGATCAGCAGGAAGCTGGAGATACCCACCCCGGTCCAGCCGATCAGCAGCACCAGGATGTTGCCAGCCAGCACCAGCAGCGCCATCGAGGCCAGGAAGAAGTCCAGGAAGCAGAAGAAGCGCCGGACGTTGCCGTTGCCCTCGACCTCTGGCTCCATGTAGCCGAGCGAGTAGACGTAGACGCAGGTTGAGACCGCGCCGACCACTGCCAGCATCACCGCCGAGAGCGGATCGACGCGCAGGCTGAACGCGCCGTCCGGCAAGAACGGCAGCCAGTTCGGGATCGAGAAGTCGGCGTGAGCACGCTCGCCGAGGGCGGCCAGCGCAACCAGCAGCATCACGACCGGGCCGCCCTGGCTCGCCGAGCCGGGCCGCTTGCCGACGCCGAGCGCCGTGAGGATCAGGCCCGGCAGCGTGAACAGCCAGGCCCAGAGCAGCACCCCACTCATCCGCGCACCTCCGCCGGCTCGTCGACGTCCACGCGAGCGCGGTCGCGGAACAGGGCGAGCGCGACCCCGAGGCCGATCACCGCCTCGGCAGCCGCCAGCACCAGCACGATCAGCGCGGCGGCCTGCCCGTCCACGTTGCCGCGCACCCTCGCCCCAAGGACCAGCAGCAGGTTCGCCGCGTTCAGCATCAACTCGATGGACATCAGCATCGCGATCGGGTTGCGGCGGATCAACGCGCCGGTCGCCCCGATGGCGAGCACCACGACGGCGGTCGCGAGGACCAGGATCTCGGAATTCATGGCATCCGCTCCTGGCGGCGCCAGATCGCGACCGCGCCGACAATTGAAACCAGCAGCAGTGGGGCCGTCAGCTCGAATGGCACGATCAGCCGGCCGAACAAGGAGCGCCCGATCTCGACGATGTTGCCGCCGGCGTTCGCAGCTGGCGGCGGCAGCGTCCCGGCCAGCGAGAGCCAGGCCGCGATCCCAACGAGCAGCGCGCCGCCGGCCACCAGGCCGCCCAGAACCCGCCCGAGTCCAGGATCACCCTCGGAGCCGCCCTGGGGCAACAGCGCAATGACGAAGAGGAAGAGGACCACGATGGCGCCCGAGTAGATGAGCACCTGTCCCATCGCCACCATGTCGGCGCCGAGGATGAGATACAGCGCGGAGAGTGAGAGGCTGTGGGCCAGCAGCGCGACGACCGCGTGAACGGGTCGGCGGGCTAAGACCACCAGTAATGCGCTCACCAGGGCTACCGCGCAGCCCACGGCAAGCGGGATGAAGAGATTGTCCAACGCGCCTCCTACTTAGGTGGCATCCTCGTGAGCGCGAATCATTCTGTCATCCTGAGCGCAGCGAAGGATCTCACGGCCCTGCTGTGGTGTGAGATGTTTCGCTGCGCTCGACATGACAGGCTTCCTCTGCTCCTCTTGTGTGGCAGTCGCGAACGTTAGCGGGTGGGCGGGCCGGTGTCTTCGGTGCCGACTGCGCCAGCCTGAGCCGGGCCGTGCTCCTCGCCGTGCGAGCCGGGCTCGTGGCCGGCATTGTCAATACGAGGTCGAAGGTCAGGCGCGCCGACCGGATGGTGAGTGCGATAGACCGTGCCGAGCGTCGTGTGAACGCCTCGGGAGTCGGTCGAGCGGTCAACGTCGGCGTGGAACTGGATCCGCGGAGCGTTCTTAGCGGGGTCCAGCAGCATCTCCTTCGTGTATACGAAGTCCTTGCGCTGAAAGTCCGACAGCTCGTACTCCGGCCCGAGCTTGATCGCGTCGACCGGACACGCCTCCTCGCAGAAGCCGCAAAAGATGCAGCGGATCATGTTGATCTCGTAGTCGGCGGCGTAGCGCTCGCCGGGCGAAACCGGGTGGGCCGGGTCATTCTCAGCCGAGCGGACGTAGATCGCCTGACTGGGGCAAGCAGCCGCGCACAGGCTACAGCCGATGCAGCGCTCCAGGCCGTCGTCGTGCTTGTAGAGTCGGTGGCGACCACGGTACTTGTCGGCCGGGGTCCGCTTGACGGCCGGGTACTGGATCGTGACCGCCGGCCGGGCCGTGTACTTGACGGTCGTCCAGAACCCCTTGAGCAGCGCAATCGCGTCGTCGAACATCGTCAGAGTGCTCCAGGCATGGGACCGTCTCAGCCGATCGCGGCGACTACGATCGCCGTGATCGCAACGTTCAGGAGGCCGATGGGCAGCAGGACCGCCCAGCAGAGCCGCATCAGCTGGTCGTAGCGCAGGCGCGGCAGGGTCGCGCGCAGCCAGACGAACAGGAAGAGGAAGAACGACATCTTGATGATGAGCCACCATGGGCCGCCTGGCAGGAACGGGAACGTCCAGCCACCGAAGAAGAGGGTGGCGGCCACGGCGGACATCGTGATCATCGCCACGTACTCCGCGATGAAGTACATCGCGAAGCGCATCCCGCTGTACTCGGTGTGGTAGCCCGCCACCAGCTCCGACTCGGCCTCGGGGAGGTCGAACGGGGCGCGGTTCGTCTCGGCGACGCCGGCGATCATGAAGAGGACGAAGGCGACGGGCTGGAGGACGACGTACCAGACCGAGTTGGCCTGGGCGTTGACGATCCCGCCGAGCGAGAGCGTGCCGCTGACGATGGTGACGCTGACGATAGAGATGCCGAGGATCAGCTCGTACGAGACGACCTGGGCAGCCGCGCGTAGGGCGCCCAGCAGCGAGTACTTCGAGCCAGAGCCCCAGCCGCCCAGCACCAGCCCGTACACCCCGAGACTGCTCGCCGCCAGCAGGTAGACCACCCCGACCGGCAGCTCGGCCACCTGGAGCGGGATCTCGGCACCGCCGACGTTGAGAGTCGGACCGACTGGCAGCACCGCGAACGACGCCAGCGCCGCGAACAGCGAGATGGCCGGAGCCAGCGGGAAGAGGAGGCTATCCGCCGTCATCGGGCGGATGTCCTCCTTGAAGAACAGCTTGACGGCGTCGGCGAGCGGCTGGAGCAGCCCCTGCCAACCGACCGTGTTCGGCCCGATCCGGGCCTGGAGCCGGCTGATCACTCGCCGCTCGAACCACGTCATGTACGCCATCGTGGTCAGCAGGCCAACGATGATGACCAGCGACAGCACGACGTAGACGATCAGGTTGAATGGATCCATCAACGCCCCTCAAACGCCCGATAGGATAGCCGGCGTGCGATCATCATGCGACCGGCAGTGACAGCCGCCCGACGCGGCCCGTCCGCCCTTCCGGCAGCTTGTAGTTCGGATGCGCATCGGCCATCGCCTCGCGGATGGCCTTCAGCTCGCGCGGGGCTGAGCCGCCGAGCTTCTCGATCAGGCCACCCAGCGCCATCCAGTCGGACGGGACACCCTGAGGCGGCAGACCGCCCGCCTGGAGCGACTGCACCCGCCCTTCGAGATTGGTGTACGAGCCAGCCTGCTCGTACGGGTGCGCGATCGGCAGCACCACGTCGATGGTCTCGTCGTCGGGGGCAGCAGTGGGCGTCAGCACGATCTTGCGAGCCGAGCCGGTGGCGCGCCACGCCTCGTCGCCCAGCAGCAGGACTGTCGAGAGCTCGCCAGCCTCGGCCTTCGCCGCCGCCGATCCAGCCTCGCCGTCCGCCGCCACGATGTCCGATGCCAGGTCGAGCGCGCCATGCCCGTTGGCGGCCAGCGGCGGCGATCCGACCATCCCACTCTCGGCGGTGGCGCCGAGCGCCTCGGCCAGCTTCTCCAGCGTGGCGCGGACGGCCGGGTCGTTCGCCAACGCCGGTCCGACCAGGAACGCGACTGCGCCAGTCCCGACCGCCGCCGCTGCCGCTTCGATGGCCGCGTCGGTCAACTCGACGCCCCGGTTCGCCATCCGTCCCGTGAGTGCCGCGTCCAGATCGGCCGGTGGCGCATCGTCACCCTGCGCGGCCCGCTTCTCGCGAGCCGCCAGCAGCTTCTCGACCACCCCGATCTCTTCACCGGCCGCGACGCGCAGCCAGTGGGCGGTGTCGCGGTACAGGCCGTTCTCCGGGCCAATCGCCAGCAGCGTACCGCCGTTGACGACCGCCTTGCGGAGCATCAGCGCCAGCACCGGCAGCTCGGTCCAGGCGTCGAAGCCGACCGTCACCACCGTCTTGCAACCCGGCAGGTCGGCGATCTTGCCTGTCAGCGGCCAGGACGCCGCTGCCCGTGGCGCAAATCCAGCAACTGCGCCCGGCAGGCTCGCCCGCAGCGCGTCCGCGAACAGCCAGATCGCTTCGTTGGTGAGCGTCGGGGAGGCCAGCAGCCCCACCGAGCCGGACTTTAGCAGCTCCGCGGCGCGGGCATACGCGGCGTCCCAGGAGGCCGGCTGAAGCGAGCCGCCCTGCCGCACCAGCGGCTGGGTCAGGCGGCGGTCGCGGAGGAGCGGCAGGGTGTCGAACCGGCCGTAGTCGCAGAGCCAGCCGTCGTTCACCTGGGGGTTCTCGCGGCCCCAGAGGCGCAGGATCTGGCCGTCTCGGGCGTGGATCTCGATGCTGCAGCCGACGGCGCAGCCGGAGCAGGTGCTCGGAGTGCGCTGCAAGTCCCAGGGTCGCGCCCTGAACCGGTACTGGCGGCTGGTCAGCGCGCCGACCGGGCAGAGCTCGATGGTGTTGCCGCTGAACGGCGAGTCGAACGTCTCGCCCTCCAGCACGCCGATCTCGGAGAAGCCGCCCCGATCGACGGCGGCCAGCGCCTCGTCGCCGGGGATCTCGGCCTGGAAGCGCGTGCAGCGGTAGCACATGATGCACCGCTCGCGGTCCAGCACGATCCGGTCCGAGAGGACAAACGCCTTGTCCTTCTGGCGCTTCTCCTCGGTGAAGCGGCTCTTGCCCAGGCCGAACTTGAATGTGTTGTCCTGGAGCGGACACTCGCCGCCCTTGTCGCAGATCGGGCAGTCGAGCGGGTGGTTCGCCAGCAGCAGCTCCAGCACGCCGTTCTGCGCCGCGATCACGTTCGGCGAGGCCGAGTTGACCACCATCCCCTCGCCGACCGGCGAGGTGCAGGCGGTCTGGAGGCGCGGCATCTTCTCGATCTCGACCAGGCACATCCGGCAGGCGCCGACCGGCTTCAGCTTCGGATGGTAGCAAAAGACCGGGATCTCGATGCCAACGGTCTTGGCCGCTTCCACCACCAGGGTGCCCTTCGGCACCTTCACCTCTTTGCCGTTGATGGTCAGCGTGACCAGATCGCTCGGGGGCGGCGATGCAGTCATTCGTCAGGGCTCCAGCGGCTGTTGAAGGAGTGGCCAGACCGAATATGGTCTACGTACTCCTGCCGGAAGTTGCGGATCGTGGCGACGACTGGGCTCGTCGCGAAGTCTCCCAGGGCGCAGAGCACCTTGCCGGCCACCTCGCTGGAGACCGAGAGCAACAGGTCCAGGTCTTCCTCGCGCCCGCCACCGTTCTGGATGCGGACCAGCGTCTTGTGGAGCCACTGGGTGCCCTCGCGGCAGGGGGTGCACTTGCCGCACGACTCCTTGCGGAAGAACTCGATCATCCGCGCGGCGGCCCAGGGGATCGGGACCGTCTCGTCCAGGACGATGAAGCTGGCAGAGCCGAGCATCGTGCCGGCGGCGGCCACCGAGTCGTAGTCGAGCTTGGCGTCCAGCTGGGCGCCCACCGCGATGGGAGCCGCGATGCCGGCCGGCAGCACGCCCTTGATCTCGCGCCCGCCGATCACGCCGCCTGCGTAGTGCTCGATTAGCTCGCGGAAGGTGACCGCTCCGAGCGGTAGCTCGAAGTTGCCGGGATTGTTCACCCGCCCCGAGACGCAGAAGATCTTGGGGCCGGTGTTGCGGGGCGGCACACCGATCGTGTTGTACCACTCCTGGCCGTTCTTGATGATGTGCGGGACGTTGGAGAGCGTCTCGGCGTTGTTGACGCAGGTCGGGCGGCGGTACAGCCCCTCGACGGCCGGGAACGGCGGGCGGGAGCGCGGCATCGGGCGGCGCCCCTCGAGCGATTCGAGCAGGGCCGTCTCTTCGCCACAGATATAGGCGCCGGCGCCCCGGAAGACGTGGATCTTCGAGTTGACGCCGGTGCCCAGCACGTTGTTGCCGAGCAGCCCGGCCTTCGTCGCCTCGGCGATAGCGTGCTCCAGCCGATCCGCCGCGACCGTGTACTCGCCGCGAATGTAGATGAACGCCTCTTCGCCGCCGATGGCGTACGAGCCAATAGCGACACCCTCGATCAGCTCGTGCGGGTAGATCTCCATGATCTCCCGGTCTTTGAAGGTGCCAGGCTCGGACTCGTCGGCGTTGCAGACCATGTACTTCGGGCCAGGGATGTTCGGCACGAAGCTCCACTTCAGGCCGGCCGGGAAGCCCGCGCCGCCGCGACCGCGCAGGCCAGCCGACTTGACCTCCTCGACCACGGCCTTCGGCTCCATCTCCTTGATGGCTTTCGTCCAGCCCTCGTAGCCGCCGCGCGAGCGGTACTCTTCGAGCCACATGGGATCTGTGCGGCCGGGATCGGGCAGCAGGATCGGCTTGTAATCTGGTTTCACAAACGGTACGAGCTCGGTCTTCTCTTCGGGAGCCTTCTCGTCGATCATGCCGTGGCCCCCTGAGAGTGGCCCTCACCCCCCAGCCCCCTCTCCCTGTGCGCGGGAGAGGGGGAGACGGACGCTTGCTCCCCCTCTCCCGGGGCAGGGAGAGGGGGTCGGGGGGTGAGGGCACCATTCGTCGGCATCGACTTCAGCTCCGCGATCAGCGCCTGCCGCGCCTCGGGGGTCAGGTTTTCGCGGTACTCGTCGTTCAGGCGGCACATCGGGGCGCGGTGGCAGGAGCCGAAGCACTCGTGCGTGCGGTGCAGCTCGATGCGGCCGTCCGGCGTCGTCTCACCAGGAGCGATCCCGAGGCCGGTCGCCAGGTCTTCCAGGAGCTGGTCGGCGCCTCTGAGGGCGCACGGCAGCTGGACGCAGACCTCGACCTTGACGTCCACCCGGTGGTGGGTGTTCAGCATCGAGTAGAAGGTGGCGAGCTCGTTGGCCGAGGCGTGCGAGACGCCGACCAGGTCGGCCACCTCGCCGATTGCCTCTGGGGGGAGCCAGCCCAGTTGTGCCTGCGCGAGCTTGAGCGAGGGCAGCAGCGACGTGCGCCGTTGCGGATATCTCCTGGTCTCCGCCAGGATCAGTTGTTGAGTCTCTGGTGAAAGCAGCATCGAGCGCTCGCCGCCTATCTATCGACCTCGCCCATGACCGGGTCGGTGCTGGCGATCACCGCGATCAGATCGGCGACCAGCCCGCCTTCGGCCATCAGCGGGAGAGCTTGCACGTTTGCGAAAGTCGGCGCCCGCTCGTGGACGCGGACCGGCTTTCCAGAGCCGTCACTGACGATGTAGAAGCCGAGCTCGCCTCTGGGCGACTCGACGGGGACGTACGCCTCGCCGGCCGGCGGGCGAATGCCCTCGGTGAACAGCTTGAAGTGGTGGATCAGCGACTCCATCGACTGACCCAGCTCCTCGCGGGGCGGCGGCATCACCTTGCGGTTCGGCGTCCGCACCGAGCCGCCCGGCAACCGCTTGAGCGCCTGCTGCGCGATCTTGACTGCCTCGCGCAGCTCGGCCACGCGGACCTTGTAGCGGGAGTAGCAGTCGCCGGTCTCGCCCACGACGGCGTCGAAGTCGTACGTCTCGTAGCCCAGGTACGGGTTCGTCTTCCTCACATCCAGGGCCACGCCAGAGGCGCGCAACATCGGGCCGGTCACGCCCCAGGCCAGCGCATCCTCGGCCTTGAGCACCCCAATCCCGACCATCCGCTCCTTGAACAGCGGGTTCTCGGTCAGCAGCGACTCGTACTCGTCGATGCACCGGGGCATGTTGTCGAGGAACTTGCCGCACTCGACCAGCCAGTCCGGCTCGAAGTTAGACGCAAGGCCGCCGGGCCGGATGAAGCTCGTCATCATCCGCTGGCCGGTCAGCCATTCGAACAGGTCGAGCAGCTTCTCGCGCTCGCGGAGGCAGTACAGGAACACCGAGCTCGCGCCCAGGTCGAAGCCGGCCGTCCCGACGAACACCAGATGCGAGTTGATCCGGGTCAGCTCGGCCAGCAGCACCCGCCCGACCGTCGCCCGCTCCGGGATCTCGCACTCGAACAGCTTCTCGATGCTGAGGCAGTAGGCCAGGTTGTTGCCCATCGGATTGAGGTAGTCCATCCGATCCGTGAGCGTCAGCCCGTGCAGGTACGTCTTGACCTCGAACGTCTTCTCGATGCCAGTGTGCAGGTACCCGATGATCGGCCTGCACTTCACGACGATCTCGCCGTCTAGCTCCAGCTCGACTCTGAGGACGCCGTGGGTGCTGGGGTGCTGCGGCCCCATGTTGATGTGCAGGGTGTTGCTGATGCGCGGAGTTTCGAGGGTCATCGTTAGCCTCGCCGCTCGCCGGTTCCGTAGATCTCGCGCGTGACCGTGAAGTCGATCGGCTCGCCGCCGATCGGGTAGTCGCGCCGGAGCGGGTGGCCCTGCCAGTCGTCCGGCATCATGATGCGGGTCATCTCCGGGTGCCCCTCGAAGGTGACCCCGAACAGGTCGAACACCTCGCGCTCGTACCAGTTCGCGCCGGGGAAGATCCCGGTGATGGTTGGGACGGTGTCGTCGGTCTGGGTCTTGAGGCGAACCCACGAGTGCTCCGCCATCGAGTAGAGCAGGTACTGGAGCTCGAAGCGCGGCTCGACCTCCGGCTCGTCCACCGCCGTCACGTCCACCCAGCGGTTGAAACCCAGCTCGTCGCGGCACTTCAGGACGGTGGCGGGGATGTCGGAGGGGCGCACCAGGATGTGCGGGATGCCGTCCGCCGAGACGCCGTGGACGGCATCCGGAAATGCGGCTTGCAGCTGCTCGGGGGAGACCGTCATGCTCAGCGCAGCCCCTTCCCGATCTCGGCTTTCAGCTTCAGGATGCCGTCGATCAACGCTTCGGGGCGAGGCGGGCAGCCTGGGATGTAGACGTCCACCGGCACGATCTTGTCCACGCCCTGAACCAGCGCGTAGTTGTTGAAGACGCCGCCGCACGAGGCGCAGTCGCCCATCGCGATGACCCATTTCGGCTCGGGCATCTGGTCGTAGATCTCGCGGAGGACCGGCGCCATCTTCTGGGAGACGCGGCCCGAGACGATCATCAGGTCGGCCTGACGGGGGCTGGCCCGAAAGACCTCGGAGCCGAAGCGGGCGATGTCGTAGTTGGCGGCAGAGGCGGCCATCATCTCGATGGCGCAGCAGGCCAGGCCGAAGGTGGCCGGCCAGAGCGACTTCTCGCGGCTCCAGTCGGCGAGCTTGCCGAGCAGGAAGCCGGGGGTCGCATCTCGGATGTGACCGCCCCGCGGGCCGGTCGCGATCGGCAGCTCCATCGTCATGGTCGTACCGCCATTCCAGCGTTTCTGAGGATCAGCGCCATGTCAACGCCATTTCAGGGCGCCGCGAGCGCGTGCGTAGACGTAGCCGACGCCGAGAACCGCGAAGAACCCGGCGATGGCGAGGATGCCCGACCAGCGGAGCTCTCTGACGAGGACCGCCCACGGGTAGAAGAACAACGCCTCGACGTCGAAGACGAGGAAGAGCATCGCGACCAGCGCGAAGCGGACCGGCCAGCGGTGCTGGGTGCTCTCGATCTCGGAGACACCGCACTCGTACGGTCGCGACTTGGCGGCCGAAGGGTGGCGCGGCGAGAGCGATCCTGAGATCGCCACAATGACGGCCACGATGGCCGCCGCCAGACAGAGATAGACGAAAAGACCGGTGTAGTCAGCCACTGGAGGAACCTCGAGACTGGCTCGTCGTCGGGGACGCCACGCCTGCCGCGTGTTGAACGGCCAGTGTCCCTCCGTGCAGCATCGCGCGGTGGACTCGCCTGGAGAGCCCCTTCTCGCTCGCTTCGAGGGCAGTATAGTCCTGCCCTACGAACGCGGGCAACGAGGAATCGTTGACGAACGACACGCGCTGAGCGTAGCAGGGCCGCCGGACGCCGTCAAACGCGCGGGCCGCTTCGCCCCCACCATGCGCGATACACTTCAGGTCGTGAACGTGGAGTCCGCCAGCGCGTCAGATCCCGCTACCCTGCGCGAGATCGGGGCCGGGATAGCCGCGACGTGCGCCGGGTTTCACTTGCGCCGAGCCTCACGGGCGGTGACTCAGCACTTCGACCATGCGCTGGCGCCGGCCGGGCTGCGGACGACGCAGTTCACACTCCTGGGGGCGCTGGCGCTCGGGGAGGCGGCCAGCACGAATGAGCTGGCGCGGGCGCTGGTGGTGGACCGCACGACGCTCACCCGAAACCTTCGCCTTTTGCGAGATTCTGGCCTGGTGGAGATCCGGGTGGGATGTGGCGGGCGCGAGGTCCGTTTCGGCCTGACGGACGCCGGCCGCGAGACGCTGACGCGGGCGATTCCGCTCTGGCGGGCGGCGCAGGCGGGCATCGTCGAGGCGTTCGGGGCGGCGCAGTGGCCGATGATGGTGGCGGATCTGAGCCGTCTCGTTTCGGGGACGCTGGCGCTGTCGCCGAACGGTCACACGGATAGTCACACCTCCGTCCAGAACATGTGATCGATTCGTTACGCCGGATCCCTTCCAGAACGGGTGTTCTTCTCGTACGATCGAAGTGCATATGCACGCTGCCGCGACGCGGGGCGCTGGCGAGAGCTGATTCTCGCGGCGACGTCGCGCCAAGACTCCTGGTAGCGTGCGGGGAGACCGCAGATGCCCCGACCAGTGCACTTCGAGATGAACTTCGAGAACCTGGAGCGCGCGAAGGAGTTCTACGGCTCCGTCTTTGGCTGGACCTTCCAGAAGTTCGGAGCGGACGCGGAGCCGTACTGGCTGGTGACGACCGGCGCTGACGGCGAGATGGGCATCAACGGCGGCTTGATGGGCCGCCACCCGGGCATGCAGCCGGGGACGGTCAACACGATGGGCGTCGAGTCGGTTGACGCCGCCGTGGACACGATCAAGTCCGCTGGCGGGTCCATCGCGATGGAGAAGATGGCCGTGCCGGGAATGGGCTGGGTCGCCTACGCAACCGACCCGGAGGGCACGCTGTTCGGCGTGTTCGAGATGGACTCGAACGCGGCGTAAGGCCGGGAAGCCCCACCCCCCGACCCCCTCTCCATCGCAATGGAGAGGGGGTCGGGGGGTGGGGCTTCCTCTACTCCCGCTCGACGATCGTCGCGGTCGCCTGCCCGAAGCCCACGCACATCGTCTGGAGGCCGACCGCCTTGTCCGACCGCTCCAGCTCGTTGATGAGCTTGGTGAGCAGGATCGCCCCGGTCGCCCCGAGGGGATGCCCGAGCGCGATGGCCCCGCCGTTCGGGTTGACGCGGGCCATGTCTGGATTGAGCTCGCGCGCCCAGGCCAGCACGACGGACGCAAACGCCTCGTTGATCTCGACCACGTCCACGTCCGAAAGCGCCATGCCGGCTCGCTTCAGCACTTTCTGCGTGGCCGGAATCGGGCCGGTCAGCATCAACAGCGGGTCAGATCCGACCACCGCCGTCGCTCGCAGGCGCGCCCGAGGCTTCAGTCCCAGCTCCTGCGCCTTCTGTCGAGAGGTGAGCAGCAGCGCGGCGGCGCCGTCCGAGATCTGGCTGGCGTTGCCGGCGGTGGCCGTACCGCCGGCCCCGAACGCCGGCTGCAACGAGGCCATCCGCTCAAGCGAGGGTGGCATCCTGATCCCCTCGTCCTGGGTGAACGAGCGGTCGTGGCCGGCCTCGGTCGGAACGGTGACGGACATGATCTGGCCGGCGAACCGGCCGCCCTCGGAGGCTGCGCCGGCCTTGACATGGCTGTCAAACGCGTACTGGTCCAGCTCCTCCCGGGTCAGCCCCCAGCGCTCGGCGATCAGGTCGGCCGAGATGCCCTGGTTGTCGCTGATCTCGACGTCCGTGCGCCCCTTCAGCTTCGGGCTCCAGTTCTCGGGGTAATCGGCGCCGAGGGGGATGCGCGACATCGACTCGACGCCGCCGGCGATGACCACGTCGGCCTGCCCGCTGGCGATGGCCTGGGCCGCGAAGTGGACCGCCTGCTGGCCCGAGCTGCACATCCGATCCAGGCTCACGGCCGGCACCTCGACCGGGAAGCCGGCCTCCAACACTGCCAGCCGCCCGACGTTTGCGCCCTGCTCCCCGATCTGCGCGACGCAGCCGAGGATCACGTCGTCCACCAGCGCGGGATCGACGCCGGCCCGCCTGACGACTTCTGACAGCACCAGCGCCATCAGCTCGTCCGGCCGCACGTCCTTGAGCGAGCCGTTCCGCCGGCCGATCGGCGTCCGCACGGCCTCCACGATCACCACGTCGTCGAGCTGGCCGGCCATGTCAGTCCCCTCCCTGCCGTCGACGCCGTCGTGGGCCGCGACGCCGCGCCCGAGAAGGATACTCCCAAGCTGCGACTCTTCGAGCCAATTGGACCTTCGACAGAGGCCGCGACCCGGCGCGGCCTTGCACTCCGGGTCCGAATCCCAAGATACGAGAATGCCTAAACCCATGCCGATCTGGAACCCGCGGTGAGCGAGGAACCTGGGGCGCGATTTATCGCGCCTCTTCCGAACCGCACTCCTCTCCATAGGCATGAAGATCCCACCGTGGCATTGGTTTAGTGCAGATCCAGACGAGAGATTCGGGAATGCAGCGAACGTGCCCGTGGAGCGCGGCCATCCTGGCCGCCCCGGTTGGTGACAGGCGATGCGGCCGCCCTGAGTGCGGGGGCAGTCAGCACGGAAGCGGCCAGGATGGCCGCGCTCCACGGGCATGTGGCGGGCTTTCCCAACAACCTGTCTTGGATCAGCACTAGGGAGCGCTCCAAATTGCCGCGCCGCCGGTGCGGTAGATCTGCATGAAGGCAGGAGTGCCATCTCGATACGATCGCACGAGTACCTCGCCTTGCTCTCGCCTTCCCACCGCCACATACGCGCCACCGCCATTTGAAGTAGGAATGACAGCCAGGGATAGGCGCGGATCATCCGGATCTGTGGTGCCAGCGCCAGCCTTCTCCCACATGGAGAAGATTGGCTGACCACTCGATGAGACACGAAACGACCCCAACATGTCGCCGGTGTCATCAACAAGAATGAATTCGCGAGCCCGAACTGTGCTTGACTGAGCCTCAGCGGGGGACGGCCAGGCGAACGTCGCCATCAATATCAGGCCAACCACAACTGTCGCCAGTCCGCCCACCAGCCGACGGAGCCTCTGATTCTCGCGTTCAATCCGCTCGATTCGATGAACGATTTCCGCTGATCCCACGTTTCTTCACCCCGCAACGCATCTGGTCCGACGAGATCCGAGCTACCAGCCGACAGTCTTGACGCCGGTGCATCACTGGATCGCTGGCATCATATCCTTGCATCGTCGGAACGCCTTGTCAAGCCTGACGCGTCACCTGACCTTTGCGGCCTCAGACCGGGACGAGCGGACGATAGGCGCTTATGACTTGAAGTAGTCCCGCACCGTCTCCACGATACGGTCCTGCTGCGCATCGGTCAGCTCCGGGTAGATCGGCAGCGAGATGATGCGCTTCGCCTTCGCCTCGGCCACGGGGAAGGTGCCCTCGGCGAGGTCGAGGTGCTCGTAGGCTGGCTGCATGTGGAGCGGGATCGGGTAGTGGATGCCCGAGTCGATGCCGTGCTGGTCCAGCCAGGATCGGAGCGGATCGCGGTGCTCCGGCGCCACCTCGACCACGTACAGGTGGTAGACGGCGACCGTATCTGCTCGCGGGCGAACGGAGGTCACATCGTCCAGATCGGCCAGCAGTCCATCGTACCGCGCGGCGATCCGGCGGCGCGCGGCCGTCCAGTCGGTTAGGTGGCGCAGCTTCACCGAGAGGATCGCCGCCTGCAGCCCGTCCAGGCGGCTCCCGTATCCGACGACGGCGTGTTTGTAGTGTCCCATCCGGCCGTGGTCGCTGATCAGGCGAATCTGGGCCGCGAGCTCGGCGTCATCCGTCGTGACCGCGCCGGCGTCGCCGTACGCCCCGAGGTTCTTGCCGGGATAGAAGCTGTAGGTGGCAGCCCGTCCAAGCGTCCCGACCGGCCGCCCACCCTCGGATGCGCCGTGGGCCTGGGCCGCGTCCTCCACCACGAACAGGCCGTGGCGATCGGCGATCTCGCGCAGCTCCGGCATCCGGGCCACCTGCCCGAACAGGTGGACCGGCACGATCCCGACCGTCCGCGACGTCACCGCCGCCGCGACTGCCGCCGGATCGATCAGGTGATCGCTCGGATCGGCGTCCACAAGGACCGGGCGCGCGCCGGTCCATTCGATTGCTTCGGCAGTGGCCGTGAACGTGTTGGCGACGGTGATGACCTCGTCGCCAGGTTTGACGCCGAGCGCTTTGAGGGTGACGAAGATCGCCTCGGTGCCGTTCGCTGAGCCAATGCACTGCTGTGCGTGGCAGAACGCCGCCATCTCCTGCTCGAACGCCTTGACGTACGGCCCGTGGATGAAGGCACTCCGCCGCATGACCTGCTCGACGGCCTGCAGGATCTCCTCGCGGATGGCGTCGAACTGGGCGCCAAGATCGACCAGCGGAATCCGCGAGCTGGTAGGCATGGTCATGCGCAGGAGCCCCCTGGCGTTGGTGATGAGGCGCGTTGGTGGCCGTCGAGCCGTCGCCGCGGCCCACCCAGCCACGATGACGACTGTACCGCAAGAAACGGACGACTCGGTCGGCACGGTGCGGGCACGATGATCGGACATCTCGCTCAGGACAACGACGTCAGCGTGGCCGACGTGCCGGTCCTGCCACGTGACGGGCGCCGTCCGCATCGGCGCGCCGGACCGGCAACGTACAGTTGACACGATGCAGCACTGGCGAGTACGCTACTGCGCCGATTGGCCTGGAGGCACAATGGCATTCGCGCGCTCAATGTCGGTGGTGATTCCCGCGTACAACGAAGCAGGCAATCTCGAAGGCGCGGTCCACGATACGGTCCACGCACTCCGCACGTTCGACGACTTCGAGGTCATCATCGTCGACGACGGCAGCACCGACGGGACCGGCGAGGTCGCGGACCGCCTCGCTAGCACCATGCCGCGAGTCAAGGCCATCCACCATCGGCCGAATCGCGGATTCGCCGCCTCCTACCAGACCGGGTTGAAGCATGCCACGATGGCCTTCTTCACGTTCGTGCCGGGCGATCACGAGGTCGCCGCCGAGTCGGTGGAAGAGATCTTCAACGCCGTCGGGAGCGCGGATGTCGTGGTGCCGTACCACGGCACGCCCTGGAATCGGACCTGGCACCGCCGCCTGCTGACCTGGATCTGCACGACCCAGATCAACGTGCTGTTCGGCTACAACCTGAAGTACTTCCAGGGGCCAGCCGTCTACCCGACCGAGCTGGCGCGGGTGCTGCCGATTGGCACGACGGGTTTCTTCTTCGCCACCGAGATGCTGCTCAACGCCTTGATGATGGGGTACTCCTGCGTGGAAGTGCCGCTGGTTCATCACGAACGCTCGTACGGCCACTCGAAGGCGGTCAAGCCGGGCAACATCGTGGACGCCCAGATCACGATCCTCCGCCTCTGGTGGTCGCTCCGAATTCGCGGGGAGCGCGTGGCGCGGCCTGGATCCGGGAATGGCGACCATTCGCTGCTGAGCCCCGGGGCCAGCCCCAGCAACGGTCTGTAGACAAGGTCGCCGCTCTCGATGCCAATCGACTACAGCGCGAAGCTCGGCGTCCTCGACCGTTTCAAGAACGACCTCGCCATGCGCGTCCGGACGCGGATGTTCAACCAGTTCTGGCGCGTGATGAAGCCAACCCGCGAGATGCGAGTCGCCGACTTCGGGGTCTCCGGGCACCGCGATCACCCGGCCCACTATTTCTTCGAGACGCTCTATCCGTGGACGGACCGTCTGACGGCGATCGGCCGCGAGGCCGAGAACGCGCGCTGGATGCCGGAACAGTTCCCGGGCCTGACATTCGTGGAGGCCGATCTCCGCGAGATCCCGCTCCCGGACAACTACTTCGACATCGGGATCTGCAACGCGGTGGTGGAGCACGCCGGCGACTACGCGCAGCAGCAAGCGCTCGTCCGCGAGGTCTGCCGCGTCGCCCGGAAGGTGATGTTCACGACCCCGAACAAGCGATTCCCGCTGGAGCTCCACACCTTCGTGCCGCTGGCGCACTGGCTGCCGGACGAGCAGTTCCGCGCGGTGCTGCGCGCGCTCGGGCACGCCGACCTCGCCCGCATCGAACAGTTGAACCCGCTGGACGCCGAGACGTTCGTGAGCCTGTTCCCGCCCGAGCGTGACACACGCCTGAAGCCGGTCGGGCTGTCGGTGCTCAGCACGAACCTGATATGCGTCTCGGAGGCTACGCGGCCGGCGGCGTCTCGCTGAGCGTTGGCTCCGGCTCGGCGGCCCGCGCGGTGCGCATCGACAGGCCGAGCCGCGCTAATCCAACGAGTCCGAGCACGGTGTTGGTGAGGTACGACGCGGCGTGGCTGAGCAGCGTCACCAGCAGCGCCGAGGCCGGGGTGTAGCGATCCGGGAACGGCGTCACCAGCGCCTGCTGCCCCACCAGCTGAAACACGCCGATGAAGCCGGGGCTGGACGGCAGGGCGATGCCGAGGGCAACCGCCGTCAGCGCGAAGATCGACTCGATGGGGCGAGAGCCGGGCACGACCGCCTCGATACAGGCGTAGAATGCAAAGACGGTAGCGACCCAGACGACGGCTGACCAGAAGATCACCTGTCCCACGACGCGGAGATCGCGCAACGGCTCCACCGATGTCAGTACCTGGCGCCAGACCAGCAGGCCGAGGCTCCCGAAACGAACTGGCATGTACGCTAACAGCGACTCGGCCAGGCCGGTCAGCCGCTCCCCGAACACCAGCAGCAGCACGACGCCGATCCAGGCCACGGCCAGCGCCGCTCCGAGCAGCAGGCCGGTCGCCGTGATCGCCCATGGGACATCCATGACGAGCAGAACGCCCGCCAGCATGCTGAGCACGACCGCCATGTCCACGGCCCGCTCCAGGATGACGCTGGCGCCGACTTGCACCAGCGGCAGTTGAAGCCGCCGGCTGACGATGACGACGCGGCCGGCCTCGCCTGCTCGTAGCGGGAAGATATTCGTGAGCAGCGTGCCGATCGCCTGCGCCCAGAAATACTCGGCGTTGGTCCCCTTGTCGGAGAGAAGCACGCGCCAGCGGCAGCCCCGTGCCCAGAGTGCCAGCACGTTGCCGATGAGGCACGGCACCAGCCACCAGTAGTTGACCTGACCGGCGAGCGCGCCGACCTCGCCGAGCGGCGCCTGCCGGACCGCCAGCCAGAGGCAGACGGCGCTGACGATCAGCCCCAGGGCGATCTTCGGGCCGTTCCCAATCCGCACCGCTCAGCGCCCCCGCACGCGTCGAGAGAGCTGCGCCGGTGCGCGCTCGTGGCCGGCCGTCACACTGGCCTCGCCGTACGAATCTCGCTCACGTCAGATGGCGGCCAGGTTCGCGGCGACCTGCTGCCAGACGCCGCCGGTCAGGCCGGGCATCGGGCCAAACGCCCACATCGAGTTGACCTTGATCCGCACGAACACCGGTCCCTCTGAGGCGAGCAAGCCCGGCCACTGCGCGGTCAGCTCCTCCTCGCTGTCGATGGACGCGGTCTTGACGTAGCCAGAGCCCCTCGCCACCGCCGCCCAGTCGAGCAGGCCGTCGCCGGGGGTCGGCTGGCCGCCGCTGGTGTCGTACGTGCCGCCCTCGAGCACGACGTGGACGAGGTTCTTCGGGGCCTGCCCGGCGATGGTGACCAGTGAGCCCAGGTTCATCAGCAGCGAGCCGTCGCCGTCGATCACGACGATCTTGAGGTCGGGCCGGGCCAGCGCCAGCCCGAGCCCGACCGACGACGCCTTGCCCATACAGCCCTTGATCGGCAGGTCGAGGTCCGGGCGGCTCGACACGGTCGGCCAGACCCGCGCGGACGACATCGTCGTCACGACCACTTCGTTGGTGCGGTGCTCGGAGAGCATCTCCAGTGCGCGCGTCCCGACGATCATGCTCCGTACTCCCCGCCGATCAAGACCACGGCCGGTCCGGGCTGCTCCTGGGCCAGCCTGTACATCTTCGGCACGACCTCCGCGACCTGGGCGTCGTTCTCGACGATCTCGTAGGGCAGGTCCCACGCCTTCAGGATCGGCTCCAGGAAGGTCGCCGCGGAGTCTTCGGACGGGCCGCCGCCCTCGTACCCTCGGTAGCCGACCAGCGCCATCACCGGCAGCTTCAGATCGATCCAGAGGCCGCGCACCGAGTCGCCCGACTCGAACAGGCCGGTGTTCTGGATGCAGACGACCGGCTTCTTGCCGCCGACCAGCAGCCCGAGCGCGATGCCAAACGTCTCGCCCTCGCGGGTGACGGGCACCAGGGTCAGGTCAGGGTCTTCGCTGAGCGACTTGTACAGGAAGCCTGATTCGGTGTCAGGGAGCCACACCAGATGGGTCGCGCCACACTGTTTCAGCGTGTCGATCATGACCTGGGCGGTGAGCGGAGCGCCGTCGACGGTGACCACAGTGGCCTCCTGCCTCATCACGGACTTTGGTGACGGTGAGGGTACCCGACCGGCCCTGAGGGGGCCAAGACTCCTAACGGGCAGTTTCGCCGACAGACGTGGGCCTGACCGGCCTCGGTCCCGGAGGAGGCACACGCCGAAGGGTCTCGCGGGCCACGAACGCCACCAGCAGCGCCGAGACGAGGTGGAGCGGCGCGAACACGGCGAACGCCATCCCGGCCGTGCTGACGCTGGCGACCAGGCCGCCGAGCATCGGGCCGGTAAACGAGCCGATCTCGCCAATCGAGCGCCGGAACGCCTGGACCGAGCCTCGTGCGTCGGGCGTCACCAGATCGTAGGTGAACGAGGTCATCGAGCCGATCGCCAGCCCCGAGCAGACGCCGAGCACCGACGACGACAGCACCAGCCCCCACCAGTCGCGCGAGAGCGAGTAGCCGACGAATGAGATCGCCGCCAGCAGCGCGGCCGGCACGACCGCCGCCTTCCGTCCGATCTTGTCCGAGATGTAGCCCGTCGGCACGATCATCAGCAGCTGCACGAAACCGGTCACCCCGAACAGGTAGCCGACCTCCGAGGCACTGTAGCCGAGATCGCTCACCACGTAGACCGGCAGCAGACTCTGGACGGTCGTGCTGCGGAGCATCGCGCAGAACGTCGCGAACATTACCACCTGGAACGTCGTCAGATAGCCAGGTGCGATGGCGTGGAGCGGCCGGAACCGGCGCTTCTGTTCGCCGGCTCTCGTGCCAGGACGGCGGAGACGAATCGGGCTGTCGCGGTACGTGGCGCCGATGCCGCACACGGTCAGCGCGCAGAGACCGGCCACCAGAAAGACGGCCGGGTAGCCGGCCCAGTCGGTCAGTCGTCCGCCGGCCACCGGCCCGATGGTCGTCCCCGCTGCCGAGATCCCGAAGAACGCGCCGATCACGCGACCGCGCTGCTCGGCGCGGATCTGCTCCATCGCCGCGATCTCGCGGCCCAGACTCCACAGCCCCTCGCCGGAGCCGACCAGCGCCTGCCCGAGTAGCACCAGGACGAACCAGGGCGTGGTCGCGGTGACGAGCACGCCTGTCACGAAGATCAGCGTCCCGGCCACCATCGCCGGGCGCCGCCCGAAGCGATCCACCACGTAGCCGGCCGGGAAGAGCGTCGAGGCGCGGCCCAGGAGCAGCGCCGTGACGCCCTGCGCCGCCACCTCTGGGGCCACCCCGAACGTCCTTGCGACGGCCGGCAAGGTCGGGTACAGCATCCCCATCCCGAAGCCCATCAGAACCGAGGGCACGTAGATGTGGAAGATGACGCGGAGGGTGCTCCTCAGATTAGCCCTGCCACTCCTTCATGCCACCCCAGATCACTTCCAGATTCTGGGTCGCCCATGGCACGCGTGTGCGCAGGCTGTCGCGGACCTCTTCCATCCGAGCCTTTCCGCCAGCTTTGTGCAGCTTTCGTCCGATGCTGCGCACTTCGGCGGCCTGCGGACTGGTCGGGGAGATACCACCGTCAGCCTTGACGTCCGGCACGTCGTACAGCGTCACCAACTGGTCCAGCGCGGCTTGCGGATCGCCGTCAGACGAGGATCCCTTGCCGCCTCCAAACAGCTTGCTCAGGAACCCCATCGGTCCCCTCCCGATCGATACTTGCTCGCCCAAACCGCCGAAGGACGCGCACCATCACGCCACGCGGGCCAACGGAGCCTGGAACGCGGGGAGTATACTCCGCGAACGCAACGCCTCGAAGGGGGCCAGCTCCTGGATGCAGATTCTGGTGACCGGGGCGTCCGGTTTCATCGGCCGGCACGTCGTCGCCGAGCTCGCGGAGGCGGGCCACGACGTGACGACGCTGCACCGAGGCGCGCGGCTGGACTCGTCACACGGGAGCGGCCGAGCTGTCCGACACCTGCAGGCAGACGTGCTGTCTGACGAAGCGCGGCAGGCCGCGGCAGCGTCCGAGGCCGTCGTTCATCTGGCTGGGCGCGGTGACGTCCAGGCCTCGTTCCGCGAGCCAGCCGCGTACAGCCGCCTGAACGCGCTCGGCACGCTAAACGTGCTGGACGGCGCCCGAGCGAGCGGTGCCCACGTCGTGTTGGCCTCCACCCAGCGAGTCTACCGTCCGACCGACGACCCGATCCACGAGGATGCCCCACTCGCTCCGACCGACCCGTACGCCTACTCGAAGCTGGTAGCGGAGCAGTGGTGCCGCATGTACGCCGAGCAGCTCGGGACGCCGACGACGGTGGTCAGGCTGTTCTCGGTCTACGGGCCGGGTCAGATCGGGCAGGGCACCAGCGGAGTGGTCAGCATCTTCCTGGCGCGAGCGCTGCGCGGCGAGCCGCTGACAGTCCACGCCGACCAGCAGCGAGATCTGACCTGGGTGGGCGACGTGGCGCGCGGCATCCGCCTCGCCGTGGAGTCACCACCCCACGCGGAAGCACCGGCTCGGGTGTACAACCTGGCGACCGGCGTTGGCACGACGCTGCACGAGCTGGCGCAGCTGGTCTGCCAGTCGCTCGGCTCACGCTCCGAGATCGTTCCGCCGACCGGTCGTTCTGACGAGGGAGACCGGGTCGCCGACGTGCGGCGCGCTCGGGCCGAGATTGGGTACGCTCCCACGGTCAGCATCGCGGACGGCGTCGCGCGGCTGGCGTACGCCGCCGACCGGGCGGAATCGTGATCACCGCGTCCGGACCGGCCGATTCTCCTTGCGAGCTCCTCATTCGACGATCCAGTAAAGAAGTGACCTCATGATGTCTGTGAAGCCATGACCGCCCAGGTTCTTCTGAAGGCGCGCCCCACGCCAGCCCAGCTTGCCGACCGCCTCCGCGCCCCGGTGCCGGACGGCCTTGAGCTCTATCTGGACACGGTTGACCTGGCATCCGACGAGGCGATGGACGGCGTGGTCGCCAAGCTCGACGCTTGCGGGCTGCCCTCGGACTTCACGCTGCTGGTCGAGGGGCCGATCCGCTCGCTCGACGGCGAGTTCTTCGACCTGACACGCGACAGCGAGGCCGACCGCGAGCTCACCCGCCGCATCGTGAGCCTCTCGAAGCGGATCGGTGCGATTGGCGCGAACGTGCACGCCATCGCGCCGGACGAAGACCCGGCCGCGCTGACGCTGGAGAACCGCGAGCGGCTGCTGGAGCAGGCGCTCGGGCCGTTGCGCTACTTCGCGGAGGTGGCCGAGGCGGCCGGCATCGTGCCGACCATCGAGAACATGCCGCCGATCCTGCGGATGCGCGAGAGCGGCTTTTTCTACTCCGCCATCGGGATGCCGCCCCAGGACATGACGCAGCTGGCTCGGGCCGTGCCGGGCGTCAAGGTGATTCTCGACATCGCCCACACGCAGCTGTACCTGAACGTGCGGCGGGGCGTCCAGGATAAGCTCCCCGGCGACCGCGACATCTCCGCGCTGCGACGGTTCGTAGCCGAAGCGCCCGGCGTAGACTCGTTGGTCGATTACGTCGAGGTTCTGGGCGACACGCTGATGACGAGCCATGTCGCGAACGCGGCCGGACTGTTGGGCGAGGCGCTGCCGTACGCCGACGGCGAGCTCAACCTCGACCCGTTCATGCGCTTCCTCGCCACACGCGTCGAGTATCTCGTGACCGAAACCCTGGAGCCGGACAACAACCGCGCCCGCTTCATGCGCGAGGCGCAGGGCCGGATCCGGTCGGCGCTGGGCCGCTAGCCGATGGCGATGCTGGACCCGACTCGCCTGGATCCCCCGACGCTGCTGGGGCGACCGGAGCTGCCGCTGGACTGGTCGGACGCGCGCCGCGAGCTCGCCGGCGCCCGAGTGCTTGTGACCGGCGCCGGCGGCTCGGTCGGCGCGCGGCTGGCCGAGATGCTGCTGGGGCTCGGGCCGGCCCACCTGACACTGCTCGACCACCACGACCACGCCCTGTTCCAGCTCAGGCGCCGTCTCGACGACCTGACCCGCGACCGCAAGGACGTGCCCACCTGGAGCCTGGCCCTGGCCGACATCCGCGACCGCGCCCGGATGGTCCGCGTCTTCGACCAGGCCCGCCCGAGCGTCATCTTCCACATGGCGGCGTACAAGCACGTCCCGTTCGGCGAGGAGTTCCCCGAAGAGACGTTCGGAGTGAACGTCCTGGCCACCGACCAACTCGTTCAGCTGGCCGTCGAGCGCGGCGTCGAGCGGCTGGTCTACCCGTCCTCAGACAAGGCCGTCCACCCTCCGAGCCTGTACGGCGCCACCAAGCGAATCTCCGAAACGGTCGTCGGGCGCTACGCCCAGGAGACGGGCCAGCGGTTCGTGGCGATCCGGTACGTCAACATCCTCGGCACGCACGGCTCGGCCATTGAGACGTTCGCGGGGCAGGTCGCCGGCGGCGAAGCACTGACCATCACCGACACCGCCATGACGCGCTATTGGGTCAGCATGCCGGAGGCGATCTGGCTGGTGGTCCAGGCTGCCTCCATCGGCAAGCCCGGCTCGGTCCTGATGCTCGACGTGACCGACGAGGTGCCCATCGTCACTATCGCGCGACGGGTGGAGCAGCTGGTGGCACCCGGGCGGCCCGAGCTGCCGTTGCGGGTGACCGGCCTGCGCCCCGGCGAGCGCCTCCGCGAGGAGCTGTTGAGCGAGCACGAGGCGTTTCGGGTCGGTCCGTGCGGCGGCCTGCTCGAAGTGACCAACCAGCGACGGGCAGCCAATCTGGATGGCGTCCGCGACTTTCTGGAGCACCTGCGCGCCCTCGCGGAGTCCGGCGACGGAGCGGCGCTCAAGGACGCCGCCATGCTCGCCGCCCGCGCTCTCCAATAGACGCCCGAACGAGGAGTCAGGCGTCAGGAGTCAGGAGTCAGGAGGAGTGACGAGGCCGTCGGCCTATCGGAATCCTGTCGATTGCCTCTCCCGGCTCCTCCTGACTCCTGACTCCTGACTCCTGACTCCTCGTCTGGTACAGTTCGCCGGCCATGATCGTCGCCTGGATCGTCGGGGTTCTCGTGCTGGCAGCGCTCGCGAGCTACACGCTCGTCGGGCTGGCCGCGCGCCACGGCGGCTCGCTGGGGATGGTGGACGTGCCGCGCGCCGGCGAGGTCCAGGTGCGGGCCGTCCCGCGTAACGGTGGCTACGGCATGCTGATCGCGCTCTGGCTCGCGACCGGGCTTGCCGTGTTCGCGCGACCGGCCGAGCTCCAGGCGGCGCCCGGCGACGACTGGAAGCTCGTCGGCGTGATGCTCGGTACGCTGCTGATCGTGCCACTGGCAATGGTGGACGACCAGAAGCGGCTCGGCGCCAACGCCCAGTTCGTCGGCCAGTTCGCCATCGCGGCGGTGCCGGTCGCGTTCGGGCTGCGGATCGACAGCATCGCCTCGCCGCTCGGATCGGCCGTCGAGCTGCCGGTCTGGCTCGGGATGCTGGTGACCGTACTGTGGATCGTCGGGATGATCAACGCGATCAACCTGATCGACGTGATGGACGGGCTGGCGGGCGGCATCGCGATGATGGCGGCCGGCGTGCTGTTCGTGCGCAGTCTCTGGTTCGGCCAGCACACCATCGCGGTGCTGCCGCTGGCGCTGGCCGGCGCGACACTTGGCTTTTTGCCGCACAACTTCCACCCGGCCCGCATCTTCATGGGCACATCCGGGTCGGTTTTGCTCGGCTACTGGCTCGCCACCATGAGCGTGATCGGCGGGGCGAAGGTCGGCACCGCGTTCGTGGTGCTGGGCGTCCCGATTCTGAATACGGCCTGGGTGATCGGTCGTCGCGCGCTCGCCGGCCGCTCGCCGTTCCAGGGCGGCGACAGCGAGCTGCTGCCTCAGCGGCTGCACGCGCTCGGCTTCTCGCAGCCGAAGGCGGTGCTGCTGCTCTACTTCATCTGCGCCACCTTCGGTCTGCTCTCGTTGACGCTGCACGCGCCCGTCGAAGGCCCGTATCTCACGCCGCCGATGACGAAGCTGTGGCTGATGGTGGCGATGGTGGGTGTCATGGGGATCGTGCTGGTGACGGTCACCTATCTGAGCGTCAGGCAGGCCGCGCGCCACGGGCATGAGGCTCCGAACCGCCCGAGCGAGCTCCCGCGCGAGCCCTCCCGACCATGACCGTTCCAGCCGTGACGAATCAAGCGTGTTAGATAGCTAACACCTGGACGATAAGCGCGTGCAAATCCAGGCGCCTGCTGGTAGACTAGCCGCGTCCCACGTCTGGCGTCGAGAGATCGGCCGGAGTCGTACACCCCAGGCCGCCACTGCCCGTTACACCTGAGCGATGCTGCGATTTACCCGCGCTCTGATCCCGCTTCTGCTCGCGCTCGGCGTCCTGTTAGCGCCCGCCTCGGGTGTGCGCGCCGAGGCCCCCGGTGGGGAGCTGCTGTACCTGGCGCTCGGCGACTCGGTGCCGGCCGGGACGGATCTGCCCGACGCCTATAGCTATGCGCCTCGGCTGGGCCAGTACATCGCAAACGCCACAGGCCGCTCGGTGAACCTGCTCAACCGCGCCCGAGCCGGCGAGCGCAGTGCCGGCGTGCTCGACCACCAGATCGGCGACGTGCGTGCGATCCAGCCAGAGCTGGTCACGCTGACCGTCGGCGCAAACGACCTGCTGGTGCCTGGTATCCAGTGCGCGGACGCCACGTTCGACGGCGACACTCGGACGCAGTGTGCTCCGGGGGCGCTCCTCAGGGCACTGCCAATCTTCGAGCGCAACTACCGAGCGATCCTTCGGAAGCTGGTCAACGAGACCGGCGCGACCATCGTCGTGACGACCTACTTCAACCCGTTTCCACGTACCTCGCGGTGTGCCCCGGGCACCACCGACGTCGCCTTGCGCCTCCTCAACACGACCATCGAGGACGTGGCAGCCGAGTTCGGCGACCGCGACGTCGTGGTAGACCTTGCTCCCCTGTTCAAGGGCCACGAAGGCCGTGAGCCTGATGGCTGGTTCTCGCCGAGCATGTCCACCCCGTTTGCCTGCGCGGACATCCACCCGGACGCCACCGGTCACGACGCGATCGCGCAGGCGATCTTTGGTGCGCTGGCGTCGCGGGTCTCTCTCAGCCAATAAGGCCGAAAGTCCGGTGGGGTCGAAGGACCGATAGAGCCGAATGATCGGTAGGGGAGAATGACCGGTAGAGCCGAGTGACCGTGGACTGAAGTCCACGTCTACCATCGGTGCGTGGCTACGCCACGACGGAACAGGCTCATTCGTCGCAGAGCGACGACAGATTGTAGACGTGGGTTTCAACCCACGGATCTCCACCCACGGATCTCCACCCGAGGATCTTCGCTGCCACCCCGCTACCAGGGCAGGGCGGCCAGTGCCTCGACGGTGGGCAGCACGGCCCGGCGCTTCTCCAGACGGGCGGCGGCCTGCCCGTGCTCGCGCCGTGCACGCCTGAGCGCGGCAGCCACCTGGCGTGGCGCGGTGCCACCCTGGATGTCGCGGGCCTGCACCGAGGTGCGGGGCGTCAGCGACGGCACGCCGTCCGCGAGCAGCGCATGGTACCGCCCAAGCTCGCTGGCCGGCAGGCGGGTGAACCCTGGGCCGTGGTCGCGGACGATGGCGGCGACCACGCCGTGGGCCTCACGGAACGGCAGCCCGGCTCGCGTCAGGTGGTCCGCAAGGTCGGTGGCGAGCAGCAGCGGGTCCGAGACGGCGGCGCGCAGGCCGGCCGGCTTGACCGTCAGCGTGGCGATCATCTCGGCGGACAGCTGGAGGCAGGTCTGGACGTCGTCCACGGCGCGGAAGTACGCCTCCTTGTCCTCTTGCATGTCCTTGTTGTAGGTCAGCGGCAGACCTTTCAGCATGACCAGCATCCCGGTCAGCGTGCCGATGGCCCGGCCCGCCTTTCCCCGCACCAGCTCCGCTGCGTCCGAGTTCTTCTTCTGCGGCATGATGCTGCTGCCCGTCGCGTACGCGTCGTCCATCTCGACGAAGCCGAACTCGGCGCTGCTCCAGAGCACCAGCTCATCGGCCAACCGCGAGAGGTGGACCGCCAGCAGCGCCAGCGCCGACAGGTGCTCGATCACGAAGTCGCGGTCCCCGACCGCGTCCATGCTGTTGGCGGACACCTTGCCGAAGCCGAGCAGGCTGGCGGCGTATTCGCGATCCAGCGGGTACGGCGAGCCAGCCAATGCCCCGGCGCCAAGCGCCATGACGTCGGTCCGCGTGTAGCAGTCCTCCAGCCGGCCGACGTCGCGGGACAGCATCTCGACGTACGCCAGCCAGTGGTGGCCGAGCAGAACGGGCTGGCCGCGCTGGACGTGGGTGTAGCCCGGCAGGATCAACCCCCGGTCCCGATCGACGCGGGCCAGGAACGCCTCCTGGAGCGCCAGCACCGCCGCGACGTTGTCGCAGATAGCGGCCCTGCTCCACATCCGCAGGTCGTTCACCACCTGGTCGTTGCGCGAGCGAGCGGTGTGGAGTCGCCCAGCCGCCGCGCCCACCAGCTCCCCGAGCCGGCGCTCGACGTAGCTATGGATGTCCTCGTCACCGGCGTCCACCGGCGGGCCGCCGATCTCGGCCAACTCGGCGTGCAGTTGCCGAAGCCCGCCGACGATGGCCCTGGCGTCGTCGGCCGGGATGATCCCCTGCTTGCCGAGCATCCGCGCGTGCGCGATGCTCCCGACGATGTCCTCCTCGTACATCCGCCGATCGACCGGCAACGAGTCGTTGATCGCCTTCAGGCCGGCGGCCTGGGCCTTGGTGAAGCGAGCTGCGTAGAGGGTCGTGCCGTTGAGCGACTCCGCCATCAGCCTTCCGCCGCCGAGTCTTCCCCGTCGTCGTCAGCCGGGCGGCCGGCGGCCAGGCGCATCATCCGATCCGCCGCGCCCGATCCGAGCAATAGCTGGCTCTGCGCCTGATTGGTGACTGCCATGCCGGCCACCTTGATGAACCCGACCGCGGCGGCGTGGTCGAACAGATCGCCTGCGCCGTAGGTCGCCAGCGCCTCGTTGTACAGCGAGTTCTCCGCTTGCCGCCCGACGACGGTGCATTTCTCCTTGAACAGCTTCACTCGGACGGTGCCACTCGCGAACCGCTGCGTGGACATCACGTACGCCATCAGATCCTGGGTGTGCGCCGAGAACCAGAAGCCGTTGTAGATCAGGGTCGAGAGCTCCTGGGAGACGCCCTGCTTGAAGCGCATCTGATCGCGGGTCAGGGTCAACGTCTCTAGCACGGCGTGCGCCTGGTGCAGCACCACCCCAGCCGGAGCCTCGTAGATCTCACGCGACTTGATCCCGACGAAGCGGTTCTCGACGTGGTCGATCCGCCCAACGCCGTGCGAGCCTGCCAGGTCGTTCAGCCGAGCGATCAAGGTCGGGCCGTCCAGTCGCTCGCCGTCAAGTGCGACGGGAATGCCATGTTCGAACTCGATATCGACGTAGCTCGGCTCGTCAGGCGCGTGCCGCGCGCTCATCGTCCAGGCGTACACGTCTTCCGGAGGCTCGGCCCAGGGGTCTTCAAGCACGCCGGCCTCGACGCTGCGGCCCCACAGGTTCTGATCCACGCTGTACGGGCTGCCCACGGTGACCGGCACGGGAATGCCGTGCTTCTGGGCGTAGAGGATCTCCTCTTCGCGGGTCCAGCGCCACTCGCGAACCGGCGCCACGATCTTCAGGTCCGGCGCCAGGATGTTGAACGAGACGTCGAACCGGACCTGATCGTTGCCCTTGCCGGTGCAGCCATGCGCGACGTGGGTGGCGCCTTCCTGGCGCGCGTAGTCCACCATGATCTTCGAGATCAGCGGACGCGCGAGCGCCGTGGCAAGCGGGTATTGGCCTTCGTAGATCGTGCCGGCCTGGAGGCTCGGGTACACGAAGTAGTCCACGAAGTCCTTCTTCGCGTCGTGAACGTACGCCTTGACCGCGCCGGTCCTGAGCGCCTTCTCCTGAATCGACTCGAAGTCGCGCTCGTTGCCAACATCGACGGTGACGCAGATGACTTCGAGGTTGAAGTTCTCGTGCAGCCACTTGATGGCGACCGAGGTGTCGAGGCCGCCCGAATACGCCAGAATGACCTTGTCCATCTCTGGTATCGCTCCTGGCGGAAGGATGCCGTAAACGAGGAGTCAGTAGCCAGTAGCCAGGAGTCAGGAGGAATGCGAGGCGTGGGCGCCTCCGAGATAGGCGCGCACGACTTCCGGGTCGTGCGCCACCTGCGCGCTCGGGCCGTCCACCACCACCCGGCCGTTCTGGATCACGTAGGCACGATGGGCCACGCTGAGCGCCATCGTCGCCATCTGCTCCACCAGCAGGATGGTGACGCCTTCCGCGTTCAACTGCTTCACCGTCTCCGCCACCTGTTTGACGAGCAGGGGAGCCAGTCCCATCGACGGCTCGTCGAGCAGCAGCACCTTCGGGCGGGCCATCAGCCCGCGCGAGATCGCCAGCATCTGCTGCTCGCCGCCCGAGAGCGTGCCGGCCAGCTGGTGCATCCGCTCGCGGAGGACCGGGAACCGGCTCAGCTCGCGCTCCAGCAGGTGCGATCCGATCTTGCGGTCGTCGGGCCGCTGGTAGGCGCCCAGGATCAGGTTGTCCCGGACGCTCTGGTTGGCGAACACCTGGCGTCCTTCCGGAACGTGCACAAGCCCGAGCCCGACGATTCGGTGGCTGGGCAGCCCGGCCACGTTCTGCCCCTCGAACAGGATCGTGCCGCTGGTCGGGCGGACCATGCCGGAGATCGCCCGAAGCGTCGTGCTCTTGCCGGCCCCGTTCGAGCCGATCAGCGCCACGATCTCGCCGGGCCGCACGTCCAGCGAGATGCCGTCGAGCGCCTGCACCTGGCCGTAGTGAACCACCAGATTGCGGACCGAGAGGATCGGCGTGACCAGCCCGATCCGCGAGCCGTCCGTGGGCAGGGCCGACGTGGAGAGGTGACCGTTCGTCATTCGAGCCCTCCCCCGGGCGCCGGCGCCACCGTGCCCGGCATGGCGTCTGGCAGCGCGAACATGTCCTTGTCTCCGAGGTACGCCACGATCACCCGCTCATTCGCCTGGATCTCCTCAGGCGTGCCTTCGGCGATCTTCCGACCGTAGTCGAGCGCCGCCACATGGTCCGAGATGCCCATCACCAGATCCATGTGATGCTCGATCACCAGGATCGTGACGCCGGCGTCGCGGATGCGCCGGATCACGTCCGA
This sequence comes from Chloroflexota bacterium, assembly GCA_046328125.1. GTDB lineage: Bacteria > Chloroflexota > UBA6077 > UBA6077 > JACCZL01 > JADZEM01. The sequence continues at coordinate 45,970 of JAXLXF010000006.1, forward strand.
GAGCGCCCCAATCTCGCCGGCCGGGACGCCAGCCGCCGGCTCGTCCAGGATCAGAACGGCCGGGTCGAGCGCCAACGCTCGCGCGATCTCGACCAGCCGCTGGAGCCCGTACGGGAGTGACTGGGCCTCGTCGTCCGCCAGCGCGGCCAGCCCGAGGAACGAGAGCAGGTCCATCGCCTCCTGGCGATACCGCTCCTCTTCTTCCACGGCTCGTTTCGTCCGCAGCAGCTGGTGGAAGAAGCCGCACCGCATCCGCAGGTGGTACCCCATCATGACGTTGTCGAGGACCGAGAGGTCGCGGAACAGCTGGATGTTCTGAAACGTGCGCGTCACACCAAGCGCCGCGATCGAGTGGGGCGGCAGCGCGTTCATCGCAACGTCGCCGATACGAACGACACCGCCAGTGGGGCGGTAGACGCCGGTCAGGCAGTTGACGATGGTGCTCTTGCCCGATCCATTCGGGCCGATCAAGCCGTGGATCTGGCCGGGCTGGACGGTGAGCGAGATGCCGTCCACCGCCCGCAGGCCGCCGAAGTACATCTTCACATCGTCGGCTACCAGCTCGGCGCGCGCGTTGCCGCTGCTACTGCGCGGACTGGACAGCGTGGTGACCGCGCGGGTGATAGGCGATGGCGCGGCAGGCAGCAGCCTGAGCAGGCCGGGCACCTTCTTGAGCGCGCCGGCCATGCCGTCTGGCATCGTGATCAGGAACAGGATCAGCAGCGCGCCGTAGAGCAGCAGGTAGTGCTCGAGGAGCGGCTTCGCGGCGGCCGGCACGAAGTCGTACGAAGCCAGCGTCTTCAGGAATTCCGGCAGGATCACCAGCACCGTCGCGCCGATCAGCGGCCCGAACAGCGAGCGCGCCCCGCCGAGGATCACGTAGACCAGCAGCTCGACCGACTTGTTGAAGGTGAACGTGTCGCTGACGATGTAGCCGTCCTGGTGCGCGAAGAACGCGCCGGAGATGCCGGCCAGCACGGCGCTCAGCGCGAACGCGCCCACTTTCCAGCGGTAGACCGAGACGCCGATCGTCTCTGACGCGATCTCGCTCTGACGCACCGCGTTGATGGTGCGTCCCCAGCGGCCGGCGAGTAAGTTGCCGGCGAACACCTGCACCAGCAGCGCGGCCACGCCCACCACCCAGAAGTAGGCAACAGCCCCTCCAACGGATGGCCCGTCCTCACCGAACGGATGGTACGTTCGCAGCTGGCGGATCTCGGTGCCGAACCACGGCACGCCGGGAATGTTCTTGATCCCCTCCGGGCCGCGCGTCAGGTCGGTCCAGTTCTGGGCGACCACGAACACGATCACGCTAAAGGCGATCGTCACCATCGCCAGGTACGGCCCCTTGGCGCGGAGGGTTGGCAGGGCCACCAGCGCGCCGACGACGCCGGCGACCGCGCCCGCCGCCGCGATGCAGATCCAGACCGGCACCTCCAGGCGAGTCGCCAGCAGTGCCGAGGTGTACGCGCCGACTGCGAACAGGCCGCCGTGCCCCAGCGAGACCTGTCCCTGATAGCCGACCAGGATGTTCAAGCCAATCGCCGCGATGGTGTAGAAGGCGATCTGCTGGGCGACCCGCATGTAGTAGGCGCTATCGAGCGCCAGCGGCACCAGCACGATCGCCAGGAGCGCCAGCAGCGACAGGACGAGGCCGCCCACCGAGACGTGGTGGAAGATCGGGGCGCTGACGCGCCTGGCCCAGAGTGACGACCGCATCGGCTCACACCTTCTCGGCGGTGACCCGCCGGAACAGGCCCTGGGGCCGCCAGGCCAGCAGCAGGATCAGGATCAGGAACGTCGCGGCGTCGCGGAACGAGGCGTTGATGCCGGCCGCGATGAACTCCGCGATCCCGAGCCCGATCCCCACCACCAGAATGCCGATCGGATTCTCGATGCCGCCGATGATCGCCGCCGCGAACGCCTTGAGGCCGAGCAGCGCGCCCATCTCGGAGTGGGCGAAGATGATCGGCGCAACCAGCATCCCGGCGATCCCGGCCAGGATCGACGAGATGACGTACGCCACGATCACCATCTGGCGGACGTTGATGCCCATCAGTCCGGCCGCCGCGGGGTTGAACGCGACTGCCTGGAGCGCCTTGCCGAACGTCGAGCGCTTCAGGAAGAAGAGCAGCGCCGCCATCGTCAGCAGCGAGGCGAAGATGATGAAGATCTCCTGCGGAAAGATGCCGGTGTTGCCGATGAAGATCGGCGTGTCCCCGAAGATCGACGGCACGCGTTTCTGCTCGCGGCCCCAGTACAGCTCGGCGAACTGGCGCAGGATGACGCTCACGCCGACCGTGCTGAGGATCCAGCCCACTGAGAGCAGCTGCCGGAGCGGCCGAATCGCGACCCGCTCGACCACCACGCCCATCACCGCCATCAACGCAATCACGACGACCAGTGCGACCAGGAAGTTGACCCCTGACAGCACCAGCAGCGAGTAGCTGGTCAACGCCCCGACCATCAGGAACTCGCCCTGGGCAAAGTTGACCGTCTCCGTGGTGGTGAAGGTGACGTAGTAGCCTTGCGCGATCAGCGCGTAGACGCTGCCGAGCGCCACACCGCTGACGATCGCCTGGGGCAGTATCCGGAGGAAGCCGGCGACGATCTCGGCAACGTCCATGGGTGCCTCCCCTGGCGACCGCCAGTTCTGGCGCGGGCTAGTTCGCCTTGACCAGCACGCCGTTCTTGTAGACGCCCGCGAACATGTCCTTGCCTTCCAACGTGTGGTGGCGGGTCGCGCTGAACGGCTTGGCCGGTGCAGAGGTCACGCCCTTGAAGTTGTCCACCTGCTCCAGGGCATCGCGGAGCTTCTTGGCATCCGGTCCCGACTTCTGAAGCGCCAGGAACATGATGTGCGCGGCGTCGTAGCCCTGCGCGGAGGTGATCGGGAACGGGTCTTCCTTGTTCGCCGCCAGCATCTTCTGGTGGAACTCGGCGGCGGCCGGGCTGGCGTCGACGACGAACGACGCGACGCTGATGACGCCCTCGGTCAGATCCTTGCCGGCCAGGTCCACGACGACCGGGTCGGTGAAGCCCCAGGCGCCCGACCAGACCGGCTTGTAGTTGATCTTCTGCGCGCTCCGAAGCAGGTTCGCGTCCTCTGGGCCGAGTCCGAAGTTGATGATCTGCTTCACGCCGGCCGCCTGCATCTTCTGGAGCTGCGAGGTCATGTCGGTGTCGCCGATGTTGTACGTCTCGGTCGCCAGGATTTTGAAGCCGGCCGCCGGGATCAGCTTCAACGCGGTGTCCTTGGACGCCGTGCCGTACCCCGACGTGTCGTGCATCATGCCGATGGCGTCCCAGCCCTTCGCCTTGGCATAGGCCAGGATCGTCTCGACCTGATAGTTGTCCTGCATCGAGGTGCGGAACATGTACGGCGACGGCTTGCTCTTGCCCTCCTCGTAGACGCCGCTGTCGTAGACCACGGCGACCGAGGTGGAGATCGGCACGATGGTCGGGATCTCAGCCTCCTCGACCTTCGGACGGAACGCCAGTGCGTTGCCGGAGTTGACCGGCCCGAGAATACCGACGACCTTGTCCTGGGTGATGAAGCGGGTGATGTTGTTGACCGCGATCTCCGGCTTCACCTGATCGTCCAGGAAGATGACCTCGACCTGCCGGCCCTGGTAGCCGCCGGCCTCGTTGAACTCCTTGAGGCAGATCTCGATTCCGCGCCGCATGTTGACGCCGAAGTTCGCCGTCGCGCCGGTGAGTGAGCCGTCGGCGCCAATCTTGATCGGCGCGCCGCCCGCGCCCTTCGTGGCGGCGTCGGCGCAGCTTACGCCAGCGGCCCCACCGGCCGGCTTGGCGGCATCAGCCGGCTTCGCCGCGTCGGCCGGCTTGGCTGCCTCGGCCGGCTTGGTGGCAGCCGGCGCTGCAGCGGGGGCCGCGGCCGTCGTGGCGGCCGGTTTGGCCGCCTCTGCTGGCTTGGCCGCCTCGGCCGGTTTCGTGGCGGCAGGCTGGGCGGCTGGCGCACAACCGGTCGCGATCACGGTCAGAGCGAGCCCCAGGCTCAGCGCATGGAGAAACGAACGTCTCGCACCCATCGTACGGCGTCTCCTCGTCGAGACTAGTCGGCGGCCGCGCTCCAGATACTGGAGCACGCGCATTCCGCCGGGCGAATCGAGGCGCTCAGATTCGCCCGCCGAGTGGGGCGCCTGTGCGTGCGCGCATCGTAGCTGCCGGCCGGGACGGTGTCAAGAGACCGAAACGGTTCGGGTGTGCGTCAGAGTTTTGTGCTGAGCCAAACGCTTGGGGCGCGATGAATCGCGCCCCAAGAAACTGACGCACACCCAAACGGTTCAGCCGGTCACGCCACGAGTATTCATCGACGGTGGGGTCGGTCTATCGAAGCGACGACGGCAAGATATCCAGCTGCATACGGTACTTCGCCACCGTCCGACGCGCGATCTCGATGCCGCGGTCCCGCAGGCGCTCGGCGATCTGGGCGTCAGTCAAGGGCCGCCCCTCCTTCTCGATCATCTCCTTGATGATGTCCTTGACGCTCAGGGACGGCGTGAAGAAGTGGCTGAACGGGATGACCTCGCCGTCCGGCAGCATCACGTATTTGGCGGCTGTCGCACGGCTGACCGTCGATTCGTGGATCCCGAGCTCGGCGGCCACGGCAGCCCGACTGAGCGGCTTGAGGTGGCGGACGCCTTGCTCCAGGAAGTCGCGCTGCTTGCCCACCAGGCAGGTCGTGATGTTGAAGATCGTCTGACGCCGCTGGTTGATGTTCGCGATAAACAGCTTGGCCCGACCGACGTACTGTTGAACGTGCCGCTTCTCTTCTGTCGAGAGCTCGCCGTTCCTGGGCAGTTCTGTCGAGATGCGGGTGTACATCGGGTTGACCCGCAACATGAAGCGCCTGGACTCGACAACCTCCACCTCGAAGCCCTCTTCGGTCTTCGTGATGATGACGTCAGGCAGAATGTACATCGCGCGGGTGTCGCGGTCGCGGGTGTTGGTCGCCGAGAACCCGTGGGCCGGATGCGGGTTCAGCTTCGACTTGACGAACTCCCAGACATCCGACACCGTCTCCGGCGAGATCTTGAGCTCGTGGGCGATCTTGCCGAACTTGTGCTCGCCAAGCTCGACCATGTACATCTCGATGATCTCGCGGGCGTACGGCTGCTTGATCCCGAGCACTTCGAGATACGCCAGTTGGATCAGCAGGCACTCGTGCAGGTTGCGCGCCCCGATCCCGATGGGCTCCTGGCTCTGCAGCACCTCCAGCACGTGCTTGACACGCGCCTCGGAGACCTCCAGGTCGTAGGCGGCCTCCTCGACCGACGTGGAGAGGTATCCTTTGTCGTCCAGGCTGCCGACGAGGTAATCCGCGATCACCATATCCTCGTCGTCCAGGACCGCGCCGAGCTCGGCGATGAGCTTCTCGGCCAGCGTCTCCTCGGACGCGACGTGCATGAACGGGTCGAGGTCTTCGTCGGCGAGCCGCTGCGACGACGAGGGCGGCGGCGGATCGTCGAAAGCGCCGGCCGCGAGGTCTTCGCGCTCGTCACGCGGGGCTTCGTCGCTACGCTGCCGCTGGACGCACCAGGGGCACACCTTGCCTTGCATCTCGCTGCCACAGGCCGGGCAGGTTGGAACGTCCACCAGCTCGAGGGCCGGGTTGTCGTTCAACTCGTTGGCGATCTGCTGCTGGAGCTCCTGAGACGAGAGCTCCAGGATGTAACTGGCAGCCACGAGGCGGGGCGAGACCCGCAGGGTTTGCTGTCCGCTGAGGTCTTGCGAGAAATCGAGATCCATTTCCATGAGCGAGCCGTCCCTCCCGTGGCGCCAGAGTAACGCAAGGTCCGTGCCACGCCCCAAAAAGAGACCCCCGCGTGTCACGCTACCAGGAGTGAGACTGGGGTGATAGCCGCGTCACTCTCCCTCGGTCCACGGAAGCAAAAGCCCCTCTCCCGCGCACGGGGGAGGGGTTGGGGACAGTAGGGGGCCTTCTGGCGTTACAGGTCGTCGATGGCTCGCTCGGCGCGGCGGAAGCCCTGTACCACGCTCGACTCGATCTCCTTGAGGAGCGCCCGCAAGACCGGCTTCATCTCCGGGAGCACCGTCCCGGTCAGGAGCTCGCGGCCGGCTGAGAGCGGCTCGTCACCGAACAGCGACAGCGCGCCTTCAGAGAGCCGGTCGGAGATCTCCTCGGCAGGCGTCGGCTTGTGCCCAAACAGGCGCTTCAGGACGAAGAACAGCAGTCCCGCGCCGATGGCCAGCCCGACGAACATGCCGATCTGCGTGCCTCGGCCGCCACCCTCCCAGTCGGTCCAGATCTCCTCGGTGCCCCTATCGTTCTCCATCCGCATCCTCCGCGGCCACACGGCCGCTCAGCCCATGATCGACAAGACCCTTCTCCAGGGTGGCAATGTCTATGCCAAGCATCCGGGCCGCCGCGTGCCGGTTGCCGCTGCTGCGGTCCATCGCCCGGGTGAGCATCTTCCGCTCGACCTCGGCGACGACTTCCGGCATAGACTGGCCTTGCTGGAGCCGCTGGTTGATGTCGATGAAGCTGAGCTCCTCGGTGTCGTCGAGCGCCAGGTGCTGGCTGGTGATGATGCCGCCGCGTGCCATGATGACCGCGCGCTCGATGGTGTGCTCCAGTTGCCGCACGTTGCCAGGCCAGTCGTACGAGACCAGCGTCTGCATCGCCTCCTCGGAGATGCGAGCTGGCGGCGAGGTCGGGGTGTACCGGAACTTGACCAGGAAGTGCTCCACCAGGAGCGGGATGTCGTCCTTACGCTCGCGGAGCGGCGGCACGTGGATGGTGACGACGTTCAGGCGGTAGTACAGATCCTCGCGGAACCGCCCGGCGTCCACCTCTTCCTTCAGATTGCGGTTGGTGGCCGCCACGATCCGGCAATCCACCTTGACCGCCGTACTGCCACCCACCCGCTCGAACTGCTTGTCCTGGAGGACGCGCAGCAGCTTCCGCTGGGTGGACAGCGTCATGTCGCCGATCTCGTCCAGGAAGATGGTGCCCTTGTGCGCCATCTCGAAGCGGCCCTTGCGCTGGGCCACCGCGCCCGTGAACGAGCCCTTCTCGTGGCCGAACAGCTCGCTCTCCACCAGCGTCTCGGGGAGCGCCGTCAGGTTCACTTTGACCAGCGGCCCATTCCGATAGTTTGAATGGTGGTGGATCGTGTCCGCCACGACCTCCTTGCCTGCTCCGGTCTCGCCCATGATCAGAACGTTGGCGTCGGTCTGGGAGATCATGCCGATCGTCTTGTAGATGTTCTGCATGTTCTGGCTGTTGCCGATCATCCGCTCGGAAAGGTCGCGACCGAGCTCGGCGCGCAGCTTCCGAACCTCTGACGCCAGGGACTGGTAGTTGAAGACCTGCTTGACCCGGTGCAGAACGTCTTCGGTGTCGAACGGCTTGGTGACGTAGTCGAACGCCCCGAGCTTCGTGGCCTCGATGGCGGATGACGCCGTGCCAAAGGCTGTCAACATCAGGACCGGCACCTTGTGCCCCTGCGAGGAAAGCCGCCGCAACACCTCGATGCCGTCCATGTCCGGCATTCGGAGATCGAGGATCAACAGGTTCGGCTCGACCTTCGGAACGGCACGCAGCACTTCGGCGCCGGACTTGACCTCGATGGTCGAGTACCCCTCGTCGCTGAGCAAGTCCTTCAGCAAGGAGCGGATCGACTCGTCGTCGTCCGCGATCAGGACGCGCCAATCCGACGGCGGGGACGTGTCAGCTTCAGTCATCAGTCGAACGGACCCTTTCTTCAGGGGAGGTCACCTGAGCGCGGCACATGCCGGAATCGCAGCTGTCTCCGTACCGATCCCTGAACGCTGCCGAACCCGCACCAGTGGGTTCGGCCGAGGACGATCGACCCGATCGCTGGTTCGGGGGGAAGTATGCCACAGAGATGGCAGATTATCACTGGACGACTGGCATCCAGCTTCGAGTTGTTCGGAGTATGCTTGCGATTTGCGTCCTAATTGATGCGCGTCGTGCGATCTCCCCACTCGCGGTCGCGCAGGACGAACTTCTGGATCTTTCCGGTGCTCGTCTTCGGCAGCTCGCCGAACTCGACGGCCTTCGGCGCCTTGAAGTGAGCGATGTGATCTCGGCAGAAGTCGATCAGCTCACGCTCGCTGACCGACTCTCCGTCCTTGAGCGTCACGAACGCCTTCGGCACCTCGCCCCACCGCTCGTCCGGGATCGCGATGACCGCTACTTCCAGGACGGCGGGGTGGAGATAGACGCATCGCTCCACTTCGATGGTCGAGATGTTTTCGCCACCGGAGATGATGATGTCCTTCGCGCGGTCCCGCAGCTCGATGTAGCCGTCCGGGTGCGACACGGCGAGATCGCCGGAGTGGAACCAGCCCCCGCGAAATGCCGCTGCAGTGTCTTCGGGCCGCTCGTAGTAGCCGGTCATCACGTTGTTGCCGCGCATGATGACCTCACCCATTGTCTCGCCGTCGGCCGGGACGTCTTGCATGTTCTCGTCCACGACGCGGGTCTGCTCGGCGATCAGGTAGCCCACGCCCTGGCGGGCTTTGAGGCGGGCCTGCTCCTCTGGCGAACGCTCGTTCCACTGCTCTTGCCACTCACAGACAGTGTGGGGGCCGTACGTCTCGGTCAGCCCGTAGACGTGCGTGATCTCCGCGCCGAGCGCCTGCATCTGGGCGATGATCGACGGCGACGGAGGCGCGGCGGCGGTGGTAACTCGCAAGGGGCGTGCCAGCTTCGCCGTCTTCGCGGCCGGGTGGTTCACCAGCCCGATCAAGACCGTCGGCGCGCCGTTCAGGTGGGTGACGCCGGAGTCCAGAATGAGCCGCCAGATCTCGCCGGGGTCCACGCGCCGCAGGCAGACGTGCGTCGCGCCGACGGCGGTCACGCCCCAGGTGCAGCACCAGCCGTTGCAGTGGAACATCGGGAGGGTCCAGAGGTAGCGGCTCTCGGCCACGATGCCGCTGGTCATGCACTCGCCGATGGCGTTCAGGTACGCCCCGCGATGGTGAACCATCACGCCCTTCGGCCGACCGGTGGTGCCGGAGGTGTAGTTGATCGAGATCGTCTCGTACTCATCCTCGACCGGGATCGCGATGGACGCCTCGGAGCCGCCTTTCAAGAAGTCCTCATACTCCGGGCCGGCAAGCGTCTTCGGAGGAGCATCTGCTCCCAGCTCACGGTCCACGATGCTGACAACCGTCTCGAGCGTCTCGAGGCTGTCCAGGCAGCGCTCCACGACCGGCGACAGCTCGGTGTCCACCAGCAACACCCTGGCGCCGGAGTGGTTCAGGATGTAGCCGATCTCGTCCGCCGAGAGGCGGGTGTTGATCGGGACCATGATCGCGCCGGCCAGCGGGATGCCGTAGTGGGCCTCCAGCATCGGCGGGATGTTCGGGCAGAGGACGGCGACTCGGTCACCTTTGCGCACGCCGACGCCGGCCAGCGCCGAGGCGAGCCGCCGAACCCGCGCCCGCAGCTCTGGATAGGTGTAGGACGTGTCGCGGTAGACGACGGCTGGCTTGTCGCGGAACACCTCGGCGCTCCGCTCCAGGAACAAAAGCGGCGTCAGCTCCGTCCGATACACCAGATCCTGCGACATCCCACCACCTCACGCGGCCGGGCCTCCAGGACGATGCGCCCGTCATCCCTGGAATGCCCGCGCCGTCCGTACGTCACGTGATAGAGGAACAGTACCAGACGGCTACGACGCCGGACAGGGTCTCGCACTGGGGCGCCTCGGAGGCGGCTCGCGTGTCGCGCTGCCCGCTGGACGGCCTCGACGGTCGGGGCGCGAAAGTGCCACGCGCGGTATCATCAGCCCGAGCGCCGACCTCGCCGACGAGTCAGAGACCACACATGAGCGACAAGCCGGGCACGGAGTCAGACCCACTCCTCGGGTGGGCCTTCGGTCAGCACGTCCTGGTGGAGCAGATCGGCGACGGCGGATTCGGGGCGGTGTATCGAGCCAGGCACCAGCTCCTGGGCCGCGACCGGGCGCTCAAGATCCTGAAGCCGCAGCACGCCCAGGATCAGCGACAGGCACAGCTGTTCCTGCGCGAAGCGAACCTGGCGGCGCAGTTGAGCCACCCGAACGTGGTGATCGTACACGACGTCGGCACGCACGGCGGCCTTCCGTTCATCATCATGGAGCTACTGGCCGGGACGCCGCTCCGCGCGATCCTGAAGCAGGTGGGGCCGCTGCCGTTCGAGCGGGCACTGGTCATCCTGGAGCAGCTTGGAGCGGCGCTCGACTATGCCCACAAGTCCGGCGTAGTCCACCGCGACGTCAAGCCCGAGAACGCGATGATCGACGAGGACGACCGCCTCAAGCTGGTCGATTTCGGGATCGGACGGGCGCGAGACGCCATCGTAGCGACGGCGTTTGGCTTCGGGACGGCGCCGTACATGGCCCCGGAGCTGATCGAGGCTGCTCGCGAAACCGACGAGGATCAGCCTGGCCATCGGCACTTCGAGATCGGCGTCACGGCGGACCGGTACGCGCTCGGCATCGTCGCCTACGAGGTGATGACCGGCCGGTGGCCGTTCAGCGCCCGCACGCGCTGGCAGTTCGAGCGGGCGCATCTGCGGCACGCGCCGCCAGATCCACGCATGTTCCGCGAGAACTTGCCGCCCGCCGCCGCCGCTGCACTGCTCAGACAGCTCGCGAAGGATCCGGAGGAGCGCTTCCCAAGCTGCGCGGCATTCACAACCGCGTTGAAGGAGGCGTTCGTCGCACGGCCGACCCCGCCGGCGGTGGGACGGGTGCTCGGCCAGTACACCCTGGTGGAGCGGATCGAGGAAGACGCCACCACGTCCACCTATCGGGCGGAGCACCGGGTTGCGGCCGGCGTGGTTCGCTCGTTCGTGGTGCTCCATCCGCATCTCGCCTCTGACCCGGCCATGCGCGAGCGCTTCACAGCCTCGGCGATGCTGGCGATGGGCCTGCGGCATCCAAACGTCGTCCGTGCGCTCGATCTCGTGGACGAGGGCGACGTGGTCTACTCGGCGTGGGAGCTGCCGGCTGGCGAGTCGCTGGCGACGGTCGTGGCCCAACAGGGCGCGGTCGAGCCGGCGCGGGCCGCCCGAATAGCCCGGCAGCTTGGCGAAGCGCTCGACTACGTGCATAGCCAGGGCATCGTGCACGCGAACGTTCGCACCCGAAACGTACTGGTGGATGCGAACGACCATGTCACGCTGACCGGCCTGGAGGCGGCAGCCCAGAGCGGGAGTGTTCGGCACAGCTACGCCGGGCACCCGAGCTACCTGGCGCCGGAGGCGTTCACCTTCACGAACCAGGAGACCGGCCAGGGCTACACGATCACGCCGGAGCTCGACCGCTGGGCGCTCGGGCTGATCGCGTACGAGCTGGTGACCGGCCGATTCGCGTTCGACCCCGGCTCGACGGGGGCGGTGCGCGCCGATCCGATCCCGCCGTCGCGCCTGGTACAGCGGTTGCCGGCCTCCGTGGACGCGGTGATCTTGCGGCAGCTCTCCAGGGATCCCGGCCGGCGGTTCCAGACCGCGAGCGCCTTTGCCGAGGCGCTCGCGTCGGCACTGCTGGGTGCGGGGCAGACCGTGCCGCAGGGCGTCAGACCGGTACGCGATGTGCGTGACCGCCCGGCTGCTCCGATCGTCCCGCCGTTCGAGGTGAGCGCCCTGACCGACGCCGGACGGGTGGCCGTGACGAACCAGGACGCACTGCACGTCGAGCCGATCGACTCGTGGGTCGCGCAGCAGCGCGGGTGGCTGGCGGCGGTCGCCGACGGCTTCGGGCCGGCCGGCGAGGACGCCAGCAATCTGGTGGTCCGCGTGATTCGCGATGCCTACTACGCCGACTCACGGCCACCGCTCGATGCGCTGCGGGACGCGGTCCTGGCGGCGAACGGCGCCCTGCGCGACCTTGCGAGGCAGCAGGCATCGCCGGACGGCCGAGAGCGGCTCACTGGCACGACGCTGACGGCGCTGGTGGTTCAGGATCGACGCGCGTACATCGCGCACGTCGGCAGCTGCCGGGCGTACCGGATCCACCACCGGATGTTGACGCAGTTGACTGGCGACCACACCTGGATCGCCGGCGAGGTCGAGAGTGGGCGGATGACGGCGGAGGCCGCTCGCTACCACCCGCAGCGTAACGTCCTGACGCGAGCGCTCGGCCAACGAGACACGTTGGACGTCGACCTGTATCAGTCGGCGGTGGCTTCAGACGACTTTCTGGTGTTGACCTCAGACGGCCTGCACGGCCTGGTCACAGACGCCGAGATCCTGGAGTACGTCTCACGCCTGCGCCCGTCAGATGCCGCCGACGCCATGATCCGGCTGGCGAACCAGCGCGGCGGCCCGGACAACGCCTCGGCGATTGTCGTGCGGGTGCTGCGGGCGGGAAGCAGCTAGCGCGAGAGCAGGCTGCCGATTTCGGGGCTGGCGGCGGCGCGCTCGGCGGACCAGCGGTCGCGGTCCAGCACCTTCACCAGCTCGGCCACCATCTCGTACCGCCCAAACGACGGCATCAGGTACGTCCCATCGCAGTGAGCCTGGGCGTCGGCCAGGAACTCCTGCGACTGGCGGATGCCCTCCAGGATGCCCTGGTCGCCGGCCAGCCGCATCCGCTCGCGGAGGTGGTCTGGGATCGAGACGCCGGGCAGCTCGTTGTGCAGGAACTCGGCGTGGCGGTAGCTCTGGAGCGGCATCACGCCCAGCAAGAACGGCACCGGGATCTTGCCGACCCGATTCAGGAACGCCACCAGCTGGTCCATGTCGTAGAGCGGCTGGCACATCACGTAGTCCGCGCCGGCCTCGATCTTCCGGTGGAAGCGGTCGAGCTCCAGCTCCAGGTCGTCGGCGACCGGATTCACGGCGCAGCCGACAAAGAATTGCGCCTGCATCCCGATCGAGTTGCCGGCCCAGTCCTGGCCCTCGTTCATCCGCTTCAGGATCTTGATCAGGCCGATCGAATCGACGTCCCAGACCGCCTTGGCCTGCGGCAGATTGCCCATCCGGGGCGGATCGCCGGTCAACGCCAGGATGTTGCGGATGCCGTGCGAGTGCGCCCCCAATAGCTCGGACTGGAGCGCCATCAGGTTCCGGTCACGGGTCGTGAAGTGGATGATCGTGTCCAGGCCCACCCGCCGCTGGATGTGGAGCGCCAGGCCGACACAGCCCATCCGCACCCGCGCCATCGGGCTGTCCCCGATGTTGATGCAGTCCACGCCGACGTCCGCCAGCAGCGCAGCGCCGTTCACAATCCGGGTCGGGTTGAGGCCCTTCGGCGGGTCCAGCTCGACGCTGACGACGAACTTGCGCTCGGCGAGGGCGCGCTGCAGCTGCGTCGGCTCCACGCTGACCGCCGACTCGATCGCGTCGGAAGTTGGCGTCGGCGCGGGCGGCGCCGAGAAGGCGATGGTCGGCGGCCGGTCGGTCGTCTGCTCGGCCAGCGCCTGCCGCATCGCCGTGACGTGGGCCGGCGTAGTACCGCAACAGCCGCCGATCAGCCGCACGCCAGCGTCCACGAACCGCCGCGCGTACTCCGCGAAGTACTCCGGCGTGGAGTAGTAGAGGTAGCGCCCTTCCAGGCGACTTGGGGCGCCGGCGTTCGGCATCGCGGACAACTGCGCGAAGAGCGGCAGCGCCATCTGCTGGACGGCGTCCAACGTGCTCTGCGGCCCGACGCCACAGTTGACGCCCATGACGTCCACCTGGAAGCTCGCCAGCAGCCGCGCGACGTCGGCCGGGCCTTCGCCGGTCAGCAGGCGGCCGTCGTCCGTCAGGCTGACCTGGGCGACAATCGGCAGGTCGCACGCTGCCTGCACGGCGACGATCGCTTCGCGCAGCTCCTGGAGATCGCCGAACGTCTCCAGGACGATCAGGTCGGCGCCGGCCTCCAGCAAGGCGTCGGCCTGCTCGCGAAAGGCCCGGCGGGCGTCCTCGGCTTCGATGGTGCCCACCGGCGAGATCGCCAGCCCGAGCGGCCCGATGGCCCCGGCCAGAAAGACCGGCTCGCCGCACTCCTCGCGCGCCTCGCGTGCCAGCTTGACGGCGCGGAAGTTGATGTCCCGGACACGGTCCTCCAGGCCGTACTGAGCCAGCTTGAAGCGGTTCGCGCCGTACGTGTTCGTCTCGATCATCTCGGCGCCGGCGCGGATGTATTCGCGGTGGATCCGCTGCACGAGGGCCGGGTCGGTCAGATTCAATTCGTCGAAACAGCGGTCGTACGGGACGCCGCGCGCGTACAGCTGACTGCCCATGGCGCCGTCGCCAAGCAGTGGGCCGCGCTCGAGCCGGTCGAGGAAAGGGCTTCGCATGGTACGTGGATTCTACCAGAGAGCAGACGAGTGACGAGCAGCGAGTGGATCTCGACGCGTGGCACTCAGAAGTTGGCATCGAGGCCGGGCCGTGGACTGAAGTCCACGGCGCGGCCTCGATCCTTACTCGCCACTCGCTACTCGGGCGCCAGCAGCTCCGACGCCACCCAGCCGGTCGCGCCGGCCTGGTCGCGCACGTTGCGCCAGCTTCGGCCCTCGGCCTGCTGCTCGCTGCCGATCGCCTCCACCACGGTGCCCTCGTTCAGGGTCTTGACGATGGGTGCCGTGGTGGATGGCGTCCGACGCATGTTGGCGCCCTGGCCGTCCGTGTTCGCGACCTTCAGGCGCGTGCCGCTCGCGGCGGGCGACGGCGACGCCGACGGCGAGATGACCGTGCCGGTGCCCGGCGACGGCGAGGCGCCCGGCCCCGGACCGGGCGAGGGCAGCAGCGCTGGCGGGGTCACGACCGGCCCCGCCGGCGCGGTCGCCAGCGCGCCAGGATCCGGTCGCCCTGAGGCGAAGAACGACATCCCGATGCTGAACAGCGCATACCCAACGACGACGATCAGCACCAGCACGCCGACCAGCACCAGGATGGTCCGATACGGAGCCAGCGCCGCCAGCGGGCCACTCGGTGGGCCACTCGCCGGGCCATCGCTCGGGCCGCCGCCAGCCGCCGACATCCGGCTGGTCTCAGCCCGCCCAGGAGCCGCCCGTACCTGCTCGTCGTCGAACGGATACGGGTTGTTGCAGTCTGGACAGGTCCGTTGATCCGAGGCCATCGCGGCGCCACAGTATGGGCACGTGCGCTGCTCGTCGCTCATCTCGCGCTCGACTCCTCGGCGAGTCCTGCCCTGGATCGGTGGTGGTCGGCATCGTGCACGAAGCGCGCCCGCACGTCCGCCTCGCCGAGCCTGGCTGGCGTCCGTGCCATCACCATCTCGTCCATGCCGACCTCCCCCGTTCGCAGGGCGAGCCCGGCTGTTCGCCAGGCCACCACTCTGGCCCAGAGTGTAGCGGCCCGGGGGGGCCGTGGGAAGCGGATTGCCGAGAAGTCAGACAATTCGTCCGAATGACAGCCCGGTCCTGATCCACGATTCAGCCACCAGCGGCGACCGAGTGCGACCACTGGTGGCCGTGCGGGCGTCATTCTCCTGTCAGGGCACGCATCTGATCGCCACGCTGGTACACAAGAAGGGGCGGCGACCCGGTCACCGACCGGGCCGCCGCCCTTCCTGACTCCTGACTCCTGGCTTCTGATTCCTCGTCTCAGCCTTTCACGCCGCCCACGGTCAGGCCACGAATGACCAGCCGCTGTGCCAGCGTGTACATGACGACTGGCGGGATCGCCGTCAGGAGCGCCCCGGCCATCATCTTGCCCCAGTAGAACACGTCCTCGCCGAGCATCAGCGTCAGGCCGACGGTCAGCGTCCGCGAGGTGGTCGAGTTGGTAAAGACGAAGGCGTAGAGGAACTCGTTCCAGCCCTGCGTGAACGAGAAGAGTGCCACGACGACCATAGCCGGCGCCGCTAACGGTAGGACGATCCGGAACAGCACGCCGAGCCGCCCGCAGCCGTCGATCAGGGCCGCTTCCTCGAGCTCCACGGGGATGCTGCGGAAGTAGCTCATCAGCAGCCAGGTCGAGAACGGGAGCGTGAAGGTCGGGTAGACCAGCATCAGCCCGTAGATAGAATCGGTCATGTTCAGGTTGGCGATGATCTGGAAGAGGGGGATGAACAACAGCGAGGCCGGCAGCAGGTAGGTGCCGACAAGCCCCACCGCGATGATCTTGCGGCCGGTGAACTGCAGCCGGGTGATCGCGTACGCGCCGAACGATCCGAGAATCAGGGCGAGCAGCGTGGACGTGAGCGACACGATCGCGCTGTTCCCGAACCAGGTCATGAACGGTCCCTTGACCACCAGGTCGTTGTAGTGACCGAGGAAGACCTGCTTCGGGAAGATCGTGAAGCTCGGGTCGTAGATCTCCTTGTTCGTCTTGATGGACGCCAGGAACATCCAGAGGAACGGGATGACGGTCCACAAGACGAACACGACCAGCAGAATGTAGGTAGCGGCGATCCACCCGGCACCGGCCGTCCTGCGCCCGCCTCGGGTCGATCCATGGACCTGTGCCGCGACAGCCATGGTTTCAGCCCTCCTGTTGCAGCATGCGGCGGGTGAGGAAGTAGACGAGGATCATGTAGAACGGGACGATCGTCATCGAGATCGCCGCGCCCATGCCCAACTGGTGACCCGGGATCGCCGTGAGGTACGACAGCAGCGGGATGGTCATCGTGGCATTGTTGGGGCCGCCGCCGGTCAGGATGATGATCTGGGTCAGGTTCGCCGAGGTCCAGATCGTCGAGAGCATCGCCGTCACCGACAGGACCGCGGCCAGGCTCGGCAGGGTGATGAACCAGTACTTCTGGACCGTTCCCGCGCCGTCGATCTCGGCGGCCTCGTACAGCTCCGAAGGGATCGCCTGCATCCCGGCGATGATGTTCATCGTCCAGAACGGCACCCCTGACCAGATCACGACCAGCGTCAGCGCCGGCAGCGCCAGCTTGGCGTCGTTGAAGAAGTAGAGGTAGTCGTCCAGCAGCTGGAACTCGGCGATGACGCCGTTGATCGGGCCGGTGGTGTCGAACAGGAAGCGCCAGGCGTACGCCGTCACGACGGCGGGAACCGCCCACGGCAGGAACATGACGCCGCGCCAGACGTTCTTGGCCGGCAGGTACTCCTGGTTGAGGACGGCGGCCATAGCCAGGCCCAGGATCAGCTTACCGAAGATCGCCGCTCCGGTGAGCACGAACGTGACCCCGACTGCCTTCAGGAACAGCCCGTCCGCGCCGGTGAACAGTGCGGCGTAATTTGCGATACCGACGAAGGTGCCGGTCTGGCCGATGAACCGCTCCTGAAAGCTGAGGACGAAGGCGTCCAGGAAGGGATAGATCAGCAAGGCGACGACGATGGCCACGACTGGACCGACCATCGCCCAGCTGAGCAGCCAGTCCCTACCGAGCACCCGCCGCAGCGAGCTAGACCGCGAGCCAACGTGTGTCGCCCCAACCGCGAGCTGCTGCTGCGCCACGGCGTGCCTCCCGAGCCGGCGAGCCGTCGTCGGCCCGCCGGCAGTCTGGATCGACGGTCGGTCCAGTCCGACCCTACGACTTCTTCGTGGCCTTGTTGTACGCGTCCATCATGTCGGTCTGAGCCGCGGCCTGGGCGTCCTCGATGCTCATGCCGTCCTTGAGGATCTTGCTCATCATGTCGGACAGCGTGTAGCGCGCATCGGTAACGTCGTCGATCCAGGCCTGGGCCGGAGCCGGCCAGTTGCGGACGCGACCGTTCTCGGCGATCTTGCGCATCTCGGCGAACTTGCTCTTCTCCCAGAAGTCGCCCTTCGCGTGGTCGCGGTAGATCGGCACGAACCGCCCCTCGACCGCCTTGGAGATCCCCTCCAGGTTGCCCGGGTCCATGAACGCTTCGAGGGCGGCTGGCGATTTGTCCGCCAGCTTCGCCTTCTTGAAGTACCCGAACGCAAGGGCGGAGCCCTCGGCGAAGGAGCCGGCCGAGCCCTTCGGCGGCTGCGCGATGCCGGTCTTGTCGGCCAGCTCCTTGTCGTTGACCAGCAGCCAGCCCATGATCGTGGCCGGGTTGATCGCCATCAGCGCGCGGCCCTTCTGGTACGTCTCGTTGTTGTAGGAGGTGACCGTCTGGGCAAACCCCTCGGGCGGCATCAGCTTCGCGTCCCACAGCTGCTTGATGATCTCCAGGCCCTTCTTGTTGGCCGGGTTCTTGATGTCGGGCACGCCCTTCTCGTCGTTCAGGCGACCGCCGTACGCCCAGAGGATCGTCACGAGATTGTTGACGTGGTCGCCCTCGTGGCCGATCGCCATCGCGAAGGTGAACGTCTGGGGCGGCTTCTGAACCTTCGGCCCGATCTCCAGCACCTTCTCCCAGGTTTCGAAGAACTGGCCGTTGTTCGCCGGGCCGATGATGTCGGACCGCCACTGCGGCGGCCAGACGTCGATCGCCCAGGGGATCGCGAACATCGCGCCGTCGTTCGCCGTCAGCGATGAGAACGCGATGTCGTACATGCCGCCAGCCTTGTCCTTGAACTTGGTGGCGATGCTCTTGACGTCCGGCATCTCGCCCTGGCCGTACCAGTAGACCATGTAGTCTTTGACGACCTCGGGCGGCTGGCCGGCGGCGAGCGCGGCGGACTGCTTGGACAGGATCTGGGGCGAGCCCGGGATCGACTGCCACTCGACCTTGATGCCGCCGTTGTTCTGGCCCCACTTGACGAACGAGTCGCCGATCGCCTTGTCGGTGAGCTCGTTCCAGTTGGCCGAGAACCAGACGTTGAAGACGCCGGCCGTCACTTTTGGCTCCGCGGCTGGGGCGGCAGCGGCCGGAGCTGCTGGCGGCGCGCCGGCCGGCTTGGCCGCGGCGGCCGGCGCCGTCGTCGCCTGCGCGGGGGCCGCCGGAGCGGCTGGCTTTGACTCCGCAGGCTTCGTCTCGGCGGGCTTGGACGCGGCCGGCTGAGACGGTTGACTACAGGCTGCGATCAGCGCAGCCCCACTCAAGGCCCCGAGCGTGCCCAGGAAATGCCGACGCGACAATGGTCGCACGCTTCGCCGCGTGTCCATGACACAACCTCCACTCCGAACCCTGCGCGGCTTCGGCGCCGCGCTTGCACACCGAGGTTGGCTCTCTTGTCCCGCCAGATCCTGCTCGTCGGAGGCTGCACCGCTTCCGCTGGGAGCGATGACCTGAGGGCGCAACACGCTGTAGTGTAGCTCACTGCCACCGATTGTCAACCGTTTTCAACGACCCTCATTTCGGTGGCTCCCTCGACTGTGCCATGGAGCTGGGCGCGGAGGCTGGCCGCCCGTCCGGCTGGGTCTCGCGCGAGCTGCCGGTGCGACGACGGTGCGGCCAGCCAGGCCGCGCCCTACTGCTTTACCATCCTGGTGTACGACTCCATCAGGTCTTTCTGCGCCCACGCCTGGGCATCCTCGATCGGCACGCCCTGCTCGAGCACTTTGTTCATCATGTCCGAGAGGGTAAATCGCGCCTGCTGCACGTCGGGGATCCAGGGCTGCGGAGGCGCGGGCCACTCGCGGATCCGGCCGTTCTCGGCGATCTTGCGCATCTCGGCGAACTTGCTCTTCTCCCAGAAGTCGCCCTTCGTGTGGTCGCGGTAGACCGGCACGAAGCGGCCCTCGACTGACTTGGAGATCGTCTCGAGGTTCGGCGGCTGGATGAAATACTCGATGGCGGCCGGCGCCTTCTCGGCAAGCTTCGCCTTCTTGAAGTAGTTGAACATCAGCGAGGCGCCCTCGGCGAACGAACCGGCCGTACCAGCCGGGTTTTGCGCGATGCCGGTCTTGTCGGCCAGCTCCTTGTCGTTGACGAGCAGCCAGCCCATGATCGTGGCCGGGTTGATCGCCATCAGCGCGCGGCCCTTCTGGTACGTCTCGTTGTTCCAGGACGTGACGGTCTGCGCGAACGTCTCCGGTGGGATCAGCTTGGCGTCCCACATGCGCTTGATCGTCTCGATACCTTTCTTGTTGGCCGGGTTGGCGATGTCCGGCACGCCCTTCTCGTTTGCCAGCCGCCCGCCGTACGACCAGAGGACCGTCATGATGTTGTTGACGTGGTCGGCTTCGTGCCCGAGCGAGAACGCGAGCATGAAGGTGCGGGGTGGCTTCTGGGCCTTTGGGCCGAGCTCGATCAACTGGTCCCAGGTCTCGAAGAACTTGCCGTTGTTGACCGCGCCGATCTCGTCCACGCGCCACTGCGGCGGCCAGACGTCGAGCGCGTACGGTGCACCGATCACGACGCCGTCGCCGGCCGTGGCTGACGAGATGGCGATATCGTACATCCCGCCGGCCTTCCCCTTGTTCCGGCTGACCAGATCGGTCAGGTTGCCGACCTCGTTCTGGCTGTACCAGTAGATCAGGTTGTCGCGGCTGACCTCCGGAGGTAGCCCGGCCGCGACCGCTGCCGATTGCTTGGCGAGCAGCTGCGGCGAGCCGGGGATGGACTGCCACTCAACCTTGATCCCACCGTTCTCCTTGCCCCACTGCACGAACGCGTCGCCGACGGCCTTGTCCGTGACCTCGTTCCAGTTGGCCGAGAACCAGACGTTGAAGACGCCTGAGGTGACCTTCGGCTCGGCGGCCGGGGCGGTCGCGGCGGGCGCTGCTGGCGCCGGGGCAGCCGGCTTAGCCGCGCCTGCTGGCGCCGTCGTCGCCTGCGCGGCAGCAGCCGGGGCGGCGGGCTTGCTCTCGACGGGCTTCGATTCGGCGGGCTTCGCCGGCGCTTGCCCGGCTGACTGAGTACACGCTGCCACAAAGGCAGCCCCACTCAACGATCCAAGAGTCGCCAGAAAGGTGCGGCGCGACCAGGATTGCACGCTTCGTTGCGTGTCCATCAACACAACCTCCACGCCGGAAAGACGCGGCATCTTTGCCACCGTCTGGGTCAACGAGGTTGATGGGCGCCTCGCGGGCTGAGAGCCCACGTCTGACTCGAGATCGTATGCTGGGCTACTTCCCTCCCTTGTCAAATGTGCTCGGGTATAGGATGCGCGCGCGAGCGGTGCCGGGCGCGACGCCGAAGAGTGTACCGATCTTGCGGCACTCGGCGCGATGCTCCCTTCTAACCTGTTCGACGGCGAACGCCCTGCCTGTCGCCAGGTCGATGGCCGACGCCCGGCCGGGGCGTCATGCTGGGAGCATCTCACACCAAAGGGGGTGTACGGTGCGCACCAGAGGAGTCGTCCGCGCCGCTGCCGCCGCGCTCGCGCTCGCCGCGCTCATGTCACTGTCGTTGACGCCTGTCGCCTCGGCAACGCCGAGCATTCCGATTCCGCCACCCAGCACGGGGCCAGGATTGCACGGCCGCTAGCGCCATCTCGCTAGCCCACGGTCAGTCGGTCGAGAGGGGTGGGCGGTCGCCGGGCAGCCTGATCGGCTGGTCCACGCCGTCCAGCAGCTCGCCGGTCGGCGATCCGCCCATCGGTCCAGCTGCGCCAGGGATCGGCGTCGGCTCGGCGTCCGGGCTGGACTCGGCGTCGGGTGCGAGCGGCGTTCCGGTCGCGGGGCCGGTGGCTGGCCGGTCGTGATGGTCCGTCATCGGTACACTCCTGGTCGAGGATGCGCTCGGGGAGCGCCGTCAGCATATGTGAGGCAAGGGCCGTGCCGAGCCCCGGATCTGCGGGCCAACACGCACCGGCTGCCGCGAGAGCGTGCTTCCCGGGCTGGGATGGTGGCCGGAATGTCGGGCCTGCTTCGTGCGTTGTTGGCAGACAGGGCATCGCCTGGGTAGACTGTGGTCAGGGCCGTGTGGTGGCGGCAGGAGGTTCGACAGAGATGATCTCGATTACGGAGACCGCTTCGGAGAAGGTGAGAGAGCTGCTGGAGAGCGAGGAGCGCCAGGGGCAGTCGCTTCGCATCTTCGTCCGTGGCATGAGCTGCTCCGGCCCGGCCTACGGCATGGCGCTCGACGACAGCACCCGCCCGGATGACGCGATCACCGAGCTGTACGGCATCAAGATCGTGGTCGATCCGGCCAGTGCCCAGTACGTCGAGGGCGCGGAGATCGACTACGTGGACAGCTTGATGGGCAAGGGGTTCACGATCAACAACCCGAACGCCGAGCCGGCTGGCGGCGGCGGGTGCGGCGGCGGCTGCTCCTGCGGCGCCCGCTAGCACCATCCTCAGAACGAGCAATGCCAGACAGGCCCGGGAGTTGATCTCCCGGGCCTGTGTCATGCCGTCCGGGCTGCGCGTGCCTCCGATGTGGACATCGCGCCGATCTGGCTCAGAAGGTCCGGCTCAGAAGATGCGGAACACGACCAGCAGTGAGACGCCCAGGTAGGTCAGGCCGCAGACCGCCGCGACGCTGGTGTTCTGGTCGCGGGTCAGCTCTTCCTTGAGGCGGCCGGGCGTCAGGCCGAACAGGATCAGGTTCACCACGTAGAGCAGCACGAACGAGACGATCTGGCCGTAGATCACCCAGGCGAGCATGAACGTCACCCGCTCGGCGAGGGTCGGATCCCAGACCGGCGTGATGCTCTGCCGGTTGGCGACGCCGACGAGTGCACAGACCGCCGCGAAGAGCGCGCCGGTGAGCACGCCGTAGCTGGCACTGTCCTGTTCGACCACGCGTCGTCGGATGCTCAGCCAGCTCTCTTGCAGGATCAGCATCGAGCTGACCACTGAGAGCAGGAGGGCGACGGCGGCGCCGAACAGCACCATGCCGGTTGTGTAGAGGATGTCGTCGATCCAGACGTCCATGTCAGCGCACGCTCCTCGTGTGGTTCTTGACTGGATGACCGTGGGGTCCAGGACGATCGCTCGATCCTGAGGAAGCGATTTCAGATCAGAAGCGCGGACCGGGGGATGAGGCTACGCGATGCCAGGGATGAGTGCCGAGGTGCGGGCGCGGTAGTCGCGGTACTCGGGGAATGCCCGTTCCAGAATCTGCTCCTCGTAGCGCAACCGCACGACCTGCGCCGCCACGAAGAGCAGGTTGAGCGCGAGCACGAGTGGGGAGAACCGCAACCAGACCTCACCGAGAGTTATGAGCAGTCCGCCGAGATAGATCGGATGGCGCACGTATCGATACGGCCCGGTGGTGACGAGCTGACGTGCCTGCGGCAGCAGGCTGAAGCCAGTGCCGAGATACCAGGCGCTCCAGAAGGCGAGCAGCGTGCCGGCCAGCATGAACGCGACCGCGAGCCCGGCGGCGTCAGGCTGGGTGACCGGCTGCGAAGCGCTGAGCCCGAGCGCGTCAATTGCGAGCGCGGTCACGACGACGGCGCGCCAGTCGTGGCGCTCCTGAAGCGGCGGGGGCTTCCGCCAGTACGACGCGAGCAGGAGTCCGAGGTAGCTGACCGCGGCCAGTGACAGCGCGGTCTCGCCGTCCAGGCGCGGGTCGCTCAGCGCCGGCCAGTCCGCCCACGCTTGCGAGACGAGGAGCCACCCGAAGTAGACGATCGGGCCGCTGGTGACGATGGCTCGCGCGAGGCGCCCCCCGACGAACCGCTTCGGGCGGGGCGGCATTGGCTGGCTTTCCGTGGGCACGTCGGCGGCCAGCGGACCACCTCCTTACATCGCGCTTCTGACGAGATCCGGCCACCTGGACAGGATGCACTGTCGCTCCCTGTCCGATCTGGTTCTCTGTGTCGTCGAGGACGGTCAGGCCAGGTGGTGGACCGTCAGATCGGACAGCCTGATCTGCTCCATTTCGAGCAGGAACACGTACGCTCCGACTTCGACCAGTCGCACCAGCCAGCCGGGTGATTCGAGACGAACCGTCAAATCGGCGTAGCGGGCGCCCTGGGGGTTGGCGGCGCTGACGGGCAGGTACCCCTTGCCGGGCTCGCTTTCCAGCAATGCCAGGCGGCCGTCGTAGCGAGCGGCGACGACGGTGCCGCTTTCGTAGGGGGGCAACACGATCGGCATCTCGGCCCGCCCGCTCTCACGGTACCGTTCGCGCTCCTGGCGCAGCTGCTCGATGACCTGACCGGCCCGCGTGTCGCCGACCATGTCGTCCGGCATCAGGGCACGCGCGAGGTAGGCGACGGCGGCGGTTGGCGAGTCGCCCTCGATGACAATCGTGTTCGCGGTCGAGCCAGCCGGCTCGACGACGAGGTAGCGGAACTGGAAGTTACCGGAGACGTCAACCGTCTCGACCTCGGCGACCTGGACGATCAGTCCTTCGATGTCGAAGCCGCTGGCGTTCCAGAACGACGGGTCATTCGAGGGGATGGAGAACGCCTCGCCGGAGCGGATGACGCCGGTCACCCGTTCGATTTCGCGGGCCTCGTTGGTGCGGTCGGGATCGTCGCCCCAGCGAGCGTCAGGACGGGCACTTCGCCTGGTGCCGCCGTCATCTCGGTTGTCGATGTTCATCTTGAGCACGCGCCGCAGGCGGCTCGGGATATCGGACTGGCTGGTCGCAAGGTAGGCGACGAGGCCGACGATGGCCACCAGGATGACCAGGACCACGATGGTTCCGGGATTCATGCGCCTCCTCCGATCGCGCTCAGGACGTGTCCGAAGCGCGGCAGGCTGACCGGGATCGTCGCGGAGCGTACGGCTGGAGATGGTACGGCGAGCGGGGCCATACGAGCGTCACATTCTGCCGTCAACGTCGACCACCGCCGCTAGAGCTACTCGATCGGCTACTTGAGCTGGACGAGCTCGACGGTCTGGAGCTGGACGACGAAGACGAGGATGGCCGAGTCGCGCCTTGGGACGGCGCGCTGACGCTCGGGCGTGTGGTCGTGGAGCTGCCGCCGGAGCTCGAGCCGCTGGAGCCGGAGGACGAACCGGCGCTCGTGGAGCTGCCAGAGCTGCCGCTGCTGCCTGAGGAGCCAGACGAGTAGCTGGGCGCCGGGCCGGTCGCTCCGGTGGAGGAGCTGGGGCGCGTCGAGCCCTGGCCGGGCGTGGACGGCTTCTGCTGGGTGACGGTCTGGCCGCTCTGCGTCCGCGAAGGCGGCTCGGAGACGCGATAGCTGGAGCCGATGCTCGATCCGCCGGGCGAGCTGACGATCACCGGCGGGTAGCCGTATCCGAAGCCGGGCGGGTTGCGCCAGAGGAGGTACAGGAGCAGGGCGTCGGTGGCGTCGAAGCTGCTGCCCTGGCGGTAGACGACCCGCTCGCCACGGTCGTTGACGTAGCCGGCCTGCTCGCCGGGTTGGAGCTCGTTCTGGGCCAAGGGTCGCGGCTTCTGGATGCCCTGAGCCAGGAGCATGATGCTCTGTGGGAACAGCTGACCGGATTCGACCTTGATTTTGACGGGGTCTTCGGCCTGGAGATTCGAGCCAGCCGGCGGCGCGACGGTCATGGTGTACTCGCCGCGCGGCACGTTTTCGATGCGGTAGTTGTAGGCGGCCTCACCGTCGGCGTTGGCTGGCACGTCTTTGGTGGTGGCCGTGAGCGTCTGACCGGCCCCGACCAGCGTGACCTGCGCACCGGAGACCGTGGTGACTGAGCGGTCCGCGTTGAGTGCTTTGACCTGACCGGCGACCGATCCGGTGGCGGGCCTGCCGCAGACGGCGCTGAAGAGCACGATCCCGATGAGGGCGGCGCCAAACGTATAGATCAGACCGACGGGCAGACCGAGGAACTTCCTGGAGCCGTCGAAGTAGGAGCTCCAACCGCTGGCCTGTCGGCCGGCGCCCCAGCCGCCGGTGTACTGGCCGCTGCCGTACTGATTGCCGCCGAATGGGGGCGGAGGCACCTGTTGGCTGCCCCCCCGGTTACCGCGTGGGTCACGCTCCCACGGCTGCTGACCGTTGTCCTCCGTCGTGTCGTCGGGTTGGAAACCACCTCGCGAGGCGCCCTGCGCCCCCGATGGCGTTCGACGTCGCGGGCCGTCTGGAGGGTCTCTGGGATCGAAGCTCATTGTTGTTCCGAGATGCCTTCTGGCCGGACCGTGGAGTAGTCGCGAAGAGAGGCGACGTGGACGGCCTACCAGTATGATGCGTACGAGCCGCGACTGGTTCCACCCGACAGTGTGGCATGGCGTCACTCGGCCCTGGCCGCCAACGGTCTCAGTATGCCATTCAGCCTGGGACAGGCCCCAGGAATAGTGACCGGAATGTCAGCATCCGGGATGGTCACGACGAGTGCGTCAGCTGTGGTGACGATCCTGGAGGTCGTGCTGCCGTCCAGTTTCGAGATGGCCGCGTGGTGGGCCAGGCCATCCTGATACAATGCAGTCGACAGGGGGCGTAGCTCAACGGCAGAGCAGGGGCCTTTTAAGCCCAAGGTTCAGGGTTCGAATCCCTGCGCCCTCACCAGCCTGACCAGATTGAGAAGGGTCGTCTCGGATGCTCCGAGACGACCCTTCGCTCGCTTAGGCCCCTAACTAGGCCCCTAACTAGCGTCTGTGGCCTTCCGTCGAGCCTCACGCAAGACGGCCTGCAATCGGTCCGCGGCATCGTCGTCAAGCTCACGAACGGCGTGCGTGTAGCGCTCGAGCGTGAACGCTGGCGAGTGGTGGCCGAGGCGGTCGGCCGTCGTCTTTGCGTTCACTCCCGCTAGGAGCGAGAGGGTAGCGTTGTCGTGCCGCAGCGTATGGAATGGACGCGCCGCCGGTATGCTCGCCGCTTTCAGCACTCGACCGAGTCGCTTCGTCACATTGTCCCGGTCAAGCGGCGTCCCGAGCGGCGTGGCGAAGACGAGATCATGGTCGGCGTAGGCATCCCCAAGCGCCTCTCGCTCGGAATCCTGCCGATCCTTCTGGATGGAGAGCGCCGTCAGCGCATCCGGTGAGAGCTTGAACGTCCGCACCGATCGCGCCGTCTTGCCTCCTTCTCGGAAATCGGGCTTGCCGTCCTTTGCGCCGCGAAGCGTTCGCCGGATCGTGAGTAATCCGGCCTCGAAATCAACGTCATCCCACTTCAGGCCGAGCAGCTCGCCGCGACGGCAGCCGGTGAAGACGGCGAGCGTGTAGAGCGTCGCGAGACGGTCGTCACTTGTGGCGAAGGTCTCCATCACGCGACCCATGTCATCTGTCCGGTGCGCTACGACCTCGACCTTGGGAACCACGGGTGCTTCAATGACGCGCGCGACGTTTCGCGCCACGGCACCGCTTCTCAGCGCCGTGTCGAGAGCCTTCCGAAGCGTCACGAAACAGTAGCGGATGGTGCGCGGCGACAGCGTCCGAGCCTGCCCTGCCTTGCCCCGCGTGTACGTCGTAGTACGGAGAGTCGCCAACATCGAGACGACGTGCTCGGGACGAAGGTCTGCGACCTTGTGACGGCCGATGAGCGGCTTCATGCGCTTCACGCCATCGCGGTGGCGTCGGAGACTCTCCGAATCCATGGTCCCGTCGATGGACGTCAGCCACCAGTCTAGATACTCCGTGACGGTCTCGCGGCCGGACTTCGCGTCGCCGAGCGAGCCGTCCGCCATTCGTACCTTGATAGCATCGAGCTTCTTGCGGCATTCGCCCTTCTTCTTCGACTTCACTTCGCGAACGTCAGGCTTTCCATCGGGCCGGTATCCGACCATGATGCGAGCGACGAAGAGCTTTCTCGTTTCGTTCCATCTGATAGTGCCTTCGCCGTCCGCGCGCTTCCTCGCCTTCCGTGCCGGCTTTGGATCACTCGTTCCCGTCATCCGGACTGCCTTTCCCGATCATGCGTCGGTACGCTCCGCGCTACTCCGTCCGTCGCTTTCCCGCGTGATGATCGTAGCTCGCCAGGATGGCGTACCACTCTTCGTACACCTGCTTTGCGAATGTCCGGAGGTCCTTGTCGCACAGAGGTCGTCTCCTCCCAAGCTCTACCCATCCGCCGCTCCATCCGTCTGGCGTTCAACCCAACGCTGAAGCGCCACCGCGGGAATCCTGACCGCACGGCCCACTCGAACGACCGGCAGTTCGCCGCGCTGAATGAGCTCATACACGGTGCTTCGGCCGAGTCCGAGGCGAGTCGCCACCTCAGGTAAGCGAAGGAGCAATCGGTCGCCGCTCTCTGTTGTCGCCATGGTCGATCTCCTGAAAGGTAACTCCGACACCCGGCGAGAGCCGGGATGATGTAGAGGCAGGCGGGAAGCCATTGTCACCGCGACTTGCCGAACGTCGTCTGACGGGCGGTAGCCCGTACACACGAGTCTCGGCGTGCGCTTGGCCAATGGAGAGGCAGCACGCATCGATCAACATGTGATTCACCTCGGCTGTGGCGTGGGCGGCCAACTGCGCCGAGCCGGATCTTCAGGGTCCCGCCAGACTCCACCGAGCAGCTCAGGGGGGTTCGACGGATCGCAGGTGATCCGCCACTCGCACGTGAGCAGGATGGGGAGCGAGACAGGACGTCCGACCGACGCGGCTCGCGCGGACCGGGCGAGTCGCTCCTCGGCAGAGAGGTCCGTCGTCACCACCAGGATCGTCGGAAAACCGTCGTAGTCCAGCTCGTACGCGCGGCTGTCTCGGTAGTCGTAGTAGACGGCCCACTTCTCGGCGTAGTCGCGGGCGCTCATGGTGCCGCGGTCGTACTCCAGGAGGAAGCCGTAAAGCTCGCCTTGATGACGCACCATGCCGTACCCATCCGGGCGGACCCGCCGTCGACTGCACGCCGCGACCCCCCGCCACTCGAGGATCGCATCGTCGCCCTCCGCCGGCTGAGCGCCGTACCTGCGATACAGGCCGACGAAGAGCGCATCCGCGCCGAGCGTATGGGCGAGATCTCGTACCAGCAGGCGGCGGACTCCCGTCGGGTGCTCGGGTCCGCCGCCGGCCAGTCCGTTGAAGCGGACGGCTCGGGCGA
This sequence comes from Chloroflexota bacterium, assembly GCA_046328125.1. GTDB lineage: Bacteria > Chloroflexota > UBA6077 > UBA6077 > JACCZL01 > JADZEM01. The sequence continues at coordinate 74,552 of JAXLXF010000006.1, forward strand.
GACTCAGGCCCTGTTGGGCAGCCGCGAACTGGAGGCCGGCTTCGGTCAGTTCGGTCAAATCGGACGGCGAGGACCAATGACGCTCGTGGGTGTCCAACAGTCGCACGAGGCCGAGCCGGATCAGCCGAGCCCGGCGCTCCCGCACGCGCCTCGTCTCCCACCCGAGCACGGCGGCGAGGTCGTCCGCGGTCAGGAACGGATGGCGACCGACCAGATCCAGCATGACTCGCTCGACCGGCGAGACCTTCAGTGCCAGCCTGGCCAGGCTGGCATCCGACGCGTCCGGATCGAAGGCCGAGCCGACCGGGCGGGGAATCGGACTGCCAGGCCGCCGCGCATCGAGCGGCCGGAGCCTCAGCTCACGCGCGTAGACAGCAGGTGTGGGCCCGGCAGTGTCGGCCACCTTGTCAAGGTCATGGCGGTCGCTAAGCAGCTCCCGCCAGGTCACGATGCGAGCATCCAGCGGCGCGTCACGGTACGACCGTGCCAGGTCGTCCAGCAGCCGCGTCCAGGCGGCCAGCCGACCGTCGGTCGTGGCGACGACGAGCGTCGGCAGCGTGGCCCCACTGATGCGACGGCGGGCCTGCACATGTCCGATGGCCGGCCGGTACACGCGTAGGGGGAAGGTTGCGAGATCCGGCACCAGGATCAGCTCGGCCGTTCTGCCGCCCCACCTGAGGGCGGCGTAGGCCGGCAGGTCGACCGTGACCGGCGCCTTGCGGGTCGGCAGTCGAAGTCGCCCGTGCCAGGGCCACTCCCAGGCGAGAAGCTCGGCAGGTCCGCCCGCCGCGCCCGCGACGGCCGCCAGGAGCTGGTAGGCGGCGAGCAGGTGCGGCAGGTCGAGCACGCGGTCCTCGAGATCGGAGCCGCGCAGGCGCGCTCGCCGTGCCAATTCCGCCGCGTCGACCCGCCGATCGACGGCGAGCGTCGCGATGCCCAGGTCGGTGGGGTAGAGCAGGCCGGGATTCCTCCCCGCCCTGAGCGCCGGATGGATCTCGCCGACCAGCCCCGTTTCACGGAGCCGGGCCAGGCAGCGGTAGACCGGAGTGCCGGCTCGGGCCCCGGACAGCCGCTCGATGGCACCCTCCCAGAGGAGGGGGAGGTGTATCAGCAGGCCGAGCGTGCGTCGGTCGCTCTCGGTCAGGCGGTCGGCGGCCGCCTCGGCGTCTCGCCAACGGACCCGTCCGATCATCTCGCCGCCTCCGTCGGCTCCCCGACCGGCTCGTCCATCGGCAGCGGCTCCTGGAGGGCGTCGGGACCGTCGGCAGCATCGGCCTTGCCGCCGCCCGCGACGGGCGTCGCCCTGGTCGATGCTCGTCGCCCGTGTTTCTCGTCGCGATGCTGGTTCCGCTGCTGCTGGCTCTCGGTGGAGGATCCCGCTCCGGTGGGTGACCCACCCGGGTCGCCGATGTTGCCCTTCCGACCCGTCAGCTTCTGCTTCTCGGCTTCCACACGGCTCGCCTCGATCCTGGCCAGGGCGGATCGAAGGTCGTTCTCGACCGCGCGTGCCTCCCGGCCATAGCGAGCCGCCGAGCGCTCGGCGAGCACATCGCGGACAGCCGGGTCGCCGTGCGGTGGCCGATCGAGCGCGACCGAGAACGTCGGCAGTCGCTCGCCGCCGGCCGAGAGCCTGGCGTAGCACTGGTGCTCGCCGAGCTCGATCAGGTCGTGCTCGTCGACCTCGCTGCCGAGCTCCCGCACAAGGTAGCGGGCGTCCTCGGCGCTGGTGTGGAAGGCGAACAGGCCGTCGAGGTTGGCGAACACTGTGGCCCGCAGCGAGCGCCCCTGCTCGCGGTCGAGCGCCTCGAGGCGGGCCAGGCTCTGGGTGGCCAGGACCAGGCTCGCGCCGTACTTGGCCAGCTCGGAGAGGATCGCTTCGTAATCTGCGCCCGCCATGGTATGAAACTCGTCGACGATCAGCGTCACCGGGCGCCGCCGCGATTCCGGGAGCCTGGCTTGCTCGCCCACCAGCAGGCCGACGAGATTGATCAGCGTGCCGCCGATCAGCGCGGCCGTGTCCTCGCCGACGCTCCCCTTGGCCGTGTTGACGACGACGATGGCGCCGGTGCTGAGCCACCCGGACGGATCGATGGTAGAATGCGGCTGGCCGACGATCGAGCGGGCCGCGCGTGACCCGGCGAATCTGTGCACTTTCGTTTGTACAGGATTGGAAACCTCGATCTGCAGGCGACGGTCGAGGTGCTCGAAGTAGCCGGACCACCAGGCCTTGACGATCGGATCGGAGACGAGCTCGAGGACGCTGCGTCGAAACGCGTCGTCGGCCAGGAGGGTCGGCACCTGGAGGATGGTGTGCTGGCGGTTTCGGCCGAGGGGTCCCGCCGCGCAGATCGCCTGGTTCGCTTCGAACAGGGTGAGCAGCGCGAAGCGGAAGGCGTCCTCCATCCTCGGCCCCCAGAATCGGTCGAACTCGCGCCGGAAGATCGCCAGGGCGTTCGAGACCGCTTTGTCGCGATCCCAGCCCAGCCCGACGTCGAGCAGGTTCAGTCCGAACGGGCGAGCCCGCTCCGACACGTCGAGGTAGACGACGCTGTCGCGTCGGCCGGGGGGCACCAGCCCGAGCGCGGCCTCAGCGAGGTCGCGGTGCGGATCGACGAGGACGAGCGCCGGTGGGCGGCCGTCGATCGCCGTCGATCCCATGAGGTAGCCGGCGATCCGCAGCAGCAGCGACGACTTCCCGCGCCGGGTCTTGGCAACGAGTAGCAGGTGCCGGCGGAGCAGCTCGTCGGGCAGCGAGACCGGCACCGACCGCCCCTGGTGGGCCGAGACGCCGACGCGACACCCGTGCGTCACCGAGAACGGCCGGGGCAGGCGCCGACGCGCGCCGGTCCGCTCGAGCAGCGGCACGTCCGCCAGGGACTGCGGGAGGTGCCACAGTCCGGCCAGCTCGCGCGTGTTCAGGACCGGCCGCGACCGCGCCGGGGCCAACGGCCGCAACTGGCGCAGGTCGAGGTCGTCCTTGCGGAGATGTCGGGGTTCCAGGCCGTTGCCGGCCGCCAGGCTGAACTGCCGATACGCCGCCGCGAGTTGGTCCAGGCGTTCGTCCATTGCTTCCGGTGGCGTGTCGGCCGGCGCGAAGACGGCCAGTCGGATCTCGGCGAGGTAGGCGATCCGGCCGATCTTTTCCTGGACCAGGCGCATGTCGTAGATCGGACGGTCGAGCAGCCGGCGAGCGAGCCAGAGCGCGGATGGGACGCCGCCGCCGATGGCGAGTGCCATGAGCCCGAGCTTCAGCCACTGGCCGGAGCTGTACCAGAGATATCCCTGGAAGGCCAGGCACCCCGCGACGAGGAGCGCGGCCCACATGAAGACCGGTGCCAGCGACGTGTCCGCCCGTTCGGCGGCACGCTCGGATGCCAGCGGGTGCTCGACCGCGAGGCGCAGGTACCCTTTGCACCAATCGTCCGGGGCGGGCTCGAGGATCAGCTGGCTCAGCGAGCGCCAACCGGGCGGCAGGTCACCGAGCGCGCCCAGGATCCCGAGGACCGGGTCGGCCTGGGCGGCGCGATCGGCGATGATGTCGTGGTCGCGGAACGTGCGGAGCGGCAGATAGGCCGGCCTGCGCAGGGCGAACGTGCGCGCGACGAGGCGCTCGTCCGGGTGGCGCCGAGCCGGGTCGAGGCCGGGGAACCGATCGACGTCGAGCCGACGCAGCTCCGCCTGGGGGTACGCGACCCCGAGCTGGTCCTCGAGGCGCTGCCGCGTCGGGACCGATCCGGCCCGGACGACGAAGCGTCGCGCCCCGGCGGTGGCGGTGATCTCCAGGCCGAATGGCTCGGCGACGGAGATCGCGGCCAGGAGGTTCTCAGCCGGCGTGATGACCGCGGCGTTGGTGCGCGGCGTCACGATCTCGACCAGCTCGGGAGCGAGGACGACACGTGCTCGGCGCCTAACCCTCAGCGGCATGGCGATACTCCATCGGGGTGGGCCTCGGGGACGGTGGCCGGACCGAATGCCGCGCCGACTTGCACCTGATCGCCCGGCGGAGCGCCAGGAATTCGTCCCGGACGGCCTCCAGGTCCGTGCGACCGCACCGCCGCCAGGGGCGGTTCGTCAGGGCCTCGGCGAAGCCGATGACGTCGCCTGGCCGCCAGCCGAGACGGCCGCCCAGCCGCAGCACGACCAGGCGGAGCCGAACGCGGTGACGCTGTCGGATCCGCGCCGAACGCCTACCACGCCGAGTCATCGCGCACCTCCGATCTGGCGCTCATCCGCGCGGCGCTGAGGAGCCGGAAGAACCAGTCGCGACCGTGGGGGCGACGGCCGAGATCGTTGAGGTCGGTGCCATCCGGCAAGCGGAGCGGCCTCCACCGATTCCCGAGATCCAGGCGAAATCGTGTGGCCGCTTCGTCGCCGGCGACGTCGCCGTCGAAGACGCCGAAGACCCGCTCCGCCCGGGCCAGGAAGCCGAGCCGATCGCCGGGGATGTGCGTACCGCACGGGCTGAAAGCCGGCAGCCCCCAGGCCACCGCCGTCAAGTAGTCGAAGACGCCCTCGCAGAGGATCGCCTCCTTCCGGCCGACGGCCCGTTCGAACCCGAGGACGGGTCGCTCCCCTCCGAGCGCGAGGTACTTCGGACTGCTCGGCGACTCGTCGAGGATCCGACCGATCATCCAGACGGTCTGGCCGCCCCGCAGCTCCGGAACGACGATCCGGCCGGCCATGACCTCGCGCAGCGCCGAGTCGGGCCCCCGCTGCCTCGGCCGATGGAGCAGCCCGAGGTCCTGGGCGACCTCAAGGCCCCGTCTCGGGCGAAGGAACCGCGCCAGCGACTCGCCGTCGGCGTACCCGAGCCAGCACCGGCGGATCACCCAGTCGGGTATGCCGCGGTCGCGCAGGTAAGCCAGCGCTCGGGGCTCGCGCCAGAGGGCGTGGTGGTACACCGCCCCGGCCATGTTCATGGTGACCTGTTCTGCGAGCGTCAACCGATCCCAGCGTCGCGTGCGGTCGGACTTCGAAGCCGGCATCATGGCAGGGACCGGGCGCATCTGTGCGGGTTGTCCGGTCAGAAGCTCACACGCCGCCGAGAAGCCGAGCCGTTGGCGACGCATCACCCAACTGATCACGTCGCCGTGGGCCCGACAGCCGTAGCAGTGGAAGTGGTCGTCGCGCTCGTCGACGACGAGCGACGGCCGCTTGTCGTCGTGGAAGGGGCAGCACCCCTTGAGGCTGCTCGGCCCGGACCTGGTCAGGCGCACGCCGCTGTTCGCGATCACCCGGGCCAGCGGATGGGCGCGCTTAATCGCGTCGATGTCGTGGCGGCGATTCAGGACCGTGTTCATCGGGCCGCTCCTGTCGAGCCGAGGCGACGACGCGGCGAGGTCGGACGAAGAGAACGGTCGCCATCTACCGACTCAGACCGGGCCGACGTCATCAGTCGCTCGGCCAACTCCCGTGGAGCCGTCGTGACGAGGCGGTGCTCGGCCGGGCTCGCCTCGACCTTGATCGCGACGTGGCTGCCGCGCGCGAAGAACAGTCCCTCGCCCTTGGCTGCCGCCAGCAAGAACTGTCGCTCGTCATCCGAGAGCTGGAAGGCCCCGACCACCGGCTGGATCGTGGAGGCGTCCTGCTTCATCAGCAGCTTGATCGCCGCGTTCGCGAGCACCGTCCGGCCGTGGTCGGCGTCGAGGAAATCGGCGACGTCCTGGGTGATCGTGACCAGGCCGAGGTAATACTTGCGCGCCCGTCGGGCCATCGCGGCCAGGAACGCCCCGCCCTCGGCGTACTGCATCAGCGACCAGGCCTCGTCGATGATCAGGAGCCGAGGCCGCTGCGAGCGCCTCACCTGGTTCCAGACGAACGTGGTGATCAGGTGGATGCCGAGCGGGCGCAGCTCGGGCTCCAGGGTCTGAACGTTGAAGACGACGAACCGGCGATCCAGGGCGACGTTGGTCGAGCCGGCGAAGATGCCGGCCAGCGAGCCGCTGACGTACCGTTCGAGCCGGGTCGCGAGATCGGCCGCCGTTTCGCCCGGCTCGCCGGCCAGGGCGGCGAGGAGGTCGCGCATCAAAGGCGCTGGCTGGTCGTGCGTGGTGGGATCCGGCCCGATGCCCCTGGCCGCGTAGGTCCGGTAGAGGGCACGGTCGAGGATCGCCCGCTCGTACGAGCCGAGCGAGCGCCCAGGCTCGGCCAGCATGATCTCGAGCAGCGCGAGCAGCGCCGCGATCTGCTCGGCCAGCGGGTCGCGGCCTTCCCAATCGTCGTCAGGGGGCGGCAGGTCGAACGGGTTCAGGTGCTGCGCCGACGAGCTGGCGAGTCGGACGTACTGGCCGCCGACGGCGTCGCAGAGCGTCCGGTACTCATCCTCCGGATCGATCACCAGGAAGTCGACCCCGAACAGCAGGTTGCGCAGCGCCATCAGCTTGGTGAAGTACGACTTCCCCGCGCCGGACTTGGCGAAGACGACGGCGTTGGCGTTCTCCAGGCTCGGGTCGAACTGGTCGAAGATGACCGGCGAGGCGTTGTGCTTCGCGATCCCATAGAGGACGCCGCGCTCCATGGTGAGCGTGCTCGACGAGAACGGGAAGGTCGTTGCGAGCGACGACGTGTCGAGGTTGCGGGAGACCAGCAGATAGTCCTGGCCCTCCGGCAGGCAGGAGCGGAAGCCGGCGTCCTGCTCGAAGATGGCGACCCGCGAGTGCGCCAGCATGCCGTCGAGCGTGATCTCCACCCGACGCGTCAGATCGTCGAGCGTGGCGAGTGAGCTGGCACGCAGCAGGACGTACAGCCCGACGGAGAACACCTTCTCCTCGCCGCGCTGGAGGGCGTCGCGCAGGCGCTCGGCATCCTCGTAGGCGACCTCGCGTTCGGGATCGGCAAGGCGCCCGCCGCGTGCCTCCAGCAGACGAGAGGAGTGCAACTGCACCATCTTGTGGGTGAGCGAGGCAACCATCGATCCGCTCTCGAGCGGGAGCAGGTGGAGGCTCAACTCGATCGGCTCCTCGAAGTCGATCAGCGGCTGGAGCCAGCCGGGGCCGACGCTTCGCGGGTAGCCGGTCACGGCGAGCGTGCGGGCGTACTGATAGTCGAGACGGACGTGATCGCGGGCGACCTCCAGCACGGCCGGCGCGACCAGGTCGGCGAGGGAGCGCGTGCCGAGCGCAAAGCGCCGTCCATCGGGGCTGAGCCCATTCTGGTGGTCTCGGTTTCGACGAAGCTTCAGGAGCGGCATCAGGAGCTCCTTCCGTTGGAGTGGCCGGCCTGGACGACCAGGGTGGCGTACTCGGCGAGGTCGCGTCGGAGCCGCTGGACCCGCGACAGCTCGGGACACCAGCAGGCGTAGTAGAGCTGTGCGAGCTCGCCGTTGCCGAGGCGACGGGCGGAGAGCCCGCAGCGGCCCAGCTGGCGCTCGACCTCCTCGCACCGAATGACGAGCTGCTTGCGCGCGGCTGCTGCATCGCGACCGGCCCGCCGGCGGACCATCGACCAGGCGCCGCGCGACCCGGTCAACTCGGTGTCGGCCGGCACGACGAGGTAGAAGTGACGCTCGAGGAGCGTCCGGTTGCGGGCCAGCCGGCGGACGAAAGCGACGTGATCGCGGGCGAGCGCCGCCAGGTCCTCGGATAGCTCGTGACGGGCACGCCGCTCGAGCTCGCCGATGTAACCGTCGATGTCGATCGGGAGGACCCGGACCAGCACCTGGGTCGGGAAGCTCAGGCTGTTCAGGAAGGCCGCGAACCCGCCGACGATCGCCTCCTGTTCGGTGTCGCCCTGGAGGCCGAAGTGGACGCCGCTGACCTCGAGCACGGCGCGATACTGGCCACGGGCGAGCAGGACGACCTCATCCTCGATCGCCTCCAGGCTGAGTCGAGCGGTCTGCACCGAAGCACGCTTGCTCATCGCTCCTCCGCTGTCTCATCGATGTCGGCGGGCTTCCAGGAGACGTGGGCGTCCAGCTCCTCCCATGAGCCCTGGCCCAGCTGCCAGTCGGCAGGGTCGGGCTCGCGCGGGCGCCAGACGCTGAGCTTGGGGGTCGCCAGGTAATGGAGCCCGACGAAGGCCCACTCCTCGAGCGGCCGACCGCCCGGCCTGACCAGCGTCAGGATCAGGGCGACGGCGAGGCAGATCCCGGCAGCCCCCGCGCGCACGGGCAGCGGGAGGTCCGGCCAGGCGTTCCAGAGCGAGTATGCCGTCGAGACTCCGACGATCAGGTTCATGAGCTGACGGACCGAGAGGCCGGCGAACGCCTTGTCTTCGACGTTCAGGTGGGTGGGGATCTCGTGGCGTCGGCGTGGCATGATCGGTCTCCCGTCAGCCGCCGCCGCCGAGGGCGGACTGGATCATCCCGGCGATCACGCGGGCCGACAGGACGATCGCCAGGCCCGCGAGGGCGTTGATCATCGCCGCCTTGCCGGTCTCCATCTGGCGCGGGCTGCCGGAGGCGGACATGTACATGAAGGCGCCCCACATCAGGAAGAAGGCGGCGACGGTGACGCCGACACCGACGCCGACGTTGAGCAAGCTGGTGAAGAGGGCGTTGATCTGCTGCACGTGGACTACTCCAATCGCTGGCACACTCGTTCACCGCGGGTGAGACGACGCGGGTCGACATCCGCTCGGGTCTCGGCTACGCCCCGACTCGGCCGCCGCCGGCGAATCTCGGGCCCCAGTAGCCGCTGAATACGTCCATCTCGCGGATCACGTCGCCGGTGGTCGGGGCGTTGATCATCCGGCCGTTGCCGACGTAGATCCCGACGTGGGTTATCCGCTCGTGCGATGGGTAGGTGCGCTCGAAAAACACCAGGTCGCCGGGCTTGAGGTCGTTCCTTGCTACCCGCCGGGTCGCGTCGTACTGCTGCTGCGCCGTCCGCGGGAGCCGGGCTCCGAGCTGGCCGAACGCCCACTGCACCAGGCCCGAGCAATCGAAGCTCGTCGACGGGCTCGCGCCGCCCCAAACGTACGGCCGGCCGATCTGGGTGCGGGCGAGCATGACCACGGTGGCGAGAGCCGCCGAGACCTCAGGAGCCGGGGGCTCCGCTGCGCCGAGGCCGTACCGAACGGCGATCGCCAGGACCATATCGACGTACGAGTCGAGGTGGTTGTAGGCCCAGACGGCCCGGCGCAGGTCGTGCGGCGCCCCGTGGGCGCACAGGTAGCGGGCGATCGCCGGGATGGCGTCGCGGAAGTCGTACGGATCGCCGCCGTTGCCGAAGGCGGCCCAGGACGACGGCAGGAACTGGCCGTAGCCGATCGCGCCCGCCGAGGACGTCGCCATGTTCCGGCCGAAGTTGGATTCGACCTTCGCGATCGCCGCGATCACCTGCCAGGGGACGCCGCAGGTCTCGTTCGCGGCCTGACGCATCACCTCGAGGTGCTCGGCCGGTATCTCGTCGGTGTCGGCCTCGGCCACCTCGTGGCCCGGGACGGTCGCGCCGAGGACCGTCATCAGCGTCGAGACGGAGAAGGCCATCGCCAGCATGATGGCGAGCGCCAGTGCCATCGCGAACTTGAGCGCGTCTCGGCCGAGGTCGGAGAGGGCGAGTGCGACGAGCACGCGTGCCATCACCGCCCTCCGGTCGAGACGCAGCTCCGGTCCGCAAGGGCACGTGCACAACGATGGCGGACGTCGCACTGAGCGACGTCGATAGCGTCGCCCGTGGGTCTCGACTTCGGAGGCTCGCGATGTCCGTGTGGCCCAAGGCAGGAAGCGAGCGGCAGTCGCATAGGGGTGGCCCTCCGTGGCTGGGATCGGCGTCGTTGCGCCGAGGGCCAGCCTACGGAGGGCCGGTTTCGCGAGAGCTACCGGCGAGTTACGCCAGAGCTACTTCAGAGGCACTTTCAAGCAACGTCACAGGGGTTGCTCTCGGGACCAGACCAGGCCGCTGCCTCAGCACGGCCCGGAGGCTAAGTGAGGCTCAGATAGACGCGTCTGGTGCCCCTGCCCCTTAGCGAAGTGGGCTCCAATGTCCGGCAGCCAGGTCATGTTCGCGGCCGGTTGTCATCGTTCACAAAGGTCCGGGACGTCAACGGCCGCTTGGGGAGCGTGTGATTCCGATCAGACTCGGGCGAACGGGTGCTGTCAGCTCGCACCTACACCGGTCGAACCTCGCTCAGGTGTTGTGCTGCGTCATCCCGATCTCGCTACCACGGGACATCCGGAAGGAGGCGGCATCCCAGCGAGGCGTGCATGAGTCCACGCAACAAGCTCACCGGTCAGCGCGGAGCCCTGCGATACGAGCCCCATGTGGTCCTGCCCTCCATAGGTCCTGTACTCCAGGCTCTGCCCGTCAACGCAGCGCTCCGTTACAAACCGCTGCTGAACTGACGGCAGGACCAACTGGTCTGCCTCACCCTGTGCGATCAGGAGTGGGGAGTTGACCCGTTTGCGGGGGGTGTTCTCCGCAAGTCGCTCGGCCAGTGCGCCGGTGGTTGGATCGGCGGAGAAGATCGGGCCGCCCAGCAGCATCGCCTCGACGACCGACAGGAGCGCCTCACGTCCGGCCAGGCACCGGCCGGCTATGTCGCGCGCGAGCAGGCGCGCTCCTGGACGGACCATCTCTTCAAAGCGAACGTCGCCGTACACCTGGCTGTAAGCACTCACGATATACGCTGACAGGATCTCGCCAATCGGTGTGTCCTGCGCCGCCTCGACGAGGGCGACCAGGTCGCTGGCCGGTGCGAGGGCGGCGACGCCGACGATGTCGACGTCGGGCGCATAGCTGGTGGCGACAGCTCCCGTCCACAAAGCAGCATGGCCTCCCTGTGAATGACCCCAGACGATCACCCGGTTCTCCAGGCTAACGCCGTCGAGCTGCCGTGCCGCCCTGACGGCGTCGAGCACCGAGCGTGCCTCACCTTCGCCGATCAGGAATGGCGCGGGCTCGGCTGTCCCCAGGCCCGCGTAGTCCGTGGCGACCAGCACCCATCCCTGGGCGACGATCTGGTCCAGGGCTGGAAGGCCCCCCGAGACGAGGTACTCGTCGAGCAGCGAGGGACCGCATCCCTGCACGACGCCCGTCGTGCCGTGGGCCCACGCGATGACCGGGCGTGGTCCGTCGGGACGATGGGCACTCGCTAGCACGACCGCGCTGGCGAGTGCCGGCGTGCGCGCATCCCGGGTCGTGGTGTAGAGGATTCGCCATGCCTCAGCGCTCGCCGGTACGCCACGCGTGAACGGCTCGCTGCGCAGGAGTGCCCCGGGCGTTACCGGCACGGCGGCGGGCGGATTATAGAACCCGTCCGGCCTCGCGGGACGCGCCCACCACCACGCGACGGCCGCCATGCTGGCGATGAGCAGCATCAGTCCTGTCACGATGCCAATCGTCGCGCGGATCACCTGGCGAGGGCGCGGCATGAGCAATATCCCCTGGCTCGCGATGGCGCGCGCATCGAGAATGCCGGCACAGGCCGCCGCCTCGCGTCCTCAGGATGCGACCGTTCGACGCGCTGTCCGGCACTCTACAATCGACGCCACCTGCTGCACGCACGACGGTATGCCGACGGTCGGACAGCAGTCGCCAACGGTTTCTTGGCGCCGGTGTTGACGCTGGGGAGGGGGCCGTGACGATCGACGAGCTACACACCACCCGTCTCACGTTCGAGAGTATCGAGGATCTACGCCACGTGATCCAGGGCGCCGATCTGCGAGGAGTTCAGCTCTCCGACACCGGGGCCCCGCAGGGCGAGGCGTTGTTTGCGTCGGCGGGCGATTTCCTCTTCACTGTCGGCCAGTTCGACGCGGACATTCGGTCACGCAGGATCATGCACCCTCATCTCATGACGTTCGGGGTGAGCCTGGGCGAGCATGCGGACATCGTGCAATGGTCGGCGGAGGCCCTGCCCGGTGACATCTTCACATTCGCCCCGGGAGGTGCGCAGGACGGGCGATCAACGGGACGAATGCACTATGCAACCGTCTCGCTGAGTGTCGATGCGGTGGCCCGGATCGCGGGCGGCGACCTCGCCATCGGCGACAGAGCCTTCTGGGAGCAGCAGCAACACTTCCGGGCGCCCCCGTACGTCCGTGCGAAGATCTGCAGAACGATCGTCGAGCTCGCGTCCTGCCTCATGCGCCCAGACTTTCAGGTGTCGGGCCAACGGTTGGCGCTGTTCCAGAACGATCTCGCCGAGGCGTTCCTGTCGGGGATCGCCTTCGACGAGGCACACGCCAGCGCAAGCCCCGGCCATTCCGCAGCCAAGGTCGTGCGACAGGTCGAAGATCTGGTCGACGCCCACGCGATCGGGCCAATCCAGGTTACGGACCTTTGTCGTGCCCTCGACCTTCCCCGCCGGACGTTGGAGCGCGCATTTCACGAGTCGCTCGGGATGGGACCGGCGCACTACCTAATGCTTCGGAGATTGTCTGCCGCCCGTGCGCGGCTGCGCAGCAGCGATCCCGGCACGACCACCGTTTCCGAGGTCGCGATGGATAACGGCTTCTGGGAGCTTGGACGTTTCGCAGCGACCTATCGGCGCATCTTCGGCGAGAGGCCCTCAGAGACGCTGCGTCGACAGTAGCGCGGTCGACGGATGCCGAACATCGAGAGATCGGCGCATTCGGACCACTTTTGGCGCAAACTGCATAGGCACGTCGCTGCTCGCGCCCGTAATGTGAGTGCGCCGGTTCGGACGAGCCGATCCTCTATCTGGATCACAACGGCGACCGGCCTCCTGCGTCCAGCCGGCGTCCCGCTCTTTCAGGCGATGACCCAACGATGGCGAGGGGTCGCGAGATCTGCCGGACGTCGACGAGGCACGGAACCTTTTGTCGACATTCACCCTCTATGTGTGGCGGGCATGCATTGGCCCGCCGAGAGGAGACAGCGTGAAGGTGCGCAGGACACTGCGAGGCAGCGTCGGGCTGCTGGTGTTCATCAGTTTCTTGAGTTTCTCTATGCCGGTGCAACTGGGCTTCGCGAAGTCGGAGGTCATGTCCGGCCAGGGGATCGTCCCCGCCTACAATCAGCAAGCGCCGTCGTCCACTCCGGCACCGGCACCGGCGCCGGCTCAGGTTCCTCGGGCCTCGACGTCTGGAGCCTCGGCATCCGTGGCGGCTCTGGTCAACTGGCCGTGGCGTGTCGTTTCGTTCCGGATGAACGGGATGTCCACCCGCCCGCTGTCGGAGGCGCCGTCGCCGATGTCCGCCGTCTTCACCGAGGACGGATCGGTCGCCGGCGGCTCCGGCTGCAATACCTACCGCGGCTCTTACCTCATTGACGGCTCGACCATCACGTTCAGCCAGATGGCCACAACGCGCCGGGCTTGCGTCCAGCCGGGCGTCATGGAGCAAGAGCAGGCGTTCTTGGCCGCGCTCACGGCGGTGAGGCGCTTTTCGGCGACCGGCGAGATGTTGAGACTGCTGGACGATGCCGGGACGGAGCAGATCACGTTGATGCGGCCAGCCGTGCAGCCGGTCCCCGCGCGCCCATCGAGTCAGTCCGAGCCGAGCGCGCCCGACTCGTCGGTGTCAATTCAGCAGTCGGCGCCATCTTCAGCCACCAGCATTCAACTACCGGACGGCACGGTCTGCCGGTTCGCAGGTACTGGAGCCACGCTCGCCTTTGAAGGCAAGCGTGTGAACTACACCTGTGACGAATCCGGTGAACAATCGAGCGTGATCCTCGGCGCGCCAACGCTCCAGGCCGGCACGCTGTCGTTCGAACGTGGGTACGTTCAGCGGACGGCTGACGAATTTGTCCTCGCATCCGCCGACACGATGTCGGTCCCGATATTGGAGCTGGTCCTGGTGAACGGCGAGAGATGTCTTGCAGCCGGCCAGGGTGCCACGCTCGCCTTCGGGGGTAAGCGCGCCAACTATACCTGCGGCTCACCTGAGGTGGTGCTGCTCGGTGACCCGGCGACGCCCTCGCCGCATTGGACGATCGAGCGGGCGGCGCTGGCGCGTGGCTCGGATGGGTTTTCCGTGGATTCGAGCGCTCAGACCGCCATCGACATGGTCATCGGGGTGTCGCCTACGATGGGGTCCTAAGAAGCGTCCCGTTGTCAGACCTCGCATCCTGTACGACGTTCTGCAAGCGGCGGTAGCTGGTGTGAGCAGATGAAGCAGCGGTGCTCCTCTGGCACTGGGATCCGAATGCGGGGCAAGTTATTGCCTCCACATTGTGAGGGCAGGGAGCTGAATAGACACCGATGCCCCAGTGGCTCGCTGCCCCTTGGGTCGAAGGAATAGGACGAGGTGCCATTGGGCACCTCGTCCTATCTGCTGGTGACCATCCGTTCGGTCAGCCGGTAGTTGCTGACCGACCGCTCCCGCCCTCCATGGCTCGCGCGCCTTGGCGATAGGCGTAGTAGCGGACGAAGCCTAGGCCGTCGCCGACGTGGTTGCGCATCAGGCTCGGAATCTTCAGGGTCAGGGCGAGGACGGCGACGCCGAGAAAGACGCTGAGCAATGCGGCATCGGGCGACATCGGCGCCAGCTCAGTCAGGAGCGAGCCGCCGAGCTTCAGCGCCAGCACCTGCACGAATTGGGTGAAGACGACCCCGAAGAACGTGCCCGACCAGAGCCGAGCCCAACCCTGGGTCTGGGGCAACACCCAGCAGAGCAGACCGAGCGGCGCGCAGACCAGCAGAACATCAATGAGCGCCAGGCGCATGAGCATCTGAAGAAGGAGTAACAAACTCGTCACCAGGTAGATCAGGACCGCGATGACATTCACCAGCAGTTGGGTGGTGCTGTCGGCGCTCTCCCACGCCGGGAGTGCGACCTCGCCGACGCCCTGACAGAGCGCGTTGTTGACGTCGATGGCGAGCTGCGCCCAGCTCATGCTGGTGTTCGCGAGCAGCGCTCCGATGATCAGTCTCGGGACCAGCTCCATCGCCTCGTGATACGGCGCCCCGATCTGCTCGCGGACGATCAGGTTGAACCCGCCCCAAAGCGCGACGATCGCCAGGCCGGCGTTCATCACCGTCCGGACGGCTTCCCAGAGCGTCTTGACCGTCGGGCTCTGGTACGTGCCGGCCGGCGGCGTCTGGGTGATGAAGTTGAGCGAGCTGCCCATGACGCCGTCGACCACTCCACGGATGGCTGTCGAGATCCCCTGCAACAGCGAGACGAGCACCTGGTTGAAGACGTCGGCGGCCCAGGCCTTCGGGTCGGGCAGGAAGCCCGAGAACGGGCCGGGGGCGTCAGATGGCGGGTTGCCTCCGGGCCCTGGAGTAGACGTTGGTGTCGGCGCGGGCTGTCCTTCCTGGGCGTGGGCGGATGGCGTCGTGACCATGGCGAGGCCCAGGCTGAGCACGAAGGTAAGCAGTGCGACCGCGTTCGCCGCTCTCATCGGTCGACCTCCGGTCGGTAGCGCACCAGCCAGTAGTCCGGTCGGTTCGCGCCGGTGCTTGCTGCACTTCGCACGGCGACGATGGCCTGAGCGTGGGCGACGTCCCATCGGGCGGCGTAGGTCGCACCGGCCTTCACCGGCAGCTCGCCGAGGTCGTGGACGCTGCCGTCCGTCTCGACCGACCTCAGCGTCAGCGGCCCGCCGAACTTGGGTCGCGCCAGCATCACGATGCTGCCGTCGTCACGCCACGTTGGCGACTGGCCTTCCGCAGTGCCGACCCGTTGTTCCTGCGGTCGGCTCACACGCACTTCAAAGAGCACTGGGGCCGACTGGGCGCCCCAGAGCCAGCCTGCCTGCGCGTTCGATGGACTCTGTTCTGGGGCGGCGTAGAGCATCCGCGAGCCGTCGGGCGACCACGCCACCGGTGGGAAGGCCAGCGGGCTCGTATCGTCCTGGTACAGGTCCGCCAGATATCGGATCTCGGTGCCATCGGTTCGGACCAGGCAGAGCGCGGTCGTCTGGCTCGAACGGGCAAGGAACGCCACGTGCTCGCCCGTTGGACTCCAGCCGTAGCTGCCCGGCACGACCTCGCTGGGGATGTTGGCAATCTTGTTGACGTGCCGGGTGGCCGCGTCCAGCCAGAGCAGGCGCGTGCGATAGCCGCCTCCAGCAAGCTGGTATCGGGTGACGAGGATAAGGTGCCTGTTGTCTGGCGCCCAGCTCAAGTCGATGAGGCGCTCGTCACGCATCTCGGTCGTCAGGACGTAGGCGCGCGTCCCGCGATCACCGCCGGCAGGAGCGATCCACACCTCGTCGGGTCTCACACCGCCTGAGCTCGATTCGTCGTCCTGACCCCTCGCTACGTAGGCCACGCGACCACCGTCCGGAGCAATCACCAGCGGGCCTCGGGCTTCGGTCGGGCCAAGGCGACGCATCCCGCCATCATCGCCCAGGAGCCAGGTCTGTCGCTCATCGTCGGGCGGCAATGAGACCGTCATCGCGATCCGCCCGCCCGCGAGGAACGTCGCCCCAGCGATGGTCGCACCCGGGAGCGTTGGACGGAGCATCTGCGCCTGGGGTGTCCAGAGCCAGAGATCGGCGTGAAGATCGGCCCGTCCTCCCGACTCCAGCGATACCGAACTAATGGCGTCGGCGTAGCCATCACGGTGGAGCGCGACTCGGTGATCGCCGGCGGCGAGCCGTAGCTCCACTGGCGTGCGGCCGAGCCTACGGTCATCGATCTCGACCAAGGCGCCACCGGGATCACTGGTCAATCGGAGCGTCGCCTCGCCGACCGACTCGCTACGTCTGAACTGCACGTAGGCAGCAATGACGGCCGCTGTACCGGCGAGCACCGTGATCACGGCGATCCAGATCCAGGGTCTGCGTGCAGCACGTCGAAGACGTGCTCGGCTTGGCACCTCGACGGCAAAGGTGAACGGTAGCTGCATAGGGGTGGCCCTCCGTAGCTGGGATCGGCGCCAGGGCGCCGGAGCCAGCGTACGGAGGGCCGATTTCGCCACAGTTACTTGTGGGCTACGGGACAGCTACTTTAGACCGTCTACATCTGAGCCTCTCTGATCGACGCCAAGCACACCCCAGTTCACCGCCTTGTCGGAGCACTATCCGGTGAGCGCGGCCAATGACGCGCCAACTGCGATGGCGGGGACGTACGGGAAGGTCATCCGGCCTCGGCGCCAAGCAAAGGTGGCCAGAGTCGCTCCAGCGAGCGACATCCACCAGGCCGTCCAGAGCACGAACTGCGGACCTTTCCAGGCGCCGATCGCCGCCAGCAGCAGAGCGTCGGCGGCACCAAACGCCCCGATGAGCACAAACGGCAGGATGATCAATCCACCGATCGTCGTCCCGAGCAGGCTCACCAGGACTGCATCGCTTCCGTTCAAAGCGGCGACGACCACGCCTGAAGCGATGCCACCGAATGTGAGCCAGCCGGGGACTTCTCGCGTGCGCAGGTCCGCCAACGCGGCTACCAACAGCACTGCGCCGAGAACCAGCGTGTCGAACGACGCGATCATGGCCTGCCCCTTGTATCCCTGAAGACTGTCAAGCCGACCGGCTGATGGCCGCTCGGGCCTCCAGGTCGGCGAGGATCTGCTCGTACAGCGTGACTGTCTCGCTCTCCGGCTCGTACAGCTCGGGGAAGTCGTCAGGCTCGTCCGATGAGCTCATCATCTGTCGGATGGCGTCCCGCAACCGCCGGTGCTCGCGGACGAGCGCACCACGGTCGCCAAGCTCGCCGTAGCAGCGATAGAGGCTTCGGGCGACATCCTCGAGGATCGGCTCCAGCTTGAGGATGTCTCGGTAGCACGCCACGGCGCGGGCGGTCTCTCCTTGCTGCCGGTACAGCTCCGCCAGCCGCTGCGTGACACGAAGATACTCGTCGCGGTAGAGCTCGCGAAGGGTAAGGCCGTCGTCCATACGGGTGTGGATCCACTCGTAGTCCGGTTCGGTGAGGAGGTCGCCTCGATAGAGCTCGCGCGCTTCCTCAAGCGCTGCGATGGCGTCGACCGGTGGCATCGTCGACGACGATCGTCGAAGCGCCATGAACCGACGAACGTCTGTTGAGATGTACTCCGGGTTGAGACGGCAGACGCCGTCGCGCTCGAGGCGCACGAACTCGCCCTCCAGGGTGGGCACCTGCTGCTTGAGGATGCCCCTGAGCCGAGTAAGCGCGACCCTCAGCCGACTCTTGGTCTTCTTCGAGACCACGTCGGGCCAGAGCGCAGTGACCACGCGCTCGCGAGAAACCGATCCACCGGGCTGCGCACAAAGGAAGGCGAGAATCTCCCAGGCCTTGTAATGAACGCCGTCGGACCCATTCGCCGACAGCTCGCGGTCGCCAACCCTGACGCGGAATGTCCCGAAGCACGAGACCTCGATCGGCAACTGCGAATCGGAATCGTCCTGGGCCACTCCGGCACTGTCGCTCGACGGCCCGTGCAATGGCGGTGTCATAGGGGCGGAGTGCGAACCGTTGACTCGGGCCTCGGTCTGAAGATACGTTCTCTGGACCAGTGGGGCGTCGTCGTCCGAATCGTCCTGCGCCGAGGCCGCGGTGGCAGATTCCACGCTGCTGCTCTGCTGGGCCGGATCGGATGAGGCGGCGGACGAGACTTCTGCTCTCGGCGGGTCATCTTGCAAGGCAACGTCCCGCCGCGGCGAGCTTGCCACAGACGCTGCCGACTCCATCGATCCGGCATACGCCTCTCGCATCACCCTGACGAGCTGATCGAGATGCTCTGACGAGAGACGGAACCCGCGGGCGCGCAGTGGCACTCGGGCGTCGATCCGGACAAGCAGATCGCCACCTCCACCCAGATCGGCGGCATCCGGCCGGCCGATCAACCGAATGCTCGCGTCCTCGTCGAGCGTCTGGAGCGCCACACGCGTGGCGAAGTGCGCCAGCAGCTCTTCTCCTATGGCTTCCGGTCTGGTGCTGGCCGCGAGGAGTCGAATGCCGTGCACCGCGCCGTGCGCGCCAAGGAGCTCGAACGTCGTCGCGTCCCCCGCGATGTCGGCGAGCTCGCCGATCACGACGACGACCTCGGGCTGATCCTCGGCGTCGCGATCGTCCTGGGACCCGTCACGAGCGCGTGGCCGCATCCGTCGGTCCAGCTCATCCCGAAGCTCCTGGAGGACCTCGACCACAGCGTCCTGCTCGGCCGGATCGACCGCCGGACCGGACTGGTGGGGAAGGCCGAAGATGGCCGACGGCAGTGCACGACGGCTCGCGACCGTCACCAGCCGTACCTCCTCTGGTCGACACCGGGCGGTGAGGGCGCCGAGAAAGCTCGTCAACACGGTCTCGACGCCACCGCCCGGCAGTCCGGCGACCAGCACATGCCCGAGGCCGCGCCAGTTTGCGTAGAGCGTCTCGCGGCCGGGTAGCATGCCGATCGGCAGTAAGGTCGGGACGTCAGTCGGTCGTTCCGCAGCCAGTGGCGAAAGTCCGGCGAGCGAGAGGCTAGAGATCCGAACCTGGACGTCGTGATCCGCCGTGCGCCAGACCTCGCCCGTGCCTCCGAGTCGTGAGGCCAGCTCCGGCGCGAGCTCCAGCAGTTGCGGCTGGGCGGTGAGCCCCGCGCTGAGGGTCAGTGTCACCGCGGTCCGACGCTGGCCGACGGTTACCACGTCGATACTGCCGACGTCGTGCTCTTCGAAGAATCGGATCGCCTGGCCGGCCACGATGACCGCCGGCTCGACCTCGCCGCCATGGATGCGATGCTCGAGAACCCGGGCCAGCTCGGGCTCTGCGAATCCTTCATTGGCCGCCGGACCGATCTCGGGCACGTCTGGGATCCACGGTTCTGTGATACGGCGCCGAAGCCGTCGCATCGCCATGTGCACAGCGACGAATGCGACCACCAACACCCCGACAATCGACGCGCCCCACGTAGCCGCCCGGACTGTGTCGTCGGACACAGGTGCGGCGGGCTCGATCTCGACGGCCTCCGTCGGACCCGACGTGGGATCAACGACCGGGGTCGCCGATGATTCGGCGGGAACCGGGGTGACGGTGACCACTGGAGTAGGGTCGAGTGGCGGCACCAACTGGGGCATGACCGGCTCGGGCGAAGCAATGACCTCGGGCGTGACCGGTGGCGGCTCCGGCGTGGGTACGACGGTGACGGGTGTCACCGGCTCGGACGGAGGGGTCGCCGGGGACTGCACGGGGACCGGCTGGGTGGCGGCCGGCGCCGGCGGTGCACCGTCCGTCGAGACGATCGGGATCAGCAGTCGCAGCCCGGGCCAGATCAGGTCGGGCTCGGTGAGGGTGCGGCCGTTCGCAAGCCTGGCGGTCTGGCGATTCGCCTCAAAGATCTGCTGCCAGGCCGCTTCATCGCCGAGGAGGCGGGCAGCGACCCCCCGCAGGGTGTCTTCGTCCTCGACGACGTAGTAGGTTCGGCCCTCCACGACCTCGATCACCTTGCTGGGCAGCGGCACCGTGAGGGTCCAGCCCGGCTGGATCACACCGGTTCGCGTGAAGCGACTGCCGTCGGACATCGACTGCCCGGCGTTCGCCCGGAGCAGCCTCTTGTACTCGAACCCGGTGCCGTAGAACCGTTCGGAGATGCTCCACAGTGTGTCGCCCGCCTGGACGGTGTACCGGACCGTCCTTCCCGACGATTCCTGAGCGGGCCCGGCCGGGGATGCCTCCGATGCCGTGCCACCTGCCACTGTGACGGTCACGCCAGCTGACGGGAGTGGCGCGGCCTGCGCCGGCGCCGCCCGCGCCATCAAGTTCACCACCAGCACGGTGACCACGGCGCCGTCGACCAGGCGGCGGACGACCGGCAGCGTTACTCGATCCGAGATCAGCCGCAGCGCCCGGACCCAGGCCGCTCCGTGCGCGACGATCTCTGCACCGAGGACGACGAGGCGGAGAGCGAGCGATAGGGTCAGCCAGCCCCAGAGGACCCAGGCGACCGTCGTGACGACGTACGTCACGGCCTCAGGGGCGAGGTACGTCCCGTTCAGGGTGCGAACGATGCTGGTACTGTCGGGCAGTTCCGCCGGCAGGTGCGGCGGGCCGGCGATGGCGAGCAAGGTCACGCCGCCGATCGCCAATCCCGCGACGAGCCCGAGAAGGCCCCATTGGTGCTGCCGACGCTCATCGCCGGCTACCTGTGCAGTGACGTGCACGATCGTCTCCCGCGCGAGCTACCGGGACGTCAGGACTGGCTGGATCTCCTGCACGCGGTAGCTGCTCTCGTAGGTCTGACGGATCGGGGGCAGCGCCTGCGCGGCGCCACCGTTGACGCGGTACTCGGCGGCGAACTCGATCGTCAGTCCGACCGCGAAGCCGCCCGGAGCCCGAAGGGATGAGTGCTCGTAGGTGTGCTTCACGTCCGACGCTTGCGGATACGGCTCGCCGAGCGATCTCGTCACGATCCTGGTCTCGTCGCCGAAGCTCCACTCGTAGTGGCTCGGGCGCACCGTCACGACGATCGTCACCGAGGTCGGCCGCCGGCGCGGATCGTCTCGTGGGACATCGTCGACCGGCACGTCGTCGCCGATCTCGGCGGGGATGTTGATTTGTCGTGAGACGCCGAACACGCGCCCGTCGTACCCCTCGACCCAGAACCAGGTCGGCACGGCGACGAGACCGAGATCGGGATTCATCCGGACCTGCACGCTCGGCAGCGGCACGTCTTCGAGGATGTCGGCGACGAACACGCGCGGAGCTATGGCGGCGCGGCTTGTCGACGGCGGCAGGGTCACGGGCGGTAGCTCGATGAATGGCGGATCGGTGGGGAACAACACCGGAGGCGCCGCCGCCACGGGGACTGGATCGGTAGGAGAGTCGGCGAGCGGCGGTGCGGCTGGCTCGGGGCCGAGAAGTGGCGGGTCAGCCGGTGCCGCTGCCTCGAAAGGTGTTTCGACAGGCACCTCGTCGGAGACCGACGGATTGAACAACGGCGCTGCCGGAGCGGCGGGAGCGTCTTCCATCGCCAGGTCTTCCAACCCCGCCTCCGTCGGAGCAGCCTCTTCCGAGGGCTCCCCGGCCGTCAGAGGCTCTTCCGCCGGCGGATCGGATGGGACGGCCGGGGGATCAGGCGCCGGCGGCGGGGACTCGACGATCGGCTCGGGACGCGGGGCAACTGGAGCGGGTGGAACCGGTCGTTGGCTCGGACGCGGCTCGCGCTCCTCGTCACGCTCCGCTGACCCATCCCTGCCCTCGGTCTCCTGTCGGACGGAGATCCGAATCCGAACGCCGTCCGGCCGCGTCCTCACCTGATGACGGATCTCGGTCCTGGTCTTCGGCGCCCGGTCGTCGGGCCGGTGGGCCTCGCCGCGTGATTCCCCCAGCACGGTCGGGACCGAGAGGGAGAGGAGGACCACGCCGACGACGGCGCCGACAAGAAGCTCGGTGGAGCGTCGGACGCTAGACGTGGCGTTCACTGTCGACCACCTTCCACACGCCGTCGATCCTCCGCAGCCGAAATGAGACTTTCACGACCTCTTCCGGCTCCGGCGCTCCCACCGGTTCGCGGGTGATCGGATCGATCAGGTAGCTGCGATTGAGGTACTCGTCGTACAGCTCGGCTTCGTCCTGGGTCAGACTCAGCAGCCCGACCTCATGCTCCGCTTCGATCACCGCGGCGACGCCGCGAACCTGCAGGTCGGCGATCTGCTCCCGTTCGCGCTCGAGGGCCGGGCCGTCCAACACCTCGGGCAACCGGCTGACGTCGAGGGTCGCCGCGGCCTCGACCCGGATTGCCCAGAATGTGGAGTAGGCCGCTTCCACCTCCTCGAGCAGCGCCGCGTCGATCTCGATGTCGACAGGGCCCGACACCGGACTCGGCTCTGGGTTCGGCCCCCCGTCGTTGGGCGACTCGACCTCGGGCAACTGGCGCCCCAGGATGATGGCGAGCCTCGGCGTCTCCGCCGCGTGGACGATCGCAACTGGTTCGAGACTGGTTGGGGGACGCAGGCGTCCGTTCAGGAAGGACGCCCCGCTGAGGATCAGCAGGATGATGGCAAGTAGCGTGAGCCCCACCAGCCAGTGAGAGGGCCGGGCAGAGGCGTCATTGTCCCGACGAAGCTCAAAGCCGTCACGCATCTGACTCATGCTCGTCTTTCCTCCAGGGTTACTGATCTCCGCGCTCGATGCCGTGCCGGACCTCGGCGGTCGCGGCGGCGCTGACTTGGACTGTTCCGATGCCGATCAGCCGAAGGAAGCTGGTATGTGCGTCGCGGGCGGCCTCGACGCGGACGCGGTTGGGATCGACCTCGATTCGGACCTTGAGATCGCTCCCCTGGCGTTCTGCATGCTCGGCCGCCGCCCGGCGCGCGGCCGACTGGTCAAGGACGACGGTGCGCCCACGGCTCTCGCGATACACGCGGACATCGATCTGCTGGGCGCCGGCCCGCGCGGCCGAATCGGCGACGTTCTGAATCTCGCGCCGAGCGCCGAACACGAGTCCTCCGTCTGCCGCCAGGCCGACGACCGCCAGGAAGAGCGGCAGCATGACCGCCGTCCAGGCGATCGCCTGGCCACGCTGGGCTGCCGCGAGGACACCCGCCGTCGAGAGGCGCAGCCGCCGTCCGGGGCTCATCGGTTTCGCTCGCCCTGCCAGCGGCTGCGATAGGCGTCGATCCGCTCGACGTGTTCGCCGGACACCGTCACGTGCGCTCGGCTCAGCAGCGGCAGATCGTCGAGCGCTACGTCACCACGGACCGACGCACGGACCTCGCCGCCACGACCGAACGCGCCCGGCTCGATCCGCACGTCGAGCGACCCGTCGGCGAGCCCGTAGCCGGCCGCGACCTCGCGACCTCGTGCCAGGCCGCGAGCTCGGGCGTCGGCCGCGGTGTCGGCCATCGCCGCAGCGCGCGCGGCCTCACGGGCGACGGCCTCGACGGCCATCTTCCCGTGAGCCACCCGCCCGGCAGCCACGACGCCGAAGGCCAGCGTCAAGAGCAGGGGCACCACCAGCGCCGTCTCGACCAGGGCCTGCCCACGCCGGTGGGACGGCCACGATCGAGTCCCGCTGTCGGCCGGCCTAGCGGTCCGGGCCGGCACGGAACCGCTCCTTGCTGACGACGGACCGTGCCGCGACCGGTAGCCTCGCGTCGCCCGCCCACGGGATGATCAGGCGCAGGCGCCCCTGCGCCTCGACGCGCACCGCATCGGTTCCCTCGGCCCCGCCGACGGAGACGTCGTCAACGGATCGGCCCAGCCCGGCCTCCAGCAGGGCTCGGGTGTGGCTCACGCCCTCGGCGAGGGATCGGTCCTCGCTCGCCGCGACCCGAGCACCGTCCTGGACCGCTCCCGTCATCACGTTCTGGGCGTGGACGAACAGGGCGAACTGGACGAGTCCGATCGCGGTCATGAGTAGCAGCGGGAAGGCGATCGCCGCCTCCACCATGCCCTGACCGCGCTGCCAGGTACGCCTGCGAGCGATCGGGCGAGCGAGGACGACCCTCACTGTCCGCCCCCACCCAGCCCCGAGAGACGTCCGAGAATGTTCTGGAAGACAGTCGCGATCCCGCCGCCCAGGGCCTGGACGGCAGCCATGGCGACGATCGCGATCAGCGCCGCGAGAATGGCGTACTCGACCATCGACTGGCCGGGATGGGTCGCCGCTACGAATCGACCGAAGCGGTCGATTCGTCGCAGTAGCGCGTTTACGAGGAGCACGACGTACGGCGTCATCATCTGAGGTTCTCCTTCTCCGCGTTCTCCGCTTCCGCCGAGCAGCAGGCCGGGTGCGACGCCGGCCTGCCTATCCGCCGAGGCGCATCAGCTCCACGGCGGCTGGAACCAGCAACACCACGAACAGGACGGGCAGGATGAAGAGGGCGACCGGCAGGAGCATCCGCACGCTCGCCTTGCCGCCCTCCTCGACGATCCGAAGCCGCTTGCGCTCGCGGAGCGCCTCGGCCTGCGCGGTGAGGGTCTGAGTCAGCGGGATGCCCTGCTCGTGGGCGGCTCGGAGCTGCGAGGCGAAGCTCACCAATTCGGGAACGCCCACTCGATCGGCCATCTCCTCGAGGGACTCGATCAAGGGCTGCCCCCGGAGCGTCATGTCGCGGCGAGCGTGCTGCAGCTCGCGGGCGACCGTGCCCGCACCGTGTCGGGCGACCTGGTCCAGCGCCTGTTCGAGCGCCAGGCCGGCCGACGTCGCGATCGTGAGCATGTCGAGGATGATCGGCAGCTCCATCAGACACTCGGTCCGGCGGTCGGCGAGGTGGCGGTCGAGCTGCCAGTCCGGACCGATGAACCCGACGGCCGCACCGACAAGCCAGCTCCAGACCGGCCAGGGACCGAACGGATGGACGCCGAGCGCGTTCATGAGCGGGAAGATGACGAGGCCGATCAGGGCCGCCGCGACCTTCTCGCCGAAGAACTGGGACGGCTCGACACCCGGTCGGGCGACGCGCAGCTTCCGATCGAGCTCGGCGCCGCCGCCGAGTCCGACGCGGGAGAGGACGAGCCGAGCCAGCCGGCCGAGGTCGTCCAGCACGGGTCGCAGCAACGATTCGAGGAGCCGCGAGTGGAAGAACGGCCGGACCTCACGGCGCCGCCGATCGGTCTCGATCCGCTCGTCGACGTCGAGGCGACGCAGGCGTTCGGCAAGGTCGAGCTTCGGGCGCCCGATCGGCTGGCCGGTCACGAGGAGATACGCCCCGAGCCCGAAGGCCGCTCCCAGGAGCAGCGGCATCGGCCGCAACGAGACGGCCTCGATCGGGAAGGGAATCGGCATCATCGGAGGATCCTCCGCTCCGTCGGCAACCGGGTCATCCAGCGCATGCCGACATAGCCGACGAAGATGCTCAGGAGGCAGCCGGCAAGCAGCACCTGACCCCACCAGTCGCTGAAGATGCTCAGGTAGGTCGGGTTGATCTGACGAATGAGGACGAGCACCACCAGCGGCATCGCGGCGACGATCCGCGCGGACAGGACGTTCCGTGCCTGGAGCGCCCGCAGCTCGTCCTGAATCCGCAGCTGCGCCCGAGTTGCGTGAGCGAGACGATCGAGCACCTGGCTCACGTTGCGCCCGCCGAGCCGATCGTTGAGGACGAGGCTCGCCGCGACGACGTCGAAGAGCGGGTCGGCGAGCCGATCGCGCATCGCCCCGATCGCCGGCTCGAATCCCATGAGTCGCATCTCGCGCACGAGCGTCGTGAGCTCGGGTCTCATTGCTACCGGCCCGCCGCGAGCCAGTCCAACGAACGCGTCGGGCACCGCGAGGCCGGTACGGATCGCATCGCGTAGCTGGCCGATCGCCTCGACCATCGCGGCCTGTACCTCGGCACGCCGTCGGTCTTGACGGCGGACGAGGTAGGCGAGCGGCGCCACGGCACCCAAAGCGCCGGCGAGTAGGCTGACGACGGTCCAGCCGAGCGTCAGTTGAGTCGCTCCTGCTGCAACGATGGCTGCGCAGGACGATGAGAGCAGAAGCCCCTGTGGAGAGGCCCCGGGAAGCCCGACCCGTGCCAGCGCGCCCTCGACGGGACGACGCCACCACGCCTCGGCATTCCCGTGACGAGGCACGGTGAGCCCCTCGTAGACGAGGTACACACCGGCTCCGAACACGATGGAAAGGGCCAATGGAATCATGGTGCGGACGCTCCTGCAGGGTTCAGGCTAAAGGCCCCGAGCTACGTGCCGGCTACATGCCGGTTACTTGCGAGGAACTTGGCGGTTACATCGACGAATCCCGGAAGAATCTCGCCCTGCCGATCTACGGATTGGTCTCGACGGCGGGCGGAAGCGCGTAGGCGACGCCTCGGGACGCGATCTTCGCGAGGCAGCGGGGTCGGATGCCGGTCCAGGCGAGCCGATCGCGCGTCGGATCGATCCCCCAGATCTCATTGCCGGTGACGACGTCGCCTTCGAGGCCGGTCACTTCGAAGATGCTCACCAGTCTGCGACGGCCAGTCCGCGGCTCGAACCGCACCTGCAGCACGAGCTCGATCGTTCGGGCGACCATCTTGGTGAGCGCGTCGTTGGTCAGCCGCTCCTCGGCCATCATCGCGAGCGTCGCCAATCGATCGAGCGCATCGCGGGGTGAGCTGCCGTGGATCGTCGTCAGGCTGCCCTCGTGGCCGGTGTTCATCGCCAGGAGCATGTCGAGCGCCTCGGCGCCCCGGACCTCGCCGACGACGATCCGGGTCGGTCGCATGCGCAGCGCGTTGCGGACCAGGTCGCGAATGCGGATCTCGCCGAGTCCCTCGACGTTGCTGGCGCGGGCCTGGAGCGCCACACAATCCGGCAGTTGCCGCTCGAGCTGCAGCTCGGCAACCTCCTCGACCGTGACGACCCGCTCGTCGAGCGAGGCGATCGACGAGCCGAGCGCGTTGAGCAGGGTGGTCTTCCCGCTGCCGGTCGGCCCACTGACGAGGATGTTCACGCCGCCCTGTACGGCGGCATCGAGGAAGAGCGCAGCCGACTCGGTGAGGGTGCCGAGCTCGACCAGCTGTTCGAGCGACTGCGCCCGCAGCAGGAACTTACGAATCGTGAGGCTGCACCAGCGCGTCGTCGCGGGCGGGATCGCCGCGTTCAGTCGAGAGCCGTCCGGCAGTCGGGCGTCGACCATCGGCGAAGACTCGTCGAGCCGGCGACCGAGCGGGCCGACCAGTCGCTTGACCAGCCCGCGCAGCTCCTCGTCATCGTCGAAGAAGAGATCCTGGGCGAGCTGCTTCCGACCGCGTCCGATGCCAAAGATCCGGTTCGGACCGTTGCAGATGATCTCTTCCACCGTCGGGTCGTCGATCAGGGGCTGCAGGATGCCGAGCCGGAGGAGGCCGTCGAAGAGTCGTTGCTCGACGCCCTCGGGATCGACGAGCAAGGGCGCGTTCGTCATCGCCGCTCGGCGCTGATACGCCGCCACCCGCTCGCGGATCAGCGCGGCGATCCGCTCCTCGTCGGCCGAGCTCGGGACCAGCAGCTGCTGATCGCCGAGCAGGCGACTCACCGCTGCCCGCACCTCGTCCCGAAGTGCTCGCTCAGTGGCCCGATCGAGACCGACCGGAGGTAGCCCGCGCCGGGGTGCGAGTATCGTGCTCATCGCCAGGCCGTCCTAAGGTATGGAGTCCGCGCTGTTGGGTCCGACGGGGCGGTCGACTCGGCACGAGATGCCGAATGAAGCCTAGCTTCCCGTTGCGACCCTGGTCGTCTGGCAATCGGATCTCACCGCCGTGCACGCGCTCGGCGAGGTCCAGCAACGATCTGGCGGCCGGCCCACGTCCGCTGAGCACGAGTGGGCGTTGCACGGCGAGCGCGCGCTGGGTAGCAACCTGATCGTTCGGAATGACGGCCGCCGTGGCCAGTTCGAGCGCCCAGTCGATCTCGGACCGGCCGTGATGGAATCGGCGGTCATGCCGATTGACCACGAGGGCGATTCGATCTCGACCGATCCCAAGCTGACCGTGCAGGAGGCCGAGGCCGGTTCGGGCACGCCAGAGACCTACGACGTCGGCCGCGGTCACGAGCAAGACCTGATCGGCGACCTGGAGGGCGGCGCGATGGGGAGCCGTTTCCCGACTCAGGAGGTCGGCGCCGACATCCAGAATGACGAATCGGTAGCGCTCGCGAAGCTCGCGGACCAGCCGCTCGACGAATCGCATGGTGATTCCTGTCCGAAGCTCGAGCTTCGGCGAGCCGCAGATGACCGAACCGTGCGCACAGTCAGCGTCGAGTGGCTGCGCCTCCTGCTCGATGGCGTGCGTCCACTCGCCGGCGCTCTCGGGTTCGGCGTGAGCCAGCATGTACAGATTTCGGGTCGGGTCGGCGTCGATATGCGCCGCCGCGCTCGGGCCGGACAGATCGACGTCGACGAGCACGGTCGGCGCGACCATTCCCAGACCGGCCGCCAGGTTCAGCGCGACGGTCGTCCTGCCCGGACTCCCGGGACCGCTCGCGATCGCGATGACGGCCAGGGCGGGCGAAGCCATTTCAGCCGCAAAGTCGCTGGGCGTCCCGCTCTCGACCTCCATCGTCTTGGTCGGCGGAACGTGTCGTTCGCCACGGATTGCGACAAGAAGCGACTGATGCACCGTCGTCGGGTCCGCGTCGAGTGGCAGGACCAGGCAGGAGGCGTGTTGCCAGCCCGGTTCGTCCGGATGATGTGCCAGGAGGACGAGCGGCAGTCGAGCACGGGTCAGCTCGGCGAGCACGGAGGGCGTGAGGCGGTGGAGTCCCTCGGCGAGCAGGCAGGCGTCCACTCGCTCGCGCCGAACGCACTCCAGCACCTGGTCGGCAGACAGGCAACGTTGCACCACGGCGAGCTCGCCGGTCTCGACCAGGCTCGGCAGGAGGTCTCGCTCGCGCTCCGAATCGCCGAGGCCGACCGCGACTCGGAGCCCCGACAGGTCATGCATCGGGCGGTGATCGACGTGACCGGACCTGTTCGGGTCGACCGGCCTGCCGTCAGGAGTGCGTTCCATGTCAGGGCGTCTCCACCGGGAGAAGCGCCACGTCCAGATCGCCATTTCGTTTGGCGACCGTGAGCTGGAGGCCCTGCTCCTGCGTCACGATCAGCGTCAGCGAGCTGATCGAGCTTCTGTCGTCGCGACCGAGGGCGTCAGCATCGCTCGTGTTGATCACCGTCGATTGATCGTCGCGACCGACCTCGTACACCGTGACCCGCGGCAGCACGACCGAGGTTCGGGACTCGGGCCGTCCCTTGTTCGTCGTGACCAGTATCTGGACCGCGTCGCCAGGGCGGATCAGGCCGCCGGCTGCCGTGTCCGTGCTGACCGGGATCGTCAGTGCCAGCTGACCTGGCATCAGCGGTGGCCGACCGGAGAGCTGGGCCCGGACGAGGATCTGCTGGCCGTGCAGCGGCCCGGCGAGCTGGCGGCCCACGACCGCGGCCCGCTCCTCGGCCGGAACCGCGGCGGCGAAGATCGCATCGTCCACCCGAACGTTGGCCACGGCCACATCGGAGGCGCCGAGCATCGCCCCGGTGGGCCGATCGCGGGTGGCGACGAGTACGGCCTTCGTGTCGGTGGATGTCGACCAGAAGGCGATGGACCCTCCGATGGAGACGAGCATCAGGAACAACCCGAATAGCGCGCGTGAATCGAGTCGCCACGGCTTGCGGAGCGCGCGTCTCGGCGTGAGCGTCGTGCTGGCCATCGTCGTCCCTGCCAGGATGCGGTCGTGGAATCGTCGATGCGGGGCACGTCGTCTGTTGGCGACGCCCGCCTCGATCGTCGACTCTCGGATCAAGCAACCGTCTCGGGTGATCAATTAACGTAGGTTGATCACTGCTGAATAAGCATAAACTGAAATGAACGACTTTGTCAACTGTAGTTGAGAAGAGAGATGGCTGCGCTTCACATCAGTTAATTTCCGTGGTATACTGGGGTACGATCTCGAGGCTGCGGTTCTACCTGGAGCGCGGACATGGCTGCCGAGCCAGGGGGTGCGTCGATCTCTGAGGCTGAAGCGCCGCTCCCGATTTCACTGTCCCAGAAGCTGGACCATCTCTTCCGAACGGTCCATCCGTCCGAGCGAGGTGAGTACACCTTCGAGGAAGTGGCCGAGGAGATTCGTGCCCGCGGCGGCCCGACGATCTCCGCCACCTATATCTGGCAGCTCCGCAAGGGGCTACGCGACAACCCGACCAAGAAGCACCTCGAGGCGCTCGCCGACTTCTTCGGCGTGCCGCCGGCGTACTTCTTCGACAACGATGCCGCTACGCGCATCGACGCGGAGCTCGCCCTCCTGGTGGCGCTTCGCGATGGTTCAGTCCGTCAGCTCGCGCTCAGGGCGTTCGGTCTCTCCCCGAGTAGCCTGAAGACCATCGCAAGCATGGTCGAGCGAGTCAGAGAGCTCGAAGGCCTGCCGGATCAGCTGACGGTGCCGACGGCTGATTCGGTTGCCGCAAGCGATCAGAGTAACGCAGACGAGACCTGATTCGCTGCGAGCTCACTTGAATGCCCGGCGTCGGTCTCGGTACGCTGTAAAAGTCGCATCACAGCAAGGAAGCACTCGTGAATCTCAAGGCGCTGCGCCGACGGTGTCAGGAGCGGCTGCGCGAGATCGAATTGCCTGTGCCTTTCGATGCGAGCTCATTCTGCGAAGCGCTCGCAGCACGACGGAGCCGTCCCATCCTGCTGCTGCCGGTCCCGGCAAAGGACGGTCCGTTCGGACTCTGGATTGCAACGGCCGAGGCCGACTACATCTTCTTCGAACGTGACACGAGCCGTTGGCATCAAGAGCACATCATCCTCCACGAGGTCTGCCACCTGCTGTGGGACCATGATCGGTCTCACGTCTCCGACGACGAGGTCATTCAGATGCTGCTTCCTAGCCTGGCGCCGCAGATGGTGCAGCGGGTGCTACAGCGGAGCGCCTACTCGCGGGAGGACGAGCGGGAAGCCGAGCTCCTTGCCACCCTGATCCTGGAGCGCGTCGGCGGTACTGGAGGATCCGGTGTTCAGAGACGTCGCGCCGAGCCGAACGATCCGATCGCGCGCCTCGAAGCCATCCTTGACGGCGGCAGCGAGAGAGGCCGTGATGAGTGACATTCTGGCCAACGGACCCGCTCTGATTGCCTGGGCCGCAGTCCTCTACAAGCTGTCCTCGCGACGACGAAGCCCGGATGACCCGGCGGTGCACCCGTACTTGTGGACGCTGGTGGCCCTCGCATCGGCTCTAACAGTACTGTCCCACCCCGTCTACGTGACGTTGGATCGCCTGGCCGGAATCCCGAACCTGGCGAGACTTCTGGGACACAGTTTCATCATGCTTACCGCCTGGAACGCGCGAACCACGCTCTCCTACGTGAACTATCCGTTCGAGGAGGCACAATCCCGGGTCCGTCGCCACGGCGCCATCCTCGTGGTCGCGCTCGTCTTCATGGTCGTGCTGTTCGCTCTGGCGCCGGTCGACGAGGAGACGATCCAGTTCATGAGCATGTACGCCACGGCCCCCTTCATCCTCGAGTACTGGCTCGTCTTCCTCGGGTTCCTGGGCGTCGCGCTGTTCGACATCGTCAGGCTGGATCTTGCTCACGCGGCACGAGCAGACAATCCAGCCCTGAAGCTCGGGCTTCGAACGGTAGCCCTCGGAGGAATCGTCGGCCTGGGCTACGTGGCCAACGAAGGGCTCTACGTCCTCGGCGCACAGATCAATGCCACGTACCCTCTCGGCGACAAGGACATAGTCACCACCGTGCTGGTCGCCGGCGGCACCAGCTTGATGATCATCGGCTCGACCATGCCGGCCTGGGGACCCAAAGTCGGGATACTGGCGGCCGCACGCTGGCTCGACCGGTACCGGACGCTTCGCGCGCTGTACCCACTCTGGACCGATCTCTGTCGGGTCAGTCCGGAGATCGCGCTCGCGCCGCCTTCGTCGTCATTGACGGATGCTCTATCGCTCCGCGATCTGAACATCCGCCTGTACCGTCGCGTGGTCGAGATCCGGGACGGTCTGCTGACGCTGCGGCAATACGTCGATTCGCGGGTCCGCGAGGACACGGTCGCTCTGGGGCGGTCGGCGGGGTATTCCGGCGATGAGCTCGACGTGGTCGCCGAGGCTGCGACGGTCGCGGCGGCGATCCGGGCCAAGGAGCAAGGTCGTGCGATGGTCGAAGGAGACGTGGTGGCAGCGGCACCCGCCGACTCCGACCTGGGCGCCGAGGCGGCCTACCTCACGAGGTTGTCCCGAGCGTATCGCAGTTCGCCAGTTGTAAGGACGATGCTCGACCGTGCCGATCAGGCCGATTCGGACGGTGGACTCATCAGCCAGGGAACACGACGATCATGACCTTACCGGGCACGGAGTCGACCATGGCGGCCGAGCCGACCGAGCCAAGACACCCGCGCCTGGCGCGTCTCGTCACCGAGATCCTGGCGCCGGCGCCAACGGTGGCGGTTCTGCTGCTGCTTGTCGCCTGGCACAGCGCTCCCTCGACGGCAGAGGCCCTGCGGTGGGGCGCTCTCGCCGCCCTCTTCGCCAGCTTCGTCCCGTTCCTGTACATCGTTCGTGGCGTGCGCCGCGGCCGACTGACTGATCACCACGTCCGCGTCCGTGAGCAGCGCCGCCTGCCGCTATTAGTCGGCGTCGCGTCTGTCGTGATCGGACTGACCTTGCTGGCGACCTGGGGGGCGCCACGCGACCTGGTCGCGCTCGTTGCCTCGATGGTCGTCGGCCTTGCGTCTTCCCTGCTAGTGACGCTCGTCTGGAAGATCTCGATCCACACAGCCGTCGTCGCCGGGGCTGTCACGATCCTGGTGCTCGTCTTCGGGCCGCCGCTTCTGGTGATGGCGCCATTGGTGGCGCTCGTGTGCTGGGCACGAGTCGCTGTTCGCGACCATACGCCGGCTCAGACCATGGCGGGCGTCGCGCTGGGAGCCACGGTGGCGGCGGTGGCCTTTTCTCTTCTCCGATAGCGCCGTGGTCACGCCGTGCCGATCTGATCGGTGCCTGCTGACGGTCACCTCAGTTAAGATATTGCCGCGAGCCACGGGCGCCACACCGCCACCGTCGTTGCTTCCGATGCAACTCAGTCGGGTAAGCCACGATGACAGCACCACGGCGCCAAGCTGCCCTGGATCAGGCTGGTTGCCGGAATGATGGACCGTCAGGCCGAGAAGCCGTCAATTGAGTGGGAGAGTCGGTGACAACAGCGGGTGATCTGAAGACCGGCGCGATCGTTACGGGATCACTCTTCCCCGAGCCGGTCGAGATCATCGTCGCCACGCCAGTTGGCGCATCGATCCGACTCGTCGGCAGTGGCGTCACTACGCGCCGGACCTACTCTCCCATCCTCTCGGCAGTTCAGATTGCCCAGCTCAGCGTCTCGCCTGTCAGTCCGCCGTTCGACGGCGACGCGAGACGTTTCCGCCTCGGTGTGGAAGCGATACGGCTGGGCCTGGCCTATGAGTACGATCCGTACTTCTCGCTGTCGATCGCCCGCGTCGATCCACTTCCGCACCAGCTCGAAGCGGTCTACCAGTACTTCCTCAAACTGCCGCGCATCCGCTTCCTCCTCGCCGATGATCCTGGCGCTGGCAAGACGATCATGGCCGGCCTGCTCCTCAAGGAGCTAAAGGCCCGTGGTCTCGTCCGCAGGACGCTGATCGTCGCGCCCGCCAATCTCACCTTCCAGTGGCAGCGGGAACTGCGAGACAAGTTCCGCGAGTCTTTCGAGGTGATCCGCGGTGACGTCCTGCGAGCGAACTACGGGCAGAATCCGTGGCAGGAGCGGGATCAGGTTCTCACGTCGGTGTCCTGGGTGTCAGTGATCGAGGACGCCCGCGAGTCGCTGTTGAGGTCACATTGGGACCTGATCATCGTCGACGAGGCGCACAAGATGGCGGCCTACGACGAGAGCCACCAAACGATGGCCTACAAGCTCGGCATGGAGCTCTCGCAGCGAACTGACCACTTTCTGCTGATGACGGCGACGCCGCACAAGGGCGATGCCAAGAACTTCTGCCTCTTCCTCTCGCTGCTCGACCGAGACGTGTACGGCGACGTCAAGAGCCTCGAGGAGGCGATGAGGCGGAATTCTGCGCCCTTCTACTTGCGTCGGACCAAGGAAGCGCTGATCACCTTTCCCGATCCTGAGACTGGCGAAGTCAAGAAGCTGTTCACCAACCGGGAAGTCCGAACCGCAGCCTTCGATCTTGACGGTGACGAGCTGGAGTTCTACGAGGACCTGACGCACTACGTTGAAGATCAGTCGATCCAGGCCGCCGCCGACGCGACCGCTCGCGGGCGAGCGGTTGGTTTCACCATGGCGCTCCTCCAGCGACGCATGGCGTCGAGTGTCTACGCCGTCCGCCGGTCACTGGAGCGGATGAAGGATCGGCGTGAGAAGATTCTGGCTGACCCGGAGGCATACCGTCAGGCACAGATCGCTCGGCGGCTTCCTGACGACTTCGACGACCTGACTGCCGAAGAGCAGGAGCAGATCATCGAACAGATCGAAGGTGCCGTGGTCTCGCTCGACCCCGCGCAGCTTCGAGACGAGATCTCCAACCTGGGTCGGCTCATCGATCAGGCCCGGCGCTTGGAATCGCGCGAGGTCGAGACGAAGCTGACTCGCCTACGCGGCGTCTTGGATGAGCTGGAGATCACAGCCGATCCCCGAAACAAGCTGCTGATCTTCACGGAGCACAAAGACACACTCGACTTTCTCGTGGGCGATGGCAAAGACGGGCGCCCACTCGGGAAGCTGGTCGAGTGGGGCCTGGCCGTCACCACCATCCATGGCGGAATGAAGATCGGCAGCCGCGATGAGCCGGGCACGCGGATCTACGCCGAGCTGGAGTTTCGCGAGACGGCCCAGGTGCTCGTCGCCACCGAGGCGGCTGGAGAGGGGATCAACCTCCAGTTCTGCTCACGGATGGTCAACTACGACATACCGTGGAACCCGGTGCGCCTCGAACAGCGCATGGGCCGCATCCATCGTTACGGCCAGGAGCGCGACTGCGAGATCGTCAACTTCGTGGCCCGCAACACTCGCGAGGGGCGGGTGCTCCAGAAGCTGCTCGACCGCTTGCTTGAGATCCGTCGGGCGCTGGGCACTGATCAGGTGTTCGATGTCGTCGGCGAGGTCTTTCCGGCGAACGCCCTGGAGCGCCTCTTCCGTGACCTCTATGCTCGTAAGACCGACGAGCAGGCGATCCAGGATCGGATCGTTCGCGACGTCTCACCGGATCGTTTTCGCACGATCACCGAGTCCACGTTGGAGGGGCTTGCGAAGCGCGAACTGAACCTGTCCGCCATCGTGGGCCGCACGGCCGAAGCCCGTGAGCGCCGCCTGGTGCCTGAGGTCGTCGAGAGCTTCTTCGTAGAGGCGGCTCCCATCGCCGGCTTTCATCCGCGAGAGACTGGGCGTGCCAACCACATCTACCGGATCGGGCGAGTGCCACGCACGCTCTGGACGATCGGCGAGGAGCAGGAGCCGGCATTCGGTCGGCTGGGACGGGAGTACACGAGGATTGCGTTCGACAAGACCGTCCTGAAGGACGACCCGACGCTTGAATGGGTGACGCCTGGCCACCCGCTCTTTGAGGCCGTTCGGACAGACGTGGCGCAGCGGGTGGCTGGTGACCTCCGTAACGGTGCCGTCTTCTTCGTACTCGATCGTGAGGAGCCAGCCCGGCTCGATGTGTTCACGGCGGCGATCAAGGATGGTCGCGGCAACACGCTGCATCGACGCTTGTTCATCGTCGAGACCACGGCAGCCGGGCAGATGGTCGCTCGCCAGCCAACGATCTTCCTGGAGTTGACGCCGGCGCCGACCGCCACATCGGTACCCGATTCGCCTGCCATGCCGCACCGTGACGTCGTCGAAGCGTTTCTGCTCGAACGTGCACTCGAAGCGCTCCGTGAGGAGATGGCGGCCGAGCGCGAGCGCGCCATCGACACGATCGCCGAGCACGTCGAGCTATCACTGGGCGTACTCTTGGATCGAGCGAACTTCCAGCTGGCCGAGTTGGAGAGCCGGAGGATCGAGGGGGCGAATGTCCCTGGTCTCGAAGGTCAGATCGCGCAGGCGTCGAACCACCTCGAAGAGCTCGACCATCGACGGGATGCTCGGCGCCGCGAGCTCGAGATGGAGCGGCATGCCACCATCGACGAGGTCACGTTCGTCGGCTCGGCCTGGGTGCTGCCGCATCCCGAGCGGGGCACGCCACAGCTTCGGACGATGGTCCGCGACCCCGAGATCGAGCGGATCGCCGTCGAGGTCGCGATGCAGCACGAGCGCGACCGCGGGTGGGATGTCGAGAGCGTCGAGAGTGAGAATCGCGGCTTCGACCTGATCTCACGCCGGCCACACGCCGAAGATCCGAAGACGTTCGTCGAGGTGCGCTTCATCGAGGTGAAGGGCCGTGCCGGTGTCGGAGAGATCGCGCTCACCCTCAACGAGCATCGGACGGCTGAGCGACTCAAGGGAGATTACTGGCTGTACACGGTCTTCGACTGTGCGACGAATCCTCGGCTCGTGATGGTGCAGGACCCGGCCAGGCTTGGATGGCAGCCCGTCGTTCAGGTCGAGCACTACAGGGTGGGGCCTGAGCAGATCGTAGCGCAGTCGGAGCAGAGATCGGGGAGCTGACCCAATGACGAGCGGAGAGAGGGATGGGCTTCTGCAATCCGTAGCTACGAAGATTGCTGACTATCGGCTTGGAGAGATCGCACCCGTTACGGAGGCGCACGTTGACCGCTGGCTCGTTCAGTTCCCTGTCGACGCCCAACTGACAATCCTGAAGGAAATTTCGCGAGTCGTTGATAAATTCTATGTTTCCAGAGCAACAGTTGATGATTTTATGGAGCAGTTCTTCAATAGTAGCGAATTGTTCGGTGAGAACGTATCGGAAGGAATTCGCCGATTTCAATTCTTAGATATTCAAAGAAATGGGAAGAGCCAAAAGGATCTTCTTGTTGTCGCGGAGACAACGCTATCACGACGCGACATCAAGCTCGCGGAATGCGGATTAGATCCATCTTCTTACATTTATCTTGATGATGGACTCTTCTCGGGTAACACAGCCTTTCATGATATTGAAGCTTGGCTTCCGAACTGTAAGGTGGGTGCCACACTACATCTGGTGTTCATTGGTGTGTGTCAAGGCGGGGTCCGGTATCTCAGGAATCGCCTGAATCCGCTTCTGACGCCCCGGCGAATCAGTCTGAAGATCTGGAAGGCGCTGGATGTTCAGAATGACTCGTGGGATACATCCACCTGGGATTGCTTCTGGCCTCCGGACTCCGGCTCGGACCCGCAGGTCGATTCATACGTTCAGTCCGTCGTAGAGAGGTGCGAGGGAAAGTCTTTTCGTCCCCGTCTCTTTCGTCCAGTTGGCACACCTCGTGAGGAGACGCTCTTTTCGTCGAGTGAAAACAGGGCAATCGTCGAGCGAGCCTTTCTCAGTGCGGGGACATTTATTGTCTCGCTGCCCGAAGAGCCGAATCTTCGGATGCGTCCGCTCGGCTACGAGTATCTGGAATCTCTAGGATTTGGGGCTCCCCTCATTACATACCGCAACATTGCGAACAACTGCCCGCTCGCACTCTGGTGGGGTGATCCCCAGGCGCCCTCGTCTCACCCGCTTAGCCAATGGTATCCGCTCTTTCCCAGGCGCACGAACGAACCCCGAGTTCCAGTCATCCGTATCGGGCAGCCGATGACCATGCCGCAGCAGGTAGTAGATGAGTCTGACCTCGAAGACCTCCCATTCTGAGCACGGCCACGCGTCTGCGCTGAGAGAGTATCAACGTTCAGAGTGTGTCGTCTTCAGGAAGACGCGTGAGGCTTTCGGCGGCCTGTCGAACATGGCCGCTGGCTACCCACTCCTGGTCAATGGAGTCCATATCGCCACGTCGGAAGCCCTCTATCAGGCCTGCCGGTTTCCCCATCGCCCCGAGCTACAAAGACTGATCATCGGCCAGCGAAGTCCGATGACAGCCAAGATGAAGGGCAAGCCATATCGAGATGACTCCCGAGCAGACTGGAATGATGTTCGTCTGACCATCATGCGCTGGTGCCTGCGGGTGAAGCTGGCTCAGAATTGGGACCACTTCGGAAGCCTGCTGCTCGAGACGCGCGATCGACAGATCGTCGAGGAATCCCGCCGTGACGACTTCTGGGGGGCGAAACCCGAGACTGATGACCGGCTGATCGGAATCAACGCTCTAGGGCGCTTACTCATGGAACTTCGGGAGAGCCTGCGAGAGCGCGGAGATGCATTGCGTATCGTTTCGCCGCCCGACTTAGAGGGCTTTCACCTGTTCGGACAGCCAATCGGTTTGATCGCCGATCGTCAACCAAGTTCGTCGGGTGTTCGATACGGGCAGGCTGACCTGGAGATGCCTCAGTCGGTAACACCCAGGCAGCCTTCACCGGGATCCACACCACTCGCTACCGTCGAGAGCGAGGTTGGGGCGACAACACCACCGGCGGCCACCAGCTCGTCACAACATGAGGCAAATATGGTCAGCAGTGTTGGAGTTCCGAAGCGGCTCATTGAGGTTGATTTACCGATCAAGCGGATCTCAGCCCACGCCCGCCGTGAGAAGTCGATTCGGCACGGACACATCTCGACTCTACATATCTGGTGGGCCCGTCGACCCCTAGCCTCATGTCGGGCCGTCATTTGCGCGTCGCTTTGGCCGGATCCTGCCGATCCGTTCTGCCCTTTGAAGTTTCGAGAAGATGCCGCTCGCATCATTCTGGATTTTGCTCAGAAAGCTGTGTCCGACCGCACGCTGGCCAACCTCTCCTCACCCGAATCTTGGGGGCGGTGGAAGTCGCTCACCTTGGCGGGGCGACTAGACACGTCCAATCCTGATCAGCTCATCGTATTGCGCCTGGCCTTGCTCGATTTCATCGCGGACTATGCAAACTGGGACTGTTCTAGGGTGACGGCTTTCCTTGAGACGAGCAGATCGCTAACTGAATCGGCGCACGAGGCTTTCGGCGGCGAACCGGGAAGTCGTCCAATTGTTGTCGATCCCTTCGCTGGTGGCGGGGCGATCCCCCTCGAAGCGCTCCGAGTCGGTGCCGATGCTTTCGCCTCAGACTTAAACCCGGTCGCCGTCCTGCTCAATAAGGCTGTGCTTGAATACATCCCGCGTTATGGAAAGCGTCTGCCCGACGAACTCCGCACGTGGGGGGAATGGCTCAAGGAGAAAGCAGAGGAGGAGCTGTCTGAGATATATCCGAAGGATCTCGATGGCGGAACTCCGATCGCGTATCTCTGGGCACGCACCGTCATATCCGAG
Source organism: Chloroflexota bacterium (assembly GCA_046328125.1). Classification (GTDB taxonomy): domain Bacteria; phylum Chloroflexota; class UBA6077; order UBA6077; family JACCZL01; genus JADZEM01. Next base: position 114,026 of record JAXLXF010000006.1, read on the forward strand.
GCACCGGGTGATGGGGCTGAGGCGCCAATCGAGATTCCTCTGATCCGATCAATGTGGCTCGCCAAGCGTCCCAAGAACCCTGTTGCCATGCGTTGGGTGCGAGACGCTAGCGGTGCTATTGGCACGCAGGTTATGGAAAAGCGCTTCGCTGACGGCTCGGTCATGCGTGTCCGCGTTCCGCTCCTGGAGATCTTCACTCCCCAACGAGCCTCTGATGTACCCGCTGGTACCGCGAACAAGGGCTCCGCCACTTGCCCCATTACCGGATTCACGACGACTGTCGCCCAGGTGCGGCGACAACTTAGTCGCCGACGAGGCGGAGCCGAAGATTCTCGACTTCTATGTGTCGTCACGACCAGCCAACATGGCCAGGGCAGATCATATAGGGCGCCATTAGCAGAGGACTTCGAAGCCTTGACGCGTGTTGCACAGCGACTCACGCGACTTCCCTCTGCAGGCGCTGATGGTTATTCGGCACTCCCTACAGAGCAGTTCAGCGGACAGGAACCTCGGAGGATTCCCCTTCCACTCTATGGCATCAACTCGTTTCGCGACATGTTTCTGCCAAGACAGGCATTGGCGCTCGCAACGTACGCCAGGTTGATTCGCACTCTAGGCCAACAGGAGTCATTCCCAAGAGAGAAGGATCTCCAGGATGCGATCTTACTCTTCCTGAGCCTGACACTCGATAAAGTGGCCGATCTTGCGAACACCGGTTGCCGATGGGAGCCAGTTGCTCAGTGTCCCCGGCAGCTTTTTGCTCGGCAGGCTATGCCGATGACTTGGGATATAGCGGAAGGCGTTCCTATCGGTGATTCGAGCGGTTCTTTCGGTGTAATGCTAAATCGCCTGTATTACGTGATTGACAGCATTGGATCAGATTGGCGAGAAGGCGTCGTCGATATTATAAGCGCGACTCAACATCCACTTCCCGATAGATCGTGTGATGCGTTCATTACTGATCCACCATATTACTATTCGGTACCATACGCCGATCTTTCCGACTTCTTTTATGTTTGGCTAAGACGAATGATTGGCAATAGGTTTCCGGCACTATTTGAGAGCGATACCATAGTAAAAGCGCAGGAATGCATCCAAAATCTTCCTCATGCAGCGGTGAGGAGCATTCAAAAAGACCGAGATTTCTACGAGTCCACCATGAGATCCTCCCTGTCGGAAGGTGAGCGCATAACAAAGGAGAATGGAGTAGCGACCATTGTATTCGCTCACTCCCAAACAGAAGCCTGGGAATCGCTGCTAGCAGCCCTCATTTCTGCTGGTTGGCGCGTCACGGCATCATGGCCCATCGATACTGAGATGTCCACTCGAATTATTGCTCAGCGCCAAAGCACACTAGCTTCATCAGTACATCTTGTTTGCAGGCCGCGTGCCGGGGCGTACGATCGTCCTCAGCAAGTTGGAGACTGGCGCGACATCCTCACTGAGCTACCGCAGCGCATTCATCAATGGCTTCCACGTCTCGCTGGTGAGGGCGTTGTCGGGGCGGACGCCATCTTCGCGTGTCTGGGTCCTGCGCTAGAGGTGTTCAGTCGCTATGAGAAAGTCGAGAAGGCTAGTGGCGAACAGGTTGAGCTTCGTGAATATCTAGAACAAGTGTGGGCAGCAGTTGCGCGAGAGGCAATTTCAATGATATTTAACGGCGCCGATGCATCAGGCCTGGAGGAGGACGCCCGGATTACCGCGATGTGGTTGTGGACCGTCGCAGCTGGAGTGTCGACAGATCCAAAAGCAGTTGATGACCAGCAGGTAAACGACGACCCGAACATGCGCGGAGACGGCTCTGAATCAACGGACGATGACGAGATCACGTCGGGCAGCAAGGGAACAGGAGGGTTCGGCCTGGAATACGACGCTGCCCGTAAGATCGCGCAAGGACTTGGCGCCCACCTCGACAAGCTCGGGCACGTCGTTGAGGTCCAGGGCGATACTGCTCGCCTGCTAGCAGTCGCCGAGCGGACTCAATATCTGTTCGGCAAGGATGAGGCCACCAAGACAGCGAGAGCCTCACGGCGTAGTGCCAAGCCCAAGCAGCTTGACATGTTCGGCGAGCTAGCTCAGGCTGAGGAGGAGACCTCGTTTGGCATCGGCGGCGTGCCGTCGCCAGGGAGGACGGTCCTCGACAAGGTCCATCAAGCGATGATCCTCTTCGGGGCCGGCCGTGCCGATGGACTAAGACGCTTCGTCGTCGAGCACGGTGTCGGCAAAGAGCCGGCTTTCTGGAGCCTCGCCCAGTCGCTCTCGGCGCTCTATCCGGGCGGCACGGATGAGAAGCGTTGGGTGGATGGTGTCCTTGCTCGTAAGAGAGGCCTTGGCTTCTGATGCCCAACTGGCAGCAAGTGAATGCCCGGAAGATCAACAAGGTCGTCAGTATTTTGCTAGGCCGTTACCATCGCAGTCACGGCCTGGCGGTCGTCGGCGTCGGGCGCCCGATCGGAACCTGCCATCTCTACCTCTACAGTCTGGCTGTTCGCGGGAAGGATGGCGAGCCGCTGTTCTTGCCGGACTTCACGAAGCGGTACTTCCTCGGCATCTACCAGGGAGTGGTCGGGCTGCCACTCTGGGTCGGAGACCGCGATCTCATCCATCCCGAGCACGACCGACGTGAGCTCCGCACGATCGAGCTGGTCAACTGGTTCGAGGAGCAGCTCACGCTCCGCCCGTTCTTCACGGATCATGCTGAACAGATCGGCTGGTGGCGTCGGACCTATCACGTCGCGCAGAGCGAGCCCTACTTGCTCACCTGGGAGATCATGGGGCGAGTTGCCGGAGCGATGGATGCCCCGATCGAAGCCTATGGTCGGTATGACTCGTACGGCGACACGCCCGCCGAGACCGCGGCCATAAGTCGGCACGGTTCGTCGCCCTCGGAGATGGTCCACCGCGTCGGAGACCTGGCATTCGCCTACGATGGTTCAGCTCATCTTCCTGACGGTACCCGCTTCGATCTCTGGGAGAAGCACGTTCGGGGTGAGGCACCGCAGCAGATCGTGGCCGAGCTTCGATTGCAGGCCGATGCTGTCCGCAATCGCAATGATCATGCTCACGGAGGCTGAGTCGTGGCGCTGAAGCCGTGGTACACCGTCGTAACTCCCCGCGAAGATCTCCGGGAGAACCGCCCGCTCGACGCCTCTGAGTTCGCCGTCCATCTCGATCACGTCCGTGATGGTCGAGCCCCAGCTGACTACACGAGGCCTGAGCGCTTTTTCGAGCGCACCTATTTGACCGAGTCGCTGCTCGACCTGGCTGCACAGGTTGTGCGTCGTCTGTCGGGCATTCAGGTCGAGACGAGCGCTGTGTTCAACATGGCGACGCAGTTTGGTGGCGGGAAGACCCACGCGCTGACCCTACTGTACCACCTGGCGAAGAACGGATCGGCCTCATCAAGTTGGCGGGGTGTGCCGTCGATTCTCACCAAGGCGAAAGTGTCCGAGGCACCGAAGGCCGACTGCGCCGTCTTCGTCGGCACCGAGTTCGACTCGATCGCAGGTCGTGGCGGAGATGACGGATCACCTCTTCGCAAGACTCCATGGGGCGAGATCGCGTACCAGCTCGGCGGCGAGACTGGCTTCGCTCACGTCGAGCGTCATGACTCAGAAGGTCAGGCACCGGGCGGCGACGTCATCGAGCGGTTTCTCCCCAGCGGCCCCTCGCTCATTCTGATCGACGAGCTGATGAACTATGTGTCGAGGAACCGGCGAACGGGGCTCGGCTCCCAGCTCTATAGCTTCCTGCAGAATCTCGGCGAGGTAGCGCGCTCTCGCCCCAACGTGGCATTGGCAGTCTCGGTGCCTGCCTCAATCGATGTCGAGATGACGCCTGACGATCAGGGAGACTACGAGCGGCTGAAGCATCTGCTGAACCGACTCGGCAAGGCGATCGTCATGTCGGCCGACGCTGAGACCTCTGAGATCGTTCGCCGGCGCCTCTTCGAATGGGGCGGCCTGCCAGACTATGGACGACGGGTCGCCACCGAGTACGCCGAGTGGGCCATGGAGCACTCCACGAGCCTGCCGGACGTCGATCCCCAGACAATCCGAGAGCGCTTCGCGGCGTCATACCCATTCCACCCGAGCGTGCTCTCGGTCTTCGAGCGCAAGTGGCAGGCACTTCCACGGTTCCAGCGCACCCGTGGCGCTCTTCGGCTCCTGGCACTCTGGGTGTCACAGGCGTACGCCGCCGGCTACAAGGGCGCCCATCGTGATCCGCTCATCAGCCTCGGCACGGCCCCGCTCGACGACCCGTACTTTCGCTCGGCGATGTTTGAGCAGCTCGGCAATGACCGGCTGGAGATTCCGGTCACGACGGACATCGTCGGTAGCTCCACGGCGCATGCCAGGCGGCTGGACCGCGAAGCACCCGACACAATCAAGAAGGCCCGTCTGCACCGAAAGGTCGCTACGGCGATCCTTTTCGAGTCGAATGGCGGCATGACCCGCGACGAGGCGACCCTCCCCGAAATCAGAATGGCTGTTGGGGAGCCAGATCTGGATATCGCCAATGTCGAGACGGTTGTCGAATCGCTGGTGGACTGCTGCTACTTCTTGATCGCGACGCCGCCCAACCGCTTCCGCTTCGGCACGCAGCCGAACCTCAACAAGGTGTTAGTCGATCGACGGGCGAGCGTTGCCGAGCCGGCCATCGACGACCGCGTCCGCGAGGAGGTCCAGGCGGTTTTCAAAGTCGGGCAGGCGAACCTGGAGCGGGTCTACTTTCCTGAGCGATCGAATCAGGTGCCGAATCGGCCGGCGCTGACCCTGGTCGTCATGGCGCCGGAACAGTCGCTCGGCGCTGCATCCACCCGAGCACAGCTTGACACCATCGTCCGGGAGTATGGATCCTCTGGGCGAACATTCAAGAGCGCCCTGCTGTTCGTGGTGCCCGACGCATCATCGGGGTTGCGGGATCTCGCTCGTTCGCTTCTGGCCTGGCATGACATCGACGACGACGTTGACCTGAAGCAGCGGCTTGACGAGACCCAGGTCGCGCAGCTTCGAGCTGGGCTCCAGCGTGCGACCCGAGATCTTCGAGAGGCCGTCTGGAAAGCTTACCGCCACCTGTTCCTGCTAGGCCGGGACAACGCGCTGCGAGAGATCGATCTCGGTCTCGTTACGAGCAGCATGGCGCCCTCAGTAGCGGAGCTGATCGTCAATCGCCTCCGCCAAGAGGACGAGATCACCGAGGTCGTCGGTCCGACGAGACTCGTCCGCTACTGGCCGCCCGCCGTCCGTGCCTGGAGTACCAAGGCTGCTCGCGACGCCTTCTACGCCTCGCCGATGTTGCCGCGACTGCTCAGCCCAAATGCCATCCGACGCACGATCGTCGATGGCGTCGCCCAGAAAGTTCTCGCGTATGTCGGCCCGGAGGTGGATGGCCATCCGGAGCCGTTCCATTTCGGATCCGCGCTGGCCGAGACGGACGTCGAGATCTCCGAGGAGATGTACTTGCTCACCGCCGACGAGGCCCGCAAGTACGTCGAGCAACCAAGTCTGGCTCAGATCTCGATCCAGCCGTCGAGCGGCTACATCCGAGCCGGCGAGACGTTGACGTTTGCGGTCACCGGCGTCGATCAACATGGCCGCCCGTTCCCTACTGACGATGCGCTCTGGTCAGCTAGAGGCGGAGTCATCACCCCCAGCGGAACGTTTACCGCCGGGAGTGAAGCCGGACTTGCCTCGATCACCGTCGCCATCGGCGAGCAAGAGGCGACGGCACGTGTGAGCGTGCAGGCCGTTCAGCCCGAGGCACGCCGGGTCCGCGAAGTGGACGATGGCGGTCAATCTGGCGATGACCGGCCTCCTTTCGGCACACCAACCTCGACGTTGCCGATTCGCTGGGAGAGTGATGTCCCGACCCAGAAGTGGATGAACCTCTACACTCGGGTGCTGTCCAAGTTCACCAGCACGCCTGGCCTGCGAGTCCGCGTCAGCTTCGAATTGCCAGCCGACACCACAGTCAGTGACGCAAAGCTCGAAGAAGCACGGACGGCGCTACGCGAGCTCGGTCTCGACGAGAACCTTGGTTGAGCCGACAACCGAGGCACGAACCTTGTTCACTGGTGCGTGCTTCATCAGTCCTACGCAACCTGACGGACATGAGGTAGCCCCGCACAACTGATGTCGGGCGGGGCTACCTCAGGACAAGCGAGCGGAGGAAGCTAACGGCAGTTGCCGCTGGACCGCTTCGACCGGCACTCGTTGCAGTACTCGCCGGTGGTCGGAGTCGTCGGCCGCTCGTCGTAGTTGCTCGTCGGCCAGTTCGAGCAGTTGCTGCAGAAATGCCAGGTATCGTTGCCCTTGCGTCGTCGGTAGGTGCTTGCCAACTCGTGCTCCCTACTTCTTCGGCCGTCGTGTCGTCGAAGCGTCAGACCGCTTCCTCCGCCACGTGCCGTCCTGGTTCCTCGCCCGAGGCTGGGTTCCCCCGTTCGGGCTCTTCACGTACGGCCCCTGCCGTGGTCCAGCGCGTCGGTCGGCCATCTCAACCTCCGTCATGGCCATCTGTTGGGAAGCATAACCGAATGTTGAGTAGTCTGTCAACGCAACATCTGGTGCCTTGACGCAACTGTGACACAGCGCCTACAGGAGCCTTTGCTGGCCCTTGGCCTCTTCGCGGGAGCGGTGGAAGGTACCGTCCTGATCGATGTAGACCAGACCCAATTCGCTCAGGCGTACCTTCAGCGCCGTGATGGTGACGTTCACCTGCTCGCGAAGCCGGTACAGACCGGGCCAGCACGTGAGGTCTGCCTGCTCAGCAAGGGGCAGCAAGAGCCACCGTGGCATCAACAGGTAGCCCATGAAGCGGTGGGCATTTCTCTCGTCCCACGAGGTTTGATCGCCGCGTGCACAGGTGTACTTCAGTTCACGCCTGAAGCCGGGCAAGGTCGGATGGTCGATTAGGGTCTGGTCGATATGGAGCACCCAATGCCCGATCTCGTGCGCGACCGTGGTATTGGCCAGCCCCTCGGTGTTGAGCAGGAGCGACTTGCGACTCTCATTGAGGACAATCAAGCGATCCTGGGGGGCGAGACCACCCAAGATGGTCAGTCCTGGCGGCTCGTCGATCGGCTCCCACAGCGGCGTACCCAGTTCATCGGTCAGTGCGTCGTCAACGATGTCTTCTGCACTGATGGGTAGGGTTAGCGGTCGCCCGCGGCGCTGCTCAAATGCGGCGAGCAACTGACTGGCGAGGTCTTCGACCGCCTTCGCGGAAAAGTACCGATCAGCCACAGGTCAACTCTCATCGGATCGTCTTGCTTCGCGCTGATTTAGAACGCGCTGCCAGTCCCCTGGTTCCTTGATGTCACCTGCGATTGAGCGAAAGAGCTTGATCGCGGTCGGATTGGAGCGGAACACGTCAACGAGGTCCGCCGGGATCTTCTCGGCCAGGACGGACAACTCGTCCGCATCGCCCTCCAGATGCTCTGCCAGTGAGGCAATGGTCTTGGCGCTGGGCGGCGGGATGCGGTCGTTCTCCAGCTTCGAGAGGTACGTGAAGTCCACACCGACGAGGTCGGCCAGCACGCGCAAGCTAAGGCCCTTGGCACGCCGCAGCTCGCGAAGACGTTGACCGAAAGTCTTTGGGGCAGTCATCTCGGGCTCAGTCTAGAGCACAGACTCACTGCCTACCAAGCTGTGAACCGACTCGCTCGGATTGCCCTTGCCGATCGTGGTGCATCTCCCTCGTCATCGTCAGGGTGACGCTTATCGGCGTGAATGATGTCGGGAGTCAGCGTCAGCACAAGTCGGAAGCCTGAAGTCCGGAATGAGATCTACACTGAAGTGGCCAAGACGAGTCTTGGCAACGTGCGCGGTTCCAACACTAGAGCTGCCGTAACGATAGTCTATCGTCTCCTTCTGGAATTCACCTGTTCGTTGATGTCACCAGGGCCCGATGTAACTCAAGCGTCGATCTGGCGCGGGGAGCCGCCCAGGGTCATGACAGATAGAACCTGAGGAACACCAGGCATCGGCTCGGCGTGGCTGGGCATCGCGGAGCGCACGCCCGCCAGCACTTGGCCGTGCACCGTGAGCACGCCGACGGATCCTGACGAGCCATCAAGATGCTTGCCGTGTGCTCGTCATGTAACCGGCCCGTGCTCGCCGCGTAATCGGGCCCGCGTACGCTGACAGCGTTGTATGTGGTTCGGTCGGCTTGACCCACAAAGCCGACGAGGGTAGCCCCACCCTCGAGCCCGACGGGATGTGACCGGCGCCGCCGGTCCGGGAGCTCGCTCTCCCGCTCGGCTTCAATAGTGGCGAACGGCTCGGCTCAGCCGTGTCGGACACGAGCAAGGTCAGCAGTGGCCGGCAGTTCCGACGCTCAGAGCCACTTTGAGGAGAACTCGCATGGAGGTGACGGACCGACAGCCAAGCACACACGCGGACGCGACGGAGCGTGCGCGCTTCAACCTTGACATCGTGATCGTGAGGAAGGAGGTTGTCACCGCCTCGGTCAGGTCCATCGGACCGAAGGCTCGGTACGGAAAGCCACCTGACGCAGTCTGACATCGCGACCTGACAGCTGCTCACGAACACCTGATCTCCTCCTCTGATTGGGGAGTGGACCAGGCCGCACTTTCCTGCTCAAACGAGCCACGTTGCTCCAGCGGGAACGCCGCTGCGGCAGCGTGTCGTGCATACATCCCAGCCCCACACTGAAGGCCCCGCTCATCCGAGCCGGGCCTTTCTTCATGCCTTCGGCAGAAGGGAGGACGACATGGTCCGCGCGCCACCGGACGGATCGAGTTTCCCGTCGTGAGATCAACCATCGAGTCACACCGTGACTCCGAGGAGGAGGTACACGTGCTCACCGTCGATGACCTGGCCCGGGGGGCCAGGACCGCCCTGGACCGAGTGGACTCGGTAGAGGTGACCGTCGCGGGCGATCCCGTCTGCGCGGTTGATCACCTCGGTATCGCACAAGCTGGCGTCGAGGAGGGGCTCGCGCTCGCGCTCCGCGTGCTCCGCGAGCAGTTCGGGCCAATGAGGACTTCAGGCACCGATCGTACGGTCGACGACGAGACACGGGAGCTGCCCTGCCCGACTCCCGACGTCAGCCATTCGCCGAGCGGGAGGTGACGCTTGGGATCCCCCACCATGGAGGAGCTCGCACATTTCGGCCACAGCCTCTGGCTGTTCGCATTCGGAGCGCTGTCGGTGCTCCGTCGTGCCGCACGTTCCTATCTCGACCGGCGTCGTCCGGTTCCGATGGAGGTCCTGGTCAAGAACCGGTCGCGGCGCCGAGCCATCGAACGGGACCTGCAGTCCGGCCTGCGCCGCCTGCGTCGCGCGCTCGGGACGCAGTTTCCGACAGGCATCGCCGTACTCGTTCAGCAGGTGATCACCACAGATCGGCAACTGGCCGGCTGCTACCAGCTGGCGCGCTGCCCGGATGGAGCCGACCTCGCGTTGATACGGCTCGCCCTGCAGGTGGACGGCCGCGACCTCGCGATCGACGAGATGCTGTCGGTCCTGGCCGAGCAGTGCATCGGGCTCGCGGTCAACCAGGCCGGCACCGGCGGCGTGCTCATCCCGATCGAGCTCGAGCCAGCTCGCCGGCATAAGAGCGAGCATCTGCGGCCCGATCCACTCCGGCCGATCCAGAAATTGAGCGAGGGCGGCGCCAGGCAGGAAGCGCGGGCAAGCTGAGCCGTCCGCGCCGCCTGATCGCATTCACGGCATTCACGGAGGATCCGACTCATGGCACTGACGACTGTCGTCAAGAGCTTCGCGGACCTGCCGCGGCTCCTGAACCTCGATGACCTTCCGCCCGGTCCGGACGACCCTGGCGACGCACAGCCGCCCCAGGAGTGCATCCCGGACGATGTGATCGAGCCTGCCGCCCAGTCCAAGGCGCCGATCGACCTGACCGACCTGCTGGCCGAGCTCGAAGCCGCGAGTGCGACGCTCGCCGCCGTCGCTCGCCACGATGAAGAGACACGGGCCGTGGCCCTTCGCGACCTGGAGCGGTACGACGCCGTCGCGGCGACGCTGCACCAGGCCGAGCTGGTCCAGTCACAGGCTTGTCAGCTACACGACCGTGCTGCTCATCTGTTCGCCGAAGCGTTCGCCACGGAAGCGAAAGTTGCGGCGGAGCGCGTCGTCACCCTCACGGAACGATCCGCAGCCGTCGCAGATCGACTCGCGACTGAACGGCGGGCAGAGCTGGAGCAACTCGCCGCCGAGCTCGACCTGGAGCGCCTGCTCGCCGAGCGTCGGCGACAAGAGGAGGTAGAAGCAGCGAGAGCCGCCGAGGCCGAGCGGGCCGGGCGACTCTCCGGAGCCCTCGCCGAAGCGTCGGAAGCGCTTCAGTCGGGGCGAATCGAGGAAGCCAGGGCATTGGCGGGTCTCGTTTGCACCGAAGATCCCGACAACGCTGACGCAGCTTCTCTCATCACCATGATCGCGCAGCGTGAGATGGCTGTCAAGAGTATTGCCGCCGACGAGGCGCTGTGGGCGGTCCGCCGCGACCTCCGTCGAACGCCCGCCGAAGCCGTCGCCCGCCTGGAGGCCGTCGACGTCGACGGCTTGCCGAGCTCGCTCGCCGCCCAGGTGTTCGGCGAGTGGGCCCGGGCCGCGTCCCGCCTCTGCCGCGAACGCGGCATCGCCGAGCCGCTCCGCTACGCGCCGGATCCGGGCCGTGGCGCCATCGTCGCCCGCGATGCCGGTCTTGGCGAGTACGTCGTCGTCACCGCTCTCGGCATGGGGCCGGCCTGGACGGTCGGCACGGTGGTCGGCGAACGGCAAGTGCGGCGCGCTCGCCCGCTTCGCTGATCCCGGCAGGCCCGAACGATTGTGACTTCGGCGGCACGCGCCACGGACCACGATCGTTCGGGCCCTCGAACCTTGCATGGCCCGGGAGGGCACACGCATGGACTACCTCAAGCCCTACGATCGTGCGACCGTCAGCCTGTGGCTGCGGAGCCACACCCAGCTGGTGTCCGAGGCTGGCGGAAATTGCCTGGTCGGCGCGGCCACGCACGCCGTCCTGTCCGGGCTGCGTCGCCAGCCGACCCCATCCGAGCTCCTTGTCTGCTACGGCACCGACGCCGCGGGCGACCTGGCCCTGATCGGCAGCCTCCTTCCGGACGCCCTCGCCGAAGCGTGCTGGCGGGTCCGTGACGCTGCTTTCTACCTCCGCTGGCTCGAGCTGGCCGACGATGCCGAGTAGCGCGTGCTCGATCTCTCACGACTCGGCCCCGAGCAACGCCGGGCGGTGCTCGCACCGGACGGGCCGGCGCTGATCGTGGCCGGCCCCGGCTCGGGAAAGACGACGGTCCTCGCCGCTCGGATCGCCTTCCTGATCCTGTCGCGCCAGGTGCCGCCGACGAGCATCCTTGCCCTCACGTTTGCGACCAAGGCTGCTCGCGAGCTGCGGACCCGCCTCCACGGCTTGCTGGGCGAACCTGGACTATCGGTGGACGTGATGACCTTTCACGCATTCGGGCTGCGCATCGTCCGCCAGTGGTCCGAGGAGCTGGGCTTCGGGATCGATCCGCCGACGGTCTACGGCGATGGCGATGCTCGCGCGCTGTTACTGGAAGCGGCCGGCCGACAAGGCGTCACCGTGGACGACCGTCCGATTGCGACCTGGGTGGCCGACGTCAACCATCTTCGGCTCGCCATCGACCCGGCGGTCAGGGACGAGCCACTCGGCCGCCTCGTGCGCGAATACGAAGATCTCCTGCGGCGACGATGCGCGGTCGATTACCCGGCGATGCTGTCGCTCCCGCTTCGGCTATTCCACGAGCATCCAGCGGCCCTCCGCCTCTGCCAGGACGCCTACCGACACGTCCTGGTCGACGAGTTCCAGGACGTCTGTGGTTCCCAGTACGAGCTCTTGCGACAGATTGCCGAGCAGCACCACAACCTGGTCGCGGTCGGCGACCCGCGGCAAGCACTCTACGGCTGGCGTGGAGCCGACGTCCGCTATCTGCATCGGTTGGTGGACGACTTCCCCGGGACCCAGCTCCTGTCGCTCGATCAGAACTACCGCTCCACGGAGCGCATCGTCGGGCTGGCGAACTTCCTCGCCGAGCGTCTCGGCTCGTATCCCCCGCTCTGGACCGAGAATCCGCCGGGCGTCAGAGCCATCCTGTCTGTCGCCGGCGACGAACGGCAAGAGGCAGACTACGTCGCGACCGAGATCGCGCGCCTGGCGAGCGCGGGAGCCATCGGCAGTCTGGCCGACGTCGCGGTGCTCTTCCGCACGAACTGGCAGGCCGAAGAGCTGATCGTCGCCTTCCGAGAGCGACGCCTGCCGTACTGGGTCCGGGGAGGTGGAGACCTGTTCACGCGGAGGGAAGTGCGCGACGCGATCGCCTACCTGCGGCTGTCGGTCAACCCCGGCGACGTCGCGGCCCTCACTCGGGTGGTGAACGCTCCGCCTCGTTCGCTCGGTCGCCTGGCCGAGTCGCTGCGCGAGCGGCCGTGCACGACGGATGCGCTGCCCGCGCGGGCACGTCTCTATGGCGCCGCCAGCTTCGAGCGTGCCGTGAAGTTCAAGGACCTCATTAGCTTCCTCCACGAGCAGACGGGACGCCTTGCGCCGGCCCGCCTGCTCGACCTGATGCTTGAGCGGACCGGATATCACGCCTGGGTGGCCAGCCGGCCCGACGGCCCGTCACGCCTGAAGGGACTGACCGACCTGCGTCGGCTTGCGGAACGCGCAGATGGCAGCCCTGCCGACTGGCTGGTCGAGCTCCAGCTCGGGGAGGAGGCAACTTCACCTGCCGATGACACGGATCGCGTTCTGCTGACGACGATCCATCGTGCGAAGGGCGGAGAGTGGTCGGTCGTCTTCGTCGTCGGGGTTGAAGAGGGGCTCATACCTCACGCGCGGGCGACCACCGGATCATCAGCCAATGAGGTCGAGGTGATCGACGAGGCCGGCATTGACGAGGAGCTCCGAGTCGCCTACGTGGCCGTCACCAGGCCGCGCGAGCGTCTCTACCTCACCTGCTGTCGTCAGCGCCGACGTGGCGAACACATCGAGCCTCGGGCCGCGTCCCGCTTCCTGCGCGATCTCCCGCCCGAACTGCTGGCCCGGGCGGCTTGAGCTGCCGCGCCCCGGACGCTGATGTCGGCACTCCGTCGCATCGACACCGCCGAGTTGAAGCAGAGGCGACCGATCGTCGATGTCGTCGCCAGATACGGCATCGACCTCCGCCCGCGCGGGCGCACCGCGGTCGGGCGCTGTCCGTTCCACGACGACGGCGGTCGACCGAACCTCTACGTGTATCCGGCCACCGATTCCTTCTACTGCTTCCGCTGCGGGGTCGGCGGGGACGCGATCACCTTCGTCGAGCGGATTGAGGGCATCACCTTTCGGGAGGCGGTCGGCCGCCTGACCGGCACCGATCCCTCGCCAGTCGAGCGCAAGCCTCCTTCACTCCAAATGCGGCGACGGCGACCTCGGCCGGCACCGTGGGGGCCCGACGAGTGGGACTGTCTGGCGGCCGCCGTGGAGCTGTACCACAACCGCCTGCTCACCGATGCACATGCTTTGGCCTATGTCGAACGACGAGGCCTGGAGCGAGAGACACTGAAGCGGTGTCGGGTCGGCTACGCGGCCGGGGACGAGCTTGCCGCCTACCTGCGTTGGCGAGGCGTGCCGATTCAGTCGGGCCGGCGGACAGGTCTCCTTCTCGGCACCGGCAACGAGCTGATGGCCGGTCGCATCGTGATCCCGGAGATCAGGGGCGGACGACCGGTCTGGCTCATTGGCCGCGAGGTGGGCGACGGCGCAGGGCCGAAGTACCTGGGACAGCCCGGCCCGCGGAGACTCCTCGGTTGGGACTCCGCGTCTCGCGAGTGGTCCGTCTGTGTAGTCGAAGGGGCATTCGACTGGCTGACTTTGCAGCAATGGCGAGTGCCTTCGGTTGCGCTCCTCGGGACGCACGTGCGTCCCGAGACGATGCAGGCGTTGCGGAGGTTCCGGCGGGTCCACCTCGTCCTGGACGCCGATCCCGCCGGCCTCGAAGCGACGGGACGCTTGCTCCAGGCCCTCGGCCCTGTCGCCGTTCAGGTCTTGCTGGATGGGGTCAAGGACGTCGCCGACCTCGCGACCCATCCCGATGGAGCAGCACGCTTCCATCGGATGATCAGTCTGGCCACGCAAGCGTCAGCGGCGTGATGCTCGTCAGACGAACACCTCTCGGCGACGAACAACACCCCATCTGGTCGTCGCCACGTCCCACCGACTCGCTTCAGGCGAGGCTCCTCCGCCCGGTGCGATCGAGGCCGGGATTCGACGTGTGGCGTGAGCGGAGGCATGACATGCCGTACAGCCTCAACCGCGTCGAGCTGATTGGTCGGCTCGGCCAGGATCCCAACATGCGCTTCACCACCGCCGGCCTGGCGGTCACCCGGATCAGCCTGGCGACCGACCGGCCTTCCAGGTCCGGGACCGAGACGGGTACCGACTGGCACCAGATCGTCTGCTGGGACAAGCTCGCCGAGTTTGCCGGCCAGCATCTGGCGAAGGGGCGGCTCGTCTTCGTCGCCGGACGGCTCTCCTACCGAACGTGGGAGGGGCGCGACGGTCAGACGCGGCGCGCAGCCGAGGTGACGGCGACCGAGATCATCTTGCTCGATCGCCGACCTTCCACGGACCCATCCGATCCGCAGCACGAGTCAGCCGCCGGCCCTGAGGCATCAGCCGACGACGATGGACCAGAGGACGACGTTCCCTTCTAGTCCGATGCCCACATTCAGGTTGCGTTCGCTCCGTGGCCAGCTGCTCTTTCTGCTCTCGCTCCCGAGGCTCCACGTGGCCGACGGGTACGTCCGTGAGCTCCTGGTCATCGCCAGCCCGACGTCGCCGCGGCTGCGGCTGCTGACCGTGTACCGCCGGCTTGCCGGCCCGCCTCCGCGTCCGCGCATCCCACGAGCGGCGTGAGTCGCGTCCACCAGACGACGGGGAGCCAGGTCCATCCACGGACCTGGCTCCTGGTCGTCTCGAGGATGACGATGCCCATTCTTCACGAGACCGTCTCGCCCGAGTGGCGGCTGCGGCTGGCCGTTCGGACCAAGAGCCCTTCGCAGCTCGCCCTGACCTTCGCTGCCTACGCCGGCCAGTTCTACGACCGGGCCTCCTTTGACGACCTGGCCCGCCGCGTGAGCGACCTCTACGCCGACGCGAACGACACCCACGCGCACGAGTTCCGCGATCGTCTCAATCGCCGGCTCTGCGATCGCTTCCACGAGCCGGTCGTCTGGGAGACGGTGGCCCCGGACCGCAGCGGGCCGGCGTGAGCACCACGACCGACTCCCGGCAGATCAGCCTGCTGCCGCCGGACGCCGCCACGCTTCTCCACCTCGTGCGGGAGAATCTCCGTCTGCTTGCCGACCTGGCGGGGCGGTATGAGGTCAGTGGCCTCGCAGCACCCCTGGACGGCCTGACGGTCCGTAGTCCGTCTGACGTGGCAGCCTACCTGGGGGCCGAGCTGTCCGGCCTCGCTCAGGAGCAGCTCCGTGTCGTCCTCCTGGACAGCCGTAACCGGGTGATCGCGACCTCGCTGGTGTATCAGGGTGGGCTCAACTCGACGGTCGTACGCCTGGGCGATTGCTTCCGCGAAGCGGTCGCGCAAGGCGCGGCAGCCGTCGTCCTGGTCCACAACCACCCGAGCGGCGATCCGACACCCTCACCGGAGGACGTCCGACTGACCGAGGAGGCCGCCCGAGCCGGCGATCTTCTCGGCGTCGAGCTCCTCGACCACCTGGTGATAGGCCGATCCGGACACGTCAGCCTGCGCGAGCTCGGCTTGTACAGCCCTGCCGCGCGAACGGATTCGTGAGGGAACGGGCGGATCGAGTGTCGTCGATCCGCCCTTCCTGCCCCGAAGACGGAGGTAGCCGATGCTCGACATCGCTACAACTGACGTGGTGCCGGCCGACGCGCCCAACGACGGCGTCGAAGCCCGCGCCGAGCGCGCCGCCGGACGAACCGGCGTCGAGACCGCCGAGATCGAGCGCCTGCCCTTCGACCTCTCCGCGCTGGAGGAGGAGGGCGTCTTCGTGAACGTCGACGCCAGCGGATTCGGGCTGCTCGATCGGCGACTGGAGTGGCACGCGCTCGGAGTCAGCCTGCCGCGCGGCACAAACCTCGCCTTCCGGCCGCCGCGCTGCGGGCTCCTGCCGGATCGCTACCGTCTTCCCCTTCTCCGCCCGGCCGCCCGCGCACACGCGGCCCTACACAAGTACTCGTACCGGTTCACGCTGACCGAGACGCTCTTCGAGACACCCGCGTATCGCTGGGTGCCGTGGTCGGCCTTCGAGGCGTTCGAGCGCGACTTCCGAGCCGCGCAGCAAGCCCTCGAAGCTGCGAGGACGGACGTCCTCGATCAGTACGAGGCGGTCCGCGAAGAGGTTATCGAGACCATCCTGCGGCTGGCAGACGACTCGGCCCGTCGACTGATCGCCACCGGGCACGTCGTCCCCGAGGGCTACCGCGACGTCATCGCCCGGGGCATCGACGCCGCCGTGCCCAGCCCGGATGACCTGCGAGAAAAGCTGACCCTGCGCTACCGGGTCGGCGTCGTGCTCCTGGGCAGCGAGATGGTCGCCGAGCAGCGGCGGGCCCGCGAGGAGCGCGCACGAATCGAGCTACTTGAGGAAGCCGTCCTCGCTGAACGGCAGCAGCAACGGGCGCGCGAACGGCTCGTCCAAAAGGAGCTGTGGGCCGAAGAGGAGCGCATCCGACGGCGACTCCAGGCCGAGGAAGAGGAGCGCCGACGGGAAGCCGAGATCAAGGAGCGCCTGCGGGCCTTGAAGCTGGAGGCGGCGAAGGAGCGCCTGCGGGACGCCCTGAGCCCGATCGAGGAGGGCGCCCAACAGCTCCACGCGGCCGTGTTCGAGGCGGCCACCGCGATCAGAGCATCCCTTCGGAAGCACGGATCCCTGCCCGGCCGATCGGTGCGGCGGGCACGCGAGCTGACCCGCTGGTTCCGCCTGATGAACTGGCAGTCCGACCAGCAGTTGGAGGTGCTTCTGACCGAGCTGGAACATCTCGCCGGCCGCCCGTCGGGAAAGCGCAAACGCGATCCCGGCCCGATCGACCAGGTCCTCGGCGACATCGTCGAGCTGTGCTACGCCGACGCCCGCGCGCTGGCCGAACCGCACCGGATGGTGGCGCTCGAGCTGTAGCGGGATACGACTCGACGGCAGGGCCGCCACGTTGGCGACCCTGCCGTCGTCGATCATGGGAGGCAGATCCATGCTCGACACACCGTCCGTCGAGGCGCTGGTTCGCGAGCTCGACGTGCTGATCCGCGCTCGCTACCCGCTCATCGCCGTCAGCACCTTCGAGGAGCAGCGCTTCCGCCGTCTGATGGCCGCGGTCGCCCACCTCGAGCGGCATGCTCCCAAGGGCCTGTACACCTGGAGTCGGACCAGCGGGCTCCGCCAACTGTCCGGCCCCGGGATCGGCGCCAGCGAACGGATCTTCCCGAGCACCGAAGACCCGCTGTCGATCCTGGAGCACATTGCTGAGGCGGAACGTGGCCTCTACGTCCTCTGCGACTTCGGGCCGTACCTGGCGCCGTTCGGCCAGGAGGAGCCGTTGCTGGTTCGACGCCTTCGCGAGCTGGCCTGGACGATCAAGTCACGACCGGTCACGGTGCTCTTCGTCGGGCCGAGCTTCCCCGAGATCCCCGCGCTCGAAAAGGAGGTCAAAGCCGTCGACCTGCCGCTGCCCGACGAGGGCGAGGTGGATCGCATCCTCCACCTGCACCTGGACCGGCTCCGAGAGAACCCCGACGTCACGCTGAGCGTCGACGGGCATACGCAAGAGCAACTGGGCCAGGCCCTCCTCGGGCTGACCGAGACCGAGATCGAGAACGCCCTCGCCAAGGCGGCGATCACCTACCGTGGGATCGGCCCGGAAGCCTTGCCGCTGATCCTCGACGAGAAGCGGAGCGTCATCCGGCACGGCGGCGCCCTCTCCTACAGCCATCCGGAGCCGGCCGATCACCTCGGCGGCTACGCGAACCTGCGAGGCCTGCTGCAGGAAGCGGCGGTCACCTTCACTCCCGCGGCGCGGGAGTTCGGCGTCGAACCGATGAAAGGCCTGCTGCTCGTGGGCCTACCAGGAACGGGCAAGGATTTGGTCAAGCGCATCGCCGCGTCGATCCTTGGCCGTCCGCTGCTCGACCTCGACTTCGGGGCCGTGATGGGAGAGGGCGGCGGCGTGATCGGTTCTGCTGCAATGAGCATCAAGCGGGCCCTGGCGATCGCCACCACGCTCAAAGGAATCCTGGGCATTTCCGAGTTCGAGAAGGCGGTCGGCGGGCTCCAATCGTCGAACCGGAGCGATGGTGGCGAGACGGCCCGAACGATCGCCCACCTCCTCAACTGGATGCAGGAGCAGCAGGATGTGTTCGTCGTCGGCACGGCGAACGACGTCCGCCAGCTCGCGCCCGAGCAGATCAGGCAGGGCCGGTTCGGTCAGGTCGTCTTCGTCGATCTGCCCACCGTGGAAGACCGCGCGGAGATCTTCAAAGTCCATCTGAGCAAGCGCGGCCGAGACCCGCTCTCCTTCGATTTGGAGCAGCTAGCTCGAAGCTCGGATGGCTTCTCGGGCGCCGAGATCGAGGCGATCGTCAAGCTGGGCCTCCTTGACGCCTTCATGGACGGTCCGCGTGAGGTAACCACCTCCGACCTACTCCGTCGCGCCCGATCGATCCGCCCGACGTCGGAGGTCAAGCGCGAGGAGATCGAGGAGCTCCGGCGCTGGGCACGCGAGCATCTGGCGATCGACGCCGTGCAGGGACAGCCGACCGCCGGCGACCGCCTGATGGAGTTCTGACGCCGCTCACCGAGCGGCTCCTGGGTGGCCCGCATCCGGGCCACCCCTGCTGCCGTCCGGGTCATTTGTGGCCCGGCAACCACCAGATCGGGCTCCTTCGGAGGCAACCCAGGATGTCCAAGTATCTGACCTTCCCCGAGATCCACTTCAAGGACCGGCGGCTGCTCCTTGCCGCACTTGCCGAGATCGGCTTCGCCGACGTCGAAGAGGGCGATCGGCTCCCGCTGTACGGATATCAGGGCGACCGTCGCCCGGAAACGGCCGAGATCGTCGTCCGCCGCCAGCTCATCGGCCACGCCTCGAACGACCTGGGCTTCGCCCGGACTCCCTCGGGCTACGTCCCGGTGATCTCGGAGTACGACGAGCGCATGCTGCTCGCCGGTCAGTTCCTGACCAGACTCCGCACGGCCTACGGCGAGGCCGTCGTCGAAGAGGTCCGGCGACGGCTGCACGGCACGGCGCATCGCACCGTCGAGGGCGGCGTGGTCAAGATCCGCGTCCGGTATTAGGAGGAGTCATGCCGGAGATCGAGTTCACCATCGACGCGGCGACCGGCGACCTCACCATCCAGGTGAAGGGCGTCGCCGGGCCGGCCTGCGAGGACGTGGCGAAGCTCACCAGGGAGCTCCTCGGTGCGCCCGCGAGCGAGCAGACCACCCCCGAATACTTCGTCCGTCCCCGGATCCAGCGACAGATTCGGCCTGGGCAGGGGACCTGAACCGGATGGCGCGCGAACTCCTGATCCTCGTCGACGCGACGACCGGCGACCTCCTCGTCGAGGGACCGGATCGTCTCCCGCGTCACCTGACCGATGCGCTGGAAGGACTGCTCGGTCCTTCCCAGACAATCGCCTGTGCTGCGCCGGCCGACGTACGACTTCCAGAGCCGGCCTCGGCGAGTGAATTGGTCAGCACCGACTGCGTACGCATCGCCGGACTGTGGCACGGGAGCCTCATCGAGGGACCTGGGAGACGAACAGTCGTCAAGCTTCAGGGCTGCCCGGTTCGATGCGTTGGCTGCATCACGCCGGAGACCTGGGATCCGAACGGCGGCGTTGTCGTGCCGGTGGACCGTCTCGCCATTGAGCTGCTCGACTCCGGTCACCCTCGGGACGGGGTGACGTTGCTCGGAGGCGAGCCGTTCGCGCAGCCGGACGGGTTGCTCGCCCTTGTCGTTGCCCTCCGCTCGGGTGGCTGTCGTCACATCCTCTGCTACAGCGGGTACACCTACGAGGCCCTCCGCCGGCAGGCCGAATGGCAGCCAGCCATCCGTGCCGTGATGGACGAGATCGATATGCTCATCGACGGGCCGTACGTGGCCGCCCTCGCCGAAGGTGCCGGCCCATGGACGGGCAGCGCCAACCAGCGCGTGCTCGACCTGAAGTCCCCACCGGCCCACGGTTCGACAAACTGCGCACCGCTGGCGACCGATCATGGGGCGCCGCGCCTGCAGTAGGGTCCCAATGGACGATTGCCGAGGCGCGGGAACCCAACCCGCGCCTACCATGCTCTCACTCAGGGGAGACTGCCTTTGGGCATCGACCGAACAGCGCCGAGCCGTACCGCTCCCGAAACTCCGCGGCCTCTCAGCTCTCGGCCCGCCGCCGTTGGCATCGCCGGCGTCAACACTCGCCCGCTGATGCGAGCCGCCGATCCGCTGGTTGGCATCGCCGGCAACTGGGGCAGCACGCTACGGCCCCACCTCGAGCGCACTTTTGAGCCGGGCGCTTCCATCAGCAAGGCCCGCCTGGGCGACCAGGCCGCGCTCCGCGCATCGGAGCGAGCGTGCCTCTTCCTCGACTACACGTATCTCGCGTGTCCCGGCCGCGTGACCGGTCGGATGCGCTACCGGCCGGGGTTCGCTGCGGTCTGCTCCCCGGAGACGCGTCGCCTGCCGATCTTCCTGGACAGCGCCGCCTACCGCGAGTTCACGGGCGGCGCCCCATCCTGGAGCAGCTACGCCCGCTATTGCGAGACGATCGACCTGGTGCGTCCGGACGGTGCGATGGCGAAGGATACGGTGGGCGACCAGGCGGCGAGCCGCCGTGGCTACGAGCAGATGTGTCGCGACGGCTACCGGGACGTCACGATACCGGTCTGGCAGGCCATGCCTTCGTGGGCGAACGGCCTGTCCGTGGAGACGAACGCCGCGCTCGCCGCGCGTGACCCGGTGCTGCGCATCTACTGCGACCGCGCGCCGCTCGTCGCCATCGGCGGACTGAACCAGAGCCCTTGCCGGCGGCTCGAACGCCACCTCTACCTCCAGATCCTCTGCCGTGCCTTCCCCGATACGCAGTTCTGGGGATTGGGACAGGCGAACCCGGTCGTGGTGAACGGCCTCGGCCGCGCCGGTCTGCTCGACCGCGTCTGGGTGGACGGCAGCTGGTGGATCCATGACGCGCGGGCGGAAGTGCTGGCCGTGCTCGAGGACGGCCTCATCAAGACGATCCGCCTGACGCGGACCGGTGCCCGAA
The DNA here is from genome assembly GCA_046328125.1 of Chloroflexota bacterium. Taxonomy (GTDB): domain Bacteria; phylum Chloroflexota; class UBA6077; order UBA6077; family JACCZL01; genus JADZEM01. The sequence goes on from JAXLXF010000006.1 coordinate 135,321, forward strand.
GCTTCTTCCCCCTCCTGGACCTGATGAGCTGCAACCTGCGCTCGTTACTCTCGGCCTACGTGGGACTCTGGACCTTCCCGGGGCCGGAGCTCGTTCCCACCGACATGGAAGACCTGGACGCTCGCCTGGAGCTGCGGAGACGCCTTGAGTCGGCCCAGCTCGACCTCTTCACGCCCGGTGACCTCGGCGAGGCCGGCGATGACGCCCTACCCTCGGCAACTGTCGCTTGACCTCGCGCCTGCGGAAGTGTCGCCGTCCAGCGATTGGTGTCAGCGCTGGCGAGACGGTCGTCCCCGTTGGCGGCACCGGTCGGAAGGCGGATTCGATGCGACGCAGTACGAGGTCGGTCCGATCGCCGATCGGACGGCCAAGGCGTACGTTGAGCGGCACCACTACGCTCGGACGTACGTTGCCAGCCGGCTCCGATACGGGCTCTGGGATCGGCGCGGAGCCCTGCTCGGCGTGGCCGTCCTGAGCGTACCCGTCCGCAGGGAGGTCTTGACTCGGCCATTCCCGGACCTGGTGCCGTTCCACGAGTCGCTCGAGCTCGGGCGGCTGGTGCTGGCGGATCGTGTGGCCGCGAACGGAGAGAGCTGGTTCCTCGGGCGGGTGTTCCGGCTGGCCGGTCGCGAGGGCGTTCGCGGCGTCGTCAGCTTCTCCGACCCGGTCGCGCGACGCGACTCAACCGGCGAGCTCGTCTTTCCCGGACATGTCGGCATCGTGTACCAGTCGACGAACGCCACCTACGCCGGCCGTGGCGCCGCGCGAACCATCCTGGTGCTGCCCGATGGCAGGGTGCTCAACGAACGGGCGCTTTCGAAGCTCCGCACGCTCGACGTCGGGCATGACTACGTGGAGCAGCGCCTGCGCCGCTTCGGCGCACCGCCTCGGCACGGAGCACCGCCGGCCGAATGGCTTCCTCACGCCTTGGCCGCCGCCGGTGTCCGGCGCCTCCGTCATGCTGGGAACCACCGCTACCTGTTCCGCCTCGGCGATCGCGCGTCGCGGCGAGCCGTCGTGATCGCGCTGCCGAGCCTGCCGTATCCGAAGTCCACCGACGGTCCAATGACACGAGCCGCGTAGCGCCGTCCCAGTCGATGAGTGGTCCCCCACCCTTGCCGCCGAGGCGCCCGTAACTCGGGTGACTCGTGACACAGCGACGACGCCCACGTGAGCGTGGGCGTCCACCGTTCAGAATCCTTGGACCTTTGCCTATGGAGATCGTGGTCGACCAGTCCAACCTGAGCCGTGCCTTGCGGCTCGCCTGCCGAGCGCTCTCGACCAGGGCACCGCTCCCAATCCTGCAGAATGTCCTGCTCGCGGCGGATGGCGGTTCGCTGACCCTGGCCGCAGCCGACGGGGAGATCGGCCTCGTCACCACGGTGCCGGCCGATGTGGCCCGTTCCGGCCGCGCCGCCGCTCCGGCCCGCCTGCTGGCCGAATACGTCGCCCAGCTTCCATCCGAACCGCTGCGCCTGGTCCTCGACGGCCAGGGCAAACGCCTGCGCGCGACCTGCGGCCGTTTCGAGGCCGGCCTTTCGACGGCGAATCCCGACGACTTCCCGGTGCTGCCCCCCGCCGACCAGTCCACGGCCCTGGATATCGATGCCGACCAGCTCCGACGGGCCATCGAGCGGGTCGCGTTCGCTGCCGCTCGCGACGACAGCCGACCGATCCTGGCGGCGGTCCTGTTCGAGCTGGGCGAGCGGGGGCTGACCCTGGCTGCCGCCGATGGCTTCCGCCTCGCACGGGCGGTGCTCGCGGGTGTCGTCGGGGCCGAACGGCATCTCCTGGTGCCCGCGCGCGCGGTCGCGGAGCTCGGGCGGCTGCTGGTCGACGCCGACTCGGCACGGCTGATCGTGACCCCCGACGGCGGCGGCGTGCATCTGGTGGCCGGTGGCACCGCGCTGTTCAGTCGGCTCGTCGACGGGCGATTCCCCGACATCGAGCGCGTCATCCCGCGCGAGGCGAGCACGCGTGTCGTCGTCCAGACGGCGGGCTTCCGCCAGGCCGTGCGCGTCGCCGGGCTGTTCGGCAAGGACGGCCAGGTCCGGCCCGTCGTCTTCGAGGCTCGGCCGGGCGGCCTGCGGCTCCTGGCACGCGGCGACGAGACGGGCGAGGCCGAGGGCGAGATCGCCGCGACCGTCGAGGGCGAGCCGCAGAGCGTCGCTCTGAACAGTCGCCTACTCGTCGACCTCCTCGACACGATCGACGGTCCCCAACTCGAGCTCGCATGGTCGAGCCCGCAGTCGCCGGTCGTGTTCCGCGAGGTCGGATGGGGAGGCTCCTCCGACCTCGTTCTGACCATGCCGCTCCACCTACCGGCGCTGGTCCAGCGTCCGGCCGAGGCTGCCTGAGATGGCCAGCCGGTGGTCAGCCGGTGGCCGGCTGATCGGCCGGCCACCGGCGAGCGCCCTGGGAGTCACGTGATGGAGCATGAGATGCTGAACCTCGTGCCGGCGAGTCGGTCCGACACGGCGGATGCTTGCGGCTGCACGCCCCCGGCCGCCTCGGGCGATGCATTGCCCGGTGCGGAAACTCCTTCGACAGAGTCGACGCCGGCCCCGACGGTTGCCGATGTCACCGAGGCAGCTCGCCGGACGCTGAAGCTGGTCGTGACCCTCGCACTGTCCGATCACGGGCAGTATCGCGCATCACTCGCGGTCGGCTCGGACGGCTGCGACCCGATCCTCCGCACGGCGATGGTGACGGGACTGCCGGACGCCCTCGAACTGGTGCCGGCCTTGTTGGATGAGGCTGAGGCACGCTGGCAGATCCGGCCCCGCAATCCAGCAACGTCGACGGTGTCGCCGCGTCGCTCGGCCGCCAACCGCCGGCCTCCCGCGACCACACCACCTCGAAGCAGTGTGCCACTCGATCAAGAGCCACCATCCGAGCGGGCTGAGTCAGATGTCGCACCGTCGGCGGCGACCGAGGCCGTCGAAGCACCGAGGCGGCCGGGTGCCGGTCAGCTCACGTTGTTCGGTTGAGGGTGACGGAGGCATAGCATGACACGAATCTTCGTCTACGATGGCCGCGAGTTCCCGGACCCTGACTCAGGGCTCTCGGTCGAGGATGTGCGCAGGCAGCTCAGCGACTTCTTTCCCGAGTTGACCAACGCCGAGACCCGCGAAGAGCGGCGCGGCGACGACGAGGTGCGCTACACCTTCACCAGGCGCATCGGCACCAAGGGCGCCGACGAGGTCGACATCGTGACGATCCTCCGCCGCGTCCCCGCGAAGCGATTGGCAGTCTTCGATCTCGCCGCGCGGCTCATGGACGCCGACGGCGAGCTCGACGCCGAGGCAACGGCGGCCCTCCAGCCCGAGGTCAACCTGGCGATCGCCGAGGCCGAGACGTACGCTCGTGCCACCCGCTCGGGCGTCGAGGCGCTCCGTCGCATCCCTCAACGTTGATCGTCCGCCCGATTGCGCTTGGGCAGTCGCTGCGGCGGGCGCCGGCGATGCCGACGTCCGTCGCGGCCCTGCTCGTCGGTCACGCGGCCCAACTCGCCTTTCGGCGCATCGTGGAGGAGGTGTTCCCCGACGCGGTGGCCGAGATCATGGCAGCCAGTCATCCCGGCGAGCGACGCGAGCACGCACGAGTGGCTGCCTTCCTGGACAAGGTCGGCACCGAGTTGTTCCCGGTCTATGAGGTGGAGGAGTACGATCAGGTCGTCGGGGGAGTCCCCTTCGTCCGAAACGGATTCGGGTATGAGCGCTGGCATGACTTCGACCTCCAAGCCGGCGAGCTGCTGATCGCCACGCTCTGCGCACCGGCCTACGACGACGGCGCCCGCCTGGCGCTCCTCGACGCCGCCGAGCAACACGTGCGGCGCGAGCTGCTGAGTGCGATCCCCGAAGGCGGCCTGTCGCCGACCGACCTGCACGCCAGGCTCGACGGCACGCCGTACGCCGCGGCTGCCGAATTCGCCGACTGGCAGTGGGGCCAGACGCAGACGATCTTCCTCGACGCCGACGACGAACACGACGTGGACGTCGAGTGGACACGAGAGAACGTCCAGATTCTGGCCGAGCAGTGGCGACGGGCCGAGGAGATCCTCGACCGGATCACGGCGCTGACCGCCTGGCTCGAGGCCGATCCGCCGACGCGCTTTGCACGGCTTCTCGACGCCGTGCTGGAGCGGGACCACCACCTCGCGTACCTGTACGAGCGGAGGTGCTATGCCTTCGAGATCACCCCGGAAGGGGTCGTCGCCGTCCGGCCCGACGACCCCGATGCCCTCCCCCTACCGATCGGTGCTGCCGGTTGACCTGGAGCTGGAGGAGGATCCGCTCCGCCTGCGGCTCGACTTCCACGACGAGTCGGTCGTCATGCACGACTACGCCGAATCTGTTACCCGGACGCGGCTGGTCTCGGTCCTTGACGTCGCCCACGCCCTGGCATCGGAGCTCGACCTCGATACGGGACTGCTCCCCCGAGAGGCACTCTGGTGGGCAAGGACGGCCGCCGGCGTCCGCATCGCCGTGTGGCGGGAGCCGAAAGTCTGGACCGTGCGGCTGCGCGAGCGCTACGACGCCAAGCCCCGCCGACTACGGCTGCCGATGCCGGGGCTCGTCTTTGTCTGCATGCCGGGCCGCCAACCACCATACGTGTTCGCGGCGAAGGCGAGGCCATCGAATCTGAGCAGCGCCGTGTACCGGTGTCCGGCCTTCAACGTGTTCGATTCGGGACGAGTCTGCACGGGGTCGCATGCGTTTCCGGCCGCCGCCTCCAAGGTACCGGAGGCGTTTTTCGAGAGCTACTTCTCGGCCGTCGAGAGCACCGGTCGTGGCCGATCGCGGCGCCACCCCGATGACGTGGGGCGGCTCTGGGATGAGCTGCGTGGGCAGGCATCGTTCCCGCTCGACGATCTCGTCCCGCACGGCACGGTCGCCGACGTCATGCGGATCGGCCAGTGACGCCAGCCCTCGTGGAGTACCTGGTGGCGCGCCACGGCGTGCCGTTCCGGAAGGGGCTGGCATTCGACTACCTCCTGGCCGGCGACGGCGTCTACCTCGTCGCCGCCAACGAGGATCTCGAGGTGCGGGTGCCGATCGCGCAATGCCAGGTTCGCGGACTTCCGCCCGTGTATCCGTCATGTACATTGAAGCACGGTCGGATTCCCGGATGGATCTGGGACGCCATCGTCTGGGCGGCACACGTCGGCTACGTGAGCGGTCATGAGGTGCTGCTGACGGTCCGGTTCGACCCGAGCGTCGGATACCGCCTGACCGTCCCACGCCAGGTCGCCGGTCCAGCGCACGTCGTCTATCGTCCGCCTGCGGACGCCGTGTTGGAGATCCACTCGCACGGACCCCACGCCGCCGACTTCAGCCCAACCGACGACGCCGACGAACAGGGATTGCGGCTCTACGGCGTGGTCGGTCGGGTGGGCACCGGCCGTCCCGAGGTCGCCCTCCGCGTCGGCGCCTACGGACACTTCATGCCTCTGCCATGGGACGCCGTCTTTGACGGCCGCATCGGGCCGTTTGACGACGGCTTTGGCGGGTCACCCGGCGACGAGTGTGGGATCGATGCCGTATGTGATTGACGCGTACGACGACCCGGCCGCACCGGATCTCGGCGGGCGGCGAGCGACTATCGTACTCGTCGGATGTGGGGGAACCGGCGGCTTCCTTGCCGAGGCGATCTGTCGCCTGCTGATCGGACGACCGGGGCGGCTCTATCTTGTCGATCCGGATCGGGTCGAGCCCCACAACGTCGGGCGCCAGGCGTTCGGTCATCGAGACGTTGGCCATTTCAAGGCGGAAGTGCTGGCCAGGCGACTCGCTCGGCGCTACGAGCGTGAGGTCGGCTACTCGGTCCTTCCCTACGATCGAGAGTTACATGCCGGTGTCTTTGGCGATTCGTCCAGCGATCTCCGCCTGCTTGTTGGGTGCGTCGACAACGCCGCCGCCCGCCGGACGATCGCCGCGACGCTCGATGCGCCCTCGCGGGATGTCATGCGCTCGCAGAGCACCTGGTGGTTGGACGCCGGCAACAGCCGCAACTCCGGCCAGCTACTCCTCGGTAACAGAACGCGACCTGACACGCTACGGATGTCCTTCGTCCCCACCGACGGCAGATGCCGAGCGCTGCCGGCGCCGAGCCTCCAGCGACCCGACCTGCTTTTCGCCCAACCCGAGCCCAGGCTGCTGCCGGATTGTGCGGAGGCGATGGCCACGGGGACGCAAGGTCCGACCATCAATCAGGTCGTTGCGTCGATCGCGGCGAGTTACATCGAGAAGCTGTTGGCAGGCACGTGTACCTGGATGGCCAGTTACATCGACATGGACGACGGGATAATGCGCTGCCTGCCCGCCGATCCCAAGCTGGTCGCCGGCATCACCGGTCTACACCCGAACGCCGTCGCTCCGCCGGCCGCTCGACGCCGAGTGGCACCTCGCTGACGACCGAGCTGGAGCGTCTGCTGGGGGCTTCAGCTCATCCAGGAGGTCAGCATGGACGATGATCACAACGAGAAGCTCCGATCGGCGGCATCGACTCCCGACGGCCCAGCCGAACCGGCATCCCTGCCGGTCCTGCAGGCTGGGGGCTTCGGTGCGAGTGTCGACGCGCTCGCCTGGGAGCCCGATTCGGCTGCCAGCCCGCCCAGGATGCGCCTGTGGTTCGTGTCACTCCTTGGATCGCAGCAGGCCGTGAAGGCGCTCTGGGCCAGACTCGTCAAGGGTGAGGCGGGCACGCTGACGATTGACGACATCGATGTGCGCTTCTGTGCCCTGGCTCCCGAGGGCGCCCGCGCCTGGCGATTCTTTCGGGCGTCGCTGCCAACGTCGGGGGGCTACCACGGCCTGCTCGTGCCGGATCTGGCGCTGTTCGTGGCCGAGCGCCCCGACTTCCTGCTCCTGAAGCGTCCCGTAGATGACATGGCAAAGCTTCACTATCGCTTCCTCAATCGTCGGGTGTCCCTTCCACTCCATCCGAGCTGGGCCGATTGGCTTTGGAATCGGGCTCTCCGATCTGGTGAGACACGGGCGCTGGAGTCCCATGGGCTGGAAGCGTACCGGTGCGACCCGAATGAGGCCGCGCTTGCATCGGACCTGGCGGCCGAGATCCGGCGAGGCGCGCTGGGGCTCGCCGACGAGGACGCCGGTCACTCGGGTGCCCTGGTACCGGCTAGCCTGCCTGTCGATGCTCCGGAGGCCGGCAATGGCGCGCCTTGAGTCGGTGGCGCGCGCGGGCTATTACCCGACCCCGCCGCGCGTGGCCGCCGCAATCGCTCGGCACCTGAGCCCGGCGGCCAGCCGAGGGCGGCGCGTCGTCCGCCTGCTCGACCCCTGCGCCGGTACTGGCGAGGCAGCGGCATCCGTTGCAACCATGCTCGGCGCCGAGAGCTTCGGCATCGAGTTGAACCAGGAGCGTGCTACCGCTGCGCGCGATCGGCTCGACCACGTGCTGCATACCTCAGCCTTCTCAGTCCGCCTGGCGAACGGCGCGTTCTCATGCCTCTTCCTCAATGCGCCGTACGACTACGACGACGAGCGCCGCCGCCTCGAGCACGCCTTCCTGACGAGCCTCACTCGGGCACTCTGTCCGGGTGGCGTGCTGATCTTTCTCATCCCACAGTCTCGATTGGCCGTGTCGGCGCGGTACCTGGCCAGCCACTATGCCGACATTCGCGCCTATCGCTTCCCGGACCCGGAGTATCGCGACTACCGGCAAATGGTGCTCTTCGCGACCCGGAAGCCGACAGCCGTGCCCGATCCCGGTGTCCAGGCCGAGCTGGCGGCGTTGGGCATCGGCGAGCTCCCGCCGCTGCCGCACCCTCCAGCCGGACCAATGGTGGCCGTGCCGGCTCTCCCCGTCGGCGGGGTGTTGTTCGCCCCGCTCGCCTTCGACCCGGAGCGGGCCGCGGCCGAAGCCAGACGGCGTGGTGCCTGGATCGATCCCGGCCTGACGGAGCAGCTCTGGCCGCCCGACGAGCGCCCAGTCCGTCCATTGATGCCGCTGCGACGAGGGCACTTGGCGTTACTCGTCGCGGCCGGCATGCTCAACAACTACATCCTTGACCAGGACGGTCGGCGGGTCCTGGTCAAAGGCAGGACGTACAAGGAGTCGGTCTCGATCGACAGTGACGACGATGCCGTCGAGATTCAACGTGAGGTGCTGCGGATGTCGATCGCCGTCTTGGACCTGGAGACCGGGCATCTGGAGGTCGTCGAGCAGGACAAGGCCACGCACACGGAGCGGGCAGCGTGAATATCGCTGAGCTGCTCGACCAGTACGGCAGCGCCATCACCCGGGCGGTCGTCGATGCGTACCCGCCGCTCTACGATGCCGAGGCTCGTCGCGCAGCCAGCCCTCACCTTCGGCGACTCCTTCGCCGGCCGCTCGCAGCACAAGCCGACGCGATCAACGCCACAGTCCTCTCGCTCAACCGCCAGCCCGGGACGATCGTCGTCGGCGAGATGGGCACCGGCAAGAGCTACATCGCCGCGGCGGCCGCCTACCTGGCCGGGTGCCGACGCATCCTGGTCCTGGCCCCACCGCACCTCGTGAAGAAGTGGCGGCGTGAGATCGTACAGACCGTGCCCGGCGCACAGACGACGATCGTCCGGACCGTCGCCGATCTGGAGGGCGTCAGGCAACGCGAGGCGGCGATCCACTTCGTCATCTGCTCGCGCGAGCGGGCCAAGCTCAGCTACCGTTGGATGCCGGCCGTGGTCGAACGACGCGCCCGCTCTGCCGGTGAACGGCTAACTCGGGCTGACGACGGGCGAACCGACTCGATGTTGTGCTGCCCGACCTGCTTCGCCCCGGCAACCGACGACGAGGACGTACCGCTTGGATGGACCGATCTTCGGGTGAAGCGGCGTCGCTGCCGGGCCTGCGGCGGCCCGCTCTGGCAGGCCGACCGGACCGGACCACGTCGTGTCGCGCTGGCGGACTACATCCGCGACCGAATGCCACGTTTCTTTGACGTAGCGATTCTCGATGAGGGCCATGAATACAAGGCCCGTGGCTCCGCGCAAGGCCTTGCCGCCGAGGCCCTCGCCGACGCCTGCGGGAAGACGCTCACGCTGACCGGGACGATTTTCGGCGGGTACAGCTCGACGCTGTTCTACCTGCTGTGGCGGTTCTCGCCGACCCTGAGGCGTGAGTTCGGCTACCGAGACGAGACGAAATGGGTCGGCCGGTTCGGAGTCGTAGAGCGCATACGGCGGAAGGACCCGGACGCCTACGGCGACGACGGACGCCTCTCGAAGCGTCGAAACTACCTGACCCGGACGGTCGAGAAGCCGGGGATCTCGCCGGCGGTGCTCTTCCACCTGATCGGCAACACCGTCTTCCTGCGCCTGTCGGATGTGGCCAGGAGCCTTCCGAGCTACACCGAGCGGGTGGCCGTCTGCGCGCTTGACCGGGGCGACGATCCCGAAGCGCCATCGCAGGCCAGTTGCTATCAGCGGCTCGCGAGCGAGCTCCGCCAGGCGACGTGCGCAGCGTTGTGCGCGGGGTCAAAACGCCTGCTCGCCGCCTATCTCCAGGCGCTCCTAGCCTACCCCGACGCCTGCACGCGGGGCGAGACCGTGCTGGACCCTGCGACCGGAAGTGTCATCGGCGAGGCTCCCGCGCTGCCCGAGGAACGCCTCTACCCAAAGGAGAGAGCGCTGGTAGATCTGGCGCTTCGGGAACGAGGACGAGGGCGTCGCCTACTGGTCTACATCACCCACACCGAGCGACGCGACCTCAGTCCACGCCTGCGAACGGTCCTCGACCGGGCGGGGGTCCAGACTGCCGTCCTGAAGTCCGACACGGTGGCCGCCGATCGGCGCGAGGAGTGGCTCTCGGCACGGGTCGGCGAGGGAGTGGACGTCCTGATCTGCCACCCACGATTAGTGCAGACGGGACTCGATCTCCTCGACTGGCCATCGATTTGCTGGTTTGAGGCCGAATACTCGGTCTACGTCATGCGGCAGGCCAGCCGGCGCTCGTGGCGAATCGGGCAGCAGCAGCCCGTCGAAGTTACCTTCATGGTCTATGAGCGAACGCTCCAGGCCGAGGCGCTGGCGCTCGTTGCAGCCAAGATGCGCTCGGCCCTGATGATCGAGGGGGAGCTTCACGAGGATGGTCTCGCCGCTTTGGAAGGAGACGACCAGGACATGCTGCTGGCCCTGGCGCATCGCCTGACCGAGGAGCATGCTGATGATGGGCACTCCCTCGAAGCGCTCTTCGCCCGACGGCATGAGGCCGAAACCGAAGAGGAAAGCTACCTGGTCCCCGGTGATTGGGATGCGGTCAAGGTGTCTACGGCATCAGCCGGCATTGGCAGTATCCCCGACCTGTTGCCCTGCCAGGTGACTGAGCCGACAACGGGTGAACGAGATGGGGATACCGGCGCTGCTACCGGTCGCTGGCCCAGTTTTGATGAGCTTGCAAGGCTGATCCGTCGGCCAAAGGCGCGTCGCAGGCCCGTCCCAGACATGCAGTTGCCGCTCTTCGACGAGTAAGTCTCCGTCAACCGGCCGGGTTTCGCTCATGCAAGGGGGCTTCTGCCATCCTTGCATGAGACTTCTTTTTTCTTTGCCCTTTGAATCCCGCAAGATCTCAGCATCACCACCACTCCCAGGGCATCCTATTGCATCCACGAAAGCCGGGAAGGCTCACTTGCCACCTTCATAGAGGATGAGATAGGCGGTACGGAGCCGCAGGGGCAGCGTCCGCGCAGAGTAGGCCTGGACAATCCGCCCAGACGCTGAGCGACCCCGGGGTCAAACACACGTCGACGTTGGCGGCGCGGGACGCGGGATCCCTCGACCCGCACAGGGCCCGGACGTGTCGGCACCCGTGGTCGGCGACGCCGTCATCGGCAGTCATGAAGTCGAGAAGCGGATCTACCGTTTCGCGACGTGCTCGACGGTGAGGTACCTGGGTTCGGTGGGCCGAGCACGCTGCGCTCCTCCAAGGACAACGCGGGTGCGGAGTCCACGTGTCAGCCAGACTGCGGGGCCGAACCAGTTGGGCTCCTGTTACACAGATGACAGTCGCACGCCGCGCAATGAGCTATGCTGGTGCCATGGGGGTCGACGCCACGGCACCCCTCTCCTTAGGAGGCGGCGCAGGGAGTTTGGTCGCCACCCTGCGCCGCTCCGTGTTGCCGGCCACCAAGGCCCCTTGTCGAGGCCACGCTCACTCCGTCTCGGCGCGCTGTCGATCCGATCGATCGATTGGCGCGTGGCAGCCGTTCGGGGCAGGCTCCGCATCCCCTGACCGAGAGGCGGATGATGTCTTGTTCGTGACCGGTACGGCCGCAGCCTGACGGAGTCGGTCTGCGACCGCACGGCGGGCTGCCGCCTCCACATGGGTATCTGCAGATTCATCGCCGTCCAATTGTCAGGCGAGGATCGAGGAGGTCGCGCAGGGCATCGCCGCTCAGGTTCACGGCCAGCACCGTGACGACGATGCAGACTCCGGGCGCGATCATCTGCCAGGGCGCGCGCCGAAAGAAGTACGCGCATCACTAATCATCGCCCCGCACTCCGGCGTGGACGGCTGCATTCCCCGTCCCAGAAACGAGGTGCTGCGGGATTCAGGATCACCGATTCCAGGTCCTACGTCGCGATTCTGACGACAGACCCGACGCTGTTGCGCAGGATGTGGCACAGGGCCAGCCGGGTCGTCTGGACCGATACGTTCGCTTCGTGGCGTCCATGGCATGCGATGCGTCGTCGCCGTCAAGGCGCGCTCGGTGCGTCACGGGGACTTGCGCGGGTCGAGGGCATCGCGCAGGCCGTCTCCGATCAAGTTGATACAGAGGACGGTCAGCACGATCATCAGGCCGGGGAAGAGCGGCCAGTGCGGGGCCGTGTCGAGCTTGTCCTTGCCGTCCGCCAGGATGCGGCCCCAGGTCGGCAGGTCCGGCGGGAAGCCGAGCCCCAGGAACGAGAGCGTCGACTCGGCGATGATCGCCGTCGAGATGCCGAGCGACGCCGCCACCACGACCGGGCTGAGGGCGTTCGGCAGCAGGTGGCTCACGACCTGACGGACTGCCGGCACGCCCAGACAGCGGCACGCCATCATGAATTCGGTGTGTCTCAGCGACAGGAAACTCGCCCGCACCAGCCGGGCGATCGGCATCCAGCGCAGGCCACCGATCACCGCGACCATCAGCAGGAAGACGCCGGCCTCGGTGCCGATGCGCTGCCGGAGCGGCTCGCGAAACAGGTACACGACGAGCAGCAGCAAGGGAAGCTGCGGCAACGAGATGAACAGGTCCACCACCCGCATGATGACGGTGTCCACGAGGCCGCCGACGTATCCCGCCAGCGCGCCGAGCACGATGCCGACCAGCACCGCGACGACCGTGCTGACGACCCCGACCGCGATGGAGATCCGCCCGCCGATCAGCACCCGCGCCATCAGGTCACGTCCGAGGTCGTCGGTTCCCATCGGGTGCGCCAGGCTCGGCGGCTTCAACCGGGCCAGGAGGTCGATGTCGTCGATCTTGTGCGGGTAGAGGAGCGGGCCGACGGTGACCATCAGCACGATCAGCGTGAGCATCATCAGGCCAATGCTGGCCAGTCGGTGGCGTCGGAACTGGCGCCAGCGCCCTGACGGTCGGAGCCGTCGTATCGATGTGGCCGCGCCTGTGCCAGGCTCGACTACCAGCGTCTCGCGTGATGCCATGCTTGCTAGCTCCCGGCCCGGATGCGCGGGTCGAGGATGCCGTACAGGACGTCCGCCACCAGATTCGAGAGCACGGCCAGGATCGCGTAGCCGAAGACGATCGCCATGACGACCGGTGTGTCTTTCGCCAACATCGACGCGATCAGCAGCGATCCGATCCCGGGAATCCGAAAGATCTGCTCGGTGACGATGGCCCCGGTGAAGACGTGCGGGATCTGGAGTGCCAGGATCGTCACGACCGGGACCAGGGCCGTCCGCAGCGCGTGGCGCCGGAGTACGAGCCACTCGGACAAGCCCTTCGCTCGTGCCGTGGTGACATAGTCGAGCCGGATCACCTCCAGCATCGAGGCGCGGACATAGCGGGCGATCTGGGTCGCCTCGGCCAGCGCCAGCACGGCGATCGGCATGATCGCGCCGGCGAGCACCTGCCCGCGCAAGCCCGACTGGCTCGGGTCGGCCGTCGAGGCGTAGATCGTCGGCAGCAACCGAAGCTGGTAGCCGAGCACCAGGATGAACAGCATCCCGATGAAGAAGGTCGGCAGGGCATTGCCGAGGAATGTCAAGAGCGTGATGAGGTGATCCAACCAGGAGTACTGGCGAACCGCGGAGATGACGCCAATCGGCACGGCGATCAGCAGCGCCAGCAGGTACGACGTGCCCATGACGAAGAGTGTCGTCGGCAGACGCTGCCAGATCAGCGTCTGAACCTCAACCTTGGCACTCTGGGAGTAGCCCCAGTGACCTTGCATGAGCGCGCTGGCCCAGCGAAGGTACTGGACCAGCACCGGCTCGTCCAGGCCGGCCCGTGCCCGGAGATCCTGGAGGATCTCCGGCGAGACGGCGCCGCTGGCCGCGAGATCGGTGAACGGGTCGCCCGGCGCCAACGCGATGACCGCGAAGATCACCACGCTGATGCCGGCCAGGGTCAGCGCGGCCGTAACTGCACGAGTTGCGAGGTAGCCGACTGACGCGATCACGAGCGGGTCCGATACCAGTACTCGATGTTCGGCACCTGGCTGTTCCAGGTGTGCGGCGATGGCAGTCGGAGATCGTTCTTCACGGCGGCCGGGTTGTTCCGCGTGAAGATCGGCGCTACGGCCACGTCGTCGTGGAGCAGCCGGTTCAGCGACTTGAAGATCTCGACGCGCTTGACGGGGTCCAGCTCCTTGCCGCCTTGCTCGAAGAGGCGGTCGGCCTCGGGATTGCCGTAGCGCGAGCGGTTGAGGCCGGCCCAGCGATTCGAGGCTTGCGCGATCTGCGACGTCTGGAACTGCTGCATGAAGAACTGCGGATCGGGCTGGTTCAGGCTGGCGGACCATTCCTGGATGTCGGCCTGGAACTTCGTGGACGTGTCGGGGTTGTTTGGATCGTTGGAGAAGAAGACGTCGCTCGGGATCGCCTTCAGCTCCACCTCGAAGCCGAGCGTCTCGAGCTCCTTCTTCATGATCGCCTGGATCTGCTGGCGCAGCCCGAGCACGGTCGTCTGGTACAGCACCTTCATGCGGACGCCGTCCTTGCGGCGGACGCCATCCGGCCCCTTCGCCCAGCCGGCCTCGTCGAGAAGCTGGGCGGCCTTCTGGGGGCTGTACTCCCAGGCGCCGCCTTCGGGGACGAAACGGTCCGGGCTGAAGTAGAGGTAACGCGGCGGATCGGCCTGCGGCCCCATCAGCGCGTCGATGATCGCCGTGCGATTGATCGACAGCGCCACGGCCCGCCGGACGCGCACGTCCGAGAAGAACGGGTGCTTGCTCTTCGGGCTGGATCGCTCGCCGTCAACCTCGTTCCAGGGGTCCGCATAGTTCAGGTCGAGCAGCTCCGTGGAGATGCCCTTCGCATAGACGAAGCGGCCAATGCCCGGCGCTTCCGCGTTGGCAAGGATCTCCTTGTCCACCTGCAACGACGGCGCGTAGTCATACTCGCCGGTCTGCATGACGGCGCGCAGGGCCGAGACGGCGTCTCCTCCCCCCTTGACCTCGACGCGGTCGAAGAACGGGCGGTTCGGCAGGTGGTACGCCGAATTGATCTCGGCGATGGTGACGTCGCTCGGGCGGAACTCGACGATCTTGTACGGACCGGTCCCCAGCGGGCGGGTCACGAACGGCGAATTCTGGGCCTTGTCGCCTCGGTACGCGTCGAGCGCGTGCTTCGGCAGGATCGTGCCGGACTCGCCGACGAACGGTCCGTTCCAGAACACCGTCGGATTCTTGAACAGGACGCGCACCGAGAGATCGTCGATCTTCTCGACCTTCTCGATGGGCGCGTAGGTGCCGCGCGTGGTTGCGGTGGCCGCCGGATCGGAGACGTACTCCCAGGTGAACACCACGTCGTCGGCCGTCAGCGGCTTCCCATCGTGCCAGAGCACGCCGGGCTTGAGCCGCCAGATGACCCACTTGCCTTCACGGTCCAGGGTGTTGGCGGCGAAGCTCGGGATCTCGCGGGCGAGCACCGGGAACAGCTCGCCGGCCGGCGTGTAGTCCGCCAGCGGCTCCATGAACATCCGGGCGATCGGCCGGTTGTTGCTGGAGGCGCCGATGTGGGCGCTCAGGAGGGTCGGCGCCTGCCAGAAGAGAATCTTGAGCAGGCCACCTCCGCCGCGCTGGGTCGGCTGGAAGCCGTCGCCCGGACCGGCGACGGCCGCCTGCGCCGCCGGCGACGGCGAGGCCGCGACGGCTGGTGAGGCGCCTGGGGCGGGCGACGCAGCCGCGGCCGGACTGGCCGAGGCAGCGGGCGATGACACGACGGCCGGGCTGGCGGCCGGCTTCGCAGCCTCGGTGGGCTTGCTCTCGGCGGGCCTGGCTGGGGCCGTCGTTGGGCTGGAGGGTGGCGACGCGGGCGCGCACGCCTGGGCGAGGCCCGCCAGGAGCGGTGTTGTCAGCGAGAAGGCGACGGCACGGCGAAACAGCTCGCGGCGGTGCAGATGCGGCATGTTCTCTCCTGAAACCTCGTGTGGTCGATGGGGCAGACGTAGAGTTCGCTCAGCGTCCCTTGATGGCGATGCCGTCGCGCTGGCCGGTCACGAACAGGCGCTTGAATGCGCCCTGGACGCCGCCGCCGTACCAGCCGTACGCCAGATACCAGTCGTCGATCGTGCCCTTGCGGAAGATCCAGGTGTCCTCGGGGTAGTACAGCGAGAGCATCGGCACGTCGTCGGCAAGGATGGTCTGCATTTCGTCGACGAGCGCCCGCCGTTGTGCCTCGTCGGTCTCGGTCAATTGGCGGTCCGCCAGCTCGTCGAAGCGCGGGTTGGCGTACCCCTGGGCGCGGGTGAACGTCCGGGCCCGGCTGGCGCTGTGGAACTTCGTCCGCAGCCCGTCCGGGTCGCCGCCGATTCCGCCGAACCCGACCAGCACCAGCTCGTAGCGGCCCTCGGCGGCGGCGGTGTCCAACGCGTTGCGCTCCGTGGCACGTGGTGTCAGAGCCACGCCGATTGCCTGGAGGTAGCTGCTCAGCAGCTCGGCGTTGCGCGGCGAGTCCCAGGTCGAATAAAGCAGCTCGAAGCGGAGCGGCGTCCCGTCGGGCGCCTCACGGACGCCATCGCCGTTGGTATCGCGGTAGCCGGCGTCGTCGAGCGCCTGCATCGCCACCGATGGGGCGTGCGGGTACATCCTGGCCTGGGCGTTGTACCAGGGGCTCGTCGGTGCCAGGTGGCCAGGCCGGCCGGGGGTGCCCTTCCCCTGGAGGACGCGCGTGACGAGGTCGGTCTGGTCGATGGCGTAGGCGAACGCCCGGCGCACCCGGACATCGGCGAGCGGGCCGCCGCGCGTCATGTTGAAGTAGAGCCCGAGCGTCCACTCGCGCGGACCGGTCAGGATGCCGAACTTCGTGGTGTCCTTGAACGGCGCCAGCACCTCGTCGGTCGGGACCTCCTGTGTTCCCGCACCGGCCGCGTCGATCTGGCCCTGCTGGAGCGCCAGGAGCTGGTTCGCGGCCGGCACCAGCTCGATCCGGCGGACGTACGGCTCGCCCAGGAAGAACGCCGGATTCGCCTCGAAGAGGTAGCTGCCCTGGGCGCGGTCGTACTCCTTCAGGACGTACGGCCCGCTGCCCATCGCGGCGCGGACGTCGAGGAACGTCTTCGGGTCCGAGACGCCCTCCCAAACATGCTTCGGCAGGATCGTGACCGAGGCGGCGATGGCGGTCAGAAACGGTGCGTACGGTCGGGTCAGCACGAACGCGACGCCATCGTCGCCGCGCTTCTCGACCCGATCGACGATCTCCAACGCGCCGGCCCACCACGGGTTCGGGTTGGCCTTCAAGTAGCCGATGGTGAAGACGACATCGTCGGGCGTGAGCGGCTGGCCGTCGTGCCACTTGACGCCCGGACGGAGCGTAAAGGTCCAGGTCTTGCCGTCCGGCGAGACCTGCCACTCCCGCGCGAGCCAGGGCAGGATGCCGTTCGGGTCGTGCGACACCAGCGTGTCGAAGACGAAGGTCAGCAGCATGTGGCCCGGCCCGCGGGAGAACGTGTACGGCTGCGGATAGCCGTAGTCCTCGCTGGGCAGGCGCAGGGCCGGCAGGCCGGACTTCGCGGCTGGCGCACCGGACTTCGCAGCGGGGGTTGATGAGGTCGCGGGCGGGGTCGGCACGCAGCCGGCGAGCAGCAAGATCGCCGCGATCAGGGCGGATACGGTGTGCAAACGCCTCATGGATGAGCTCTCTTCGGATGGTCGCCGCGCCGGGCGGTCAATCGCGAGTACGCCGGACAGTCGCGGAAAGCTGAGGATCGAATCGCTCCTCCAGGCCCGCTCCGATCAGGGTGATGGCGAGCACGAGCAGGCTGACGCAGGCGGCGGCGGGCGCCAGCCACCAGAGCCAATGGGACGTGAAGAAGATGCCGGAGAAGCTGAGCGCCGCCCGCATGACGGCGCCCCAGCTCTTGGCGAGCGGGTCGCCGAGGCCCAGCAGGGCGAGCCCGGCTTCGAGGGATGCGGCCCGCGCCGCCAACGCCACGAAGCTGGCCGTCAGAATCGGCCCCAGGGCCGGCAGGATGTGCCTGAACAGGATGCGGGTGCTCGGCGATCCGAGCGCGTGGGCCGCCGTGACATAGTCGCGGGCGCGGAGCGTCAGCACCTGGGAGCGCACGGTCCGCGCGGTGATCGGCCAGCCGAGCAGGGCGATCACCAGAATGGTGTTGGGCAGGCTCGGCGGCAGGTAGGCCGCCAGCAGGATCATCAGCGGAAGCTGCGGGGTCGCCAGGAGAACGTCGATCGTGCGCAGGGCGACGACATCCGGCCAGCCGCCGACGTAGCCGGCCACGGCGCCAACCAGGGCCGCCACCCCGAGACTCACGGCTGCCGCCATCAGCGAGACCGTCAGCGAGGCCCGCGCTCCGTACAGCAGCTCGCTGAGGATGTCCTGGCCGGCGTCGTTGGTGCCGAGCGGGTGCTGGCGGCTCGGGGGAGCCAACGGCCTCCCGATGAACGCCGTCGGATCGTACGGCGCGAGGATGGGCGCCAGGATCGCGGCCA
This sequence comes from Chloroflexota bacterium, assembly GCA_046328125.1. Classification (GTDB taxonomy): domain Bacteria; phylum Chloroflexota; class UBA6077; order UBA6077; family JACCZL01; genus JADZEM01. The sequence goes on from JAXLXF010000006.1 coordinate 153,437, forward strand.
GGACGAAGCCGCAGAGCAACGCCGCCCCGACGTAGAAGCTAGCGGCGCGGGGAGCGGCCAGCCAAGGCCTCCGGTGCGTCGCCACCGCGACCGGGACCGTCTGCCCGGATGTCCTCACCGCGCCCGCATGCCGTTCCAACTCGTTGGGTTCATCCGTCGGCCGCGACGGCACGCCGCGTTGGAGCGCGCTCACGAAGACCGCGTCCTGGGATCGAGGATGCCGTACGCCAGGTCTGCCGCCCGGTTCGCCAACAGCACCAGTGCAGCGACGATCAGGAACGCCCCCTGGAGCAGCGGATAGTCGCGAGCGCCGACCGCCTCGAACATCAGTCGGCCCATGCCGGGATAGGCGAACAGCGTCTCGACGAAGATCGCGCCGCCAACGGCGAACCCAATCTGCACCGAGAGCACCGTGACGAACGGCAGGAGGGTGTTGCGGAGCGCGTGCCGATACCGAATCGTCCGGTCGGCGAGACCCTTGGCCCGCGCCACCCGGACGTACTCCTCGCCGAGCACGCCGAGCATGCTGTTTCGGACCAGCAGGAACCGCGCGCCGACCAGCTCGGCGGTGAGGACGCAGAACGGCAGCGCCCAGTGGGCGAGTACGTCGGCGGCGTGCTCACCGACGTGGGTGTACTGGCGGAACGGCGTCGTCGCGCCGCCCAATGGCAGCCAGCCGAGCTGGACGCTGAACAGGAGAATCGCCGCGATGCCCAGGACGTAGACTGGGATCGTCCGGAGCACCGCGAAGCCGACCAGCAGCACGCGATCGAGCGTCGAGCCACGCCGCCAGCCGGCCTCGGCTCCGGCCACCAGGCTGATCGCGGCGGACACCAGCAGGGCGGGGATGACCAGCCCGAGCGTCCAGGGCAGGCGGCCCCAGATGACGTCCCAGACCCGAGCGCCGTACCGGATCGACCAGCCGAGCTCGCCCCGTCCAAGGTTCGCGAGGTAGGCGACGTACTGCTCCCCGAGCGGTCGATCCAGGCCGTAATACTCCAACAGCCGTGACCGGGCCGTCTCGTCGCTGACAAACTGGCTGCTGGTCGGATCCTGGAGCGCGAGCAGCGGATCGCCCGGTATCGCCCTCGGCAGCGCGAAGTTGACGGTCAGGATCAGCCAGACCGTCAACAGATGGGCCGAGATCCGTCCGGTCATGCGGCGAGCCGGCGGATCTCCTCGACGACGGCCGGCACGTCGAGGATGTCTCCGCTCAGGAGGGCACGGGCCTGCCACCGAGCGTCGAGAAGGACGAAACGGCTGGTGTGATTGATCTCCGGCACCCCACCCGGCACGCGCGGACGGAGCATCGGACGGCCGACCTTGAAGCCGCCGATCATCAAGGCGTCGATTGCCGCCTGATCGCCGTTGAGCAGTCGCCACTCGGTCGGGACGGCGCCGAAACGCTCGCCATACTCGGCCAGGATTTCGGGCGTGTCGTGTTGCGGGTCGACGCTGAACGAGACGAGGACGACTTTCCCTCCGAGGAGGCCGGTCGGCCGGAGCCGGTCGCGGACCTGTGCCATCGTCGCGGTCAGGAGCGGGCAGACATCGGTGCAGGACGTGAAGATGAAGTTGGCGAGCACCACGTGGCCGCCGAGGTCGGCCGACCCGAACGGCCGACCGGTCTGGTCGGTGAGATCGAAGTCAGGGCCGTGGAATAGGACCGGCAGCGTGCTCCCGGTCCGGCACCCGATCGACAAGGCGAGCAGCCCGGTCACGATCAGCACGCCGATCGATCGCACGTGAGCGCGTCTCGTCGCTGGCATGGGCATCACGCCTCCCCAGGCCGTGGCGATCCGGGAGCTGAGACAACCGTCACGGCTCGACGTCCGAACGGCAACTCAGGGTGTCGAGCGGGCCCGGGCGTCAAGAGTCGAACCTCGCGCGAGCCCGCTGCGCGGCCTGCTGTCCGTCTTCGAGGATCTGGGCGTAGACGTTGCGGACGAACGCCGTCGCCTCCGGGCCGGCCTGCTCGGGCGTGCCGGCCCGGAACGGCGGCTCCGGCGCGTACTCGAGGTTGAGCTGGAGGATGCGAGCGTACGCCTCACCACGCAACCGGGCCGCGATCCGCAGCCCGAAGTCGATGCCGGCCGTCACACCACCGCCGGTGATCCGGTTGCGGTCCTCCACGACGCGCTCGGCGACCGGCACGGCGTCGAGCAGTGCGAGCAGGTCGCGGAAGACCCAGTGTGACGCTGCGCGATAGCCTCGGAGCAGGCCCGCCGCGCCGAGGATCAGCGACCCGGTGCAGACGCTCGTGACCCATTCGGCCGTCGCGGCCCGCCGCGTCAGGAAGTCCAGCACGTCGCGGTCGTCCATCAGCGCGATGGTGGGGCGCCCACCGCCCGGCACGAACAGGATCTCCAGGTTCTCGGGGCAGTCCGCAAAGGCCGTCGTCGGCAGGATCGGAATGCCGGTGTCGCTGACGACCGGGTCGGTCGTCTTCCAGACGAGGTGGATCCGCCGGCCGCCCAGCCCACCGAGGACGGACTGGGGCCCGACCATGTCGAGCGCGGTGAAGCCGGGATAGATCAGCATCGCGATGTCACGGGGCGCATCCGCCTGGTGGACCGTCGCGCCGGCCGGATCGGTGATGGCGGTCCGAGCCGGTGCAGCGGCGCTCGCCGTCCGGGCCAGCACCCCAGGCAGCGCGATCATCGGCGCGGCCCAGGCCAGCGAGGAGAGCTTCACGAACGTTCGTCGATTCATCGGTCCCAATCTCCGTGGTGATTTCTGGGCCCTCGCGCCGCTCAGCTCCCGAACTTCGAGAGCCGCTTCAAGTCGGCGATCGTCACCTCCCCCTCCCGCCGTTCCGCGCCGATGACCCAGGTTGGATACGACCTGACGTTGGCGGCCTGGCAGAGGTCTGGGCGGGCACCTGCGCCGCGCGCATCGCACTCCACGTACGGCAGCCGACTGGCGGCTGTCCCGAAGATGCGCTTCTGGTTCTGGCAATGGGGGCACCAGTACGCGCCGTAGAAGATCGCGCCGCTGTTCTTGAGATGGTCGGCCAGCAGCGACAGCTCATCGGCTGCCTGCGCAGGGGAAGGTGTTGGCGCGAGCGCATAGCCCGCGAGTAGTACCGCTACCGCGACGGCCGCGGCGCTGGCCCCTCGCAACAGGCCGAGGCCGGGGGCACGTGGCAGCGTCCGCCAGGCCACGACGAGGGCGGCGGCGTCCGCCGCCAGGCAGTACGGACACCACGCGCCGAGCACGGCACCCTGAATCGCCAGGAACAGGACGGCCGCCCCAAGGCCGACGCCGCCGGCACACTGCAGTACGGGTAGGAGCGCGGTCCTCCGCGCGAGCGCCAGCCCGAGGACCGCACCGAAGAACGCCATTCCCAAGGCTGGCAGGGGCAGTCCAAACAGCCGGCCATACTCGCTGGCACGCACGGCGTCGCAGTCCGAGCCCGCGAGGCACAACGTGCCGCTGCCGGCCAGATCGACGATGGTGAGATACGCGGACACGGCCAGCCCGATGGCTGCTGCTACGAGCAGATAACGATCGAGCGGGAGGGCGGCGGCCTCGGCGCGGCGCCGAGGCCGCCTGGATGATGCGCGACGGCGCGGGGTTGGCACGCCCTGAGATGCAGCTTGCATGGGAAGAAACTCCGCCAGGCGATGCACGAACGGGCGGTCGTGTAGCCGGGTGGCGACCGGCGCAGCTTCAGGCAGTGCGCCGATCCACTCCAAACACGCCGCGTCGTCCGAACGGGACCGAACCACCGGAGACGACAGCGGTGACGAACCGGCGACCAGTCCGCTTGCCCGCCTTCAGCAACCTGACCGATGACGTCGAATTGGCGTCGTCAGACCGGCGGCGAGGTGTGGACTGGTGGCCGGGTCAGGCCACGGCTCGTGGCGGAGGATCGAGCCGTGCGCCCGCAACCAGGGCGGGTGCCAACACGACCAGTAGCAGGCGCGTCCCGAACGAAGCAGGCGGCACGAGCATGCCGCCCGCGCCTGGCTTGCTCTGCGCGGTCACGGCGCTGTCCACGCGGACTGCTGGAGACGCCGCCGTCAGCATCGGCGTGGTGGGCGGCGTCGCAACGGTGCTGAGGTCGTTTATCACGTCGGCATCGCCCGCGGGCGCATGATCGTGCGCGTGATGATCGTGCATGCCGAGCGCTTCATATTGTGCGTGCAAAGCCGCTTGCTCGGGGGTCACGTGCCCGCCGGACAGCCACGCCATTCTGCTGCTCGCGTCAGACAACGCGAGGCTGGCAACCAGGCAGGTTGCCAGCAACACGAGCCGGAAGCGTGACATCATCGACATGGGGGGCCGTTCAGCACGTGCAAGGATAGCAGGCCATGCGCTTGCCGCCCGCTCCGGCCTGGATCGGCCCGGACGGAGCGGGCGGCGGCTCACTGGCCGAGCGCCGTCTCGGCGGAGATGCCGTACTGGGTGTACTCGAACCGCAGCTCGTAGTTCCGAACGCGCTTGTCCAGCACCGTGAGCTGCACCCGGCTGAACAGTGGGATCGCCGTGGTGACCTCGGTGGCCCGGCGATTGAGCTGCGCGATGGCCGCGCGCCGCCGATCGTCGGTGCGGGCGGAGCCGACGGCCTTGACCGCTTCGAGGGTGGCCGCATCCTCGAACTTCGCGTAGTTGACGTCGCCGGACGGCTCGAACCAACGGGCCCCGATCCCGGCGATATCCCCGAAGGTGCCCCACGAGGCGATCACCGCGTCCCAGTCGCCGGATTTGCGGCGGGTGTCGAGCGGGCCGTACTCGGCGGTGTACTGGATCTCAAGCGCCACGCCGATCTTCTTCCACTGGCTCTGGATCACCTCGGAGATCGGCGGCGCGGTGGCGCCCCACGACATCAGTCGAATCGTCAACGGCTTGCCGTCCTTCTGACGGATACCGTCCGGCCCGGGCGTCCAGCCGGCCGCGTCCAGAAGCTGCCGGGCACGATCGGGATCGTAGGTGGTGTAGCCATCGTTGCGGAGGTCGGGGTAGGTCGGGCTGGACGAGAGCCAGGAGGCCTCGGGGCGGCCGAATCCCTCCAGTGAGAGATCGACCACCTCCTGGCGATCGATGCCCCAGGCCAGGGCCTGCCGTACTCGCTCGTCGGCGAGCATCGGGAGCGCGGTGTTCAGGTGAATGTACGACGTGCCGGGCGTCTCGGTCCGGGCGATCTCCACGGACGGATTGCCCTTCACCGACGCGACGCCCTCCGGCGCCAGGCTGCGGACGACCTGCGCCTGGCCGCTCTGGGCCGCCAGCACGCGCGCCTGTTGATCGGCGATCTGCAACTGGGTCAGCCGGCTCAGCGCCGGCCTCGGCCCCCAGTAGCCGTCGAATGGCTCCAGCACCATCCGCTGCTTCGGCTCGAAGGCGACCATCCGGTACGGGCCGGTCAGGTCCATCGCCTGGAGGTTGTTCGGGTTCGGTTGGTCGCCGTACGACGCGGCGTTGTGAATCAGCAAAATGGGAATGGTCAGATTGATCGGCAGGTACGGGTTCGGTCGCTCGGTCACGAGGCGGACCGTCCACTCGTCGGCTGTGGAGATCGTGACACCGCGCAGCAGCGGCTTGGAAGCGTCGCCGAGCGTGAACGCGCGCTCCAGCGACGCCTTCACGGCCGCCGCGTTCACGGGCGCACCCTTCCAGAATCGGGCGTTGCTCCGAAGTTTCAGCTCCCAGGTGGTGTCGTCGACGGCGCGGTACGCCTCCGCCAGGGCCGGGACGACCTGACCGTCTGGCGTCAGCTTGAGCAGCGTCTCGCCGGCGCCGATACTGCGGAGGTTGACGGCAGAGACGGGCAGCACGGGATCGAGCGTGGTGGCGATCTCGGGGGCCGCGACGGTCAACTCCCCACCCTGTCGGGAGGTTGACGCCACCGGGTTGGCGGCCGGGGCCATCGGGGCGGCAGCCGCCGGTGACGCCACCGGTGAGGCCGCTGGTGACGCGGCGATTGACGGAGAAGCCGCGACAGCCGGCGAAGCAACAGGAGACGCGGCAGGCGCACTTGCGGGGGACGCAGGCGCCGTTGGCTTGGCCGGTGCGGCCGTGGCAGGTACAGCCGGCGCGGGAGCCGGAGCTGACTGGCAGGCCGCCAGCAGCAGCACGGCTGCAAGCAGGGGGGACACCGCGCCGAAGCGCGGGGTGAGCCATCGAATCGTCACGAGAGAGACTCCTCATCCGACCGCACGGAGACGTGCGGTGCGGCAGACGGATGGAGACCAGACGCGGCGCCCGGTCCGATGTGAAGGCGTGAGGCCGGCAGCGTCATGGGCTCACCGGCACCGGGCCAGCGCGTCCGGATCGCGGAGATCGCGCGCGCCTTCACCAAGCAGGTTGAGGCCGAGGACGGCCCAGTAGATCATCAGCCCCGGAAAGAGCATCAGATGGGGCGCCACCAGGAAATGGGCGCGCCCATCGGCAAGCATGGCGCCCCACTCCGGGCTGGGTGGCTGCGGCCCGAGTCCCAGAAACGACAACGCCGAGAGTGAGAGAATCAGCGTGGCGAGTTGAACGGTCGCCATGACGGTCAGCGGCCCAAGCACGACCGGCACGATCTCCAGGCGGAGGATGCGGCTGGTCGATGCGCCGAGCGCATGTGCCGCCTCGACCGAGCCGGACTCGCGCGCCTGCAGCACCACACCACGCGTCAGCCGCGCCGGGCCGGCCCAGCTGACCGCCGTCAACGGCAGGAGGACCGTCCAGAGGCCGGGTCCGAACAAACCGGCCACCACCAGCCCGAGCACGATAGACGGGAACGCCAGGATCGCATCGACGGTCCGCATCCCGGCCTCGTCGATCCAGCCGCCGACATACCCACACACCACGCCCACCGCCAGACCGATGGTCATGACGAGCGCCAGTGCAATCACGCTTGCCCCGAGCGAGACCCGACCACCGTACAGCAGCCGGGTGAGCACGTCGCGCCCGAAGCGGTCCGTGCCGGCCCAGTGCCGGAAGCTCGGCCCCTGGAGACGAGCGGCCGGCCGCTGCTCGGTCGGATCGTACGGCGAGAGCGAGGGGCCGAGGGCCGTGGCCAGCACGAGCACGCTCAGCAGCAGACCACCCACGGTCGCCAGCCCGCTCGCTCGGAGCCGGCTGGCTAACGGAACGGACGAAACGTGGCGAGAGTGGCCGCTCATCGAGCACCGCCCCCCAACCGAATGCGCGGGTCCAGCATCGCGTGGAGCAGATCGGCGCACAAGCTGATACCAACCACGCTCGCGGTGACGAACAGCACGTACCCTTGCACGATTGGGTAGTCGCGGGCGGCGATGCTGTCGGCGACGAGCTTGCCGATGCCCGGCCAGGAGAAAACCGTCTCCACCACCACCGACCCGGCCACCAGCCCACCGAGGCTCAGGCCCAGGAGACTGACCGAGGGGAGCAGCGCATTCGGGAGGGCATGGCGGGCGAGCAAGAGCGGCTCGGAGAGGCCCTTCGCCCGCCCGAGTGTCACATAGAGCTGCGAGAGCTCGTCCAGCAGGCTGGCCCGTAGCACCCGCATGACGCGCGGTGCGCGGGTCAGTGCCAGGGTCAGCGCCGGCAGGATCGCCTGTGTGAGCGTGGCCGGACCGCCGACCGCCACCCACTGTACCTGCACCGCGAAGAGATAGAGCAGCAGCAGGCCGAGCCAGAAGGCCGGCATCGCGACAAATGCCAGGCTCAACAGCCGGATCAGGTGGTCCGCCATCGAGCCACGGCGGACCGCTGAGAGCAGCCCGAGCCCAATGGCCAGGGCCACTTCCAGGCCGAACGTGAGGCCGGCCAGGAGCAGTGTCGAGGGCAGCCGCCGTCCAAGCTCTTCAGCTACGGGCTGGCGTGACCGAAACGACGTTCCGAAGTCGAGGCTGACGACCCGCATCAGCCAGATGGCGTACTGAATCGGCGCCGGCTGATCCAGCCCGAGCCGGGCGCGCACCTGGGCCATCGCGGCCTCGCCAACCAGGCCCTCCTGCAGCCCGGTGGCGTCGGTTGGGCCGAACATGATGGCGACCGGATCGCCCGGGGCGAGGCGGATCAGCGAAAAGGTCACGAGGGACGTGACGAGGAGGATCACCAGGCTACTGGCGATCCTCGCAAGCACGTAGCGTCCCATGCGGTTCTCCTTGTGGGGCACCCAGGAACCGGCAGGCTGCCCCGCGCGGGTATCGTCAACTCACCCGGCTGGAAAGAGGGGGGCATCGCGTCCCCTGCTCGGCATGCGAGCCCGGATTTCGGTGGTCTCTGGACGGCGATGCGGACAGGCTGCGCTGCCTACGCTCCCACGACGAGCGCAGTCAGCGCAGCACGGCAAGCACACGAGCGCCCGATTGGGCGCCCGGTTAGTCGTCAGGCGCGAACCACGTCAGACGACGGGTCGCGGGGGAGGGTCCGGGACCACGGCGTCCAGGCTCGGCGGGAATCGCCGCCTGAGGACTGGCAGGTGGGACATGGTCACCGGCAAGAGGTGCTCTGACTGGTGCCGGCCGACAAGATACTGCGCAACCTGTCCCGGGTTTGCGCCGAGGTCCGGCGCGGCCACGGACCACATCGGGCTGACCGACGCCTGCGCCGCGCGGGCTTCATCCGGACTGGCGGAGGCTTCACTCGCAGCGTGGTGGTGCTGGTGCTGGCCGAGCGACTCGTAGAAATCGTGGAGCGCCATCTGCGCCGGCGTGACGTGCTCGCCCTCCGTCCAGGCGTCTGCGCTGACAGCGCCAGAGAGCGCAAGCGTGACGATCAGTGCGACCGCCAGCAGGACGAATGGAGCACCGGTTCTCAGCTTCTTCACGACAGTGTCGGTCTACTCGCCGCACCCTTCACGAGCCGACGGTGAGCCGCGCAAGGATAGCACGGACGCACGGCGACACCGGGGTCGAACCGGCGGCCGCCGGCGCCTCGTGATTGCTCGGCCCCGGCTGCGCGAGAGGCTGACCATCTATCGAAGTCCGGCGTCAATCCTGCCCTTCAACTGCTCGTAAGACCCCACGTTCGCCACCTGCAGGCCGTTGACGAAGAAGGTCGGGGTACCGTTGACCCCAACCGCGACGCCATCGGCCTGATCGCGGCGGACCTTCTCGTCGAGCGCGGGATCGGCCAGATCGCGGCGGAACTGCTCGACGTCGAGGCCGAGGCTGCTGGCATATCCGACGAAGATGTCCGTCGGCGGCGTGGACTTCCCGCCCCAGGCCCGCTGCTGCTGGAACAGCGTCGAGTACATCGCCTCATACTTCCCCTGGCGCCCCGCCGCCTCAGCCGCTTTGAACGCGAGCACCGAGTTTCCGTGGAGCGGGAAATAACGGACGACAACCTGAATGCGGTCTCCGTACTCTTGCCGAATGCGATCGACCGTCGGGTACATGGCAGCACACGACGGGCACTCGTAGTCCAGGAACTCGACGAGCGTCACCTTCGCGTCTGGCGGTCCCCACCGAAAGCTATCCTCGCGCACCAACGCCTCTGCCCGCTGAGGCTGCCCCGTCCTTGGTGCGCCCGTCATCGACGGTCGGACGATGACGAAGAACAACGCCGCGGCGAAGGCCAGCCCCAGGCCGATGTAGACGAGCATCTTCGCCTCGGTGCTGAATCGGCGGCGCTTCCGCTGGCGCGAGCTACTCGCACGACGACTGACTTCTCTATTCGTCACACTCATCCGGCACCATCCCTGCTGCCATACGGCGATGGATCATCATGCAGATGGTTACGACCGTAAACGCGGTCAATGACATGAGCGGGATCGTGATGAACCCGAACCACTCGATCTGGATGGTCGTACACGGAATGCCGACCGTACACGGCTGAATCTCCTCGGGGATCACCCCGAAATACAAGAGGTTGTGGTAGAGGGCGATAGCAAGACCCAGCACAGACAGTGGGAGAACGTAGAGGTACAGCCGCGCGTCTCGCCGGAGGATCCCCGCAGCCAGAACCAGCACCAGCGGATACATGAGAATTCGCTGATACCAGCAGAGCGTGCACGGCGGAAACTTCATCACCTCGCTGAAGTAGAGGCTCCCGGCCATCGCGACACAGGCCTGAATCCACGCGAGATACCGAATGTTTCGGCCAACGATCGTCGCCAGATCATGCATCGCGACACCGCCACTGTCCTGATCGCCTCGGGGACTCACGCTGAAGAGGGACACGCTCGCTGCGCACCACGTCAGGCCAACCCTGGTCGCACGAGATGACATTCAGCGTCGCAGCCGCGCGCCAGGATCTGGCGCGCCTTCAGACGTGGCTGGTTTCGTGCGAACGTAGTCTGCTTGACGAGCGCGGTGGAGGAGGCAGCGGCGGCTGGGCGATCGAACGCGGCAGGCGTACTGGCGGCGTCGAGGCCGTCCCGACGACTCCCACGTGCAGCATCCAGGGGCGCAGCAGCATCAGGATCGACGCACCGGCCGCGACCGGGCCGATCGCGCCGCTTCCCACCTCGGTCTGAAGACTCGGTAGCGGCTCGCCGTCCTGAGTGCCTGACACTGGCTGCTGTGACGGGTGGTGGTGCGCTTGATCTGCATGCCCGATGTCGGAAGGGTGCGTGTGCGGGAAGATCGGGTGGACGCTCATGTCGCCGTGATCGGACGGCACGCACACGCAGGACACCGGCGCCGTCGCCGCCAGCCCGATGAGGAGTACGACGAGCAACCCGATTCGCACGCTGCCGTGAAGCCACACCACGCCACAGACTCTAGCGGCGACGTGTCGGCGGCTGCAAACCACCGTCGAGATGTCATTCGGCGGTCTGAAGGACGGTCGCCGGCAGACCAATATGCCGGTGGCATCTGCGCAGCCAGGCATGCCGTCAGCATGAAGTGGAGACTGGCGGCGTCGATCGGAGGGACTGGCAACGGCCTCCGCCGAGCGTTCGGGTGCCCTTCACCGTGGTAGTTGCCGCGCCAGCGTTGGAGCGGCTAGAGTCGGGGTTGCGAAGGGAGAGGCGAGGCTTCGTGCGGCTTCTGATGATCGCCGTCCTGCTGGTTGGACTCGCTGTGACGACGCCGGTCGTCTGCATCTGTGTGCCGTCCGATCACGCCGGCGTCGCCATTCACCCCCTCTTCCCGCACACCCACCCGTCGGATATCGGCGCGACCGCCTCCGACGACCACGACGATGCGCATGGCTCAGCAAGGGATTTTCAGGACGGCAAGCCGTTGCCAAGCCTGCGCGCCGAGGCGGGAAGCGGGGCCGCGAGCCCGCTCGCAGCCGGCGCTCTGAGCCTGTCGATGATGCACCCCTGGACCATGTCGATGGGCGTCGTCGGCGAGGCGTGGACTCCGCTCGTACGTACACCGCGCTCTATCGCCCGGCCACCGCAGCCCCCTCCGCCCAGATAGTCGGGTCCACCGCGGTTTTGCGCGGCCTGCCACGTTCGGGCGTGGCCGCCGCTGACTGCTACCGCCTCGAACCTTTGCCGCGTCCCGTGACAGTTCGGCCATTCGCCGGATATCGACGCGACAGCGGCGCCGTCTGTTGACAGCGTCTTCACGCGCGCGGACCGCCCACTATTCCATGGTGGGCATGTCGATGCGTCATGACGCCAGATCTGGTGGCCGCGCCGACGGCGAGGCAGCGTCCGTGGCGACTCCTCGTCATCGTTCCATGGAGCCCGGACCTTGCTCTTCCCAAAGGAGCTCACATGCTTGGATTTTCCCGAGGAGACCTGCTGACAGCGCTCCTCCTCACAACGACCGTTCTCGCAGCCTGCGCAGGCCCGGCGGGTCCGCAGGCGTCCAGTCAGAAGAAACTGGTGACCGTCACCGACGTCGTCGGCCGCGAAGTTCAGGTAAGGCTCCCGGCCGACAAGGTGATCCTCCAGTCCACGGGCACTGGCGGCGCGTTTCTCACCCTGTTTGCTCTCGAGCAGAAGAACGTGGTTTCAAAGATCGCCGGCTGGGATAACGGGCTGACGATCAACCGCAAAGACATGTACGACAACTGGGTGGAAGCCGTGCCAGCACTGGCTTCCCTGCCAGACGTGGGATCCACGGAGTCAAACACGCTGAACATCGAGAAGATCATCACGTTGAAGCCCGATGTGATGATCATCACCAAGTCCAGTCAGGCGGCGAGCAAGGACGCTGTTGACAAACTTGCGGCGGCGGGGATACCGACGGTGGTCATCGACTACCACAGCGAAACACTCGAGAACTACACCAAGGGCATTCAGCTCATCGGCCAGATCATTGGCCAGGAGCAGAAAGCGCGAGGGCTGTCCGAGTACTTCACCGCCCAGTTCGAGAAGGTGACGTCGAGGCTGGCGACGGTGAACAAGCAGAAGCCCACGGTCTATGTGGAGCTTGGGCAGGATCCCGCAGTCTACGGGAATACCTACGGTGATACCTTCTGGGGGCCACTGGTCGAGAATGCCGGCGGGATCAACATCGCCAAGGGCAAGGTGACCGGCTCGACTCCGCTCCAGCCGGAGTACGTCATCGGCACCAATCCGGATGTCGTCCTCTTCGGCGGGTCCTATTGGCCGGACCGTCCGGACTCCGTGAAGCTCGGCTACACGGCGAATCCTGACACGGCCGTCCAGTTTCTCATCCCGTTTACCCGTCGCCCCGGCTGGGATTCCATGAGCGCCGTGAAGAACGGCCGCGTGCATGCTGCCAACCACGGACTTCCTCGCGACGTCTGGGCCTTCTATCCCATGCAGTATCTCGCCAAGATCTTCTATCCGGAGACGTTCAAGGATCTCGATCCTGACGCCGCATTCAGGGAGTTCCACCAGAAGTTCCTCCCGGTGGAACCGAGCGGCGTCTGGACGTTAGACCTCAAGAAGAGCTGACCGGCGTGAGGACATCGACGGCCTCAACCCATAGCTCGGGTGCGGAGGTGCACCGCGAGCTTACTCGTCACAAGCTTCCGACGGTCATGCTGCTGTCGACCGTCTGCGTCGTGACGCTCTTCACCGACATTCTCGTCGGCCCGTCCGGAGTCTCATTCCAGGACGCCCTGGGGGCGATCTTCTCGCCGGCGACCGCCGAGCCGACGACCGTGGTCATCGTGTGGACGTTCCGTCTGCCCATCGCGCTCATGGCACTGATTGTTGGGGCGTCCCTGGGCGTGGCGGGAGCGGAGATGCAGACGGTCCTGGACAACCCATTGGCGAGCCCGTACACCCTGGGCGTCTCCGCAGCCGCCGGGTTCGGCGCCGCGCTGGCGATTGTCTTCGGCGTCGGACTCATTCCGGTCGATCGCGACTACCTCATCCCGATCAATGCGTTCGCGTTCTCGCTGCTCACGTGTCTTCTCATCTCCTTTGTCGGCAAGGAAGCGGGGAGAAGCTCCGAATCGATGGTCCTCACCGGCATCGCGCTGCTCTTCTTCTTCCAGGCGTTGCTGTCGATGCTGCAGTTCCGGGCCACCACGGAGGCGCTCCAGGAGATCGTGTTCTGGCTCTTTGGTAGCCTGCAGAAGACGAACTGGACCAAGCTGGGTATCGTCGCCACCTTTCTCGTGCTGGTCCTCCCGATCCTCATGCGCGACGCATGGAAGCTCACCGCTCTTCGTCTGGGCGATGACAAGGCTCGCGGCCTCGGCATCAATGTCGGTCGGCTCAAGATGAAGACGTTCGTCCTCATCTCGCTGCTCACCGCCATCGCGGTCTCCTTCGTGGGCACCATCGGCTTCATCGGCCTCGTCGGGCCGCACATTGCCAGGATGCTCGTGGGAGAGGATCAGCGCTACTTCCTGCCCCTGTCTGCGCTCGCCGGCGCGGCGCTCCTGTCCGCCGCGTCGGTTGGGAGCAAGGTGATCGTCCCGGGGGTCATCTACCCCATCGGCATTGTGACCTCGCTGATCGGCATCCCCTTCTTTCTCTCGCTGATCCTGTCAAGGAAGGCGGGGTACTGGTGAGACTCGATATTCGCGAGCTCTCCTTTAGTTATGGCGCGCGTGCCGTACTCCAAAGGATCAATCTCGAGATCTCACCGGGCGGAGTCAGCGTCATCCTTGGCCCGAATGCCGTGGGCAAATCCACGTTGCTTAAGTGCATCGCGGGGCTGCTGAATCCGCAGGGAAAGATCCTGCTTGACGGCAAAGATGTGGAGCAGTACGCGGCAGGCGAACGAGCCCGACTCGTCGGCTACGTCTCGCAGGAGAGCTTCTCCCGCGCGGTGCTGACGGTCTTTGAGGTCGTCCTGCTGGGTCGGCTCCACTCCCTCCGCTGGCGTGTCAGCGACGAGGATCGGGAGCATGTCTGGGCAACCCTGGCCGAGATGAATCTCCGGCATCTCGCCACGAGACGCCTCAACGAGCTGAGCGGTGGTCAAAAGCAGCTCGTGGCCATCGCGCAGGCCCTGGTGCGGGAGCCGGAGGTGCTGCTGCTTGATGAACCGACGAGCAGCCTCGACCTGCAACATCAGCTCGAGGTCCTGGAGCTCATCCGGCGGCTCGCCGGTGCCCGACGGATTGCCACGTTGATCTCCCTGCACGACCTCAGCCTCGCCGCAAGATTTGCCGACGAGCTGATCGTGCTCCGTGACGGCGAGGTGCACGCTCAGGGCGCTCCCGAATCCGTCCTGACGCCGGAGCTGATCCGCATGACCTATCAGGTGCACGCCGGCGTCCGCCGTGGCGACGATGGTGTGATCCAGGTCACCGCCATGAGCTCCGTTCGGAACGAAGCATGAGTCCTGGCACTGCGATGGCCTCCGGCACAAGCCATCAGTTGTGGCCATCCCCGCGCCACCGGGACAGAAAGGTCAAATCCATGTCTGATCGAGCGACGACCCACATCGTCCTCGCCGGTCCCGCATCCAACCAGCCACAGCTCCTGGCCGAGCTTCGGGCCGTGGCTGCCGCGCTGAGCGCGCGACTTGGATGGCCGGCCACTGCCGCCTGGTTTGACCAGGGGCGCCCCCCGCTGCCGGATGTCCTGCGAGACGTGGTTGAGGCCGGGGCGCGGCGCATCGTCGTGGTGCCGTATCTCCTCCAGTGGCGCTACCCGGATCATCGGAGCCTGCCGGCGCTTCTGCGAGAGCTTCAGCTTCGGCATCCCGGCGTCTCGATCCACCTCGCCGAGCCGGTGGGGCTGAACGACGCGCTGCTAACGCGTCTGATCGAGACCACCAACGAGGCCCTGCAACACGATGCCCTGACTGACCAGGACCTGGCGGACCGGTTTGGCGTCGCAATCTCCGATGGTCCTGATGTGGACGCTCCGTTGTCCGTCCGCGCGCTGCCACACGCGGCCCACGTCCTGGTCTGCCAGGGTCAGCCCTGTCTTGCACGAAATGCCACGGCAATAGAGATGCGCATGCGCGACTCGCTCGAGACCATGGGGCGCCTCGCCGGCCCCGGCGCGATTCGAGTGACGCGCACCCGGTGCATCGGAGCCTGCGCGACGGCGCCGGTCGTGGCGGCGTACCCAGGCGGCGAATGGTTCCACACCGTGACCCTCGGTCAGGTGGACGAGCTTCTTCATCGGATCGCGGATCAGCTCGATCGTGCTCAGGGCGACTCGAACGGATCGCTACATGCAGGACCGATCAAGAACGACTGATCCGTCAAAGTCAGGGGGAGCTCGATCAGGTCGGCTCCTTGCGTTTCGGGGTGGGAGCCGCGGACGGACGCGCCCGGCTGTGGTCGTCGGTCTCGTGCCGGCCTTGCCAGGAGCGCGACGCACCGACCGGTCGCCGTTGACGGCCTGGACGCAGGATTGATCGAGCACGACCAGATGGGAAGAGCGATGTCGCAGACGAACGATGATTCGCCACGGACTATCCGGCCGAGTCATGCCACGACGATCACGGGACGCCGGGCCTTCCTGGCGATGACACTCGGGGCTGCACCGGCGCTGCCAGGTGCCCGGGTGTATGGCCAGGAGGCGTCGGCGTGTGTCGCGCCGACGGTGCAGCCGACGCCCGGGCGGTCGCTCCGTGTCGATCGCGGACCGGCCGAGTGCAATCGCGTCGCGCTCACCTTCGACGCCGGCTCGGATCGCGGCTATGCCGAGTTGATCCTGGACATCCTTCGCGAGAACAAGATCCACGCCGGGTTCGGGATGACCGGCACCTGGGCGACTGATAACCCGGACGTGATCCGCCGGATCGGCGACGAGGGCCACGAGTTTATCAACCACACCTGGGACCATCCGTCGTTCACCGGCACCTCGTTCCGCACGACGGCCCTCGGACCGACTGAGCGGCGCGACCAGCTCGAACGGACCGACGACCTCATTCGCGCCCTATCCGGCAAGACGAGCCGACCGTTCTTCCGCCCGCCCTTCGGTGACCTCAACGACGGTGTGCTCAAGGACGTTGCCGATGCCGGGTACGACTACACGATCATGTGGACGGTCGATTCGTTCGGCTGGAACAAGCTGCCGGCCGCCGGCATCGTCGAGCGCTGCCTGAGCCGGGCCGAGCCGGGCGCCATCTACATCTTCCACGTCGGCTCGGCCTCCGAGGACGCGCTCGCCCTGGGCCCGATCCTCGATGGGCTGCGTGCTCGCGGGCTGGGCTTCGCGACCGTCAGTGAGCTGCTGGGCCTGACGAAGCCCGCGCCACCAGGAGCGGCGCCTTGACCGTCACGGACTTTCGCGCGTTGTAGGCTGCGTTGGGACGGTCAGGTGGAGTCGCGGTCCCGCTGCCCAATCACCGAGCCGGCCTCACTCGGTCGTCGGGGCGAAACCTCGGATGTAGTTGATCAGGTGCCAGCGGTCATCCTGCGGGATCTGGGCCTCAAAGGGGGGCATCGCCGTGCCGGGGACGCCCTTCGAGAGCCACGTGAAGAGCTCGCCGTCGGTGTGACCGGCCGCCATGTGCACCCGGAAATCCGCCGGGCGCGGCCGTAGCGAGGCGGCCAGCGGGCCATCTCCCCGGCCACTCAAGCCGTGACAACTGACGCACTGCTGCTCATAGAGCCCGCGACCTCGGGCGATCGAGGCTGTATCGGGCGGGAACGGATTCCGCATCGCGCGGATATCCTGCGGGAGCGGCGGCGTATAGGTCGCCCGCGCGTACAGCACGCCGCCGATCATCGCGACCGCGAAGCTTGCCGCATAGAGCGTTGCCCGCTCACGTCGGTGGACGTCGCGGGTCCGCGAGATCCAGAAGGTCAGGGCCAGGCCGGTCGCCATCAGCGCCATCGAGATGAGCTGCTTCGGCGGCAGGGTGGTCGGATTCGGGATCGCGTTCAGCGACGGCGGCTGGGCCGCCTCGTCCGGTGTCGAGATCGGCATCCGGAAGGCCGTCCGGACGTCATCCGTCCCGCGTCGACGCACCACGATCTCGACCTGCCAGGTGCCGGCGGTGGTCATGTTGGTACTCGTCGCAGCGTATCCGCCACCCTCGTGGGGCTGGAGCACCAGGGCGCTCTCGCCGAGCTCGTCGTCGAGGTTCGTGAAGCGAAGCTGGACGCGCTGCACGTCGTTCGGTGGCTGGATCTTGCCACCGAGCTCGGCGACGAACTGGTTCGGGCCGGGACGGGCCGGCGCGATCTGAAGCTTCACGTCGACGTCGCTCGCGTTGCCGGCCAGCTCGATCGGCTGAATCTTCCGCGCGTACTCCTCGCGGGCCGGCTGGACGGCCGTCAGCAGTCCCGTCGCGAGCAGCACGCCGACGGCAAGCACGGCTTCGATCTTGATGGCCAGGTTGAAGCGGCGGACGAGCATCGACGGGCCGATCGTGATGCCGCGCCGCCGATCGGCGATCAGGCGGGCCAGTCTCGGCTTCGCGACGAGGAGATTGAGTGCGCCGAGCACCAGCATCGGGACGATCAGCAGCAGCTTGACGACGAGCGCGCCGCCCTGGAGCGTCACGAGCGCAGCCGGAGTCTTGATCTGGAGCCAGGAGTGGAACAGGCCGGTCGCCCCGAGCACGGCGACGGAGACGATCGCCAGCGCCGAGAAGCGCGGGACCAAGGATGCCACGAGGCGCGCGAGCAGATCCTGATCGAGCTGCGACCGCGCGAGGGCCAGCAGCGCGACGAACGCGAACAGGCCGCCAACCCAGGCCGCCGCTCCGACCTGGTGCAGCCAGTCGAGCGCGACCGCCAACCACGTCGCATCCGGGATCGCCGCCGCGTGGCTGATCAGGCTGATCGCCAGGAGCAGCGCGCCACCCGCGACGAGGCCGAGCCAGTCGAAGGCTGGACCTCGAGCCCGCCAGAGGACCAACGCCAGCAGCGCGACGCTGCCGAGGCGCGCCAGCCAGACGTAACCGATCTGCGTCCCGAGCAGGCGGACGAATGGCGAGCCGATGGCACCGACCACGCTCACGTTCGCAGCGTTCGCCGACTGCACGAGCATCCCGAGCAGCATGGCCAGTGCGACGGCGGCGCAGGTCAGCAGGCCGTACCGGCGCAGCCGAGCCTCGTACTCGGCTGGCAGGGGCTCAAGCTGGAATCTCGCCAGCGCGCCGTTTGAGACGACGCGGCGGAACACGAAGCCGCCGGCCAGTGCCAGCGCCCCGAGATACGCCACCCAGCGCGCGAGGATGTCGAGCGGGTTGGGCAGGTTCGCCGGCTCCTCTTCGAGCGAGATTTGGAGGCCACCCTCGCCCACCACCAGCGGGAAGACACCGCGTGTCACGTGCCCATCAACGGCGGACAGGGCACGCCAGGCGATCATATACGTGCCATCCGGCAGTTGCGGCACCGAGACGATGAGCGACTTCGATTCGCCCGGCGCGAGATGCGTGTCCTGAAGATCGACGCGCTTGCGGGTCAGATCAAGGACTTCGACCTCGCTGAACGCCGGCTCGACCGCCTCGGTAAACCAGACCTGGATCTGGCCCGGTGTCTCCAGGCGTGCGCCCGACCCGGGCTGCGAACGCTCATACAGCGCGTGGGCCGATGCCGAACTGGTCGATGCGCCGAGCAGCAGCAGGACCAGCACCAGCGCCGCGAGGGCACGGCCCCGTTGAATCATCCCGAGGGTGGAGAAGTGCAACAGAGAAGGCATGGACGGCATCCGACCGGGCGGCGGGAGCTCCGCGTGTGGAAGCAGGCGTCGCGTGGAACGGTCGGTGGGACGGGACGCCGTCGGCTCGTCCCACCGACAGAGGGTGGTCGCTCACGTGGCGCATCCGGCCGGGCATGTTGCGTGGCCGGGGGCGTCACGCGGTTGCTGAGGATCGATCGTGCAGGGCAGTGCGCCTAGTGACCGTGCCCCGAGCCCATCTCTGGCGCCTTGCCGGTCTCCAGCCAGGCGTACACCGCTGCCGACAGATCGTGGCCGCCCTCGTGGACCTTCTCAGCCGGGTCCGCGACCTTCGCAGGATCCTCCGTTCGCAGCGCCTCTTCGAGCGCCTTCATGTTCATGACCTGGTCCATCGCCATGTCCTTGAGGGCGTCCGGCCACTCGGCCGCCTGCACCGCGATGCGGGCACGACGGACGCTACCCAGCGCGCCGGCCGGGATGGTGCCGGCGTGGGCGCCCTCATCGATGCCATGCAGACCGGCCGAGTCGAGCTGGAACGTAGCGTGAGCGACAGCGGCCTTCTGCGCCAGCATGTACGCCTGGTCGCCGCTCATCTGCGCAGAGACCGGGCTGACGGTGGCGCTCACCGAGGCGAGGGTCATGGCGACGCCAGCGGCGAAGCCGGCCGCGGTCAGGGCGATCTTCTTCAGAAACACGTGCAGTCCTCTCATCTGTGGCCGAGCCTTTCGGCCACGCTGCGCTGCCGCTCAAAGGCGAGCAACGATCGTTCAATCAGTACCTGGATGCAGTCACGTTGGTTACGGAGTGGCTGGCGCCGCCTGCTCAGCCGTGAGCTCGCCGACCGGAGCCTCCATGCCGACGCCGAAGGCGAAAGCACCCTCGAACATGTGTCCGTCCTCGGCCGAGTCGGCCGTGTAGCGGACCGTGTAGACGCCCGGCTGAAGCTCGGGCAGCGACACCATCATCATCTTGCGGATCGGGTCGTCCAGGTCGACCTTGCCGTCGCCCAGATCGACCTGGATACCGCTCACATCGAACACTTGCATGTGGCTCTTGGAGGTCAGCTCCTGGCTGAACCAGGCCTTCAGGACGAACGGGCTGCCGTCGAGCGCCGAGCCAGAGGCTGGCTCCGAATGGTCATACCGTGAGTGCGCCGACGCCACCGTGGGGCTCGTGAGGAGCACGGCGACAGCCAGCAGAACGATCGCGGCCAGGCGGCCACGATGAACAGATCGAAACATCAGGTACCCCTGGATCCGGCCGCCCGGGCGCGGACGGCCGACGTGTCGCGGGCGTGGACAGCGCCACGGCCCGAGCGATGACCCGGCTACACGCCCACTGCCTACTAGCAGGACGAGACGCGCAGGATGGTCAGGAGAAGACGACGGGGGCCGGCCAGCGCGGCGGCGGCGCCGGTGGCGCGCGCCAATGCTGGTCAGCCAGGCGTGCGCTACCGGCGCTGATTTGCTTCAGGTGAAGGAAGATGGCGACGAGAATCATCGGGAGCACGATGCCGCTCAGCGACAATCGAAAGCCTTCATCGGCGGCCTGTCCTCGGATCCCTGGCGATTGATCTACTGGTCGCACGTCACTGGACGCAACCGATTCGGCTTCATCGACGGCGGATCGGAGCTCGGCGAGTGTGGCGGCTGGCGTCGCACCCGCGTGGACGTGCGGAAAGAGCGGGTGCAGCAACAGCCCGAAGTGGTCGCCGTCCACAGCCTCGAATGACGGCGGGACAGACACCGCCAGGCCGACGACGATCAGCAGCGCGGCTACGAGCTTGATGGATGCGAGCCAGCGGGCCGTCACGTACCCCTTCTACCGGACTGCAACGAGGGCAGACCGACGGCAAACCTGACCGAGCAGCCAGCGCGTCGTCGTCCGGTCGGCACCCGCCGTCCACACGTCGCCTCGTCGTCGAGACGGTGCAGCGTCAGTCCCGCTGATTATCGCACTGACCCGGCGACCCGTCCAGATGCCGCACGGCCTCGGCGGCAGGCCGCGACCGCCAAGGCCGTGGCATTCTCTCATCTATCGAGCATCGCGAGTTCGAAGTGGACGGCGCCGCTCGGCGTCTCCGCCGACCGTTCGTCGTACACCTCGACGGTTGGCAAAGTGCGCCAGAAGTCGATCGCCGACTCGGAGTGCAGGGCGATCATCTCGTAGCCTCCGACGCCCTGTACGAACCGACGGCACGCCTCGACCAACGCCCGCGCGATGCCGCGCCGACGATACCCCGGGTGGACGAACACCCGGACGATCTGGGCCGCTCGCTCGGGTGGCTGGTACCGCTCGACCAGCCAGCCCGGCAGCGTTGGGGACTTCGGACCACCGGACCGGATGCCGGCCGTTCCGACGATCTCACTGGACGCGTCGTCCGTCACGACGAACAGGACGTGGCGCGGGTTGTCCAGGTAGACGCCCTGGAGATCGTCGTAGTCCCAGTGCCATTGCGGCTGGTAGCCGTACCCGTAGTCCTGCTCGAAGATCGTGAGCATGAAGGCGCGGATCGCCGGTACATCCTCGACTGTGGCGACCCGAATAGCTATTCCCCGATCCGAACTGCTGAACGGGATGCTCACTTGATTGCCAGCAGCACCCGATTGTCCCGGCGCTGCCAGAACGTCCCGACCTCGCGGAAGCCGGCCTCGCGGAGCGCTCCGACCTGGAAGTCGTAGCTCGGGCGGACCCACGAGCGATCTCGCGATGCGAAGCGCGCCTCGCGCTCGGCGAACAAGCGCGAGAGCGACGGCTCCTGCTCCAACGCCTGCCACCACGTCTCCCAATCCTCGACGCCATCCTGCTTGAACGACGCCTGCTGCTCGGCCTCCTTGATCGCGGTGGCGATCCGCTGGAAGATCGGCTGGTGCGGCGGGAACGGCATGTTGTCGGCGTTCATCACGACGCCGCCCTCCGGCATCAGCCGGCCAAGCTGGTGGTAGATGCGGGCCAGCACATCGCCGGCCAGCCAGTGCAGCGCGGTGCTGCTCAGGACCGCGTCGAGCGGCCGGCCGGCGAGCGCCTGGGTCAGCCGGTCGATCCAGGCCGGGTCATTGAGGTCATCTTTGAGCCAGGTGATGCGCCCGTCGAGCGTGCCGAGCGCGCCCTGCCCGAGCGCCAGCAGGACCGGGTCGGTGTCGAGCGCGACGGTCTGGGCCTTCGGAAACCGCTCCAGCAGCCGCTGAGAGATCGAGCCTGGGCCGCAGGCGAGATCCAGCGCCACGAAGTCCGGCCGAAGCTGCGCCTCCAGCACCTCAAGCATGATCGCGAACCGCTCCTCGCGGTCCGGAAGATACCCCTGCTGCTGGGCGTCCCAGCGCGTGAGCCAGCCGCTCCAGTCGATCGAGGCGGTGGTGGAGTCGGTGATCTGGGTCATGGAGCTTCGAGTCCTTTCAGGTCGGTTGGCCGATTGAGCGCGGCTAGCTGAGTCGCCCGCCCCACGGGGCTGAGCGGTCATGTGGCGTCGCCGGTACGGTGGGTCGGGTCGAGTACGCGCCGCCAGGCCTCGGCCGAGAGACTGACGATCAGACAGGAGACCGTGACGGCCAGTCCGGGCGCGAGCAGGACGTGCGGCGCGCGCTCCAGAAATGGGAGCCCTTCGGCGAGCATCGCGCCCCACTCAGGCGTGGGCGGCTGGACGCCCACGCCCAGGAATGACAGGCCCGCAATGGTCAGGATCGTCTGGCCGTAGCGCGCCACCGCCAGCACCAGTAGAGCCGGCGCGGCGTTCGGGAGGATGTGAAGCAGGAACGTTCGGATCGGGTTCACTCCAACCACCCGCGCCGCCTCGACGAACGGATAGGCGCGGATCCTGGCCGTCTCGACCCGCGCCACCCGGGCATAGGTTCCCCAGCCGAACAGGCCGAGCGCCAGCACGATCCCGTTGACGCCGCCACCCGACAGGCCAGCCACGACCAGCGCGAGTAACAGGAATGGGAACGCCAGCAGGATGTCCACGATCCTGGTGATGAACAGGTCAACCAGGCCGCCGCGACTGGCCGCGATACTCCCGAGCACGATCCCGATGACGGTGCTGACCAGCGTCACCACCAGACTGACCCCGAGACTGAGTCGGCCACCGTTGAGTACCCGGCTGAACAGGTCGCGGCCGAGTTGATCGCTTCCGAGCGGCCGGTCGACGGTCGGGCCGCGAAGGCGAGTGGTGAGCACCTGGGCGCGTGGATCGACCTGCCAGACGAACGGGCCAAGGCTGACGAGGCCGACCACAAGCACGAGCAGCACTGTTGGCACGAGCGTGCCCCAGGCCAGCCAGCGCGTCGTCGCCCGTCGCTTGCGGGGCGACTCAGTGGGCTGGGCGGCGGCGCTCGTCACCACGGTCACGATCGCGCCCGGAGCAACGGGTTGACCTGGCGACTCGCCACGTCCGCGAGCCAGTTCGCGACGATCGCGAGCGAGACCTGGACCAGCAGGCACGCCTGCACGGTCGGGATGTCGCGCTCGCCGATCGCCTCGTACAGCAGCCGCCCGACGCCGGGGATCGCGAAGATCACCTCGGCGACGAGGCCGCCGGCCAGGGCGCTGCTGGCCGTCGCCCCGAGCAGGCTGATCACCGGCAGGAGTGTGTGCCGCAGGGCATGGCGCCGCAGCACGAGGCCTTCGGGCAGGCCCTTGGCGCGCGCCGTCCTGATCCAGTCGGCCCGGAGGGTCTCGTCCAGCCCGGCCATCACCAGCCGGGTGAACGTGGCCCACGGGCGTAGCGCCAGGGTCGCAATCGGCAGCACGAACGCGGCCGGCGACCCCCACCCCGAAACCGGCAGCACGGCCAGCTTGACGGCGAACGTCAGCATCAGGGTGATGGCGAGCACGTAATCCGGAATCGACAGGCCGAGCTGGGTGATCCCCAGCATCACGCGCGAGAGGCCGACACTCCGCCCGGCCAGCAGCCCGAGCGGCAGCGCCAGCACCAGGGCGATGCCGAGCGCGCCCAGCGTGAGCGCGAGCGTGATCGGCAGGCGGTCCACAATCAGCGGCAGGACGGGCCGGCGCTTCGTGAACGACTGCCCGAGATCGCCACCAACCGCCCGGCCGAGCCAGGCGGCGTACTGTGCCGGGATCGATTTGTCGAAGCCGGCCTCGCGCCGGATCGCGTCGATCTGCTCGGCGGTGGGCGCGGCCGACTCACCGTAGCGAGCCCGAAACAGCGCCAGCGCCGGATCGCCCGGCACCAGCACTGTCAGCGCGTAGACCAGGAACGACGAGACCAGCAGCGTGAACGCGAGCAGTACCAGGCCGGTCGCCCAGCCGCCGACCCTACGAGCGCTCACGAAGCCGCCCCGTTATCCTCGACGGGGCGGCTCACGGGGAGCAGGCATCGATGGCAAACCGGGACAGGGTGCAGCGTTAACTTCGCCGCCGCACCCGCTCCTGATCCGCTCGGCATTGCGCAGACCATCAGGACTTGGTGATGCCGTTGTGGAGCGCGATCGCATCCGTCGGGTGCGGCTGGTAGCCGCTGATGTTCGTCCGCGTGGCGTCGATCTGGAGATACGAGTTGAGCACGATCGTCGCGACGTCCTGCTCGACGATCTGCTGCTCCATCTGCCGGTACCGGGCGTACCGCTGGCTGTCGTCCACGATCGTGCCGGCCTCGGCGATCTGGTCGTCCAGGCCGGTGAAGCGGCTCAGGTTGTAGGAGCCGCCGGTGGTGTAGTCCTGCTCGAAGTTCGCCTGCGGATCGAAAAGGAAGAGCGGATTCCGCGCGACCAGCGTCATGTCGAGCTCGCCACGGAGCGCCTGCGTGGACATGACCACGTCGTCTGCCACGACGTTCAGGTTGCACTGGACGCCGACTTCGGCCCACTGCTGCTGGAGCACCTGGGCCAGCCCCGAAAGCTCTGAGCGCGTGGTGTACGTCGTCAGGGTGAAGGTGAGCGGGTTGCTCGTGGTATAGCCGGCCTCAGCGAGCAGCGCTCGGGCGGCAGCCTGGTCGAACGGGAGCCCCTTCAATGACGGGTTGCCCCAGGGGTAGTCCGGGCGGAAGATCTGGGTCTGCGCGGTCCCCAGATTCTCCAGCACCGTCTCGACGATGGTCTGCCGATCCACGGCGTGGGCGAGCGCCCGGCGGACCCGCGCGTCGGATGTGACGCCGGACTGCACGTTCGGCCAGAGCAGGCGGACGCGCGGCAGGCCGGTGGTCAGTACCTGGACACCGGAGTTTGACTTGAGGGCGGCGACATCGGCCGGGTCGATCACGCGAGCGATGTCGGCGGCGCCGGTCCGGAGCATGTTCGCCCGGGTCTGGGCCTGCGGCACGGCCAGGTACTGGACGTCGCCGATGCTCGGCGCGCCACCCCAGAAGCCGCTATGCGCTTCTAGCACTCGGCGGTCGCCGATGCGCCAGTCGACCAGCTTGAACGGGCCGGTCCCGATCGGCGTGATGAGCGAGCCGTCGGATGCGTAGGCGGCGGACGGCTCGTAGATGACGGCCTTGCCGTCGGCGAGGATCGCCGGCATGTACGGTGTGGGCTTGGCTGTCTTGATCGAGACGGTGCTGCTGTCCACGGCGGCGATCGCGGCGCCCTTGAATGCTGCGACGGCATCCTTCGACTCGGCCAGCCGCTGGAGGTTGAACACGACGGCGCCAGCGTCCATCGCCACCCCGTTGTGGAATGTGACGCCCTGGCGCAACGTGAAGCGCCAGGTGGTCGGATCGACGGGCGCCCACTCGGTCGCCAGGGCGGGGACGAACTTGCTGTTGAAGTCGATCTGGACGAGCCCCTGAGCCATGCCTTCGCGAATGGCGTAGACACCGCCGCTGGCATCACCGTACGTCTTCGGCTCGAACACGTCCGCGAAGACCAGCGAGGTACCCGCTGCTTGTCTGAGCCCTGGAACGGCTGCGGGAAGGCTGCCGGCGGCCGACGCGGGTGCCACGGCGAACGCGCTGCCGACGCCGACAGCGGCGATGGCGGCACTCGCTCCCTGCACGAAGCGGCGGCGCGAAAGGGTGGTCCGGGCTGCTGACGTCATGGCTCCTCCTGGGCGTTGCGGGGCGCGTATGTCACGAAGTCGCGGACGGTTCGGGTGAGTCGAGCGGCACTCACGGGCGGACGGCTCGAACGAGGTACGGGCGACGGCCGCGCGGCCGGGCCATCTCGGGCTTGAAGGCGACGCGGGCCTCGTAGACGCCGCGCATCCGGCTGACCTCCACGTCGCCGAAGCCCTGCGCGGTCAGCAGGTCGGTCAGTTGGCTCGTCGATGGGCCGCCCATCAAGGGCAGGCTGTCGAGGAAGTCTCGGTAGTGCTCGACCATGTTCGGGCCGCCGCCGGCCGGGGATTCGGGCCTGTCAGTGGCCTGAGCAAGCCACCTGCTCTCGATCAGCAGGACGTAGCCGTGGGGCTTGAGCACGCGACGGATCTCCGCCAGTGTGCGGGCCGGCTCCGGCATCGTCCAGATCACGTTCCGCTCGGTCACGGCGTCGAAGTAGGCGTCCGGGAACGGCAAGGTGTCGCAGTCGGCGACGCGCAGGTCGATTGTCAGCCCGAGCCGTGAGGCGCGCTCCCGCGCCCGCTCGATCATGCGCGGCGCGATGTCGATGCCGTACGACTCGTGGCCCAACGTCGCCGCGACACCGGCCAGGTAGCCGAGGCCGGTCCCGAGGTCGAGGACGCGCAACCGCGTGCCGAGCGGCAGCTCGCGCTTGAACAGGCGTAGCCAGGCGCGATCCTCGCGCTCGCTCTTGGCGACGTGCCAGTCCGACATGTCGAGCGTCTCGGCACGGATCCCCCAGTGGGTGGCGATACGCTGTTTCATGGACGCGGTGTCGACGGTCTGGGTCATCTCTCCCCCGAGCGGCCGGGCTGACATCGCGCGGCCTCTCAGCACCATACGCACTTGCAAAGGATTGCAGCAAGACCGTAGCCTTCGAGCGCGAATTCTCCCGTTCGGAGTGTCCAGGTGACTGATACGACGGAGCCGCAGGGCGCGATCACCGAGTACTGGAACCATCGCGGCGCGGTGTACGACGCCCAGCCCGGCCACGGCATCCACGGGCAGGCTGAGCGCGACGCCTGGCTGTCCGAGCTGCGGGTCCTGCTGCCGACGCCACCGGCCGACGTGCTTGACGTCGGGACCGGGACCGGGTTCCTGGCGCAGTTGATCGCCGAGCTCGGGCACCGCGCGACGGGCGTCGATCTGTCGGAGGGGATGCTCGGCGAGGCCAGGGCGAAGGCGGCTGCCCTCCCCGACGAGCGGCGCCCGGCGCTCCTTGTTGGGGACGCGCACGACCCGCCGTTGCCGCCGGCCAGCCAGGACGCCATCGTCAGCCGGCACGTCCTCTGGACGCTGCGCGACCCGGCCCTGGCCCTCAAGAACTGGAGTGCGCTGCTCCGACCGGGCGGGCTGCTGGTAATCATCGACGGCCTCTGGTGGCAGGACAGCGACCCGGATGCCCCGATCCGCGCCGACGCGGCGACGCACGAGCGCTGGCTGCGTGCCTACGGCCCCGATGCCCGGCGCGACGGCGGCCTGGCGATGATGCTGGCACAGACGATGGACCCGATCACCGCGTCCGTCGAGGCGGGCGGCTTCGCCGATCCGCGGCTCTCGCGGCTCGAACAGGTCGAATGTGTGGAGCGCGAAGCGGAGCCGGGCCGAGCACGCTGGAACGAACGGTACGTTATCTCGGCCCGACGCCCGGTGTAGCTCCGGCCCAGGCGAGCGTGGCGCTGTACCCGTCACCCGGCGCCAACGTCGCGTCATCATGCGTCCCGGGCCCGCATGATGACGTGCGGGCGCCCGCTCTCCGGGTGCGGGACGACCTGGGTGCGCACCCGAAAAACCTCACGCAGCATCGTCGGCGTGACGACCTCCTCGGGCGCACCCGAGGTCACGACGCGACCATCGGCCATGACGACGATCCGGTCGCAGTACTCGGCCGCGAGGTTCAGGTCGTGAATCGCCACGAGAGCGGTGCCGGCGTGGTCGCGGATCAGCCCGAGCAGGTGCTCCTGGTTGGCAAGGTCCAGGTGGTTGGTCGGCTCGTCCAGGATCAGGATCGGGGCGGCCTGGGCCAGGGCGCGCCCGAGCAGCGCGCGCTGGCGCTCGCCGCCGGAGAGGGTCGCCGCGCTCCGATGGCGCAGATGCGCCAGATTGACCCGCTGCAGGCTCTGGTCGACAATCTCGCGGTCGGCCGCCGAGCCGCCGCCGAGTGCTCCCAGGGTGCTGCTGTGCGGGATGCGGCCGGCCGCGACGATCTCCTCGACCGTGAGGTCGAACACGAGCGGCGTGTCCTGGGGCACGGCAGCGACCAGCCGTGCGAGATCGCGGCGGGGCAGCGTCTGCACGTCGCGTCCCTCGATCGTGATCTGCCCGTGCTGATACGCGATGTGCCGAAAGATGCAACCGAGCAGCGTGGACTTCCCGGCGCCGTTCGGGCCGATGATGCCGACCACCGCGCCGCGCGGCACGACGAGCTCGACGTCGTCCAGGATGCGTCGGCCGCTCCGGATCACCGTCAACCCACTGGCGGCGATGGCGCTGCCAGCGACGGTGCTGGCAGTGATGGTGCTGCTCGCCGTGGCGTTCATGCGTCACCGAAGCGCACGGTGCGGCGCGCCATCAGCAGCAGGAAGATCGGCGCGCCGATGATCGAGGTGACCACGCCAACAGGAAGCTCCTGCGGCGCCGTGAGCGTCCGCCCAAGCAGGTCCACCGCGACCATGAACACGCCGCCGAGCAGTGCCGCCACCGGGGCGAGCCGCCGGTGGTCGCTGCCGACGAGCAGGCGGGCGGCGTGCGGCACGATCAGGCCGACGAATGAGATGCTGCCGGACACCGAGACGGCGACGCCGGTGAGCGCCGCCGCGACGACATAGAGGAGCATCCGTATTCTGCTTGGATCGACGCCCAGCGCCGCCGCCGTCGCATCGCCGAACAGCAGCGCGTTGAGCTGCCGCGACAGGAGCAGGATGACGAGCACGCCCGCGACGAGCACGACGACCGGCAGGGGCAGCTGATACCAACGCGCGCCGCCGAGGCCGCCGAGCAGCCAGAACAGCGCGGATTGGGTCACGCCCGGGTCCTGCGCCTGGAAGATCAGGTAGCTCGTGATCCCGGAGAGGCCGGAGCCGATCACGATGCCGGCCAGGACCACGCGGCTGGCCGAGAACGTGCCGGTGAGGCTGACGAACCCGGCCACGGCGACGAGCGCGACGACCGCCCCGCCGAACGCCGCGATCCCGACCGTCGCGCCGCCGAACGTCGCCAGGCCGAGCACGATGCAGACGACCGCGCCCAACGCCGCGCCCGAGGAGATGCCGAGTACGTACGGATCAGCCAGCGGGTTGCGCATCACGGCCTGGGCGACCACGCCGACCACCGAGAGGGCCGCGCCGACCACCACGGCGAGCAACACCCGTGGCAGGCGCAGGCTCCAGACGATGTCGTCCTGGACAAGGGTCCAGTGCGTCGGGTCGCCGAGCGCGGTCACCCGGTAGATCAGGATCTCGACGACCGTCGTGGGCGGGATGAAGACCGACCCGATGCCGACGGCCAGCGCGACGAACGCAAGCCCCGCGATCGTCAGGACACCAAGGACGAGCGCCGTGCGGGGTGCCTGGACGCCCCGCACAGCGCGGGGCGTTTGGGCCTCCGCCGCCATTACTTGAGCTTGTCCGGGTGCAGGGCCCTGGCCAGGAGCGCGACAGATTCGGCGTTCCGCGAGCTTCCAACGTAGTAGCCTTCAGCCGGCATGATGACGAACTTGCCGTTCTTCACGGCGGCCACGTTCTGGAGACCAGGATCGTTCGTGAAGAATGCTTTCGCGTCGGCAACCGCTTTATCGAAGTCGGCCTGCGTGGGTTTGGCAAACACTTCGAGCACGATCACGTCGGGGTTCCGGTCGGCGACATTCTCCCAACTGACGGCCTGGGAGACGGCGTTGACGTCGTCGAAGATGTTCTTGCCGCCGGCCTGATGGATCGCCGCGTTGATGATGCTCTGGTTGCCGATGCCGTAGGCGTTCTTCCCGCGAGCGCCATCCTCGAAGTTGTAGTTGAACACCTTCGGCCGTGACGCATCCCCAACCTTCGCCTTGGCATCCGCGACGGTGGCTTCCATCTTCGACACCATCGACTCGGCGGCGTCCTCGGCCGCGAGCACCTTCCCGAGATTGCGGATATCCTGATAGAGGATCGAGAAGTCGGTCATCGGCGAGGTCTGCGCGCAGCGCACGCTGAGGGCGAAGTACGAATTGATCTTCCGTTCGGTCATATCGGCCTGGGACATCGCGCCCCTGGTGGCGTCGAAGTTCGAGGGCCAGCCGCCCAACACAAAGTCGGGGTTCACCGCCAGCAACTGCTCCCGCTGGGTCGGGACGAAGGCGCCTGGGACGTACTCGCCCGAGAGCTTCGGGAGCGCGTCCGCTTGCTTCTGCAAGTCAGGCGGGAAGGCGTTCGGGGCCACGGCCGCGATGCCGACGATCCGGTCCTTCTGGCCCATCGCCAGCAGGATCTCCAGCATGCTCGGCGTGATCGCCGCGAGGCGGGTCGGCGCCGACGTGAACGTCGAGGTGGTTTTGGTGCAGTCCGTCACCGTCCGTGAGCCGTACTCGGCTTTCGAGGCAGCCTTCGGGTCGGCCTTTGGTACGGCGGTGCCGCTCGGGCCGCCGCAGCTAGCGAGTAACATGGCTACCAGCATTACGGCAGCGAGGGTCGGGGCGCGGGCGGTCATGGCGCGGTCTCTCCTTGTGTCGTGGCCGGAGCCGCGAACGGGTCGCTGAAACGCGGATCGCGCACAAACGACTCGTCGGTCAGGCTCGCCAGGAAGGCCAGCAGCGCGGCCCGGTTATCGGGCGAGAGCGGGAAGCCGACGATGAAGATGTCCTTGAGCGGGCTCAGGCGCCCGACCCCGGCGTGCGGGCCGTCAGGAATCGTGCGGCCGCCCTCGCGGTAGTGGTCCAGCACCGCGTCCAGCGTCGCGATGCTGCCGTCGTGCATGTATGGGGCGGTCAGCGCGACGTTCCGGAGGGTCGGGGTCCGGAAACGGCCCATGTGCTCGGGATTGCCGGTGACCGCCAGGATTCCGGTGTTCTGGGCCGGGTACGCCCCCCTGCCGTCCAGGTTGTAGAGCGCGGTGTTGTGGAAGGCCGCCTCGGAGAACGCGAGCCGCTGGTGACGGATCGAGTCGGTGAGGTTGAGGCCCCCGTGGCAGTGGTGGCACTCGAAGTCCTCGCTGAAGAACAGCGCCTCGCCCCGCCTGGCTGCCTCCGAGATCGCGCTCGGGTCGCGACCGTACCGGTAGCGGTCATACGGGGAGTCGTAGGAGATCAGCGTCCGCTGGAAGCTCGCCAACGCCCGGGTCATCGTGCCGAGCGTGTACGGGTCGGCGTCAGTCGGAAACGCCGACGGGAAGAGCCGGGCGTACTCGGGATCGGTGCGGAACAGCTCGAAGATCTGCTGCTCGCGGCCGGCCAGCCCCTGCTCGACGGGCGTCTCGCCGAACAGCGGGATCAGCGCCTGCTGCTCCAGGTGCTCCAGGACCGGATTGGCCCAGGTGAGCACCGGCAAATATCCCACGTTGGTCAGGGTCATCGTGTTACGCGGGTGAAGCTGGCCGGTGGCGCCGACCGCGACCGGCCGGCCATCCGTGAACGCCTTCTCCTGCTGGTGGCAGGTGCCGCACGACATCGTCCCATTCACGGAGAGGCGGGTGTCGTAGAACAGCCGCCGCCCGAGCTCGACCTTCTCGGGGGTCAGCGTGTTGTCGGCCGGGACCACCGGCCTGGGCAGCCAGGTCGGGAGGGAGGCATACGGATCGAGCGGGACGTCCTGCGCGGACGCCGCCCGTGGCTGGTTGAGGCTGACGAGCGCCAGGATCGACGCCACCAGCCCGACCGCGATCGCGAGGATCGCGGCCGGGCCTTGAGGCCAGCGAGACATAGGTGGCTCCGGTCGTCCGATGACGGTGGTTACTGGACTCGGAAGAGGGTCTGGCCCGGCGAGGGCGCCCCACCAAACGGCAGGCCGAAGCTGGCCATGATCGAGGCGCAGTCGCCGTCGTTCGGAGCCGACATGCAACCGAACGCCGACTCCGGCTGGTTCGTCTCGACGTTCGCGCCGGCCAGCAGTGTCTTCAGGTCGGCCACGACGACGCCGTTGGCATGATCGAAGGACGCGAATTCAACGGTCGAGCGATTCGGATTGGTACAGTCGGCCGGCGCTTGCATCATGCTTCCGGCCTGGCAACCGGTGCTTCCGAGGTGGATTGCCCACCCGGTGCTGGGGTCGGCGCCGTGACCGGCCGGGGCAGCACCATGCGGCTTCGCAGCCGCGCCATCAGGCTTCGGCATCCCCATGGCTGGCATCGCCGCGCGATCCGGCTCCAGGTCAACTCGGAAGAACTTGTAGCCCGCCTGCCAGGTCCAGAACAGCGACGTCAGGTTGAGCGGCGATGGCGCGATCGTCGAGTCCTGGTGGTTGAGGTCGAACGGGACGCCGAGCGTGAACCGCAGGCCGGTGTAGGTGCCGGCCGGTACCGTCCCTATCACGAGGTCGCGGGTCTCCTCGGTGCCGTTGGCGCAGGGACCGTTCTTGTTCTCGAAGTCGAGCAAGGCCACATTCTGGAACTGCCAGCGCCCGTCCTGCTCCAGCGCGAGCGGCACGGCGTTGCCGCCAGCATCGAGCAGGCTCACGTCGCTGACGTAGAAGCGGAAGTCGGACGGCAGCACGGTCGCGCCGGTGGTGCCGATGCCGCCGTAGCGCTGGCCGCAGGCGAACGGCTCCTCGCCGACCATCGCGCGGAAGTGCACCTCGACGCGCTGCGACTCCTGGGCATCGACAGCGGGAGTTGTGGGAGTGGGGACGGCGAGCAGCGTCACCAGCAGGAAGCTGCTGACAAGCACGCGCAAAGACGTACGAACGAACACGAGAACCCTCCAGACTGGTGAGAAGACCTCGCAGCGTCTATGACCTGGCCTGAATCAGGTGCCACGGTCAGCGCTGATGCTGCTGAGTAGGCATCGACTGGGACCCCAGCGCGAGTGCGGCACGATGCGCGTCATCGAAGACGCGCCAGAATTGACGTCCTGTCGGGAGCGTCAGGCCGCGACGCGCGGAGGGGGGTCGAAGACCAGGAAGTCCGGACTCGCCGGCCGGGGATCGTCGTGATTCGGCAGTCGGGTCAGCGTCGACGCTGGTGAGGGCACGATGGCGATGGCATCGCGAAAGTCACGTGCCACCTGGCCCGGGTCGGCTGCACCCGCTGGGATCGCGATGGTCAGTGCGGGGCCGGCAACGAACGACGCCTGCTCCGAAGCGGCGTCCCCAGCGTCTTCCACTGGTGCGCTCCCGTGATGGTCGTGGACGCCTAGCGACTCGTAGAACAGGTGCAGCGCGAGCTGCCCGGGAGTCGCATGACCGCCCGCCAACCAGGACCGAGCACTGGCCGCGTCGGACACGACGATGCTGGCGACGACACACATCACCGCCAACAGCAGTCCCGGGCTCCGACGCATCTTCATGAGCGGGTCACATTCCGTATGGCGTAGGATAGCACGAGCGCTGTCAGCATCCGCGAGGCCGGCTGGACGCCATTCGGATCGAGAATCCCCGCGTATTCTGGGTCGGGGAGGGTGGCTCACGGACATGGCTACTGCCCGGGCAGGGGTGGCGCGCCCGTACCGGCGCTGGATAGGCGTTGTCGCGATCGCGGTCGTCCTGGCGCTGCCGCTCGTGACGCCCGTCGATGGCGCGCGGGTATCGCGTGACCATGCCCTCCAGTTCGTCCACCCAATCTTCCCCCACTTCCATGAGCACGCCCACGAGCCGGACGCTGCGTCGGTCGGACGTGCCTGGGGCTCGGAAGCTGTGGCATCGATGCTTGCTGTGACATCGGCCGGGCCGGCCGGCGCCGGCCCTGGCGCCGCGAGCCAGAGCATGCTCGCCGCGGCCTTACCGTTGCTGCTCGTGGCTCGATGGTCGCGTGGGATGCGCCTTCATGGCGGGCGGGTCTCGGATCAATACCGGCTGTCCGTCCCGACGGGACCGCCTCGGGGAAGTCTCCTCGCCTGATCGACGGCCGCATAGTGCGGCCTCCTGTTGTCCCACGACCCATTCGCGGCGGCATTCGAACGATCTGCGAAGGAGCTCCCATGCCTCTCACGACGGCGCCTGATGTGCGGCGCGGCTGATCGCCGCCTAACTTGCTGTCAGGCCACACGGCATTTGCGCTGGCTGACCCTGCTCGTGGTCGTCCTGTGGGTGACGCTCTGGACGGCTGACGTGGGTACGGCGATGGCCCGCGCCCGCATCGAGCGCGCGGCGCCGGCCCCGAACGCCGTCCTATCTCAGTCTCCGCGCCAGATTGAGATCGTGTTCAGCGAAGAACTGGAGGCGCGTTTCAGAGAGATCGCTGTCTGGAACGCGGGCGGTCGTCGCGTGGAGACGGGGCCGCTCCGGGCTTCTGGCGGACAGCGGCGCGCGCTCGCCCTCGATGTTCCGACCCTGGCGGACGCGACCTACACCGTCTCGTGGAAGACGTTCTCTGCCATCGACGGGCAGACCGCCGCTGGATCCTACCGGTTCGCCGTCGGAGTCGGTCAGAGTCCGGAGGCCTCGACGCTGACGGCCGCGACACAGGACGGTGCGTCGCCGGAGTGGGTATTTGCCGTCATCCGCTGGCTGACCTACCTCTCGACGGCCGTGCTGATCGGCGTCGTGCCCTACGTCTGCTGGATCGCCGCCCCAGTTCTCCGGAGCGCTCCGTCGGTCGGTGCCGCTTCGCGCCGACTGGCAGCCGTTGCCGCTGCCGTCGCGATCGTCGTCGGTGTTCTCGGCCTGGTCGTCCAGGCGATGCACGCCTCCGGACCGGCCTCGTTTGCGGCGCTCGGCACCTACCTCGCCGCGCTGTTGACGACGCGTTACGGCCAGCTCTGGCTCGACCGCATGGTCATGACGATGATCCTGGCTCTCCTGGTCGGCTGGGGTCGTATCGACAAGCCGAGCCGTCGCCCGCATCGACTCCTGGCGGTCCTCGCGGCCGTGGGCATCCTGGGGGCGCTGATCCTGAACGGCCACGCTGCCGCTACGCAGACCGACCAGGCGCTCGCGATGGCACTTGCGCTCGTGCATCTGGTGGGTATGGCGGTCTGGGTCGGTGGGCTGGCGCATCTGTTGCCAGCAACCCTCGTGCTGACCCGAGATCGACGGCCAGGCAATGCTCAGGTTCTCGGCCGACTCATCGATCGCTTCACGCCCTTCGCCACCGTGAGCGTCGTCGCGCTGGTCGGGAGCGGCCTGTACCAGTCGCTCGTTCAGGTCCAAAGCTTCGAGGCGTTGGTAGTTACGCCGTACGGCCAGACGCTGGTCTGGAAGCTCGGCCTGCTCGCACTGATGCTCGTCGTCGGCCTGCTGAAGACCGTCGTCATGCCTGCCCGCATCAGGATGATCAGCGATCCCGTGCAGGACCGTCGCGCCGTCCCCATTGCCGTCCCGTTACGGTGGTTGATCGGCGCCGAAGTGGCTCTCGGAGTCCTGGTTTTGGCCATGACGGGACTCCTCTGGAGCCAGGAGCCCGCCCGCGAGGCGCTGGCGCGGATGACGGGCATCGTCGACGTGACAGAGCCGGTCGATGACCTGCACGTGCGACTGACGGTGTCGATGCCGACAGCGGGGGTGAGCGCCTTCGTGGCGGCGCAACAGGATGCTGGTGACGGCCACAGGTCAACTCTGCGATCTACCTGTCAATCCACGGACCCTGGCAGATCGACGGCCTGGTCCGACGAGACCGCCGTGACGATGTCGTGCGGACCTTCGGGTCGGACGGCAGAGAAATCTTGAGGTGAGAGACCATGCCAGTCATCAACGTCACGCTTGATCCGATCATCGCTGAGATCGGGCCGTTTCAGCTTGGCTGGCACGGCCTGTTCAGCATGCTGGCGCTGCTGGCCGGGCTGTGGGTCGGCCTCCGGAGAGCCGCCCAGCTCGGCTTGGACACGGAGGCGATGGCGGCCGGCATGGGCTGGGTGATCGGCGGCGCCGTGGTCGGCGCTCGACTCTTTCACGTGCTGGACCATCTCTCGTACTTCGCCGAGCATCCGCTGGAGATCGTCGCGATCTGGCAGGGCGGAATCGCCGTCTACGGCGGCTTCGTCGGGGGCGTGTTGGCGGGCGTCGTCGCCGCTCCGAGGTACGGCGTGCCGATCTGGCCGGCCCTCGACGCGGCGGCTCCCGCCATGCTCGTCGGGCAGGCGGTCGGGCGGATCGGCTGCTTCATCAACGGCGACGCCTGGGGCGCGCCGGCCACGGGCTGCCCGTTCTGCGGGAGTGTCGTCTACTGGCACGAGCACGCGCTGATCCCCCCTGACCTGATCGGCGTGCCGACGTACCCGTACCCGCTCTACGAGATCGTGGCGGTGATGGCGCTGCTCGGGCTGCTCTGGCTGGGTCGAGGGCGCCTCGGCCGCGCCGGCTCGCCCTTCCTGGTCATGACCATCGGCTACGCCGTAATCCGGTTCGGGCTCACCAGCGTCAGACAGGAGACGATCGTCGCATTCGGGCTGCAAGAGGCACAGCTTGTCGCGCTGGCGACGGGCCTGCTGGCCGTGGTGCTCCTGACGATCCGTGCCGTGCGCGCCCAGCCGTCCCGGACGGCCGTCTCATAGATGATGCGAAGCACGGATCGATCGACGCGAAGCTCGAGCCAGGCTACTCCACGAGTAGGCCGAGCGGAGTGCAGCGGATCTGGACCATCTGGGGCTCCATCGGTGGAATCCGGACTTGAGCCAGACCGTGGTCGGTGAATGGCACTTCGAGGCCAAGCGCTGGCAACCGTACCGAACCGTCGCAGGCGTTGCTCTGCGCCAACGCGATCTCGACGAGCGTCGGCGCGTCGATCGCTCCGATAGCCGTCAGCGGTGGTGGCTCGTCGGCGTAGACGGCGACGTTGACCAGCCGGACTCCGGGCGGCGAGCCGGATTCGACACGTCCGACGACGAGGGCGGGCCGCTCCGGGCCGCTGCCGAACGCATACTGGCCGCCTCGGAGCGTACCGTCGTCGAGCTCCACCAGAACCCAGCCGTACCAGGCGCCCGCCATAATCAGGTCGTTGCCCTGCGCGGCATACTGCCCATCGTCGCCGGGGATACCCTCCTGGCTAAACAGGCCGTGATCCATCCCGATCATCGCGAACTTGAAGGCGACGCGCGCCACGCCCGTGTACGGCTGACCGTCCGAGCGCTCCAGTCTGACCGCGTAGTCGCTGCGCCCGAGCGCGCGCGGGGTCAGCTCGACTCGCATGGTGAGGTCGCCGTCGGTCATCATCGTCGTGACGCGCCCGTCGACGTCCGGGCCGCTCGCCTGCGGCATCTCCCGCCGCCGCGATTCGGAGATCTCGGCGACAGACGGTGCGCTGAACAGCGTCAGGAGCGACCCCAACGCGACAGGAGATTCGTTGACGCTGCTATCGACCGTGGCGATCGACCGGTGCTCGGCCAGGGTGGGAGAGGGCGTGAACCCGAGGCACCCCAGGGACAGCAGCACGCCGAGCGCAATCGCCCTGGTCAAGCGGCCCGACCGGCTCATCAAGGCTCTCTCCTTCAAACAGGTCTACCATGCTTGACGCCGTTCGAGATGTCCTGCAGGACACAGTTTCCCCGAGATCGCGGACCATCGTCGGCGCGCTCGTGCTCGCACTGCTGGCGGTCCAGGCAGCGATGCCTCTGACGGTCACTGCGCAGGACCCCACCCTCCCAGCCGAGCAATCCCCGCGCGTGACGCTCACCTGTATCAACGCGCGAGCAACCATCGAGGGCCATGTTCACCTCGTCGGCGGGCGGGGACGGCCGCCCCGCTATCTGGTGATGGCGCCGCTCGCCTGCGATGGCACGTCCGAGCACTGGGCCGAGACGACGACGATCTGGTGGCCGGGCTCGATCTGGCACGTCGCAATCACCGTCGAATCGGGCAGCGAAAGCATCACGTGCGAAGAGGAGGGCACGCAGCTCCCGGCCCAGGTCCGCTGCTCGACGACGACGGGCGAGGTCGTGTTCGTCATCGAGGCCGGGCCGGCGGAGTCCGACGATGCGACTGTCCGCCGGGCCCCGCCGGGCGAGGCTATTGCCCCGTAACCTGGATCGAGTTGTAGCCGCTTGCGCCGTCGGGGGCCGGGAGTACGAAGTCGGAGGGCTGGTACTGTCCGGTGCCGTCCATCGCGCGGGAGAAGATCCGCACCGTCGCACCGGGGGGCACGACGATGGTCGTCTCCCAGCGCACCCAGGCATCCTTGCCCGGGGCCGGCTCCAGGAAGACGGTCGGTTGCCAGCTCTGGCCGTTGTCGGTGCTGACTTCGACGGCCGCGACTCCTCGATCCCCGCCGTACGCGATGCCGGCGATTCGCTGCGTCCCGGCCGGGACGCGGGCGCCCGGCGCGGGCAGATCTATGCGGGACATCGTCTTGACGATCCCGTCCTTGTTCCAGTTGCGCTGGCCGTACCAATCGAGCGGCGGCGGGCTCGACACCCTGATGCCGGTGATCCACTTCGCGCTCTTGTAGCCGTAGCGCCCGGACGAGAGCACGCGCGCCGGGTAGCCGTGCTCGTAGGGGAGGGGCTGGCCGTTCATCTGGTAGGCCAGGATCGTGTCCGGGTCGAGAGCGACATCCAGGGGAATGGCACTCGTGAACTCGTCCGATGCAAGGAGCGTCACGCCGGTCGCCCCCGCCTTCGCGCCGCCGGCGAGGTCGATGATGTCCCCCAGCCGGACGCCGCGCCAGGTCGCCGTGCTGATGAGCTCGCAGCCGAACGGCGGCAGCTCGCACTGCGCGGTGAAGTTGCTGATGCATTCGAGCGTCTTGACGATCTCGACGGCTGGGGTCTGGAGCAGCGTGCGGTAGTCGAGCTGGACCGGGCGCTGCACGTCGCCGTCGATGGCAAGGCGCCAGCGCTCGGGCTGGATCATCGGGTCCGAGACCGCGTTCTTGGTCACATGGTAGAACCGCTCGGTCGGCGTGATGAGGTCCGACAGCGTGCCCGGCTCGCGGGCACCGGCGGTCAGGGCGCCGTCGTCGCCGCGCGGCGCCTGCTTGGAGAACGTCTTGGCCGCCGGGCTCGGCAATGCGGGCGTCGAGCTCGGCGGGGCCGCTGCGACAGGCGGCGGCACCGGCGATGCCGTGGGGTCGGGCGCCTGCGAGGGCGGCGCGGCGACGGCCGCCGCCGTCGTGGGGGCCGGCATCGGAGATCCGATCGCTTGCGGCGGGTTCGCCACGAGGGCCGGCGCCTGGACCGGCGATGCTGGCGTCACGGCGCGCGCGGGCAGGCTACCGATCTGCGCCAGCGGCAAGTCCGCACCGGCCGTGCCGTACCGACCCCGCCACGCCGCGACGGCCACCGTGAGGAAGGTCGCAAGTCCCGATGCCACCAGGGCGCGTCGGCCGACGGGCCTCGTTCGCACGGTCGGCGGTGCCATGTCATCAGCGGCGGCTCGGCTCTGCGCACCGCGCGGGATGCCCGGCTCGCTACGCTGCCGGAGGTAGCCGGCGAGCAGCACGCTGCCGTAGACGAAGGCGATGGCTAGGTAGCAGGCGTTGACGAGCCAGCGGTCCTGCGGCAGCGAGGCGCCGAACAGGCCACCGCCGGTCAGCGGCACGATCAGCCCCAGCGCGATCACGTAGAGCAGCGGGCCGACCGCCGCGAGCATCAGCAGCGAGCGAACGTACCGAACGGCCAGTGCCCCAACCACCGTCAAGACCACGAGCATGCCGGCGACGGTCGCATAGAGGGCGTAAACCTTCGCCTGCGCGCCGAACTGGCCGAGCACCGCTTCGAATGTGCTCGGAGGGACAAAGAGCAGCGCCCATTCCATGACCCGCTCTGGAAGCGTGCGGATTTCGTACAGTGCGCGCGCCAGGAACATCAGCGCCAGGGCGACTGAGGCTGCTGCGGCGGCGGCGATCAGCGAGCGGGTCCACGATGCAGGTTGGGCACTGGCGCGTGACGATCGGTTGCGCATGATGATGCTCCAGACCTCACACATGCCACGGCGAGGTCGAAGGTCGTGATCGTGACGACGACTCTTGCGCGGAACGGGAGAGCGCGCGGGAAAAGCAGCGGCCGCCCGAGGAGGCTCCTCGGGCGGCCGTCCGGACACGCAGGGGGACGTGTCAGGTCAGAGCATCAGGCTCGCCGCGACGATGCTCGGGCGAAGAGCGCCGTGCCGCCGAGGGCGACCATCAGCAGACCGAGCAGCCCGATCCCGATCGGGAGCGCGGTGGTGTCGGCCTCGCCGGCGCGCGGAAGCTGGCCCGGCATCGACTGCTGCATCGGCATGCCCGAGGCGGACGGAGCCGGGGCCATGCCGTTCATGACGCCGGCGCCGGGCGGCGTCAGCACCACGTCGATGACGTGGATGATACCGTTGCTCGCCTGGATGTCGGTCTGCACGATGTTGACGCCGTTCACCTTCGGGCCGCCCTGCGTGGTGATGTTCAGCAGGCCGCCCTGCACCGAGGGAACCTGCATCTTGGCGGCGAGATCGGCGGCGGTCATCTTGCCGGCCGCGACGTGGTACGTCAGGACGGAGCGCAGGAGCTGCTGGTTCCCCAGGGTGTTGTTCAGGTCCGCCGCCGGGACCTTCGCGAAGGCGGCGTCGGTCGGGGCGAAGACGGTGAACGGCCCCGGGCCCTTGAGCGTGTCCACGAGGTTGCCGGCCTGGAGCGCCTTCGCCAGGGTGGTGAACTGCCCGGCCGCGACGGCGGTGTCGACGATGTCCTTCTGCGCCTGGGCCTCGGCCGGCTTGGTGTCGAAGGTGACGGTGAGCGCGGTTGCCGCGAGGAGGAGCGAGAGCGAGAGAGCAGCGAATCGAGTGAAACGCGACGATACGCGTCTGTGCATGGAGATCTCCTTGCCGATCGATTCGAATCCGGGCTGACTGCCCCTCGTCATGAGTCGGAGGCATTCATCGCCACCGTCTCTGTCTAGGGGTACGCCAGCGAGCAACAGTCGGATCAGTCGACCTTTTTCGATTGGGCGCAGCAGCGAAACACCCACCCATCGCAACAAAGACGCCCCGAGCCCAAGATTCGGGGTCGGCGCGGTCACGCTCCAATCGGGCGAGACACTCACAGAACCGCCGTCGGCCGCCCGAGAGACGATCTCGGGCGGCCGACGTGCGCGACAGGGGGTTCTGGGCGCGGCAGTCAGAAGCGGGCGACTCGTGGAATGGGGATGGACATCCCACAAGCCGCCGGCCTCCTACATCCCCGGGGCGGGCGCCATGCCGTTCATCACGCCGGCGCCGGGCGGTGTCAGCACGACGTCGATGACGTGGATCGTGCCGTTGCTCGCCTTGATGTCGGACATCACGACGTTGACGCCATTGACCTTCGGGCCGTCCTGGCCATTGAAGTTCACGAGGCCGCCCTGGACGGTCGGAAGCTGGCCCTTCATCGCGAGCTCTGCCCAGGACATGCTGCCGGCGGTGACGTGGTAGGTCAGCACCGAGCGGAGGAGATCGACGTTCTGGAGGGTCTGGCTGAGATCGGCGGCCGGCACCTTGGCGAACGCCTCGTCGGTCGGTGCGAACACGGTGAACGGGCCGGGCCCCTTCAGCGTCTCGACGAGGCCGCCGGCCTCGAGCGCCTTGGCCAATGTGGTGAACTGCCCGGCCGCGACGGCCGTGTCGACGATGTCCATCTGGGGCTGCATCTGGGCCTGGGCCGGCGTCGTCTCGAACGTCGCCGTCAACGTGGTCGTCGCCAGCGCCAGCGAGAATGCCATGGCCGCGCCGCGCAGCAGCCGGGTCGGGAGTGCGAATCGCATCAGTGGCTCCATGTCGGTGATCAAAGCCGGCGCGGTACGCGTCCCGAGCCGGCATTTCATCGGCGCCTGTGACATAGAGGGATACGGCGCAAGCGAGCCCCTAGATCAACCGATTTGGACGATTGTCCCGGTCGACCTTGCCTTCGGCATCGGCATGACCGAGCCAAAGTCGGAATCGAACTGGTGGCGTGTTACTCAGTTGACAGCACCGTGCCACGCCGTGGGCTAGCATGGAAGACAGGGGTCCATGCCACGGCCCCCTCCTCTCCTAGCGGCGCAGGGAGTTTGGTCGCCACCCTGCGCCGCTTCTTCTCGTGTCGGGGAGTCCCTATTTCGTCAACAGCGCCGCATCGGCCCGCCATAGGAGGTACCCTCGATCACCTCGTCGCGCGGTGGCGACATCGGCCCCGGCCCGATGACGGGGATGGGTAGCAGAGGCATCGCGAACGGTTACGGTCCGGGACCTCGATCGCGCGGCATCGCCTACGGCGCGACGCCGGCCACGATCCGGCGGGCGTTCTCCTCGAAGACGTCCAGCAATTCCAGGCTGTCGCCTGGGAAGTTGATGATCCGCACCTCCTTCGCGCCGGTCGCGTCGACGATGGCGCGGCCGGCGACCGGGATGTGGGCGTTCTCGAAGACGACGCCCGGCTTCTTCGCCGCGAGCTCGGCAAGCTGGCTCGCCTGGAGCGGCATCGGCCCAAACGTCCCGACGACCTCCAGGCCTGCGAAGTCGGCCCAGTACGCCATGAACAGGTGGCTGGCGACGGTCGGCCGGTTCGCGGCGAGCTTCGACTTCACGTCGCCGGAGATGCGCGCGTACTCGGCGTCGAATTTCGCGAGGTAGGCGTCGGCGGTCGGACGGGTGCCGAACAGGTCGCCGAGCTTCGTCACCTCGGCGCGGATCACGCCGGGCGTGTTCTCGAGGTTCACCTGGACGACCTGCGCCGAGCCGCCGGTCGCGTCGCGCATCCGCTGGGCGAACCCGTCGAAGCCGGCCAGCAGGACGAAGTCGGCGTTGGCCACGGCGGCGAGGTCGGACGGTCGGGGGTCGTAGTCCGGCGGGTGCTGGACGCTGGTCGGCGCGATCAGGGTGACGTTGGTGGCACCGGCCGCCTTGGCGAAGGCGCCGACCCAGCTTGTCGAAGCAACGACGCGCACGGGGCCGGTGCGGGCGGCCGGCGACGGCGAGGGGGCCGCGACCGGCGAGGCCGGCACGACCGGGGAGGCCGACACCACGGGCGATGCAGCCGGGCTCGGTGAGGCGGCCACCGCGGCCGGGCTCGCCGCCGTGGCCGGGCTGGCCGCCGTCGCCGGCTTCGGCGCCTGTGTCGCGGCGGATTCGGCCGGCCTGGCGGTCGGAGCCGGTGCGGGGGCCGATGTGCAGGCCGCCGCGAGGACCATCAAGATGGTCAGGAGGGCGGGCAACGGCCCGAGACGAAGGGGGTTCTGAGCGTTCACGAACGCCTCCGGTAGAAGTAGGTGGCGAGGGTCAGGGCGCCGGCCATCAGGACCAGGACCGGCCCGGG
Source organism: Chloroflexota bacterium (assembly GCA_046328125.1). GTDB lineage: Bacteria > Chloroflexota > UBA6077 > UBA6077 > JACCZL01 > JADZEM01. Next base: position 196,582 of record JAXLXF010000006.1, read on the forward strand.
TGGCAGATCGAGAAGGAGCGCCAGGAAGAAGCCGAGGGCGTTGCCGACCAGCCCGAACCCGACCGCCCAGCGGACCATCGAGTCCAGCGAGGTCGCGACGTTTCGCGCCGCCAGGGCCGGCAGCAGCGTGACGGCGTCCACCAGCAGCGCCCCGGTCAGGTGGACGGCCGCCGCGATGGCGACGGCGATGGTGACCAGCACGACGGCGGTCAGCCCGCCGACCGCGACGCCCGAGCAGAGGGCGAGCTCGCGGTCGTAGAGGAGCAGCGCGAGCGGTCGGCGCCGTGCGAGGTAGACCGCGACGACCGCGATACAGACGACAGTCAGCGCGACCACGTCCTGGGTCCGCGTCGCGAGTAGCGACCCCCACAGGAGCTCGAACGCGCCGACGGCATTCACGCCGGAGACCGAGAGCACCAGCAGTGCCCCGGCGATGGCGACCGTCATCAGGAAGCCGGTCGGCCCCGAGAGCCCGCCCGGCCGCCCGGCCAGCGGCGCGAGCGACGCTCCGGCCAGCGCGCAGAGCGCCAACCCGACGAGCGTCGGCTCGATCCCGACGAGCATCCCAATGGCGATCCCGAGCAGCGCGACGTGCATCATCGCGAAGCGGACGGCGACCACGTCCAGCCCGACGATCAGCACGCCGACGATTGGCAGCCCGACGCTGGCGATCAGCAGCGCCACGATCGAGCGTTGGACCGGCACGAGCGCCAGCAGGTCGGACAGGGTTGGGCCGCTCATGCGTCCACGGCCCGGAGCCGGCCGCCGGCCATCTCGACCACTCGGTCGCAGCGGGCCGCCACCGCCCGATCGTGCGTGACGACGAGGACCGTCGTGTCCAGACCGCCCAGCAGGTCGGCTACCGCCGCCTGGGTGTCGAAGTCGAGGGCGGCGGTCGGCTCGTCCGCGAGGAGCAGGCCGGCGCCGTTGGCGAGGCAGCCGAGGGCGCGGGACAGGAAGACGCGCTGGAGCTGGCCGCCCGAGAGGGTGGTCAGCGGCCGATCCTGGAGCGCCCCGACCCCCAGGCGCTCGGCGGCGTCCATCGCGGCATCGAGACGACCGCTGCTCGCCAGGAGCTCGCGGACCAGCAACGGGAATCGTCCGGTCGCCTGGCGCTGCGGCATCCAGGCCACCCGTCGGCGCCGTTCGGCCCAGGCACCGAATGTGGCCGCGATGGTGCCGTCGAGCGCGATCTCGCCGCCGACGTCGTCGTGCAGGCCGAGGATGGCGCGCAGGATCGTGGACTTGCCGGAGCCGTTCGCCCCGATCATCGCGACATGCTCGCCGCACTCGACGGCCAGGCTGACGTCGTCGACGGCAACCGTGCTGCCGTAGCGGCAGATCAGGTGGCGAAGCTCCAGATGGGCCGGTACAGCCACGAGAGGCAAGGTATCGGCGCGATCGTGCAACTGGGAAAAGGGCGACCTCACCAGATCGCCCCTACCTGTTCAAGCTCGTGCATTGTTGAGCTGTTCCTTAGTGTTCACGCCGGGGCCGAGGAGTGAATCCGGGGCAGAGGCGATGCATGACATTGCGCAGCCAACAGTCGGTGGCCTGTTGCAGTCGCGGCCGGCGTCATCTGAAGGACGTCGACGCCGTGACTCCATAGTCGTTGCTGTCACGCGATGGGTCAGTGCGCTGCCAGCACGGGCATCGGGCGGCGGACGATGCGCAGACACGCTCGGGGCGACGCATGGTCGTGTACCCGAGAGCGGCGGTGCGGCAATCCGGTGTCGAAGCTACCGGGGCGGCGGACCGGGCGGCGGACGACGGTCGCCGAGGACGGGCACGATCGGCGGCACCGAGGCCCGTCCAAGCAGCATCAAGGTGATCCGCCACGGCGGGGTCACGCCGAGGTCAACTGCGCTGCCGGTCGCGAACGGCGATGTTCCAGCGCCGAACTGGACGGTCAGGCTGGGGGCGGACGGTGCGTAGGAACGGTCCTCCTCGGACTCGCTCCCTGCCTCGACGTGTCCCGGATGCGGGATATCGGACTCGTGAGTGTGCGGGAAGAGCGGGTGGACGGCGATGCCGACGTGGTCCGATGGCGCGCAGATGCAGACGACCGGCGTCGTCACGGCGAGCCCGACCAGCAGGACGGCGATCAGTCCGATCCTGAGCACAAGCGGCGATCCCTCCCCGGCGGTACCGACTCTAGCCGCCACAGGGTACGTGCCGCAACCACCGAAGATGATGTGTGAAGGATCCCGTTGGTGTCTGTCGGGCACCGATCTTGAAGGCCGGTCCGCACCTGGATCACCATGCGCGAGGAGAGGGCGGGTGAGGTTGAGCAGGCGAACGTTCGGACAGGCCGTCGGGACGGGGATGATGCTGTCGGCCATTGCAAGTCAGGGCTACGATTCCGGGGCGGCCGGGTCGACCCCGCAAGAGGCGCGTCGCAGCGTGTCATCGGCGTCGGCGCCGCGCGTCGCGATGTTGGTTTACCCGAACATGATCTTGCTCGATCTCGCCTGCCCGCAGACGGTCTTCTCGATCTTCGGGGCCGAGATCCACCTGGTGGGCAAGGATGCGAGCCCGGTCAGGACCGACGTCGGCATCCCGGTCACGCCAACCACGACACTGGCCGACTGCCCGACCGACCTGGACCTCCTGTTCGTGCCCGGTGGCCTCGGCGGCACCGTCGCGCTGATGGATGACGACGACGTGCTCGGCTTCCTGGCAGCGCGCGGCGCGAACGCCGGGTATGTCACCAGCGTCTGCACCGGCTCGCTGCTGCTCGGCGCGGCCGGCCTGCTGCGCGGCTACCACGCGACCTCGCACTGGTACGTGCGCGATCTGCTCTCCTTGATGGGTGCGACGGTCCAGGCCGACCGGGTGGTCGCCGACCGGAACCGAGTCACGGCCGGCGGCGTCACTGCAGGAATGGACTTCGCGCTCCAGGTCGTCGCCACGCTCGGCGACGAGGAGGCGGCCCGGCGCATCCAGCTCCTCCTCGAATATGACCCGAAGCCGCCGTTCGACGCCGGGTCGCCCGGGGCGGCCGGTCAGGCGCTCGCCGACGACGTGCGGCAGCGTCGCGGCTCGGTGCTGGAGACGGCGCGGCAGGCGGCGCTCAGGGCGCGGGATCGGCTTGGGCCCGGTTAGCGCGACGCCCGCACCGAGCCGGCACAGCTGGCGCGCGGAATCCGACCCGACCGTCCCCGCACCCGGACGCCGCGCCGGGTGGCGGGACGTTGGGTCTTTCCCGACCAGCCCCGCACCGCTTTCACGAACGTGCGCCGGCCGGCGCCGACCGATTCAGTGCTACGGACGGCTCGGCCGACGCCTGGACCGTGCGGAGCTCGGTGCGTTCGAGCGCGAGCAGTCCGGCCGCGCAGGCGAGCCCGACCGCCGTCATCACGGCCCAGGGCAGGCCGGGATTGCCGGCCGCGCGTGCCAGGTCGAACGCGGCGCCGCCGGCGAAGTTCCCGAGTGCCGCGCCGATCCCCTGGATGACGGCGTAGACACCGAAGTACGTCCCGACCAGTCGACCGGCGCTCAGCGATGTGATCGTGCTTGAGATGAACGGAGCTGCCAGCATCTGTCCCCCGACCAGGAGGACGCAGCAGAGTGCGAGCGGAGCCACGTTCAGGCTAACGCTGAGCACGTTCGCGAGCACCCCTCCAGTCACCTCGGCCGGCAACAGCCCGGTCGAGTGCAGGAGCAGATGGGTGAAGGTCGAATCGACGGGCAGCACCGCCGCCGTCAACAGGAGCGGGACGAACGCCAGGCCCATCAGCATGAGACCGATGACGATCGCGCTCGACGGACGCAGCCGTCGTTCGGCCCAGACGGTGATCGGAACCTGGCCGAGGATACCCACGATAGCCAAGGTCGTGAACAGCGGTCCGACGCTGGCCTCGGCGCCCGTCAAGCGCTGGATCTCAAGAGGCAACCCCAGATACACCTGGTTGTAGAGGAAGAAGTAGCCGAGCACGCTGGCGCTGAACAGCATGAACGGCCGGTTCGCCAGCGGAACGCCCCAGGAACGAAGGATCGACTGCTCGGTGGCCTCTACCCGAATGTCGGAGGTCGGCAGGTACCGCCACTGGAGCAGCGCCACCAGGGCGAACATCGCGGCGGACCCGTAGCAGACCAGGCGGAAGTCGACGCCGAGCAGGAGCGCCCCGACCAGCGGACCGAGCAGTGACCCACCATGGATCGTGACGTCCAGCAGGGCGAACGCTTCGGTCCGTCGAGGGCCGGCAACGTGCGCGAGGTACGCTTTGATGGCCGGACTTAGTAAGGCGCCGCCCAGCCCGGTCAGGACCGCGCCGACTGCCATCCCGACCGGCCCGTCCACGAAGCCGAAGAGCGCGAAGGCGACCGTCCTGAGGATGCAGCCGGCGACGATCGCCTGCTTGTAGCCGATCCAGTCGCCGAGCGAGCCGCCGAAGAGCGACATGCCCTGCTGGCTCAGCGCGCGGATCCCCAGCACCAGGCCGACGATCCAGAGCGCCAGGCCGAGTCCGTTCGCCATGTAGCCGGCCAGGAACGGCACCAGCATGTAGAAGCCGACATTGTTCATCAGCATGTTGAAGATCGCGACCTGAACCGGTCGGTCGAACGAGCGGAACGAGGTAACCGTCTGCATCGGACTCCACCACGGCTGGCTAGCTCTGTCGTGTCGAGGGCTCCCGACAACCGGGTACTGCGGATCTCTTTTCTGATACATCGTATCATAATGTGACGCTTCCTGCAAATCTTTGCATCTGGAGAATCCGGTGCTTGGGGCCGGCTCGGGTCGGCCTGGTTCGCTGACCGCGACCCATCGCACTTCCGGCGTTCACCGCCACGGCACGAGCGGGTCGGGGCGTGGCTTGCGTCGGATCGGATGATGACGGTGAGGACGGTGCCGGTCACCGTCATTCGCCGCGCCACATGCCCAAAGGGAACGGATAAACGAAGCGGCTCGCTCAAGTTCAGGAATGCCACCCGCGGCCAGCCCGGACTCCCCCGGGGCAAGGCTCGGCCGCGGGACACCCGCCGCCGAAGGACCCGGTGGCTCGGGTGCCATCGTGGCGGGCGCGACCCTGACACGGCTGCGCAGAAGCGTTCGGTGTCAGGCGACGGAGCGAGCCTCGCATCGGGGCGCCTTACCGACGGAGATCCCAGGTTCAGTCAGGGCTTGCCCAACCGCGCGGAGAGTAGTACACTGGCAGAGGGCAGGAGTTGAATTAATGCGATCAAATAGCGCGATGAAGTCAGAGCAAACCGCGTCCGTTAGCAGCCGCTGGCGAACCTCTCTTAGCGACCACTCATCGCCTGCCGACGTGCTTCGTCTCGCTCCGCGAGGCGGATGGACCCGTCCTCGGCTCCGCGAGGTCGCCCAGGAGCACCTCCGTGATTTCTGGGTTCCGGGCGTGGTCCTGCTCGGCATCGGTGCATTCTTCGCGCTCCAGGCGGCCGGGCTACCACGGCTGGCCGCGTTCGTCGCCTTCGCCGTGACCGTGCTGGGCAGCTGGGGCCTGGCGACCGAGACGGTGACGCTCCTCCTCAAGCGCCAATATGCGCTGGACTACATCGCCATCCTGGCGATCGCAGTCGGACTGTGGGCCGGCGAGTACGTCGTCGCCATGATCATCGCGCTGATGGTCTCGAGTGGGCGTACCCTAGAGGAGTACGGCGTCTCCCGGGCCAAGCGGTCCTTGACGGCCCTCGTGGATCGGATCCCCTCGGAGGTGCTGCGCTGGGACGGCCCGGCCGACGATCGGGGTGGCATCGGCGACCGCGTGCTGGTGGCGGACGTCGCCGTGGGGCAGCAGATCTACGTGCGACGGGGTGAGGTCATACCCCTCGACGGCGTGCTGGCCTCGCCCGCCGGCCTTGCCGACGAGTCGTCGCTGACCGGCGAGCCGTACGAGATCGAGAAGACGGCCGACGATCCGATCCGGAGCGGCACGGTCAACATCGGCGACCCGATCGTCGTGCGCGTCACGCGTCCGGCCGGTGACTCCACCTACGCGAAGATCGTGGCGATGGTCAGCAAGGCGCAGGAGGAGAAGGCGCCGCTGGTACGCCTCGCCGATCGGTACAGCACCATCTTCACGTTGCTGACCCTCGTCATCGGGGCGTTCGCCTGGTACTTCGCCGAGTATGTGCGCGGTGTGGATGGGCTCTACGCGGTGCTCTCGGTACTGGTCGTGGCGACGCCGTGCCCGCTGATCCTCGCGACGCCGATCGCGTTGCTGGGCGGCGTCAACGCGGCGGCCCGCAAGAAGATCATCGTCAAGAGCCTGGCCAGCCTGGAGACGCTCTCGCGGATCGACGCGATCATCTTCGACAAGACCGGCACGATCACGCTCGGGCGACCGCGCGTCACCGAGGCGGTCAACCTCTCTGGCCTGCCCGACGCCCGGATCCTGGGGATCGTCGAGGCGATCGAGCGCAGCTCGCTCCATCCGCTCGCGAAGGCACTGGTGGCCTATGCGCGCGAGCAGGGCGGCGAACCGATGCACGCTGCGGACGTACGCGAGGAGATCGGCCGAGGGATCAGCGGGCTGGTGGACGGTCAGCGCTACACGTTGGCCCGCCTCCAGGATGGTGGCGGCATGGCGATCGAATTGCGCGTCGGCGATGAGCGGCTCGCGGCGTTCGCGTTCGAGGACCAGATCAAAGATGACTCGCTGCCGACCATCGAGGCGTTCAGGCGGCTCGGGCTCCGACTCTTCATCTTCACGGGCGACAAGCAGGCGGCCGCGCTTAAGGTAGCCGATCGGCTGGGTCATGGCGTGGAGGTGCGGGCCGAGTGCTCGCCGGCCGACAAGCAGGCCGGTATTGAGGAGCTTCGGCGCCAGCACAAGGTCACCGCAATGGTTGGCGACGGCATCAACGACGCCCCGGCCCTGGCGCTCGCCGACGTCGGCATGGTGTTCAGCAACGAGGAGCAGACGGCGGCCTCAGAGGCTGCCGACATCGTCTTCCTGGGCGGGGACTTCAGGCTGGTCGGCGACGCCGTCTCGGTGTCGCGCCGTACGGTGAGTATCGCCCTCCAGAGCATCCTCTGGGGTATCGGACTCAGCGTGGTCGGCATGGGCTTTGCTGCGCTCGGGCTGGTGCCGCCGATCGTGGGGGCGGCGCTTCAGGAAGCCATAGACGTCGGCGTCATCCTGAACGCGCTGCGCGCCAGCCAGGAGTGACCCAAGCCTGTCCATCGGCGGAGCACGTCTCGCTGCGGATTGGATGCTCCCTCAAAGGTTGCCTGGTCGAGTGCTCGGCACGCTCATCTCGAAGTAGACCTGGCCGTCCTCCGGTCCGCCATCGACACGATGGCGGTTGTCGAGGATCTCGGTGGTCGGCATCGCCCGCCAGAACTCGACGGCCGTCCGCGAGTGGAACTGGATCAGGTCGAGCTCGCCGACATCGGTCACCCAGGCGCGAGCCGCTTCGACCAGCACTCGACCGATCCCGCGCCGCCTCGCCTCTGGCAGCACGAACACGCGCGTGAGCTCCGCCGTCCGCTCGCGGTCGTAGCGGGCCAGGATCTCGGCCGGATGCGGTGGTGACGTGATCCGCAGAACCCGCACTCCGGCGGTCCCGACGACCTGGCCGGTCCCGTCGTCGATGGCCACGAGCAGCGTCTGGCGCGGGTGGTCCAGGTAGAATCCTTGCAGATCGTCCACGTCCTCGTGCCAGTTGGCGCGGTAGTCGTAGCCGTAGTCCAGCGCGATCACGCGGATCATCAGCGCCCGCGCCTCGTCAATCTCGTCGGGGCGCAGGACCCGTACGGTGACGTCGCAGGCCGCTCCGGCCTCGCCGCCTGACATGCCTGCGGCCACGCTATCGGACCGCCAGCAGGATGCGGTTATCGCGGCGCTGCCAGAACGTCGCGACCTCGCGGAAACCGGCCTCGTGGAGCGCGCCGACCTGGAAGTCGTAGCTCGGGTTGATCCAGGCGCGGTCGAACCAGCGCAGCCGCTCCGTGCGCTCGGCGAGCAGCGTCGCGAGCGTTGGCTCCTGCCCGACCGCATCCCACCACGCTTCCCAGGGCCCCTTGTCCGAGACCGCGACGGCACCAGCCTGCTCGCGTTGCTTTACGGCGGAGGCGATCCGCTGGATCGTCGGCCGCTGCGGCCCGAACGACATGTTGTCGGCGTTCATCAGCACGCTACCCTCGGGCATCAGCGCGCCAAGCTGGCGGTAGACCCTCGCCAGGTCGGCGCCGCTCAGCCAGTGGAGCGCCGTGCTGCTGAGAACGGCGTCGAGCGGGCGGCCGGCCAGCGTCTGGGGCAGGCGCCCGATCCAGTCCAGATCGGTCAGGTCATCCTTGGCCCAGGTCAGGCGCCCGCCCATATCGCCCAGGGCACCCTCGCCGAGCGCTAGCAGGACCGGGTCGGTGTCCAGGGCGATGGCCTGGGCGTTCGGGAAGCGCTCCAGCAGCCGCTGCGAGATCGCGCCCGGCCCGCAAGCGAGGTCCAGGGCCACGAAGTCGGGGCGAAGCTGGAGGTCGAGCACGTCCAGCATCGCCGTGAAGCGCTCCTCGCGATCCGGCAGGTACGCCTCCTGCTGGCGATCCCAGCTTCGCAGCCAGTTGCTCCAGTCGATCGTCGGATGAGTTGCGAGCGTCGCGTCAGCCATCGTCGGCTCAACTCCTTTCTCTCGCCGGTCGAGCTCCGGCGGTCAGCGGCTCCGACGCCTCGGGTCCAGGGCGTCGCGGAGGGCGTCGCCGAGCAGGTTGGCGGCCAGCACGGTCAGGAAGATCGCGAGCCCCGGATACAGCATCAGCTCCGGGTTGCGGGCGAAGAAGAGGCGCGACTCGTTCAGCATCGCGCCCCACTCCGGGGCCGGCGGTCGGATTCCGAGCCCCAGGAACGAGAGCGACGAGATCGCCAGGACGATCCGTCCGAAGTCGAGGCTGGTCAGCACCGCCGCCTGCCCGACGATCGCCGGCAGCAGGTGGCAAAGCAGCACGCGCGGCGTCGAGGCGCCGAGCGCCCTGGCCGCCTGCACGTATGGCTCCTCGCGGGCCTGGATCACCAGGCCGCGCACCACCCGGGCGTACCAGGCCCAGGAGACGGCCACGATGGCGACGACGACGCTCCCCAGCCCGGCCCCGAGCAGCCCGGCGATCGTGATGGCCAGCACCAGGCGTGGGAACGCCAGCGTCAGGTCCACCAGTCTGGCCACCAGATCGTCAATCATGCCGCCGAGGTAGCCGGCCAGCCCGCCCAGCACCAGGCCGATCAGGAGCGAGATCAGCGTGGCGACCACGGCTACGGCCAGCGAGACCCGGCCTCCGTGGAGCACCCGGGCCAGGATGTCCCGCCCGAAGTTGTCGGTGCCCATCGGGTGGTCCCAGGACGCGGGGCGGAACTGGGCCGGCAGGTTGACCCGAATCGGATCGGACGGCGCCACGAGCGGAGCGGCCAGGCACGCCGCCACGATCAGCGTCAGGAGGACCGCCCCGGCCAGGCCGGTCGGATCGAGGCGCCACAAGCGCAAACGTCGCCGGGCGCGCGCGGGTTCCCGTTCGGCGCCGATCTCAGATGGCGTCGACGTCGCCGTCGTCACTGCGCGCCGGCCCCGAGCCTGATCCGGGGATCGAGCAGCCCATAGAGCGCATCGACGACCAGGCTCAAGACGACGAAGACCAGGGTCATCAGCAGCGCGTACGCCTGAATGACCGGGTAGTCCCGCGACCCAATCGAGTCGACGGCCAGCTTGCCAAGGCCGGGGTAGGCGAAGACGGTCTCGATGACAGCCGCCCCGCCGAGCAGCCCGCCGACGCTGAGGGCCAGCGCCGTGACGGACGGGATCAGCGCGTTCCGGAGGGCGTGCCGCACGATCGTGAGCCGCTCGGAGAGGCCCTTCGCTCGCGCAACGTCCACGTACGGCTGGGCCAGGACCTCCAACAGGCTGGCCCGAATGAGGCGGGTCTGGGTTGCCGCGACGCCGGCCGCCAGCGCGATGGTCGGCAGGATCTGGTGGCGGATCGTCCCGCTGCCGATGGCCGGCAGCCAGCCGAGCCGGATCGCGAAGGTCCAGACCAGCAACAACCCGAGCCAGAAGCCAGGCATCGAGACACCGGCCAGCGCCACCAGCCGGCAGGCACCGTCGAGGAGACCGCCGGACCGGACGGCCGAGAGAATCCCGAGAGGCGTCGCCACCACTAGCGCGAGCAGCAGCGCCCCGCCGCTCAGCAGCAGTGTCGCCGGCAGGCGCTCGGCGATCAACTCGCCGACCGGGCGATTGGTGGCGAACGATCGGCCGAAGTCGCCGCGCGCCACCTGCGCCAGCCAGCGGCCGTACTGGGTCGGCAGCGAGAGGTCGAGCCCCCACTCGCGCCGAAGCCGGGCGACCGTCTCCTTGTCCACGGAGTAGTCGCCGTTCTGGGCCAGGATGACCTCGGCGGGGTCACCCGGGCTGAAGCGGAGCAGCAGGAAGATCACGACGGATGCGCCCAGCAGCAGCAGCGGGACTCCCAGGACCCGCCGAAGCAGGTAGCTCCTCACGATCAGCCGAGCGTGAGCGTGTGGTTGATGAAGTAGAAGTCGAACGGGTGGTAGTTGAACCCCTGCACCTTCGGCGAGTAGGCGATGTGCAGCTTCGGCGAGAGCAGCGGGGCGGTCGGCATGTCGCGCCGCAGGATTGCCAGCGCCTCCTGCGCGACCTGGGTGCGCTGGGCCGGGTCGGTCGTCGCGTTAAGTCGCGTCGTGATGGCGTCGATCTCATCCGAGCGGTAGCCGATCTGGCCGTTATCGACGCCCCAACTAGCGTACGCCTGGTTCAGGATGAAGCCGGGATCGGCCGTCGGCGCGGTGCCGAGCCGGTACATCGTCGCCACATACTCGCGGTTATTGACGATTGGCGTGATCTGCTCGACGTTGCGGATGGTGGCGGTCATGCCGATCTGGGCCAGCTCCGACTGGATCACCGTCGCGAGCAGCCCGAGCTCTGGCCGCTGCGGGTAGGTTAGGAGCTCGAAGGCGAGCGGCTGGCCGCCCCGACTTCGCATACCGTCGCTGCCGAGCGTCCACCCGGCCGCGTCGAGCAGCGCGCCGGCGTGCGTGGGGTTGTACGGGTACGGGGTCGGATCGGCGAACGGGAAAAAGGCCGGGTAGACGCTGGTCGCCGCCGAGCCGCTTCCTTCGACCACGTTGACCACTAGTGCATCGCGATTGATCGCCAGGGAGACGGCCTGACGGACGGCGACCTCGTCGAACGGGGCGGCCCGGCAATTGAAGTAGATCTGATTCATCGCCTGCTCGTCGCCGGACGCGACGGTCAGCCCGGCCCCTCGGGCCTGACCCACGCCCTGGACCGGGATCTGCCGTGCCAGGTCGACGTCGCCGGCCAGGACGGCCGCCAGCCGGGCATTGCCGTCGGAGACGGCGCGGTGGGAGGTGCCGGACAGAGCTGGGACTCCCTGCCAGTAGGTGTCGTTGCGACGGGTGACCACCAGCTCGCGCGGCGTGAAGGTGGTCGGGATCATCGGGCCCGTCAGCACCGGCGCGGCGGCAAACGCCGCATCGCCCATCGCGACTGCCGCGTCGGCGTCGTGAACGATCAGGTTGGCGCCGCCCAGGCTCGCCATGAACGCGCCGTTCGGGGCCCGGGTGACCATGTCGAACGTCAGGCCGTCGACCACCTCCACGCTGGCGAGGTCGAGCAGGTTGGCCGTCGCCTTCCGTCTTTCGACGACCCTGAGTGTCGACGAGCGGACCGCTTCGGCGTCGATGGGACGGCCGTTCGAGAATGTGATGCCACTCCTGAGACGGACCCGCCAGCGGACCGGGTCGATCGGCATGACGCTCTCGGCGAGCCACGGCTCGACGGTGCCCTGAGGGGTGATCCGAACCAGCGCCTCGCCCAGACCGTACTGGATGATGTACGAGGTCACGGCGTCGATCGGGTCGAGCGACGGCGCCCCGAACGGATCGGCGACGCGCAGGATGCCGCCGCCCTGGGCGGCGACCGAGTAGGCCGCTGGCGCGGCGGCGGACGCTGCTCGGCGTGGTGCGAGCGGCGCGCGCTCGACGGATGCCTCTGCTGGCGGTGCCAGCCGGGTGAGTGCCAGGGCGCCGGTCACCCCGGCTGCAAGGCGAAGCCAGGCTCGACGGCTTGTCCGGAACGATCGCATCGTCACAACTCCACGTTCATTGACACGTGTCGAGACAGAATATCAGTATGTATGAGACACTGTATCAAGATGGTATGCGCGCGTCAAGGCGAATGCGGGGTGGGCACGGCCGTGCAGCGTGCCGCCACTCGACGCTATGACCGGCCCGTCGCTTGCCCGGCTGACTGACACCGCGTATCATGTGGACTATGATACTCCGTATCATCAGTTGGAAGACTGGGTGTGGCCGACCAGACTGAGGGATGGGACATGGCGGTGGTACGGCACGACATCTATGCACGTCTCGGTGTGCGACGGGTCGTCAACGCCCGAGGCGTCAACACGATGGCCGGCGGCTCTCTGATGGCGCCCGCGGTCCTCGATGCGATGGTCGAGGCGGCCGGCAGCTTCGTCGATATGGTTGAACTGAACGCGCAGGTCGGGGCCTGCATCGCCGAGCTCACCGGTGCAGATGCGGCGACGGTCACGGCTGGCTCGGCGGCCGGGATGCTGGTCGCGGCGGCGGCCTGCATGGCCGGCACCGACCCGGCGCGGGTCCGGCAGCTTCCAGACACGACCGGCCTCCCCGACGAGCTGCTCATCCAGCGCTGCCAGCGGTTCCAGTACGACCAGGCGCTCCGCACATCGGGCGCGCACCTGGTCGAAGCAGGTGACGCCGACGGCTGCACCGACGAGCAGCTGGAGGCGGCGATCTCGGAGCGGACGGCCGCGCTGGTCTACGTGGTCTACCCGCCGCTCGGTCACCGGGGCCGCTCGGTTGGGCAGATGGTCGAGATTGCCCATCGTCACGATCTGCCGCTGATCGTGGACGCTGCCTCGGCCCTGCCGCCGCTCCGCCATCTTCGCCACTGGACCGATCTCGGCGCGGACCTCGTCATCTTCAGCGGCGGCAAAGGCGTGCGCGGTCCGGCCGGGACAGGCTTCATCCTCGGGCGCCCGGACCTGATCGCAGCGGCTTCGGCAAACTCGGCGCCGAACACGGCCATTGGCCGCGTCTGCAAGGTCGGGAAGGAAGAGATCGTCGGGCTGGTCACGGCGCTGGAGCTGTTCCTGGACCACGACCACGCGGCCGAGTGGCAGCGGCACCTCGCGGAGGCACGCCTGTTGGCGCGGGCCGTCGCCGACGTGCCCGGCCTGCGCGCCCGCGTGGTCGAGCATGACGACCTCTGGCCTTCGCCCGCGACGCTGATCCGGTTCGATCAGGCGATCAGCGGACTGACGCCGGGCGGCGTGATGGAGATGCTCAAGCGGGGCGACCCGCCGATCCTCGTTCGCCTCTATCCGCCGAACGATCCCGACGCCGAGCTCTGCATCGATCCGCACTGCCTCCAGGACGGCGAGGCCGAACTGGTGGCTCGGCGGCTGCGGCAGTCGGTCGAGCGTCGCCTGATCCCGTTCCCCGCCCACCGAAGCGGCGCGACTGTGTCCAGCCGCGAGCACCTGAACGGTGCCTCCGAGTAGCTACGGCGAACCATCCGACACGGAAGGGACATCATGGCTCACCTGCTCATGGTCGATAGCTGGGTCACCGAGATGGGGCAGTTCCTGCCCCAGGCGATCGAGCGGCTCGGCCACACCTTCACGTTCGCGACGCGCGACCTGACGCACTACCTGAAGAAGCCGTCACCGAAGGGCTGGCACCCGCTCCTCAACGCCAGGAGCATCGTGACCACCGACACGAACGACGCGGCGTCGCTGATCGCCTGGGCCGAGCGGTACCACCAGTTCGCGCCGTTCGACGGCGTCATCACCAGCTGCGACTACTACCTGAGCACCGTCGCCCAGCTTGCCGAGCACTTCGGGCTGCCGACCACGCCACCCGACGCTTTCGAGACAGCCCGGCTGAAGCACCGGATGCGCGCGGCGCTCGACCGGGCCGGCCTGCCGAACGCTCGCTACAAGGTGACCACGACCTGGAAGGAGACCCGGGCGGCGGCCGAGGCGATCGGCTACCCGGTGGTGCTGAAGCCGACCGATCTTTGCTCCAGCATGTTCGTGGTGGTCGCCCGGGACGAGCAGACGCTCCGTGGCGCCTTCGACCAACTGGACGATTTCCCGATCAACACCCGCAAGATCACCCGCGAGCCGATCTTCCTGGTCGAGGAGTATCTGCGCGGCGAGGAGATCTCGGTCGAGGCGTTCACGTTCGACGGGCAGACGACCATCCTCGGGCTGACCGACAAGAGCCTGAGCGAGCCGCCGGCCTTCATCGAGACCGGCCACATGACGCCGGCCATCGTGTCCCCGGAGAACGCCGAGGCCACCATCGATCTGGTGCAGAAGTCGCTGCGGGCGGTCGGCTACACCCACGGGCTGTCGCACACCGAGGTCAAGCTCACCCCGGACGGCCCCCGCATCGTCGAGATCAACGTCCGCTGCGGCGGCGGCCACATCTCGCAGTTGTACCGGCTCACGCAGGGCGTCGATCCAGTCGAGATGATGGTCCAACTCGCGCTCGGCCAGCGCCCGACCTACGAGCCGAAGGCGACCGGCGTCCAGAGCGCGACGGTGATGTACTACGTCGCGCCGCGCGGCGGCACGGTTGGACAGGTCCGTGGCCTCGACGGACTGGACCGCGACCCGAACGTCGTCGAGTGGCACCTGCCAGACCTGGCCGGCACGACCCTGCGTGAGCCGATCGACAACAACGACTGCCTCGGCCACGTGCTCACGGTCGACCGCGAAGGCAGCGGCGCTCGCGCCAAGGCCGAGGCTGCCCTCGCACGCATTGAGCTGAGTTACGCCGACGAGCGCGTCGGCGCGCTGGCCTAGCCCCCTGGGAGCGCGGCCATCCTGGCCGCTTTCCCGGAAAGCGGCCAGGATGGCCGCGCTCCCAGAGTCGAAGTCATTCCTGGAGAAGCTATCTGATGACGACCTCGACGCCCACGTCGCAGTACACGCCGCCCAGGCCGCACGCCGTCCTGCCGCCGGCCCCGAACACCACCGACGAGTTGATGCAGCAGGCCCGCGCCGGCCTGTACGGCCCGCCGCCCTCCACCATGATCGTGACGTACGCCTTCACCACCCGCTCCAAGTCGCGGCACGTCGGCTGGGCCAACACCTACGCCAACTACGCCGTCTCCCTGCGGGTCGGCCGTTCGGTCGGCTCGTGCCTGTTCGAGCCGGGCACCGTCACCCAGGAGGAGGTCGAGAAGTGCTGTACGCGGACACTTGACGAGCTCCTGGACCATCCGAATCGGCCGGTCCAGATCGCGGCGCTCGACGCCTACTGCGCCGAGCTGTTCCCACACCATGAGTCATCCATCGCCCGGCCGTACCAGCTCCCCGAGGGCAGCACGACCGACAAGCTCGGCGCCCGGGCGGCCGGCGTGATGTCCCTGCTCGATCCGCAGCCGGGCCAACAGGTCGCGATGATCGGGGTGATCGGGACGATGATCGCCTGGCTCCGCTCACACGACGTCCGCTACAAGCTGTGCGACCTGGACCCCCAGCCGCCGCTGTCCGGCGACACCGTCTACCATGACATGAACGACGTCATCCAGGGCGCGGACGGCATCCTCTCGACCGGCATGACGATCTCCAACGACGGCTTCGACCGACTGCTGGAGCATTGCCGCTCGACCGGCACGCCGCTGGTGGTCTACACCCAGTCCGGCAGCCACTGCATCCCGCGCTTCCTTGGAAACGGGGTGACCGCGATCTCGGCCGAGCCGTACCCGTTCTTCTGGGCCCACGGCGCCCCGAGCACGGTCTTCCACTATCACGCCCGCGATCTGATCGAGAGCTCCCCGAGCACCCGAGACTGAGGCAGCGGCGTGCTTCAGACCTTCCGCCAGATCGCCGCGTTCGACCGGCCGGTCCACGTGCTGCTGGCCAACATGCTGGTCAACAACGTCGCGTTCTACATGCTGGTGCCGTTCCTCGCCAGCCACTTCACCAACACGCTCGGGATCGCCTCGTGGATGGTGGGGCTGATCCTGGGCCTTCGCAACCTGAGCCAGCAGGGCCTGTTCCTGGTCGGCGGCACGCTCTCCGACCGCTTCGGCTACCGGCGGATCATCGTGATCGGCTGCATCCTGCGCTCGGTAGGCTTCGGGCTGTTCGGCATCTTCGACGCGGCGGCCGGGCTGGCGTTCGCCTCGTTCCTGAGCGGCTTCGCGGCGGCCCTGTCGACCCCGGCCGGGCGGGCGTACCTGGCGCGCGAGTCGGGCGACCGCCGGGCCGAGGCGTTCGCCGTGCTCGGGATGACGCTGGATGTCGGCTCGGTGCTGGGGCCGCTGATCGGGGCGCTGCTGCTCGGCTACGATTTCCGGGCAGTCGCGTTCACGGCGGCCGGGCTGTTCCTGATCCTGGGGTACCTCCAGTACCGGTACCTGCCGGAGCGCGACGACATCAGCCCGACCCGTCGCCAGGCCGTCCTGGACGACTGGCGCGAGGTGCTGGCGAACCGGCCGTTCGTGCTGTTCTCGCTGGCGATGTTCGGGTACTTCGCGCTGATCAATCAGGAGTACCTGGGCATCCCGCTTGAGGTCCGCCGGGTGACCGGCGGCGATGCCAGCCTCGGCGCGCTGTTCGCCCTCTCGGCGGCGATCGGCATCCTGGGATCGGTGCCGGTGACCAGCTTCTCCAAGGCCCGCCTCGGCGCGCCACGCGCGATGCAGGTCGGGATGCTGCTGCTGGGGCTGGCGTTCGTGCCGCTCTGGCTGGCCGGGCCCATGCTGCCCATCGACACCTCGGTAGTCGGACGGCTGAGCGGTGGCTCGCTCGCACCCGGACTGATGACCGATCTGGCTGTCTGGCTCGTCAACATCGCCCCTCTCGCCGTCTGCATCTCGGTGCTGACGTTCGGCGCGCTGATGGTCCATCCGTTCGCGATGGAGACGGTTACCAACTTCGGCGGCGAGCGGCTGGTCGGTACCTACATCGGCATGTACTACCTGGGGCAAGGGCTGAGCGGCGCGCTCGGCAACGCGGCGATAGGCGCGGCGTTCGACGTGGCAGCGGCCCAGGATGTCCACCGGCTGCCGTGGGCCGTCCTGATCGTCATCGGCTTCGCCGCCACTGCTGCCCTCGCCCTCCTGGACCGTCGCGCGTCGCCCGCTGCGCACTTAGCCGATGAGTCGGCCTGATCAGTCCTACCATTGAGCCGGCGGGACACGACAACGGTTGGCACTCACGGCTCGGTGGCGTGCTGTTCTTCGACCAGGCGCGCGAGGGTACGGAGGTCCGGCACCCTGACGTCCGGCTCGGCCGCCCCGGGCGGGGTGCCGCCAAAGCCGGGACGGTCGTGGCGGCGGTTGATCCAGACGCTCGTCAGCCCGATCTCGCGGGCCGGGCCGATGTCGTGGAAGAGGCTCTGGGCGGCGTGAAGCACGCGCTCCTTCGGGAGGCCGAGGCGTTGGAGCATGAAGCGGAAGTTGGCGAGCGCGGGCTTGTAGCTCCCAACCTGCTGTGAGGTGACGACCGCGCCGAAGGGGACCTGAAGCTGCCGCGCGCTGCCCTCGAACAGGTCGTCGTCGATGTTCGAGAGGATCACCAGCCGGAAGTGGCGGCCGAGCCGTGCGAGCGACTCGACCGTGTCCGGGAAAGGTGGCCAATCGCTGATCGTGTCGACCAGCGCTGAGCGCTCGGCTGGCGTCGGCTCGAAGCCGAAGCGCTGCCCAATGCTGTCCATAGTCCGGAGCAGCACCGCGCGGAACGGCTTGAACGGGCTGCTCCGCTCGATCGGCAGCTTTAGCGCCCCGTACGTCTCGAGTAGCTCGTTGTCCGAGATCTCGACGCCGTGCCGTGCGAGGATCGGGCGCAACGCCGTCTGTACGCCTTGCTCGAAATCGATGAGCGTCCCGAAGCAGTCGAAGCTCACGACCTCGAACTGACGGAAGTCGACGTCTGTGACCATGGCTCAAGGGTAGTGGGGTCGTCAGGTACCGTCAATCTCCGGCTCGGCACTCATCTTCCCGACAGCGCAGTCGATGATGATCTGGATGCCAGTCTTCGCGGCCGTGGCGGCGAACCGCTCGAAGCGATGTTTGCCGCCGGCCAGCGCCACTCGATCCCCGAGCCCGTGTGCGGCGGTGATGCCGGGCTCCAACTGGAGGTCCGTAAAGCTAATCGACAGGATGTAGTGCGATCAGGACTCGCGGTCCGAGCCGTCGATCACCGACTCGCGCGGATCGACTACCTGACGACAGCGGGACCAGCGCCGAGCCTCCTGGGCGCGCGGATCGGCGATCTCGTCCGGCTCGTCGGACGGAACGACGCCGAGCAGGCCGCGCTCGGCGCAGAAGGCGTCGTCGTAGACCGTGTTCCAGTACCGTTCGGGGCCGTCCGGGAAGACCGTCACGACGGTGGCATCCGGCCGCGCGGCAAGGGCGGCCCACCGTGCGACCAGAGCCACGCAACCGACACTCCAGCCGCCGCTCACACCGATGCTCTGGGCCAACTCGCGGCAGACGTGGACCGCCTCCCCGTCCGCGACCCAGTGGACCTCGTCGAACTGGTCGTACGCCACGTTGCGGGGGAAGATGCTGTTGCCCAGGCCGCGCATCACGCCGCGCTGGCCGGATTGACCGAACGTCACCGAGCCGACCGCGTCCACCCCGATCACCTTCAGGTCGGGCCAGACCTGCCGCAATCGGCGGGCGACCCCGGCGCTGTGGCCGCCGGTCCCGACGCTGCAGACCAGCACGTCGATCAGCTCGAACTGGGCCAGGAGCTCATCGGCCAGGCCGGTGTACGCATCGGCGCCGTCCGGGTTGTCGTACTGATTCGGCCAGTAGGCGCCGGGGATCGCCGCCCGAAGCTGGCGGACGCGCTCGCGGCGGGCCTCGGTCAAGCCACCCGTCGGGTGGGGCTCGGTCACGCACTCAAGCTTGACGCCGTACGCCGCCAGCAGGTGGCGCAGCATTGGCTCCAGCAGCGGCTCGTGGACGACGATGACGGGATGGCCGAGGCCGATCCCGGCCAGCGCCAGCCCGAGTCCGAACGTGCCGCTGGACGACTCGACGATGGTGCCTCCGGGGGCGAGGTCGCCGCGCGCACGGGCCTCGAGCAGCATATGCTGGGCCGCCCGATCCTTGATCCCGCCCGGGTTGAACCCTTCGAGCTTGGCCCAGAAGCCGCGCCCGTCCGGGACGAACGGCGCCCCGATTCGCAAGACCGGCGTCTCACCGATCAGGTCCAGCGCCGAACTACAGACTCGGGCTCCTGGTCGCACTCCCGCTGACGCTGTCACGGCGATACCCCCACTCCGACCGGCACCGGCGTGCCTGTGCTTGCGGTCCCATCGGCGGTGAGATCCGTGGCGATGTCTCGCTCCGCCACTTCATAGACCAGCTCGATCTGGCCGGCCGCCCATTCGGCCTGGGCCCTCGCGCCGTGCCCGATCCGGTCGACCACGACGACATGACCGAGGTAGGCGTTCATCGAGGGCGGCTCGACGTGGGTGCCCACGACCGCCTTGAGGCTCAGGTCGACCACGTTTGGCAGCTCCGAAACGGTGTTGAGCCCGCGCACCTCGGCGATGCGCCCCACACGAGACGGGAGCAGCAGCTTGACCGCCGCGCTGCGGACGCCGGTGTCACAAACCTCAGTCGGCGGCGTCCGGCCGAGGGCAAGCTCGATGACCACGTCGAGCAGATCGACGCCGGTGACATGCTGGATCAGGTCCGAGATCGAGTTGCCGGGCGTGCGCGGGTTGATCTCGACGATCCGTGGCCCGTTCGGCGTCAGCTTGACCTCGGTGTGCGAGACGCCGTGGGTGTAGCCGACCGCGATCAAGGCCCGCCGCACCAGCTCGGTTGCCTCCTCGGCCACTGACGGGTCGAGCGGGGCGGGGAACATGTGGCCATCCTCGATGAAGCCGGGCGCGCCAGTCAGGCTCTTGTCGGTCAGACCGAGCACCTGGATCTCGCCGTTGTAGCCGACCGCCTCGACGGAGATCTCCTCGCCGCGCAGGAACGCCTCCAGCAGGAACAACGGATCGCGAGCCTGGCCCCGCAGGTTGACGGTGTAGGCGGCCAACCGATCGAACGCCTGTCGGAGCTCGATCTCGTCGTTGACTCTGGTGACGAACATGCTGCCGCCCTCGTCGGACGGCTTCAGCACCAGCGGGTAGCCGAGCTCGGCCGCGCCCGCCCGCGCCTCCTCCCAGTCGGCGGCCAACCAGAAGGCCGGGTTCGGCAGGCCGGCCTTCTCCAGTGCCAGCCGCATCTTGTGCTTCAGGCGGGCCGTCTCCTCGGCCTCGGCGCCCGGGCCGGGCAGCCCGAGCCGCTGGGCCACCTGCGCGACGTGCCCCAGGTAGTAGTCGCAGGCCGTGGCGACCCCGTCGAACCGGAGCAGCGCGTGCTGCCGCTCCAGGAAATCGAGCAGGCCGGGCAGGTCGTTCGTGTCGGCGGTCAGGATGTGGTCGGCCGCCGTGAGCGGGTGCGGGCCATCGGGCGGCAATCGTCGCCAGTTCGGCGCGAGGTCGCGGCTGACGAAGGTGAAGCGGTGGCCGAGCTCGTGGATGCGTCGCAGGAAGCGGTGGCCGATGCCGCTGTACCAGTTCTCGATCACCAGCAGGTGCGCCATGCTACCCCTCACCCCTACCTGGCCCGAGCGAGCCGCCCTGCTCACGCGGGCCGCTCATGGCCTCTACCGCCTTCACGATGGCCGACTGATCGCGCCGGCCGAGCCCGAGGTTGGACGCCACCCCGAACAGCTCGTGAGCCACGGCGGCGAGCATCGACGGTGCCTGGAGTCCCTTCGCCGCCGAGACGGCCAGCCCGAGATCCTTGTGCATCAGGTCGATCATGAAGCCCGGCTCGAAGTCGCGGTTGGCCGGGGCATCCTCCACCAGACCCGGATACGGCGGGATCTTCTGGAGCGCCCAGCAGTTGCCGGACGACTTCGTGATCACGTCATGGAGCAAGGCCGGATCAGCGCCCGCCCGCACCCCGATGTTGAACGCCTCGGCGACCACGGCCAGCGTGACGCCGGCGATCAGGTTGTTGACCACCTTGACGACCTCGCCCATGCCTGCGTCGCCGCAGTGGATGACATTCCGCCCCATGACCTCCAGGATCGGGCGGCACTCCTCGAAGAGATCCTTCGGGCCGCCGACCATGATCGTCAGCGTGGCGTCGCGCGCCCCGACCGATCCCCCGCTGACCGGCGCGTCCAACATCCGGATGCCGCGCGCGCCCACCTCCCGGTTCACCTTTCGGGAGGCCAGCGGGTCGATGGTGCTCATGTCGATCAGGACAGTGCCCGGCTGCATGGCATGGATCGCCCCGGCTGGCCCGAGCACGGCCGCCTCGACGTGCGGCGACGACGGCAGCATCGTGATGACGACGCGGGCGTCCCGGGCGCAGAGCGCCGCGCTGGTGGCGGCCTCGGCCCCGAGCTCGCGGAGCTCCTCGACGGGCTCGGGGTTCAGGTCGAAGACGGTGACCGGGTAGTGGGCCTTCAGGAGATGGCCGGCCATCTGCTTGCCCATCGTGCCGACGCCGATGAAGCCGATCGGGCGGGTCATGCTCGGCCTCCGACCGGCGCGAGTGCCCGCTCGTAGGTCGGGAGCGGGTAGCCGGGAATCGGGAACGCCGCGCACAGCTCCGCGACATCTGTTCGGACGGACTCGCGGACCGCTTCGGCAATCGTGTATTCGCGGTCGCCGTGGGGCCGGACCGAGGTGACGACGCGATGGATCAGCTCGACGCACCGCCCCATCTCGTCGGGGCCGAGTCCACGCCAGGCCAGGCCGTTCGTGCCGAGGCGGACGCCGCTGGTGACGGTCGGCGGCTTCTGGTCGCCGGGTATGCGGTTCTTGTTGACCACGATCCCGCACGATTCGAGGGCGCGCTCGGCGACCAGCCCACTCACACCGGCCGCATCCACATCCACCACGACGATGTGGTTGTCCGTGCCGGCCGTGAGTACCCGGTAGCCGCGACGGATCAACTGCTCGGCCAGCGCCCGCGAGTCGTCCACGATGCGCTGGGCGACGGCCGCGAACTCCCGCGTCTGGACGATCGCCAGCATCCGGGCCTTGGCGGCGATGGCGTTCAGGATCGGGGCGCCCTGGGCCAGCGGGAAGACGCCGCGCTGGATCGTCTCGGCAAGCGTGCGCGTGCCGCGGGGGACCAGTGTGTCGGCGTCCCGGCCGATCATAATCAGCCCGCCTCTAGGCCCGAACAACTGCTTGTGGGTGCAGGTGGTCGTGAAGTGGGCGTGGTCGATCGGGCTCGGGTGCAGCCCCGTCACCACCAGGCCGGCGATGTGCGAGATATCGGCTAGCAGCAGTGCGCCGGCCTCGTCAGCGATTTCGCGGAAGCGTGCGAAATCGACCTTGCGCGTGTACGCCGTCGCGCCACAGATGATGAGCTTCGGCCGGTGCGTCAGCGCCAGATCGCGCACCTGCTCGAAATCGATGTAGCCCCTGTGGTCGAGCCCGTATCCGACGGCGTTGAAGTGGCGGCCGGAGATCGAGACTCTGGCGCCGTGGGTCAGGTGGCCGCCCGAGTCGAGCTGCATGCCGAGGATCGTGTCGCCCGGCTGGAGCAGGCTGAAGTAGACGATCTCGTTGGCGGTGCTGGCCGAGTGCGGCTGGACGTTGGCGTACCGCGCGCCGAACGCCCGCTTCGCGCGGTCGATGGCGAGCTGCTCGATCTCGTCGATCACGGCGCAGCCGGCGTGGAAGCGGGCGCCGGGGTACCCCTCGGCGGTCACGTTGACGGCGGCCGAGGCCTGGCAGGCCAGGACGCTCGGGTCAACCAGGCTTGACGAGGCGACCATCGAGAGGGTCGTCGCCTGGCGATCGATCTCACGTTCGAGCAGCGTCGATAGGGACGGATCGAGGCATTCGAGTCGCTCGACACCCAGCGCACCGAGCGACTCCAGCTTGGTACTGGTCATGACTCCCACCTGACGGACCGGATTCGGATTGCCGCCCAGAACTCCGCGCGGAGGGGCCGGCCCGCGACCTGGCCGTTGTCCCCTCCAAATAGTCGGGCGGCTAATGAGAACTGGTATCATTGATACCTGATCTCATCATAGGTGAAACGGATGCGGCTTGCAACCGGCTAGAGTCATGTCGATGCAGCTGATCCGACTCGACGTGGGTGCTATGCCCAACTGCGGCGGTCCCCGGACAGCCGAAGCGCGAGGCTGACGGGAGCGAGCAGCGGGTTACCCTTTGTGACGATCGGGGCAACGCTGTACCGCATCAACTGCTCTGCCTTTTTGGCGGCGCGAGGTGGGGAGTGGGCCGTTCCAGGGAGGCTCGCACGAGTCGGCATGTCGGCTTCAGGCCTTCGAGATTCGCTCGCCACTCCGCACGAGAGCAGCGAGGAGCCGAGAACGGAGCCCTCCCGCCGCTCGTGCTCTCGTCGGTCTTTGGCCCGGTGGCCTGCCCTATCAACCGATGCGCCTTCATGCATGGACGAGCCTGAGGAGTCGCGATGTTCGTCAGTGATGTGCCAGTACTCGTGGCGTGTGGTGCCTGTGGCAACGTCCACGACTTGCTGTTCATGCTCGGCTCTAGCTTCGGGCTCACCGCGCTACTCGCGCTCGGCCAGTTCGTGCTGGATCGCATACGCGGACGACTCGGCGACCGATTCCTGACTCCCGAGATGGTCGAGTCCGCCGTCCGTCGCTCAGATGCTGGCAGTAAGCCCGGCGACTACGAGTCAACTACCTCGGCGATAGTAACGGTCAGCCGCTCGCACTGATCCCCCCGCGCCGTCCTGGTCCCAGCGCGGAGGGCATTCCCCTCGCCCCTGGAGTAGTCCGGTATAGTCCGAGTGTGGCACGCCGCACACCGCGCCTAGCCTGGCTCGTCTGCGCCTTGCTCGTCGCCGCGATCTGGGCCCGTCCGGTGCTTGCGCATCCGCACGTCTGGATCGGCGTCGAGGCGCGGGTCGTTTACGCGAACGGGTCATTCACGGGTATCGCGCAGACCTGGACGTTTGACGAGTTCTCCTCAGCGTATGCCATTCAGGGGCTGGACACCAACGGCGACGGTGCGTACGACGACAACGAGCTCGCTGAGCTCACGCGTCGGTACCGGGACGCCACGAACAGCGACGGGTACTTTACGATCGCGGAGCTGCCGGGCGAGATGATCCGGCTCGGCCGTCCGACCGACTTCCGCCTCGACGTGAAGGATGGCATCCTTTCGCAGACCTTCACCCTGCTGTTCGGCAGCCCGATCCCGCCGGGACCTCGGGAGCTACGGTTCGCGGTTTTCGATCCCAGCTACTTCATCGCCTTCGAGTTGGGCAGGGTGGACTTCCAGGCAACCGGCGGGAGCGTGCCGAGCACGTGCAGGATCCGCATGATGATGGATGCGGACGCTGGCGCCGCGACGGCCTCGCCACAGCAATCGTTGCCTGTCGATTTCAGCCCCGACCTGATGGAGCCGTTCGGGACCGTCTCCGTAGCCTGCGCCGCGCCATGACGACCCGGCTGGTCGGCCGGGGGCTGGTGCTGGCGCTAGGCCTGCTGTTGCTCGCGTGTGCGGCGCCTGCAACCGAGAACACCCGCCCGACCACGCCCTTCGGGCCAGCCGAATCCCGTCCGGCAGTGCCCCAGTCAGGGACTCGCGGACCGGCATCGGCCGGAAATGTGGGGCTGTTTGACCGGTCCTGGCAGTGGCTGCTTGCGACCCAGGCTGAATTCTCGCGGCAGCTTGCCAGCGCCGTGCGCGAGCTGAAGACGGCCGATCCGCGCGGCGGGATTTTGGTGCTGGCCGGGCTGAGCTTCGCCTACGGTGTCCTGCACGCGGCCGGTCCCGGGCACGGTAAGGCGGTCATCTCATCCTACGCCCTGGCCGACGGGCGCACCCTCCGGCGTGGCGTCCTCCTGTCGTTCCTCGCCGCCGCGATCCAGGCGCTGTCGGCGATCGCGATGGTGGCGCTGTTACTCCTGGTTGTCCAGGCGACAGGCATACAGCTACGGGACGCGGAAGCGTCGCTCGAAACGGCGAGCTGGGGGCTGGTGGCCATGGTCGGCGGCTGGACGCTCTACCGCCAGCTTGCGCCATTGATGCGAAGCGCCTGGCATCGGCGACGCCACATGCCGGTCGAGGGTGAATCGGCGGGCTGCGGCGACTGCGACCTGCCAGCTGTTGCTGCGCTCGAGGCTGCTGGATCGTGGCGGCGAGCAATGGCGCTGGCGTTCGCGGTCGGGGTACGGCCGTGCTCGGGCGCGATTCTGGTCCTCGTCTTCGCCGTTGGCCAGGGACTCCTCTGGGCCGGTGTCTTCTCGACGTTCGTCATGGCCCTGGGGACGGCCATCACGGTCTCAGCCCTGGCCGCGTTCGCCATCGGCGCTCGCGGACTGGCGGCCCGCTTCGCCACGTTCGGCTCGACCACCTGGGTCGACCGCGTCTACCGAGCGGCGGCGCTCGGCGGGGCCGGCCTGGTGCTGGTTCTCGGTGCGACCCTCTTCGTCGTGTCGCTGCGCAGTAGCCGGCCGTTATAGCCCGGCTCGGCCTCCCGCACCAGGCCAATAGTGACAGTAACCAGGTCGCAGTCTGTCCGCCGGACGCTGCCTCTCGATCGTGCGTCGATGGCTCCGCCGCCTTCCACAGACACGAACCCCGACTGATACCTTCGGGCCCGCCTCGCCGGCTGTGACTGCCTAGTCTCGCGTCCGAAGTCCGATCAGGCGCGCCGAGTTGGCGATGACCGGGATGGACGACAGCTCGTGGAGGAGTGCACCGGTCACCGGATGGAGGATGCCGGGGATCGTCAGGCCGACGGCGAGCGCCAAAACGCCGAGCGAGAAGACCAGATTCTGCTTGATCGCGCGGATCGCCCGCTGCGAGACGTCGAGCAAGTGGGGCAGTCTCGACAGGTCGTCGGCCAGCAGGGCGATGTCAGCAGTCTCGATCGCGACGTCGGTCCCGGCCATGCCCATCGCCACGCCAACGTCGGCCGTGGCCAGGGCCGGTCCGTCGTTGACGCCGTCGCCGACGAACAGGACGTTTCGTCCCTCGGCGCGGAGCCGGGCGACGATCTCAGCCTTGCCGCCCGGCAGGACGCCACCGTGGGCCTCTTCTATCCCAACCTCGTGCCCCACTCGCGCGGCGGTGGCCGGATTGTCGCCGCTCAGCAGCACCGTCCGGATCCCCAGCGACCGGAGCTTCTCTACCGTGGCGGTCGCTTCCGATCGGAGCGTGTCCTCAAAGACCAGCAGGCCGGCGATCTCGCCGTCCAGCGCCACCGGCACCACCGTTCGGCCAGGCGCGGCACGTTCGGCAAGATCGGTCGCCATGTCGGGTGCGATCTCGACGCCCCTGGAGGTCAGCAGCTCGGCCTGCCCGACGAGCACACTGCGCCCCGCGACCGTCGCATCGACGCCGAGCCCGGGAATCACCTCGAACTGCTCGACTGCCGGGAGTGCGAGGCCGCGCTCCTCGGCCGCCGCGACGACGGCCCGGCCGAGCGGGTGCTCGCTGACACGTTCGGCCGCCGCCGCAAACGTCAGCAACCGGTCTTCGGACTGGTCGGCAAACGTGACAGTGTCGGCGAGGCGAGGTCGGCCCACGGTGAGTGTGCCGGTCTTGTCGAAGACCACGGTGTCGATCCTGGCCAGCGCCTCAATCGTCGCGCCCTTCTTCACCAGGCTGCCGCGCAGCGCCGCGTTGCCGATTGAGGCAACCAGGGCGGTCGGGGTCGCCAGAACCATGACGCACGGGCAGAAGACGATCAGCATCGTGATCGCCCGCAAGATGTCGCCGCTCCACCACCAGAGGATGCCGCCGAGGATGAGGGCGACTGGCGTGTACAGCTTGGCGTACCGATCCAACAGGCGCTCGATCGGCGCCTTCTGGCCCTGCGCCTCCTCAACCATCCGCCGGATCTGACCGAGGGTCGTCTCCGCACCGACCTTCGTGGTCTGGATCTCAAGCATGCCGACTTCGTGGAGAGTGCCGGCGAAGACCGCGTCGCCGACCCGCTTCTCGACGGGCAGGCTCTCGCCGTTGATCGCGGCCTGGTTAACGAGGCCGGAGCCGGCGACGATCTCCCCGTCGACAGCGATCCGCTCCCCGGAACGTACGATCACGAGATCGCCGACCGAAACGGCAGCCAGCGGGATGACGGCCTCGTGACCGTCGCGCCGGACAGCGACACGGTCAGGTAGCAGCGCGGCCAGCGCCTCAAGCGCCCGCCCGGCCCGCGCGGCGACGAACCCCTCCAGCATCCCGCCCAGCAGGAGCAGCACCGCGACGATCGCGGCGGCCGAGTACTGGCCGATCGCCAACGCGGCAGCGGTGGCAACTGAGACCGGGATGTCGGCCGTGAAGTCCCCTTCGCGGATCCCCTGAAAGGCTGACCACCAGATGTACGCCGAGCCGACCAGCGCCGCCGCCAGCCAGAGTGCGTTGGCAACTGGAGAAGACAGCTCATCGCGGACGAGGCTGGCCGGGCTGACGATCGTTGCCACGAGCAGCAGGGCCAGGCTGGTCAAGGCCGCCAGGCTCTCCGGCGCGAGCAAGAAGTCGCGATAGCGTCCGGCCAGCGCCCTGGTGCTGCTCAGGCAGGCAGCACAGGAGCCGAGAATCGATCGGTCGGCGTCGGGCGAGATCTCTCTGATCATCTGTTCACTCTTTCAGATAGATGTGCGATAGGTCTCCAGGGTATAGGGTCCGCGTGCGGGGCCTACGGCAGTGGGTACGGGTGGTCCGGCGCGCCAGAGCGGACGTGATCGGCGTAGTACTCGGCCTCGCGGATCAGCGCCGCCAGGTGGTGGTTCTCGACCGAGTAGGTGATGACGTTGCCGTCGCGGCGCCCCTTGACGATTCGTCGGTCGCGGAGCAATCGCAGCTGATGCGAGACGGCCGACTCGCTGACCCCGGCGACAAGCGCGAGATCCCGCACGCAGAGCGGCCGTCGGATCAGGGCGTACAGGATCCGAGCACGGGTTGGATCGGCCAGGGCGCCGAACGCCTGGACCACGAGCATGACGAGCTCCTCGCTCGGCATCTCGGCCTTGGCGGCTGCGACAGCGGCGGCATCGATCGGCTGCACTGAAGATCGACTCGCCGGCGTATCCGTCGACGCGGCGTCAGCTTGAGCATCTGAGCGCATGTGCAGATAATGGCCGACAGCAGCCGTTTTTCGCAACGCGGGCATGAGCTCCCGTTCGCCTCGGCCTTGAGCGACATCCCGAGCGGAGCCACGGTTAAGGGCTGCACCATCGCCGACACGGACTGGTCGCCGGTTGAAGGGGCTCGGGGCGCCCGAGTCCTGGCGCTGGACGCCTCGGTGCCGCCCTAGACCGATGCCACGATGGCATCCACATGGTCCCATCGTGGCGCATGGAGTTTTCGCCGTGGCCTTGGTTCAGGTCGAAAGACGGCTTCATGGATATCGCCAGCATGTCGATGGCTGGACGCCTGACGACTGCTGCGACAACACTGACGGCAGCACAAAGTAGACACGGGCGGATGCTCACGGATGATGTCCCTCCGGGTGAGCGCCGCCTCCTATCGAGGGGGGAGCGCCCTTTCAGAGCGGAGATCAGGGGTTCGAATCCCCAAGGGAGCACCACCCTACCTGATGCTGTACCCGTCGTGACTGGCGGCCTTCGAGCCATCTGACAACACTTCGACACTAGTTGCCGCAGGACGGTCGTCTCCGCCTCCAGGATCATCGACTCCAGGAGCCAAGGCGGAGACTGCCGCAACTCTGCTGAACCCCGCATGGAACCGTCGTGCTCGACGAACTTCCGTGGCGCTTGTTCGCGCACTTGTGTGATGGCTGCGGCTACGGGCGGATGAGTATCACTGAATCGGCTTTGACCATAAGGACTCAGGCATTATTGCGATGTTCATCGTCGGCGCAGCGGAACGGATTGCGACTCCATCATCGACCACCCAGAGCGGTCACAGAACAACGCACAGACGCCCGGACATGTGCCTCGGCCCTCGGTTCCTTCCAGCCTGCGGAGAGGCGGTGCGTACGCTCCACAGCGACGCCGCGCCGCACATTTGTCTAGGGGCGGGCTGAGGATGTCGCGCGGGCCGACAACTGAATCGCCGGTAGCCTTGCGGTGGCGACTGCATGCTCACGTCGCCGCACAGCGTTCGGCGACGAATCCGTGGTCTCACTCTCAGGATCGGGCTCGGAACGACTTCCCGTCATCGACCTATCAGGAGATCTCAGCGGACTTGGGCTCACCCAGGCGACCTGTCCGGTGCTGCCGGTCGTAGCGATCACCATCGTCGCCGTGCTGATTTCGACGAGCCTGGACATCAGCACGACGGACGGCGACATCGGTGCGTGACTATCCGACCATGTCCGGTGTCGTGGCGCCACGACGTCGGACAGCCGAAGCTTACTGGCAACGTTATCCAAGGATTCGTCGCATGTGTGCGTTGACACCTGCTGGGCGACCGGCTACGCTTGGGGTGGCGAACACGGTCACCGAGTCAGTCACGCCGATATCCTGCATGACCTGATAGCGGTCGGGGACTGAATCGCCTGCTGATGAGTGCGGTCCAGCTCGTCGGACGAGCCTTGTGTCACGCGTGCGCCCGCACAGGCGGAGACTTCCACGATCGACGATGCACAGCCGGCGCGCGCCGCCAGCATTTCTCCGGACAAGTTGCCGGTTTTGCGTGGGCCAATCATTGGTCGGGAGCGCGAGCTCGCGTTGGCGCGGCAGTTGTTGCTGGACGGGCGGGTTGGGCTACTTACCATTACCGGTCCGGGCGGCAGCGGAAAGACGCGCCTGGCGCTCCATCTCGCAGCCGACCTGGCTGACCAGTTCAGGGACGGCGTCTGCTTCGTTCATCTCGCCGTGATCGACGAGCCGGAGCAAGTCGCCACGAGCATCGCGATCGCGCTCGGTCTGCGTGATTCGAGGAGTCGATCTCCCGAGGACGCGGTCCGCGAGCATGTGCACGATCGACGTCTCCTACTCCTACTCGATAACTTCGAGCACGTGATCTCAGCCGCCATCCTCGTCGCCAGGCTGCTAGTCGACTGTCCCGGCCTGACCGTGGTGGTCACGAGTCGTGAGGCCCTGCACCTGCGTGACGAGCACGAGCTTCCGATCGCGCCGCTGCCGATCGACGCGCCGCCCTCAATCGATCCGGATAGCGGCGCGACGTATGGGCCAGCGGTCGAGCTGTTTCGCGTGCGCGCCCAGGCCGTGAATCCGAGCTTGGTGCTCGACGACGAGACGGTCGCCTGCTTCGCCGCGATCTGCGCCCGACTCGACGGGCTGCCGCTGGCCATCGAGCTGGCGGCGGCGCGGGTCAAGTACCTGAGTCCTCCAGCGCTGCTGGCGCGTCTTGGGCGGCGCTTGCCGGAGCTGACGGCCGGCCCGCGCGACGCCCCGGCCCGTCAGCAGACCATGCGCGCAGCCATCTCCTGGAGTGACGCGCTCCTGGACCCCGATGCGCGCCGCCTGTTCTATGCCCTGGCCGTGTTCTCCGGCGGCTGTTCCCTGGAGGCAGCCGAAGCTGTCGTCGGCGATGGCCCCGGCACGAGCGCACAGTCGATCGGCGCTCGGCCGGAGGTCCAGCGCGACCACTGGAGCACACGGGAAGGGCTGGAAGAGCTGGTCGACAAGAGCCTGCTCCAGGCCGAGGCGGGTCCGGACGGCGAGCCGCGCTTCGTCATGCTCGAAATTGTGCGCGAGTACGCCTGGGAAGCCCTGCGCGAGCGCGGCCTGCTAGACGCGACGCGCCAGCGCCACGCCGAGCACTTCGCAGAGCTGGCCGAGGCGGCTGAACAGACGGCACGTGATGTTGCCGATGCTCTCTGGCTGGATCGACTCGCGACAGATACCGCGAACTTGAGCGGCGCCCTCGCCTGGGCAAATGAGGCCGGCCAGATCGCACTCGGGTTGCGGCTGGCCGGTTCCCTTGAACGCTTCTGGCGCAGCCGGGGCTATGCGCGTGAAGAACGAGCACATCTGTCCAGCCTGCTCGCCGCGACAGGCCCGGACGCCGAATCGATGCGACCCGCCATTCGGGCCCGCGCACTGGTGACGGCCGGCACGCTGGCGTTAGCCCACGGCGACGTCGAGCCGGCGGTACAGCACTTCGAAGAAGCCGTCGATCTGTGCCTCGCAGACGGCGACGATTACGGGCGTGCCAGGGCGCTTATCCGGCTCGGCTCGCTCGAATACGAGCGTGGCAACTTCACCCGAGCCGTCGCACTGCTCGACGAGAGCCTGGCGCTCCAGCGCGGCGTGGACGACCGGCTGGGTATGGCCGAGTCTCTCGGGCATCTCGGTTTGATCGCCGTCAATCGCCATGACCTCGCCAGGTCAACGGCCCTCTATCAGGAGAGCCTGGCCCTGCACCGAGCCCTCGGTCACCGGCGCGGGATGGCGGCGGCGCTGTCTGGCCTGGGGCTGATCGCCCACGTCGGCGGCGAAAACGACCGGGCGGCTCAGCTGTATGAGGAGAGTCTCGCCCACTTCCGCGCCGTCGGCGACCGGCGCGGCGTCGCACACGCGACCGGCGATCTCGGCCGGGTGGCAGCGGCCGTTGGCGACGACGTGCGCGCCCTGGCCCAGTATGAAGAGTGCCTGCGCCTGTACCGCGCCATCGGCGACAAGCGCGGCGCGGCCTGGGTCATGACCGCTCAGGGTGAGATCGCGGGGCGCCGGGCCGAGGGCGGCTCGGACGCGCAGGACGGCCTACAGGATGTGGCGCTCCTGTCCGACGCGCTGGCCATCCACCGGGAGATCGGCAACGTCGCCGGGGTCGCACTGACCCGCATGGTCGAAGGGTTCGCAGCCTGTCGCCGGGGAGAGCACACTCGAGCCGCGCGCTTCTTCCTGGAAGCTCTCCCGATCTGGCAACAACTCGAAGACCGCGCGCATCTGGTCCGTTGCCTGGAAGGCTTAGCCACCGTCCTGGCGGCGCGCGGCGATCAGACGGAGGCGACTGCGCTGTTCAGCACGGCGACAGCGTCCAGGCTGGCGCTTGGTTCGCCACTGATGGCATTCGACCGAGCTTGGCAGGACCAGACGATTGACGACCTGCGTGTCCAGCTTGGCAGCGCTGCCTTCGAAGTCGCCTGGAGCGCGGGCGAACGGCACACCCTGTTAGGAGCGCTCGCGATCGTGACTGCCGCCATGATGAGCCCGTCGCCATCTGGACCTGGATCGGAGGAGGTCACCCCTCTCCGCCGTCCTCCGGTCATGATGACGTCGCCGGCCGCGTTCCCGGCTGCCGATGAGCTGGACGGCGTACGTGGGGTCCGCCGGTTGTCGCCGAGCGGCCTGACCCCGCGCGAGCTCGAGGTATTGGCGCTGATAGCGGCAGGCCGGAGCAACAGTGAGATCGCCGCCGAGTTGACGCTCAGCGTTCGGACCGTCGAGCGCCACATCAACAGCATCTACGGCAAGCTCCAGGTGCGCGGACGAGCCGAGGCGACCGCGTTCGCGTTCCGCCGCCGCCTCGTGGATCCCTGACCGATGCCCACGCTGAGCATTCAGTCGATCGGCAGACTTTGGGTGTCGGCACGCATGACAGTCAGGCGCCTCCGACCTAGGCTGAACGGTACCGGGACTCGCCGGACGGTCGCGTGTAAGCGCGGCCACCCGGCGGGACCGGTATGACAGCCCTCCGTGTTGCCATCGACATCGATCAACGTGGGCGGAGCGTCCCCGCACGTTGACCACCTTGACACGCGGCCTCGCCGGTCGCCCCAGCAGTCGCGCTTGTCGCGTGCGTCGCCTGCCGTCCTCCCCGACCGGTGTAGGTGCCGACACCCAACTCGGCGCTCGGATCGCCCCATGGCAGTCCATCTCCAAATTGGGTGCCGGCACGCATGACAGGCACCCGGCAGCGCACTAGCCTGACCACAGTTGCCAGTCGTGGAGGCTGAGGCGCATGGTCACGGCACCGCCAGCATCGAACACCTGGGTCACCCACCCCTGGGTCGCCCATAGCCAGGCCACGATTCGATTTGGCATCGCAGCCGGCCCCAGGACCGACTGGCTGACCGTCCGTGACTTCGGTCAGACAGTCGAAGGTCTCGGCTTCGACTCATACTGGTACTTTGACCATCCGCTGCTCGGCCCGGATTGCTGGACCATGCTGAGCGGCCTGAGCCTCGCCACGTCGCGGATGCGGCTCGGCTCGCTGGTGAGCTGCGTCTACTACCGGCACCCGGTGAATCTCGCCCGAATGGCCTCCGACGTCGACCGGATGAGCGGCGGCCGGCTGGTGCTGGGGGTCGGCATCGGCGACTTCGACTTCGAGTTCGAGCGGATGGGCATCCCGATGCCGTCGATCCGCGAGCGGCAGCACGCGCTCGAAGAGACGCTGATTATCTCGAATGGGCTGCTGCGTAGCACCGAGCCGGTCACGTTCGCCGGTCGCCACTTCCAGGTGACCAATACCACGCTGCTCGGGGCGACTCCGGCTGAGCCGCGCATCCCGATCATGCTGGGCGGGGGCGGTGAGCGCGTGACTCTACGCCAGGTGGCCCAGTACGCCGATGCGTCGAACCTCAGCGAGAGTCGACACGCCGGCTCAGCCCGCACGAGCGATGATGTGGTCCGCAAGTACAGTGTGCTCCAGAGCCACTGCGAGGCCCACGGCCGGCCGTACGACTCGGTGCTGCGAACCCACATGCCGCTCTACCTGCTGCTCGGCGAGACCCAGGCCGCCGCCGACGCCAAGCTGGGTCAGCTCTCGCCGATCGGGCGCCAACTGGTGATGGACAGCGTCATGGCCCTGACACCCGCCCAGGCGATCACCTACTTCCGTGGCCTCGTCGCGGCCGGTGTCCAGTACTTCATCCCCGCGATCAACGGTAACGACGTGGAGACCGTCCGCCTGCTGGCCAAGGAGGTCGTCCCGGCCGTGCAGGAGATCCGAGGTGAGACCGATGGCAGCTGATACCGCGCTACGCGACCTCTCGCAGGTGCTTCGTCAACACGCGGCCACCCGGCCGGATCAGGTCGCCCTGGTCTTCGAAGGCCGCCGGACCACCTACGGCCAGCTCGACCACCACGCGAGCCAGGTGGCGAACGGACTCCTCGCAGTGCGCCCGACGCCGCAGGCTCGCATCGGCCTGCTCGACAAGAATTCGGACGCCTTCTACGAGATCTACTTCGGCGCGGCCAGGGCTCGCGCCGTCACGGTGCCTGTGAACTGGCGCCTGGCACCGGCCGAGATCGCTTACATCCTGAACGATGCTGGGACCGAAGTGCTGTTCGTCGGGGAGGAGTACCTCGCGACCGTCGAGCAGCTGCTGCCCGACCTGACGTCGGTCAGGCAGGTGATCGCGCTCGCCGGCGCGCATCAAGCCTGGGAAGGGTACGCCGCCTGGCGCGATCGGCAATCAGGCCGCCATCCCAACACGCCCACGTTGCCCGACGACGTCGTGGTCCAACAGTACACCAGCGGCACGACCGGCCACCCGAAGGGCGTGCAACTTACCCACGCGAACCACATCGCCTGCCTCGCGACGGCCATCGCGACCTGGAGCCCCTGCACATCCGATGACGTCGGCCTCGCCCCGATGCCCCAGTTTCACGTCGGCGGCAGCCTGTGGGGCCTCGTCCCGTTGTACGCCGGTGCGCGCTGCGTCATCACCCGGCAAGCCGATCCGGCCGAGATCCTGCGCCTGATCCCGGTTGAGCGGATCACGCACACGTTCGTCGTGCCGGCCACGCTCCTGTTCATGCTCCAGGTGCCGGGTTGCCGACAGACCGATTTCTCCAGCCTGAAGCGGATCGTGTACGGCGCCTCGCCGTGCCCGCTCGACCTGATTCGAGACGCGATGGCGACGTTTCAGTGCGACTTCGTCCAACTTTACGGCCTGACCGAGACGACCGGGCCCGTGACCGCCCTACCGCCGGAAGACCATGACCCGGACGGCAGCCCGCGCATGCGCTCGTGCGGCAGGCCCATTGCCGGCTCGGAGATCCGGGTGGTGGGCGACGACGGCGCCGCGCTTCCGGCCGGCGAGGTTGGCGAGATCGTCGTGAGCTCCCCCCAGGTGATGAAGGGGTACTGGATACGCGATGTGACGAGCATCACCGTATCGCCAGACGGCTGGTTCCACACTGGGGATGCCGGCTACTTCGACGAGGACGGCTACCTCTACATCTACGACCGCGTGAAGGACATGATCATCTCGGGGGCCGAGAACGTCTACCCGGCCGAGGTCGAGAGCGCCCTGTTCGGGCACCCGGCCGTGGCTGACGTCGGCGTGATCGGGGTACCTGACGACCGCTGGGGCGAGGCGGTCAAGGCAGTCGTGGTACTCAAGCCCGGATCCGAGGCGAGCGAGGCGGTGCTCATCGAGTACTGCCGCGAGCGGATCGCGCACTACAAGGCGCCGAAGTCGATCGATTTCGTGGCGTCGCTGCCGCGCAATCCGTCCGGGAAGATCCTCAAGCGGGAGCTGCGGGTGCCGTACTGGGAAGGGCGTGAGCGCCAGGTGAACTGATGCCGAGGAGGAAGACGATGCCAGCTCAGGATGCCGCCGCGGCAGGCGCACAGCGCCTCACGCAGTCATACTGGCCCGCTGACACGTCCGAGCCGCTGTTGGAGACGACGGTCGGGGATGCCTTGCGTCTGTCCGCTGCGCGCTGGCCGACACGGGACGCGCTCGTCTTCGGGACGCCCGACCCGACGACGCGGCGCCGTTGGACATTTGCCGCCTTGCTCGCTGACGCCGAGCGAGTCGCCCGCACGCTGCTCGGTCGCTTCCAGCCCGGCGAGCACGTCGCCGTTTGGGCACCCAACTGCCCGGAGTGGGTACTGCTGGAATTCGGCGCGGCGCTGGCGGGGCTGACCCTCGTAACCGTCAATCCGGCGTACCTGGCGGCAGAGTTGACCTACGTCCTGCGCCAGTCGCAGGCGGTAGGGCTGTTCGTCGCACCGGAGTATCGCGGGAGGTCGCTGCTCACCGTGGCCCAGGAGGCCGGTGGGGATCTCCCGCTGCTGCGTGAGGTCGTCTCGCTGGCCGACTGGAATGCTTTCGTGGAGGTCGGCGATCTGCACCAGGCGCTGCCCCGCGTCTCTCCGGATGACGTTGCCCAGATTCAGTACACCTCAGGGACCACGGGCTTCCCGAAGGGCGCCCTGCTGCACCACCGTGGCCTGACCAACAACGGTCGCCTGTATGCGCGGCGCATCGGGGGATCGGCCAGCGACGTCTGGCTGAACGTGATGCCGCTCTTTCACACGGCCGGTTGCGTGCTCGTCACGCTGGGCGCTCTCCAGGTCGGCGCAACCCACGTCCTGCTGCCCGGCTTCGATCCGGGGCTGATGCTTGAGCTCGCCGAGACGGAGCGCGCCACGAACTTCGGCGGTGTCCCTACGATGCTGGTGGCGTTGCTGGAGCATCCTGACTTCGGGCGGCGCGACCTGTCCAGCCTGCGCAGCGTCGGGACCGGTGGCGCGCCGGTCCCGGTCGAGTTGATGCGCCGGATCGAGGCGACGCTTGGCGTGCCGGTCAACATCGGCTACGGACAGACTGAGGCGTCGCCGTACATCACGCACACCCGCCTCGACGACGACGAGGCCGATCGGCTCGGGACCGTCGGGAGGCCGCTGCCGCAGACTGAGGTCAAGATCGTCGATCCGGCGACCGGGGAAACCGTGCCCACGGGGACCGTTGGCGAGGTCTGCACGCGCGGCTATCTGGTCATGCGGGGCTACTTCGACGATCCGGAGGCGACGGCGGCAGCGATTGACGACGACGGCTGGCTTCACACGGGCGACCTCGGCCTGATGGATGCGCGGGGATACTGCCGCATCGAGGGTCGGCTGAAGGAGATGATCATTCAAGGTGGCGAGAACATCTACCCGCGCGAGATCGAGGCGGTGCTCTTCGCCCATCCTGCCGTTGGCGACGTGGCCGTGGTGGGCATCCCTGATCAGCGGTGGGGCGAGGTGGTCGCGGCGTTCGTACGGCCGGCTCCGGGCGAGACCCCGACCGAGGCAGACCTTTTCGCCTACTGCCGCCAACAGCTCGCCTCGTACAAGACTCCCCGGCTCTGGCGGTTCGTGGAACAGTTCCCCCAGACCGCGTCCGGGAAGATCCAGAAGTTCGTCCTGCGCGAGCAGGTTGTCCGTGAGCTGAGGCTCGGCGAATAGCCCCCGAGAGAGGTGAGGACGCATGGATACCATCGGCGGGCACGCCGCTCGACACCCTGACCGGGCCGCCTTGATCGAGGGCGAGCGGAGCATCCGTTGGGGCGACCTGTTGAACCAGAGCACTCGACTCGCGAGCTCGCTGCTGGAGCTCGGGCTCGCGCCGGGCGAGCATGTGGCGATCTATGCGCGCAACTCGCTGGAGAACATCCTGGGCGCATCGGGCGTGCGAGCGGTCGGCGGCATCACCCTCACCCTCAATCATCGCCTGGTGGCCGACGAGGTCGCCTACATCCTGGACGACTCTGACGCGGTGGCCGTTCTGGTCAGCGACGAGTTTCTGCCGCTCGTGGAGCAGATCCGGCCTGACATGACGAAGATTCGTTACTGGATCCTGCTCGGCACCGAGCGCCGTCCCTGGGCCGAGCACGTGGACGACTTGATTGCGGCCGGGAGCCCCGAGCCGCTCCAGATCGAGCTACCCACGATGACCGGGACCATCGGCTACACGGGCGGCACGACCGGGCGGCCGAAGGGCGCCATACGGAAGGTCTTCGACCGAGGTGCGCTGGAGACGTACGTCGATGCGTACGACCTGGCCGACCCGGCCCACGTGCACCTGGTGGCTGGCCCGCTCTACCACGCCGCGCCGGGCTTCTTCGCGAACCTGTCGCAGTTGTGCGGGCACACCCTCGTCGTCATGCCCAGGTTCGACGCCGAGGAGGCGCTCCGCCTGATCGAGCGCCACCGCTGCAGCATCACTTTCATGGCGCCGACGCTGCTCAAGCGGATCGTGGACCTCCCAGACGAGGTCCGAGCACGCTACGACGTCTCGTCGATGCGCGTCATCATCGTCGCGGCGGCCCCGTGCCCGATGTCCACCAAGGAGCGGGTGCTCGACTACTTCGGGCCGGTCCTCTACGAATTCTACGGCTCGACCGAGCTGGCGGTGAACACCGTCCTGCGCCCTGAAGATGTCCTGCGCAAGCCGGGCTCCTGCGGCCGGGCGCTGCCGGGCGTCGAGATCGCGATCCTGGACGACTTTGGCGAGCCGGTGCCGGTCGGGACACCGGGCGAGCTGTTTGTGCGTCGGTCCGGGGCGACCCTCGACGAGTACTACAAGAAGCCCGAGGCGACCCAGCGGATGGCACGCGGTGAGTGGCTCTCGGTGGGCGACGTGGCGTACCTGGACGACGAGGGGTTCGTCTACATCTGCGACCGCAAGACTGACATGATCATCTCGGGCGGGGCCAACATCTACCCGGCCGAGGTCGAGGAGGCGCTCCACCGCCACCCGGCCGTCGCGGACGCGGCGGTCTTCGGGGTGCCGAGCGAGGACTGGGGCGAGCGGGTCCATGCCGCGATCCAGCTCCAGCAGGGGGCGACGGTCACCGAGGAGGAGCTCGTCGCGTTCGCCCGCCAGCACCTGGCCGGCTACAAGATCCCGCGCGAGGTCACGTTCCACGCCGAGCTGCCGCGTGGCGCCGACGGCAAGCTGCTCAAGCGCCTGTTACGCGAGCCGTTCTGGGCCGGCCAGACGGCGCGGATCTGACGGCGAGCGGAGGGCACATCTATGAGCGAGCCTGTCAATGCCTTTGCGCCTGCAACCGAGCAGCTTCGCGCCCTGCGTGACCGGCAGGTGTCGGCCGTCGAGCTCTTCGACCTGCACATCCGTCGCATTGAGCGCCTCGATGGCCCGATCAACGCCATCGTGACGCGCGATTTCGAGCGCGCCCGCCAGGCCGCCCATGCTGCCGATGCCGCCCGGGCGCGTGGCGAGGACCGTCCGCTGCTCGGCCTGCCGATCACCATCAAGGACAACATCGACGTCCAGGGACTCCCCACGACCATCGGGCTGCCCGAGCGCGCCGATCATCGCGCCGCTACCGATGCTCCACTGGCGGCCCGCGCCCGAGCAGCCGGCGCCGTCATTATGGGCAAGACGAACCTGCCGCCCTACACCTCGGACTGGCAGGCTGAGAATCCGATCTTCGGGCGCACAAACAATCCCTGGAACCTCGAACGGACGCCCGGCGGGAGCACCGGCGGCGGAGGGGCGGCCCTGGCGGCAGGACTCACGTCGCTGGAGTTTGGCACCGACATCGGCGGCTCGATCCGCATCCCGGCATCCTGGTGCGGGGTCTACGGCCATCGGCCCAGCTTTACGGCCATTCCACGCAGTGGTCACTTCCCCGGCTGGGCACTACCAAACCCGGCCGTCAACCTGAGCACCCTCGGCCCGCTGGCCCGGAGTGCTAGCGACCTGGAGCTAGCCCTGGATGTGGTCTCCGGGCCGGAGACCGGTGAGGAGGTCGCCTGGCGCCTGGAGATCCCGCCGGCTCGCCACGCCGCGCTGGCCGACTACCGCGTCGCGATTCTGCCGAGCGTCACCTGGCTGCCGGTGGGCCAGACGTTCATGGCGGCGATCGAGCGTCTCCGGGAGCACCTGGCGCGGACCGGCGTGCGCGTGGCCGAGGCCCAGCCGGACGGCTTCGGCGACCGTGTCGAGTACCACGACGTCTACCTCTCGTTGTTGGGCCCGACACTCGGTGCCACGCCGCGCACGCCCGACGAGCGTCGGAACCGTGCCGCCGAGATCCGAGCGAGCGGCGTCCCGTTCGCCGAAGCGCGTGCTCGGGGCGTCGAAGCAAGCGCCGCCGACTTCATCGACGGACACGCCCGACGCGAGCAGTACCGCGCAGCCTGGCGCGACTTCTTTCGATCCTGGGACATCCTGCTCGCGCCGATCGTCAGCACCCCAGCGCCCCCGTATTCGACGGTGCCGCTCGGCCAGCGGCTCCTGGACGTGGATGGCACGCCGGTCGACGCCTTCCGCCTGCTCGCACACCCCGGACTCGCGGTGCTCGCCGGGTTGCCGGCCACGGCCTTCCCGCTCGGGCTGACGCCAGACGGCCTCCCGATCGGCATCCAGGCGGTCGGGCCGTACCTCGAAGACCGGACCCCGATCCGCTTCGCGGGGCTGGTCGCGCAGGAGCTTGGCGGCTACCAGCGCCCGCCCGGGTACGACGATGACCGCGTGACACGCGCGACTGGAGCGTAGGCGATGGACCTCGCAGCTCAGATCGCCGTCGTGCGGACGGCGACCGACCACCTTCACACGACGTTGACGACCCTCGCGCCGAAGCAGTGGGAGACACCCAACGCCTGCGGCGTCTG
The DNA here is from genome assembly GCA_046328125.1 of Chloroflexota bacterium. Classification (GTDB taxonomy): domain Bacteria; phylum Chloroflexota; class UBA6077; order UBA6077; family JACCZL01; genus JADZEM01. The sequence continues at coordinate 236,865 of JAXLXF010000006.1, forward strand.
GAACGTGGCGGAGGTCGTCGCGCACCTGGCGTGGGGTGCCGGGCTGTACAGCGACCTGATCCGCCAGGGACTTGCCGAAGATGTCGCCTCCCGACGGGGCTCGGACGCGCCGGTCGATCGCACCGCGATGAACGCACACTTCGCCGAGATCGCAGCCGGCTATCGTCGCGAGCTCGGCGACAGGCTGCTCGACGTCTTCGCCGAGAGCGGCCGGGCACTCGCGGCCCAGTTCGCCCGCCTCGGGCCAGCTGACTGGGAGCGTGCGATCCTCCACCCATCCGGCCTGAGACCGATGCGGCAGCTCTTGATCTGGCGGGTGATGGAGCTGAGTATCCACGGCTGGGAGATCCGTCGCCGGCTTGGCCTGGGTGGCCGGCTCCCCGAGGACAGCCAGCAGACGCTGATCGAGCTCGCCGCGAACCGCATGCGCAGCACATTTGACCCTCGTGAGCTGTTGCCTGAGCCGTTGCGCTACCTGTTCGTCCTGACATCCCCATTGCTCCGAACGATCCACCTGACCATCTACGGCGACCGCTTCGAGCTCGATCCGGAGATGGACCAGTCGGGCTCTGACGTCGTGGTCACCCTCCACCCCGACACGTACATCCTGCTGTTCATGGGCCGCCTGACCTGGAGGGAGGCGATCGGCAGCGGCGCGGTGAGCGCCACCGGACGCCAGGATCTGGCCGTCGACCTGAGCGGCTGGTTTCGCTAAACCCGGACCGCCATCAACCGTGCCGGGTTACCGAACACACCAGAGGAGGCATCAATGGGACGCGTCGCGTTCTACACCTTCGGGATCCTGCGCGAGGAGCGGGGGCATCCTCAGGTGCAGGGGTTCTTCGATCGCATCGACACGGTCTTCGCGGCTGCCGAATCGTCGACCGGGTTTATCGCCACGTACCGGAACCAGATCAACTCGGCGACGTTCGGGCCGCGCTTCTTCGTACCGGGCACGCACGTCCGGGCGCCGCAAACGCTCTCGCTCTGGGCCGATCTGGATTCGGTCTTTGCCTTCGCGTATCGTGGCCCGCACGGCGAGTCGCTCCGCGTTCGCAAGGACTGGTTCGTGCCGCCAGCCTGGCCTACGTACGCCATCTGGTGGGTCAGCGACGACGAGCAACCGTCCTGGGACGATGCTCCGAAGCGGCTGGAGCACCTCCACGATCATGGCCCGACGCCGCACGCTTTCAGCTTCAAGACGCCGTTCGACGCGGCCGGGAATCCGACCCGCCTGGCTCCGCGACGGGCCTGAGCGCGCAGTTTCGAAGACGTGGGAATCGGGCGGTGTGATCGTCGTCACAGCGGTCATGGCGAGCCTCGCGTATCGTCGGCTGCAGCCGTCCGACCTGTCGAGATGCGCTTGACAGGGGGCCGGCAACGCGCGATAGTGCCGCCGTTTCGCGGTGGGATGGGGGACGAGCGGGGACGGACGACGTGGGTGTGGAGAACACGGATGTGATGGCGGACGGTGCCGCGATCGAGCGTCTGCAGGCCGAGGTGCAGCGGCTTCTCGAACAGCAGCGGCTGGACCGAGCAGAGATTGAGGGCCTGCGCGCCGAGATCGCGACGGGCAACGCTCGCGAGCGGGCCCTCGCCGATGTCCTCCACATCGTCGCGTCGTCGTCAGACGTGCCGTCGGCTCTGACCGGCGCGGTCGAGCACGCCATGGAGCTCTGTGACGCCGATGCAACCTCGATCTGGGGATTGACCGAGGGCAAGCTCGTCCCGCGAGCGCGCCGACGTCGGGTCAGCCGTGATGCGACTTCCGACCTCTCAGACCAGGCGCCTCCGCGCGCTGTCACCCGCCGCTCGGCGGCCGCCTGTGCGATCCTGGATCGACGCACCATCCATCTCGACGATGTGCTGTCGGCTGCTGGCGGCGACTTCCCTGACACCCAGGCGCTCCACGCCGAGTCTGGGTTCCGTACCTATCTGGCGGTTCCGCTCCTGCGCCAGGGTTCGCCGCTCGGGGTCCTCATCGCGGTACGCATGATCGTGCGGCCGTTCACGGACCCACAGATCGCCCTGTTGGAGTCGTTTGCGAACCAGGCAGTCATCGCCATCGAGAACGTGCGCCTCTTCGGGGAGGTCGAGCAGCGTAATCGGGAATTGCATGAGGCGCTGGAGCAGCAGACCGCCACGTCTGAGATCCTGCGAGCCATTGCATCGTCGCCGACGGACCTCCACGGCGTCATCGTCACCCTGTCCGATGCCCTGGCCCGCCTTTGCAACGTTGACGGCGCCAGTGTGCACCAGGAGATCGACGGGAGATCCGCCCTCATCGGCTTCGGCGGCACCGAGCGTTACAGGGACGCCGTGCAGGACGGGCTGCCTCGCCGACCGGAGCCGCTCCCGTTCGATCGACACTCGATCACGGCACGCGCATTTCTGGACCGGCGCACGGTCGCCGTGCCCGACGTCCTTGCGGCGCACGACGAGTTTCCCTCGTCGGTCCAGAGCGCACGCCTCATTGGGTACCGTGCGCACGCCGCGGCGCCGCTGATGCACGGCGGACATGCCGCGATCGGGATCATCTCACTCTACTGCTTCGAACCGTGCTCGTTCACCCCGCGTCAGATCGCGCTGCTGGAAGCGTTCGCGGACCAGGCCGTGATCGCGATCCAGAACGCTCGCCTGTTCCAGCAGCTCCAGGACCGCACCGTCGAGCTGACGCAATCCCTGGAGCAACAGACGGCGCTGGCCGAGGTGCTGCGGGTGATCGCATCATCGCCCACGGATCTGCCCCGGGTCCTGGACGTGCTCGCGGCCGTCGTTCGCCGTTTGTGCGATGCCGACGCCGCATCGGTGAGCCAGTTTGACGGCACATTCACCTACGTACGCGCCGTCGATCTGAAAGACGTCAGCGCCTTCCCAGAGCAGCCGCCAAACGACAGCCTGCCCCCTCGGCGCCTCGTCCCAACTCGGGCGGGTGGCCGGGCGATCCTGGAGCGGCGCATCGTCCACATCCCGGACATTGAGGACGTCGGCGCGGAGTATCCTCATTCGCTGCAGGCTGCCCGCCGCCGGGGCTGGCGCGCCACCGTCGCGGCACCGCTCATGCGGGGCGACGAGGTCATCGGCACCCTCTCGCTGTACGGTGCGGAGCCACGCCCCTTCACCGAACCGCAGATTGCCTTGCTGGAGGCGTTCGCCAGCCAGGCCGCCATCGCCATCGCGAACACGCAGTTGTTCGAGCAGGTGCAGGCGCGGACCGTCGAGCTGGGCGAGTCGCTCGACCAGCAGACGGCGTTGGCCGAAGTGCTCCAGGTTGTGAGTAGCTCTCCCGGCGACCTCGATCCGGTCTTCGCGGCGATCCTCGAACGGGCGTCCCGCCTCTGCGACGGCCGCCTCAGCGCCCTTTTTCTGTACGACGGCGAGCGATTCACCCTGGTTGCGGCCCAGGGCGCGACGCCGGCCTACGAGGCGCACTTCCGAGATCATCCGGCCGAGGTGGGGCGTTGGCAGTTCCGGCCGGATGGCCCCTGGCGCCCGCTGCACATTCTCGACCTCAGGGCGACCCGGGCGTTCCTCGACGGCGACCCGGTGACGGTCGCGTCGGCCGAGCTTGGCGGGATGCGCACAATGCTGGCCGTGCCACTGGTGAAGGACGGTCGGTTCGTCGGGTCGCTGGTAGTCTATCGGCGCGAGGTGCGGGCCTTTTCCGAGCGGCACATCGAGCTTGTGCAGTCGTTCGGCGGCCAGGCCGTCATCGCGATGGAGAACGCCCGTCTCTTCCAGGAGTTGGAGCGACGGACGTCGGACCTCACGCAGGCGCTGGAGCAGCAGACGGCCACCGCCGAGATCCTGCGAGTCATTGCCACCTCGCCCACGGACGTGAGCACCGTCCTTGACACCCTGGTCGAGACGGCGGCCCGGCTGTGCGACGCCCCGAGCGGTACCCTGCAACAGTACCGGGCGCGCGACGGCCGTCTCTGCATTCGCGCGGCATTTGGTGCGGTGCGTGACGTGATCCTGGCGCGCTGGGGCGGCTGGCCAGATGACTATTTTGAGCAGCAAGATGGCGTGGCGGTCGATCGGGCCTCCGCAACCGGCCGCGCCTACGTCGAGTGCCGCGCCGTGAACGTCGTGGATCTGGCGGAGGCCGCCCAGACAGAGTTTCCGGCAGCGCGAGACAATCAGCGCCTGCTCGGACATCGATCGCACATCTCCGTGCCACTCCTGCTGCACCAACAGCCCATTGGTGTCCTGACTCTCCAGCGGATGGTGGTGGATCCGTTCACGCCGTCCCAGATCCGACTCCTCGAAACGTTCGCGGACCAGGCCGTCATCGCCATCGAGAATGCGCGGCTGTTCGAGCAGCTCCAGCAGCGCACCACCGAGCTCACGCGCTCCCTCGACCAGCAGACCTCGCTGGCCGACGTGCTGCGCGTCATTGCCGCCTCGCCGACCGACGTCCAGGCGGCGCTCGATGCGATCGTCGAGACGGCCGCCCGCCTCTGCGATGCTCCTGGCGGCACCATCACCCAGCTACGGCCGTCGGACAACACGCTCGGGCCGCGCGCCGCCTACGGCATCCTGCGGACGTTCGGCTGGAACGCGCTGCCGGATCCGTTCTCGGACGCGCCAGGCGTACCAGCCACGCGCGACGCGGCGGCGGGGCGCGCCTTCGTGGACGCCGCCACCGTCCACGTCCACGACATGGCCGAGGCCATCAAAACTGACTTCCCCGGCTCGCGGCTGTCGCAGGAGGCTCACGGCTACCGCACCGTCGTGAACGTCCCACTGCGCGGGCGCACTGGCACGATCGGCGTCATCACGCTGTTCCGCTTCGAGGTCAAGCCGTTCACTGAGCAACAGGTGACGCTCCTGGAGGCGTTCGCCGACCAGGCGGTCATCGCCATCGAGAACGCCAGCTTGTTCGAGGCACTGCAAGATCGAACGGCACGGCTCACCCGCGCCAACGACGAGCAGCGGGCGCTCGCGGAGGTCGGACAGGCCGTCTCGTCCTCGCTCGACCTCGCCGAGGTGCTGACGACCATCAACGAGTACGCCACCCGGCTCTCGGGCTCTGACGGCGGCTCGCTCTGGGAGTACGACGCGGCGACCGAGACGCTGCATCCGGCCGGCACGCTGCCCGTGCGCACGCCAGATCCAACCGACGCGGACATCATTCGCGCCATCCGAACCGGCACGATGCGGTCGGGCGAAGGGGCGCTCGGCCGAGCGGTTGCCGAGCGCCGGCTGGTCGAGATACCGGATATCCGCGCCGATGCGACCTACGTCAGCCCGTTCCGCGACATGCTCATTGAGGCCGGATTTCGCTCGTTGCTGGTCGTGCCGTTCCTCCACGGCGAGCGCCCGCTCGGGGCGCTCGCCGTGGTGCGCCGCACGGCCGGCCAGTTCTCGCCAGACACGATCCGTCTGCTGGAGACGTTCGCGGCGCAGTCGGCGCTGGCGATCCACAACGCCCGACTCTACCGGGCCCTCGAAGTGCAGGGACGAGCGCTCGAAGAGGCGAGCCAGCACAAGTCGCAGTTCCTGGCGAACATGTCCCACGAGCTCAGAACGCCGCTGAACGCGATCATCGGCTACTCCGAGATGCTGCAGGAGGAGGCCGAGGAGATCGGGGAGGAGGTGTTCATCCCGGACCTCCAGAAGGTGAACGCGGCCGGCAAGCACCTGCTCGGGCTGATCAATGACATCCTGGACCTCTCGAAGATCGAGGCCGGCCGGATGGACCTCTACTTCGAGGACTTCGAGGTTGGGCAGCTTGTGCGCGACGTCTCGGCCATCGTGCAGCCGCTGGTCGAGAAGAACGGCAACGGGCTGGTCATCTCGTGCCCGGACGGCATCGGGAGCCTGCACGCCGACCAGACCAAGTTGCGCCAGACCCTGTTCAATCTGGTGAGCAACGCCGCGAGGTTCACCGACCACGGCACGATCACGCTCGCCATCGCACGGGAGCCGGACGACTGGCTGACGTTCGCCGTCACGGACACCGGCATCGGGATGACCGAGGAGCAGCTGTCTCGGCTGTTCGAGGCGTTCTCCCAGGCCGAGGCCAGCACCAGATCGAAGTACGGCGGGACCGGGCTCGGGCTCGCGATCAGCCGCTCCTTCTGCCGCATGATGGGCGGTGACATCACGGTGGCAAGCACACCGGGGATCGGGTCCACGTTCACGATCCGCCTGCCCGCAGGCGGGCCGGAGGCGCCACATGTCTAAGCGAGACCTGGCGGCACGGCCGAGCCTCGCCGCCCAGCCAGACGAGGACGAGGTCACCCGCCTGCGCCGCGAGCTCGCCGAGGCACGGGCGGCGCACGCCGCGATGGCTTCCGTCTTGCGTGTCATCGCCTCCGGTCCGACCGATGCGACGGCGGTCTTGCAAGCGATCGTCGAGAGCGCCGGGCGGCTCTGCCAGACCGACAACGTCAGCATCGCCCGCGTCGTCGGCGACGAGCTCGAACGGGTGGCCAACCTGCGTCCCGACCACGCCTACCGGCTTGGCTGGCGAAGCCCGCTCGATCGGGGATCGATCGGCGGACGGACGGTGCTGGAGCGGCGGACGATCCACCTGCACGACATCCACGCCGCATTCGATGAGTACCCTGTGACCGGACAGCGCCTGCGCGAGATGGGTGCCACGAGTCTGGATGTGCGGACCTACCTCTCGATCCCGCTGGTGCGTGAGGACGCAGCGATTGGCAACTTGGTCGTGGCTCGCGGCGAGGTGCGGCCGTTCACGGACGCCGAGATCGCGCTGGTGGAGACGTTCGCCGACCAGGCCGTCGTCGCGATCGAGAACGCCCGGCTGTTCCACGAGCTGGAGCAGCGGACGGCAGACCTGACGGAGTCGCTGGAGCAGCAGACGGCGACCTCCGAGGTACTCAAGGTCATCGCGGCGTCGCCGACGGACCTGGACCGTGTCCTCGACACCATTACCGCCAGCGCCGCGCAGCTGTGCGACGCGACCGGCGCATCAATGTCGCGCTTCGACGGCGATGCGTTCGCGTTCGTCGCGAGCTACGGCACCTCGGTCGGGCTGCGCGGTCGCCACTATCCAGTGGACGACGATACGGTCACCGGCCAGGCACTGCGGCAGCGGCAGACCGTCCACGTCCACGATCTGACCACCGACGACGTGCACGCTCGCGGGCGGGCATCGGCCCGGGAGATTGGCTATCGGACCGCGCTCGCCACGCCGTTGTTGCGCGGCGGCGAGCCAATCGGCACCCTGAGCATCAGCCGAACGGATGTCCGTCCGTTCTCGCCACGGCAGGTCGCCCTTCTGGAGACGTTCGCAGACCAGGCCGTGATCGCGATCGAGAATGCGCGCTTGTTTCAGGAGCTCCAGGAGAGCAACCGCCAGGTCACCGAGGCGCTAGAGCAGCAGACCGCCCTCGCCGAGGTCTTGAGCGTGATCGCGGCCTCGCCCACTGATCTGCCGCGCGTGCTCCAGACGATCGCAACCACTGCGATGCAGCTCTGCGACGTCGATATGGCGAATATCCAGCAGCGCAAGGGCGAGTATCTCGTCTCGGTGGCCAACGACTGCCGGCCGGCCTTCGCTGAGGCGTTCCAGCGGTTCCGTGATGCCTATCGAGCGGGCCATCCAGGGACACATCTCACACGGAGCTCGGTGTCCGGGCTGGCGCTTCTGGATCGTCGCACCGTCTACGTGCCCGACGTCTGGGCGTCAGGTGATGAGCTCCCGGTCGACCTGGAGTCTGGCCGGCGGTTCGGCCACCGGACCAAGGCTTCGACACCGTTGCTGCACGGCGACGATGCGCTCGGGGTGCTGTCGAACTATTCGATGCGGGAGCCGCACCCGTTCACCGAGCAGCAGCTTGCGTTGCTGGAGACGTTCGCCAGTCAGGCCGCCATCGCCATCGCCAACGCCCGGCTGTTCGAAGACCTTCAGGCGAGCAACCGCCGCGTGACCGAGGCATTGGAGCAACAGACAGCGCTCGGCGAGGTGCCGCGCGTCATCGCCTCCTCGCCGTCGAACATGGACGCCGCCCTCCAGGCCATCACGCACATCGCCTGGCGCCTCAACTCGTCCACCTGGGCGAACATCCGGCTGGTCGAGGGCGATGAGTATGTCGTGGTCGCCGGGGCTGGAGAGACTCCGAGGGGCGTGTCGACGGAGCAGACGCGCCGATCGACCTCGGTCTTGTCGCCGTCGGCCGAGGCCATCCGCCTCAGCCGTTCGGTGCACATCCACGACGTCCAGTCTGAGGAGATGCGAGACCGCTACCCCGGCACAATCCACGCGGGTCAGCGTACGACCTTGCACGTCCCACTGCTGCGGGATGGCCGAGCGATCGGACTGTTGTCCCAGTCACGGGCCGAGGTCAGGCCGTATTCGGCCAACGAGATCGCCCTGCTGGAAACGTTTGCCGACCAGGCTGTCATCGCCATCGAGAACGCCCGGCTCTTCCACGAGCTCGAGCAGCGGACCGCCGACCTGACCGCCGCGCTGGAGCAGCAGACGGCAACCGCCGACGTCTTGCGCGTCATCGCGTCCTCTCCCACCGATTTGCCGCATGTGCTCGACACCGTCGCCGCCACGGCCGCTCGGATAGGCGGTGCCGAGCGCGTCGCGATCCTGCTTCGTGACGGTGATGCGCTCGTCCCCGTCGTGTCCGTCCTCGGCACACCCAGACGCGGCATCGTCCGCGTGCCGATCAGGCAGGGGACGTTCTCAGGTCGCGCCGTGCTGGAGCGGCGGACGGTGCATGTCGCCGACCTGAACCAGATGGATGGCGAGTTCGCTGAGGGCGTCGCCATCGCTCGAGATCGAGGGAGCTCGGCAGTGTTCCGCTCCGCGCTGTTCGCACCCCTGATTAAGGGATACGAAGCCGTTGGCGTGCTGGCCATCGCGCGGCCGGTTCCAAGCGTGTTCTCGGACCAGCAGGTCGCGCTCTTTGAGATGTTCGCCAGTCAGGCTGTCGTCGCCATCGAGAATGCCCGCCTGTTCGAGGAGCTCCAGGAGCGTACTGGGGAGCTGACGCGGGTAGTCGAGGAGCAGCGCGCCCTGGCCGAAGTGAGCCAGGCGGTCTCCTCCTCGCTCGACCTCCAGCAGGTGCTGACCACCATCGTCGATCACGCCGTCGAGCTCTCCGGAGCAGCCGGCGGCGTCGTCTACGAGTACGACGAGACCCGAGGCGAACTGCACCTGCGCGCCACGCGCACATTCGACGAGCGCCTGACGGCGGAGCTCCAGGCGGCCCCGCTCAAGCTTGGCGAGGGCGCCGTAGGGCGGGCCGCCCTCACGCGCCAGCCGGTCCAGGTCGAGGACATCCTCGCCGAGGGTACGTACCAGAGCCGGGTCCGCGATGTGATGGCGTCGGCCGGGCTTCGCTCGCTACTGGCGCTGCCGCTCCTGCGCGAGGACCGCCTGCTCGGCGGCATCGTCGTCGCCCGTCGCATGCCAGGCGCGTTCCCCGAAGAGGTCATTGCGCTACTCCAGGCGTTCGCGACCCAGTCGGTGCTGGCGATCCACAACGCCTGGCTGTACCAGCAGCTTGACGAGCAGGGCCGTGCGCTGGCCGAAGCGTCACAACACAAGTCGCACTTCCTGGCCAGCACGTCCCACGAGCTGCGCACGCCGCTGAACGCGATCATCGGGTACTCCGAGATGCTTCAGGAGGAGGCCGACGACCTGGGCGAGGCGAACTTCCTGTTGGATCTGCAGAAGATCAACGCGGCCGGCAAGCACCTGCTGGGGCTGATCAACGACATCCTCGACCTGTCCAAGATCGAGGCCGGCAAGATGGAGCTGGTCCTGGAGACGGTGGACGTCCCGGCCGTGGTGCGCGACGTCGCCACCACGGTTAAGCCGCTCATCGAGAAGAACGGCAACATCCTCGCTGCCGACGTGGCGCCTGATCTCGGAGAGATGCAGACCGACGCCACGAAGCTCCGTCAGATCCTGTTCAACCTGATCTCGAATGCGGCCAAGTTCACGTCGAATGGGCGGATCGAGCTGAGCGTGGAGTGTGGTGCGTCACAAGAGGCAATCGCGGGCCAGGGCGCCTCGCCACTGGCAGCTCGCAGCTCGCAGCTCGTCACGTTCGCCGTCAGCGACACCGGCATCGGGATGACCGAGGAGCAGGTGGGGAGATTGTTCGAGGCGTTCTCCCAGGCTGAGGTAACGACCAGCCGGCGCTACGGCGGGACTGGGCTCGGGCTGGCGCTGGTGCGCCAACTCTGCCGGGCGCTTGGCGGAGACGTCACGGTGGCGAGCACACCGGGCCGGGGCTCGACGTTCACCGTGCAGCTACCCGTTGGCGGGCCGGGCGCCGACGGACTGGAGAAGCTCGATGCGTGAGCACGACCGCACGGGCCAGGCCGCCCGCACGGATGAGGACGATCTCGCCCGCCTGCGCCGCGAGCTTGCGCTGGTCCGTCAGGAGCTCGGCGAGGCCCGCCAGGAATCGACAGCACTTCGCCAGGAGCGGGAGTCGTCCGCCTCGATCCTCCGCGCCATTGCCGCCGGGCCCACCGATCTGCTGTCCGTCATCCAATCCATCGTGGACAGTGCTGCGACTCTCTGCCAGGCCCACAATGTCGGCGTGTTCCGGGTCGAGGGCGAGGAGCTGGTGTGGATGGCGAACTACCGTCGGGAGCCCGGCGGGATGATGATCGGGCACCGGGTCCCGCTCGATCCCCGGGTGGCGAGCGCCCGGGCAGTGCTCGAACGGCGCACCATCCACAGCCCCGACCACGAGGCGGCCGTCGTTGCCGAGTATCCGCTCTCGGTGCGGATGCTGGAAGACCGCTCGAAGGAGCTCGGCGAGCTGGCGTACCGCATCCGGAGCGCGCTGCTGGTGCCGATGCTGGTTGGCGAGCGGGGGATCGGCGTGCTCGTCGTGTCGCGCACGGAGCTTCGGCCGTTCACGGACGCCGAGATTGCGCTGATGGAAGGCTACGCCGATCAGGCTGCGATCGCGATCGAGAACGCCCGACTGTTTCAGGAGCTCGGGCAGCGCAACGTCGAGCTCCTGGGCAGCAATCGGAGAACCGCCGAAGCGCTGGAGCATCAGACCGCGCTCACCGAGGTCTTGCGCGTCATCGCCGCCTCGCCGACGGACGTCCAGCGCGTGCTCGACGCCATCGTCGAGACGGCCAGCAGACTCTGCCACAGCCAGGGCGCGGTGATCCAGCGCCAGCGACGGCGAGACGGCCGCCTCGCGGCGTGCGCCATGACCGGCCTGCCAGCCGAGATTTTCATCCCATGCTACGGGCCTCAGTACTACGAGGCCCTGCCGGGGGACGAGTTGGACCGGCGGACGACGACGGGACTGGCCTTTCTTGACCGACGGACCATCGTCGTCGACGACCTTGCGCACGCCGTGCTGACCGACCTCCCGGGCGATCGACGGATGTTCGCTCGCCTGCAGATGCGCTCGATGGTGGCCGTACCGCTCTTGCATCAGGGCGAGCCGATCGGCGTCCTGGCAGTGGGACGCAACGAGCCCAGGGGATTCACCCCGCGTGATGTCGCGTTGCTGGAGGCGTTCGCCGACCAGGCCGTCATCGCCATCGAGAACTCCCGCCTGTTCTCGGCGCTTGAGGAGAGCAACCAGCGGCTGACGACGGCACTGGAGCAGCAGACGGTCACGTCAGAGGTTCTGCGTGTCATCGCCTCCTCGCCCACCAGCTTGCATTCCGTGCTGGAGACCATCGCGGAGAGCGCCGCCAGGCTGTGCCTCGCACGCGACACCCTGATCTTCCGGGGCACCGGCGACCAGATGGAGACCATCGCCGCATTCGGACCGACGGAGAAGCTGCCAACAGGGACGATGCTACCTCTCGATCGCGGGACGCTGCCGGCGCGAGCCATCCTGGAGCGGCAGACCCTCCACATCGACGATGCGGCGGCACGGAGCGACGCAGAGTACCCGGAGGGGATGCAGATTCAGCGCCGCTACGGACACCGGACCTCGCTGGCGGCGCCTCTGCTGCGCAACGGCGTCCCGATCGGCGCGATCCTGGCGATCAGGTTCGAGGTCGATCCGTTCACCGACGAGCAGATTCGCCTCCTCAACAGCTTCGCCGACCAGGCGGTCATCGCGTTGGAGAACGCTCGGCTCTTCGAAGCGCTCGAGCAGCGCAACGCCGATCTGACCGAATCACTGGAGCAGCAGACGGCGACGGCCGAGGTCTTGCGCGTGATTGCATCGTCACCGACCGATCTGCGGGGCATCCTGACGACGCTCACCGAAAGCGCCATGCGCCTCTGCGAAGCCGACTCCGGCGCGTTGCAGCGCCTGGACGACGACCTGCTCGTGCCGGAAGCCGCTGCGCCGTCGTCCGTGTGGCAGACGCTCCAGGCTCGCACCAGCACGCTCGGCCCGCGCTCGCATCCGCCAAGGCCGACGACCTTCTCGGGCCGTGCCATTCTGGAGCGCCGCACCATCCACGTCGAGGACGTGGTCGCCGCGATTCAGAGCGATTACCCTGACTCGGCGATGGCCTTCGCCGATTACGGCGGGCGTACTCACGTGTCCACCCCGCTGCTCAGCAAGGGCGTGCCGATCGGTGTCATCGCGCTCCAGCGGACCCTGCAACGCCCGTTCACCACGCGCCAGATCGCCTTGCTGGAGACGTTCGCCGATCAAGCGGTGATCGCCATTGAGAACGCCCGCCTGTTCGAGGAGCTCCAGGCGAGCAACCGCCGGCTGACGGAGGCCCTGGAGCAGCAGACCGCTCAGGCGGAGGTGCTGCGAGTTGTCGCGGCCGCCCCGACCGACCTGGCGACGGTGCTGCAATCGGTGGTGGGCGCGGCTGTCCGCCTATGCGAGGCCGAGGGTGGCGCCATTGCCCAGGTCCGCGAAACCGACGGGCGACTCGCATCGCGAGCCAACGCGGGCAACATCCTGGCGCACGCGGCCACCCTGTACGAGGACTCGTTCCGCCAGTCCGTCGGCATCGCCGCGACCAGGGAATCGATACTCGGGCGTGCCTTGCTCGATGCCCGGACCGTTCATGTCCACGACATGCTCCAGGCCGTCGAGGACGAGTATCCGGACTCGCGGCACTCGCGGGCGCTCTACGACACGCGAACGGAGCTCGTGATCCCGCTGATCCGATCCGGTGCTTCGATCGGCGTGATCGCGCTGGTACGGACCGAGGTCCGACCGTTCACCGAGCGCCAGATCGCGCTGGTGCAGACGTTTGCCGATCAGGCGGTCATCGCGATCGAGCACGCCCGCCTATTCGAGGAGCTCGAACAGCGCAACGCCCAGCTCTTGGATCGCACAACTGAGCTGACGCATTCCCTGGAGCAGCAAACCGCGCTGGCCGAGGTACTGCGGGTGATCGCTTCCTCACCGAGTGACCAGGCAAAGGTGCTTGAAACAATCGCCGATGCGGCCATGCGCCTGACCGGGTCAGATGGCGCATCGATCAACCAGGCGTTCGGCGACGTGTACGGCAGCGCGGCAGCAGCAGGAGCCACGGTGTCGGCCTTCGAGCATGCACGCGGCGTCGGATTGCAGCGACCCCCGGTCTCTAGATCGACGATCACTGGACGGGTGTTGATTGACAAGCAAACGATCCACGTGGCCGACATGGCTTCGGCTGTCGAATTGGAGTTTCCCGACTCCCGGCCAGTCTTCGAGGCCATGCACATGCAGGCCCAGATCGCGTTGCCACTGTTGCGAGATGATGAGGCGATTGGCGCGCTCGCGGTGCAGCGTTTCATGCCACGGCCGTTCACCGAGCGCGAGATCGCCCTACTGGAGATCTTCGCGGACCAGGCGGTCATCGCCATCGACAACGCCCGCCTCTTCCAGGAGTTGGAGCAGCGCAACGCCGACCTTCGACTCGCGTTAGAGCATCAGACCTCGACCGGCGAAGTGCTTCGGGTGATTGCATCGTCGCCGACGAATGTTGAGGCAGCGCTGGAGGCGATCCTGGAGACCGCCGCCCGCCTGTGCGACGCCCAGGGCGGCACCATCACCCAGGTTCGCGAGACGGATGGCCACCTGGCGCAGCGTGCGACCTACGGCGTGACGAAGCGTGACGACGTCGGCCGATTCGGCGATCCGTTTCTTGAGGCGCCAGGTGTGCCCGCCACCCGGGCGTCGTCGGCCGGACACTGCCTCGTCGAGTCTCGAACGATTCGGGTGGACGACCTCCTCGAAAAGGTCGACACGGAGTACCCCGGGTCCCGGATCTCCCGGGCGCTCTATGGCTATCGGTCAGTCGTGAACGTCCCGCTGCGCGGGCATGACAGGACGATCGGTGTCATCTCGTTGTTCCGCCAGGAAGTGCGGCCCTTCAGCGACCGCCACGTCGAACTGCTGGAGACGTTCGCCGACCAGTCCGTGATCGCCATCGAGAACGCCCGCCTGTTCGAGGAGCTTCAGGACCGGACGACAGCGCTGACCGAATCGCTGGAGCAGCAGACGGCGCTGGCCGACGTGCTGCGCGTCATCGCCTCATCGCCGACCGATCTGACGGGCGTCCTTCAGGCGATTGTCGACACGGCGGGCCGCATCTGTGAGGCCGATATCGCGGTAGCCTCGCGGTTCGATGATGGTCGCACAACACTCTACGCGTACGCCGGCAACGTGTCGACCGAATTCATCGATCTCGTCTCGAACCACCCGATTCCGGCGAGCCGCGCCTCGGTCTATGGGCGCGTGATCGAACGCCAGGCCGTGGTTCACATCGTCGACGTACTGGCCGATCCGGAGTACGGCTTCAGTCGGGCCCAACAGCTCGCCGGCTATCGGACGGCGCTGGGCGCGCCGATGCTGCGCGACGGGCGTCTCATCGGGACAATCACCGTGTTCCGGACGACCGTTCGATCGTTCACGGACCAGCAGATCGCGCTGCTCCAGGTGTTCGCCGATCAGGCGGTGATCGCCATCGAGAATGCCCGGCTGTTCGCGGAACTGCAGGACCGAACGGAACGGCTCTCGCGCTCGGTGGCCGAGCTGCACGCACTCGGCGAGGTCGGGCAGGCCGTGTCGTCCTCGCTCGACTTGCAAGAGGTGCTCAGCACCATCGTGGCAAATGCGACGCGGCTGTCGGGCTCCGATGCCGGAACGCTGTACGAGTACGATGAGACGGCACAGACGCTCGTGCCGTCCGGACCGCTGCCGATTCGTAGCCCGGGCCCGAACGACGCCGAGCTGACGCGGTCCGTCCAGAGTCGCCCGATCCGACTGGGCCAGGGCGCCGTCGGGCGGGCGGTCGCCGAGCGCGGGGCGGTCGAGATCCCCAATATACTCGTGCCCGGCGCTTACGACAGCCCCGTTCGGGACTCGCTCGTCGAGGCCGGCTACCGGTCGCTGCTGGCTGTTCCGTTCCTGCGGCAGGATCAGCCGCTCGGCGCGCTCGTGGTGGTGCGCAGGTCCCCCGGACAGTTCTCGCCCGAGGTGATCGGCCTGCTCCAGACGTTCGCCGGGCAGTGCGCGCTCGCGATCCATAACGCCCGGCTGTATCAGCAGCTCGAGATTCAGGGGCGGGCACTCGCAGACGCCTCGCAGCACAAGTCGCAGTTCCTGGCGAACATGAGCCATGAGCTACGGACGCCGCTCAACGCCATCATCGGGTACTCCGAAATGCTCCAGGAAGAGGCCGAGGAGATGGGTGAGCAGGCGTTCATCCCCGACCTCCAGAAGGTAAACGCCGCCGGCAAGCACCTGCTCGGCCTCATCAACGACATCCTCGATCTCTCGAAGATCGAAGCCGGGCGAATGGACCTGTACCTGGAGACGTTCGATGTCGGTCAACTGGTCCGGGACGTGGAGGCCATCGTGCAGCCGCTCGTGGAGAAGAACCACAATACCCTGATGGTGTCCTGCCCGGACGACATCGGCACGATGCACGCCGACCAGACCAAGCTGCGGCAGGCACTTTTCAACCTGCTCTCGAACGCCGCGAAGTTCACGAAGCACGGCTCCCTCTGTCTAGTTGCCACCTGTGAGTCTAGCGAGTGGATCACATTCACGGTGAGCGACACCGGCATCGGGATGACCGAGGCGCAAATGGGCCGGCTCTTCGAAGCGTTCGCGCAGGCCGAGGCCAGCACACGGAGCACGTACGGCGGGACTGGCCTCGGCCTGGCAATCAGTCGTCACTTCTGCCGGTTGATGGGTGGCAACCTGACAGTCGAAAGCGTCTATGGCCAGGGCTCTACATTTGTGGTTCGGTTGCCGGCCCGAGTCGAAGATGTAGGTCAGTGGCAGCATTGATGGCAAAGCATGACCGGCAGCAAGACAACACTCCCGCCGATGGGTTCTCAGGCACCGACCTGACAACAGTTTTGACAACAGTTTGCGCGGTACGGAGCGAACATCTGCGGACGTCCACGATCGATTTTCCTTCGAGCGATCGTGACGTCCTATCCACGTGGGAGCGCCCTCCCAAGGCGGAGATCAGAGGTCAAATCGCCCTGAAGGCACGATCCACGCTCAGCGCGGGCCGGGGAGGCGTAGCTGCGGAGGATCGCATCGCGCTCGGCGCAACTACTCACCTTGCCGGTACGGCTGGCGGCTCCGTCCTTCGAGTCGTGTGCGCAGACCGACATGGGTAGGTGTGTAGTAACCGCTCGGCGTAAGGCACGGCCGCTTCCGGAGGCTTTGAGGCCTCGCGGCCCGCCCCAGACTGTTTGGCCACGGCGCCCACATGGAGATCATCAGGCGGGCGCGGATGCCGGTACGGTCGAGGGTCGCTATCAGGCCGAGCGCCGCGAGATCCTTGATCGCGTGCGGTTGCGGACTCACGCCGACGCCGAACTCGCGCACCTCCGAGGCTTGCTCGAAGACCTCGCTCTCGATGCTGACCACGTGCGATGTCGCCGCCAGCGTCAGCCTGCCACTACCGACCTCGCGATCACGATCCTCATCGGCGCACACACCCATTGATGATCACTGTACTCAGCGGTCGTTGGTGCACTGGTCGAGCCGGTCGCCACGGTGTTGAAGCTGCTTATCGCACCGGCGAGTATCGGCCGTGCACGTCCTGAGCGGAGAACCTCCCAGAGCGAACCTCCCCATCCAATGTGAATCGGGGTTTCACTGTAGGGAGTTCACGTTTCTACCTTGGCGGAATCACTCGGGGGTTCGGGGCTTACCTCCTCTCCTCCTCTCAAAACCTCTACTGACTATCGGCAGGGCTTTGCGGGCCCCTATCTAGGCTCGACTTCCGCCAATTTGGAGGCGAAGCGGCGGTAAGTTGACGGAACATGGCCCCCTCGTAGACCCTGGAAGTGTCAGCGACCAGGGAGGGGGCCATGCCCGACATCATCTTACCGAGCACGTTCGTGGGGCTGCTCGTAGCGTTCGAGCCGTGCTTCACGGCGCCGAGCTACCGGACGTTCGGCCTGCTGATGGCTGGCTGGATTCACTGCCACGGGCGGCGGACGATCACGGCGGTGGCGGTGGCATCGGGCGGGGTCGAGGGGTGCCACATCTCGGTGTTCCATCGGTTCTTCAGCCGGGCGACGTGGAGCCTGGATGCGCTGGGGCAGGTGGTCTTCCGCCTGGCGGTCTGCTGGATCCCCGCCGACCAGCCGCTCTTCATCCTGGTTGATGACACGCTGGCGCGCAAGACGGGGAAGGGGGTCAGTCTGGCGACCATGCACCACGACCCGTTGTTGTCGAGCGCGCGCAAGCCGTTCTGCAGCTTCGGACACGTCTGGGTGGTGCTGGCCCTGTGGGCGCCGCTGCCGATGGGTGGGAGCCGCGGGTTCGCCCTGCCACTGCTGTTCCGACTGTATGTTGGGGCGAAGCGCGGCGGCACCAAGGACGCGCCGGGCCGCCTGCGACGCGGGACCCGGCAGCAAGCCGCCGAGCAGGCACATGCCGAGCACCCGCGCCCGACCAAGCTGGCGCTCGCCCGCGAGCTGCTCGCCCAGGTGGCCGGCTGGGCCGACGGTCGGACCGTCTACGCCGTCGTCGACAGCGCCTACGCGGCCCGCCCACTCCTGGAAGGCCGGCCGGCCAACGTCCACATCCTCAGCCGCCTCCGTCCGGACGCGGCGCTGTGGGCACGACCGGGCCGCCGCCGACCGGGGCAGCGTGGGCGACCACGCCGCAAGGGCCACCGGCTCCCGACCCCGAAGGCGATGGCCGCGACCCGCCGACGCTGGGACGCGCTGCGGGTCACCCTCTATGGACGCCAGGTCGCCCCGCTCGTCTTCGGCTGCACGGCCCTCTGGTATGGCGCCCTGCGCGACCAGCCGGTCCGGATCGTCATCGTCCGGGACCCCAGCGGCCGACGCCGCGACGAGGCGTTCTTCTGCACCGACCTCGCCGTCGAGCACGCCTTCATCCTCGAAGGCTACGCTCGGAGGTGGACCATCGAGGTGGCGTTCCACGACCAGAAGCAGCTCCTCGGCTTCGAAGATCCCCAGAACCAGACCGCGACCGCCGTTGCTCGCACTGCCCCGCTGGCCAGCATCGTCTACGACCTCGTCCTGCTCTGGTACGCCGCACGTCTCCAGCAAGGCCATGCCACTGGCTGGACGGTCCGGCCCTGGTACCGTTCCAAGTCCACCCCGTCCTTCCTCGACATGCTCACCGCCGTCCGCCACGACTCCTGGTCCGTCCACTTTTCGAACCCGCCGTCACCTCCACCAGTCGCTCAGAACTCCTCCGCGCTCTGCCATCATCCTGGACACGTCGCGGCATAAGGGCGGAAGTCGAGTCTAGGCCCCTAATGGCACACAAGCTCGTACACACAGCCACGAACTCGCACGGACATTTGCGACTTCCTACCAGATACACGGAAGACATACGCAGCCGTCCACGGACGGTCCTTGCGGGACTGGAACACCGACGCTCGCGCCGGACGCCGTCATGCCTGCCCGAATCAGGTCACGCCGCCGTGGCCTGGCTCACGGCGGCGTGGCCGATCCGCGTCAGCCAATCCTCGCGGCAACGGGCACCGGGGCGAGACCTTTGTCGTTCAGCCCGGCGAGCCAGCGGGTGACCGGGTCGCCGAAGAGGGTGCCATTCAGCCGTCCGTCTAGCCCCCAGACCAGGCCGGCCGCCGAGAGGAAGAACACGATCGCTGCCAGCACGAACAGGCGGTCGACTGAGCCGCCGTTCGAGAGGAGGCCATGTAAGCGGGCCCGGAATTCTTGACTTCACACTCGCCAGACAGGCGCGACCAATCTGCGCGCCATCTCAGATATCCACTCGAGGTGAAGAGCTCTGAACATGGCACGTTGGTGGACCTGAGCGGAATCGGACCCGGGACCGCTTCCATACCACGGAAGAGGTCGTTTCGCAATAGTGCGACGTAAGAATTGACCCTTGCCGTCTACCTTGCGGCCCCACTCGAAGAAAAACGCCCCGAAGGGCGTTCAGTCTGTCGCACTGGTGGACCCGAGGGGAATCGAACCCCTGACCTCTTCCACGCCAAGGAATCTACCGCGGGCAAGGGGGTTTGCACTATCTCGGCGGCGTTCGTCCGCGATCCGCTGCCATGGAAGCCGCGCCGGGACTCCAGGCTGCAAGAGGAGTTTAGGCCACTTTTGCCTGCCAGGCAATTCCCAGAGGTGCTCCGGATCCGCGATGATGGACGGTTGTCTGCACTCGAGCCCACTCATCGACGCGATCCAATGCGGAGGCCCTGCATGAGGCAGTCGGGAGACCGATGACTCCGGTTGAACGGGTCGGCCCCGCTAGCGTCGTGATCCGAGCCGGGCTCCCAGCGGCGGAATACGAGGCTGCATAGGCGATCGGCCGCAGCTCAACGATGAGGCAGGCCGTCACACATGTCCTGGAGTCTTCGCCCGCGGGCATGTGACCGTCGCCGTAAACGGCCAGCAGATCTACGCCGGACAGTATGGTGCGGGCGACGGACAGGTCCAGCTCGGCATCTCGGCACCCATCCTATCGGCCGCCAAGGTGCGCTTCGACAGTCTGGTGATCACCCAGCAGTAGCCGCGCGGCGGATCTGCGGCCGGGTCTGTCCGAACGACCGGCTCGGGCTGCGCACGCGCGTGGCAGTCCACCTGGCCTGCGAGATCGCACTGGCTCGCCAGCATGCACCATCGAAGCAACACGGTGGCCGCGCTTCCACGACGGTCGTGACTGGTAGGCAGGCGCACATGACTGCGCATGCGCGTCCGTCTCATGCGTCTATCGTCTGGTCATAGCTCGACGGAAGCGGCGTCAGTCCCGTAGGTGGAGGTCGCGATGCATAACCCCCCGAATCGATTCCCAGCCGACGACGACGCCGCGCGTGGAGCCGGCCTGCTGGCCTGGCACGAATTCGAGCGGTCGGACCTCGTCAGGTGGTTCGGCCTCCATGAGGTCGGTCGGACCGCGCTGAGCAACGGCTGGAGCGCAGTGCACCTGAAGCCAGGTAGTCATCATGAGGCGGTCGACATCGAGGTGCAGATCGATCCCCGGCAGCGTATCAAGCGGGCGCTGCTCATGATGGACCGAGCCTGGGTGGATGGTGGGCAGACGGCGAAGCTGGCCGACGATCTGACGCAGAGCTTCCTGCTCGCGCTCGCAGGACGCCATCCGGAGACGTCCGCGCTCGCCAGCCGAATCTTCTCACGCAACCGAGGGAGCCAGCCGATCATCCGCGCTGATGATCCGCCACGGCCGGCCGATACGCTGATACCAGCGGTCATGATCGCGTTGGGCGCGTATCTGGGCAGCAGCCCGCGCGCCGAGTTGGTTGGGCCTCACCTCGCGATCGTCCTGGCAAACGACTGGAGCGCCAGCCACGCGCAGCTGACGCTGGACATCGCCGACGCGCCGGGCGCCCCGCCACCCGCGTCGACAACTCCACCGAGCGCGCGCTACGACCGACTTTTCTTGGACAGCACGGACGTGCCGGCCGGTCTGACGATGACGCAAGACAGTCGGGGACGCGGCCCCGATCATGGGGATGCCAGCTTCTGGAAGTACGGCGGCATCGCGTCCGGCATGGCAGTCTGGCACGGGCCAGAGGATGCACCGATCCATCGGCTCGTCGATGTCCGCTGGGTGTTCCCAACCCCGGAGGCGGCCACGGAGTATGTCCACGAGACGATGGCAGCGAGCTCCGAAGGGCTGCCGCTCTTCGGGACAGATCCGCTGATCGGGACTGCCTGCCAGGTCTTCGGGGGTTCTCCCGATGTACTCGGCAGCGGTGACGGATTGACGGCGTTCTGCTACCTGCTCACCGTCGGTCCGGTGGTCGTGAAGCTCTACGCGGCCGACTTCGACGGCGCGAGTCTGCGAGCCGAGATGCTCTATCCGATTGCGCAAAGGATCGTCCAGCGGCTCTCCGCCGATCCCGTCGATACGCCGATCAACTGGGACTTGACGTTCCGAGTCGAGCCGGCGCCACCACCACGGAAGCCCTGGTGGCGCTTCTGGTAGCGGCGGCGGCGAGCCCCCCAGATACGGCCGTCGCGAACGCGCCTGGGCAGGATCTCCTGGCGTCCCTGCGAGATCCTCCGCCTGGCGCCGCATGGTGAACAACGAGAGGGTCAGCCCTATCAAGCCCACATGTCGGGAGGACAGTCGCATGCGAGCGAGAGGTGCGTTGCTAGCGGTCGGTGCGCTCGGGCTGACGTTCGTTGCGCTTCTTCAGCCGCAATCGGCCTTCGCGAAAGACTTCACGGTCGATGATCCGGGCTACCACCCGAACAGCAACGAGGCGACGGCCAGGGGCGAATGCGATGTCGCCGCCCCGGAGGCGTCCCCACCGATTCCGCCCGGCTGCTCGCTGGTGGCCGCGATCCATGTCGCCAACTTCCTGGGCGGAGCAAGCACGATAACCCTGCCGGGCGGCGTGTATCAGCTCATCGATCCGCAGACCGGTCAGGCGTTCGCCACCGAAAGCATCGGCGTGCCGATGACGATCTTCGGTGGCGGCGAGAGCAGCACGACCGTGAACGGCGGTATCACGAGCTCGGGCAGTTATCGCCTCACGGTCGCCAATCTCACGACGACTCAGGGCGGCATCTCAGGTCAGGTCTTCCTCAACCGGGTGACGGTCAACGGCGGCGACACCGGCGTCCAGATTTATGGGACCGGTCCATCGACGCTGGATCATGTGACCATCAAGAACACCGGCAACGGCGGCGGCATCGCCACCGGGCTCGGCAGCGGGGCCGTCATCATCAAGAATGCCGTGGTGAGCGGTTCAACCGGGCCGGGCATGCTGCTGGGGGAGAACTTCCCAGCGACGGTGAGCGACTCAGAAGTCAGCGGCGCGTTCGGGGTCGGCATCTCGGCCGTTGGCGCGGTGATCACCAGCACGAAGGTCCATGACAATCAGGGCGTCGGCATCGCCGCCACCAACAGCACTGTCAATCTCGTCACCGTCACGAATAATCAGGGCGGCATGTCGGTGACCAAAAGCAGTCTGCTATTTACGACGATCACCAACAACACGGCCACCGGCCCGGTCGGCGTTGGCGGCATCACCGTGCTCGGCACGAGTAGTCTCGCAGAGGTCACGATCACCGGCAACAAGGGCGCGGTTGGCGGTCTCCGCAGCTTCGGAGCGGGCACTGTCGTCACGCTCGGGAGCAACGTACGCATCGAAAACAACACTGGCAGCGCCGCCGGCGGGATCAGCAACGAAAACGGCGCACTGCTCACGCTCTTCAGCACAAGTGTCTCGAACAACACCTCGACCGGCGGCGCCGGCGGTATTCGCAATCAGGATGCGACGATCCTGCTGCGGTCGGCGACCGTCAACGACAACACGGCGGCACAGGCCGGCGGCGGGCTCATCAACACCGGCACCAGGGCGAGGGTCGAGTCGACGGATGACGATCCGTCAGCGCTCACGGCGGATTTCTCGGAGAATACCGCTCCGACCGGCGCCGGCATCTTCAACGATGGCGGCACCATGATCCTGAAGCGCGTCAGCGTCGACAACAACACCGCGACGACGGCCGGCGGCGCAGCCGGCATCCTGACTCGGCTCGGCATCGTGACCATCAACGACACGAAGATCAGGACCAACACCGGGACGGGGATCAAGCAGATCGGCGGCAACACCACCGGCAACGGCCTCACCATCTTCTCGAGCTCCGGGGCCGGCATCGAGACGACGACTGACGCAACTGCGCCATCTGCCAGGGCGAACGTCTC
This sequence comes from Chloroflexota bacterium, assembly GCA_046328125.1. GTDB lineage: Bacteria > Chloroflexota > UBA6077 > UBA6077 > JACCZL01 > JADZEM01. The sequence goes on from JAXLXF010000006.1 coordinate 259,907, forward strand.
CCTCAACGCGAGCCACATCCTCCAGAATCTCGGCGGCGGCTTCATCAACCGAGGCGCGGCCGGCTCGATCGCCCAGATCGTCGGGAGCCTCATCCGCCAGAATCAGCAGTCCGGCAGCCAGGCGCTCGCCGGTGCGCCGAGCGGGAGCGGCATCGCAAACGGCGAGCTCAACACCCTGACTATCACCGACTCGGCGGTCGAAGGGAACAGCGGCGGCAGCGGCGCCGTCGCCAACGGCGGCAACGCCACCCTCACCCGCGTCTCGATCAGCGGCAACGCCGGCACCGGCTTCGTCAACGCGGCCACCGCCGGTACCACGGCGCTCTCGGCCGTCACGATCAGCGGCAACAACGGCGCGGGCGGACCCGGCGGCCTCCAGGCGCTCGGCGCCCTCACCCTGACCGGCGTCACCATCACGGCCAACACCGGCGGCGGCGTCGGATCGAGCGCGAACGCGCTGAGGCTCAAGAGCAGCATCATCGCCAACAACGGCGGACCGAACTGTCAGGGCGCGCCGACCTCGCTCGGTCACAACCTGTCCAGCGACATATCCTGCCCGTTCAACGCGGGCAACGGTGACGTCATCGGCGTGGACCCGCTGCTGGGTCCCCTTGGCGGCCCGAGCGGCAAGCCGCAGACCCATGCGCTCCAGCCCGGTAGCCCGGCCATCGACGCCGGCGACAACGCCGACTGCGCCAACACACCGCTCGACGGCAACGGCGACGGCACGGTCGTGTGCGACATCGGCGCGTTCGAGGCGCCGGACTTGTCAGGTGGGACCTGTTCTCCACGCCCGAACGTCGTGGTGGCGGCGACAAACAATCGCGACGGGCGACTGAGAGTGACCGTCTCGTCTGGGCGCGGCAGCATCCGGACCATCGACTTCGGCGCCGCGGCGAATGCGCTCGTCGAGATCCCCGGCACGACATCGGGAACGGCGGGCAACTTCACGTTCACGCCGCCGGCCAACACCGGGCAGGTGACGTTCTACGTGCGCCGGGCGACGGCTGGCTCGGCCGCGACGGTGCAAGTGATCGTGACGGACGGCTGTGGACCGTGGCGATCGTTCGTCGGCGGCGGGCCAGCCGCGTTCTGAGTCGCCGGCGCACAACGGGATGGCGCCCAGACCAGTTTGGCGCGATCCCGCTATGATGGTGGCCGGGCCGTGGCGACGGAGGGGCCGTGGATCTGTTCGTGGGGCGGCAGGTGGGGCCATACGAGCTGCACGAGCGCCTGGGGGCCGGGGGCATGGGCGTCGTCTACCGCGCCACCCACCGGCGATTGCGCCAGCCAAGGGCCGTCAAAGTGCTGCCCGCCAATCTCGCGGCGAATCGGACGTTCGTCGAGCGCTTCGAGCGCGAGGCCCGGCTGGCGGCCGAGCTGGAGCACCCCAACATCGTCCGGGTCCACGACGTGGGCGACCACGACGGCACCCACTACCTCGCGATGGAGCTCCTGGCGGGGCGCTCCCTCGGTCAGCTCATCCGCGAGGAGGCGCCCGTGCCGCTGGGCCGCGCGGTCGCCCTGCTGCGGCAACTGGCGGCGGCGCTGGACTTCGCGCACGGGCGCGGGGTGGCCCACCGCGACGTCAAGCCGGGCAACGTGTTCGTGGCGGCAGACGATCACCTGACGCTGGTCGACTTCGGGATCGCGCGGGCGGCCGAGGAGGCGCGGCTGACCGGGACCGGAGCGATCGTGGGGACGGCCGAGTATCTGGCGCCCGAGGTGGTGCTGGGGGCCGAGCACGGGCCGGGCTCGGACCTCTACGCGCTGGGGATCGTCGCGTACGAGCTGATCACCGGGCGGGTGCCGTTCACCGGCCCCAGCTCGCACCCGATCATGTACGCCCAGGTCAACCGGCCGCCGCCCCGGCCCCGCTCGTTCCGTTCGGACCTGTCGCCGGTCGTGGAGGGGCTGCTGCTACGCCAGCTTGCGAAGACGCCCGAGCACCGATTCCCCACGGCCACGGCGTTCGTCGACGCGCTCGCGACCGAGGTGGGGGCACAGCAGCGAGCGCAACCACCGATTCGGACCCCGGATAGCGACTGGCACCTCGTCGAGGATAGGCCCGATCCTGAGCGCACGGACACCGAGCCGGCCGCTGGCGAGCACGGACGGGCGGCGCGTGATCCAACCCGCCCGCGCGTGGTGCCTCGACCACCCGTCGTGCCAAGAGGGCGGGTCGACGAGTCTCGGACGCACGTGCTTCCGACGGGCGAGGCCCGACACGTCAGCCGCAGACGCCTGCTCCTGGCCGTCGTTGGGCTAACCGTGGGTGGCGGAGGCCTGGCGTACGCGCTCCCGGGCCGCGAACCGGCTGCCACGCCGGGCCCGGCGCCCGGTGACACGCCGCCCCCGGCTGTGGCGGGCACAGCGAGCGTGCTGCGCCCGACCATATCGCCGGGCGTCGCCGCCGAGGCCGTGGCACGGCCACCGGGCTCGCCGTCACCCGCACAGACTGGCGCAGCCGGCGAGCGTATCCTCGCTGGGCACACGGGTGACGTTCGAGCGGTCGCATGGTCGCCGGACGGGCAGCTTGTGGCCTCAGGCTCCGAGGACTTTACCGCTCGGCTGTGGCGGGTCGGCGACGGCACTCCCGCTCAGACGCTGATCGGTCATGCGAACTACGTCATGGCGGTCGCGTTCTCGCCGGATGGGCAGCTTCTCGCGACAGGCTCACTGGACAAGACCGCGCGACTGTGGAAGGTAGCCGATGGCAGTCTGGTCCGCACGCTGAGCGGGCACGCAGACGCGATCTGGGGCGTGGCGTTCTCGCCCGATGGCCAAAGCCTGGTCTCCTGCGCGGCCGCTCCCGATGCCACGGTTCGATTGTGGCGTATCGCTGACGGGAGTGAGGTCAGGATGATGCGTGGTCATCATGGCACGATCACGTGCGTGGCATTCTCCCCCGGTGGCAAGGTGATCGCCTCCGGGGCCGAGGACAAGACCATCCGATTCTGGAGCCCCGACGACGGCAAAGAGATCAGCCTCCTCAGCGGGCACGATGGGACCGTCTTCAGCCTCGCCTTCTCTCCTGACGCTCAACTCCTCGCCTCGGGCGCTGGGGATCGGACGGCGCGGCTCTGGCGGGTGGGCGACGGCAGCACCGTCCGAGCGATTCGCCCAACGATGGACCTGGTTCACGGCGTCGCGTACTCGCCAGAGGGGCGCGTGCTCGCCTGCTCCTCCGGATCTGAGCCAAACATGCAGCTCTGGAACGTGCCAGATGGCACCGCGCGGCGCACCCTCGCCGGCCACGAGCAAGGCGTCTACAGCGTGAGGTTCTCGCCTGACGGACGGTCGCTTGCCTCCGGCTCCCGTGACAAGACGGTACGCATCTGGCAGCTCTAGCTTCCCCTGGCACGGAGGGGCACCGTGCTTGGCAATGAGCAGGATCGCCGCGGGCAGGCTGCGCGCTACCGGTACGGGACGCGACGGAGCGCGTCCCGAACCTCGCGCGGGTCGTCCGAGTCGGCGGCAGAGATGGCGCGCAGCAGCCAGGTCGTCGATTCGTCGGCGAAGATGGCGGCCCCTCCGGCTGACGGCCGTTCGGGACAGAAGACCTCGAAGCTCTCCTGGTGGACGACGACGAAGTCGCTCGGACCGGGAAAGTTGAGAAGGTCGCGCATGCAGTACCACCCGACGACCGGGACGCCTGCCGCCTGGAAGACCTGCGCCGGGGCCGAGGGTATCGGCGAGCCCAGGCCGAGCATCGCCGCCACGACACCGTCGCGCTGGATCAGCTTGCGCGCCAGGCCCTGACTGACCGCCGCGCTCCCGCTGTTGTCTTCGACAATGAGCTCGTACTGGCGAGTGCTATCGCGGGCCAGCACGTTGGCGCGGTTGACCACTCGCCGGGCGGCCTCCCGCGCCGCGCCCCCCAACGTCGCGTTCGTGCCCTGCAGCGGAGCCAGCAGCCCGATTCGGATCGGGGCGACGGTCGGCGCCGCCTGGGGGCTGCTGGTGGGCGAGGTCTCTGCGGGGACCGCCATTGGTGATGACAGCGTGGCCGGAGCCGGCGACGGTACCGCTGCCGGCGGCTCCGCCGAGGCGGGAGACTGTCCCGCGCTCCCGCAACCGATCAGCGATCCGACGACCAGTACGAGGGTCACGAGCCCTTGGCGCAGCTGACACGTGCCTGGGTGACCGGACGACGTTGCCTGGGACATCAGCACGACCTCCACAGGTCATGCTGCGCACCGGTCGACTTCTCGCAGCGCTGCGTCCACGATCTCGCCGCTTCAACGCCGGCCCACGCTCGACGGGATCGTCAGGGCGTGAGCAGAAAGTCCGACCGCACGGTATGGGTTGATGATCGACCGGCCGAGCCGCCGCGCCGGAGCGAGCGTAGTGTCGCGAGGAGCTCGTGCCGCGTGATCCCGACCGCCGACAGCGCCCGATCCAGCGCTGAGCTCGGCGTCCGCAAGACCGCGTGGAGCAGGTGATCCTCCAGGATGAGCGGTGAACCCTCGTCCTTCGCCTGAGCCTGGGCCAGACCGAGCACGTCACGGTAGCCGGCGCTCGTCACCACCTGAGGCCGGGCCGGCAGCCCGGCCGCCAGGCGGGCGACGATGCTGTCGACACGATCGTGGTGGGCGCCGACGACCTCGCGGGTCAGGCCGTTCTTCAGGCTAAGCAGACCGAGCAACAGCGGCACCGTGCTGAGATCGGTTCGTGCGCGCTCAGCCTGCACCCTGGCAGCGGCGAGCGCCTCGCTGGCCGCCGCGCTCCAACGCGGCGCCCCGGCGAACGGCAGCGGCACGACGCCATCGTTGCGGGCGGCGAAGACGTCGAGACCGAAGAGCAGCGGGCGACCCTCCAGGTGAGCGACCGCCTCGCGACGCGCATCATCGAACGGCAGCCGGCAGGCCGGATCGCGCGTGCAACCGGTCGGGTCGACCCAGATGCCCTCCTCACGCAATCGACGCGCATCCAGGATCAGCGGCCCCAGGCCGGCCCCGGCACCGCGCCAGCAGCCGACCAGCGCATGCCGCCAGCTTCCCATGTCGAGAATCGCCACCAGGGGCTGGAATCCAAGGTGCTCCAGGCAACCGGCAAACAGCAGGGCGAGGTCGAGGCAGGTTCCTTGCCCGGCGCGCTGCTCCGGTCGGAACAGCACCTGGTGCGGCAGGCGGATCTTCTGGCTGGTGTGGTCCCAGTGCGGCGGCTCGAGCTGATAGTCAAGGTGCCACCGCTCGGCCAGGTGCTGGTACAACGCCACCAGCGCGCCTGCGGGCTCGCCGATGTCCCTATCCATGGGCCCATCCACCGGCGCCGCCCGAACGACGTCGAGTGCCACCTCGGCGACGAGCGGGTGGTTCGGCAAGATGAACGCCGCCAACGACAGGCGATGGTCGTCGGCACACGACCATTCGTTGTGCGCGAGGACTCGGCAATCGACGCGATCGCCGTCCAGGGGCTGGTCGTCAAGCGCCAGGGAGATCGTCGCGCCTCCGGCCTCCATCCGGCTCTCCAGGCTCGCATAGTCCAGGTCCAGTGCGGGTGGCTGGAGCTGCACGCGCTCGCCCGGCGCCAGCGCCGGCACACGCACGGTCGCCTCTGCGGCGTCGGGGGCGAGCGCGAGCGTCAACCGGGCCGCCCGGCTCGATCGAGCCGACCAATTGCGGACCGTCAGCTGCGAGACGACCGGCAGGCCGCAGTGCACCAGCGCCAGGTTGACAGCCGGGGTGACCTCCAGGTCGACCACCAGGCCGTGGCCTCGCAGGCGCCGCCACGTCGGCGGGGCGAACAGCAACGCCGTGCCGCCAAGCCGAATCTCGGCACCGGACTCCAGGCGCACCGGCCCGCTCCCACGAATCTCCTGGCCCCCGACGCGGGTGCCGCTCGTGCTCGCGGCGTCCTCGATCCACCACGCACCACGCCCCGACCAGATCCGGGCGTGCGATCGTGACACGCGCCCATCCGGCGACAGGTCGATGTCCGGGGCGCCGCGCTCGGGGTCGGACCGGCCGAGCCAGGTCTCGCGATCCGGCCAGAGCGTCCAGAGATCCGCCGCCTGCTCGCCATCCAGCCGCGCCAGCCGAAAACCGTGCACCCCGTCACCCCTCGTGGGGTGAGCGTACCACGCGCGCTCGCTCGGGGCGCATCGCCAGATCATGGAGTCGGCAGCGGGAAGTCGCGGGTGCGGGGAGCCTGGCGGCCGTGCTCAGCGGGTGAGCCGCCAGAGCACGATGGTCCTGTCCGAAGACGCCGATGCCAGCGTCCGGCCATCCGGTGAGAACGCCACGCCGTTGACCCTCAAGCCATGCCCGAGCAGCGACTCGATCTGAGCACCATCGCTCACCCGCCAGAGCCGCACCGTACTGTCGGCCACGCCGGCCGCCACGAGCTGGCCATCTGGTGAGAACGCCACGCTCAGCACCGCCCGATCGGTTTGTTGCATTTTGCTCAGCGAGACGTCGCCGTTCGCGCTCGCGAGCACCACCGGCGAGCCGTCCGGCTCGGCGACCTGACCGGGCGCAGATCCTGGGGTTCCACCGCTCGGGACGGGCTGGTCATCTCGCAGCAGGTTGCGGAGGAGGTGGCCGTCGCTGGCCCGCCAGAGCTTGACGGTCCCGTCGTCGCCGCCAGAGGCGACGGTCTGGCCGTCCGGCGAGAACGCCACGCTTCTGACAAGGTCGCCGTGACCGACCAGCGTCCGCAGCAGCACGCCGTCGCTCGCCCGCCAGAGCGTGACCGTCTGGTCGGTGGCGCCCGATGCCACCGTCTGGCCGTCCGGCGAGAACGCGACGCTCTCGACCGGGTTCTGGTATCCCCCGAGCGTGCGCAGTACGGTGCCGTCGCCGAGCTGCCAGAGCTTGACGGTCTTGTCGCCTGATGCGGAGGCCAGCGTCCCCCCGTCCGGGGAGAACGCCACGCCAGACACAACGTCGGCATGCCCGCGCAACGTCTGCACAAGCGTGCTGTCGCTGGCTCGCCAGAGCTTGACCGTCTTGTCGGACGAGGCTGCCGCGACCGTTCGGCTATCCGGCGAGAATGCCAGCCCGGTGACGTCGGCCCCGCGGTCCTGGAGCGTTCGGACTGGGGCACCGTCGTTCGCGCGCCAGAGTTTGACGGCGCCGTCGTCTGCCGCCGAGGCGAGATACTGCCCGTCAGGCGAGAACGCCACGCTGTAGACGTCGTCGTCGTGGCCGCGCAGGGTGACGAGCCGCGATACCTGAAGTGGGGCCGGCGAGGCGGCCATCACCGGCGTCGGTGAGCCCGCCGACGTGCTACCGGGACCGGCCGCCGGGCTCGACGCGGCGGCCGGCGCAACGGCGGTCGTCGCCGTGGTGCCGATGCGCCCGGACGGGGTGTTAGCCTGCCACCACAGCGCGGCGAGACCACCCACGACGAGGACGGCGATCGCCAGCGTGAGCCAGCCCGGTCGCGCCCATGTCCGCCGCGGCAGTGGGCGCTGCCTATCCTCTGCATCGTCGGCATCGCCGTGCGACGATCGTTTGGCCCCGCCGTCATCATCCGACCGCCGGATACCCCAGTCCGAGATCGGGTCGCGCTCAGCGCTGGCCCTGAGCGCTTCGGCCCGGCGTGACAGCTCCGCTGTGTCGGACGCGCCGAGCGCTCGCAGCTGGCCGATCACGGCGTCCGCTGACCGCCAGTCGCCTTGGTCCAGCAGCCGGCCTGCCAGCGCGCGAAGCGCCTCGATCTGATCGCGCCGCCGATCCTCGTCCAGCTCGCTCGACGGGTCCCGGGAGTCCGAGGTCCCCAGGCTCGCGGTCAGGGCGTCGACGAAGGCGCCGGCCGTCACGTACCGCTCGGACGGCCTTTTCGAGAGCTGTCGCAGGATGACCGCCTCAGCGGCCTGAGGCAGACTCGGGTTCAGCGCGCGTGGCGACGGCGGAGGCGTGTGTAGTTGATCGTGGATGATCTTGGCCGAGATCGTGCCCGTAAACGGCATCCGGCCGACCAGCAGCTCGTACGCGGTGATGCCGAGCGCGTACAGATCGCCGGACTCGCCATGCGGCCCGGCCGGTTGTTCGAGCAGCACTTCCGGCGCCATGTACTCGACCGTGCCCATGACGTTGTTGCGCGTCAGGGACGTCCCATCGGCGGCCCTCGCGAGCCCAAAGTCGACCAGCGTCAGATGATCGTGCGCGTCGACGGTCGCGTTGTCCGGCTTGACGTCCCGATGGACCACGCCCTGCCCGTGCGCGAAGTCGAGCGCCGCCGCGAGCTGTCGGAGGAGCGCCAGCACCCGCTCGACCGTGAGCGGCCGGTCATCGCGCAGGACCCGCCGCAGCGAACGGCCACTGAGCAGCTCCATCGCGATGTAGTACGCGCCGTCCTGGTCGCCGACGTCGTACACCCGGACGATGTTCGGATGCTCCAGCCCGGCCGCGAGTCGGGCCTCGCGCTCGAAACGGGCGATGAAGGTCGGATCGTCCGCAAGGTTGGAGGGCAGCACCTTCACCGCGCGTGGCCGATTGAGTCGACGATGGATCGCGCGATACACCGTGCCCATGCCGCCGGCTCCGAGCCGCTCCACGAGCCGGTACGGCCCCAGATTGTCGCCGACGGACGGAGTCACGACGGGCCTACCAGAGCCGGCCGCCGCAGTAGCCGCAGTAGACGGCGGGCCACGGCAAGCTTCGACCGCACCTCCCGCAGCCAACGGTCGCTCCCGGGCTCGGCGAGCCTGCCGTCTCGGGATAGAAAGGGGATCGCATGCCGCCCGCGAAGAGCATCAGATCGTCGCGCACCGGCTCGATCGGAGAGCCGTCATCCGGTGCGCCCAATCGCTCGATGAACTGCTGGGCCTCATCGGGGCCACCCGCCGAGAGCGCAAAGCGCGCGCAGCCGTTCGGATCGAGGTAGCCGGCCGCCGACAGCGCGTCCAACAGCTTCTCGGTCACCGTCGGCCCGCCGAGCGGCGCCAGCTCCGGTACCGACGATGGCGATGGTGCCGAAGATGCGCGGGTCACAATGGCTGTGGTGATCGCTCGCGTCGCCTCGTCCAGCAGCGTGATGACGGCCGCGCGGTTCGCGAGCGCCAGCGGCGAGAGGCATCGTGCCCGCCGCAGCAGATCATACTGACGGGTGTGGGTCTCGCCGACCGACATCAGGATCTTGAGCTGGCTTGGCAGTTTGGCCACGGTCGATCTTCCTCATCCAGCGGGCTGGTGACGCCCGGGTAGCACGTATGCGCCCGCGCTCGGCGATTCTCGCAGGGGTTCGCGCCTACGGCGCGGCTCGTCTCAACACGTGACCGCAATTTCCGCAGAACCGAGCGGCGGCCGGGAGCTCCTGATTGCAGTGTGAGCAGTGATGCTGCGCGTCCCGCTCGATACTGAGCGTCTTGAGACCGACCGGCTGGGTGATGGCACCGCGCCGTTCCGCCGGCTCGTCCGCCGACCCCGCTCCCGTTCCGTAGCCGGGTGCGATCGGCGGCTCGCGCTGAGCGGGTGCCGGGATCGAGGCCGGGCGTCGCCAGGTGAGCTTCAAAACGACGTGCTCGACGCCGTCTCGGATGAAGCGCAGCCAGCCGACGCCTGGTCGGGTGTCGGCCGGCGCGGCCAGGATCTGTTTGGCGAGCGCGATCGCGCCGTCGAGATCGACCGCATCCACGAGTCGACGGCAGCCAGCCTGGTCGAGGTAGCCGTCACGCCCGAGGACGCCGATCAGCACCTCGGTCAGCGACCGGCTGCCGAGCGCGTGTGACGGTCGGTACGCGGCAGCCTCGCGCTCCAACAGTGCGAGCACGGCGCCGCGCTCGCGCCGTGCCTTCCAGGTGAGGCAGCCGGTCCGGCACAGCAGCGTGTACCACTCGGCGGGCGTCTGGCCCGTTCCGATCAGGTTCTTGAGCGGGTCCGGGGGTAGCGCCATGCTCTCCTCCCGCGCCAACGCGCCGGATCACGTCCCCAGCTCGACGATGCGCCGAAGCCGTCGGGTCTCACGGGCAGCCAGAGGCGCCGAGCCCAGGATACGCCATCTCGCGGGCGGCTCGGCCAGCCTCAGGCCGGGGCGCCAGCATGCTGGCCGCCGCCCTTGATCGGCCGGCGCACGCCTACGGCGTGCCCGGCCACCGCGCGCGCCACGGGCGGCCGTCCGGCCCAAGCGCCGGGTCATACGGCGATTCGAACTGGCAGGTCGCGAGCGTCAGTGTATAGGCACCTGATGGCTCACCGCGCAGGCCCGCCACGGCTGCGACGAAGTAACTGGCCGTCTTCGGCAGCACGACCTGGATGTGGGCGTCGCGACCGCCACCACTGTCCTCATCCTGGCGGATGCGAGGAGCGAGGCCGGGATTGTCGAACAGCAGCAGGGCCGAATCGAGCTCGGCGGACTGCATGATAGTGTCGACGCATTGGCCCGCGACACCGTCAAACGTCCAGAGCTCGGCGTTCAGGCCGCCTGCCGTGCGCACGGTGCGCGGGTTGGCCGGTCCGATGGTCGAGGCGTAGCTGCTGCCGATCGCCGCCGACGTCACCGGAAAGCTGATCTGGCTGCCCGAGGCTTGCTGGGCCGCCACCCTGGCGGGAATAGCGAGCGCCACGACCAGCGTGGCCAGCATGAAGGTGAAACGCATCGGTGCCCTCCCTGGGGGGCTCAGGCTCGTGGCCGCCCCTAATCTCGATGCGGTCCTGGCGCAGGGATCTCGCAGGCTCGATCCGAATGGTGACTATGCGGCCGGTCGTTTCAGCGCCTGGCGCACCATGACCACGACGGCAACCACGATGAACGGCAGCGCCAGCGTGATCGCCAGGAGCGCGCGAATCTCGGCGCCGGCCCGGACGGCCGCCGGCGGCTGGAATCCGAGCGCCGGCCGGGCCGGACTCCACGGTCCTTCCACCAGGAAGCCCACCACCGACCAGACCAACGGGACACCCTGATACCAGCCCTGGAGCGTGTCGTAGAGGCTCACCCACGACGCGCTCGGCAGCACCGCCAGGATCACCCCGGCCACCACCCAGCCGACCACGCTCAAGATCATCGACACCACCAGGCCCATCGGCACCGCCAGGAGCAGGTACACGGCGGCCTGGCCTCGGTGACCGCGCTTCGGCTCGGCCAATGATGACGCCTCCCCCCTGACAGTCCCAGTCAGACGGGGTCGGCTCGCTCCCGCTCCTGCACTGGCTCCCAGCTCCTGGCCGACGTACCCGGCCCGGTTGGCTGGCGTCGCGCTGGTCAGTGATCGTGCGTCCTCAGTCATGTGAAGCTCATCTCCCTGGCGTGATGCTGCTCCTCATGCCCGATCGTGCAGTAGATCTCGCAGGCAGCTATCGACGGTCGTCGGCCACCTCCAGGTCCGGCCGTCGTACGCGCAGCGCGTCGATGGCGCCCGGGCTGACGTTTGTCTCGCTGACGTCCAGCCATCGCAGCGCCGTGAGCCCGGCGAGGTACGGCAGGCTGCCGTCGGTCACCCGGGTGCCACGCAGGATCAGCGCGTCGAGGCTGCCCAGTACGCGACGGTCGCCGAAGTATGCGAGCTCGGCGTCGTCCAGGTCGATCACGCTCAGATCGAGCACGCAGTGGACATCCGCCGGCACGGTCGGGAGTGGCGAGAGGAGCCGCCCGGGGCGCCCGAGCCAGTCGTCACCATCGCAGTAGGGGTTGACGTCGAGGCCGATCTTCAGCCAGCCAGGTATGACGACATGCCCTTGCGCCGGCCCGAGCCTCCGCCAGCCGGCCCAGGTGCCGGACTCGACCGTAGCGCCGTACGGGAGTACCCGGCCAAAGTCAGGACCACGGACATAGAGGGTGCCGAGCGAGCTCATCACCGGCAGGGACAGGGCGCGCCAGTGCTGGCGCTCGACGTTCTCGCCGAATCCCCACCGGATGCTGACGGACGGCATGGAGCTCCTGAGCCAGCGGATGCTTCGCGGCAGCACGTCTACCCCGACGGCCGAGATGCGCCGGAGCGCGGGCAGGTCGACCAACTGCTCCAGGCCGGCCTCGGTCAACGGCGCCTCGTCGAGCTCGAGCCGCCGGAGATTCGGCAGCGCCGCGAGGTGAATTAGGCCTTCGCCGGTGACGGCGGTCCGATTGAGCGAAAGCCACTCCAGCCCGGTCAGCCCGGCCAGGTGCACCAGCCCGGCGTCGGTCACGCGGGTGCCATCCAGGTCCAGCCGGCGCAGGCCGGTCAGGCCGGTCAGGTGGGCCAGGTCGTCGTCCGAGACGCGAGTCCCGGTCAGTGTCAGCACCTCGAGCGAGGTCAGGCCGGCCAGATGCGTCAGGCCAGGTCCATCTATGGGAGTCCAGGCCAGCCAGAGCTCGCGCAGGTGGCTGTGATTCCTGAGCTGGACCAGCCCGGCATCGCCGACCGCCGTGCCGTTCAGTTGGAGCTGCTCCAGGGCTGCCAGGCCAGCAAGATGCACCATGCCGGCGTCGTCGAGCGGAGCCGGGCCGATCTGGATGTCGTGGAGCGCGCGGAGGCCGGCCAGGAAGCCGAATCCCACGCGGGTGACGCGGGTGCCGCGAACGTCGAGCCGGCGCAGCGCGGCCAGGCCCGCCAGGTGGGCCAGCCCCTCGTCGCCAACCCGCTCGGCTCCGGCCAGGTCGAGCGCTCGCAAGTTGGCCAGCCCGGCGAGATGCGCCAGCGCCCGATCGGTCAACCAGGCGGCTGGAAATCGTAGCCACCGCAGACCGGTCAGGTGGGCGACGTACGCCAACGGGTCAGGCGACAGATCCAGATACGGCAGATCGAGCCGGGCCAATGCGTCAGGCGGCAGACCGGCCAGCGGCGCCAGATCGGTCACATCGGTCGCGACGCCGAGCCCGAGCTCGACGTTGGCCGGCACGTCGACCTCACCGCACGCCAATCCTTGGTAGTCCCAGTCGTGGCCTGTCGTGGGCGTGTGGTCGTCGTCGTACTCGTTCCAGTTCGGGCCGCCGGCATCCTCGGCGCCCGGAGCCCGAGCGTACAGGCTTCCAAGCCGACGATCCGGCGGGAGAGAGATCCGCCGAGTTGCGCTCATCCTGGCACTGTCTGACACGGCGTCTCTCCAGGCTTGGTCGTGGGCGGGCGGCCCGTCGTGTTCGTCGTCGTCAGGACAGCATGCAGGCTGGCGGGCACCATCTCGCAGGCGAGGGGCGCATGGGATCAGGGCGAGCGCGGCTCGAAGGCGACCAGGTACTCGCCGGCCGGGAGCCGGTTGAAACGCGCGATCAGGTACGCGATCCCGGGCTGACGCTCCGGCTCAGCTACGCGCGGCTCGCCCCCGCCGCTGACCGGGACGAGCAAGACCAGTGGCGGCTCCTGGTCCGCCGGCAGTGCGTCGAGCCGCACGACGACATCGTGTCGTTCGCCGTTCACGGCGACCCGGACCCGGCCGGCCCCGCCGATTGAGGCCTCGGCGACGGCCGGCGGCGGTGGTACGGCGCCGCGCCCTCGGCCGCCACGGGTCGGGGTCGGCGCCGGCGCGAGCGTGAACTGCCAGGCCGAGCCGGGGCGTGCCACCGCGTCGAGCCCCTCCGTGACCACCCGCGAAGCCTGACCGGCGGCGTCCATGACGACCCGCACGGCCGCCTCGACGCTTCCGGACCAGGACTCGGCCCAGCGCGTCAGCCGCTCGCGTAGGGCCGGCGCGTCGGCGACCGCTGCCGCCTGCTCGACTGCGCCCTGCATCAGGGCAGCCAGGGTGGCCTCGGCGTGCGATCGGGCGGTCCAGCCGTCCCAGAGCTCAGAGAGCTCGCGAGCCTCGCGAGCCAGATCCGTACACAGGTCGCAGTGGGCCAGGTGCATCTCGATTGGCCGCTCCTCGCCCGCCGAGAGCTTCATCTCGACGTAGTCGGCGATCGTGTCGAGGTCGAGGTGACCGGTCGTCCGCGTCTCCTCAGCCATCGCCACGCCCTCCAATCTCGATGCGGCCGGCCGCCCGATTTCTCGCAGGCCCCGGTTGATCCTCGGCCGCCATCTTCGAAGCCTCGTCTCGCCGCTGGCGCAACAGCTCGGTCATGACGCGTCGCTTCACGGCGTCCCACCACTGGGTGACGTTGTCCGTTGGCTTGCCGGTGTAGTAGTCCCGGAACGCCGTGTCGCCCACGATCCTGGCGTGCAGCGCCGGATGCGTTGCCAGCGTCTTCGGGTCCTGGACCGCGACGTCGAATCGCTGATCCATGGACAGCCGGAGGCGCTCGAACGACTCCGCGACGGCCTGACTCAGGCCGCCGGACTCGACAAGGACGCCGCCGTAGGTCCGCTCCAGCTCCAACTCCAGCGCGCGCAGCGGGTCGTCCGAACGATCGGCGACCAGCTCGGCCGGCCTCCACTCCAGCAGCTTGCAGAAGCCGAACGCGATCAACTGGTGCGGCGGGCTCGCGCTGCCAAACGTCGCCCGCAGCAGCCGCTCGTACTCCTCGGCCGCGCCGACGCGCTGGATCATCCGCTCGTTCCAGGTGTGGTCGGCGCCGATCAGCGGCTCGGCATCGTTCAACGACACCGCTTTCCGCTGATCATAGTGCCGCTTCAGAAACGTGTGCGCCCAGTACTTGACGAAGCGCTCGAACGACCCGCGCAGCGGATCGTAGGTTGCCAGGCGCTGCCAAACCTGTGCCCAGGTCTGCTGGCAGACGTCGTGGGCGGCGTCGTCGGACCGAACCTTGGGGCGCACGTAGCCGAAAACGAGGTCGGCGAACCGCTCGTGGAGCCGGGCAAAGCTGGCGTTCAGTGCAGCCTCGGATCGGCTGCCCGCCTGTCGGGCTTCGAGGAGCGACACGGCCAGATCGGCCGGCAGGCCGGCCGCGTCCTCCAGCTCGGCGAGCGTCTGGCGATCGCCCCGCCGGGCCTGCTCGACCAGTCCGGCCCGAAGCTCGTCCATGACCCGCGCTGGCGCCTCCCAGGCGGCGGCGACATACTCGGCAAAGAGCGCGTCGGAGGCAGCGGTCTCGGCCACCGCCGGTGGGCTGACGTCGAGCCGGGCTAGCAGCTCGTCAAACAGGCGCTGGCTCACCGCGCACAGCCGGCCGGCGTGGTCGGTTCCCATCCGATCGAGCGCGCCGCCACCGGCCCGGCTCGCGAGGAGGACATTGCAGGCGGCGGCGAGGTGGGCGAGGCGCTGCCGCTCGTCGTCGAGCCACTCGCGCTCGCGGCCGGACCAGCGCTGACGATGCGTCGGCCGGGCCTCGGCCTGAACGTCGGCGATCGCCTGGATCTGTGCGAGCATCGGTCGGGCGGGCTCCTTATGGCGGCGAACGGCGAGCGTCAGTCGGACACGGCGTCCGAATGGTACCGCGTTTGCGGCGCACGAGAACCCGAATCGGTGACGACACCGCCAGCAGCACGATGCTGCCCCGCAGCGGGGCAGCATCGTGCTGGGCGCCAGGCCGGCGAGCGACCTACGGAAACATCCCTGGCCGCCAGGTCGGCAGGTTCGGATTCGCACCATTGCCAGCGGGCAGGAACGGGTTCGGGCCGTTGTCCGGCACGCTCGTGACGTTCGGTAGGCTCGTGACGTTGGACATCGACGGCCCGCACGTCTGGATGTCAAGGGTGTACGCCCCTGCAGGGTGCTTACCGGCGGCGCTCACGACGAGGTAGTACGGGGCAGTGGCGGGCAAAGTAAGTCGAATGCGAGCATCCCAGCCGCCAGCGCTGTCGTCATCCTCGACGATCTTGTCCAACTGGTCGCCCCGAACGCTCTCCCGGTAGACGCCGACGAAGCTATCGAACGCGTTGGATCGCATCGTGATGTCCAGGCAGTCGCCACGCGTCCCGATGACTTTCCAGCCCTGAGCCGTCGCTCCATTCTCGAGGATCGTGGTGTACGGCTGGCCGGGGGCGAACGTCGAGGTGTGGCGACCGCCGACTCGGGCCGCCGTGAACCAGACGCCGTACTCTTTGGTGACCGTGACCTCCTCAGCGGCGGCGGACGTCGTACCCAGGCTGCTGCCGAAGATGGTGAGCGCGGCCAGCGCGCTCAGGGCGGAGGTGAGGCGTCGCATCAGTGGTGCTCCCCGAGACCAGGATCGCGGCCGTTGGTGTGGCGCGTCTGTGCCTCATGCGGGGGAGCCATCGAGATCTCGCAGGTGGCCCTCACGGCGGTCCCGCGACCTACGCTCCGACGATCAAATCACCTGCGAGAAAGCTGCCGGCCCGCCGAATCACTCGCGCGGCGGGCCGGCCGGATCGTCATGCGCACCCGGCAGTGAAGGCCTGTGTCGTTCGCCATTATCCTTCACTGCGAGCGGCTCGGTGCGTTCGCAGTGCCATCCGGAGGCCGGAGCTGAGATGAGCGAGATCACAGCCGTGCGCCTCGGTCTGGCGAGCCCGGACCAGATCCGCGCGCGATCGAGTGGCGAGGTGACCCAGCCGGCCACGTTCGATCCGCTGACTGGCCAGCCGGTCGAGGGCGGCCTCTTCTGCCCGCGCATCTTCGGGACGCCCGCCATTCTGCGCGACCATGAGCCCGGGTCAGACCGATCGGCGTGCCGGCCAGACGAGCACGACTGGACGCGCACGGCGGGTTCAACTGAGCCGTCGGCGACCTGCTCCCGATGTTGCCTGCGCCTCCGCGCTGGTGGCAGCCCGGACGAGCAACGTGAGCGTTTCGGCCACATCGAACTGGCGGTGCCGGTGCCCCATCCGTGGTTCGCGAGCGCGTCGAGCGACGACCCCCTGCTACTGCATGTGATGCCGGTCCTGCCGGCCGGCCTGCGGCTCCTCAGAGACCGGCCGCGTTCGGTCGGGCACGAGCATTCGACAGATGAACTGGGCGACGACGCGAACATCCCCGGCCTGAACGAGCGCTACCGCCGGGTCATCCTGGCGAACGGCGACTGCGCGCGCCTTCTGGCATCTGGTGCCCCCAAGGCCGAGCGGTTGAGAGGGGAGGCTCGGCTGGCCGAGGCGGTGTCGGCGCTGTTCCGCGCCCTCGAAGGCCGGCTCGCCGGTGCGGACGGCAGCCTGCGCGCCGATCTTCGGGCCGCCGCGCTCGAGCGTTCAGCGCCGGTCGACGCCCCCCACGCCACGGTGGTGCCAGATCCGGCGCTGCAACTGGGGCAGTGCGGCCTGCCACGATCACTGGCGCTGCGCCTGTTCGCGCCGCTGGTCGCCGTTCGCCTGGTCGAGATGGGCGTCACCGATGACCTGGCCGGCGCGGCCAGGGCCGTCGAGCGTGCCACACCGCAGGCCCTGGCCGCCCTGGACGAGGTCGTAGACGACAGGGTGGTCGTTCTCGCGCGGCCACCGGTCCGCCGGCGCCCGCACGTCCTGTCGTTCGAGCCGACCGTGATCGACGGCGCGGCCATTCGGCTCCACCCGCTGGCGGCCTCGGCGCTCGGCATCGACGAGACGTTCGACACCGTGACCGTTCGGGCGTCACTTTCACCGGTGGCACAACGCGAGGCGCGCGAGCGCATTCTCATGACCCACAACCTACTGGACCCGGCCAGCGGCGAGCTCGCGTTCGAGCCGGGCGCCGACGTCGTGCTCGGCTGCTTCTACCTGACCACCGAGCATTTAGAGCCGAAGGGCCGGGACCGCCGGTTCGGACGCTGGGCGGACGCGATCCGGGCGTTCGATCTGCGTACTACGCTTGCGGATGCTGGCATCGACCACCAGGCACGCATCCACGTCCGCATGCGGCGTGACCGGGAGGGCAACCTCTGGGAGTATGACCCGACCACTGACCGGATCGACCCGAACGATCCGGATGCGGTGCAGGCCGATCAGCTCGAAATGGTTCCGACCACGGTCGGCCGGATCATCCTCTACAACACGATCAACGAGGCGCTGCGCGAGCAGAACGCCGCGCCGCTGCCGTTCGAGAACAAGCGCATCGACAAGGGACGGCTGAGAGAGATCCTGACGACGCTGGTGCGGAGCTACAGCAACCGCCTGGCGGCGGTGGTGATCGAGGCCATCACAACCCTCGGGCTCCACTATGCCATCCAGGCCGCGATGTCAATCGGTCGCCTCGACGTCGCGACGCCGCCGGCTGTCTCAGAGCTGGTCGTCGAAGCGGACGCCGAGGCCGGGGAGATCGACCGGCGGTATCAGTGTGGCCTGCTCGACGACGACGAGCGGTACCTGGAGACCGTCAGGGTCTGGATGGACGCGAAGAACGCCGTAACCCATGCCGTCGATCGGGGGCTCGATCCGTTCGGGCCGCTCACGATGATGGCGCAGTCGGGTGCGCGGGGCAATATCCAGCAGATCATGGCGATGATGGGGATGATCGGCCTGCATGTGGACGCGATCGGCAACTGCCAGCTGGTCCCGGTCCGCTCCAACCTGAGTCATGGACTGACTGCACACGAGTACATGATGCATGCCTTCAGCGCACGCATGCGGCAGGTGCCACCCACGCTCCAGGCAGAGCTCGGGGACGCCTTGCAGCGGCGGATGGTCGCGGCGCTCGGCGAGGTCGTGATCGCGCAGTTTGACTGCGGCACGGAGGATGGCATCTGGGTCGACGGCCTGGCTGGGGACGATCACTGGCAGCGGCAGCACGACCTCGGCTGGCTCGTGGGCCGGTATCTGGCCGCCGAGGTCGTGCAGCCGAGTAGTGGCCTGGTCATGATCGCCGTGGATGACGAGTACGGCACGATCGTCACCGAAGACGAGCGTAGCTGGATCGCCGACTCGAAGGTGCCACGCGTGCGCATCCGCTCGCCGCTCACCTGCGCGTCGCGCGACGGCGTCTGCCGGCGCTGCTACGGCTGGCATCCTGGCCGCTACGGGCTGGTGGAGATCGGCGCCCCGGTCGGGATCATGGCCGCCCAGGCGATCGCGGCACCAGCCGCCGGGCTGTCCGGCCGTTCCTTCTCCACCGGCGTCGCCATCGCGCGGCGAGCGAGCGGCCTGTTGCGGAAGCCGCGTCTGTGGCCGTGGCGCCTGAGAAAGCTCGGCAACCTGCTCGAAGCCCGTCAGCCGGCCGATGCCGCCATCCTGAGCGAGATCACTGGCCGGGTCCAGGTCGACGAGCATGGCGAGCAGTGCACGATCACGATCGTCTCCAGCGAGGTGAACGGCGAGGAGCCTGCGACGCGAACGTACCGGCTGCCACCGCCGCGACCGGGCCGGGGCGCGTCGTATCGCCGGGTCGGCAACGAGGATATGGTCTCTGCCGGCGACCGGCTCACCTATGGGGAGAGCGACCCCATCGATCTGCTACGCATCGCGGGCCGGGTGGCCGCTGGGGTGCACCTCGTTCGCGAGCTCCACGACACCTACGCCTCCGATGGCGTACCTCTCGACCATCGGCACATCGAGGTGGTGGTGCGCCAGCTCTTCCGGATGATCCGCATCCAGGAGCCCGGCGATACCGAGAAGCGGCCGGGCCAGCTCGTCGACCGGTTCGCCTACGAGGAGGAGCAGCTCCGTGTGCTGGCATACGGCGGCGAGCCGGCGACCGGTCAGCCGGTGCTGCTCGGCCTGCACGCGCTGGCACGCCGGACCGACAGCTTCCTGGCCCGAGCAAGCTTCGGCTCGGCCCGCCGGGCGCTCGCGGATGCCGCACTGGCCGTCGCGGTCGACCGGCTCCACCAGCCTGCCGCGCGCCTCGTGGTCGGCGCGTTCAGTCCGAGCCCCCTCGCCGTCCCCTCAGGCGAGGATGAGACCTCATCCCAGGAAGTCACCGATCTGTGGTTTGGCGACCCGTTGCTCACCCCCATGGACGACGCGGTCCAGTATCTCAGCCCGCTCAGCGACATCAACCTTGCCGACCTCGATGTCGACGACCCTGTTCTCGGGGACGACGAGGAGGACGGTCCCCAGGCGCCGCCGCGCGACTGACCATGCGCTGAACACGAGCACCCGGCGCTGCGAGATTTGGCACGGTCAGCGGCATGCAGCACGAGACGCGTGCTACCGTGAGCTCGCGACGAGCGGGCCAAAACTGCACAGGTGAAGCGTCGGCGCCGGGAGCATGCGATTATGAGTCGAAGGAGGCAGCCGTGAGACCGCCTGAGCCCAAACTGACCGTCGCGTACTATCTCAAGCTGGCGCTCGTGTCGGCGGGGCTGCTCGCGGGTGGCGGCGCCATCGTCTACCTCTCGATCGTCTCGGGGCGGATCTTTCCGTTCGTCGCACTCGTAGGCGGCGGCCTGGCCATCATGGGTGCGCTCGGGCTGCTGCTGGTGATCGGTGTGCCGCTGCTCGACTTTCTCGCGACGCGCTGCCTGTTCCCGCATCTCGAGCGGATGGCGCGCCGGAATACCCTCGCGGCGTATGCGCGCGACCGCGAGCGAGAGCAAGGCCCGGCGGCCTGGCGGCTGAGCTCTGACTACGCGTACCGGATACGCAGGGACCAGCGCGTCGCCGAAGGGGAGCGTGTCCCGCCGATCCCGCCGGCGCCAGAAGCGATCGAGGCCAGATCGGCAGTCCAGGGCGGCCCGCCCAGACGTCAGGCCCCGCCAGCCAGCGCGATTCGGACGAGCGGCCCACCGAGCGAGCCTGCCCCCGCCACGCCCGAACCCACGCCGAGCCCGCCCGGTTCCGGATCGGAGGCCGAGCGCCGACCGGCGCCATCGACGCCCCGATCGATCGACACAGCGACACCGCCACCGTTCGCGACGCCACCCCCGCCGACTCCGAATCCCGTCCAGCCGCCCGGTCCCGATCTCGGCGTCGAGGCGGCCACGATCGCCAGCATGTACCGCGACCTCATGACCTTCCAGCTCCTGGAGCGGCGACAGGCGCTTGACGGCGCCGCGATGGGCTTCGTCTTCCAAAATCTCGAGATCCCGGAGGAGATCGTGGTCGAGCTGCGACACCTGAACACCGAGATCTCGCGACGGGAGCTGGCCGGCTGATCGACTCAGCCGTGCCGCCCGGCCGGCGCCGCTGCGCCGCGAACGAGGTAGACCAGCGCAACGCCGGTGACCAGTCCGCTGACGCACCCCCCGGCCGCGCCCGCGAGCGCCGGCGCCACGACCAGCGTCGTCAGCCCGTCCGTCACCGCGACCGACTGCAGCGTGGCACCGGCCGCCGCCGTGCCGACCATGAAGCCGACCGCGTAGCCGACCGGCACGATCGGCAACCAGACCCAGGCGTTGGAGCTGTGTG
This sequence comes from Chloroflexota bacterium, assembly GCA_046328125.1. Lineage (GTDB taxonomy): Bacteria > Chloroflexota > UBA6077 > UBA6077 > JACCZL01 > JADZEM01. The sequence goes on from JAXLXF010000006.1 coordinate 280,875, forward strand.
CCCGGAGCGCGCTCCACTGGCCGAGCGCGATCGGCGTCGCCAGCACCAGCCCGGCCACGACAAACGCGGCCGGCGTCGCCACCGGACCGTGCGGCACAAACTCGGCCAGATAGATGATCAGGCCGCCGAGGGCGATGCCGACGAGCCAGAGGACCGCCTGCATCCTGACCCAGCCGACGCCCTCGCCCAGGCCCAGGCTCCACCGCAAGACGAGCCACTGGGCCCACGCCGCGATGCCGCCGGCGATCGGCGGCCAGGCGCAGGCGCAGAGCAGCACCAGCGCCACCTCGCCGGCCGAGCGAGCGCGGTCCAGGTGCAGCAGGTCCAGGGCGGCCAGGACCCCAAACGTCACGAGGCCCCCAGTGCCGAAGCCGAGCATGCCGCCCACCGCGTTCGCAACGGTCCAGAGGAGCCAGAGGCGGGCCATCCCAAGGCGCTGGCCGCCCCCGGGTGCGGCATCGATCTGAGCCGGCCTGTGCTCCGACAAGATCTCCTGGCCGTCCGGGCGATCAGGCATCGTCGGATAGTGTCCGGGCAGGGTGTGAGTGGGGGACCAATGCACCCACCAGTGCCCGCTCGTATAGGCCGTCGAGCCGATCGACGGCCCCGGCGATGGCCGCCCGGCGCAGCCTCACGGTATGCTCGACGTCCACCAGCGCGGCGGCCAGGAAGCCTGCCCGGTGCGCGGCGATTTCGGAGATGCCCAGCACCAGCGGCTCGGCCGTCGCTTCGTAGCCACCGGCGCGCCGCAGGGCGAGGTTGGCGTCCTCGAAGTCGAAGGCGTCCATGATCTCGCCGCGCAGCCACGCCGTGTCGCCAGCATCCGTGATGCGGACGAATCGCAGCATCTGGCGGACGACCACCTCGCAATGCCGATCGTCCACGATGACGCCTTGCGTCGAGTAGAGTGCGTGGAGCTCGTCGGCCAGCGCGGACTGGACGGCCGCGCGCCCCAGGATGCGCAGGATGTCCGCCGGGTTCGGCTCACCCACGGTCAACGGCTCGCCGGCCGGCACGCGCTCGCCATTCCGGACCCTGACCCAGCTGCTCGGTGGGAGTCGATACTCGTGCTCATCGCGGTAGCTCTCACCCCCGTCGCCGTTGGTCCAGTGCGAGACGACCCGGATCAGCCGCGCCTCCCCGTGGCTCTCTTCCTCGCCCTCGATCTCGACGACGCCGGCGGTCTCGCTCAGGATCGCGGCATGCGGCGCCTCGCGTGTCTCCAGGAGCGCATCGATCCCGGGGAGGCCGATACGAATCGCCCCCGTGCGGATCGCCTCGTCGTCCCGTTTCAACACCCAGCGTCCCGGGTTCCCGTAGCGGAAGATGCGCATCGTGAGCTGATCGGCGTACCCCCCGAGCGACAGCGCGGCGAGCAACCCGACGGGCGCCCCGATCTCAACCGGGGCCCGCCGCATGCTGTCCCAGCCGTAGCAGCGCCGACAGATGCCGTGGCGCGACTCGCAGGTCATCGGCGAGCGCACGCGCACGCGCACAACGCGGTGCTCCCGAATCAGATCGCGCTCCGGCTCACCCATCAGGGTGCCGGCTTCGAGCAGTAGCTGGCCGGTGGTCTCGCTGACCACGTCGGCCGCGAGGTGGCGTCCGACGAGATGGTCGAGCCGATTCTCCTGACCGAGCATGCCGCCGCCGCGAAACTGGTAGTAGGTGGTCAGGCCCTCGATCCAGATGCCGTCGATCTGATCGCGGGCGGTGGCGCAGTCATCCTCGGTGACCGCCACGTCCCGGGTCGCTGCCACCAGCCGCCGCAGCAGATCGGCCGCGTGCACCTGCCGCGATCTCGTGACGAGCGCGCCCCGCCGTGTTCCCTGCGTCCCGAGGAGCTGCTCGATCGGCGTCAATCCCGCGACGAAGCTCGACCGGATCGGCATCTCGGCGATCTCGCCAGATGGGAGCGCGGCGAGGCCACGCATGCCGGCGATCTGCGCGATCTGCACGATGTTTCCGCCGGCCCCGGACTGGGCCATCATCGTGAGGGACCCGAACGGATCGAGCGCTCTATTGACCTCGTGGGTGACGCGATCCTTCGCGTAGGTCCAGATGGCGATCGCCTCCTCGTGGCGCTCCTCGGCCGAGAGGAGTCCCCGGTCGTACCGCGCCCAGACGTCCGCCAGCTCAGCTTCGGCGTCACCGACGACCTGCTGTACTGCCGGAGGCCTGGCGACGTCGTCGATCCCGATCGAGACGCCAGATCGGGTGGCGTGGTGGTGCCCCAGGCGCGTGATCGCCTCCATCACGGCGACGGCCGCGATCCGGCCGTGCTGTCGGAAGACCGCCTCGACGATCTGGCGCAGGCCGTCCCGGTCGAGTCGTCGGTTCTCGAACGGTAAGGCCGGCAGGCCAAGCTGTCCGAGCGACTCGCCGATCGCCTGGTGGAAGATCAGCCGGCCGACCGTGGTGTGGGGCAACGGCGGTCCGTACTCGCTCCACGACCGTGGCTCGTCGGGCCGACGGACACCCAGGTCGTCCAGCCGGACTCGGATGTCGGCCTGGAGGTCGACCAGGCCCAGGTCGTAGTGCCGGCGCGCCTCGTCGGCGTCGCCGAGGTTCATGCCCTGGCCCCTGGCGCCGGGCCGCTCGGTCGTCAGGTAGTAGCAGCCGAGCACCACGTCGCGGATGGGCTCGATCGCCAGCTCACCGCTGGCAGGATCGACCATGAGCGCCGATGGCAGCAGCCGGGCGCGGGCCTCGCCCTGTGCGGCCGCTGAGAGCACCACCTGCACGGTGACCTCGGCCCCGTCGACACGACCACGGGAACGATCGTCGCCAAAGGCTTCTAGGCGGCAGACTTCCAGCAGCGCCGCGACGAGTGGGTGGATCCGAAGAGCGTCGCCGTCGGCGAGTGTCACCTCGAACGCCCGCATCATCGGCTGGCCGTTCTGGCGCTCGCTGCTCACCAGCACGACCTGGTTGCCGACCACGTCTTCGAGCGCGTCCAGGGCCGCCTGGCCACCCCGCTTGGCCACCCGTAGCGCCCGGTCGAGCCCAGCCGCGTCGCCGCGCTCCACCAGTCGCCGGGCCACCTGGTGGCGAAACAGCTCCAGCGCCATCCGGATCGGCAGGCCGCACTGGTCCAGGCCGAGCTCGGGGTCCGGCACCGCCACCGCCCGGCCCGAAAAGTCCACGGTCTTGCTCAACAGATCGTGCCGGAGCCGCCCAGGCTGACCGGTGATGCGTGCGGTCAGCGCCGCGAAGACCGACCTGACTGCCCGGTGGACCAGTTGCTCAGCCTCGCGGAGCGCGGGCTCGGCGGCCCCACCATTGAGCAGCGCGCGCAGGTCCCGGTTCGCCTCGACCAGCCTGGCGTACCGTGCGTTCAGGTTCGGCGCGAACCGTTCGCGGGCGTCCTGGCCGTCGCCTTTGGCCGCGTCCTGCCGATCCAATGGGCGCAGATCGGCCGGCAGGACCGGCACGACCGCCAGCATCAGCCACTCTGGGCGCTGATCGGACCGGCGCAGCGCCTCGACGAGCTGCCGCCGGCGCCGCGTCCAATCTGCTCGCCACGTCTCGCCGGCCACCAGCAGGCTGTACTCTTCGTCGTCGAGCTGCCGAGCCAGGTCGTCCAGGTCCAGCCGTCGCAGCAGATCGTAGATCGCCGCCGAGCCGGTCTTCACGGCGAAGAAGCGCTCGGCGTCGCCAATCGCAACATCCAGAGCCCGAAGCACGGCCTCGTCTGTGACAGGGCCGACCTTCAGGTGCCGGACCACCTGGTCCTGCTCGCTGGCTCGCCTGCTCGCGGCGTCCCGATCGAAGGGAGACTCCGCGCGAAGCCGTGTTTCGGCCGCCTCGACCCGCCGTTGCGGCTCGGCCAGCCGCGCGCGGTACCAGTTGCCAAGCGGCGAGGTATGCAATCGGCGCGTCATGCGCGCGGCTTTCGGGCCGGCGTACAGTCGCTCGGGCCGCGTGCGGAGCAGATACGCCTGGCGCAGGTGGAGCTCTCGAATTAACTGCTCGAGTCGCTCGCCCGCTGCCGTCGGCCGCAGGCGCCGATCGACCTCGGCGATCCACGCCTCGACCGACTCAGCCGCGTACGCCGCCGCTACCAGCAACCGGTGCTCGGCTTCCAGGTGGGCAATCTGCGCCAGGTCGCTGGCCATGAGGCTGCTGAGCTGGGCCGCCTCGCGGCGCGATTCCTCCTCCTGCCGCTGCCTGAGATCGCCCCAGATCGCGGCGATGGCGCGATCCCGCGCACCCTCGTCGACGTGGGTGATCCAGACCTGGCGATCGCAGACGATCCGTCGGATCCGTTCGGCTGACAGATTCAGGAGCAGTGGGATCGGCGATCCGTCGTCTTCGACGTACCACGGATGGGGCACGGGCGTGGCGAGCTCGACGTGGCCGAGCCGCTCTCGCCGCTCGCACCAGGCCCGCTCAGCCGCCTCAGCCGTCAACCGGTCGCCGCAGGCCGCGCAGGCTGCGAGCGGCCCGGCTTCTTCATCTGGTCGGTCCCAGCGATGGATCCCATACTGGTCGGCGGGGCAGGCACGTCCGGTCGTCGGGCCGAAGATCTGCTCGCAGAAGAGGCCGCCCAGCGCCGGCCGGCCGGTCACGGGGTTGAAGGTCTCGGCGCGCGTCACTTCGCCGGATGAGCAGGCGCGGAGCCGGTCGGGCGACGCCAGACCGATCCGCACGCTGCCGATCCTGACGTGTTCAGCCATGCTCCCCCCGATTCGGCGTTGTAGCACAGGGCTCGGGCGAAGGGGGCCCGCTCGATCGCGGAATGTCGCTCTGGGTCCTCGCCACCTGCCTCTTGTCCGTCATTGGCGGACCGGGCCGCCGCCCGGGATTGGAGGCGTCGTCGCCCGGGGGACGTACACGTCGGCCGGGCCCTTCGTGACGCCCGGCCGAGCCGTCGGTACGGGGGATGTGGTCGGCGATGGCGTCACGCGCGGTGCTGGCATCGTTGGTGTCGCGGTTTCTGACGGCGCCGATGTGGCGCAGCAGACCAGGCCAAGCGCCGCGAGCGCGAGCGCAGCGTGCGCCACCGGGACGGGGCGCCGGCCGTTTGTCGGTCGATCGCAGCTCGAGACGGCACCATCGCAGTAAGGGTGCATCGGCGGTACTCCTCGTCCATCGCGCAGTTCACGCTGCGCGCTCGTAACCGATGCCAGAGGGGCGCCGACATCTCGCAGACGGCCGACCGACTATCCCACGGTGAACCACGGTGGCGATCGCCGTCCGCGTCACGGCGGAGACTATGGGCAACCGCGTCGGGGAACCCGCGGGGCACACTCCCAGAGGACAACGCATTCAGGGCCATGGCGGGAGGCGGACGTCAACCTCACAGCGCCGCAACTCACTCTTTCAGTGGGCGACCACGCGAACCATCTGCTCCCGGAGGGGCGCGTCGTGGCGATCCTCTCATCCTCGCAGGTCCGCCCTTCGGTGGGTATTGCCTAGCAGGCAACCCCAGGGCGAAATTCGCTCAGACAACGGATCCAGGGAAGGGGGCTTGGGACCATGACGATCAGTCCGCCTGGCGAGGCTAGAATTGCCCCGACCCGCGCCCACTTCCCCACTATGGAAGTGGGCAGATCGCATCAGTGCTACATAAGCCGTCTGTGCCGGCCGTCCCGATTGCAACGCTACTCGAAGAAAAAAGCCCCGAAGGGGGTTCGTGCTGTCGCGTTGGTGGACCTGAGGGGAATCGAACCCCTGACCTCTTCCATGCCAAGGAAGCTACCGCGGGTAGGGGGTTTTCCGCTAATTCTGTTGCGTTCGTCCGGGATCCGCTGCCATGGAAGCCGCGCCGGGACTCCAGGCTCCAAAAGCAGTTTAGGCCAGTTTTTGCCTGCCAGGCAATACCCAGGTCTCCACTCAGTGTGCAATAGGGACCAAACGGTGCCCATCATTCGTCTCAATCTTCGAGATGCTTCTTGCGCTGCGTCTTGGAGCCCATGCCGCGCGGCAGGTGGTCGCGCAGGACCGCACCGAGACGAGTCGTCGACCGGATGACCTGTGAGCACCGGTTCGAGCTCCGGCGACCATCCGCCAGACCAGTGCTGGTGCGTCAGGATCGGAACAGCTTCTGCCACCAGCTCCGGCCGGCTCCCAGTCCCGCCGCGTTGACACGCTCGACCGCCCGCCGGGCCAGGGCGTGCGCGTGATGCTGCCCGGTCGCTGGATCGACGGTCGACACGCCCTGCTTCAGCATCACGAACAGCTTCACCGGGACGGACCCGACGGTGAAGAGGTAGATGAAGCCGTCGTGCGGCATCCGCGCGATCGTCTCCTCGATCGAATGCGCGGTGATCGGTGCAACGGGCTGGCCGCGATCTGTCAACGTGCCTTGCAGCCCGGCCGCCCCAAACATGGCCCGGGCCATGCCGAGCGGCCCGCCGGACGAATAGCTGTAGACGTGGCAGTGGGAGCCGATCGTCGGCGCGGCAGTGTTCTCCGGCTTGCCCTCGGCCTTCATCTGGAGCGTGTCGAGGTGGTAGTGCGTCGCCCCCTGCGCGGATGGGAACAGCCAGCGGATGTCCACCACGGCGTCATACGGTCCAGTGACCCCTACAGGCGCCTCCCACTTCGTCATCCCCACGCGCAGGCCGCCGTACCGCCGAAAGGCCTGATCGCTCTCCTCGACGAATCCGCCCCGACCGTCCGCGTACATCCGCATCCGGGCAGGGAGATCGCCGTCCGCGAGGAACAGGCTCGAAAACGTCTGGTCATCGACATGTGTCATCACAGCGCTCCACGATCGTCGTTCTTGGGTGGCGCGGGGGTGGCGCGGGCACGAGCGGGCACCACCTGCTTGTTCATGCTCGCGTGGTCGTCGAATCTCGCAGGCCTGTGGCGCTTGCTATGGGTCGACCTGACCCGGACGACGATCTCGGCGCAATCGACGGCGGTGGCTGCGAGATTCGCCGGCGCAGGCCGCAACGGTGGTGGAACTGACGATCGGCCGCCCGGCTTGGGACACGCTGCCTCGTGCTGGTCGGCGCCGTCGAGGCTGTCGGATACTCGGGGGCACCAGCAGGGCGGGCTGACGTCCTGCAGCCAGATCAGTCTGGCCCGGATCGGCCTCTCAAGGAGTGACGGAGATGGAACAGCAGCCGCTTCTGCTGCCGGAGCTGCAAGCTGGCCTGCCGCTGTTCGACCCGGGGGCGCGGACCGCGCGGATCACGCGCTGCTGGTACGAGGTCTGGCCCTCGCGCCCGCCAGGCGATCAGCCAACGTGCAGGGTCTCGGTGCGCCTCCTCGATCCGGACTCGCGATTCCCGTACCCCTCGCCCAGCTTGCATGTGATCTGGCTGGGCGTCGTCGCGTCGACCTCCTACATCGTGCTGGAGCTGACGCCGTTCGACCTGGACGACGGGTTCACGCAGGTGGTGGCACGGCTGTTGCCGGCATCCACCGCTCCGAGCGACATCGTCGAGGAGCAGGTACTGCCCGACGGCAGCGTGCGGCTCGACGTCGTTAAGACGATGCAGCCGGCCCTGGTCGAATCGCTCAGCCAGGCCGAGCTCGCGCAGATCGAGCCGCTGCTGCGGGCGAGCGCCGAGCAGACCTCGCTGCCCTCGCTGGACGAGCTGGAGCGCCTGCTTGGACCGATCCCCGAGCGGGGCAGCCCCGAGTACTACGCTGCCTGCTTCGAGGAGCATCATCTCGCGCTGGGCTGGGCCGAGATCGCCGGACACGTGCTCGACGGCGGCTGCTCGGCTACCGTCCTCGCCGTCGAGCAGGCAGGGCCGGGTGAGCTTCAGATCTCGCTCGGGCCGCCGTTTCGGGGCGGTACGGCGACGCCGATTCGGGGCGCAGATCAGGCTGCCGAGCCCGAGCGGTTCGAGGTCTGTGCACAAACGCGCGCGAGCCTCGCCTACGTCGTGGTGCGCAGCCTCGGCGACGAGCAGGCCGATCCTCGTCGCTGGGCGTACCTCCTGCGGGTCGGCGACGGCGAGGTGGCCACGCCGAGTGGTCGCGCCGAGGCCGAGCGCGTGGCTCGCGGGCTGATCGACCAGATCGAGCGCAGGGCCTCCGGCGACATGTTTCCGATGCTCAGGCTGATGCCATGGGACGACGTCGAATCGCTCGTCCAGCGCCTCAGGAAGCCCATCTCGGCGTTTCCTCCGTCAGCATTCCCGGTCCCCGAGACGGCGATGCCCGCGCCCGACCCGGCGCCGACGCCGGTCGATGGGCAGCCGGGGACAGACCGCGAGATCGTGCGACGGACCTGCGAGCTGGTACTGCTGATGGTCAAAGCGGAGCACGGCTGGCCGCCGAAGGACGGTCTGACGTTCGCGATCCACGACGCCGAGATGCGCTTTCGTGTCCACACTGATCCGCCCGAGCCGCTCCCCGAACAGACCGTCCGGATCTGGTTTGGGCTGACGTACGACGGCCCATTCGGCCGCTGGCACGGGACGGCCGACCTCGCGTGGACGCTGACGAGCCTGGAGCCGGACCGCCCGGAAGCCGCCGCGCCCTTTCCGAGCGGATCGTGAATCGGAGGTCTCTTCCATGAGAGCGCCCCTGCCAATCGAGATGATCCTGGGCAACGGGAAGACGCCCGCCGAGCACTACGAGATCTGCAGGCAGTTGGGCTGGTTCACCCCGGCCGCCCTTGCCGTGCCCGATGCTGTGACCGACATCCTTCGCTGGATCACGCCGGACCGCACGGGGCAGGCGCAGAACCCGATCGACGGCACCTGGACCGACATGATCGGGGGCGGGGGCGAGTCGACGGTCGAGCAAGCGTTCGGACGGCTGCACTACGCGGGGTATCTCGATGCCGACCTGTGCCTCTGCTTCCTGGGCCGAATCGGCCACGCGCCGGTCGATCGCATCGTCGGGGCTGTGCGAGCGCACGGCGGTCAGCGACTCGACGATGCGACGATCGTGCTGCCGCTCGCGGAGATCCTGTGCTCCGGCCCGGACCGCTGTCGGTCGGCGCCTGGATCGCTGGACAATCCGCCTGCGCCGTCCGCCAGCCCGGCCTGCCAGCTTGCGCTCGACAGCCCGCCGCACCAGATGATCGCCTTCGCCTTCCGGACCGTGCTCATGATCAGGCCGCTGCCCCACGCGGGACACTCACTGTCATCCGCGGACTACGATACGCCGTTGCGTGACCTGGCCCGGCGCCTGGAGCAGACGTACCTGGAGCTCTGGGCGCCGCCCTGGCGCGCCACCAATCCGGTGCGCGTCCAGGTCCTCAAGGCTGGGTACGCGGCGCGGCAGCCGGCCCAGGCAGCCTGGATCGCAGAGGCGTTCGCGCCGCTCCACGATCTGATGGATCGGCCGTTCGGCAGCGGTCGGATCGACACGGCACTGCTCGATCACTACCCGGCGTTCCGGGACCGCCTGATTGGCGACACCACGCTTTGGGACTACGGCGAGAAACAGCGTGATGGTAGCCCGCCCGCCGTATCGGTGAGGTCATGGGCACGGGCCGTCGATCGGCGCCTCACGGCGCGGTTCGGGCGGAGCTATCGCGAGGCGTCGGCCGCGACCTCCGCAGAGCGCGCGGATCTCGTGAGCACCCCACCCGCGTAGCGCACTCAGGCCACCCCCCTACCGGTACGGGAGGCGACGCAGCGCATCCCGGATCGCCCGGGGGTTGTCGGTGCCGGCGGCCGAGAGCCCGCGCAGTATCCAGCCCATCGTGTCCTCGCCGTAGATGCGCGCGCCGTCAGCCGATGCCTGCTCGGGACAGTACACTTCGAACGTCTCCTGCGGCACCAGGATGAAGTCGCTCGGGCCAGGGCCGTCGAACAGATCGCGCATGCAGTACCACCCGACCACCGGGGTATGCGCGGCCTGGAAGATCTGGGCCGGAGCCGACGGCTGGGCTGACCCGATGCCGATCATCGCCACGACGACCTGGTCCTGCTCGACCAGCTTACGGGCCAGTGCCGCGCTGCCGGGTGCGCCACTCTCGTCTTCGACGACGAGCTGATACTGCCGCCGGGCACCCGTCCGGATCATCGCGAGCTCCACTCCCTGCCGGAGCGCCCGGCCGGGCGCCGCGTTCGGGCCGTTGAGGGGGACCAGCAGGCCGATCCTCGTCAGCGTCGCGTCGGGCGTCGCTGTTGGCCGAGCGGTCGTCGACGTGGGTGCCGGGGCAGGCGACAGGCTCGCGCACCTGGTGACCAGCCCGACCGCGATCAGAGCGACGGCCGCGAGCCAGCGCCATCGGCCGCGAGAGCACGGACGCTGCGGCGACGTGTGGTGAGACATCGGCATGACCTCCGTGGGTCATGCGGCACGGTGCACGGTTCCTCGCAGCTTGATGAATCGGCCCGATCCCCTGCGAGAAGTGCTGTCGTCGGCGGCATCCGTGTGAGCGCACCGACAAACGCTGGCCGCGCTCGGAATCACGGGGGACGCATCACCAGAGGCCGATCGGAGCGGCGGCGCACACGCAAGCAGCGAGCGCCGAGCAGTTCCGGACCGCCAGGCGAGCGTCGGATGGAGGACGGCGTGCAAGCACGGTTCTGGCTGACAATCGGGCTGTCTATGGCGGTGAACGCGATCCTGCTGCTGGCGCCGCCGGACGGCGGCGCCGCACTGGCGGCCAGTTTCACGGTCAACACTGCCGGCGACGTCGGCGATATTCACCACGACGACGGCATCTGCGACAGCAGTGACGACCCCGGCGAGCAGTGCACACTCCGGGCTGCCGTCGACCAGGCCGACGTGCTCGGCGGGGCATCCACCATCACCCTGCCGCCCGGCAGCTATCCAGGCAACAACCTCGGGTTCGGCGTCGCTCTCACGATCGTCGGCGGCGGCGAGGCCAGCACGATCATCAACGGTAGCCTGACGGCCGGTGGCACCGGCGGCTCGTTGCGGATGTCCGACGTGACGGTCGTCGGCCAGCCGGGCGCCTGGTGCATAGCCGGCCGCCTGACCCTGACGCGCGTGACCGCGACCGATTGCGGTGATGACGGGATCCGGCTCGTCGGCGGGTCGGAGCTTTCGCAGGTCACCGTCAAGAATGCTGGGGACGACGGGATCAGCGCGACCTTCCCCGGCCAGGTCACCATCAGCGACACCACAGTCGACGGGGCCGGCGCCGCCGGCATCTCGATCGCCGGGCCGGCCACGCTGACCAACGTCAGCGTCACCAACACGTTCAACGGCCTGGTCGTGGTCGACGGCGGCACGCTCTCCAACGTCACCGTCAAGAACAGCCCCGGCGGCGGCCTCGGCGTCGGGAACAGCACCGTGAACGGCGCCACGTCCTCGAACAATGCGTTCGGCGTCTCGGCGATGGCGAGCACGCTGAACAGCGTCACGATCACGGACAACGCGGGGATGGGCCTGGCGCTGAGCGGCGTCAGTGGCAAGACGACCCAGGTGTCGGGCGGCACGGTGGCGAGGAACAACGGCGGCGGCGTCGCAGTGGGCGGCAACGGTCCTGTCACCATCAGCGGCACCTCGATCAACTCGAACCGGCGGAATGCGATCGGGGCCGGCCTGGAGAACAGCAACACGGCGCTCACCTTGCAGGATGTGAGCATCACCGGCAACCTCTCCACCAGCGGCGTCGGCGGCGGCCTCCACAACGATCCCGGCGCCGTGCTGATCATGAACGGCGGCACCGTCAGCGGCAACACCGCACCAGACGCCGGCGGCCTCTTCTTCCGCGACAGCTACGCCACCCTGACCGGGGTCACGGTCAGCCAGAACACGGCCACCAACGCGACGGGCACTGGCGGCGTCGGCCTGACGCTGGCGAACGCCGGCAAGTCGCCTACGCCGGTCACGTTCATCCAGGGCAGCATCAGCAACAACACCGGCGACGGCTACAACCTGGCGACCGGCAACGCCCGTCTCGAAGGGGTCACCGTCCAGGCGAACAGCCGCACCGGCCTGGTCACCTCCGGCCCGACCTCGAAGCTGACCGTGGTCGGCGGCGCGGTGCGCGGCAACGCGTTCAGCGGCATCCAGGTCAGCCGAGGCGAGCTCATCATGACCGACACGACGATCGCCGACAACACCAACGGCGACAGCTCCAGTGGGGGCGGTGGCGTCAGCATCGCCCCGAGCGGCAAGGCGACCATGCTCCGAGTCACGATCAGCGGCAACCGGGCGGCGATCGGCGGCGGCATCCTGACCGGCGGCATCACCAACCTCAACACGATGACGATCACCGGCAACACCGCCACCGGCCCGAGCGCGCACGGCGGCGGCATCGCCAGCGTCGGCGCCAACGCGATCCTGGACGCGGTGACCATCTCGAACAACACCGCGTCGGGAGAGAATGCTCAGGGCGGCGGCATCCACAACACCGGCGCCGGGCAGATCGAGCTCGGGAACGTGACGATCACCGGCAATCAGGTGACCGGTGGTGGCGCCGACGCCCAGGGTGGCGGGATCGCCAACTCGACCGGCACCGTCACGATGTCGGGCGGCGGCGTCCGGGGCAACTCGGCGCCGGCCCACGGCGGCATCGCCAACCTGTTCCAGGGCAGCGGGACCTCGTCGCGGATCACGCTGACCGAGGTCGCGATCGACGGCAACCAGGCCGCCAGCGGTGCCGGCGGGATGCAGAACGGCGGCGTGGCCACGTTGAATCGTGTCGCGATCACGGGCAACACCAGCCCGATCGCCGCCTACATCAACGGGCGCGGCGGCAATCAGTCGACGCCGGCGGCCGTCCGCTCCAGCCTCACAAACGTCACGATCAGCAGCAATGCCGGCGGCTCGGCCGGCATCGGGCACACGGGCGGCGCCGTGGACCTGCTCAACGTGACGATCGCGGCCAACCAGGACGGCATTATCGCGAGCACCGCCGGGGTCTCGGCGAAGAACACGCTCATCGCGAACAACACCGGCAAGAACTGCACTGGCGCCATCGCCACCCAGGGCAACAATCTCGACTCGGACAATTCGTGCGGCCTGACCGGACCGGGCGACCTGCCGGCGAAGCCCGCGCAGATCGGGCCGCTCGCGAATAACGGCGGGCCGACCCAGACCCACGCCCTGCTCGCGAGCAGCCCGGCTCTGGACGGCGGCACGAACACTGGCTGCCCGTCGATGGACCAGCGCGGGCAGCCCCGGCCCCAGGGGGCACGCTGCGACATCGGGGCGTTCGAGGCGAGCGGATCGGCGCCGCCACCGACGGCCTCCTGTGAGCAGCGCCCACCGGTGAGTCTGCAGACGGCCCCGACCGGCGATGGCCGCCTGCGCGTGACGATCACCTCGACCACCTCACCGTCGCTTCAGACGAATGCGCTGAAGTCGCTGACGTTCACGCGGCTCGACAACGCCGTCGTCGAGGTCGGCAGCCAGCAGGTGTCGGCGCCGGGCAATGTGTCGCTGGCGGGCAGCCCGCAGTCCACGACGATCGTCGTCCGCCGGCCGACGCCGGGCCAGCCGACGACGGTCCAGCTGCAGGTTGTTGACGGCTGCTCGACGCCCTGGCCGACGTTCGTCGGCGGCGGGCCAGCGGCCTTCTGAGTCGAGCTCCGAGCCGCCCGGGAGTCTCGCCGCGCTCGCCTGCGAGATCCCGGCGGCTCGCCCGCATAGAGCACGATGGAGGTCCACAGATGTCACTCACTTCTGCGCTCACCGCCGTGTCTGACAGGCTCATCGTGCGACGGTCGGTCGTGGCGCCCATCGCCATCGGCGCGCTGATGGTCTCGTCCCTGCTGCTTGCTGATACCGCGTCTGCCGCGTCGCCGATGGGTGTGTCAGTCTCCCAGGGGCAGGCGTCAAGATGTCCCTCGCCAGCCGGGCTCCGACTGCCGGCCGGTTGGGCCGTCGACTTCGATAACCCCCAGACACCGGACCGGGAGTTTCCATACGCGGCGATTATCACCCCGGACTCAGACGATGGCTCCGGCTTGCTGTACCGATTGCCGGCCGCGCCCGATGCCGCGACAGCGCTGAAGCAGCGGCTCCAGTACTTCCACGCGGGGATTGAGGGGCCGACCCAGGTACGATCGATCACGGTGGCCCCGACCCGGAACGCCGAGAGCAATGCCGCCGCCCTGGTGCAGGCCACCGACGACAACGGCCCGTTCTTCGCCTACTTCGTCGTGGCCACGTCGGGCACGCTGACATGCTCGCTAGAGGTTGAAGTGCCGAACGAATCCGCCCTGGCCAACGCGGCGGCGCTGGCCGCGCTCATGGAATCGTTCTTCCTGGTCCCGTAGCATCGAGGATCGTCGCGCCGCTCAGGCCGGGCTCGCGCCGGCAGCCGAGGGGCAGGAGGCTCGGGCATGACGTGGTTGATGAACAAGCTCACCCGTCGCGCTGCAGCGCAGGGCGACGGTGGGCAGGTGGACGGCCTGATGGCCTGGAGCGATCTCGAACGGTCTGACTTCTTCCAATGGTTCGGCGTGCACGAGACCGGTCGGAGCGCGACGCTCGGCAGCGGGTGGCAGGCGATCAGGCTCAAGCCGGGCGGGTACCAGGATGCGATCGACCTGATTGTCTACGTGGATACGCGGCAGCGCGTGCAGCGGGCGACGCTCCGGCAGAACCGAGCATGGGTCGACGGCGGGCAGACGGCCAAGCTGGCTGACGATCTGACCCAGAGCTTCCTGCTCGCGCTCGCGGGACGCCACCCTGAGACGTCGGCGTTGGCCCGGCGGATCTTCTCGCTCAACCGAGGGAGCCAGCAGATCCTCCGCGCAGGCCCACCTGAGGCGCCACCGGATCCGCTCTCGCCGAGTGCCCAGGCTGCGCTGGACGAGTATCTGGGCAGCCGCAACCGCGCCGAGCTCGTGGAGCCCGGGCTGCTGCTCGTGATCGACAACCGGCGGACGGGTAGCTCGGAGCACTGGCTGTGGGGCCCCGAGCCTTTGGCGATCGACGTCGCCGCCACCACGACGTCCCGTCACCCTGCAGGACGCCTTGCGCGGACGACGCCGGCCCGAGATCGGTATCTCCGGTACTTTCTGGAGGCCAGCGACCTCCCGGACAGCATGACGATGCTGTACGACCATCGGGACGCCGGGTCAGACCCGCGCGACCAGGCCGACTTTCGACAATACGGCGGCCTGGCGTCCGGCTGGACGGAGTGGCAGGGGCCTCGGGGCGGCCCGATCTCACGGCTCGTCGACTTCCGCTGGGAGTTTCCCAACGCTGAGGCGGCCATCGCCTACCATCGCAAAGCGCTGACTGCGAGTCCTGGGATGGGACAGGGTCATCCATTACTGATCGGCGGCGACTGTCACCTCTTCGACGGCACCTGGGACCGGCTGAACATGGTGGACGACGTGTACATCGGAGACGCGGCCTACTCCCTGCGCATGGTCGTCGGGCCGGTGGTGGTGAAGCTGTACGCGTCCGAATATGAAACCCACACCCTCCAGCCCGAGATGCTCGATCCACTTGCCGAGCGGATCGAGCGGCGCATCCAGGCAGAGCTGGCCCGGCCGCCCGAGCCGCCCGAGCCCGCACCGAAGCCGCGGTGGCGCGTCTGGTGAGCCCCCGGCAGCGGCGCAGTGTACGGTCCGGTTCGCGATGTCCGTCCCGGGCCTCGCACGATTGGCGACGGGTGGCCTGTGCTGGGCGGCGTCATGCCAGTATGATGGTGGCCGCGCCGTGACATCCGGAGGGCTCGTGGATCAGTTCGTGGGGCGGCTCCTGGGGTCATATGAGCTGCACGAGCGGCTGGGGGCCGGTGGCATGGGCGTGGTCTATCGCGCCACGCACCGCCGGCTGCGCCAGCCGCGTGCCATCAAGGTGCTGCCGGCCAATCTCGCGGCCAACCCGACCTTCGTCGAGCGGTTCGAGCGCGAGGCGCGGCTGGCGGCCGAGCTCGAGCACCCCAACATCGTGCGGGTCCACGACGTCGGCGACTACGACGGCACCCACTACATCGCGATGGTGCTGCTGACCGGCCGCTCGCTCGGGCAGCTCATGCGCGAGGATGCGCCGGTGCCGCTGGACCGGACGGTGCATCTGCTGCGCCAGCTCGCCGCCGCGCTGGATTTCGCGCACGAGCGTGGTGTGGCCCACCGTGACGTCAAGCCGGGCAACGTCTTCGTCGACGCCGAAGACCACGTCACCCTGGTGGACTTCGGGATCGCACGGGCGGCCGAGGAGGCGCGCCTGACCGGCACGAACATGCTGGTGGGGACGTCGGAGTACCTGGCGCCCGAGGTGATCATGGGTGCCGAGCACGGGCCGGGCTCAGACCTGTACGCGCTGGGGATCGTGGCGTACGAGCTTGTCACCGGGCGGGTCCCGTTCACCGGGTCCAACTCCCAGGCGATCATGTACGCCCAGGTCAACCAGCCGCCGCCTCGGCCGACCGCGCTCCGCCCGGACCTCTCGCCGCTGATCGAAGGGCTACTGCTGCGCCAGCTTGCGAAGGCGCCCACGCAGCGGTTCCCCACCGCGACGGCGTTCGTGGAAGCACTGGCGCAGGCCGTGCCAGCCCGACAGCAATCGGGTCCGCCCCGGCGCTCCGAGAGCGACTGGAGCCTCAACCCCAACCCGCTGCCGCGCCCGACGCCGCGCCCGACGCCGCCACCACCGACGCCACGCCCGACGCCTCCTCCGCCCCAGCCACGTCCGACTCCCGCGCCGAAGCCCCCGCTCGACGAGACGCGCCACCTGGATCGCTCGCTGCTCGATTCGGTGCGGGAGCGGCCGGGCATGGCGCTATCGCTGCTGGCGCCGATCGTCGTCGGGCTGATCATCGTGGCCGGCATCTGGCTCTTCTGGCCGACGTCGTCCACGAGCCAAGGCGGCACGCCGACCGCTGTAGCGGTAGCAACGCGGGGACCAACGACTCCCGCGACGTCCCCGACGACCACCGTAGCTGGATCGCCAGCCACCACGGGCAACGTCGCTCAGGGCGGTTCGGCCTCGCCAGTCACCGTCGGGCTGGCCACCTGGTCTGCGACAGCGCCGAGGTCGATCGCGGCCCGGCAGGCTGTCGAGCGGGCGATCGACCGGGCGAACGCCGCCGACGGAGGGAGCGCTCCCCGGTATCGACTCGCGCTCCGCGACGATGGTGGCAGCCTCGTGAACAGCGGCACGTCGGCCACCAGCCTCGTCCAGGACGATCACGTGGTCGCGGCCATCATCGACAGCGGTAACCCGAGCACGTGGGCGGCCGCCAACATCTTCCAGAAGCTCGGCACGCCGGTCATCCTCGCGGATGGTTGCACCAACGTCGACGTGGCGCGCGCGGTCGGTCCGTTCGTGTTCGTCAACATGCCCCCGCGCGATCCCGTTTGCTCCCAGCAGGACAGGTCTGGACTGGACGGCCAGATGGCCGAGGACGCGGTGAACTGGCTGGTCAGGGCGATCGGCGACGCTGGCTCGCTCGATCCGCAGGCGATCCGCGACGCGCTCACCCGCACTGCGAGCCGCTGATGATGGACCCGTTCGTGGGGCGGCTCCTGGGGCCATACGAGTTGCACGAGCGGCTGGGGGCCGGTGGCATGGGCGTGGTCTATCGTGCCACCCACCGCCGACTGCGCCAGCCGCGCGCCATCAAGGTGCTGCCGGCCAATCTCGCGGCCAACCCGACCTTCGTCGAGCGGTTCGAGCGCGAGGCGCGGCTGGCGGCCGAGCTCGAGCACCCCAACATCGTGCGGGTCCACGACGTTGGCGACTACGACGGCACCCACTACATCGCGATGGTGCTGCTGACCGGCCGCTCGCTCGGCCAGGTCATGCGCGAGGACGCGCCGGTGCCGCTGGATCGGACGGTGCACCTGCTGCGTCAGCTCGCCGCCGCGCTGGACTTCGCGCACGGGCGCGGAGTAGCCCATCGCGATGTGAAGCCGGGCAACGTCTTCGTCGATGCCGACGACCATGTGACGCTCGTGGACTTCGGGATCGCGCGGGCGGCCGAGGAGGCGCGCCTGACCGGCACGAACATGCTGGTGGGGACGTCGGAGTACCTGGCGCCCGAGGTGATCATGGGTGCCGAGCACGGGCCGGGCTCAGACCTGTACGCGCTGGGGATCGTGGCGTACGAGCTTGTCACCGGGCGGGTCCCGTTCACCGGGTCCAACTCCCAGGCGATCATGTACGCCCAGGTCAACCAGCCGCCGCCCCGGCCGACCGTGCTGCGCCCGGACCTGTCGCCACTAGTCGAGGGGCTGCTGCTGCGCCAGCTTGCGAAGCAGCCCGAGCAACGGTTTCCGTCCGCCACGGCGTTCGTGGAGGCGCTGGCGCAGGCCGTGCCAGCCCGACAGCAGTCGGGTCCAGCCCGCCGCTCCGACAGCGACTGGGGTCTCAACCCCAACCCGCTGCCGCGCCCGACGCCGCGCCCGACGCCGCCGCCACCGACACCACGCCCGACGCCTCCTCCGCCCCAGCCACGTCCGACCCCCGCGCCGAAGCCCCCGCTCGACGAGACGCGCCACCTGGACCGCTCGCTGCTCGATTCGGTGCGGGAGCGGCCGGGCCTGGCGCTGTCGCTGCTGGCGCCGATCGTCGTCGGGCTGATCATCCTGGCCGGCATCTGGCTGGCCTGGCCGAAGTCGTCCGCGAGCTCAGGCGGAACGCCAACCGCTGTGTCGGCGGCGACTCGGCCACCAACGGCAACCTTCGCGCCTGAATTCCTGCCGACGCCGGTGCGGACGGCGACGCCGCCGGCCCTCATAGCCCCCACCTTCACGGCGCCGCCTGTGCCGACGGTCGCCCCAACCGCGCCTCCGACGTCAACGCTGCTCCCGACGTCGACGCTGCTCGTGCCGAGCGCAACGCCTGAGGCGACCGTCGCACCGACGCCATCGCCGCCGCCACCAGCCGGTACCGTCCTACTTCGCGAGTCGTTCGACGGCCCGGCGAGCCTGGCGATCGATCTGTCTGATGGCATCACCAGAGGGATGGGGAGCGTCGCGGAGCGCGGTCCGCCCACGGACGGGAACGGCGCGGCCGGCTTCAAGGATGGTGAGCTGTGGGTCCGGCCGCAGATCGACCCGTTCTTCATGACGGGTGATCGGGCATGGCGTGCCGTGAAGACGATGCAGCGGTTCGGCGATGTCACGATCGCCGTCGATGCCCACATCGCCAACAGTCCGAGCGGCGTCGAGGTCCTCATCTCCTGCCCTGATCGCCTCGGCGCCTTCGCCCTCAGCCTGACGCCGGAGACTGGCAAATTCTCGATCCTGCGCATGGGTGACCCGGGGCGCGCGTACGGGTTCCCCACCGAGATCAATGTGCCGATTGACCAGGCGTCGCCGGCCATTCGGACGGACAACGCGGTGAACCATGTCGAGCTGAGCTGCACGAATCGGCGGGTAACCTTCGCCGTCAACGGCCAGGAGCTTTACGCCGGCCAGTACGGCGGGGGCGGCGGACAGGTGCAGCTTGGCATCGCGGCACCGATCTTGTCCAGCGCCGAGGTGCGCTTCGACAACCTGGTCATCACCCAGCAGTAGCCGAGCGACTGGCCGCCCTCACGGCTTCGGCAGGAAGTCCGACAGCACTGAGTAGCTGGACGTCGGACCGGAGGAGCCGCCGCGCCGCAGCCCTCGCAACGTCGCCACAAGCTGCTGACGGTCGATGCCCAGCGCTCCGAGCGCGCGATCGAGCGCCGTGCTTGGCGTCCGCAAGAGCGCATGAAGCAGGTGATCCTCCAGGATCAGCGGCGACCCCTCATTCTTCGCCTGCGCCTCGGCCAGACCGAGCACGTCGCGATAGCCGGCGCTCGGCATCACCTGCGGTCGCGGCGGTAGCCCGGCCGCGAGACGGGCGACCAGTGCGTCGATCCGAGCGTAGTGCGCGCCGACAACCTCGCGGGTCAGCCCGCCGTGCAGGCTGAGGAGGCCCAGCAGCAACGGCACCGTGCTCAGGTCCGTCCGTGCGCGTTCGGCGTACGCCCGGGCCGCCGCGAGCGCCTCGCTGGCGGCGGTGCTCCAGCGCGGGGTGCCCGCGAACGGCAACGGCACGATCCTGTCGTTCCGGGCTGCCACGACGTCGAGCCCGAACACCAGCGGGCGGCTCTCCAGGAGGAAGGCGGCCTCGCGGCAGGCTGCGTCGAACGGCAGGCGGCAGGCCGGGTCGCGCGTGCAGCCGGTCGGATCGACCCAGAGCGCGCCGGCCCGCAGCCGGTTGGCATCCAGGATCAGCGGCTCCAGGCCGGGCTCCGTCCCGCGCGCGCAGCCGACCAGCGCATGCCGCCAGGTCCCCAGATCCAGGATCGCCACGAGCGGCTGGAATCCGAGGTGCTCCAGGCAGCCGGCGAACAGCAGGGCCAGGTCGATGCAGGTCCCCTCGCCCGCGCGGTGCTCCGGCT